>WRAN01000031.1 GCA_009780185.1 Defluviitaleaceae bacterium | reverse complement strand
TGGGACACCGCTGATTACCTAAAAACCCAAGAGGACATTAGTGATTACCTGGAAATCGCCTTTGAGTCTGGCGACCCACAAGAAGTATATGCTGCGCTTGGTGTTGTCGCTCGCGCTCAGGGTATGATGGGCGTATCCAAAAAAGCCGGCCTTAATCGCGCAAACTTGTATACCAGTCTTACTAAAGACGGCAACCCATCCTATGAAACTGTAGATTCAGTTATGGATGCTCTTGGCTACCGTCTAATGCCTGTACCTACCGGCAGCAAGCAACGCGTTAAAATCTAGCCCGCCAACAGAGGCTTAATTACGGCTCAGCGGCCTTAGCGCCTCCCCACCCCCTACGGGTAGACACAGCGGAGGGAGAAGCCATTGAACTTATGGTGCCCGGCTGGAGCAGTCGCTACAGATAAAGGATTTACGAATACACGAGACATACTTCCTCCAGTTGATAACGATGCCGTAGACCAGGTATCATCAAGAGAACTACCTTGTAGACCATAACCCGAAACGTCACCAAACCACCCTGTTGAGACAGTGGCGAGGTCGAGTAGGTTCGCCACTGTCACGGGCGGTTGGTTCATCCCTGATTCTGGTACGTTTGGCGGCAACTTGACCAATAGCGCCTCGAGCTGGTGGGCTTCAAGTCTATTTTCTGACATAATGGCGGCTCCACCATGGCTAGGGCGTGCATCAGTCCATCTAGCCGGCGGCACTGGGACAAGGTTTAGAGGCTATTCCCTCCGCTGTGTCTACCCGTAGGGGGGGTGGGGAAGTGGAGCTGTTTATAAAATAAAACTGAAAGAAGTAATAATTGGGAATTGGCAACAAAATAAAGCCAGGCTACCAGCGAGGCAATGGGATAGCCTGGTTTTATTTTTTCCTTATTTTATGTTTATACAATAAGAACTCCAGATATTCTTCGAGCTCCTTTTTCAGTCCGGTTGGACAGCCTCTAGGCAAGGCAACGTACCACTCCCGGTTGTACGTTACCTCCTCGTTTATCAGTCCGTGAAGATAATCAAGCGAAATATCAAAGAGACGAGCTATCTCCTCCTGCACCCGGTCACTTGGTGCTGTTATGTCGTTTTCATAAGCCGAGATGGTCTTCTCTTTGACCCCCAGTTTATCAGCAAGTTCTTTTTGGCGCAGTCCTCTGTCTTTGCGGAGGTCTGCTAACCTTTCCCCTATAAACATTATCAGCTCACCTGCCAATCTATGAGATACTCCCATAAATTATAGGGTGTAGTGTCAGCGAGTCTGTCAAAAACACATTATTAATAGGAAATATTGCGAAATTTGTCTTGACACTCCTATAAATTATAGGTATAATCCCCCTGACGCATTAGAGATCATGCTTGTCCGTAAGCAACGGTAGTTGCAACGGTCATATTAGGGAGGGCTTATATAATGGGCTGGTTTATAATCATCTCAGTTTTGGCAGTAATCGTTTTAGTTGTGGTCAAAAGGTCAAAGGCAAATAACTCCGATATATTAAGAAGTTATCAAGAAAGAGCTTCTCCACAACCTCAAATGAAGCCTCCGGCATACCCACCACACATTGCACAGGCTGTAGCTCAAGCTACAGACGAAAGAATACGACGTGCAAGCGAATATGCGTTCCGCGTTATTGAAAATGGCGGCTTTGCAAGGCAGGATACTAGAAAGACAGAGTCCTTTATTCGTCTGTATATGGAACTTATTGAAGACTCGCAATCGTTCCGAGAATCAATACTTTCCTCTATGACGCAAGAAGCAGTTGTTATTTCGCTGATTTGTGTTCCTAATCTGGCTTTCAAGAGCCACGGATTGGTAACTGCCGAGTATGTCAATAAGCAAATCGAAATGATAGTATCGGATAACGCAGTAGATAATGACACAGAGGAGATGGATGACGCTGAGTATGTAAGAAGTATGCTCATTTATTTAGACCCTGCGCAGGACTATCCGCAGTTGGAAGCAGAGAATAGCCAAATACCAATTGAACAAACAAGCTGGTATTCCATTGTTTCTAAAATGGAGAAAGATGCCAAATTGTTCGGTTGGAAAGGCATTTATTAATAGAAAAGAGGGATTATTATGCCACAGTGCCCGTACTTCAAGGGAGGCGGATATTCAGGAACTGATGCGTATTGTGATGTAGATAGGAAGACAATATCTCGGACGACCATTGATAACACGTGTTGTAGTTATGGCTACGATCAATGCATCAATTATAAGAAAAAAGCTAGTGAAGGCGGTTGCTATCTAACGACAGCCTGTATGGAGGTTATGCAGGATGTATTCGATGACGATTGCGCTGAACTTACGTTGCTGCGGCGATTAAGGGATAATTTTGTGAAAATCAATCATCCTGAAGTGGTTGAACAATATTATCGGGTTGCACCCCAAATTGTGGCGGCAATTGACAATATCCCTGAAAGAAGCGAGATATATAAGGTGTTGTATCAAGAAATGATACTGCCTGCGGTCGCTAAAATCGAAGCCGAGAACTATCTTGATGCTTATGAACTTTACAAAGAACACAGTGAAGCCTTGGAGTATAAGTATTTAACAGAAGACATTGATTTAACAAAGGGGTGAGTTCAAGTGGAAGGTGTACTTGTTATTATTGCCTTGGGCTTTGTCCTGTTAATTGCCGGAACGATTTTTATTAGGATGAGGGCAAATGCTGCATGGAATGGCGTGACGATAAGCGTTGCCAAGCCTTCGGACGAGGTATGGAGCATCATCAAAAAGCAGTTTCTTCCTGTTCTATGGGTTGATCAAGGCACCAGCTTTAGGCGTCGAGCGGCGAAAGATTATGGCTACACCCTGTCAGTAGATGTTCGCTACGATAATGGCAGGACAGTTGTGAGGATGTGTGTATCCGAAGGCAACGCAACGGGTGCTGCCAATGGATACAGCAAAATAAAAAGCATTTGCCGTAAGTTGCGAAAATAGTAGCCATACAGAGGGCATTAAGCTCATGTTATGAAATAATATGGGAATATGCTTTAATAATTTTAAGCCGTTGTGGTCGCAATAAGTCGACCACCAACGAGATTTCGGCGCGTTCCTTAACATAGTGTTAGAACGCGCCACTTTTATTTTAAGGAGGTTTTCCTATGAAAAACAGTAACATTTGTAAAAGGGTGCTAGCCATGGCTCTGGCCTTTACCCTATTTGCGGTAGCCGCTCCGATCAATATTTTCGGTGC
>WRAN01000030.1 GCA_009780185.1 Defluviitaleaceae bacterium | reverse complement strand
CTGCCGCCAAACACACAAACGCCACCACCTCAAACCCCGCCGCCGGCAAATCATCCAAGTTTGACGCTAAGCATACGCAATATAACAAGCAGTACTGCCACTCTAGTCGGGACAGTAACCCCCAACGGCGCTAACATAACAATGCGAGGCTTCTGGTTCCGCAGAGATAACCAAGCTACACACCAGGAAGTAATAGTAAATACAAGCAGCAATACATTTGAGATAACGATAACCGATTTAACCCCAAATACAAACTTCTACGTCCGTGCGGTTGCAAGAGCAAGCGGCATTACGGGCACGCATCAAAGCCCAGCAGGGCATTTTAGGACTCAAGCACCACCATCCGGCCCGCCAGTGACCGTGACCTTTAACGCTAATGGCGGTATAGGAGGCACAACCAGAGAAGTGCGGGTAGGTAACATAGTAGGAGCATTACCCCCAAGCCCATCCAGAGCAAATCACACCTTTGGAGGCTGGTTTACATCTCAAACAGGCGGAACGCAAGTTACAGCCAACACCATTGTACATGGTGCGATAACCTACTGGGCGCGGTGGAATACAACAATAACTTTTAACACGCATGGCGGTAATGCTCTATCGCCTATAACCGAGCCATCCGGCACAACAAGATTACTGCCTACACCAACCAGGACTGGCCATGCATTTCTTGGATGGGATGGAACGCCACAAGGGATATCATCCCTAGATGAAAGCATATTTGCTGAGAATTTATATGCTAGTGATTTTGAAGAAGATATACCCGAAAATAGAGCATGGGAAGTCGAATCGTTGGAGTATCAGTCGATAGAAGCAGCCAACACTAACTTAATAACAGGCATGTTTACATTTAACGGGCATAGGACGCTTCATGCACATTGGGTTAGGGCGCATACAGTTACCTTTAACGCCAATGGCGGCGTATTATCAGCTGACCAGTCAAGAAGGCAGGTTGAGGTAAATGCCGCAGTGGGTACGTTGCCTATACCGACAAGAGCAGGGCATGTTTTTATTGGCTGGTATTCTACTTTAACGGGCAGGGATACCGAAGTAGACCACCGAGAGATAATAAGAAATGACAGAACCTTCTATGCAAGATGGAGGATTACAGTTACATTTAATCCCAACGGAGGTATAATGCCCCCAGGGGGAGCAACAATGCAGATTACATCAGGTTATCCTTTAGTAATACCGCCCCAACCAATAAGAGCAGGGCGAACTTTCGGGCAACGATTAACGGGGTGGTTTGTGCCTGATTCTGGTTTGATGCAAGCGGGCCAGACTGTCTTTGCTCCTAATTCGAATGTTACTATTAATGCTTGGTGGGAGTCGAATACTGACTCGACGCGCCACCTTGATATATGGTGGCAGCGTTCTACTGCAATACCACTTAGTCATTTCGAGATAGACAATGTACCAGTTTGGTATCATGCGGATAGAAACGAAGTAGATTTTACGTTAGAAGATGACGACCATGTAAGCATGACGGCCGCAGAGATAATCAATTGGGGCACAGGAATTGGAGTTGGAGTTAATGGTGTCAGTAGTTGGAATGTGAGTCGTGCTCCGGTTAGTTTCTATCTATCAAATGACACAAATAATCTGGTTATAGTGCATCCAGTGATGAATAGAACATGGTATGGACTGCATCGTGGATGGCCAACGGTTGAAGGAGGTAGCGAGCTTAATAGGATTACCATAATATTGAACATGCGTACTATAAATGATCATGCAGAAATTAATGGCTTCACCCTTCAAAATGTAATAACAAGTGTAATGGTTCATGAACTTGGGCACACCCTGGGCCTGGCTGATAACCCTAATAGAGGAGAGCCTAACAGCAGTATTATGAATACTAACAGAAATAGAAATGACCAGCGCAGGCCAACGCAGTATGATGTTGAGAGCGTTGAGATGATTTATGATTAGAGTGATTATTGTTGGCATGCCCATAAAATAAAGCTGAGGTGAATAATGAAAAAACGTTTGTTTCTTGTGTGTGTCATGGCTATTTTACTGATTATGACAGTCGCATGCACTAGTGAAATCGAAAATGCTGAGGCAGTTGAGCCATATCAATCAGCAATCGATATATTTACAGATATTGCACTATCAGGTAGCATGGAAAATGAACACGAGCTTGCGCCTATTGAAGTAGGTGATATCTGGGAGCGCCAAAGTATTGATGAGCT
Source organism: Defluviitaleaceae bacterium (assembly GCA_009780185.1). Classification (GTDB taxonomy): domain Bacteria; phylum Bacillota; class Clostridia; order Lachnospirales; family WQUN01; genus WRAN01. The sequence goes on along the minus strand of WRAN01000030.1, from coordinate 1,302 downwards.
TGCACATGGAGCAACTGATATAGTAAGAGCCAGAGTTTTAAATTATGAGGTTAAGATGGTGAATACTTCATTATCAGGACGCCCTCTTAGTGAACTTGAAGAAGAGTTGTTTGTATTACCTCATGTAGTCCATCGTCTTGAGGTTTTAGAAGTTTTTATGGGCAGCGGAGAAGTTGGGGATATAATATATCTAGCCCAGGAAGATTATAGTAATAGCATCATAGTTATTCCTTATGACTTTTTTAATCCCCTTGAGTATGGTGAGGAACTGATTTTCTTTTTGCATAACTTTGAGCGTTTTGGCTTTGGCCACCTTCCAATGGTTTTAGAGTCATCATTTCAAGCTATATATCGTACCGCCCCCCCTGATTCAGGCCCAGAAACAGTTCTGGAAAGTGTTCACCCTTTCAATGATCTGATATTAACAATTGGTGACTTGGAACGCATTGCGGAAGAATATTTCAGGCCTTCGCCACTTCCGACATCCAGGCCTCCCGCCAGCAATAACACAGGGTCAGGGCAAGAGTCTGAAGAAGAGCCTCAAGAATCAACCCCACAACCTTCTCCACAAACAGCTCCAACACCCTCCCCCTCTCCAATCCCTGCCAGCGAAGATGATGAAATCGAGGATGATACTCCAATAATCCTGTTGCGCTTCGTAATAGGAAGCCTATATTACACAAATCACGAAGGCACAACTCTAATCGGTGACGCAGAACCCTTCATAGCAGGCAATAGAGCCCATGTCCCCTTGCGTATAATCGCAGAAGCATTAGGCGCAGAAGTAACCTGGAGCCGCTCAACCCGTACCGGGTATATGACTAAGGATGACATTACAGTTTCCATTGTAGTCAACCAACCACTACCTGACGGCATGGGTATGCCTGTAATAATAAACAACCGCACTTTCGTACCAGCCCGCTATATATCCGAAACCTTCGGCGCAGAAGTGCGCTGGGATAGAGATAACTCGGCTGTGTATGTATATTGGCCTCAATAAGTAATTGCTAAAACCCGCCAAAAGCCCTGACTTATAGGTGTATAAAAGGGTACGATATATAACCACAGAAAACAGCAGTAAATCAAACAGATAAGTTGACAAGCCTCAATGTGCTCCGATACTTTGGTCAAAACCAGAAAAGTAACACTTTCGATCTTTAAAAGGAACGCCCCCACAACCCCAGCAATAACTACCACAATGACAAAGACAGACGAAATACTCTCCGCGCCAATATTTTTTCATTGGCAAGGAGAGTTTTTCGTCTGTCGGGCTTGGCTTGTTATCTTTAGGTAGAGCGCTTT
>WRAN01000029.1 GCA_009780185.1 Defluviitaleaceae bacterium | reverse complement strand
TATGCAGCCGCATTTACAGTAGCGGATAGATTACAAGGTTCAAGGATTGTCAACATAGTAGACATCGGCGGCTACACAGTTGATTGCTTGCAAATGGATAATTTCGTCCCCGATGCGACCCGCTGCACTTCTCTTTACTGGGGTATCATGCCACTGTTTGAAAGCATCAATAGCCAGGTACGTGCTTCGGGTCGTAACAACATTAAAGACATCATCATAGAAGATATTCTGAAAAAGGATAAGGCCGCACTTGCCGATTATTCCGAGAAGCGCATTGCCTTGATACACTCCGCAGCTCAGGCACATGCAAACCGCATGGTGGCAGAGATAGCAGCAAAGGGATTTGACCTAGAGGAAGATCGGACTGTGTTTATGGGCGGCGGGGCTCTACTGATGAAAGATTACATTGTAGATACAGGAAAAGTGCTAAAGCCCCTCTTTATTCACGATATTCTTGGCAGTGAGAGCGATGATCCAGAGGCGATATGCGTTAAAGCCAATGCTATCGGTTATATGAGTCTCTTCGAGCTTCAAGCAGGCAGAAAAAGCACGTAATCTGAACCAAAAAGACTGTTCTTCTACTTATGCCATCTACCGTCAGGGATTAAGGGGGGTGAACGATGGATAAAAGGCGTGTCAATAAGAGTGACATAGACCGACAACGGTTCTATAAACTACCGAAATTTCTTTTTGAAGGCGAGTTTATGAATCTAACCAATGACGCACGCACCCTGTATTCCGTTTTACTTGACAGGATGGAGTTAAGCAAAAGCAGAAAAAATGATGATTGGGTAAACGAGAAAGGGGAAGTTTATCTCGTATTTACCCAAGAAAAACTTGCTGAAGCAATCGGTATTTCTGTTACGTCGGTTAAAAGAGGCATGAAGGTTCTTATGGAATATGGCTTACTGGAGCAAGAGCGCCAGGGTTTGAATAGGCCAAACAAAATATTCTTATTCACCATTGGGGAATCAATATTGCAGGCTTCTTCTGGACAGACCAATTTGACCTATCCGGTTAGACCAGAAAACCGGACAGACCAATTTGACCCATCCGAACAGGCCAGCTTGCCCCAACCGGATGGTTCAAATCTGCCCTCTAATGAGACTAATATAAAAAAGACTGATACGAGCGATACTGACTTAAAACATACAAACCTATGCACAACCGAGGAGAGTGCCTGCGCCACTTCACAACCACGACCTGGGCTAGACACTACCGCACTGCCAACACAGGAAGCAACAAGGATAATGCCTAATGACAAACACCAGCCGGATGATGTAGAAGGCAACACGATGGCCTCAACTACTGAGTTATTCGATATATTTTGGGAAGAGTACCCAAAAAAAGTAGGGAAGGCACCGGCAATAAAGGCGTGGGAAACGATTGCACCTGATGAAACCAAAATGATTGAAATTATGACAGGGTTAGAAGCGGCAAAAGCATACTGGATAGCGAAAAATACCAAGGAACAGTACATCCCGCATCCTGCCACATGGCTTAAAGATGAGCGATGGAAGGATAAGTATTCCAATGTTCACCAGGATCCGCACATCATCACACAGGGCCAAGAATATCAGGGCCAGCATAACCAGCCATATCACCGCAAACAAGGATATAACACCCCGCAGGAAGGACGGCTAAATATAAATATTGATCGGATTAGGAGGGCAGACGCATATGCAGCACAATTCACAGATAATTGACCTAGATGCGTCTTCAAATAATGAAAACCAAGCTGCCCTTGTTCCAGCCAATACCATCTCTGATCCAAACATCATAGACAGCAATATATACCATGTAGCAACTGCAAGAAATCGAATCATGAGAAAATCCCTAATTTCTGATGCGCAGTTTGCCGAGCTATACCGCACAATAACTAGGGCCCATCTCCGGTTAAGGGTTGAATACCCTACCCAGTCTCGCAACTTTGATAACAGTGAATGGGACGCATTGGAAGCCTCGTGGCTTGAACTGTTTTGTGATGTCGAGCCGGAAATCCTACATGAAGCAGTAATACGTTTTATCGCCAAAGACCGCAAAGGATACTGGCCTAACTCCGGTCAAATTATGGGTGCTGTCGAAGATGTTCTTGCCGATTTGGAAAAACAACGGAGAGAGCAACAGAGCCGTCAAGAAGCAGAGCAGTTGAAGCGGTATTATCAGCGCATCAAAAATGGCGAAAACTGCGGCACATGCCGACATTGTGAGCATAAGAAAGAAAGACAGCCATGGCTCATTAATGAGGCTACAACCAAGCTATATTGCCAAAATCCTAAGAGCTATAAATTCCATGGTAACACAGGTGGAAGAGGAACAGCGGCTTCAATCCTCTGTGACTTCTATGAACCTATACCACACTAGCGTTTTAAAATTATTGCATAAGAATACAAGTCGCGATTAACAGGAAGGATGAGAAGCATGGCTAAAAAACCAATCAAAGCCACTGGTACACCCGCCACCGACCAGAGATATCACAATATAAAGCGTTTGCTTAAAGATTATAGAACATTTAGGCTAACGCTGAAAATGTCAGCTGAACAACATATGGAAAACTTTGAATCTGAGTATGAAATGGATATTGGGACATATCTTGACACTGTGTATCAAGCCGGGGCTGAAATTAATGGTACAAAACTAGAGGCCCATGCTCGCACGCTAAAGCGTACACAGCTAATCCTTGATGCTGTAGACAGGGCAGTAAATATTATAAGAGAAGGCCACCCTAATGGCGAGGTTTATTACTGGATTCTTTACTATGCTTACCTATGTCCAAAAAAAATTGACAGTGTTGAGGAAATCCGTAATGCGGTGGTTAAGAAAGTCGGCGTAAAGGCATGTAAATCAAGAGATGTATATTTTGCAAAGATGAACGATGCACAGCAGGTTCTAAAGCAAGTATTATGGGGGATTGAAATGACACCGGAAATGAGTACGGTGCTTGAAGCCCATGTACAGGCTGAGGCCGTAAGCTCATAAGAATCACTTGCGGGTGTGGGAAAGCAAGTGATAAAAAAACGCAATTGACAGCCAACTCATAATAGTGTAGGATGTCACTGTGAGAAATTGTAATCAAGTGCGCACAAGAGCGCATGAGGCCCACCTCGGCATAACCGGGTGGGCCTTTTTGCGTTAAAAAACAGGAAGGAGGCTCATGCCAATGACTGCATTATGTAAGAATCATTGTAGACCGCCTATCGCGGAAGGAATTATTAGTAACTACCGCTACATGCTGTGGAGAAAAATTGCCAAGCTTGAAAAGTCCGATGCTAAACTGAAATTCATCGAAAGTCTAACCAAAACGCTGTTTGAGTATAACAACAAAGATATGGGGCAAAAAATGTACGCTGTTATCCACCACACGTACATGACAAAAAAAGAGCCTGCCGACCTTAAGGAGATATTGGCACGGCTTTCCAAGGCTGGGACTCAGGTATCACAACCGGCATATTATCGCATTAAGTCAAAAGCCTTAGGTTTGTTGGATGAGCGGCTTGCAATAATCGCAGCAGGGATTAATTAATAGAGAAAATGGAGGAGGAGTATGTCATATACACTGAAAGAAACCGAAGATGTAAATCATATTACTTCTTCGCCT
>WRAN01000028.1 GCA_009780185.1 Defluviitaleaceae bacterium | reverse complement strand
TTATATTATTCTATGTACGCGATAAGAGTTGCTTAGCGCCACAGTATTCTACAACTCCTCGCTTTTATCGCACAGATTTCTATTTTTTGTCTCTGCCGTTGGCTGTAGTAGTTAAACGTCCTTTCTACTACAGCCAATAACGGCAGGGGCCCTGTTTCATTTTCTTTATTATATGTTAATCAGCAAAATAATACAAGCCAATTATTGATAAATTGAATATTTATTTCCATTTTATTTACTTCAAGTATGTTATCATAAAACAGGGAGGATAAGATGAAAAACACAGCAAAGAAAGTCATATATATTGTGATGGTTCTGTTGTTTGTGCTATCCCTAGGAAGCGCAATAAGCACAGGAGCGTTTAGCGGCTGGATAACCGGTTCAGTGGCTACCATCTATGATGAGCTGGGAAACAGCTTAGCGGACATCCCCAATTCTGGATTGGAGGATGATTCAGCCGAAACCCAAGACCACGAGCTGCCAACAGAGTCATTTGGCAGTGGCTATAGATTCGAGCGAGATGGAGACGTCCGGTGGTTTGGCAATAAGGAAGAAGGAACATACTGGGAGACTCATGGCAGGTTTCTGGAGCAGGCGGATTACATCCGCGTAGAAGAATATAACTCTTATCGGGCATCAGGACTATGGTTGGATGAGTTTATAGCCATGAGAGAGCAAGGGCTGTGGTTTTGCGAAGATGTTGGCCTGTGGTTAGATATTATTGAGCATGATATTCTTCTATGGTGGGAACTACCATTTTCTGATGAGCCGTGGGATGGAATCCATGGGACATTTGAAGCGTTTTCTGAGGAAGTGCACTGGACACCGCCAACCTGGAACACAAATGAAGAATGGTGGTTTAATGTTTTTAGAGGGCTTGAAATGTCATTGGAAAACACCGAGATATTTATGCCATCAGGCATGACTATTGATGAGTTGATGTCATTCACCGCCCCAGGTGTCAGGGTTGAAAGAATATGGAACATGTGGTTTAGCGCAGAACGGAATATGTATTTCTATCGGTCATATGGCATGTACTATGACCCTGTAAGTGACTTATGGTATAAACAAGGCTGCGATATAGGAATTCCATTTGATGGCTTTTCAAATATAGATGATTTACTCCCTGGCACTGAACCCTGGCCTGATGACAGTGAGCTAGAAATTCAAAGGATGTCTGATGAGTTATTCGGCATGGTGACATGGGCCTGCCCTGTTGAAGAAGAATACTACATGACGCACGGTAGATTGATAAATTATAATGACTATTTATCCTTTTGGGAGTATCATCTATTTAGAGCATTGGGCAGAAGTTTATGGGACTTTCTGGAGCTGAGAGAATCCGGAATGACCTTGACAGAGCTTTTTGTGCTGGCAGACCCGCACCCGACATTTTGGGCAGAACGCGGATTTCCAGAGATGGATGATTTAGAGTTTGACGGTGAGACTCCTCTATTTTTTGAAGATTTTCCTTATGTAGAAGAAGAATGGCTCGAGGACGATGCCATTCTTTCTTTTGATGGCATTGGTATAATGCCATTAAGCTCCCCAACATTAACAGTATCGAGGGGAACCGTAGGCCAGACCACTGCCAATCTTACCGGGATTTTATCCAACACCACCGGCATGACCGTAACCTTTCGCGGATTTTGGGTCCGCCAAGACGGTCATACCGGCCATAGAGAGGTGCCAGCAGGTAGTGTAAACCCAGCAGGTGTATTTACCGGTACGGCAAGCAATCTTTTGGCGGGTACACTATATCATGTCCGCGCTGTTGCAAGAACAGTCGGGCAATCAGGATCATGGCAAAGCCCAGCAATTCCTGTGACAACCCTGGCACCACCGCTAACTGTGCCCGGTGCGCCAATAAACCTGAGGACAACGCAGGGCGCAGGCTCTGTTACTCTAACTTGGTCTGCGCCAGGAGGCCCGATATCAAGATATGAAGTGTCTGTCAACAATGGCTCATGGACAACAGTGCAAGGCGTGACAAGTACATCACATACCGTAAATGGATTGGCGCCAAACGTAACACATAGCTTTCGTGTTAGGGCGGTAAATTCAGCAGGTGCCGGCCTTCCCGCAAGTACAACTGGCTCAACAAGACCGGTGAGCGCGCCATCGGTAAGCTTATCCCATATAAACCCAGTCGATATAACAAGCACGTCTGTCCGCCTTACAGGAAGCATAATAAGTGACGGAGGCTCGCCGATAACCGCACGGGGCTTTTGGATTCGCAGAGCTGGTCAATCTGCCCATACCGAACGATGGATAAGTCTATCAGGGGCGTTTTCCTATACATTTAACAATCTTCTTCCAAATACCACCTATCACGTCCGAGCCGCGGCGAGAAACGGCGTAGTACAAGGCTCAGGACTAAGCAACGAAATAGTATTTACAACAAGGGCAATGGTACCAGAGGCACCTCGTAGTCTCTGGACAATATCCGGTGTAAATCAGGTTACCCTAAACTGGTCAGCACCGCTTAATAATGGCGGTGCGGCAATAATAAGATATGAAGTATCCCTTAACAATGGCTCGTGGATAACTGCAACGGGTGGATTATCACATACCTTTACTAATCTATCCAGCGGGTCACAAACCTTTAGAGTAAGGGCAGTAAACTCAGTAGGCGCAAGTGTACAGTCAAGCATAACAGCATCTCCAATAACTTTGAGTGCACCAACAGTTAGCTTAGCGCCTATAATATCAAACAACATAACAAGCACCTCTGTTGCCCTAGAAGGAGAAATAATTAATACCGGAGGCGCAGCAATAAACGCTAGAGGTTTTTGGATTCGCGCAGCCAATGAATCAACTCACCGAGAGTATCTTGCAAACAGCCCGACCAGTCCGTTCTCTCGCACAATCCTTAATTTACAACCAGGGACTACCTATCATGTTAGAGCCTTTGCCAGAAACGCAGGGGTTCAAGGTTCAGGGCTGAGTGCCGAAAGAGTATTTACAGCACGGGCAAATGTGCCGGGTGCACCCCGCAGCCTTAACCCATCTGTCAGCGGACGAAACGTTACGCTAACCTGGCAGGCACCGCTAAACAACGGAGGCGCAAGCCTGATTAGATATGAGGTGTCACATAACGGCGGCTCGTGGACAACAGTGCAAGGAGTGCTGTCTCTTAATCATACCTTTAATAATCTGCCGTATGGAACGCATACGTTTAGGGTAAGAGCCGTAAACTCAACAGGTGCAGGGGCATATGCAAGCACAACGGCGACTATTGTCGCTGCGGCAACAGTGCCGGGTGTGCCGCAAAACCTTAATGCGTTTCCAGGCAATAATGTGGTTGCCCTTACTTGGTCTGCACCTATAAGTAATGGCGGCGCTACAATAACGAGATATGAAGTATCTCACAACAATGGAGCATGGGTGCAAGTGCAAAGCATGACAAGTCATACTGTTAATAATTTATTGCCTGGAACGCATACGTTTAGGGTTAGGGCTGTTAATTCTGTCGGGGCTGGTACTCATGCTAGTACTTCCGCTACTATTGAATCGCCAAATCAGCCGCCTACTCCACCGCCTGCGCAAGCCGGTATAAATGTTACTGTGGTTGATGGCAATGGTAGGCCTATCCAGGGGGCGCTGGTTCAATTT
>WRAN01000027.1 GCA_009780185.1 Defluviitaleaceae bacterium | reverse complement strand
GATGACGAATCTCTTATGGTATTCGACTTTGATGGGTTAGAATGGCTAGAAGATTTTGAGTCGCCTTATGAAATATTTTTTTACGATGATTTGCCCGAAATATGTGCCAGTTATTGGCTGGAAGACGATTTGCTGGAGTACGATATCTTCCACCCATACGATTTACTTATGCCATTTAACGCCACCCCATCTCTTACAGTATCCCACAGCAACCTAACAAGTAATTCTGTCACACTCCACGGGACAGTAAACCCCAACGGCGTAAACATAAATATGCGCGGCTTCTGGATTCGTAGCGACAACGAGGTCAATGCAAGAGAGATTCGCGCAACAGGGGCAAGTAATAGCTTTAGTAGCGCTGTAAGCGGGTTGCGGCCCAATACCGTCTATCATGTTAGATCAATCGCCCGCAGGCCGGGGCAAGTAAGCGCGGCATATCAGAGCCAATCAATTACCTTTAGAACCCCGCAGGCACAGCCAACTATAAATGTGCCAAGTATGCCTTTAGGCCTTAGGATTACGCCGGGTGTGGGCCAGGTTACGCTACACTGGTCGCCGCCATCTAATAACGGAGGCGCAGCAATACAGAGATATGAAGTAGCCCTTAATAACGGGGCGTGGATGCCAGCCCAAAGCATGTCAAGCCATACCTTTTCTATATCAGGAAATGACCAGCAGACATTTAGGGTAAGAGCCGTCAACTCGGCTGGCGCAGGTACCCAAGCCAGCATACAAGGTATGCCACTGCCGCCAAACACACAAACGCCACCACCTCAAACCCCGCCGCCGGCAAATCATCCAACTCTAACCCTAACCATACGCAATATAACAAGCAGTACTGCCACTCTAGTCGGGACAGTAACCCCAAACGGCGCAAATATAACAATGCGAGGCTTCTGGTTCCGCAGAGATAACCAAGCTACACACCAGGAGGTAATTGTAAATACAAGCAGCAATACATTTGAGATAACGATAACCGATTTAACACCAAATACAAACTTTTATGTCCGTGCGGTTGCCAGGGCAAGCGGCATTACGGGCACGCATCAAAGCCCCGCGGGTCACTTTAGGACGCAAGCACCACCATCCGGCCCACCTGTGACCGTGACATTTAACGCTAATGGCGGCATAGGAGGCACTACCAGAGAAGTGCGGGTAGGTAATATAGTGGGGGCATTGCCACCAAATCCAACCAGAGCAAATCATACCTTTGGAGGTTGGTTTACAGCCCAAATAGGCGGAACGCAAGTTAATGCCAACACCATAGTACAAGGTGCAGTAACCTACTGGGCACGATGGAACTCAAGGATAGACCTAAACGCAAATGGCGGAACTGGTGTTCCAGCATTTATAACTATACAGTCGGCTACATCTGCCCCACTGCCCACACCAACCAGAGATGGGCATATATTCCTAGGATGGTCTGTTACGCCACAAGTGATAGTCCCCTTAGATGCAAGTATAGAACCAGATTTATTTGACCCAAGTGCTTTTGAATACGAGTTAGGTCTATATACTGTAGATATGTATGAGCTACAAGAGGGGATTGATTCTCAATTACCAATAGCCCCAGCCAATGCCAGCTTTATAATTGGGTCATTTACTGCCGCTGGACATATAACCCTACATGCACATTGGAGAAGGGCCCATACAATAACCTTTGATTATAACGGTGGAGTAGTTACAGAGCCAAGGCGAAGCGTCCCCCATGGCGATCCAATAGGTGACCTTCCGCTTCCACGCCGGACTGGTGCTGACTTTGATGGGTGGTTTACCACTGAAGGAGTGCGAATAAGGCCTACCGATGAAGTAACTGCAAATATGACTCTCCGTGCCAGGTGGACTGTAACAATAACCTTCAATCCGGTTGGAGGGCATGTAAGCCAGGCAAATAGCACGCGGACTGTAGCGCCTGGGTCGTTGATGACTGGCGGGGCCTTTCCTACTCCAACAAGGCAAGGGAGGACATTTGGCCATAGATTTGTTGGTTGGTATGACGCTATAGTTGGAGGCAATAGAATAACCGCAAGCAGCCTTACTCCAAATAGCCATACTACTCTTTTTGCTAGATGGGAATTAGCCATCGACACAGCTCGGCATTTGCCTTACTGGTACCATTCTACCGGAATTACTCTTAGAAATTTTGAGATTTATTCAAGCTTAAGCGCTAACTGGCAACCTGCGATGATGAGTGGTGTTACTGGATGGAATAATAGCAATACGCCAATTGGATTTCTTGTTTCGAGTGCTTCAAATAATGAAGTTATTGCAGAGCCAAGAAGAGGGCGACATGAAGTTGCTTTCCTTGGTTGGCTGGAAGGAGAGGTTGTCCCTGGCCATCAACTCATTCGGTTTGAAATAGTTTTAAACTCATATTCTATAATTCCATATGCACGATCTATAGGTCGCGATTTATATGAGGCTGTAACAACTGTTATGCTACATGAACTTGGCCATGCTATAGGCTTAAGAGATAACCCCCCTGTTAATCGCATTGCAAGCAATAGTGTTATGGGATGGTGGTGCGTCGAGGATAGGATACTAATTCCTACACATTATGACGTAGATAGTGTAAACATGATATTCGCTCCTATATGGCCTATGCCATAACCTGAGTATATTTATATATTAGATAGTCATCGAATATCAAATTGGAGGTGTCCAAGTTATGAGAAAAACGTGCATAATATTTTTCATACTCGCAATTTCACTATTAATATCTGTAGGATGTAGAAATAATCACACCCAAAGCGAAGGCGTGCGAATAACAACTGCTACATCAAGTGGACTTACATGGGTTCGTAGGAGTATAGACGAGTTGGTTTTTGGTGCTACACATATCGTCAGGGCTGAGGTTATGAATTATTATCGGGTAGAGCTTATAAATACTGTGCTTTCAGATAGGGAGCTTAGAGATGATGAAGTTGAGAGGGTCATTTTACCTCACACAGTCCATCAGCTCAGGGTCTTAGAAGTTTTTATGGGTAATGTCGCAGTTGGAGACATAGTTGAGGTTGCTCAGCAAGGAGGCAGAATAGGCAATCGTGAGCTAATAAATGAAAGTCAAATTCATCTTACCTATGGAGATGAGCTAATCTTCTTTCTTCACTGCTATGAGACGCATGGATTCAGGCCCCAGCCAATGGAATTAGAATCTTATAACCAAGCCATATACTGGCCTGCACCTCCAGGCTCAGACCATGAAACGGTATTAGAAAACTTTTCTCCTGAAAACGAGCTAGTACTAACAATAGGAGACTTAGAACGTATCGCTCAAGAATCTGGCCTAAGGCCAACACCACGCCCACCATCCAGGCCTCCCGCCAGCAATAACACAGGGTCAGGGCAAGAGTCTGAAGAAGAGCCTCGGGAATCAACCCCACAACCTTCTCCACAAGCAACTCCAACACCCTCTCCCTCTCCAATCCCTGCCAGCGAAGGTGATGAAATTGAGGATGATACCCCAAGAATCCTATTGCGCTTCGTTATAGGAAGCCTATATTACACAAATCACGAAGGTGTGACGTTAGTCGGTGATGCTGAACCATTCATAGCAGGCAACAGGGCACATGTCCCCTTGCGTATAATCGCAGAAGCATTAGGCGCAGAAGTAACCTGGAGCCGCTCAACCCGCACCGGGTACATGACTAAGGATGACATTACAGTTTCCATTGTAGTCAACCAACCACTACCTGATGGCATGGGTATGCCTGTAATAATAAACAACCGCACTTTCGTACCAGCCCGCTATATATCCGAAACCTTCGGTGCAGAAGTGCGCTGGGATAGAGATAACTCGGCTGTGTATGTATATTGGCCTCAATAAGTAATTGCTAAAACCCACCAAAAGCCCTGACCTATAGGTGTATAAAAGGGTACGATATATAACCACAGAAAACAGCAGTAAATCAAACAGATAAGTTGACGCGCCTCAATGTGCCCCGATACTTTGGTCAAAACCAGAAAAGTAACACTTTCGATCTTTAAAAAGAACGCCCCACAATCCCAGCAATAACTACCACAATGACAAAGACAGACGAAATACTCTCCGCGCCAATATTTTTTCATTGGCAAGGAGAGTTTTTCGTCTGTCGGGCTTGGCTTGTTATCTTTAGGTAGAGCGCTTT
>WRAN01000026.1 GCA_009780185.1 Defluviitaleaceae bacterium | reverse complement strand
TCTGTCTTCTTTGAGGCTTTCCATATCCTCATAAAGTCCACTATGCAAACAAATGTGTCCTAATTCATGAGCAACGTCAAAATGTATCCGTGCCGCAGAATCTTTATTGCTGGTGTATCCTATCAAATGCATATTGTCTATGCTTCTGCTAAATGCATCAATTTTGTCAGTAGACATTCTAAAAGAAGTTACAATGATACCATATTGCTCAACCAAAAAATTTATATGCTCAACAGGTTTAGCACCTATACCCCAGAGTGTGCGCAAACGTGTCGCCGCATCTTCTGGCGTTGTGTCTTCATTGATATCTGGCAATATCGGTTTGTCGAAGTTTATATACTCGCTAATAAAGCTAAAGAGAATTGCAATGATTTCAATTCGCTCTATTTGTTCATCTCTGTACCTTTTAGGAGTAGTAAGCAATGACCTAAAGTGTGTAGGGGTATCTTTTACAATTATATTTTCACCGAAAAAATAACTTTCAGGAAAACCTAAGTGATATGATAGCTTTTTCAAAATCTCAGACTCTGGATTTTTTATTTTTCCGCTCTCATACATCTTTATGCTTCTATCAGTGCAGCCTACTAGCGAAGCTAGTTGTGTTGCAGTAAAGCCATTATACACACGAGCTTTTTTCAATTTTTCCCCATTAAAAGAGTATGACATTTACAATACCCCTTTTCCATATTTATTAACTACCTCTTTGTTGCCTTCTCTGACCTTTAGCTGTAAGTTTAACTCGTTTTGAAGGTGCTGGAACTTCAGTAGCTTCAGTATTCCCTACTATGCCTGTTTCACGAACTTCAATATAATGATTCCAATTATTTTCTGGATATTCAACAATATTGTAACTCCTATCAATATGAACTGCCGATATGCGCATTAGCTTATCACTAGAGGAGCTAAAAATAACAGTTATAACCTCAGTAATTTCATCAGAATCTTGTTCTTGTAGCGCATCCAAAATTTGTTGGATGCAAAGTTTATCCGAATATTCTTGATGGTCGCTGACTATTTCCAATCCATCAATGCAGGGCTGTAGAGGCTCAAGATGAGTGTTAAATTCTCGAACCATCGAACCTTTATAGTGCAAGCTTCCCTTTTTCAGTTCTTTTAAGACGGTTATTAGCCTCTCTTCTCTCATAAGAGTCAACAATACCTTATTCACAGTATCATGTATCAGCAGCATGTGCCAATTTCCGCGTCTATAACCTGTAGCATGGATACCATCTACAGATTTTAATTTCTCAAGAAGTGTTATGTCTATCTTATCCCATGTTGTTGAACCTCTGCCATTTTGGAACGAGACTTGTTTACCCTTTGTGTCTAATGTCGAGTAAGATAACATTTGGTTGGGTATATCCTCTTCGATAACCCCCTGAATAGCAACTGTTATAAGCTTTGGCAACTGGTTATTAATCGTAATCGACAATATAATGCCTCCTTGTCATTTATTTCTATACTAACATGATTCAAAAATAAACACAAGTATATTCGTCTTTTCTCTGAAATTAGGGAAACATATGTGATATATTGCTATAATATACGAAATATTTTAATTCATAAATTAGGCATTGCCGTCGTCACAGCCGACGATTGCCGCTCATAGGAAGCTTGGAATCTTAACAACATCATCAATTTACATCCCGTGCCACTCATCGTGATAGCGCAATAACTACAACGAACGGAAATTAATTGAATGTATCTACACCTAACTATTTCATCTTCCTTTGCCATATCTCACAACAAAAAAATAAGGCTTTAGCCATTTTATTGACTAAAGCCTAGCACGGAGGGTAAGGGATTCGAACCCTTGCGGGGTTTCCCCCAAACGGTTTTCAAGACCGCCCCGTTATGACCACTTCGGTAACCCTCCTAATTAAAACCCCACTAAGTCAAGTTGACTTAACGGGGTTTTTTGTACGAGAAAGGATTTGAACCCTCGACCTTCTGATCCGTAGTCAGACGCTCTATCCAACTGAGCTACTCGTACAGTTTTACAACGAAGGGGAGTATATCACAGCTTTTTTTATGGCGCAAGGCTTAATGCATATTTTTTTTGGACAAGGCATATATTTTTCATGGTTAGGGAGGTGTAGCCATGGATACCAAGGGGTCGATTAAGGAGCAAATACGGGTTTTTCTAGGGATTGAGCCAGCTAGACGGCTTATGACTTTGTGCCCTGGTGACTTTGAACAAATTACTGAACTACGTCTTAGGGCAGACAAGCCCATGTTTGTAAGGCTGGGGGGGCAGGATTATGTACTTATCGGCCAGGGCAAGTCAGAAATAGTGAGCCGCCAGGCCTATCACCCCACTGCCACCGACATAGCAGAGACTATTGAACGAATTAGCCAGTATTCATTTTATGCCTTTGAGTCTGAGCTTAGTCACGGCTATATCACCCTTCCTGGGGGGCATCGGGTTGGGGTGGCTGGTCAGACGGTTGTAGACAATGGTGTGGTACAAGCCTGGAGACACATCAGCAGCATCAACTTTCGTATAGCCCACTCAGTAATTGGGTGCGGGGATAGTGTACTGCCTTATTTATACGAAGGAACCAATGCCATGATAATTTCTCCACCTGGAGCCGGAAAGACCACATTACTACGGGATATTATCCGGCAACTTTCCAATGGGGGGCTCAACATCGGCCTAGTGGACGAGCGTTCTGAGGTTGCGGGATGCTTTCAAGGCATACCCCAAAACGATGTAGGCCTTCGCACAGATGTATTGGATGGCTGCCCCAAAGCCACCGGTATGAGAATGCTACTGCGCTCCATGGCTCCGGATGCCATTGCGGTGGACGAGCTTGGCGGGGCAGAGGACGCCCGCGCAGTAGAGGCAGTGCTTACCGCCGGGGTAAGACTGTTATGCACAGCTCACGGAAATAACTTAGATGATATAAAGAAAAATCCTACGCTATCAGGCCTAGTAGATCGGCGGGTCTTTGACCGATATATCATACTTAATTCCCCAGGATACAAGCCGCAAATATTAGATAGGGAGGGCAGGCTACTATGATCCCAACATTAGCAGGAGCTGTTGCTTTGGTTGTAAGTTGCGCCGGCTTGGGGTTTTATTTTGCTGCCCAGGAAGGGTTTAGGATCAATGATTTGCAGGAGTTTAAAAAAGCATTGATGATTCTTTCATCAGAAATTGATCATCTGCGTACTCCCCTTCCTATAGCCTGCGCCAATATCGCAAAGCGAATAAAAGAACCCATCGGCGGACTGTTCTCCCATTTTTCCAATTTACTAAAGGAGAATGAAGGCGAAACAGCCTATCAGCTTTGGGCTCAGACTCTTGATGCACATAAAAAGCAAACATACCTTGCATCAGAAGATTGGGATGTAATAGAAGGCTTTGGCAAAACACTGGGCTATCTGGACAAGCAAATGCAGCAAAGCGCCATTACCGTAACTGTGGACTATATAAATGAAAAAACCACCAGCTTACAAACTCAATCAGAGAAAAACAAGCGTATGTTCCGCAGTCTTGGAGTTATTGCCGGGTTGCTGTTGGTAGTGGTGCTTTGGTGAGGGGGATAATATGGAAAACATGGATATAAGCGTAGTCTTTCAGATAGCGGCGGTGGGGATTTTGGTGGCGGTGCTTAACCAGGTGCTAAAACAGGCCGGACGGGAAGAGCAGGCTACGATGACTACATTAGCTGGAATTTTGGTGGTGCTGTTTTGGGTGATTCACTATGTAAGTCAGTTATTTTCAGAGGTGCAGACGGTATTTAACCTCTAAGATTCAAACACAAAGGAGGAGACACATGGGTATTTTTCAAGTAGTAGCCACCGGGGTTTTATGTGCTGTGCTGGCCATCATAATAAAAAAACAAAGCCCTGAAATCGCCCTCATTATTACTATTGCCTCCAGTGTGCTTATTTTTCTTATGATTCTTCCCATGCTTACCCAGGCTGTTGGGGTACTTACAAATGTAGGGAATATGCTAGATGGAGGATTTGAATATGTATCCCTTGCCCTTAGGGTGATAGGTGTGGCCTATATGGCAGAGCTTGGATCATCTGTGTGCACAGATGCCGGCGAAAGCGCCATTGCCACTAAGATTGACCTGGGGGGACGAGTTATAATTATGGTTATGGCCATGCCTGTAGTAATTGATATCGTAACAACTGTGCTGGGGTTACTGCCATGAGTCCCCTTGAAATCTCTGACCTTATTCCGTTTGAGCATTATGATATTGGGATTCTGGACAGGCCTGGGCTACCTGGGTTTCGGGACTTGGTTGGACAGGTTATTCGTGGGGAGCTGGATTTGTCCTTTGGGGGGATCCTCGGAGGCGGGTTACAGCTTATTTTTGGAGAGTTTATGGCCAGTGCCGGACTTCTTCGTCAGCTTTTGATTATCGCAATTCTTGGGGCGCTTATGAGCTGCCTTACAGAAGCGTTTTCTCATAAATCTTCTGGGGAGCTTGGGTTTCAGGTTACCTTTCTGATGGCTATTGTTCTAGCCATTTCTTCTTTTTACTTATCTGTTCAGATTCTTACCGGGGTTGTGGGATTGGTTAGCAATATAATGCTTGCGGCTATTCCTTTAATGCTGGCAATTATGACTATCAGTGGCAATTTTGTCGGGGCAGCGTCTTTCCATCCACTGATGTTTTTTGCGTTGCAGCTTGTGGGGCGGTTTATCACTACTGTATATGTACCTTTAATCCTGGCCTCAGCTGGGCTTGATATTGTAAATCATATTTCTGAAACGGTTAAGCTGGATAAACTTGCTGAAGTACTTAGGAAAGTCGCAGGCTGGGCGCTTAAAGGGATATTAGTGGCTTTTGCGTCTTTGCTGACACTACAGCGGTTTACTGCACCTATTATGTCTAACATGGCAATACGGGCTACTTATAGCGCCGTAGGAGCCATCCCCGTTGTAGGGAGTGCCCTCAACGCCGCGATGGATACGGTTACCCATTTTGGAAATACCGCCCGCAGCGGCGTGCTTGTGGCAATGGTAATCGTGCTGTGTATCACTATGGCTACCCCTCTTATTAAGCTATTTGTGCTGTCTTGGATGTATCGGCTGACGGCTGGGTTTATCCAGCCCGTGGCGGATAAGCGTATGGTGAAATGTCTTGATAGTGTGGCAACCCATATGGGGCATCTATTTTCTGCCGCGGCTCTTGTGGGGATTGTGTGTATTTATTCTGTGATAATTTTACTTTCATTCTAGGGGGATCACATGTCTGCATTTTTTGATTATATCCGGAATATAACATATTATCTGCTGTTTGCAGCTCTGGTAGGATTTATAGCCCCTTCCGGCAAGTATAAAAAATTTGTATCACTTGTAATGGGTCTTATTCTGCTGGTGCTTATGATTCAACCTTTGCGTAGTTTCTCAATTACAGATATACCCGTCACCGATTGGTTCACAGGAATTACGTCACAAACCCATATATCCGACTATACATACACAACATGGCGGGATCAATCCCTATCCACCGCTTTCGAAGCCCAGCTAACCACCCAAGTAGAAGGCTTACTAAGAGGCAACAACATCGAAGTGCACAGCGTAAGCTTCACTTATACAGAGGATTTTAGTCGCATTACATCCGTTCGGGTGCGAGTATCCCGTGAAGAAGAGGTTCGTCGTGTACCTTTCATTAGAATTGAACCGATTCAAATAAACAAAGACGACCCACCGGAAAGTCCATTAGCCGAGGAAGTAAAAAATCTTATTTCCGGATTCTATAACCTTCCTCTTTCACATATACATGTAGAGATTGTTACGTAAGATATTGAGGTGAACTAATGAGTTTTCTTCGTAAGTACGTGGATATAAAGGATAAAAAAATAATCATCTACCTGGTGATGATAGCCGCCGCAGGGGTGTTGCTTATGCTATGGGGTCGAGGAGAAAGACAATCGCCTGAGCCTCAAAAGCCTGAAGAGCGTCCTGTAGTCACTACAACGGAAGAGCCGCAGCCAGTCCAACTAACAAGGCCTGAACGGACACTGGAAGAAGAACTGGAGGCATTTCTCTCCTTGGTAGCAGGGGCAGGCCAGGTGCGGGTGATGGTTAGCGCACTGGGAGATAGAGAAACTATCTTCGCGGTGGACTCCACAAGCAGCAATTCTCACATCCAAGAAGAGGACGCAGGCGGTGGTACCCGCGACCAGCGTCAGCACTCCACACAAACTCAAACCGTTATCATCACAGACCGAAACGGGATAGACCAGCCCCTTGTACTAAGGGAAATTGCCCCGCGAGTAGAAGGGATTGTGATTATAGCCCAAGGAGGAGATGATCCTTTTGTAAGAGACGCCCTAACCAGAGCCGCACAAGCGGTGCTGGGGGTAGAAATCCACATGATTCAAGTCTTAACTATGGCTCATACGGATTCCGAATAAATTCATTCGCTTTTACTTTGAATCCGTATGTAAAGCAAATAATGAAAGGGGCATATAAAATGTTCGTAGTAAAAAGAAACCAAATAATTATCACGGCACTGGTACTAATGATAGCAGTAGCAGGCTACTTAAGCTACCTGGACATGCGGAGCGACGACTCCCATCTAGGATATACCCTAGATGATCAAGGCAATATCTCAGCACTAATCCCCAACCATGAAGCGCTCCTTGCAGAAGATGATGAAGATGCTCAAACAGGGCTCATAGGTATACCCTGGCCCAACACCCACGATAATACCATCCACACCTATGGAGAAATTGATTTCCCCGACCTAGCCGATTTGGATTTAGACGAAATCATCGCCATCCCCACCAATGAAGAAAATCTAACAGAAGCCGGTGAGGCAATTTTCGTAGATGGCAGAGGGGACACTAGTTTCTTCGTGCAAGCCCGCCTCAACAGAGAGCAATCCAGATCCAACGAACGCTCTATCCTTAATGACATAATCAACAACACGAATGTAGCAGACGAACAACGAGGCCAAGCAGCAGATGCCATGCTAGAAATCCAGCGCCGTATAGAAAGAGAAACCGCAGCAGAAGCTTTAATCGAATCCAAAGGATTTTCAGAAGTATATGTACGCATCTCTGACAATGCAGTAGATGTAATAGTAAATAAGCCCGACCTTACACCGCAAGACCTAGCTCAAATTATGGATGTGATCAAGCGCAAAACCGGAATGGCAGAAACTCAAATCCATATCAGCCCCATGCGCCGATAGGTTCGCCTCCGAACCTTGAATATAATAAGCCCCTGGTAACCGCAATTACCAAGGGGCTTATATTATTTATCGGGTTATATCCGCTTCAATCATCTTAAGAAGCCATACAATATTCTCCCCAAGCCGTTCCATGGTTCGTATGCCTTCTGCATCTTTTGCGTAATCATCCAAATCCCGGCTAAGGCTCATATTCCAATAACTGCTGCCGGGTACAATCATATCGCAGATAAGAAACATATGCTGAATGGAATCAAGGGTATGAATCCCTCCGGCGCGTCTTACTGCTGTAACCGCCGCTCCTACTTTACGGCTAAAGGCATTGCCATCCCGGCGAGATATAAACCCTGTACGGTCAATTAGGGCTTTGGTTTCCGGGGTTAGGTCTGAAAAATATGTGGGGGAGCCTATGACTATTGCGTCTGCTTCCTTCATTTTTGGATATACATCGTTTATCCAGTCTTCGGTTATACATTGGCCTTTGTTGGTACCGCAGTAGCCGCAGGCTTTACAGCCGTGTGTTGCTTGACCTCCGGCTTGGTAGTACTCTGTTTCAAGACCTGCTTTTTCTGCTACCGTAAGTACAGTGTTCAGCATTGCTGCTGTGTTACCCTTAATGCGTGGGCTCCCGTTGATTGCTAGTACTTTCATTGATAACCTCCCTATATTAATAAATATATTATTTACAAAAGTGTTACTTTTCTGGTTTTGACCAAATGATCGGGGCAAAACCACTTGAAACGCTTGTTTCGCGTTTCAAGCTACCGCTCTGTCAGACAGGTTTTAATTTGGAGTCGGTATTACTTGATTTTCGCATCCTATACGCCTTTTGTTTACAGGCCTTGGAGCAATACGCCTTTATTTTTCCATCGCCTTGCGCTATGGGTGCATCGCAAATAACACAGACTAATGAATCAGCACGCCGCTCAGCCCTTTGCCTACTTCGCCATGCGATATAGGCATCGTTGGAGCAACGCTGAGAGCAGTATTTACCTTTTGGTCGGCTGCTTTTGAAGTTGTCACCGCATACGACGCAGGTTTTATCGTAGTAATAATCTGCGAGGAGAGGTGTGACTGACTTATCTATCCTTGTGGCTTCTTTACTATATAACATATTTTCACCTGAATGTTACTTTTTTGGTTTTGACCAACTTAGGAGCATCTATCTCAATAATATTATATAAGACCTTGGACTTGTAACCAGATTATAAAGTCTTGCACTTGATTGCGTAGGGGATTATTCTAGTTGATTACCTGTTTCTTTCATTTATTAAACATTCCTTCCCCATGAAATCTTACTGGAATACCCAAGTAATAGAAACAAGAAAATAGAATAGTGCAAGGACAATGCTTATAACCTTCAAAATTATACGTCCTCTAGGGATACACATAATTGCAACCACTAAAGCAGCTAAGGCGATGGGTATCGTCAACCAGTCAAATATATTAACATCACCTAAGTCAAAATCTCCTCCAAATGCACTAAACGTGATAAAAGCTAATATTGAAAGCCCTAGAGAGAGCCAATGCAATGGTGTATTAATAATAGTCGCTCGTGTATTACAAGCACCACAGATTTTAGCCTTCCCAGGCATTGATTCACCACATTTTTGGCAAAACTTTGCCGGGTCTATGCGAGCATTACAGTTGACGCATACTTTCGCTTGTACATCTAATTGCGTGCCGCATTTTTGACAAAACATAATATATTCCTCCTGATATTATGTAAGACAGGGCAATGAACCCTGCCATATCTGTGTTTTTCTTTTCTCGGGTTGCTACTGAACAAACATAAGCGTGTTACTTTTGTGGTTTTGCCATTATCATCAAAACCGAAAAAAACCTTTGTCGGTATCATCAAAACCTATGGAAATCGAAGAGATGAAGAGTGTCAAAGCCTCTGCCCATGGCACTCTTTCCTAATACCTAATTGCCTATCACTCACGTTTGATTATATTCTTTTAGGTCAAGTGAATTAGGATACTCCTTTATAAACATCTCTATAAGCTCCTTTGATTTTGCGATAACAAGTAGCATCGTTGAATCCCATGAAATTATTTCTATTTCTGCCAATGGATTTTGCATTGTTAGTTCCGGCTTCCAAAAGGCTTCATTTCCATCCGCAAAAGGACGTGGATGACTTAATATTTCCTTGAGCTCTATGCCTTTCGCATAAGCTAATGCTACTCCCCAAATAAACTGTATTTCATGCTTTTCTAAAATAAGTACAAACTCTTCTCCTGAAAGCCACACAAAATCTCCCGTTTCAGGAATTTTAGTGGACGGATAAACACTACATTCATAATCGCCCAAAAACCAATTGTATTTTTTTATGATATCCGCTAAGGAGATAATAACGTTTTTTAAGCTCGTGTGATTTTGGTTATTACTATCACGTATAATCAAACCTGTCAAAATAGCCTACTTATTGTATAGGCAAACCAGGGCCTCATAGGTCGGGAGGATTAGACCAATCAATCCCTATAGCATCATCTATCATTGGGGCAGTGTTACTTTTGTGGTTTTTGCATTATCATCAAAACCGGAAAAAACCTTTGTCGGTATCATCAAAACCAACGGGAATCGAAGAGGTGAGGAGTGCCATGGGGATGGCCTTAGGTTTTTACACGATCTGACGTCCCCATGACACTTTACTCACGCCAATGTCATTCCCAAAGTATCTTTAAAATATAGCTCAATCGCAGTATCACCTGGGAAAAGATACTGTAATTCAGGTTTCAATGCAATCTTGGCTTCGTTGTATTCTGTCATGCTCATTGACTTTCCGAGATTCAGTGTTTTAGCAACTCTATCGTTAGGATTAATTTCGTGTGCCTTTTGAAGCATATCAAAACCTCGTTGCTCCCATTCCGCATACAACACATCAGTATTGTGATTTGAGTCATTCACATAAAACAAGTAAGGAAACAAGGAAATCATATAGCCTGTAATACAAAGAAAACGCGAATCATCTGATAAGTTCGCTATACCAAACTCTACACCTTCAATAAGTGTATTCTGGACAGTTTGAAAGGATAAATCTGCATCGTCTATTAGTCCGGTATCCCACTCAGATAAAATATACCAACACTCAGAAAGCAATCTGACAAGTCGCCCTCCATTATCTATATCATTAATCCATTCGTTATAGAGAAGTTTCCTGGCATTTTCCCATTCTCCTTGTCTTTCAAGATTTGAAAGGAGCTTGCAGTCAATAAAATACCTCATTACCTCAATACTTCACTGATAAAATTAGTGATATTGAGATATAAGCCATTTACGACATTTGGCCCATATTCAAAAATGACCCCTGCACCTTCTATTACCCGTATGATTAATCCATTTTCGCGGGCAAATAACTCAAAGGCATCTTTTTTTTGATGATAAAACTCATCTAAGATAAAGGTGTTTTCTGCGCGCAAAAAATCATTCTGTAATGACTCTAAACCCCATACACTAGCTTCAACCCCAATATGTCCATACATTGGGCGGAATACTTTAAAGAAGATATCTGCTAAACGTGAAAGAAACTTGGTGTCGTATTTACCAAATTCCAGATCCTCCTCACTAAGCAAAATCGAAATCCCATACGACGAATCATCAAAGAAAGAAGTATAGATGCGACCAGGAATGGAGTTGTTGAATATTATGTCAATTGATGCAACAACATTCTCTCTTAATTCAATTGGATTAAAAGAATTGCTGTCAAGTGATTCGCATTCTTCATTCATAAGGCTATCGTGAGTGGCTTTGTTCGGATCACACTTGTAATATCTAGCTCCATTAGCATCAATCCTTATATCACTTTGCTCAATAAAAGATAGAATTGACTCAAAGTTATAAGGGCAGCGAAAACAACCGCTTATTTCAATAAATGCACCAAACTCAAGACTCATTTCACTCACCTCAAACCATATGCAATAAGCTGCATTTCAGATAATTTATAGACAGAGGCCACTAGCCCCTTGAATTCCCCCGAATTATAAATAAATGTCACAATTGGCATTCCATCCACATATCTTAAATATCCTGTCACAGACTGTCCTCCTTTAAGAATGTGTTGAAACGTCTGCGTATAGTGAGTCAAGTTGGACACGATAAAACTTTTCCACTCTGACAGTGCTGTACTGTTATTCCACTTTCCAAAACCCAAGCCAAGTTCGTGTGCATGTTTATATGCATGTTGAAGTCGCTGCGTGCTGCTGACGGCGAATTCAATTGCCTCAGAACTAAGCCTTGCTGGAGCCGAACTTCCACCCCCAAACAGCGAATTCACTTGATTTATAATCCATTGTTCCTGTCGTGCAGCCTGAGCTTGTAACCATTTAAAACCTTGCATCGTTTCATTTTTTGCCCATTTTAACCCAGACCATATATAATCTGCCGCTTTCAAGGCTGCTTTCCATATTGATTGCGGGCATGGGGCTTTTAAGGATATCGCTGGTAACGGCATATTAATAAGCGGTGCACCTACACCATGTGTCATTCCTGCGCCGCCTACTGTTACCGACTGTACAGTTGGGGTTACATAGCGATTTATTGCATCCAAAAAGCCATCTAAATCAGTAGCAATCATTATTACAGTCCGGTCAATAATGTCAGCAATCTCGCTTTCGCTCATTCTGGGATTATGGCGTCTTATCTCATTTGCAACCTCATCCCATAGACTTGGAGGAAAATGGTCACTTATAATTTCGCGCGCTTGATCTGCCGTCATGCTGCTACCGCTGCCACCACTTGGCGCACTTAGTGTTGGCGGAGTGAATGAACCAAAGCTTCCGGGAGTTGCAATGACGCTCGGGCCTAGTCCTAGTGGCGATAATCCCCATGGGTCAATAAAGTTCGTGGGAGAGTTGAGTACATAGGTGTAGAGGTTAAGGCTCTGTGGGTTGAATATATTGCCTCTTATGGGGTCTGGGGCGTTGAAGCGCTTGGCCTCGGGGTCGTAAAGTCGGAAGTGTGCGAAGTATAGGCCTAGTACATAGTCATGGGCAAAGCCTGTAAACCCTATTATCTCCAGGTTAAGCCCTACGAAGTTTTGGCCATCTGGTAGTGGAGTATAGGGGTTGCCCCATGGGTCAAACTCGTTATAGCTTTGGATTATGCCGCTGGGGTCAATGAAGTAGGCTATGCCCCACAGTCTGTTGGTGCGGGCGTATAGCTTCGGCCTGGTTGCGGCTATTATCGTGTTTTGGCTCTCTGTCTCGGTGGTGATTATCGTGGTTACTGAGTGTAAATCGTGACCGTATTCCATTACGTGGGTGTATTCTTCTGTGATTATCAGTAGGTCACGTGGGAATTCACTTGTGAAGTCAGGCAGATACTCCCGTCTGTTGGTTACGATTTCCGCTTGACGGGTGGTGCCCATTACATCGAACCACGTGCTTGTGGTTGGTTCCGCTGGCTCGTAGGTGTTGGTTTCTGGGTTATATATTTCTCTTTGTTGGATGGTTAGCTCGGCGATTAGGTCGTTTACATCGGTTAGGTGTTGAGAGCCGGGTTGGCCTATGATATTGCTTTGGTGTTGGAAGTTTGGGTTTGCGGCTGTGGTCTCCCAGGCTACGCGGTAGCCTAAGGCGTTGAAGGTGTATGTTGTGGTTTCGCCCCTATCGTTTATTCCGTGGAAGAAGCGGTTTTGGGCGTTGTAGCTTAGTTCTCTTATCGTTTGCCCGTTCAGGGTTTCTCTTATTATGTTGCCTGCGGCGTCGTAGGTGAAGGCGAAAACATCTTCTTCTGTTATACGCTGGGTTAGCTGGCCTCGGCTGTTGTAGATGAACTCTGTTGCGGCTATTACCTGGCCGTTTTGGGTGGTTCTTGAGGTTAGCATGTTGCCTGCTGCATCGTAGGTGTGGTTGGTTATTCTGCCATCTGCGCCATAATAACGGATTAGGCGGCCTAGGCGGTCGTATCTGTAGCCTAGTATCTCTGGTTGGTCGTCTGGCAGGCCTATGCCTACGTTGGTGCGGGTTTCTGTTATTACTCGGTTTAGCTGATCGTAGGCCCAGCGGTATTCTCTTCTTGGGATTGCGTTGAAGCTGTAGGTTGCTGATAGGCGGTTGCCTGCTGCGTCGTAGCTATATACCCCTGATTCTCCGTTGGTGCTGTCGAAGGAGCGGAGTTGGCCTGTTGCTTGGTACTGGAACATGGTTGTAGTGCCACCGCTGTCTGTTAGGCTGCGCATACGGTTGGCTGCGTCGAAGGTGTAGGAGGTGGTTGCTTCTATTGGGAATAGACCTGCTAGGTCGGGATTGGAGTTGGAATCAGGGTCAGTTACTGTTACGGATGTGCGGTTGCCTCTGCTGTCCCAGGTATAAGCCGCACTTCTGCCGCTGGGGTCGGTAACGTTGGTTAGCCGGCCCAAGATGTCGTATTCGAAGCTGGTTATTCCTGTCCAGTCTTCTAGGGTTGTTAAGCGGCCTGCGTAGTCGAAAGCAAAGCTGGCTGTGGTGCCGTCCTGGAAGTTCATTTGACGCACTCTGCCCATTGGGTCGTGATCGTAGGTGGTTACGTTGCCGTTTGGGTCTGTGCGGCTCACTATGTTGCCGTTTGCGTCGTATACTGCAAGTTCTGTGCCGGCTGTTGGGCTGATTCTTCTGGTTACTAGGCCTCTGGTGTCGTGGGTGTATAGGGTGGCTTCGGATTGGCCTGTTAGTCTGGCGTAGATTAGGCGATTCATGGAGTCGTATGCGAAGATTGACTCATTGCCGTATGCGTCTATTGTTTTTGTTATGTTGCCGCTTTGGTCGTATACATAGGTGGTTGTGTTGTTCATTGCGTCGGTTACGGTTAGTATGCGGCCCAGAGCGTCGTGGGTGAAGCGGGTAGTTCTTTGCATCGGGTCGGTTATGGCTACTATTCTGCCATTTTCGTCATGTTGGAAACGGGTGTATTCTCTTGGGGCACCTTCTCCTGCCATTGGGGTGGTTTCCCAGATTAGTCGGCCTGCCGCGTCGTAACCAAACTCGGTTATATTGCCCACTTGGTCTGTGAAGCGGATTAGCTGACCGTTGGCGTTGTAGACGAAGTGGCGGCTGTTTCCGGCTTGGTCTATCTCTTGGATTACTTGCCCTAGGCGGTTGTATATGAAGTGGACGTGGTTGCCTTGGGCATCTTCTATGCGGGTTAGGCGGCCGTTTCTGTCGTACTCGAAGCGGGTTGTGTTGTATTCGCCGCTTCTTATGCGCCTGGTTACGCTGGTTATTCTGCCGTCGGCGTTGTAGGTGAATTCGTCTCGGCCGCCGTCTGGGTGGTCTACTCGGATGTTACGGCCCAGGGCATCATAGCCGAAGTTGGTTGTGTGGCCCATTGGGTCGGTTATCTCTATTAGGTTTCCTGCTGGGTCGTAGACTAGTAGTGTGTCGGCTTGCTGACCATTGTCTAGGTGGCGGGTCATGCGGGTTAGTCGATCGTTTCCGTCGAAGGCGTAGGAGATTATTCCGCCGTCAGGGTTGATGGTGCGAGTTAAGTTGCTGTCCGCGTCGTATTCGAAGCGGGTTATTCCGCCTCTGGGGTCTGTCATTGTTATTAGGCGGTTTAGGGCATCGTATTGGAAGTATAAGGTGTGGCCCATGGGGTTTACTTCACGGATTAGATTTCCGTTTAGGTCGTATTCGAACTCGGTTCTTCCGCCCATTGGGTCTATCATGGCGGATATACGGCCCATGTTGTTGTATTCATATTGCCAGGTGTTGCCCAGTTGGTCGATTACTCTGGTTAGGCGGCTTGCTGCATCGTATTCGTATCGGATTGTTCCGCCTTGCGGGTCAGTGGTTTGGATTAGGCGGCCTGCGGCGTCGTATTCGAAGCTGGTGAAGCTGCCGTCTGGGTAGATTACTCTTGTTACTTGGCCGTTTTTATTGTGTTGATAGCGGGTTGCGTTATTTTCCGCGTCGTATACACGTATTAGACGGCCATCTGGGTCATATACGAAGGTGCCGTAGTTGCCCATTGGGGTGCGGACTTCTATTAGACGGCCGTTGCCGTCGTAGGTGTAGTGGGTTTCATTGCCTAATGGGTCTATTCTTTTTATTAGGCGGTCATTACTGTCGTATACATAGCGCCAGGGGTTATTGTTTGCGTCGTATCTCGCTACCAGATTACCCCTTGCGTCATATTCATATCGGATTACGCCGCCTTCCGGGTCTTCTACTCTTGATACCCGGTTATCCGCGTTGTGGTGGATATTGGTTACATAGCCTCTGGCATTGGTGAAGCTTACCATGTTGCCTCTGGCATCAAAGGATACGCTAAGGGTCTGGCCTAGAGGGCCGGAGATTCTGTTTTGCCGCCATTCTTCATCGTAACCGAAACTCCAGACATTGCCTCTTGGGTCGGTTCTGGTTAGTAGGCGGCCGTATGAATCGTAGGTATATGTCGTTATTCCGCCGTCTGGGTTTTCTGTTCTTGTTATATTGCCGTCGGCATTATAAGTATGGGTTGTAGTATTGCCCATGGCATCAGTTATTGTCAACGGCTGGGAGGCGGCGTTGAAGGTGGTTGTGTTTATTATGTTGCCTAGCTGGTCGGTTACGGAGGTTATATTGCCCCTGCCATCTACAGTGTAGCGCGTTATGTTGCCGTATGGGTCGGTGGTGCTGACTAAGTGGCCCGCGTCGTTGTACTCGAATCGGGTTGTGAAGCCTAGGGCGCTTGTGATTTCTATTGGGTTGCCACGGGTGTCGTATACTGTGCGGATTTCGTTGCCTTCCGGGTCGGTTATTGAGTTTAATCGGCCATAATCGTCATAGCCGAAGGTGGTTCTATTGCCGTATTCGTCTGTTGAGGTTATTAGGCGGTTATACTGATCGTAAGAGAAGGTACGGGTGTTGCCGTTTTCATCTGTGAAGGATATTACATTGCCCCGCTCGTCATATTCATATCTGCGGGTGGTTGTTTGGCCGTTTGGGTTAGTGCGGTCTATCCGGATCGGCAGGTTGTTTTCATTGAAGGTGAACTCACTTCGCCCGCCGTCGGGGCCTATTATTAGGGTGATATTGCCGTGCTCGTCGTACTCGTAACGCACGGTGCGGCCATTTCTGGCGGTTTCGGATACTACCCGGCCATTTTCGAATTCGAAGTATTCTGTGCCGTCGTGGTGTTCTATTGAAGTTACTTGGCGGTCGCGGTTGAAGCGGTAGGTTACGCTACGGCCTAGGTGGTCTGTGGATATTGTGTTAAGTACACCATAGGTTATCGTGCTGGTTACTGTGGCGCTGCCTATTCTGGCTGAAGTTAGGCGGCTGTGGTTATCATAGGTTAGATTTAGATAATTCCAGCCGTCGTTGTCTTCCATGCCGATTAGTCGGTTTTCGTTATCGTAGGTGTAGAGGGTTCGGCGGCCCGCGTAGTTGGTTACTTCCACCAGGTTGCTGGCTGCGTCGTAGCTAAATACTATTGTGCGGTTGCCTGGGTTGGCCGTTACTGTGGCTATACGGCCATTTTCATGGGTTAGGGTCAGGCTGCCGCTGCGGTTTCTTACTTCTGTTAGCTGCCCGTTTGTGTAGTTGAACATCAAAAGTTCGCCGTTAATGGGCGCTATGTCTGTGATATTTCCGTCAGAGTTGAAGTAATGCCGTGTACGGCTTCGGTCTGTTAGTGTCCAGCCCATGTTTGTTGATTCGAGGGTCATATCCCTGGCTTGCGGGGCAGAGTAGCGGCCCCACATATCTCGGCGGAAGTGAATAGTTGCCCCGTCTGGCATGGTTATGATTGCACCAAAGACAGTTTCCTCTAAGAAGAAGTCAAAACCTGTACGCCAGCCATTGCCCATGTGCCCTGATATATCTGCAAGTTGAGCGTTGTATGAACGGGTAAATGCCAATGTCGGTACTACAGGCACCGTCATGTCAGTAATCGCAAAGAAGTAATTACCGCTTATCATGTTGACTTCATGAAGCCCCGGTATGCCCATGAAGGCACCAAATGGGGTTGTATTGCTTCTGGGTAAGCCGGTTATTATTGGTATAAAAGTCGGGTCTATATTTACTGGTAGCAGCAGACGGCTGTCGTCCAGATTGTCAGCCGCAGGCTGCACCACTATTACATAGTTGCCCGCTGTAAGTTGCTGATGATTACCGCCGCTGTCAACTACATATCCTTCCCATAGTATCCCATCAGCAATGGTCAAGGCGGAGGGAGTCACGGGAGGTATATTTCTAAAAGCCAATGCAGATGGTGTAACCACCATTGCAGGGGGTATCAAAGAAGATGGCGATGATGGCGACGATTGGGTGGTGTTTCCAAAGCCTAAAGCCGAAGGTGATGCACTTCCAAAGGACAGCGCAGACGGAGAAGCAACAACCGGAGCGGAAAGCCCCGCTGGGGATATTGTCTCAAACCAATCAGAGTTAAACACTCGCCACTGGTCATCATACCGACCAAACAGATATCCAACCAGCTCCCCAAGAGGGTTTGATGCACTATAAACATCTGCTGGATTTACCCCATTTGCAAGCCTAAAGACTTGTATGCTAGAACCAGGGGCATAGTACATAGAAAAGGACAACTCAGCCCTTTCCGCTATTGGGTTGAAAGGCCTGTTGATTATTACTTCTGATGCTGTTGTTACGCTATGGGCTACGCTTATTACTTCGTTGTTGGCGTGTGAAATAAGCTGGATAAAGTTCCACTCTGGCCCTGGGTCGAATGTTGCCAGTACATTTACCATGCTTTGCATTATCATGATTGCGCATAGCAGCAGCGCCGTAAAGCGCTTTAGATTCATTAGTCTCTTACGTATTAAGCTTTTGCCAGTTAGTCTCTTGTCTATCAAGCTCATGTCTACTAGCTCCCTTTGAGTCATCATTGAGCCTCAACCTCCTCTTCTTCGTACTCGATATATACCCGTACATAATGATCAACAGCCGCCGCCATAATCTCAGCAAAAGCCCAATGGCGCTCGGATACATCGGTGAATGGATTTTCTATATGCCCTATTTCCCTTAAATCAATACTACGGCCTATTAGTGAGTTGAGCAAAGTCACGACCTCTGCACGGCGGATAGGAGCATTGGGCCTAAAGGTGCCATCTGGATAGCCGGATACATGACCAAGAATCTCTATTGCGCCTATAGAGCCGTTGGCCCAGTGATTTAATGCATCTGGGAAAGTGGTAGTGCGCCGAGGGGTATATCCACGCCAGTTGACTATCAATGTAGCCAGCTCCCCACGGGTCAGGCTTGAATCCGGCCTAAAGGTTCCGTCTCGGTAGCCGACCATTAACCCATTTTCATATACCCATGCTATTGCAGCTATGTCGGGGTGAGATATAGCCACATCCACGAATGGACTGCGAATAGCCACTTCCGGCCTGCCCGCAATATTGAACAGCGCAACCGCAATATCCACCCTGCTCATTGGGGCATTAGGGGCGAAAGTTGTTTGGGATATTCCTCTTACAAAAGCCGGACGTGCTTCTAGCACATAGGCACGGCCTTGAGTACTTGGTGGAGGCATATGCCATACTCCGCCGCCTCCTGCTCCGGCACTGCCTCCACCACCCCCGGTTCCGCCACTTGGCGGTGATGGTTGGGGTGAGG
This sequence comes from Defluviitaleaceae bacterium, assembly GCA_009780185.1. Taxonomy (GTDB): domain Bacteria; phylum Bacillota; class Clostridia; order Lachnospirales; family WQUN01; genus WRAN01. Next base: position 2,200 of record WRAN01000026.1, on the reverse strand, counting down.
CCGGCGGTCTACTTGGCGGGCGTGGTGCTGGCGGCGGGGATATCGGTGGCATGCCTGCTTCCGTCCCTGCGAAGAAACGCACAAAGGAAAACGGTGAGTAGACATCATGAGGCAGCATGCGCAATTCGAATAAAATGGCATCCGCTGCGGCTATCTCCTGTAATAGAGTGATAAAAATCCCATTTCCATCAGAAGTAATCTCAAACCAATCTGACAGGTCACCATCAGGTATAAACTCTGATTCCATCACAACCGCAACTTCATATAAGCTCACATGCAGCTTAGGCTTTACGCCCTCGTCTCCTGTGATTGAATCCACTATCCTAAAAAGGTCAAATATATTTATCCTCTGCCCGACATTTGCCCATAGATACTCATCAATCTCAAGCCTGAACTGGACATCAGGCCCAGGCAAATGCACAAAGTTTCCGGCATTATTGGACATCCCAGAAACGTTGGCTCCAAACAGGTGATTATCATCCACACGAGCTTCATCAACCTCAGCCAAAGAAGCCGGAACATCACCATGGAATTGGTTATCCCGCAACCACACAGTAGCTAAATCACTCATCCCACTCCATACATCAGGGATAATGCCACTAAGGTCATTTTCATCTAAATCCAATATCCTCAATGATGTCATAGATGCATACCCATCAGGGATTCTTCCCGTAAGTCCGTTGCGAGCCAGGTCAAGAACCTGAATATCCGACCCAGCTGCCACCGCCGGAAGGTTTCCGCTTAAGTTATTGTCAGATAACGCAAGCTCCCGAAGTTGCCCAAGGGAAGTAAGGGAAGCCGGGATTGCCCCCGTTAGGGCATTTTGGGATAAATCCAAAATTAGCAAGTTAGAAAGATTACCAAGCTGAGCTGGCAATGCTCCTGTCAAGCCACAGTTCCAGGCCATCAACACACGCAACTGAGCCAGGTTGCCAAGCTGGGCAGGGATAGTGCCTCCCAGATTATTGTCCGAAAGATTTAATATCTGTAATGCTGACAAGTTACCCAAAGCAGAAGGTATGCCACCAGTCAGGTTATTAGATGAAACATCCAAAACCTCAAGCCGAGATAAGCCCCCCAACCCAGCAGGGATTGCGCCGCTAAGCTGATTATCTCTCAAAAGCAGTATCCTAAGATTTGCAAGGCCTCCAATCCCAGCAGGGATAGAACCCGTCAAACTATTTTCAGATAAATCTACTTCCCTCAAGCTAGTGATAGAAACCAGCTCGGCAGGTATAGCACCAGACAGATTATTCCGCCCCAAATGCAAAAACTGCAAATTCCTAAGCTCTCCAATAGCCCGAGGAATACGTCCAGAAATCCCAGCATCAAAAAGACCGACAGATACAACAGCATCCAAATCGGCCCGAGAATTAATAGTATTAATTGACTTTCCATGTACATTTAAAACGGACTCAACAACATCCATAAACCACTGCTGGCCTTCACTTGCAGCAATAAACTCACGGGCATACTCAGTCCGCGGATTGGGGACAAACGGCGCTCCAGCATAACTTCTTGCGTCTACCGATACAGGCACAAAAGCTACACCCAAAATAGCGGCAAACAACACAACTACCAACAAACAATGTGCAAATTTTTTCACTTGATCACGTCCTCATTATATTTTTATATGTTTTATATACAAAAAAAATAAGACAACACTACTCTAATTCTGTCACATACAACAATACAAAACGATTTTTCAATTTTTTGTGGGCGATAATACCATGAGTTGTTTTACGCGTCAACACATAATTCAACATCTTTACGCAAATTTCGACACACATTTCATACAGTATCAACCTCAAACACAAACACAGCACAAGCACAACTCAGCAATTTACAAGCATCAAAGGAATCAAAGTTTTGCTCTCTAAAATTTTACAAAACGACTCCCACAACCCCAGCAATAAAAACCACAATGACAAAGACAGACGAAATACTCTCCGCGCCAATATTTTTTCATTGGCAAGGAGAGTTTTTCGTCTGTCGGGCTTGGCTTGTTAATTACTGGGGAGTGGCGCTTTGCAAGAGGTTATTCCTGGACTTGAGGACTGTGAAGCCGCATAATCTCTTCTATATGCTTAGGCTCCCGGGGCGGCCCTGTTTGTTCAAGTACTATGACACCATTGTAGTTGTAGAATCCGATGTTATCATTTGGTTGCCAACCCTTAATTTCTCTTACTTCTCTTGGGAT
>WRAN01000025.1 GCA_009780185.1 Defluviitaleaceae bacterium | reverse complement strand
GGCGGGTAAGAGCCGGTTTTGGCGCCTGTGCAGGCGCACGGGAGACTCAAGCGGAGGGAAAACGCCGTTTATGCGGATGACAATCCGTACATAAACGGCTTTTTCCCCCGCTTGAGGCTTCCGGGCATAGCCGGAACATGCGCCAAAACCGGCTCTTACCCGCCCGCGCGGCAGCCTAGCGCCCACAAGCAGCCCAGCCCCCACACCATTTATATAACATCCAATGCTTCACCATATCTATATATGGTACAATGAAAACCATAATCGTCGCCATGATTCACAGGAGGCAGCATGTTCAAATATCTAAATTTCAATGATTTAAGCAGCAACGAAATAAAACTAACAATAAAAACCCAAGATCAACCAGACCCAAACAACGGAATCCTACCAAGATACGGATTCGCCATCATCCGCATATCCGACAACAAAGAAGTCGGCATAATATATTTCGCAGCAGACACCACAAACAGACAGTACACACGAGGCCATCTAAGCTATGGCATCTCCCCCGAATATCAAGGCAACAACTACGCAGCAAAAGCCTGCCAAATCATCAAACCAGTCCCGCTCGCACATGGCTTTACCCGTTTGTTCATAGGCTCTAAATATGATAATATCCCTTCAATAAAAACAATAGAAAAACTAGGAGCCATTCCCATAACCAAAGATGATGTACCCCAGGCCGCAATCCTCCAGCAATTACAAGAAGAAAAAACCTACATGTATGTCTGGGATATAGCATAAACATCCATACTAAAGAGGTGCCATTTGACAAATCAAACCCAAAAATCCAGCCGTTATCACGCAACAGTAATCCTACAAGAAATAACTATCCAAGGCGCATACGCCAATATCGCTCTACGTAAAGCCCTTCCTGAGTCTGGTCTAGACTCTCGGGACAGGGCTTTTGTTACAGATTTAGTAAATACAACCCTTCGTAATCTTATTGCGATTGATCACATAATAAATCATTTTTCCAATACATCTACATCCAAAATGAAACCCTTTATACTAAGCCTACTCCGCATCTCTGTCTGCCAAATAAGATATATAGAAAAAACCCCCGAAAGCGCTGCCGTCAACGAGGCAGTAAACCTAGCAAAACAAAACGGCTATAAAGGTCTAAGCGGCTTTGTAAACGGAGTGCTAAGAAATATAGTCCGCCAACCAGAAGCGCCGGAAATACACGGCATAGCAATGGAATACTCTTACCCCAAATGGCTGGCCGCCGATTTAGTAAAGTGGCTTGGGAACGAAAACGCCAAATCTTTCTGCCACCAAAGCCATCAACCACCACCAGTAACAATTTTCGCCAACACCCATAAAATTACCGTCCCCGACCTAGCAAATCGCCTATTAAGCGAAGGGATAGAAGCGACGCCCCTAGGAGACGAATTCCTTATAATAAGCCGCACGGGTGACATAACACAGCTCCCCGCATTCAACGAGGGACTATTTTTCGTTATGGACCCGGGAGCGGTATGGACAGTTAAGGCCCTGCGCCTCACCCCCGGCCAGACTGTATTCGATTTATGCGCAGCCCCAGGAGGCAAATCCTTCACAGCCGCCTGCTACATGGGTAATCAAGGCCAAGTTAAAGCATTTGACCTACACCCCCACCGTGCAAATCTAATAAGAGAAACCGCACGTCGCCTAAACCTAAACTGCATCACTACCCATATCAAAGACTCACTAGTCCACGATAAAACCCTCAAAGCCCAAGCCGACGCAGTACTACTAGATGCCCCCTGCACAGGCTATGGCACAATAAGAAAAAGACCAGAAATCAAATACAACCGCAACCCCCAAGATGCAAAAGACCTAGCGGTCAAACAACGCCAAATGCTATCCATAGCATCAAAATATGTAAAACCAGGCGGAACCCTAGTATACTCCACCTGCACCGTAGCCAGAGAAGAAAACATCGACAACGTGCGATGGTTTTTACAAAACCATTCCTTTAAAATGCGCCCAATAGATTTACCAAACCCAGAGGCCATCCCGTATATATTAGAAGACGACTGCCTACAAATTCTACCAAGCACATACAACGATGGATTTTTTATTGCATCTTTTACTTGTGAACCATAGAAAACACTACTATAATATAGCAATTCCAAATCAGAAGGGGTGCCATATGTATGCAGTCGGTCTTACAGATGTAGGCAAAGTACGCGACCATAACGAAGATGTAATCTACTATACAACCAGCCCCATTGGCTCACTGCCCAACCTATTCATAGTAGCAGACGGCATGGGTGGCCATAACGCGGGAGAGATAGCCAGCGCAAAATCCTTAGAATATAGCGTTAACTTTATTACAGGGGCAGAGTGCTATGATACAAAAGAAGACATATTAGACATCCTTAAAACCGCGATTGTAATAGCCAACACGAACGTATTCAAACTCTCCACAACCAACCCAGCATACTCCGGTATGGGTACCACTTTTAGCGCCTGCACCATCTACCAAGACACCATGATAATCTCTCACGTAGGAGATAGCCGCATATACACCATATGCCCAAAAGAGATAACCCAAATCACCAAAGATCATAGCTTTGTACAAGAAATGATAGACGCTGGAGAAATAACAAAGGAAGAAGCCAGAACCCACAGCAAGCGCAATATGATTACAAAAGTATTAGGCTGCGACTTAGAACTGACTCCCGATGGATTTTTTCACGATATTTCAGATGCACATTACGTATTATTGTGCTCTGATGGCCTAACAGACATGCTTTCAGATGAGGAAATCAAAAATATAGTACTACAGGAAAAAGATACGCAATCTTTGATAGATGCCGCCAACCTCAAAGGCGGTAAAGACAATATTTCCGCAATAATTATAGATGTAAGAGGTGAAACAACTTGAGGCTTTCTGAAGGGCAGGTAATTGCCGGACGCTACGAAATAGATCATATTCTTGGCCAAGGAGGCATGGCTGTAGTTTACCGTGCCCTTGATACCAAGCTTGATAGATATGTAACCCTTAAAATTCTAAGAGAAGAATTAGCGCAGGACGCGGAGTTTGTGCGCCGCTTCCCCATAGAAGCAATGGCGGCGGCAGCGCTAAGCCATCCCAATATAGTAAGCATTTTCGACTACGGCCAAGACCAAAACATCTACTATATAGTACTGGAATACGTAGACGGCTCCAACCTAAAAGATTTAATCTACCGCCACGGCGCCTTTGACAACGAAGCAACCCTGGGCATGGCTCTACAAATCGCAGACGGTCTAACCGCCGCCCACCGCGCGCAAATAGTACACAGAGATATAAAGCCACAAAATATATTAGTAACCAGTAACTCTAACGCTAAAGTTGCCGACTTTGGTATTGCCCGCGTTGCCAAAAGCGGAACAATAACCGCGTCTGACAGCATGGGCTCTGCCCAATACTTCTCCCCAGAGCAAGCCCGCGGAGGATATGTAGATCACAAAACAGATATATACTCCCTAGGGATAGTAATGTTCGAAATGGCGACAGGTAGGCTTCCCTACGAAGGGGATAACGTTGTAGCTGTGGCCTTGCAGCACATAAACGACCCACTGCCAGATATACTTTCCATTAATCCAAACATATCCGACAGCGTACTAAGAATAATACAAAAAGCGACAGAAAAAAACCCGGCAAGACGCTATAACAACATCGAGGAAATGGCAGAAGAGCTAAACCAAGCCTTACTTGACGCAAGCAGCGGCTTTGTAAGACCTCAAGATGCCCCCCCTCAGCCTGATGATATGTGGGACTATCCCCTACCCAAAGACAATGAATCTAATTATCCCTATGGCGAATACGAAGATGACCCGCCAATCGAAAACGAACCCCCGGTAGATAAAAAATCAGACCGCACAGCAATACTGGTAGGGGTAGGCCTTGGACTGATATTTGCAATTTTAATCCTACTAGGCTCCTGCTCTGTATATAACCGCTTTAGAACAACCCGTATCACGCCACCGGATGTTACAGGCATGACTTACGACGAGGCAGTAGAAGCAGCCGAAGCGGCAGGACTTGGTATTTCGTCTGATTATGCCTTTCACAACGAAGTGCCTGAAGGCATAATCATCAGCCAATCACCAACCACAGACCATACAAATATGGCGCCCGGAGACAATATCCATATAACCATAAGTCTAGGCCCATCACTCTACGATATGCCAGATATTGTAGGCATGCATATAGACGAAGTTGAACAGCTACTGGAAGACCTGCCAGTAGAATTTATAACAATAGAAGAACCTGACGATTCTGACCCCGGTACCGTCATACGCCAAGAACCAGAACCAGGCACCCCAGTTGGAGAAGGCACTCCGGTTTTTGTCTATATCTCACAGCAAGAAGAAGAGCCTGATGCCTACGTACAGGTACCCAATCTAATAGGCCGCACCCAAGAAGAAGCCACAAATCTACTTGAAGAAATAGGATTAAGTCCAGGAATAGTTCTCCAAGATGAAAGCGTCACATTTGCGGCCGGGATGATTTTCATACAAAACCCAACCCCAGGCACCGTAGTAGAACGGGATTCTTTGGTAGGCTTTACCGTAAGCATAGGAACCGTCCTCCCCTCACCCACCCCAACACCAGAGCCAACCCCTGACCCTGATGAAACCGATGACCCAGGTGAATATCCCATCGACCCAGACGAACCCGACCAACAACCGGAACCAACACCCGACCCAACCCCTGACCCAAATGAAACCGACGACCCGTACGAGGATGACGACCCACCAACACCAGTATCCCGTACCCTAACCATAGCCCTATGGCAAGTGCCCGATGACGCGGAAACCGTACACATACGAGTAATCCGCCATCCCGCAACAGGCCCATCTTCCACAGTAGCCAACACCCAAGTAGCAATAACGGCGTTCCCATTAGATATGCTAATAGAAGGCAACGGAATTGTAATCTACCGGGTATACTCTGTTGTGGACGGCCAGGCTCATTTTATCCGGGCTTACGAAGTAAACTTTGATGAATAAATCCGGCCTAATCACTAAAGGGGTCGGCGGTGAATATACCGTAGTTTGTGACGACGGGGTGTATGTCTGCACGGCTCGCGGTGTATTCCGCAACCGCCAGATAACACCCTTTGTTGGCGACCACGTAACTATAGACACCAACAAAAACTCCATAGAAACCATAAAGCCTCGTATAAACTTGCTTAAGCGCCCGCCTGTAGCCAATATAGACCAGGTTATAGTCACTATGGCAGCCGCCCAGCCAGAGTTTCATCCGGGGCTTTTAGATAGATTTCTGGTAATAGCCGCCTACGAAAACATAAACGCGATAATCTGCATAAACAAATACGACCTACACAAAGGCCAAGACTTCACAATACCATATGTACAAGCCGGATACCCAGTAGTTAAAGTATCCGCCGAGTTAAGCCAAGGCCTTATGGAGCTAAAATCCCTAATGGAAAACAAGCTAAACGTATTCGCAGGCCCTTCCGGTGTAGGCAAATCCAGCCTAATAAACGCGCTAATCCCAGGTGCCAAAATGGAAACAGGGGACATATCAAGCCGCCTACAAAGAGGCAAGCACACCACCCGCCACGCGGAAATACTGACTCTAGGCGCAGGCTTTTGCGTAGATACCCCAGGCTTCTCCTCCCTGGAAATTGAAAACATCCCGATAGAAGAAATCAGTAGCTGCTTTATAGAGTTTTCTCAATTCTTAGGCCAATGCAAGTTTACCAACTGCCTACACTACTCAGAAAAAGACTGCGCCATCAAAGACCAAATAAACAAAACCATCCATCAATCCCGATACGACAGCTACCTAAATCTCATCAAAAAAGACCCCAAAAGGAGATAGCAATGGAATACATCGAGATAAAAGGCGCAAGAGAAAATAACCTAAAAAACATAAACCTAAGCATCCCTAAGAAAAAACTCACAATCTTCACAGGGGTTTCAGGTTCAGGTAAATCCTCAATAGTATTTGAAACAATCGCAAGAGAATCCAGCCGCCTTCTAAACGAAACCTTCCCGGCCTTCGTAAGAGGCTTCTTACCAAAGCACTCCCGTCCCGATGCGGACCAAATCGCCAATATCTCCCCCTCGATTGTAATAGATCAAAAACGCATAGGCGGCAATTCACGCTCCACCCTAGGCACAATCACCGATATAGACCCCCTACTCCGCGTCCTATTTTCAAGAATAGGCACCCCACACATAGGAGGCATCAGCGCCTTCTCATTCAACGATTCCGCAGGCATGTGCAAAACCTGCGAAGGTATAGGCAAAGTAGTGGCAATCAACTTAGAAACCGCTCTAGATATGGACAAATCCCTAAATCAAGGCGCAATCCTACTCCCAGGCTATAAAGTAGGTACCTGGCTGTGGAGATTCTACGCCCATTCCAATTTCTTCGACAATGATAAAAAAATCAAAGACTACACCCCAGAGGAATACGAAAAATTAATATACGCCCCACCAGAAACCATCCACCTACCGGAATTAGGAGAAATGAACACCACCTACGAAGGCCTAGCCGAACGCTTCGCAAGAACCCACATAAAAGGCGGCGGAGAAAAATCTGAAAAAACCAAGGAAAAAATGAGCGCCTTCACCAAAGAAGAGCGCTGCCGGGTATGCGGCGGAAAACGCTATGCCCAAGAAGTGCTAAGCTGCAAAATAAATGGCCTAAACATTGCCGATATGACCGCACTACAAGTAGACCAACTGATAAACATAATATCCCAAATAACCAACCCCGAGGTAAAAACCGTAACAGAAGGCCTAACCACCCGCCTAAAAGATCTAATCGCTATAGGCCTAGACTATGTAAGCTTAAACCGAGAAACCGCCACCCTATCCGGCGGCGAAAGCCAACGTGTAAAAATGGTGAAAAACCTATCCTCCAGTCTGACAGACATGTTATACATCTTCGACGAACCATCCATAGGCCTGCATCCAAGAGACGTATACCGCCTCAATGATATCCTAACCCGCCTAAGAGACAAAGGCAACACAGTAATAGTAGTAGAGCACGACCCAGATGTAATAAAAATCGCCGACCATATAATAGACATGGGCCCGGAAGCAGGCTCCCAAGGCGGCAACATAATGTACGCCGGAGACTACCCAGGCCTAGCCACCGCAGACACCTTAACCGCCAAGTTCCTAAGCGCCCCCCTATCCATCAACACCAACCCAAGATCCTTCACAGATGTTTTTGCCACCGCCCCAAGTTCCATGCACAACCTAAAAAACATAAGCGTAAGCATCCCCAAAGGCATCTTCACAGTAGTAACCGGCGTAGCCGGCTCAGGCAAATCCACATTAATCCACCAGGTTTTCGCCAAAGAACACCCAGCCATAGTAATAGACCAAAGTGCGGTAGGTGCCAATTCCCGCTCCAACCCGGCCACCTACACAGGCATAATGGACTTAATCCGCCAAGAGTTTGCAACTGCCACCAACCAAAGCCCCTCCCTATTTAGCTTCAACTCAGAAGGCGCCTGCCCTAATTGCAACGGCACCGGCTTTATAGAAACCGACCTAAGCTTCATGGACGCGGTAAAAAATATCTGCGAAGAATGTGAAGGCAAGCGCTACAAAAAAGAAGTACTGGCTCTAACCCTAAACGGAAAATCTATAACAGACATAATGGAAATGACAATAGCCGACGCAGCAACCTTCTTCAACAAAAAAGAAATCCGATCAAAACTTAAATCCATACAAGAAGTCGGCCTAAGCTACCTGACTCTAGGCCAGCCCCTAAACACCCTATCCGGCGGCGAATGTCAGCGGATAAAGTTAGCCAAAGAACTAACTAAAAAAGGCAATCTCTATATAATGGACGAGCCCACAACAGGCCTCCACTTTTCAGACATTGCCAATATCCTAAAAATAATAAGCACCCTAGTAAAAAAGGGCAACACAGTAATAACAATAGAGCACAACCTAGACATAATCCGCCAAGCAGACTGGATTATAGACCTAGGCCCAGGAGCCGGAGCCCACGGCGGAGAAATCATTTTCGAAGGCACCCCAATGGACTTAAAAAACTGCAAAGAATCCCTAACCGGCCGCTACATCTAACCCCGATCCTCAACAAGTGAAACCACAGGATACATGTCATTATAATGCTTATGGATAAACAAAGCACTCCGCTCCTTATAAAGCGTCTCGGCCACTCCATCAGCAATCCGTGCAATAAGCTGCTCGTGAGCGCACTGTATCGCCTCGATTTCGGTAACAATCTCATTACCTTTACGGCAGATACTATCATAAGAATAATTGCATCTCTTTTGCAAATCGCAACTAAGGCAAGGTTCTAAAAGAGCCTCGCCTTTTTTATATATAAATTCCTGCCGCTCATAATCAATCCCGGTAAACACATCCCCGATAGCAAAAAATTCATCCCCAACAAACCGAGAGCTGGTATAAATCTTCCCGTCAGTACCCACAGAAAGCTGATTCCACGCCATCTGCCGCCTATCAGGGATATATCTATCTCCTTTAAGATGGGAAAGTATCTTAATATCAAAAGGCGAAAGATAAAACTTGCTCTCAGCCCGCGTCCACTTAAGATACATATCCGCCATTTTCCTATATTCCCGCTCTAAAATCAAAAGATGCTCTTGCGTCCAAGGCTCCCCCTTAGCGTAATTGAGATTATGAGTGATATACCGAAACCCAGCCTCATACAAAAAAGCCACCATCTCACTAGACTTATGTACAACTAAAGGATCCAAGACACTCATCCCAATGGCATAAGGCTGATAAGAAAGCAGCAAAGGTATTTTATCCTTAATAATTTCAGTCGAACCGCTGCCGTCAGGAAAAACCCGGCTGTCATCCTGGGCAGGCCCATCATAAGAAAACCCAATAGTCAGATTAATTTCTTTTGAGAATTTAAGGAAATCCTCGTCCAATAGAACCCCATTGGTGGTCATTTTATAGTAAAAAGCATGCCCCGTTTCCTTCTTAATACCCTGAGTATAATCCACAACATCATATATAAGTTGCCGCTCCAGAAGAGGCTCCCCACCATAAAACAAAAGCCCAAAAGCCTGTTTATCTACCATGCCAAACTTAACAGCAGCCAAAGCCACTTCTTTAGACATACGCTCCGGACCAAGTTCTACAAAGCAGTACTTGCAGTTTAAGTTACAGCGGTTGGTTAAATGCAAAGTTAGATGCATATAGTACCCCCTAAATTATCCCTTGATCTTGCAGCCAGGTAATGAAGGTCTGGACTTGGTTGGTTAGGTTTTCTATCATCTGCTTTCGAGCTTCTTCTTTTGCTTCAGCGGAAACCTCATCAGTATCGAAAACAGTCACCAGCTCGTCATTCTCTTCATCCCAATAAGAATCCCCCCAAGCAAGTGTTTGCCCAGGATTATAGAATACACCAACCGCAGTACCACCCATTTGATCCATGAAGTCCGCTGCTATATCAGACGCGAGCCTCTGCCCCCACGCACTAAAGGCGCGATTACTTTCATCCCAACTAAGATGAGTAACCGCTACATTTCTGACAGAGTCGAATAAATCAATACTATGGATATCCGTCCATGTCTCCACCATATTCCCAGGAGGTGTTGCCCTTAAATCAAGGCCGGCAGCTTCTAGTTTGGCTCGTATAAAACCTAACACCTCTTGCTCTGTAATACTCACAACATAAAACGGCCCAGATCCGCTGCCGCCCCAATGCATACGCGAATCAAGTTCAGCCTGTGTTAATCTAGCGACAAGCTGCTCTGGGGTTTCGGTAATAAGGCCCTGTTCCAGCTCAATTTCCTCTTCCCCGTTAGCATAATCATCCGTTTCTTGTTCGGTAGGATACACCACATAAAAAGGCGCAGATGCCGCGCCCCCATTATGAAATAAATCGCTAGGATGTGGGCGACTACAGCTTGTTAATGCTATAACTCCCATCATCCCAATACATGCAATAACAGAAGCATTCTTTTTCCATCTTGAAGGCAGTTTTTTCAGCATTTCGGGCTTTACCGATTGCAAGGTTGGTAAATTTGGAGGCTTGTAGTTACTCATTGGGATTATACACAATTCATTTCCAGCTTTATCAGCCATATAAAATCACTTCCTTTGCTGATTGTAACGGACGCAATCCTAAGAGGTTCCTATATACATAAACCTTACCAGATAAGAAAATCCTTCCCAATCACCCGAAGCACAGCTTCCACAAAGAAATAATCCCCATAAATAATAGGGGTATCTTTATCATAATCATCTGTATGATATCTAGACGCGCCATATCCCATAATGCCATCTTCTTCGTTATTCCAATTGGCAAAAGCCTTTTCGCAAGCTTTGAGGGTTTTCATTGCGGATTCTATATACAAATCCTTTTCATATTCTCCCACGTGGCTTGCAAGCTCCAACATCCCACATGCAGCGCACATGCCGGCAGTAGAATCATACTTCACAGGTTCCTTTGGTGCCTTAAAATCTACCAAAGGCAGCCAATCACTTTGGGCAAGGTTGGCAATAAAATAATTGGCAATCCGCTTTGCAGTGTTTAAGTATTCAATTTTGCCAGTATAACGATAACATAGCGCAAACCCATAAATAGCCCAAGAATGTCCTCTGCTCCACGCGGATTCAGGAGAAAAACCCTGCCCAGCCGGTAAATCCACCAGACTGCCATCCATAGGGTCAAGGGCAATAATATGATTGCAGCTTCCATCACCTCGCACGGTTAGGGCCTGACAAGTATCCGCGTGATTATTGGCTACAAATACATACCGCGGATCGTCAATCTCCTCCGCTGCCCAATACAACAAAGGCAAGTTCATCATGGTATCAACAATTACCCAGCCTGTCTTATCCTGATTCCAAGCCCGAATAAACTTACCAGCCGAGTTATACCGGCCCGCCAGCAAATTAGCTACATGAAGCCCCCGCACGCGGGATTTCTCCTTTTTCGTCAGGCGATAATTGGCTACGGATGTATGTAGCCACTGGAAACCAACATCATGATGAAGCCCCATATACCGCTCCAGTGCCTCATCAAACCGCTCTTCAACAGCTTCCGCCGCTTGGCGGTATGGCTCCTCTTTTGTGGCATGGTACATCTGCCACAACATCCCCGGCCAAAAACCATTGGTCCACCAACTAATTCCCGTTGGAGTGTCCAAGTCATGATACTTTCCATCCCGAGGAATATATGGGATTTTCGAACCAATACGCTGGCACTGAGCCTGCATCTTTACTTGCAATTTCTCAAAAATCCCTTGCGCCCATTCTACATGTGTCATGATTTCTCTCCTTTGCATAAAAAATCCGCTGCCAAACATATAAGTTGGTCAGCGGATTCATTATTATCAAAAATTCTTAATAGGTCAACAAATCTTTAATTCTTACCGCATTGCCACTGGCAATAGATTTATTAGCGGCAATACCTGTGATAATTGAATTGACTCCGGCCTCTACCCCAGCCGCCCGCTTGAGCGGGTCATGGACTGGATTTCCAAACAAATCATCCAGCAGGCTAGGGTCACCCCCGCCATGTCCCCCAGACTTTGCCTCCACAACAACTTCATATGGAGCACCAAACATAGGGTTAACCATAATCTGCTTACCCTTATAGGCACCTTCAAGCTCCTGCGCACCGCCGGCATTTACATATGACCGCTCTACAACTTTATATTCAATCCTGCCCTTGGAGCCGTTAATACTGACAATAAAGCCTTCCCAAGGCATATAGCTATTAAGCGAATACGTTAGCATGGCATTGGTATCATATTTCACCGTTACAGCCATTGTATCCTCAATGCTGATATCATCCCCAAACACACTTCTATCACGAATATATCCACTATCCGCTTCGGCATCCAGGTATAAAGCCTTGCTGGTTTCATTAGCCGCCAAGTCTATAGCAAAGGGGTCATCCTTAGCAGCATTGCTTCCATGGCAACGATAATAGAAATTCTCTACACCGCGCTTTTCTGCATTATGCCGCCCATAAAAATTTAACTCCCCGAAGGCAAAAACCGTTTCAGGCTTAGCTCCAAGCCAGAAATTGACTAAATCAAAATGATGAGTAGACTTATGAACAAGAAGCCCGCCACTATTATGCTTATTGCGGTGCCACCGTCTATAATAGTCCGCCCCATGGCGAGTATTTAAAAGCCATTCAAAATGAACAGAAAACACATCCCCAATAACATCATCCATAATAAGCTCACGGATTTTAGAGTTGGAAGGGGCATATCTATAGTTAAATGTAACCCGAATATCTCTGCCCGTCCGCTCTTTTGCGGCAAGTATTGCGTGAGCCTTCTTTTCATCAATAGTCATGGGCTTTTCTGTAATTACATCACAGCCCAACTCCATTGCTCTGATTATATATTCGTGATGAGTGCGGTCTACAGAGGTCACAATTACAATATCCGGCTTCATATCATCAATCATCTGATCAAAATCCTTATAATTATAGGTTGCTATAGCCGGGTGGCCGCACTCTTCCAAAACCTTATTGGCATAGCTAAGTCTTGTCGCGCTTAAATCACAAAAAGCCAGAAGTTCACATGTATTTTTATAAGAAGTAGCCAGTGCTTTATAAAAAAAGCGCGCCCTGCCTCCTGTGCCTACCAGTACATATTTTTTCTTAATCATAGTGTAAACTCCTTTATGTTAATTTCGTGAATGTCAAAACCTTCCCGCCGTGAGGGGGAAGCTCTATGGCAATATTAGCTTCAAATTTTCCTATCTCTTCCTCCGTAAAAAAGTCCTTTACCGCTACAGTGCCTTCAATATCCGCGGTAATAACCCTTTGCAAATCGTTCCAATTGAACAGACAGATAATATCCTTGGTCATAAACCGGCCCACCTCAAAATTATCATTATCAAAAACCGCGGCTTCACCCATGGCGTTTTTCATTTTTTTAAGGACTTCGATATTGGCATCGCTGATTTCGTAAAGTAAATCCCCGCTTAAAATCATTCCGCCGCAGGCTACAGCAAAGGCCTTGTGGAACTCAAATTCCGCATCCGTGAGAGTACACGGCCTTGGAGAAGGCTTTCCGTCTTTGGTACGCACGATTTCCAATTTCTCAAGCACCACAACATCCGGGTCATTAATCCATAATCGCTGATGCTGCCAGTTTCTATAAAACTGTTCCAGTGCATTAACACCAACCTGCTTCCACCCTCGGAATATATCATTGGTGGTACGGTTGGCGTGACACAGACCCAAAGTAGGCCAGAATGGGGCATTACAGGCCAGAACAAAGCTGTCCTCCCCTACTTCTTCCAATATGGCCTTCATGCCAATGCGATACGCTTCAATACTGGTGATAGTACTGTCATACCGCACCCCGGCAGGCAGTGCCCCATAAGAAAGAAAATCCAGCTTAAAATACCTCAAGCCGCACTCATCATACATATAACGAATCAGTTTTTTAAGATGCGCTCGCGCTTCCGGGTGAGAGCCATCCAGTATAAACCAGCTTTCCTTGCGGCAGCGCCGGTTTGTTGGCCTGCCTTCCTCATCTTTTACCAGCCAATCCGGATGATTTTTAGCCAATGTTGAATCATTGTCCACTACAAAAGGCGAATAATATCCCCCAACATCCACACCATAGCCCCGCACTTTCTCACAGGCGGCGGCTAAATCATCATCAAACTTCCACTCATTCCAATCCCCGTTACGCTTGTTTAATCCGGCGTCTATCTGAATCATTTCAAGTTCGGGGATACGCGCGGCCATTGCTTCTGCGTTTTTATAAATCTCTGCTGGGCTAAAAGTGCCCACACAATAATAAGAGCACCATCCTGTGGGAATCTTGTTCCAGCTGCTTTTCATTGGAGGATGATTTGCGTTAATGGCCGCTCCCAGCTGATAATAAAGGGCATTGGCATCTGAGCCTGAGAAAACCACAAGTTCCTCCATATCCCATACGGCACCAGGCTGCAAAACAATATCCTCACAGTCCATAACCGCCTCAAGATATCCTGGAGAAAAACGAAATTTTCCAAGAAACTTATGACATGAGGCAAAGGCTATAAGACTGTGTTCGCCCTCATAAGAAAGCTGAAGCAGGTAATAAACTAAGCAGTGTCCGGCATCATAAGGATTATCCACTAGATGAAAAAAGGACTTATCATCCCCATAGGCTCCAACCACCTCAAGCCTGGACATATCCCCGCGATATTGGCAAAGCATATGATAGCCTTCACCATATACCTTGGCCTGATTGACGGGAATATTCCCGGCAAACAAGGCAATCTCCTTAACTTGCTTAGCTGTGTCAGAGATATTCTTAATACTTACTCTCATCCCGTTTTTGCTTATATGCTTGTAAATCTTAAAATCATTTTCTCCAGGCATTTGCCCGCTGCTTAATCTTATTTCCACATCTGCGCCAAAAATCAAAGGTGCATTAATCATGTCACCCCTCCTATCTATTTTTCTACTACAAATCGCCCAAGCTGCCAAACACTGGTGTTTGACCATCAATTTCAAGATCAATGGTATTGTAAAACTCACAGGGCAACTCAGCAGGAGGCATCATGATAATTCTATTGGCGTTGGAGGCCGGGGCATAGGAATGTTCGAAGGGAACTTCTTCACCTGTGGCAAGCAGAGTCGCCTTCTTCACCTGTGAGTTAAGCAGTGTTAAATGAATCTTCCCTGGCTTTCCGGTAAAATTCACATACAGATGATTATCCCTGGATGTGAGAATAAAGTTCTCAATATCATATGGATATCCCCAGACTGCCTTTGTTCCATACACTGCGTTCCCGTTAGCTTTCATAAACGCCCCTACACTTTGAAGCACATCTATACTAGGCTGTGGAATATTTCCAAGTCCATCCGGCCCAATATTGAGTAGGTAGTTTCCACCTCGGCTGTTGATTTTAAGCAATAACCCAAGAATATCATGAGGACTCTTCCAATTATGGTCGTTAGCTTTAAAGCCCCATGTATCATTGATGGTAGCCGGAACTTCCCAATCGCCACCAAAAGGGTTGATTGGGATACGGTTATCACCGGCACTCATATATTCCCCCAGCTGGTTACCGATTCGCCCGCTTACTATGCAGTTGGGCTGCAGATTCTTTACATAATCCCTTATTTCCTTACTGTGCTCGTAAGACATGGTTTGAGGGGTGTCAAACCATATCAGCCCTATGTCTCCATACTTTGTAAGCAGCTCTTTAAGCTGGGGCTTGCATTTTTCATCCAGATAACGGCGGAAGTTCTTTTCCCTGTCCGGAATTGGGCCATAACCATAACCATCCGGGTCATGCCAGTCTTGGGCTTGTGAGTAATAAAAACATAATATAATCCCGGCCTTTTTACATTCTTTGGCCAGCTCCTTCACAGGGTCACGCCCAAATGGGGTTGCCTCAACGATGTTATATTTACTGCAATCCGAATGATACATAGCAAAACCATCATGATGCTTTGCGGTATAAACCAGGTATTTCATGCCCGCATCACTAGCAAGCTGCACCCACTTAGCGGCATCAAAGTTAACAGGGTTAAACACCTTCGCAATTTCCTCATATTCCGCTACGGGAATATCCAGCCGCTTCATTATCCACTCACCAATACCTACAACTTCCCTGCCCTTGTAGCTGCCCGCAAGCTGCGAATAAAGCCCCCAGTGGATAAATAGGCCATACTTAGCCTCTTTCCACCACTGCTGTTTACAATCCTTTATCACGATATCTATCCTTTCAATATTCCTATCCCTTTAAGGAGCCTACCATTATCCCCTTTACAAAGTGCTTCTGTATAAACGGATACGCCACCAATAATGGGAAGCTGGCAATAAACACCATAGCATACCGCATCGTATAAGCCGCGTGGGCACGGCGCACTCTATCAAGCAGCTCTCCAGGCTGAAGTGTATCCTGCAAAAGCCCCTCATCCAGTACAGACTGCTCCAAAACAAGCACCCGCCTAAGCACAAGCTGCAAAGGCTCGAGATTAGCATCCCGTATATAGAGCAAAGCATTGAAAAACGCGTTCCAGTTACCAACGATATACCACAAAGTGATTACCGCAATAACCGGCTTTGCAAGAGGCAGGGCAATAGTAAAAAACTGCCTAAAATCCGATGCGCCGTCAATCCTTGCAGACTCATATAACTCCTCGGGAATACTACTCATAAAATAAACACGTGTAACAATCATATTCCAGACGCTAAATCCCCCCAGGATAATCATAACCCAAGGGGTATTCATAAGCCCCATATCCCTAACCAGTAAGAAGGTAGGAATCATACCCCCGCCAAAATACATAGTAAAAACAAAGAAAAATGTAATTACTCCCCTAAAGGGAATCTGCTTTTTAGAAAGCGTATAGGCCGCCGGAATAGTCAAAAACAAACTAAACAGTGTCCCAAAAACCGTATAAAAAATTGTATTCCTATACCCAATCCATATCTGACTATAAGCAAACACCTGGCGATAAGACTGCAATGTAAAATTGACAGGCAAAAACCGCACATTACCCCTGGCAACATCAAACGGCTCGGAAAGGGAGGCGATAACCGTGTAATACAGCGGGTAAAACGTCACAAGCAACAACAGCAGCATAAACACTGTGTTGGCAATATCAAAAACCTTGTCACCTCTACTGCGGCTCATACTATCCCTCCTTTACCATAATCCAATATTAGAAACCTTACGGGCAGCATAATTGACAATAAACAACAAAATAATATTGACAATATTGTTAAACAGTCCGATAGAAGCGGAGAAGCTCCACTGAGCACCCATAATCCCTATTTCATATACATAAGTTGCAATAACACGAGAAGTAGCAAGGTTAAGAGGTGTCTGCATCAAGAACACCCGCTCAAACCCAAGAGCGAGAAGCCCACCCACATTGAGGATAAATGTAATAATTATAGTTGGCATAATACTTGGAAGATGTACATGCCAAATAACCCTAACACGAGTCGCTCCATCAATTTTTGCCGCCTCAATAAGCTCAGGAGAAACCCCAGCCAAAGCAGCTATAAAAATAATAGAACCCCATCCAAGATTCTGCCAGACACCACTCCATACAAACAAATGAGGAAAAATATCCGCCCGCTGCATAAACATAACACGTGCAAACCCCATACTCTCAAGCATAGTATTAATAGGCCCATCAGTGCCAAAAAATAAACGAACCAAGCTAACCAGAATAACAACCGATAGGAAATAAGGCGCGTATGTAACCATCTGCACCGTACGCTTAAAAGCCTGACTACGCATTTCATTGAAAAGAATTGCAAGGATTATAGGAAGAGGATAAAGAATCAACTGATAAACCGTAATCCTAAGCGTATTACGAAGAAGAGGCCAAAAATCAGGAAAAGTAACAAACCGCCGGAAATGAGCAAGCCCTACCCACTCACTGCCCCAAATCCCAAGGGTGGGCCTAAAATCCCGAAAAGCAATCTGAACCCCATACATAGGCCCATAATTAAATATTCCCACATAAATAATCGCGGGTAAAATCAATACATATAACTGCCAGTGAGTAAGAGCCCTCTTACAGCCCCGCAAAAACCGGCCAGCAGTACCGCTCTTTGTCATACAGTATCAGCCCCTTATAATCGTTAAAAGGGGGCGTTTAGCCAAACGCCCCCACAATACTTGCTGCTATCAAGGAGTAAAAGTATAAGTCCCGCCTGTTACAAGCTCAAAAGGAGTCCAGGTTGTTCTGCCGGCCATATAGTTGGCATGAACTTCTCTCCAGATATCTTGAAGCTCGAGAATACCCATTCTTTCCAGCTCATCAAAGAAATCATCAATTTCCTCGATAGGCCGTTGCCCAACAACAAAGCGTGCAAACTCAGATTGCACATGAGCAAGAATGATAGAATGTATATCGGTAACCGTTGATACATGATGAGGCTGAAGGAATGGCGTAGGAAGCACGGGAATGAAATAGCCGTTATGAGCTTGAGAAACCCGAACAATATAATGATCATCCCCGTCAGTCATATCAAATACGCGTGGCTCGGGATTATCAATACCCAAGGCACAAAGAAGAGTATCATTATGCCCGGCGGTAATCCGTGGAGTTTCTTGAGAAAGCGCAATGGCATTTACACGGAAGTCAAAATCAGATTCAAACAATCCACTCGCAACATCAGGATGGTACCAATTGGTAGTCCCGTCTATAAGCCTAATCCCGGTAACAACCCCAAGGGTGTCATCAGACCCGGCAACAGGCCCATGACTAGACATAAAGCCCATTTCAGGCGAATACATCCAATCCAGTAAGCGCATTACCAGCTCCGGATGCTGTGTGTTAGCAGAAACCACAAATGTTCCAAGGCCGACATTATTGCTAAGCGGCACAAAGCGGGTTGGATTGGCGCTTGAGGTCATAGGCATTACAGAAACCCATTCATCAAACTGGTCAAACTCAGGCAGTGACAAATAAGGAGCCGCATCCGCCATAACTCCCGCGTTGCCTTCTGCAAAATGAGCACGAGCTACTGCCCGGTCAGCGCTCATGGTAAAGTAGTCGGCATGAATCAGGCCCTCTGTGTACAACGTGTGATAGAAACGGATAAAGTCAGCAAAAGCAGGCTGTGCGGCAGGGATTACAACTTCTCTGGTGTTTATATCAATTGCAGCGTTTACCCCCCAGTTATTATCACTACTAAGGAAGCCAAGAGATTGTAAAATAAACCCTCGGTCACCTTCATTGGCGGAAATAAGTGGTGTTACTCTGTCCATTGCTCCGGTTTGCTCCGGAGTAAGGGTACCGAAGGCTCTAAGCATTTCAAGGAAATCGTCTAAAGTCCTTGGGATTTCCGTTACACCCGCAAGTTCCATCCAACGCTCGTTGATGAACACACGGCCAACACCCATTGGGAAGGGGCCGCGTTCAAGAATATTGCCAAAGGTATAGAGATTACCGTCTGGGGTTTGGTTCATGGCAATAATTTCTGGGAAGCGCTCCATAAGCTCTACCATATTAGGGGTAAGGGTCGGGCTGATGAACTCATTGAGAGGCAAGAGCATCCCCTCAATCATCCCGAACTGAACCAGCAGCTGGGCGTTAAAGGCTTGGTTGATCATAATATCAGGCATCATATCAGCAGCGATAGCAAGGTTTCTGCGCTCTACATGATCAATTGCTGTGGTTTCTTCGATATCCAGGTTTACACCAAGTACTTCTCTGATATAAGTAGCCATCCAGTTGGTATTTACATCAGATGTCGCAATGGTTTCCCGGCGTATCATCATGGATATGGTAATATCCGTTCCTGGCTGCACCAAAGGTACATGCCCATCCAGGTTTAAGTAAGCGGGATAGCCATGGTCTGGCCCATCGTCAATCTGCGGAGCTTCATTGGTCTCCTGGGTATCTTGCTGATTAGGGGTAGGAGTTGCGGCAGGCTGCGGCTCCTCCTCAGTTCTGTTGCAAGCGGCAAATACCAGCAATCCAAGAGCCAGTATCAGCATTAATGTAAAAATGCGCTTCATGCAAAAATCCTCCTTGTAAGTTCACATTATTTAACTAAGCGCAATTTACATTTCTGTTACAGTGATGTCAATATGCACAATGAAATATGGCACGACATAACCCCATTTGGCTACTTTTTTTAGTGTAATTGCTTCAAAATCGTTCATTACTGTTCATGGTTAGCCCAAGACTGGTATTTCACAAGAAGTCCTTTATAATTTCAAGAAGAAAGGGGTGAACCATCATGCTAGAAAGCGAGCGCCTTGAATTAATTTTCAGCACAATCCAAAAAAAGCAAATTATCTCCAATGATGAATTGAGAAAAATGCTGTTCATATCCAGCGCTACACTACGCCGCGACTTACTTAAACTGGAAAACAACGGCCTAATAGTACGGGTTCGCGGTGGCGTTTCTTTAGCCTCCAAAGCCAACCAGGAAGTCCCGTATTATATAAGAGAGGTAGAACGCCTAGAAGAAAAGGAACACATATGTAATCTCGCAAAAGAGTATATAAAAGACGATCAAGCCTATTTCATGGACTCCAGCAGTACAGTAGGCAACCTATGCGAGCATATGTGGGACAGCAGAATAGTAGTAATCACCAACTGCCTTAAAAACGCGCTGGTCCTAGGCTCCTACCGCAATGTCTCAGTCTATATAACCGGAGGTGGGGTGAAGAAAAACTCCAACTCCGTAGTAGGAGAAGTGGGCAAAGAATATATCTCTAATTTTAATGCGGAAATTGCCTTCATATCCTGCCGTGGCCTGGACCCGGAAGGCATCTACGAAGCCAGCTTTGCTCAAGCTCGGATTAAGCAGCATATGGTTGCCAATTCTAAGCGTGTAGTGCTTATGTGTGACGACAGTAAGTTCGACAACCGTCATTTCATTAATCTAATCACATACGACAAAATCGACATAATCATCACCAACACAAAGCCCGACCAAAAATACCTAGACCTATTCGCGGAACATAACTGCGAAGTTAGATGGTAAATCTATATGAAAGCAGGTACCCCATGGAACGAGCAGCATTTATGAGGGGAAACTTTGGCCTAATGACCCACTGGCTGCACTCCCCGGTAGACTCATCAGTTAAAAACACTGACCTGGCCCACCAGGTAGAAGAATGGAACCAGCGAGTAGATGCCTTTGATGTAAAAAAACTAGCCACCCAATTATCCCAAACAAAGGCCAAATGGTTCATCCTAACCATAGGCCAAAACACAGGCTTCTACTGCGCCCCCAATCAAGCCTACGACGAGATAGTAGGCTATCCGGAATCCAAATGTTCCCGCCGTGACCTATTCAAAGACCTAGCCACAGAACTGCAAAAACACAATATAAAAACCATAGCATATATTCCAAGCGGCGCCCCAGATAAAGACCGGCAAGCCATGGAACGCCTGGAATGGACAGATGCCACGATGCGAGACGAAAAGGGCGAAATGTTGCGCTTCAGCAATGGCTATCGCATGTACGATAAATCCAACCACAGATTAGAAAACTTTCAAAGAAAATGGGAACATATCCTAAGCACCTGGGCAAAAAACTGGGGCAGCTTATGTGCCGGCTGGTGGGTAGACGGCATATACTTCTCAGAAACTATGTACGACCACAAAGAAGAGCCCAACTTCAACAGCCTTGCTGCTGCACTGAGGGCAGGCAACCCAGAAGCGGCAATAACCTTCAACCCAGGTATATATCGTTTCGACCACCCCAAAATCCTAAACAAGCAAGAAGATTACAGCTCAGGAGAGCTGGCCTCATTCCTATTTACTCCCTTCGGCAGAGCAAACGGTCGAGCTGACTTCGCAGAAGGCAAAATAGGCCACGCCCAACTCCACTTACTAGCCTACCTAGGAGGTAACTGGGGACAAGGCCCAAAGCCCCGCTACAGCCAAGACCTATGCAGAGCATATACACAGTACATTTTAGACGGTGGCGGAGGCATGACCTGGGATATACCAACCAACGCAGATGGTGAAATCCCACCTGATTTTCATCAGCTACTATGCCAAGTAGGCAATGCCCTAAACAAATAAAATTCCAACAATATGCAACAATTTCATTAAGTATATTTATGCATACCATACCCCATATATATGAACCCAATAAAAATGCACATACCACCTGAAAACTAAGATGGTATGTGCGTTTTTACTTGCAATTTCTCAAAAATCCCTTGCTCCCATTCTACATGTGTCATAATCAAATTAATCTACATTGGTGGATAGAAAATTTATATTACCTAATCCAAAACATAAACCGCAACCTCACGGTTTGCGCCATCCCAGAAGGTAAAGGCATCAAAATTTTCTATTACAAAACGGAGGGGAACCAAAACACGGTTATTATGCAATTCTGGTGTACCCATTCCGTCGGGTAACGGTTGGCCTACAGGTAAACGTAAAACCGTGTCACCGTAATAAATATATGCAGTACGGGTTGCTCTGTCCCAGCGCGGGGTTGCGCCTAGGGCTTCAGATACCAGGCGGATTGGTACCATGGTGCGGTTTTGGGTGATAAATGGGGCTGCGTCGCTTGTTTGTGGGGTGCCGCGATAATAGTAGTTATATTGGTTGATGGTTAGGCGTAATAACGGTATCGGCAATTCATAAATCATTGCGCCTATTATTCCTGAGCCTGAAAACTCAAAATAGAAATAGTCGCGGTCTGGTGAGAAGCTGCCAGGGATAGCGGTATAAATCCCTGTATCCGGGTCAATTACAAAGCCTCTAAACATCAGCAGTTGTTCATCGCTTAGATCTAAATCACCTACATATACGCTGATGATTGTAAGGATATCTTCTGCGGCTTCACCATCTACCAATACTGTCATACTGTGCATTTCTTCTTGTAGGAACATGGCGTTTAGGTCGTCAATCAGAAGTATTTCGGATACAAAATCCTCTGGCAAGTCGACTTCGATATTTATCAGCTCTATTTCTGCATCTTCGTTTAGGTCATTCAATGAAGCAGTAAACCTTGAAGAAGCGACAATAGGTATAGGGGATGGTGCTGGGGTAAGTGTTGGTGACGGTTCTGGGGTTTCTTCCGGGGCTGACCATGTACCGCCCGATGAAGGCCGTCTAGGCCTAAGTAT
>WRAN01000024.1 GCA_009780185.1 Defluviitaleaceae bacterium | reverse complement strand
TAACTACCACAATGACAAAGACAGACGAAATACTCTCCGCGCCAATATTTTTTCATTGGCAAGGAGAGTTTTTCGTCTGTCGGGCTTGGCTTGTTATCTTTAGGTAGAGCGCTTTGCAATACCACTACGTCATTACCATTAATGTACCAAGTATGCCTTTAGGCCTAAGGGTTACGCCGGGTGTAGGCCAGGTTACACTACAATGGTCACCGCCATCCAACAACGGCGGTGCGGTAATACAGAGATATGAAGTAGCCCTTAACAACGGGGCATGGATGCCTGCCCAAAGCATGTCAAGCCATACCTTTTCTGTATCAGGAAACGGCCAGCAGACATTTAGGGTAAGGGCGGTCAACTCAGCAGGCGCAGGCACCCAAGCCAGCATACAAGGTATGCCACTGCCACCAAACACACAAACGCCACCACCTCAAACCCCGCCGCCGGCAAATCATCCAACCTTGACGCTAACCATACGCAATATAACAAGCAGTACTGCCACTCTAGTTGGGACAGTAACCCCCAACGGCGCCAACATAACCATGAGGGGCTTTTGGTTCCGCAGAGATAACCAAGCTACCCACCAGGAGGTAATAGTAAACACAAGCAGCAATACATTTGAGATAACGATAACCGATTTAACCCCAAATACAAACTTCTACGTCCGCGCAGTGGCAAGGGCAAGCGGCATTACGGGCACGCATCAAAGCCCAGCAGGGCATTTTAGGACTCAAGCACCACCATCCGGCCCGCCAGTGACCGTGACCTTTAACGCCAATGGTGGTATAGGAGGCGCAACCAGAGAAGTGCGGGTAGGTAATATAGTCGGAACATTACCACCAAGCCCATCCAGAGCAAATCACACCTTTGGAGGTTGGTTTACATCTCAAACAGGCGGAACGCAAGTTACCGCTAATACAATAGTACAAGGTGCTACAACCTACTGGGCACGATGGAATACAAGAGTAAACTTAAATACACATGGAGGAGTAGGTGTTCCAGCATATATAATACAGCAGTCGGGCACAAGCCATCCTCTTCCTACGCCGACCCGAGACGGATTTGTATTTCTAGGCTGGTCTTTAACTCTGCCGTTGATGTCTCTGGATGCAAATATATCTGAAGAAGATTTATATGTAAGTGGCCTTGATCGAGATTACACGGAGACCATCTTAGAAGAAAACACGGCATGGGATGCTAATGCATTTGATGCACATGCTATAACTCCAGCGAATATCAGCTTTATTGTTGGCTTGCTTCCCTTTAATGGTCAGATGACGGTTCACGCACATTGGGAGAGGGCATTTACTGTAACCTTTAATGCCAATGGTGGGACAGTCATCGAATCAAGACGAGAAGTCCAGCGAGGTAAACCTATAGGCGACCTTCCGACTCCGCAAAGGACTGGGAATGACTTTGACGGATGGTTTACTGCTGATGGAGTGAGAATGGTGAGAACTTATGAAGTAACAAGGGATATGACTCTCTATGCCAGATGGCTTGTAACGATAACCTTTAATCCGAATGGAGGGCATGTAAGCCAAGCAAGCAGTACGCATACTGTCGTGTCGGGTTCGTTGATGACTGGTGGTGCGCTCCCAACACCAACGAGACAAGGTCGGACATTTGGCCATAGATTTGTTGGTTGGTATGACTCTATAATAGGAGGAAATAGAGTAAATCCGACAATTGCCCCAAGTAGACATACTACTTTTTTTGCCAGATGGGAGTCAGTTAGAGATTCAGGCCGACATATGCGCTATTGGTCGCATACAAGCAGTATTCAGATTGGGCCCTTTCAAGTTGCTGATGAACTTGGAGCAACCTGGCGTATTGCCATGTCACAAGGCATGTTTAATTGGAATAGTAGCGCCACACCGATTAGCTTTAATGTCAGTTCAGCATCACAAAATGAAATTTTTACAGAGGATAGAATAGGCCGGAATGATCTCGCAGGTGTTCTTGGCTGGCTAGACCCGCTAGATACTTCTGGTACAGAACTCGTTAGGTTTGAAATCGTTTTAAATTCAGCTAATATTATTCCATATGTAGAAAGAAGAAATCTCGATTTGAGCGGGGTCATAACAACTCTGATGGTACATGAGCTGGGCCATGCAATTGGATTAAGAGATAATCCTCCGGCTGAACGCCCTGCAAATGATAGTGTTATGAGACATGGAGCTACCATTACCGGAATATTAGCCCCGACTCGTTATGATGAAGAGAGTATAAATATGATTTATGCTCCTATATGGCCCCCGTTGTTTCAATGAACATAATCAATGTTTATTGAGCAATCTGTGAAAAGTATATGGAGGATGTAGAGATATGGTAAAAAAATGCGGAATAGTTTTTTTGTTCTCAATTACCTTGTTAATTTTAGTAGGATGCAGAAGTAATCGCTCTCAAAGCGAACTAGTAACTAGTTATTGGCAGGGAGGGTATCCCTGGATTCGGGAAAGTATTGATGAGTTAGCGTGGGGTGCAACACATATTGTCAAGGCTGAGGTTTTGGACAGTAGGACAGAGCTTATAAATACAGTGTTATCAGATAGAGAGATAAGTGAAGATGAAGAAGAGCGGGTAATATTACCACATACTGTCCACCAACTTAGAGTTCTGGAAGTCTTTATGGGCACCGCTGCAATTGGTGAAATAATAGAAGTTGCCCAACTAGGAGGAAGGGTAGGTAATCGAGAGCTAATTTATGACCACCAAGTTCAACTAATTTATGGGGATGAACTTATTTTCTTTTTGCATTGCTATGAGTCTCGTGGGTTTCGGCCAATGCCAATGGCGTTAGAATCCGCCAGTCAAGCTATATATATTCCTGCACCTCCAGGTTCAAGTCCTGACACAGTATTGGAAAACTTCTCCCCTGAAAACGATTTGATACTAACACTTGGCGAATTGGAACGCATTGCAAGACCTTCGCCACAGCCAACCTCCAGGCCTCCCGCTGGCAACAACACTGGGTCAGGGCAAACGCCCGAAGAAACTCAGGAGCCAACTCCCACGCCTTCGCCACAGCCAACATCATCCCCCACGCCACCCCCTAACAACGAAGGTGATGATATAGAGGAGGAGGATGCGCCACTGATTCTATTGCGCTTCGTAATAGGAAGCCTATATTACACAAATCACGAAGGTGAAACTCTAATCGGTGACGCAGAACCCTTCATAGCAGGCAACAGAGCCCATGTCCCCTTACGCATAATAGCAGAGGCATTAGGCGCAGAAGTAACCTGGAACCGCTCAACCCGCACTGGGTACATGACTAAAGATGACATTACAGTTTCCATTGTAGTCAACCAACCACTACCTGACGGCATGGGTATGCCAGTAATAATAAATAACCGCACTTTCGTACCAGCCCGCTATATATCCGAAACCTTTGGCGCAGAAGTGCGCTGGGATAGAGATAACTCGGCTGTGTATGTATATTGGCCTCAATAAGTAATTGCTAAAACCCACCAAAAGCCCTGGCTTATAGGTGTATAAAAGGGTACGATATATAACCACAGAAAACAGCAGTAAATCAAACAGATAAGTTGACAAACCTCAATATGCCCCGATACTTTGGTCAAAACCAGAAAAGTAACACTTTCGATCTTTAAAAAGAACGCCCCACAATCCCAGTAATAACTACCACAATGACAAAGACAGACGAAATACTCTCCGCGCCAATATTTTTTCATTGGCAAGGAGAGTTTTTCGTCTGTCGGGCTTGGCTTGCTATCTTTAGGTAGAGCGCTTTGTAATACCCCTACGTCATTACCATCAATGTGCCAAACATGCCTTTAAGCCTAAGGACTACCCCTGGAGTAGGCCAGGTTACACTACATTGGTCACCGCCGTCCAATAGCGGCGGCGCAGCAATACAAAGATATGAAGTAGCCCTTAACAACGGGGCATAGATGCCTGCCCAAAGCATGTCAAGCCATAATCAGATATAGTCATCCATACTAAAAAAACTACTTACAAGTTTCTGGGTTTTGATGATACCGACAAAGGTTTTCCCATAGAATCATCACCACAACCTATCAAGAAGCCGATAAATCACAACCGCCGCATCGCCCCTGGTCATTATACTACCCGGCGCAAATACCCCATCATCCCTATGAAGCAAAATATTCGTAGACACTGAAAGAGCGATAGCAGGTTCGGCCCAAGGCGCAAAGCTTTCCCGGTCTTCAAAATGCCCAAGCAGTTCTTCAATATTTTCCGGTATAAAATACCCCATATGCCCCGTAAGCGCCCCTGCAATCGCATGGAACATATCATTTTTAGTAATAGCCCAACTTCCTCTGAAGTCACCGTCTTCAAATCCATGCATCAGAGCTAGATTAGCGGCAGAGGCTATGTGTCGATAGTAACGATCATCAACAGAACTATCCAAGAAGATGCCAATGGCACTTTCATCTAAAAGATCAAAAGCCTCAACCAAAGCAGCAGTAAACTCCCCGCGGGTTATAGCACTAGCCGGACGGAAAGATTCTCCCATACCCTCAAGTATCCCAATAGAAGCCAATCTTACTATGGCCTCCTGGGCTATTGGGCTTAGGCCATCAATATCATCAAACTCAGTTTCGTGCTGCAATAATGTGAATGTTCCACTGTGTCTGATACGTGCATCTATAGTGTCTGTTACAGGGTTGTACTTGCTATGCTGTGCTTCTCCTGTTTCATTATATAGCACAAGCCGCTTAGGGTCGGCTCCGTTTACAGGAATGGAAACAGTGGCCCGCATCCCCTGAAACAGAGTAACTTCAACTGAATAAAAATACCCGGGAGGTAAGTCGCGGACTGTCCGATCTTCTTCGAAAAACAACCCAAGTGTCCAAGCATTGGCTACTATTGCCAAAATAGCAAAGGTAGGCACTACCCAAAGCCGGAATCTGTGACCTGCTATCGCAAGAATAATCCACAGCAGAATAAGGAGAATAATCACAGCCACAGCCCAGTATTCTAATAAGAAATCTATAGGCGCTTCTGATACTTGTTCAATACTAATATCCACATCCAGTATTCCACGGATATTAAAACCATCCAGTAAACCAGATGAGGCTTCTTGCGCCTCGGCTAAAGGCTCATTGGTGGTTGCGTTAGTAGGGATACCTTTTTCTATAGTTATTTCGCTGGCACGAGGAATAAACTCCCGTGGAATAGTAATGGACGCAAATCCTGCCTCAATGGTCACATTGTCAAAGGCAATCCCAGAAACATCATCAGGAAAAATCACATTAACCATCGGATTATCTGCTACAAAATTAAGATTAAGTGAAAGAGGCCGCATCAGGTTTACACCTTCATTGGCAACGGTTCTTGTGGCGTCCTGCCATATATTCTGGCCTATATTAACCTGTTCGTGCAGCACTCCCGCCTGTAAAAGACCATCATCAGGTAAATCCGTAGTATTGCCTCTACGAATAGTATTTTCTACAAATAAAGCGATGATATTTAACGCGTCTCCAGAGCTGCGCTGGGCAGGAGAAAGGCCGCGAAGGGTGGAAAATATCCTTTCATCGGCGCTGTAAGCATCATATACCCCCAAAAGTGCGTCCCTTGAGGGTGAAAACAACATATAATCCGATGTGGATTGATGGATGTATCTGTTTGCGTCAGGGGTGGATGCTCCTTCTCCTATGTTTACCTGTAATATACCCCACCCTGCGGTGCCTCTTACCCATCCAATCCCCTCCGAAAAGCTGACAACTTCCATATGCTCTATAGGCACAACCACGTTACCGTTATGGTCTACAAAGCCCCATCGGGCCTCAGCTCCTTCTCCTTGTCTTACCGCTGCCAAACCGCCTGAAAAATCCTTGACTTCATGATAAATTGGAGCCACTACTTCATTGCCCCATCGGTCTATAAAACCCCAGCGCCCATCCAGCATTACCGCGCCATAACCTTCAGCGAAGCTACGTGCTTGATGATACCGCAGATTTATCTGCATATTCCCATGAGGGTCAACAAATCCCCACATATCCCCAAGCCTAACGGCAGCAAGAAACTCAGAAAAACTAAATGCCGCACTGTAAACAAGGGGTATAACCTCTGTTCCATTACGATCTATAAAACCGAAAATCTCATTGCCTTCATCATCATGAGCCATTACCAAAGCCCGACCCTCAGTAAAACCTTCTACATATAAATACATCCGCTCGGAAGCGATTCTGTTCCCATAAAGGTTTAAAAACCCCCACCTATAACCCTCAGGCCGATTCAAAATAATAGGAGCAAGTGCCTCAGAATAACTGGGACTAATAAATAAATTATCCAAAGTTTCCTCGCTATAGTGGTCATAGGTAAAGGGTAAAGCCATCTGGCCATGGGTGTTGACAAAACCCCACAGGTTATTTTGCATAACAGGAGCACGACCCTCTGAAAAGTGTCCTGCCCGCTGGAATTGAAAATCAATGGCAACATTCCCATATGCATCTAAAAAGCCCCATAAGCCGTCGTAACTTACGGCAACCAGACCATCAGAAAACTCAAGAACATCATCATATATAAAAGGAACAACCTGCCCGCCAGAGGTATCAAAAAAGCCAAAGGCATTATCGGCATAGGAAAATACAGCAACCAATCCATGAGAAAACTGAGGTGTCACGAAATTGGCAGTGGAAGGATAATCTCTAAGAGGAATAATAAACTGACCATAGCGGTTGACATACCCTAACCTAAAACTGCCATCAGGATTAACAACCCGAACCGCCGCTAAGCCATCTGAAAAAGGGTAAACCATATCCCCCTCTAAAGATGGCTCCAGTAAAGTGGTAATAGAAATATCTTGAAATGCAGCAAAAGCACTAACATTAACAGCGCCAAAAGCCAGCATCAAAGCAAATACAACGGCAAAAATCTTCCGCTTTATCATTAGTTCACCTCAGTTACGGCAATAATCCATCCAAAATCAAAAATTCAGCCTTCATATAGCCAATATAGCCATCCTCAGTAGAAACAAAAAACCAGCTATCCTCACTAATATAACTAACAACCCAAACATAAGTCCCTTCAGGAAGTATCCCAAGGGACTCCCCATCTGGTGAAGGCGCATCCCGCAAATGAAGATTGACCAAGGTGATATATCCTTCCTGCACCTTAGGGATAAAGGGCCCATCAGGAGTATAAGGCGGATTTTCAAAAACATCCATAATATTATACCAAGTAGTCTCATCTACTATCCCAGTAACAGGAAGCCCCACTCTAAGCTGAAAATCCGCGATAGCCCCACGAGTAGCTCCGCCAAAATTCCCGGTAGCGGACTCAATAGGCCGAATAGACGTGAAATTCCTTCGAATATGGTTTAGTGTAGTCTGCAAAAACGTAATATCAGCGGCAGCGCTGGCAGAATATCGTGAAATTGTACCTGGGAATGGGAATCGATCAGATCCTCCTGATTGGGTAGTTGATTCATCATCTTCTAGTGGTGGCGCCTCGGGAGTTGCTTCCGGTGTTGCCTCAGGGGTAGGTGAGGGGATTATCCTCTCTGACCCGGCTGTAAGACGTGTAGACTCTCCTTGATTATTATTGCTACTTCGTAAAATAAAAAAACCACCAATACTAACCCCAAGGGCAACCAACGCAATGCAAGCAGCAATAATAGCTGCCTTGCGTAGATTACCTCCTGGTGGCGGAGGTGACTTCATATTATATTCAATATATGGATCAGGTTCATGAATTGGGGGTGGCGGCGGGGCACTGCCCGCTGGCTGGCTGGGTCTAGGTATGACCTTTTTGCCGCAAACATTACAAAAGCTATCTTCCGGGTACATGGTATTGCCGCAACTTGTGCAAAACATCGTGATGCCCCCTTTGCTTATTGTCGCTACCGTGATATGCTATCCCAGAATTTCCAAATCGTCAAGAAATAAGCCTTGTCAACAGGATATTCTTCTGTTAAAATCAACCGTGCGAAAAAAATAACGAATTATTGCCGCGCAAGGCGCGGCCCCGCAGCATAGCGAGGAAGCGTAGTTGGGCTTTGCCCGACGGAGCGGCGGGGATTGGGGGCGGAGCCCCATTAATTAAGGAGGTTTACTTACCATGGCAAGATGTGAAGTATGCGATAAAGGCATCCAAACCGGGCACCGTATAAGCATAACCCGTAGCCAAGTATCCAGAAGGGCCAATCGTATGTGGCGCCCAAATATCAAAAAAGTTCAAATAGTAGAGCAAAACGGTGCAGTAAGGCCAGCCAAAGTATGCACCCGCTGCCTACGCTCCAAAAAAGTAACCCGCTCTGTATAATCAGACGAAGCTTTTACCCAAAAAAACAACGCCATGCGTATATACAATCGCATGGCGTTTTGTTTATATAGCGAATTAATTCGAAATCATTCATGCCTCTGCACTTCAAACTTCTCCAGCCGTACAGTTGCATCGTCTGCAATTCCAGCTCGCTTCCTTACAGCATCAACTTGCTGTTGACCTGTTTCGATATTGGGCTGGTTAGGAAGCATTACACCCCATGCATCGCTGCATGAAACTATAACCCCATATCGGGTGACGTCCAACTCCTCTACATCTAAAATAAGCTCCGGCTTTCCAATAACATCAACCTTGTAAACCAAATCCGGCAACTCTTCCATAGTAACAGCTGGGAACTTCTTATCTCCCTGGCTAATCCCCAATGCGTTTTTCACAATTTCAGCAGCAATATGATCCGTTGTGGGCCCCAAAGCACCGGAAGCCCCCCTAAGCTGCTCATTTACATAAATAGAAACAAAAGCCCCCGCGCGATTAGTTATCATCTCATTAGGTAACCCCGCCGGAATCGGCAGTTCCAGCCCATGAAGCACCCAATACTCCAACGCACGTCGAGCCAGTATGCAATATGCATCCTCTTCCGAGCGGGATTTAAGTACCAGTCTGCGCTGTTGATTTTCTGATTGTTCTAAAAAATTCCGATTCTCATTATGCGGCCCCGGCGCAAAACCGGCCACAGCATATCCCGCTCCCATATGGTTCTCATATGAAAATATATTAGAATTAATATGTCTGCGATCAAGACATCCCGCTAGTATGGAAAAAACCATATGACCACATTCGTCAGATTGCTCTCTAATATTATGAGGTATGTTAAGTAATCGATTAAAATCCCCTGTAGTAAAAATATCCAATATTTCATTATCATAGTCCAGAGCTTCGTTCAAATATCCGGTCTGGGCTTTTTCTTTTAAATTCCTAGAAAGATTGCCGGAAGCTATAACCACGGTACGCCTTCCAATATTGACAGCAGCCTCAGCAATACACTGACCTAAGCGGTAATGTGCCTTTGTATCCAGCTTAGAAGGGGATACCCTCATTGCTTTAAACTTAGAAAAACGCCGATTAATAAACCATAAAGGTACCATAACCCCATGATCAAGTGGCGCGTTCTTCTCCCCTAACGTTTTAGCCGATATACCATACTTCCCGGAAACATGAGCCACGCAGGCAGAAAAATTGGGATCATAATTGAGGGCAAGCCTTACATGCTTTGTCCCGAAATCCTCACAATTCCCCTTAGCACCGTTTCCTGGTGATATATGAAAATAGTCCTCATAAACAACATTATGAGGAGTAATAAAAACAATAGTATCCGGGCGCAAAAAAGCAATCTCTTTGGCCACCGAATCAAAGGCAGCCAAAGTCTTCCCTAGCTTTCGTTCTTCCCCCCGTCCCACAGCCGGTATAGAAAGTATCGGATGTGGCAGTGCATAAGCACGCAATATGGCCATTTTTGTCTCCCCTACCTTGCATTAAAGCAAATATAGCATTTTTAGATTGTTCTCTCAAGTTTTTGGGAAGAATAATCGAAAACGGAAGCTGAAAGGAAGATTACATGGCAGAGAAATTTATTATCAAACCAAGTGGCCCACTAAAAGGCCAAGTAGAAATAGGTGGAGCAAAGAACGCAGTCCTCCCAGTATTGGCAGGGAGCATACTTACCGGGCAGCATTGCCGGATTAGCAATGTCCCCAACCTGTCTGATGTAGAAAGTATGAGCGAATTGGTTGAGTCCCTAGGTGGTCATATAACGTGGAACAGAGCTAAAGGCATAATAGACGCAGACACAACCAATCTGCAAAAATATGACGCAGCCTACGAACTGGTAGGGAAGCTTCGCGCGTCTTTCCTGATAATAGGCCCACTTCTGGCCCGCCTAGGCCGTGCCCGTGTACCTTTGCCAGGCGGCTGTGCTATAGGCACACGCCCCGTAGATCTACATCTTAAAGGCCTAGCAGCTATGGGTGCAGAAATAGAACACGTCCACGGCTATGTAGAAGCCAAAGCAAAGCATTTAACCGGAGCAAAAATATACCTAGACTTCCCAAGCGTAGGCGCAACAGAAACCATAATGATGGCAGCAACTCTAGCCAAAGGCCAAACCATAATAGAAAACGCGGCAGTAGAACCAGAAATAGTAGACCTAGCCAACTTTCTAAACACAGCCGGAGCAGAAGTACGAGGCGCAGGCACAGATACAATAAAAATAACAGGCCAACAAGGCTTAAAGGGCACTAATCACACGGTAATTCCAGACCGCATAGAAGCCGGAACCTTCATGGTAGCGGCCGCCCTAACCGGAGGAGATGTACTGCTAACCAACGTAATGTCAGACCATGTAAAACCTGTAACCGCAAAGCTAAAAGAATCCAATGTCCAAGTAGAAGAATCACAAGAAGGTATACGGGTAAACGCCACCAGTGACCAAATAATAGCCGCAGACATAAAAACCCTACCATATCCAGGCTTCCCAACAGACATGCAAGCCCAGTTCATGAGCCTAATGGCCAAAGCCAAAGGCACCAGTGTAATAACAGAGACTGTATTCGAGAACCGATTCATGCAAGTAGGAGAGCTAAAACGCATGGGAGCAGTAATAAAAATAGAGAGCCGCAGTGCAATAATAGAAGGAGTAGATCAACTAACAGGCGCCCAAGTAAACGCAACAGACCTAAGGGCAGGCGCAGCCTTAGTACTAGCAGCCCTAACAGCCAAAGAATCAACAGAAATAAGCGGAATATGCCACATAGACAGAGGCTACCACCTACTAGACGTCAGATTAAACCAACTAGGCGCCAAGATAGAGCGAGTAAAAGAGGGTTAAGACCTAGAGACTCCGCCCCAAACCCCGCAAGCTTTTAAAAAAGCTTGACCAAAACTTATAAAAATCGTGCTTTGCACGATTTTGGGGATGAGAGATATAAAGAGGGAAACACCTGCTTTCATACTGCTTGCATATGCATGACCTAAAAACCGCGCGTACTTTGCGCGGTTTTTATTAAAGTTTTTGGTTAAACTTTTTTCAAAAAGTTTACGGGTTTGGGCGGAGCCCAAGGTTTTCCATTTTTTCAATGTTTAGACGGGCACTCCCCAGGGTAATACTCTACTAACTAAAATTTTAGGAGGTGAGCGTATGAAAAACACAAGCCCGGATACCGAAGGAAATATCTTTCGCAAAAAGGGGTTTTTCATCGCACTGTATTCATGCCTGGGAGCAGTAGCAATCCTTGCACTGGTAATAACAGTGGCCAACTTCGGTCAAAACGGCTTCCAGGCCGACAACTACGAAGAAGACGCCGCCCCAGTAGGGGCCGAGCAGGTACAACCATACCTATCACAGGTAGACGAAGAAGCTTGGTTCAGACCAAGAGCGACACCAGAACCAACTACAACCCCGGTACCTACACCACAGCCATCACCACAGCCACCATCGGTACTACCAACCCCGGAACCCCCCGCCCCAGCCACAGAGCCAACGCCAACCCCGGAACCGGCAGCAGAGGCAGAACCGCCCCCGCCTCCACCACCGGTAGAAGCCTTTGTGCCTTTTGGTGAAGATGACCAACTACTATGGCCGATATACGGCGACATAGCAATGCCCTTTAGCATGAACGCCCTAATCTACGACCCAACTCTAGATCAGTTCCGCACCAACGACAACCTACGCATATACGCCGAAGAAGGTGCCCATGTCCAAGCAAGTGCCGCGGGCCGAGTAATGGCCATAGGCCGCAATGTTGTAAGAGGCAACTATGTAAAAATCGACCACGGTAATGGTTTGATGGCCTACTACGGCCAGCTTGCGGACAATAAGCTAGTGTCCCAAGGTGATATAGTCCGCGCCGGCCAGTTAATTGGCACAGTAGGCACTCCATCAATCTTTGGAACTATGCACGGATATCATGTCAATCTGCGAGTGACAAGAAATGACGAGCCCGTAAATCCTTATGAGTTATTAGCTGCCAGATAAAGGCACTTTACAAATGATGAAAACCGTGAGAATTCACTCTCACGGTTTTTTTAATGAATAATATATACATTCGTAATAATTATTAACCCCAGCATAATATTCTGCAACAAAATGGCCGAGCCAAAGCTTTTATGCTAATATCCTTCCAACATAAAAAGGAAGGAATGATTCAAATGAAACACGTTCTAAAGCGCGGTCTGGCTTTTGCGTTGGCGATAGCCATGATGGTAGCTCTCGTAGCTGTTAGCCCAGTGACAGCTTTCGCCGAGGAAGATGATTACGAAGTAGAGCTAGCAGAAGATTACGATGCCCCAGAAGTAACAGCCGCCCCAAATTACGTAACAGTAACCGTAACCGAGGAGACTAACTTCTCCTTTACCCCCAACGCCAGTGGCTACTGGACCTTTGTAACCAGTGAGAACTATGACGGCGCAACCCCACGACTATGGGTCATTAACCACTATGGCCATATACTGGCTCAAGACAGAGGCACGGCTCCAAATGGTAATGCCATTGTAAAACTGCATCTGGTAGAAGGCGCACCATATGTAATCCGCGCAGGCTATGATTGGGATTCAAGCGGTACTTATACCCTAACCGTATTCATGAGCGAAGAGTTCGAGCGCCCAACACGTCCGATTCCCGAACCGGTTGTAATACCTGGCAGTGGCGGTGTTGTACGCGGTTGGGATAGAATTCTCTATTCGTTTACCCCAGATACATCTGGCCTCTGGGTAATCCATGGAGAAGGTGACGGTGATTGGTTTGAATTAGAAATCCAAAACGCATACTGGAATACGATAGCCTTCACAATGGATAACTGGAACACTGAGTTTCGCGCAACAGTACGTCTCGTGGCCGGAGCGGAATACATTATCCGCGGCTGGAGCGACTGGGAAGCAAGATATACCATCAACATTTATCCTACAGATACCTTTGAACCATGGATAGAATGGGATGTACTGGCAGAGTGGGGTCTGGTAATGGATTTCGATGCCGTTAGGGAAATCATACCCCCATCTGGGGATTCTATTTCCGTAAGAGGCGAATCGTTCTTCTCCTTTACTCCTAATTCGACAGGCCCGTGGATTTTTGACACAGAAAACGTTTCCGACGAAGTATTTATTATTATTACCGATACCTACGGAAGCTTCATGACACCAATAGAAAGCTATAGCTGGTGGAATAACTTTGGTGTAGTGGACTTAGAAGAAGGCATAGAGTATATAATCTGGGCTTCATCCTTTTGGGATGATGATTTCACGTTCACACTAATAGTAGCAACACCGGAAGAATGGGAACCGGACTTCGATGATTGGGACGATGACTGGGATACAGGCACAGACTGGGGAACAAGAATCCCATCAGAAGGCGGTCAAGTTATGCTGGACGATGACTTCATGTTCCTATTTGCTCCAGCCACTACAGGTTCGTGGAGCCTTCAGCTTATGGGCGAAGGAATGGGCTGGCGTGAAATAAGCCTCCAAGACGAAACAGGCAGCTTCTGGGTAGATGACTGGGATACAGGAATGATATCCGTACACCTAGCCGCAGAAAGAGAATATATCATCCACACTTGGGTAAGCTGGGATATCATGGGCGCAATGCTTCATGTATCTCCAACCTATGAAATAGCAATCCCAAGGCCCGGTATGCAAGGTATACGCCGCGTAAGCAGTGAAACAGACTTCACCTTCACCCCAACAGTAACAGGATACTGGGTAATCAACACATTTAACGCGGTAGGCTCTACAGACCCATATCTTTGGCTACTGGATGCCGAAGGCAATATCCTAGCCCAAGATGACGATGGTGGCGAAGGCCTCAACGCTCTAATCAAAATCCGCCTAGAAGCCGGAGTAGAATATACAATCCGGGCCGGATTCTTTGCCGGGACAGGGGAGTACATGCTGTCAGTAGCAATGGCCGGTGGTATGCAAGCACAACGCAATCTGGTAGTCTTAGAGCCTCCAGCACTGTAAAGCTAATAAAAACACAAAAATGCCTCCATCTCCGTTTTACAGGAGAGGAGGCATTTTTTATGCTATAATCTTTCAATAAAATCACGGAGGAAACTAATGATAGCATATATAAAAGGCTCACTGGCCTATATCCAAGACCAAACCGCAATAATAGATGTAGGCGGCGTAGGTTACTTAATCCACGTCTCTGCCTCAACGCTAAGCCGTCTCCCTCCACGCCAAGGGGAAGTTCAATTATTCACCTATATGCAAACCAGCGAAAATGGCCAGTCTCTTCACGGCTTTCTCACCCAAGAAGAGCTACGCTTATTTACATTATTAATCTCAGTATCAGGCATAGGCCCAAGGGTAGCTAGTGCCATCCTCTCAACCCTCTCCCCATCCCAGCTAATAATCGCGATAGTAGCAGACGATGTAGCCGCCTTATCCAAAGCCCAAGGAGTAGGCAAAAAAACCGCCCAGCGGGTACTCCTGGAGCTACGGGATAAAATAAAAACCACAGACACATGGGACAACGCCGGCAAGGAAATGCAACCCTTCCAAAACCTAGGTTCCCCAGACACAAGTGAAAAACAAGACGCAATAGACGCCCTTCTAGCCCTAGGCTATGGCAGAACAGAAGCAATGCAAACGGTACTAGAAATCGCGGAAGAAAACATGACCGCAGACCAAATAATAAAGCAATCCCTAAAAAAACTATCAAAATAATCCATACCCCGAGACGGGCAATGTAGGAGCATACCATGACCGAAGATCGCCTAAATACAACTGGTTATAACCAAATCGAAGACGAAGACATAGAGTTAAAGCTGCGTCCGGCTCGCTTTGATGAATACATCGGCCAAGAAAAAATAAAAGAAAACATGCAAGTCTTCGTCCAAGCCGCCCTTAACCGAGGCGAAACACTAGATCATGTTCTGCTATACGGCCAGCCGGGCCTGGGCAAAACAACCCTATCCAGCATAATTGCCGGTGCAATGAATGCCCGCCTAAGAATAACCGCGGGCCCGGCAATAGAACGCCCCGGTGACATGGCTGCCATTCTCAACGACTTAAACGAGGGCGATTTCTTATTTATTGATGAAATCCACCGCCTAAACCGCAACATAGAAGAAATTTTATACTCCGCAATGGAGGACTTTGTGCTAGATATAGTAATAGGCAAAGGCCCGGGTGCCAGAAGCATCCGCCTAGAGCTGCCGCGTTTCACGCTGGTTGGAGCCACCACCCGCATAGGCCTACTAACCGCCCCCCTCAGAGACCGCTTTGGGGTAGTACACCACCTTGAGCCATACAAAGTAGAAGAGCTTTCAACAATTGTAACCCGCTCGGCCAAAGTACTAGACGTAGGCATGACCCCGGAAGGTGCAAAAGAGATAGCCCGCCGGGCCAGAGGCACCCCGCGCATAGCCAATCGCCTGCTAAAACGCGTCCGAGATTTTGCCCAAGTACAATATGACGGAAATGTAACCGGAGACGTAGCCAAATCCTCCCTAGACCGCCTTGATATAGACCCTGTAGGACTAGACTCTGTAGACAAAAAAATACTGTGGGCCATAATAGAAAAATTCGGCGGCGGTCCTGTAGGCCTAGATACACTAGCTGCCAGTATAGACGAAGAAGCCGGAACCATTGAAGACGTTGCGGAACCATATCTGCTGCAGCTAGGCTTTATACAGCGCACACCAAGAGGCAGAACCGTAACAAGGCTAGGCTACAACCACCTGGGTCTACGTCCCCCAATAACCCACATCACTCCACATGAAGAGCAATTAAACCTATATGAATCAAAATGAAAATATATGTAAAAGGAGCATCCGATGAACCCATTAAAACGCATCCAATACAATGCCCCACTAACACTTACATTTGCCCTGATATCCGCCGCGGTATTGGGTCTTAGCCACCTAACCTCAGGGGCATCAGATCGCCTACTATTCATGGTATACCGCGCACCTCTTACAGACCCGCTGATGTATCTGCGCTTGTTTACCCACGCTATAGGCCACGCGAACCTAAGCCATTACCTAAACAACTTTATCATTATCCTATTAGTAGGGCCCATGCTGGAAGAAAAATACGGCCCAAAAGCGATAATCCTCATGATGGTAGTAACAGCCTTTGTAACCGGGCTGTTATGGGTAATAATGTCACCCTACGCAAAACTAGGCGCTAGTGGCATAGTCTTCATGCTAATACTTCTAAGCTCTTTCACAAACATAAAAAAAGGCCACATACCATTAACTCTAATCCTGGCAGTAATAATCTATTTAGGCCAAGAAATAGTCTCAGCCGCCACCCTAGACAATAATATAGCCTACATGAGTCATATAGTAGGAGGTATATGCGGCGCGCTATTCGGATTTATTGTAAACAATACAAACACCAGCCCAAGAAGCGATTATTACGAAGACTAGCAACGCGTTTACTGCTTTTTTGATTCCAGGTCCAAATTTTATTAAAAAGTTTGAGAAAATAAAATATCATCATTTTAGGATGCCGCTTCCAGTATTACTTGGGAGGGGCATTTTTTATAGATAAAATTTACATAAGTAACGTCAATCCATTAACCTCGTCGCTTCTTAGTAATCATAAAATATTTATCCCTTGCATCCTTACGCTTTTGTGGGCTAATGACAAAACCTATATAAACGTAGGATTTAATTTAGAGATGGCACAATTGTCATTTTTTTGTTAGTATAGTTATACCGTTATCCTTATTGTTATGACATTTTGCCGCGCAGGGCATTTTTTTTTGACTAAAATCATTCTTGCAAATTAAATTTACAATAGGAGTGTTTATTTATGAAGAAATTATTAGGTATGGTATGTGCAGTGCTAGTTCTGGTTGCTTTAATGTTTACGGCTTGTAGCGGCAACGATGAGCCAATTGGCGGCGAACAGCCCGTAACCCAAGACAGTACCAATCAAATCTCACAAGCTACGCCCGAACCCTCTACACCCGAGCCTTCCGACATGGTAGACGAACCACATGTCAATGATGATTCTGCCACTGTACAAGACAGTTCTTGGCCTGTATTCGAGCCAACTGTATTCGACCCTTTCGACACTCACAACTTTTATTTTAACTTATTCGGCACAACAATCCACCTCCATGATCGCTTGGGCAACTTTGGAGATTTACCGCTTAATCTAGCCGGCAATATGGGTGCTTCTCTAAACATGGACGAGAATCAGCTTGGACAATCTTCCACAGGGATTTATGACCGCAATATACTGATTGGGCACAGCATAATAAGAGGAGATAGCGGCCCGGTAACTATCAGCAATTCGGTAGGCATTATGTTTTTTACACATGACCCTGATTCACCAGAGCCAGTATCTGAAGCAACAATTGTTGGCATTATGTTCAGATACAATGAAGGCGGCAATTATGATTGGTTTTCAGGGCCCGGGGGGCTGCACTTTGGCTTAACTCAAGAAGATGTAATTTTATTAATAGGCGAGCCAACTGGAAATCACACAAACCTAGGGCGCGATTATTCGACATGGAGCAAAGCAGAAGGAATAGTATTGACGCTTGGATTTGATGAAGATGATTTATTGATTAGTATAGGATGGGCAAATCGCAATATATCTGAGTTGTTGCAATAGGATATTCATTTTAACAAAAAAACACCCGATATCATCTTGCATTACTGATATCGGGTGTTTTTAATTATACTGCTTTCGAGTCAACATAAAGCTGCACCGCCACAGAAAATACGCCATTCTCGTGTGAAAGTCTAAAAAAACCGCTCTCACGCAACAAGATACTCACGCACATTGTAAACAACTACAAACGCCAGCCCAAGAAGCCATTACGAATGTTAATTATAAGCACATGGAATGATAAAAGGCTTTGAAAGGGAGAACCCTTCAAAGCCTTCTATTATCCATAGATAGATGCTGTCTGTGTAACTAGTTAATTAATGAAAGTTTATTAAGTATTGCAAATCCGGCCA
Organism: Defluviitaleaceae bacterium; assembly: GCA_009780185.1. Taxonomy (GTDB): domain Bacteria; phylum Bacillota; class Clostridia; order Lachnospirales; family WQUN01; genus WRAN01. The sequence continues at coordinate 6,283 of WRAN01000024.1, read as the reverse complement.
AAACGCTAATGCAAGGATTGTAACAACAAAAGGAACCAATATCAAAAAGATTGCGATAACTATAAATACCTTTGAGTTAAACCTTTTCCTATTTCGGAAGAACATAGCAACAAAGATAACATAAACAATATATATTGCAGTAATGGCGATAATTATAGTTTGCATACCAATCATCCGCATGTATCCCCCTCCCGCAAGTATTGTTATTATATAGGACTCTAGAGCTATTATATCATCCATTGTCCAAAGAACAGAAATTTTTGTGTAGAAATTAGCATGGATATGGTATGATATTTGTGAGGTTATTTTGCTTATGGGTGGTGCGGTATGCTTATCAACAACGATAATTATTTTGAAATTTTAGAAAATGTAAAAGCACAAATCCAAAACGCCAAATACAAAGCCGTTTTGGGTGCAAATCGTGAATTAATATTGTTATACTGGAATATCGGCAATGTCATAATCGAAAACAGCGTGTGGGGCAATAAATTTATTGATAACCTCGCTCGTGATATAAAGTTAGAGTTTCCGAACGCAAAGGGATATTCTGTGCGGAATTTGAAATATATGCGTAAGTTTGCGGAGTTTGTAGCAGGCGAGGAAATTGTGCAGACACTGTCTGCACAATTATCATGGTCGCATAACTCACATCTTTTGGACAAATCAAAAACCATTGACGAGTATGTATGGTATGCACAGCAGACAATAGAAAACGGTTGGTCATTATCGTCGCTTGAGTATCACACCGACACAAAAACATATCAACGTCAAGTGATTTCGGAAAAGGCAGAAAACTATAATGTGCGCCTACCCGAACCACAAAGCAACCTTGCAATCGAAGCCCTAAAAAATCCGTATGTTTTCGATTTTATCGAACAACGTGATGGTATTATAGAGCGTGAAATAGAGCATGAACTAATTGCAAATATCGCTAAAACCATTATGGCACTTGGCACAGGCTTTGCCTTTATGGGCAATCAGTACCGCTTGGAAGTAAGCGACACGGATTATTATATCGATTTGCTTTTTTACAACACCAAGTTACGCTGTTATGTAGTGGTAGAAATTAAGAATACCGCTTTTAAGCCAGAGTATGCAGGCAAGTTGAATTTCTATCTTTCAGCGGTAGATGATATGCTACGCCATGAACAAGACAACCCGACTATTGGTATACTGCTATGTAAGAAACGTGATAAACTTACCGCTGAATATGCGTTGAAAGACATTAACAAGCCAATCGGCGTAAGCGAATATAAGCTATCTGATTTTGTGCCAGAGGAGTTGGTGGATACGCTACCATCAGCAGATGACATTGAGAAACGAATAAAAGGCAAGTATGAAATCGAGGAATAAAGCCGTTATTGTAGAAATATTTTCTACATGATACCGCGTTGCGAACCTAACCTAAAAGCCCTATAGCGTGATGATAACTGAGATTATGAATAGTAAGCCCCATAAACAAGGCATTTGTAAGCCTTAGTCCATGGGGCTTTTTCCTATATCAAAAAAGTATCATTCATGTACATAACGCTCATAAGAAGTAAACCCAACCCTATGCCACGAGAATGATTCTGGTGTAAAGGTGCTGCGGTCTAATGTCCAGTTGGCAACTCGGTTGTTGATAACATCAAACTCAACCGACCAAGTTTCATAAATAGCTGGTAGATAGTAGTCAAAAGCTATAGCCCAGCGCCTATAAGCATCTGCACGAAAATCTCCATCCCATGCTTTGGTAGATGCGATATCAGCCAAAATCTGTTGGAAGGTTGGGTTGGTAAAGTTGGCCAGGTTAAACATTCGGTTATGGCCCCACATAGCAGCAGGGTTAGGGTCTGGATTCATATACAAAGACATCTGCCACATATGCATATCATCATTGGGGCTAAGCTCAAATGATGATATGCTAGTGATATTGCGGCGTACAAGGAAGTTATGGTCAATCCAATCATCGTCCCAAAGTCTTAAATCAATACCGATTTCGCGAAGATTTGCTTGATAATGAGCGAATGTAACTTCATCTATACCTGGGTTTATACGCCATCCAAGATTTACATAGAATGGATTACCCTCAGTGTCAAGTCTAAACCCTTCCGGCCCCCATTCATAACCAGCCTCGTCAAGTATTTGATTAGCCCGGTCTGGGTTATGTATTCCAAAACCTTGTGAATAAGGGTCAATCCATCTGTTAGCGTTGAATGGGTGAAGCACCGTTGTTGCGTTACTGTGCAAGCCGCTCCGGATAGTCATGTTTACTTCGTTGAAGTCAAGGGCATATGCAATTGCATGGCGCATACGCGGGTCAGTGATTGGGTGGTTGTCGTAGCGGGGCACAAAGTAGATTTCGTTTGTATCCGGGTCTCTACGCCTAGCACCTAACGTGAAATAGATAAAGCTTTGGCTTGGAGCTACGCGGCTAAGCATTTGTACGTTGGTGGCATGACTATAGCCAGCAACGTCGATATGCCTCATGCCAAGTCGGTCATACCGTCCAGCCATCATAAACTCTGCTTGCATATCAGGTGGGATGATGTGGTAGTAGATATAATCAAGATATGGAGCACCTTGCCAGTAATTTGGGTTGGCCCTAAGAAGCACAGATTCACTAGGTACAACAGTATCAATGATGAACGGGCCAAAACCAATAAAATTATCTCTTGAGTTCATGTGAGAACGAGATTCGCCAACGGGGATACCTTCGAAGTGATGTCTTGGCAGTGGCTGATTAAGAATTGCACCACTATACAACATAGATGGAGACATTTTAGTAAAATATATTTTAAGCTGGCGCTCATCGTCGCTTAGTACTAAGCCTTCGATGTAATTAGAATCCCCCGCCCTAAACGCTTGGGCGCCAACTACCAAAGAAGTGGAGTTTTCTTCCCCAAACATTGTGCCTTCATAGTCAGGATGGGAAATAAACCAGAAAGCATAATATAAATCTGCCAAAGTCATTTCTACGCCATCAGACCAATATACAGTTAAACCTGGGCGCCATGTCATGGTAAAGCTAAGCTCGTCAAGGTCTTTTTCCCATGTAGCGATACCGTCTTGTGTCATTTCCATAGCATCATTGATGCTGATGAGGTTATAGCTAAGAAGAGCGGTTACAGCTTGGTCTGCCGCGTCACTTTGAAGATGTGGATGGAATATCCCCGGAAATCCGCCAGATTGCGCTCTTCCCCAGTAGAAAGTCCCGCCTGGGATAATTTCGGCACTTGAGGCAGTTCTGCCAACCATTGGGAACTGCGCTTCAAGCTCCCTAAGCCCTGCCAAAGCATCAATTGCTTTTTTCGTTTCTTCAATCTCAATGTAGATTTCTGGTTCCGGGGCTGGTGTGGGTTTTGGGGTTTCAACCACATAGTCGTCTGGTGTGCCGCTGCCAGCTCTACGAGAACAGGCCGAAAAGACAAATATAGTCACTATAAATACAGCCAGAACCCAATTAAAACTACGTTTTCTAAACATTTGAGTTCTCCCTTAGTACATGGCAAGTAAGACTTCTTCAAGAAAAATAGAAAAAGTCCGCATTGCGTCATCAATCTTATCGGGCCAGCGGTCCATAATATAATGAAAATCATCTCTGTAAGAATGAAACACCCTAAAATAGAAATCACCGGAAGGGTGAAAATCCGTACCAAAGAGCATCATAACCGTAAAACCGGCTTCCATGAACACGCGCTGGTCGCTAGAAAGGAAAATAGAATAAGGGTCAGATATCAGCTCAAGCCCCTGAGAAAAATTAAGATATCCGGCCAATTCCTCCCATTGGCGAGAAATAGCGTTACTGCGAGGAGACCAGCTGCCAGGCACTTGATACCCTCCGCCAAAGATAAAATATGGCCCTTCGAAGAGTACATCAGCATTAACCATAAAAATAATATTACTAAGCTCTTCGTCGCTTAAATTATCAACAAAGAAATGAGCCCCAAGAAGCCCGACTTCCTCAGCTCCAAAAAATACATATACAATCGTATAATAATTATCGGTATTAAGCATACGCTGGGCGCTTTCTAATAAAAGGGCAGTCCCGGAAGCATTGTCGCTGGCTCCAGGATACAATAGCGTATCATAGTGCGCCCCAACAACAATTACCTGGCTAGACTCACCTGGCACTGTAAGAATTACATTCTGGCTAAGATATGTGTCCCGCATGTAATCATAATCATGGATTACAGTACCAAAATTATGCCATCTTGCCGCACTGGCAGAGGAATGGTTTACATCATAAATATCAAATTCTTGCACATCTATGTCATCCCAGGTGTAACCCATTGCAAGAAGTTCCCCAACAATCCATATAGCCGCCCGCTTTTCTTGATATGAAAATGGAAATCGGCTGTAGTAATGGTCATTAAGATGCCTAATATGCCTGACGGCTATCGCACCATGAGGAGTGTTTTCATCTAGGGGCTGAGGCTGGCGTACATTCCTGAAATGAAAGGGATGCCATGAGCTGGATGTATCTCCTTCGTATCCTTCTAGTTCTTCCTCAAAATGATAGGAAGGAGGATCATAAGATAACTCTGGCCCGGTATATTCGTAAGGTTCGTATGGGGTAGGGGACGGCTCCGGTGTGTAGTCATTTTCTTCAGATATATATGCTCCATCAGGAGTAACTTCTCCCGTCGCTCCCCGAAAGTGATGATTACCATAAGCCACGCCTACCAAAAGTATGGCAATAACCGACGAGATAATAAAAATATTCTTACGAGTCATTTGTATCACCTTTTTTAACAAACACAATCCACTTACTGAGAATATAGTTCCCAATTACATGGATAATAACGATAGTAATAATCCGCATAAGCATTGCGTTAAAGTCCAGCACATCCACCAGAAGCACTAAGGCAAGATTCCCCAATACCACTGTAAGAATTCTCGACGTCCCAAACTTTATCATCTCCGGCACCAATATTCTGGGCTTCCAACTGGGCGATTCAAATACATATATTTTATTAGTAAAATAAGCAAAAATAATAGCCAACACATCAGAAATCGTGCCGGCTATTACCACTTGATGCCCTATTACATAATGAAATACCCAAAACAAGCCAATACTCAAAAGCGTAGTAAGGCCGCCAAAAAATAAATAGCTAACAGTTTCATACTTTACAAAGCCCTTTAGCTTGCCAGGGGTAAAAAATAATAAAATCCTAGTCAGTAGTTCTAATATCTTCTTCATGCTGCCCCACAATTTCCAAGATTATATAGGTAGGTCTGCCTTTTATCTCTTCGTAAATGCGCCCGATATATTCGCCCATAAGACCTAAAATCATAAGCAGTATCCCTTGAGAAAACAATATGACTCCCATTGTAGAAGCCCAGCCGCTTATAGCACTACTGGTAAAAAAACGCTGATAAAGCACTATCAGCAAATATATAAAACTAGCCAGAGAAAGGAAGAACCCTAAAGAAGTTGCAAGCTTAAGAGGCTTATAAGAAAAAGCCGTGATAGCATCCAGCGCAAAGGAAACCATCTTCCTAAGAGGGTATTTAGTCTCCCCGGCAAAACGCTCTTCCCGTACATATTCTACAGCCACCTGCTTAAACCCAACCCAGCTCACAAGCCCCCGGATATAGCGGTGCTTCTCTGGTAACTTGCTAACCGCCTCACATACCCGACGGTCAATAAGCCTAAATTCACCGGTATCAGCCGGCAAATCCACTGTAGTAAGCCGCCGGATAAACCGATAGAAAAACTTGGCGGTAATCTTCTTAAACCAGCTTTCCCCCTTGCGCTTAATCCGTTTGCCATAGGCTACATGATAGCCTTCTTTCCACTTGGCCGCCATTTCTGGAAACAGCTCTGGCGGGTCTTGCAGGTCGGCATCAATAACAAATATCGCTTCTCCCCGCACATTGTCCATACCGGCAGTGATAGCAGGCATATGCCCGAAATTGCGGGTGAAATTTATAAGCCGTACAGAAGGGTCACTTTCACAAAACCCAGCAATAATCTCAGCAGTCTTGTCTCGACTACCATCATTGACAAAAATAATCTCATAAGGTTCGTCCATCCCTACCATAACAGAGGTGAGGCGTTTATAAGTTTCCCTAATAACCTCTTCTTCGTTATAAGCGGGTACAACCACAGAATAAACTGGCTTTATCAAAAAAACACCCTCCTTAGAAATGCCATCTTGGCAACCACTGAAGATACGTCTGAACCCATTCCATAGAAACAGGCAGCCCGCTAAGCACCGGATAAAACAGCCCAAACAACGCCACAACTAAAGCCGCATAACCAACAGCCCACCAGCGCCACTGAGGCCTTTCATCAATT
>WRAN01000023.1 GCA_009780185.1 Defluviitaleaceae bacterium | reverse complement strand
GTTTATGCGGATGATAATCCGTGATAAACGGCTTTTTCCCCGCCGGAGGCTGTTCAGCATCAGCCGGAGTACGCGGCGAAATTCGCTCATTCCTTCTCTTGCGGGGCTTTGCTTAAATTCAGCTTCAAATTAGACTGATATGAAATAGCTTATGGCCAAAGTATCGGGGCAAATAGATCCCACGACCCCAAAACCAAATGATTAAATTTTTTCAACCTCACTTTTCCTAAACGAAAACTTCCGCTCCGTACCAGTTAAAAGCTTCTGAATATTCTCACGGTGCATATACCATGCAAGCACCGCCAAAGCCCCAGTCACAGCCACCGCTTCAACACCATAACCTAGCACCACCATTGATATCGTAGTAAGCAAAGTAATCACAAGAGAAGCAAGAGATATATACCTAAAAATAAGAATCAAAATCGCTGCAATTAAATAAATAATAACCGCCGCCCGCCAGTCCAGCATCAATATCAAGCCCACCGTACAGGCAATACCCTTCCCACCTCTAAACTTCATAAAAATAGGAAAGACATGCCCCAAAACCACACCAAGCCCAGCCCAAACCCCAGGCAAGACTCCATTAGCAGCATACGGTGAAAGAAAGCTGCCGCCGCCATCAAAAAGCCAACTAGCCACAAGAAAAGCCAGCACAGCCTTTCCCACATCCGCAAGAAAAATCCAAACCCCAATTTTAAACCCCATAACCCGGTTGGCATTGGTAAACCCGGAATTTTTGCTGCCATGGTCTCGGATATCTATACCCTTCACTAGTTTCCCCGTGATATAGGCACTTTGTATACATCCGAAAATATATCCGATTAAAAGACTAAGCACTCTAAACATAGTCATACCCTTCTTTCTGGCAGATGCAGTATGCGCTTATGGCAAAAACACCCCTTACAAGCACTACCTTCAAGACACTAATTGATTACAATATATCATCTTACCATATAGACATATAATTCGGCCGGAGGTTGCGGTACGCAGCATACTTAGCTCTCCCCGCGATTACGCACAATAAAATGCACCGGCGTCCCGCTAAAACCAAATGCTTCTCTAATCTTATTCTCTATATACCGCTGATATGAAAAATGCATAAGCTTACTATTATTAACAAATAACACAAAAGTAGGAGGCTTTACACTAACCTGAGTGGCATAATAAATCCTAAGAGGCCGCCCCTTATCTGTTGGGGGTGAGTGCATAGCAGTGGCCTCAATTACTACGTCATTTAAAACCCCGGTAGACACCCTCATTGCATGATTCTGGTACACAGCAAAAATAAGCTCATAAAGCTTATTCACCCGCTGCCCGGTAAGCGCGGATATAAAAAGCTTTGGCGCATAAGGCATATAAGAAAGCTCGGACTCCAGGTCCTGAGTAAATTCCTTCATGGTCTTATCGTTCTTCTCAATTTTATCCCATTTATTAACCGCAATAATAGCCGCCCGGCCACGCTCATGGGCAATACCTGCAATTTTTGTATCCTGCTCTGTTATGCCTTCTTCAGCATCAATTAATAAAATACATACATCACAGCGCTCTACCGCCGCAAGGGTACGCAGTATGCTATAACGCTCTATATTTTCTTTTATCTTGCTCTTTTTACGAAGCCCTGCTGTATCAATAAATACATATTCCTGTCCGTCTCGCGTCAGAAAAGTGTCTACTGCATCACGGGTAGTACCGGGGATATCGCTGACTATCATCCGCTCTTCCCCTAAAATTCTATTTATAAGAGAAGATTTTCCTACATTGGGCTTGCCTACTATGGCAACCTTAATCCGGGTATCTTCCTCTTCGTCTCCATCATGTGCCGGGAAGTGCTTAATCACTTCATCCAGCATATCCCCAAGCCCTAAGGCCTGACCTGCAGATATAGGCATAGGGTCACCGATTCCAAGCTCATAAAACTCATATATCTCATTATTTTCCTTAGTGGGGCTATCCACTTTATTAACCGCCAGCACTACAGGCTTATTAACCTTACGAAGCATGTCTGCCACATGACGGTCTGCCTCCATAATACCGGTTTTTACATCCGTCAAAAACAAAACAACATCCGCGTGCTGGATAGCGGCCTCGGCTTGGCTGTATACATGGTGGTTGAGCTGCTCTTCAGATTCAATATCCAGGCCACCGGTGTCTATCAGGGTAAAATTATAGTTTAGCCAATCCGCATCGGCATAAAGCCTATCACGGGTTATTCCAGGCTTATCATCTACTATGGCAATCCTCTCACCAACCAGACGGTTAAATAATGTAGACTTGCCAACATTGGGGCGGCCTACTATTGCTACTATAGGTTTAGGCATAATATTCTCCTTTTAAATGGGGCTATGCGGCTGGTGTTAATGCCTGTATCATACCACATTTTATAGATCCAGGATAATAAGGGCAATTTCAGTATCACTAAGCCCTCGATAAAACACAGCTATACGTCCATTTCCTAAGTATAAATGCTCTGTTACACTTTCATAATCAATCCATGCTGATCCCCAGTCCAATATAAAAGATAATTCATTATCACCGATATCAAACCCAAAAAGATGCCAGCCCCTATCAATATAAAAAGAGAAATAAAAATCAAAAGGACAGCTTCTATCAAAAGCATACTCCCGTGACCCGGATGGCATAGCATCCGAAATTCTATCAAGAATTACTTCTCCCCACTCACCTGCATATATATCAATCTCCTGCAAAAGCCAGCTTGATATAAAGAATCGGTTGTCAGGCCCTCTTTGCAAAAGCCCGAAATCCGTAGGCAATTCCATTACTGCCCCTTCCGAGTCTATAATAAAAATTCTTGAATAATCCACTCCGCTTATATCCGCTATAACTTTCCCCTCATAAGTAATAGCCGACCTAAAAGGAGTCCAAATATCAGAAAATGTAGCATGAGAATGGGTGGCAACAAAATAACCATCTATATCATACTCATTCAACCACATCGTAACCCCATCACCAAACATATCAACCCAAATAAGCACCATGTAGCTTCCTTCATCTGTAATTGCCACATCACCAACCCGTATCCATTCATCTGATTCCCAGTCAATTACAGTTGATCGCCTTTGGTTGCCATTTAAGTCTACTCTTTCTATAACTATACTTCTGTTATCCCATCTACCGGCTGTATACCAAAAATAAATCCAGCCATCATGCAGCATTGCCCCATTTATATGGTTACTCTCTATAATTGCAACTGGTTGGTGGTCTATCTCTCCCCTATAAACATCCAATCCCACAAGGGGTGGAAGGCCGTAAGGTGTATGGATTATTACATCTGTCTGTGAAGCTCTATTATTCCATGTAAACACCGCGACGCGGCCATCTTTAAAAAACTCGAAATGATCCATAAAACCAAACCCAAATCTATCCCGCGTCTCCATATCACCCAATACTGCATCCCAGTCCGCTTCCGCTTTATCAATAATTTCCCCATCCGGGTTAATGGTATAAATCACTTCATAATTATCAGGTTCAAAATTCATTACATGGATTTCCAAACTGCCGCACTCCAAAAAAGTAGCATTATAAACCGTCCCAAACTCATCAGGCCCCCAGCCTATATCAAGCTCATGCCAGTTTAGTATATTTCCGAATCTATCAAACTCCACAATAATTAAATCAACCGTAGAATAAAAAAAATTATCATCCAATTGCCTCTCAGCTAACAAAAAGCGAAAACCACCTGTCGGTGTAACACCAAACCCATTAACCTCTCCTTCTTCTAAAAAAGAAGTCACCCGCTGGGCTTCCCCATCAGAGCTTACCCGGCCAATAGCAATCCTCGGCTCCGGAGAGAAATACCTATAAGCATAATAAACCCAGTCTCCTGAGACTGTAGTTGCCTCAACACTTTCATCAAAAAAGTGCACCAAAGCTGTCGTCCACCACATATCTTCATCTTCCACAAAAAGCTCAGATACATACCTGTCCCACTGCCAATAATCATCCACAGATTCCTCCGTGTTACGGTTTAAAAACTGGTTAAACTGCATCGCCGCAATAAAGACAAATACCCCCACCAATAAAAGTATAACCCCATTCCACAATTTATCCATTTAAATACCCCCTATTTTTTGCGCAAAAACATGTGAAGAATGTATAATACCAAATCTACAAAAGCGCAACCGAAAGGATTTTCCATGCTTACACAAGTCACGAAAACAATTAAGCGCTACAATATGCTTGCCCCAGACGAAAGCGTAGTCGTAGGTTTATCTGGCGGGGCAGATTCCGTATCCCTTCTTTTTGCCCTAAAAGAAATAGGCATAACTCTATATGCCACCCATATAAACCATAATCTGCGAAGCGCCGCAGCAGGCGACGAAACCTTCGTCCGGCAATTATGCAAAGACTGGAATATTCCCCTTCTAGTATATCAAGCTGATGTAGAAACCTTCGCTAAAATAAACAAGCTAGGTATAGAAGAGGCAGGTCGCAACCTACGCTACAAATACCTCCATCAAAGCCTAATTCATTTTAATGCAAAAAAAATAGCCCTAGGCCACAATCAAGACGATAATGCCGAAACAGTACTCTTAAACCTTTTTCGCGGCACAGGCCTAAAAGGCCTATGTGGAATCCCTCCAGTCAACGGCCCGATAATTCGGCCCCTAATAGAAGTAAGTCGCGGCTCTATAGAAGCTTTTACCAAAAAAAACAAACTAGTTTGTATCATAGATGAAACTAACAATCAGTCAGATTACAGCCGTAACTTTATCCGTAACAACATTACGCCATTAATCCGCCAACACTTCGGCGAAAATACCCCGAGCACCATAGCCAGAAACGCCCACCTCCTCCGCTTCGAAGAAGAAGCACTAGAAGCAATAACCAATAAAAAAAAAGAAGCAACGAATAAAATAAACATAAAAAACCTACTATCCCACCCCATCGCCATAACCAGACGCATCATTCGCCAATGTATCCATGACTTACGAGGAGAATCCGCCCTCAAAGACATTACACAACAACACATAGATTCCATAATAGATATAGCCAAAGGACAATCAGGCAGAGAAGTCTCTCTCCCAGGCTTCACCGCATACAAAGAATACGATAGCCTAAAACTGTGCAGCCAAAAAGAAACATCTATAGCGAATCATAAGCTAAATCTAACATTCACCCTATCCCTAACCCCACCACAAAACCAAACCCACTGTACTGAGTCCTTTAATTATGATATGGTATACATGCCATTAGAATTGCGCACACGCCTCCCAGGAGACAAGATCAAGCTTCCAGGCGGCACCAAAAAGCTACAAGACTACTTCACAGACACCAAAACGCCAAAAGCAATGCGGGACACGACCCCGCTACTAGCCCATGGCAACGACATTCTATGGATAATGGACAAGCACAACAGAATAAACACCGCATACCAGCCTGTCGAGGGACAAAGGATATGCTGGGTTACAATAGGAGGGGACACTAATGTCTAAAATGGAAAGAATCGAGCCACTGCTAACAGCAGCTCAAATTCGCAACCGCGTAACAGAACTAGCCGCCCAAATCACAAAAGACTACCAAGATAAAGAAATCCTACTTTTGGGCACCCTAAAAGGTGCATATGTATTTATAGCAGACCTATCAAGAGAAATAGATCGCCCCATGGAAATAGACTTCCTAAAAGTCTCTAGCTATGGCGACTCAACATCACCAATATCCCAGGTAGCCTTCGACCAGCGCCCATCCACTGAGCTTTCAGATAAACACGTCCTACTTGTGGAGGATATTGTAGATACAGGTCACACCCTAGCGTACCTACGCCGCTTCCTAGAAAGCCAAAACCCAGCAAGCCTAAAAGTATGCGCCCTACTAGACAAACCCAGCCGTAGAGAAGCAAAGCTCCCCGAAAGCGAATATATAGGCTTCCAAATCCCAGATAAATTCGTAGTAGGCTACGGCCTAGACTACGGTCAACGCTATCGCAACATGCCTTATGTTGGAGAGTTAATATTCGAAGAGGTGAACAAGTGGTAAAGCAAAGACACGCTAAAAACATAAGCATATTCTTCCTACTAGTAGCAATACTTCTAATGTTTAGTATGCTAATGAATATAACCCGTAACAACGAAGACGATGAGCCATTTACCTACGCTCACCTGCTACAAGCCTTGGAAAACGGCGAAGTAGAAAGCGTAACTCTTACCCCTTCAATGGAAGTACACAACGTAGGGGAAGCCGAAGTGCAAATCATAGGCGAAGAAGACCCCCACACAGTAGATATCCCAAATATCTCCGGTTTTGAAGAATTATTGCGACAAGCCTGGGAAGACCAGCCAGAATTAGGCATCTATTTCAACGCACCCCAGCGCCCCAGCATATGGATAACTGTACTACCCTTTATTCTAGTTTTTGGCGGCTCTCTAATCGTGCTAATGCTGGTGCTTCGCCACATGCAAGGCGGAGGAATGGGCAACCGAGGCCCCTCCTTTGGCAGAAGCCGCGCTAGAGTAAGCTTCCTAGATAAACGCAAAGTAAACTTCGAGCAAGTAGCAGGCTTAGAAGAAGAAAAAGAAGAAATGGAAGAAATCGTTAGCTTTCTAAAATCACCACAAAAATATAATGAAATAGGCGCAAGAATCCCCAAAGGCGTACTACTGGTAGGCCCTCCAGGAACAGGAAAAACATTCCTAGCCCGTGCAGTAGCCGGGGAAGCCAATGTACCTTTTTACAGCATATCCGGCTCAGACTTCGTAGAGCTATATGTAGGCGTAGGCGCTTCTAGAGTCCGGGATCTTTTCGAGCAAGCAAAGCGCACCGCCCCAAGCCTTATTATCATAGACGAAGTTGACGCAGTAGGCCGCCGCAGAGGCGCAGGCGTAGGAGGCGGCCACGACGAACGTGAGCAGACCCTAAACCAGCTACTGGTAGAGATGGATGGCTTCGCCGTAAACGAAGGCGTAATAGTAATAGCGGCAACCAACCGCCCAGACATACTAGACCCGGCACTACTTCGTCCAGGCCGTTTCGACAGGCGCATAGTAGTTAATCCTCCTGATATAAAAGGCCGTGAAGCCGTCCTTACGGTTCACACCCAAGGAAAGCAGCTAGACGAAGACGTAGACCTCCATGTAGTAGCCCAGACAACAGCAGGCTTCACTCCCGCAGACTTAGAAAACCTAATGAACGAATCTGCGTTACTGGCCGCAAGAGGAGACAAAACTTCCATAGATATGGAATCCATACGCAAAGCATTCATAAAAGTAGTGGTGGGCACAGAAAAGAAAAGCCGCGTAATCACAGAAAAAGAACGCCGAATAACCGCTTACCACGAAGCCGGTCACGCCATCTGCCACGAAGTAATGCCAGACCTAGATGCCACCTATATGATCTCAATAATCCCCACAGGCCGCGCCGGTGGCTATGTAATGTCACTACCCAGTGAGGATAAGGCCTACCACAGCAAACGCTTTATGGAACAAGGCATAGTATCCCTACTAGGAGGACGCGCAGCCGAAGCATTAATACTAGGAGACATAACCAGCGGGGCCGCCAACGACATAGAGCGCGCAACTACAATAGCCCGCAATATGGTAGTAAAATTCGGGATGAGCGAAACACTAGGCCCAATACAGTTTGGCAACGACAACGAAGAAGTATTCATAGGCCGCGACCTACACCACACTCGCAACTACTCCGAAGAAGTAGCCTCCCAAATAGACCAAGAAATTAAGCGAATAGTAACCGATAACTATAACCAAGCCATGACAATAATCCAGACCCACGTAGACGTTCTACACAAAATTGTAGACCTGCTAATGGAAAAAGAACGAGTCTCTGGAGAAGAAGTGCGAAAGCTGTTCCCACCAGGCGCTCTTGTCGCAAAAGAAAATAAAGGCTTTATGGGCGATGAAAGTAGCCTTTAGCCAGAAATAATGCTTTTTTCAAAAGTATCGGGGCACATTGTTGGCAGTTATATCAACAATGTGCCCCGATACTTATATCATCAAAGTTCTACTCTCCGGCACACCACCGAATCCCATTTTCCAACAACCGTTGATATTCAGGATTATGCCAAACCTCCAAGTTATGCCCAGGGGTAAGCACACATACCCGCCCTTTACCTTGGGTACGTACATATCCAGCCGGTGCAATGCATCCCGGCGCATCATAATTAGGCTTTTCTTCCTTATCCAGCGCCGAGGCATAAGCCGCCACCAATATATCTATATCTGAGGCCAAAATGTCTAAGATGTAATGCTCATCCTTTTCCACAAAAACACCAACCCCTTCAGTAACAGGATGAGGCTTAATGGCCTGCACTGTCACTAAGGATTGTGCGGGGTGGAACTTAAACTTGCAGCCTATTAAGTTATCCAGTTTCCCTGTATCCTTCCCGGCCACTGTTCCACTGTGCGTTACCAGCAATCCACCGCCATTTTCCACATATTTCACAAAGGCATCCTGCATAGCAGGGGTTTTCCATGGGTCTTCGTCTTGCTTTGACGTATGGTCGCTTTTTGAGATAACTACAACTTTGTAATCTCCAAGATTGCCAAGGTCAAGTTCCTTGGCATTTTTGTTTACATCAAACTCGATGCCTTTTTCCGTCAGGGGCGCAAGCCCTCTCTTAGGCACATCACCCGGATGATAATAATCATCACACAACAGTAACACTCGCATAAAATCGCTCCTTTACCTTTTCATTATTTGACAATCCTTATACCGTATAATACCATGCAAGCATCTAAAACCATATAGGCGTTTCGATTTGAAATAAGCTGAAGCAAGCTGGAAAATGCGACGCTTCAACGCATTTTTCGGCGTAGTCTGAAGCTCAATTTCAAACGAAATCGCTATAAAAGGAGCGTTCTGATGAAAATCCCAACCCCTCATATCACGGCCAAAGAAGGCCAATTTGCCAATACTGTTCTTATGCCAGGTGACCCGCTTCGCGCAAAGTTTATCGCCGACACATACCTGGATAGCCCCGCACTTGTAAACGAAGTCCGTGGTATGCTTGCATATACCGGCACCTACAAAGGCAAGCCTGTATCCGTAATGGGCAGTGGTATGGGTATGCCATCTATGGGCATCTATTCCTACGAATTATTCAACTTCTACGGCGTAGAAAATATCGTACGTATAGGCTCAGCCGGCGCCATCTCCCTTGATTTAGACCTTGGAGACATTGTAATGGGTGTAGGAGCCTGCACAGACTCCAAATACGCCGATATATGCGGTCGCCCTCCAGGGATTTTCACCCCAACTGCTTCATATTCCCTTATGAAAAAAATGAACGACTCTGCCGAAAAACTAGGCATTAACCTAGTATCCGGCAATATCCTTTCCACAGATGTTTTCTATACAGACGATGACCTAGCAGGAGCCAAAGCATGGCAGCGCATGGGTGTACTTGCAGTAGAAATGGAAGCCGCAGCCCTATACACCAACGCCGCCCTGGCAGGGAAAAACGCCCTATGCATCTGTACCATTTCCGATACCCTATTCACAGGCAAGGCCATGAGCGCAGAAGCCCGCCAAACATCATTTACCCAAATGATGGAAGTTGCCCTAGGCATCCTATAATCCATGCTACAAGTAAGAAATCTATCAAAAACATACACCACCAAAGAAGGCACCTTACACGCCCTTAAAAACGTTAGCGTGGACATAAACCCAGGTGAAATCTTTGGATTTATAGGCCTATCAGGCGCAGGCAAGACGTCCCTGGCTAGGTGTGTTTCCGCGCTAGAAAAAGCCGACAGCGGAGAAATCATATTCCAAGGAGCGGATATCACAAAGCAAAAGGGCGCCGCCCTGCGTACGATCCGCAAAAAAATGGGCTTTGTCTTCCAACACTTCAACCTACTAATGAACGCAACCGTGTTCGAAAACATTGCGTTCCCTTTGCGTATAGCAAGACAATCCAGCGCTCATATTACCCAGCGGGTAAATGAGCTGATGGAACTGGTAGGCCTAACAGATAAATCAGCGGCCTACCCTGCAACCCTATCAGGAGGCCAAAAGCAACGGGTAGGCATTGCCCGCGCTTTGGCCTCAGAGCCAGAACTAGTAATCTGCGACGAAGCCACCTCAGCACTTGACCCGGACACTACCCGTTCCATTCTTTCGCTGATAAGGCAAATAGGCGCCAAAACCGGGGTAACATTTATAGTAATCACCCACGAAATGGACGTCATCAAAGAGCTATGTACCCATGTAGCGGTAATGGAAGGCGGGGAGATAATAGAATCCGGCCCGGTGCTTGATGTACTAACCGCCCCTAAAACCCCCACAGCCAAACGATTCTTCTCTAAAGACTATATAGACGCCACATGGATTAACCTCCCAAAGAAGCGTATTTTCCGCGCCATATTTATAGGGGAAGCTACTAGGAAAGCCTTTATCCATGATGTAATACGCAAGTTTGATATAGAGCTTTCAATTCTTTCTGGCAATATTGAATCAGTAGGAGGCACGATGGTAGGCTCTCTTATTCTAGAAATCAGCGGCAAAGAAAATATCCTTGAGGAAGTTCAAGCGTACTTCCACGAAAATAATGTAGGCATAAAGGAGCTAAGCGAACATGTTACCTAACCTCCCCTCCTGGGATGAACTAGCCCAGTCCTGGTCTGGTGGCGCATCCAGCTCCTTCGAAGCTTATGTACAGCATATTTGGCGGATTATGTCCCGAGGCACGATAGAAACCGTGTACATGGTAGGCTGGGCCTCTCTTTTCGCTATCCTTGTAGGGATAATCTTTGGCACGATATTATATATTACCAAACCCGGCGGAATTTACTCACTTACAGTGGTTAACCCCATCATTGGTACCGCCATCAATATAGTGCATCGCATCCTTGGCACTATCATCAATGTGGGGCGCAGTATCCCCTTTGTTGTACTTATAATGCTGGTGTTTCCCCTTTCCCGTATAATTGTAGGCTCGTCTGTGGGAAGCACTGCCGCCATTGTGCCTCTTACAATCGCTGCCATTCCCTTTATGTCACGCATCGTGGAATCAGCTTTAGGGGAACTAGACAAGGGCATAATAGAAGCCGCAATAGCCGCAGGTGCCACGCCATTACAGATTATTTTCCGCGTCCTATTGCCGGAAAGCGCACCGGGGTTGGTATCTGGTTTTACGTTGCTTATTATCAACTTGATAACCTTCTCTGCGATGGCAGGGCTTGTGGGCGGCGGCGGATTAGGCCAAGTCGCGCAAAGCTACGGCCTATTCCGCCACAGGCAAGATATCATGATATACACAGTAATAGTAATGGTGCTGCTGGTACAGATTATCCAAGCCCTAGGCCAGTTTATAAGCCGCCGCTTGGATAAGCGATAATGGAAAGCGATAAACAAACCCAACCGTGCAAAGCCCTCATTTAAAGGAAAAACAATGACAAAAATAAGCCACCTAAGAAAATCCATGAGCCAAGCCTATCACAGCCGCAAGTTGTCAGAGGCTGCAAAGCTTGGGGAAACCTTAATCCGGGAGCATAGGGCTAAGAACCCACATAGCCCCGGACTTTCTGACGACCTCTTTAACTTAGCACTAATCTACGACGAGTTAGATCAACTAGAACAAGCGGCCATGCTATATATTGAATCTTCACACCATATAAAAACCGGTGATTTAACGGCTCTAGCCATGCGTTCAAACAATCTAGCCGGTGTCCTGGCTCGTATAGGAGCGCTGGAGCCGGCATACTTACACTACCAACAAGCACAACATATTTATAAGCGCCACCTAGGCAGCGACCACCCTTCATATGCAGACAGCCTATATAATCTGGCCAATATAGCCGCAGAAGTCTTCCCGGATATCGCCCTAGAATTACATGAAGAGGCCCTGGAAATCCGCAAAAAAAATGGCAACTCTAAGGATGTCCTCCACAGCCTCCATTCCATGGCTTTTATCCATGAAGAAATGGGCGACTATAAAAAAGCCGCCTCCTATGGGGAAGCGGCTCTAAACCAGGCATATGGACTGGACTATGTCAGTGCTTGTAGCTATCTTGCCATGTTATACGAATCCCTCAACCAACACGAAAAAGCCTTGGAAATGTATAATCAAGTGATTAAAAATGCAGATAAATCTCTCCATGGTGATTGCCTCAGAAGTATGGCAACTCTTAATCAGGCCATAGGTCAAACCACCATGGCCGAGGAGTACATGCTCCAGCATATCAAGTCTCAAAAAGAAGCAGGCCAGCTTAAAGATATCTGTTTTCTTATTCAACTCTACCTTGAAAATGATACATACGACAAAGCTGTAAATATCCTAGTGTACGCATTAAATAACATGGACACAATCTCAGACCAAAACATGGATACCCTAATGGATACACTATCTCAAGCTAAGGACAAACATCAGCTACTAGACGCTATGCGTGATGCAAACAATGCCGAGAAAATCCGTTCAATTTTGGATGATTGGCAAAAAGGAAATGCCTCCTAGCTCCAAATCGAAACGCCTATACATCAGCTCTTTGTTTGCAAGCCTTTAAGAGCTGTTGCCAGCTGATCCGGGCAAGACGTTGGGCGATTATGGCATAGGATACCACTACAGATTTTTATCACTTCTTCCGGGGTGCGCCCCTTAGCAAACTGAGCAATCCCCTTTAAGCTTCCATTACAGCCAGACATAAAAGCTATGTCTTTAATAATACCATCTTCCATTTCGATGTGGATTTCTTTACTGCATACGCCTTCTGTTTGATATACCATAATATTACCTCCTCGCTTTAATAAAATAAGTATACCTTATGGTGATAACATGCGCTACCATGAAAAAACAGCCCAAGAAAATATTCTAAAACTTAGGGAGCTACTTAAAGAGCTACCTTCTTTTTTACGCGATTTTTTTAATAGCCTTAGTGACCAAACATCCCCCCTAACCAGGCTGGGATATGCTTTGGATTTAAAGATTTTCTTTGGATATATATCAGAGGAGCATTTAGACAGAAAGGCCATCACAGATATAACAGTGGCCGATCTTGCAAACATCACCGTAACTGACATGGAATCCTTTATGGAATACCTTACATACTACATCCCACAAGAAACCCCAGACACCCCTATAACCAACGCATCCCAAGGCAAATCGCGGAAGCTGGCTGCTGTACGGGTGCTTTTTCGGCATTTATATAAGAAAGAAAAAATCTCAGCCAACCCTGCGGAACTAGTAGGCTTCCCCAAAATCAACCAAAAATCAATAACAACACTGGAGCCAAACGAAGTAGCAAAACTACTGGACGAAGTAGAAACCGGTGAAAAGCTCTCCCCCCAGCAAAAACGCTTCCACGAACAAACCAAGAAACGAGACAGTGCAATTATCACACTAATGCTGGGCACGGGCATACGCATATCCGAATGCGTAGGTCTAGACTTAGACCATATAGACTTTGAAATAAACAGTATAAAAGTAATCCGCAAAGGCGGAGACGAGATGATTCTATACTTCGGAGATGAAGTTGAGTCCGCCTTAAAGCTGTATTTAGCGGAGCGCAAAGAAATCATCACCCAACCAGGCCACGAAAACGCTCTATTCCTATCCCTACAAAACCGACGCATAACTCCAAGAGCCATACAAAACCTAGTAAAAAAATACGCGTCACTGGTAACCCAGTTAAAAAACATCTCCCCTCACAAACTGCGCAGCACCTTCGGCACCCAACTATACCAAGAAACCAGCGACATTTACTTAGTAGCCAATGTACTAGGCCACGCAGATGTAAATACAACCAGAAAACACTACGCAAAAATGGACGATAGCCGCCGCCGCGCCGCCGCAGGTGCCGTCCGCCTTAGAGATTAGTGTTAAATGTATATTACTTCTATATAAACCGTCATTGCTAAAACTTATTACACGTGATAGTATCTTGTAGTAAATATTATCGCGGAAGGAGTATGCCTCTTGGACCAATTCACATATGTAAAACGCGGGTATGACCCGGAGGAAGTGGATAAGTATATATCAACCCTAGAGCAAGTGATAAAAAGCTATAAAGATAAGGATAATGCAATCAAAAACGCAATTATAAGCGCACAGGTAGCCGCAGACAACGTTGTACGCAACGCCCAAATGCACGCCGACGCATACAAAGTACAAATAGGCGAGCAATTAGTAGACATCCGTGCGACATTAGATCGCCAGCGCATGAGCCTACAGGCCTTTCAAGAGTCTTATGCCAATATAGTAAGACGCTGCATACAAGAGCTGGAACAGTCCGGTATGGCAGACTTATTTCTGCGCTTAGAAGAAATGGAAAAGGCGATATCCGATTTGCAAGGCCTAGAGGCGGTATCTGGAGTATCCGGCGCAATATCTGGCCCTACAGTTGACCATGGCTATCATGAGCCAAGGGACTCCAGAGATTACCACAGAGAAATACAAGACCCTCACAATGATAATCGCCCCGGATTAAGAGATATTGGCTACGAACAACCTCGCGATTATAACAGAGATCAGAGAAACAGCCCCCACGGGCCCGCTCAAGAATCCCTATTTGATACAGAGCGAGACATGCGCCCCCAAGCAAGAGATGCGAGAGAATCCGTATACTCGCAGGATAATATTAGAGAAAATGTCCGTGACGAACATAGAGATATACCCCGCAGCCGTGACCCACATCATACATCCCCTTATGATGACCACGACAGAACAAGCGATTATGAATCATCTCATGGTTATAACCCCAGAGAAAATATGTATCAGCCGGAACCTGTGCATAACGAAAGAGATATGCGTCACCATAGCCGTGATATGGCACCACACCATACTGGGTACGACCAACCCCAAAGAGACCCATGGGATACCAGAGACCAAAATCGTGATCAAATTAGAGATCAAGGCCGTGACCAAATAAGGGATCAAGCTCGTGACCAAATTAGAGACTACGCACCAGAACCATCTCGTGACGTAATGCGAGAGCCCAGCCGTGATATGAGAAGAGAACCTACACGTGATACAAGAAGAGACGTAAGAGATCCCGGCAGGGGCAGAGATGTAAGAGATCAAGGTCGAGATATGATGCGCCCACCAGAAAACCAAATGCGACAAGACCCAAGAGATCAAATGAGAGACATGGGGCGCCCTCCTTATATGCCGGAAGCAGATAACTATGACAATAACGGAAGCAATGAAAACTTGCTGCCCCCAGTTGCATCTTTAATGTAAAAATTTTGTAAGCAAAACGTAAAACACAATAATCCCCCATGTGGTATATTAATTTTAACCACATGGGGGATTTTATTTACATATCTGTAGGAACTATAGCAGATACTAAGCGTTGATATTAAATGAATTAATAAATGATACACCCTATAAGGAGGATGTTATGAAAAATCAATTTAAGAAAAGAATTCTGGCAGCTGCGCTTATCTTTGCGATGCTACTAGCAATGTTTCCACCTGCGGCAACATATGCTGCAAGCGGTTACATCGCAAGCGATTACATCGCAAGCGATTACATCGCAAGCGATTACATCGCAAGCGATTACATCGCAAGCGATTACATCGCAAGCGGTCATACCGCAAGCGCGGCAAGCTACAGCGTAGCCGCCAACAACCCAATCAGGGTAACAGTAAACGGAAGATGGGTTCATTTCCCAGATCAGTTACCCGTTATCGTAGAAAACCGAGTACTGGTTCCAGTAGGAGGGGTATTCGTGGAAATGGGTTTTGTACCCAACTGGGACGCAAACACCCGCATTGCAACCCTAACCCGAAGCGATTTCACCATTGTTATCCCAGCGGGAGCTAATTCATTTGTAGTAAACAATGTAGTCATAACCCCCGATGTTCCACAACGCATGATCAATAACCGCCTAATGCTGCCTCTAAGAGCCATAGCAGACGCAGTTGGCGGAACTGCCATTTGGGATTCAGTAAACAGAGTAGCACATATCACTACCCCGAACGCGCCATCTCCATCACCGTCCCCATCTCCATCTCCGGCAGCCAGCCCTACTCCAACCCCAGCGCCTACCGCTACTCCGTCACCATTCTTAACGGCTGCACCAAGATTTGAAGGAAATCCCGCTGCTTTTGGATCAGGTGTAAACGCCTATATGTTGGGCCTCCGCTACACCAATGCCATCATAGGCATCAATGGCCATAACGGCTGGTCACGCCATAATCTTAATAGACAATGGGGAACGTTAAACGCCACGATAGGCCGCCACGACAGCAGCGGAAACCAAGCCAGAACCATCCGCTTTATAGGCGATGGCCGCGATTTGGGAACCTTTACTGTACAAGGCGATACCTTCCAGCCATTTAACATCTCCATCGATGTACGAGGTGTTGCCATCCTAACAGTAGAAATCACGAACCCAGGTGATCACGGCGTAACCGTAGTAATGGGCAACGCAGTACTGCACCCAGCTGATGCGGTTACCGCAACACCAACGCCATCTCCAACACCCACGCCAACACCACAGCCATTTTTAACAGCTGCACCACGTACTGCGGAATTCCCGACTGGCTTCGCCACCGGCGGCAACGCATATATGCAAGGCATACGCCACAGTAACGCCATCTGGGGTGTAAGTGGTGTAAATGGCTGGTCTGAACACAACTTAGGAGGCCGATTTACCACACTAACCGCCACGATAGGCCGTTTCGATGACTCAGGCAACCAACAGCGTACCATTCGCTTCATTGAAGTAAGAGAAAATGAAGCTAATCGGGAAATTGCATCCTTTAGGGTGGAAGGCAGCATATTCCATCCGCTTAATATCTCCGTTGACGTACGAGGGGTTCATAATCTGCGGATAGAAATAGAAAACCCCTATCCAAACGGCGTATCCATTGTACTTGCTAACATTTTGATTCAATAATATGCACCAAGGAGGGGCACTATGAAACATGTAAGAAAAAGTATTATTTTATCAGGGCTATTGGCCGTTATCATGTCTTTAGTCTTGATTCTTGCCCCCATTGGGGGCTCCACCAGAGATGTATACGGAAGCGCTCCGGTTCATGTAACCATAGATGGCCAGCTAATTCACTTTCCAGATCAGCGCCCTGTGATGGTAAACAACCGCGTTATGGTACCTGTACGCGGGGTATTTGAACACTTAGGCTTTGAAATATATTGGGACTATCAAAACCGTATGGCACGGCTTGCCCATAATGATGTACTCATTATCATCCCAGCAGACTTAAATTCCTTTGTTGTAAATTCAGAAATAGTAACGCCGAGCGTGCCGCAGCAGATGATTAACAATAGGCTAATGCTACCCCTACGGTATATAGCAGAAGCGGCCAATGCCACAGCCCAGTGGAACGCAGAGGGCAGAGTTGCAATGATTACAACAAGCCAATCACAGGCAACACCTACACCCACGCCATCACCCTCACCACCACCAGTGCACTCACCATCTCCTGAGCCAACTCCATCCCCAACGCCGCCGCCAGATGATGAGCCCTACGACCCAGAACCATCACCTGAGCCAACTCCGTCACCAGAGCCAGAGCCTACACCGCCTCCATCTCCTACACAAGTATGGTACTATCATCCACTAACCCAAACGCCAAGACACAACATTACCCGTACCAACACCAATGTACAAGGCCAAAGCCTACAAGGAATACTAACCCGCGCCCACGGAGCCAATGAAAATAGAGACTCGGATTCCTGGATAGAATTTGACCTATCAGGAATAGAAATAGAGTATACCCGCTTTACAGGAAGAGTAGGGCGAACAGGTGCAGCAATAACTGTACCAGATGCAGCCCCTAGGGTTGCCACAATCTATGGCGATGGCCATGTACTGGCGCAGTTTACAGTAGATGGGTACTTCCAAGTTCAATCCTTTGATGTAGATATCAGTGGTGTAAACACTATAAGAATCCACTTCCAGGCGATAGGCCCCGCAAATGAAAATGGCGTAAGCCTTACGATGTTTGATTTGTATTTAAGATAACAGACCATAGCAAATCAAATGATACGGATTCTAAATAGCAATCAAAAAGCTACCCATCCCAGGGTAGCTTTTTTTGCTTGACATTATTACACATATAGCATAATATATATTTATTCGAAATAAATTTCACAAACATATATTCACGGGAGGTTCCTCATGAACAAAAACGTTATACGCCAGGCCGCGCAGCGGCATCCTGAATCTATTCTTCAACCCTATGACGCACTCATAGGCATGGATGGCTTTGATACAATTTACACCCTTTGTGAAATCATGGGAGGCGCAACAGTGTATGTGCCATCTATGAAGAAGATTTTCGCCGAGTGTCTTGAACTAGAAGCATTGCGGGAGTTTAATGGATACAACATTGGCGATCTTTCAAAAAAATATGGCTTTAGCCATCGGCATTTGAATCGGCTCCTGCAAGGCAAAAAATAAACTATAGTGATTTCGTTTGAAGTTGAGCTTCAGACTACAAGTTTTTTATAGCCGAGAGCACATAGTCCACATCTTCATATGAGTTAAAATGCCCAAAGGAAAACCTAACCGTACCACGGGGATAAGTCCCTAGTGTCTTATGTGCCATAGGGGAGCAGTGCAAGCCGCATCTGGTCATTATCCCGTATTTTTGGTCGAGTATTGCCGCTACATCAGCATTATCCTTGTCCTTAAAGTCTAGGGATACAACGGATATTCTCCCTACAGTGTCTTTTTTTCCGATTATGCTAACGCCTTTTATTTCATTAATCCCTGACAAAAATCGTTCTGTCAGGCGCAATTCTTTTTCATGTATATTTCTCACACCTGTTTCTACGATATATTCCAGTGCGGCTTTGAGGCCTATTATCCCTGGGATATTGAGTGTGCCAGGTTCGAATTTATCCGGCATGATATCGGGCTGGGTCAGGTCATGGGATTTGCTTCCGGTGCCTCCTGTTATTACAGGGGCTATTTTTTTTGCCATTTCTTCGTTAACTATAAAGCCGCCAAGCCCTTGAGGCGCAAGTAGCCCTTTGTGGGCAGTAAATGCCAGGGCATCGATATGAGTCATATTTATGTCTAGGATTCCCGCAGTCTGTGCAGAGTCTACTATTAGCTTTATCCCGTGGTTTGTACATATTTTAGCAACATCACAAATAGGCAATACAGTACCGCATACATTGGATGCGTGAGTCATTATTACGGCCTTTGTTTTTGTGCTTATCAGTTTCTCGATTTCTTGAGGGTCTAGGCTGCCATCCGGATTGCACGTGGCAATGTCGTATGCCCTTCCATTAAGGGGGCGCATTACTCCATTATGCTCCATGGAGGTGGTAATTACATGGTCGCCGTCTTTAAGAAACCCTTGCACAATCATATTAATGGAATAGGTTATTCCAGGGGTGAAAACCACGTTTCGCGGCTCGTTATGTCTAAACAGCCAACACAGAAGCTTCCGCGCTTCCAATATATCCAACGAAAGATTATAGGAAGACTCATATCCCCCACGATTTATATTGCAACCTGTATTGTCAATATAATTCTTGATAGCATCAGAGACTCCCGGCGCTTTTGGAAATGATGTTGCGCTATTATCTACATATACTTTTTTCATATACCCTCCTTGTTTACATCGTTCCATGCTATTATATATACATAGGCAAGTTTGTGCAGGAGGATTTTATGAATAAATATATCGCTACATTTTATAGCCATTATGATGCTATTGTTTTCTATGATCATCTTAAAAAGAAAGGCGTAGAGGCTAAATTAGCCCCCACGCCTAGGAAAGTTAGCGCTTCTTGTGGTACCTGCGTAATTTTTTTGGCCCTTGATACCGACTCTCTTCCTGATGATGAGGTAGAGGCCATTTACAAAGAGGGTGAGATTACATGACAAACATGACGTTAGGCATTGGCGGGATGACCTGTGCCGCCTGCGCTAAGAATATTGAAAGAGTGATTAACAAGCAAGAAGGGGTTAATAAGGGCCTAGTCAATTTTGGCACAGAAAAGCTTAATATTGACTTTGACGAGAATATTATCAGCCTTGATAAAATATTCGACTTGATAAAGAGGGCTGGGTTTACATTATATCTGCCAGAGACAAACGACACTTCTACCACGCGCAAGGCAGATGAATTAAATAGATTATGGCTCTCTTTTAAATGGTCGCTAATTATTACGATACCCTTATTTATATTCTCTATGGCACCAATGATTTTTTACGCTATGGGCTGGAATGTAATCCCTTACAATCTCGACCCTTTAAATTTTCCAAGTTGGAATGGCTTAATCCAGTTGATATTCACACTACCTGTTATATGGCTCAATAGAGATATATTCCGCAGGGGCTTTACGGCTTTTTTCTCAGGGGCAGCCAATATGGATTCCCTAATAGCAAAAGGCACGATGGTAGCGTTTTTATTTAGCTTATACATCACTATAGAAAACTTTCTATTGGTAGGGACATCTTTAGCCGCAACTATGGAAGAAATGATTTTTATGGATCGCAACCAGTTTTACTTCGAAACAGTTGCCGTAATTCTAACCTTGATTGTTTTGGGCAAATACCTTGAGGCTAAGGCAAAGGGCAGCACTTCTGAAGCTATTAGAAAACTCATAGGGCTTTCGCCAAAATCCGCGACAATTATCCGAGATGGCGCAGAGATGATTATCCCTGTTGAAGATGTAGCTCTCGGGGATATTATTCAAGTAAAACCGGGCGAAAAATTACCTGTAGACGGTGTTGTAATACAAGGCGCAACCAGCGTGGATGAATCCATGCTGACAGGAGAGAGTATGCCCGTAGGCAAAAAAGAAGGCGATATTGTTATTGGCGCAAGTATCAACAAAAACGGCTCCATAAAATATAAAGCAACCAAAATAGGCAAAGATACTGTTTTAGCTCAAATTGTTAAGCTGGTTGAAGATGCCCAAAACTCAAAAGCCCCTATAGCAAGGATTGCTGACACCATATCAGGATATTTTGCTTACGCTGTACTTACTATAGCAATAGCTGCAGGGGTTGCGTGGTTTATAGCCGGATACGATATGGCCTTTGTAATGGTGGTGGTTGTTTCAATCCTGCTTATTGCCTGCCCATGCGCCTTAGGCCTAGCCACACCCACGGCTGTAATGGTAGGCACAGGTAAAGGCGCTGAAAACGGCATTTTGATAAAAGGCGGCGAATCTTTGGAAACAGCCCATAGAATCAAAACCGTTGTACTAGACAAGACAGGAACTGTCACAGAAGGAAAGCCTCATGTTACCGATATTATAGTAAAAGGCATCTATAGCCCGGATGATATTTTGCTGATGGCTGCTTCCGCAGAAAAACAATCGGAGCATCCACTGGGCGAAGCCATAGTAAATCATGGAGTTGAAAAGTTTGGCGCCTTATTAGAACCTGAGAAATTTACAGCCATAACTGGCCAGGGCATTGCAGCAACAATAAAAGGCGAGGACATTCTAATTGGCAATAAGAAATTGATGGACGAAAGTAAAATTGACATCATAGATTATGCTGCCGACTCTGACAGCTTAGCCAATGAGGGAAAAACGCCTATGTATTTCGCCGTCAACGGCAAACTTGAAGCTATTATCGCTGTCGCAGATATTATAAAGCCAACAAGCAAAAAAGCAGTACAAAGATTAAACGATATGGGCATTGATGTTGTGATGATTACAGGCGATAACCAGCGCACAGCAAGGGCCGTTGCAAAACAAGCAGGTATAGACAATGTGCTTGCGGAAGTTTTGCCCCAAGATAAAGCGGAAAACGTGAAAAGATTGCAAGAACAAGGAGCTAAAGTTGCTATGGTAGGTGATGGCATTAACGACGCACCTGCCCTTGTACAAGCGGATATAGGCATTGCCATAGGCGGCGGCACAGATGTCGCAATAGAATCTGCTGAAATTGTGCTTATGCGTGGAGATTTGCAAGGTGTTGCTCAAGCAATCTATCTAAGTAAGAGAACCATGCGCAATATCAAGCAGAATCTGTTTTGGGCTTTTGCCTATAATATTGCGGGCATCCCTATTGCCGCAGGGCTTTTATATATCTTTGGTGGGCCTTTGCTAAACCCAATAATCGCAGCACTTGCCATGGCATTTAGCTCAATTTCTGTTTTACTTAACGTACTGCGCATCAAGAGACTAAACTTGGTTAAGTAGCTTATACCGATTCCAATTAAAATCCTATCTGCCTATCGCGGCAAAACCACTTGAAACGCTTATTTCGCGTTTCAGGCCGCCGCTC
The DNA here is from genome assembly GCA_009780185.1 of Defluviitaleaceae bacterium. Classification (GTDB taxonomy): domain Bacteria; phylum Bacillota; class Clostridia; order Lachnospirales; family WQUN01; genus WRAN01. The sequence continues at coordinate 3,746 of WRAN01000023.1, read as the reverse complement.
TGTCAGACAGGTTTTAATTTGGAATCGGTATTAAGCAACAATAATCACAAAAAATAGGCGTAGAGGCTGAATTAGCCTCTACGCCTATTTTAAAAACCTAAATTATCTCACTGTAATGATAATTACATTACCCACGATCTCTATAGTCATACCGTCCTCATACAGGGATTCTAAACTAACCATGGCACGGTTATTTACAATATGGGAAGGAATAATCCTGTATTCCACATCCCCTTGCATAATTACTGCTTCCCCAGCTTCACTATCCCAACTGAGACTACTAGCATCGTTGCCAAAAGCAAGAAACAACGCCCTAATGGGCACATAAACCTCCCCATTAATAACTTGCGCGGGTACATCCATAAAATGCTCAAGGTTTTCCCCGGTCAGCAAGTCGGCAAAACCGCTGATTGAGCCGATTGTCATGCTAAACGCAAACTCCAAACCAGCAACGTCAAAGGCAATAGCCCCCACATCAACTAAGGATACAATGGCATCAAAGGCCTCTTTTGCCTCAAAGCTGCTATCAAACAATAGTGGAGAACCCCACGCCCGCCAGCTCTGGTTGTCTGCCTTACCCCAGATAGACACGCGCTCTATATAATCCGCAAATTCCATAAAGTATCCAAAAACTCTTGCATATGCTTCTGCTTGGCGGGCCTCTTGCTCTGGGCTTAGAGGTATAGACGGGTCTGCTTGAGTGCCTACAGTAATGTCAAGCTCTGTAACCGCGAGTACTGCACCTGTAGCTACGAACCTTTCTATGGCAGGACGAATGTTGTCAAAATTGGTAGCCCATTGATCTAGGTGATGATGAGACTGCATTCCAATGCCTTCAATTAGCAGACGCCCATCATAACTTGGATGGTTCTCCCATCGCTCATTAAAATACATAACCATATCCGCAATTGCCATGCTCTTGCCTGGCTGCTCTTCGTTATAATCGTTGTAGAACAAAGTAGCATGTGGATCTGCTTGGCGCGCAAAGTAGAACGCATAGAAGATGAAGTCATAACCTGCTTCACCATCTACCGCACCATTAGCGAACGCCGCATACCACTGGATTTGACCACCATCAAGATTGAGGTTTGTGCGCAGATGGTTACGCCAGTCTCCAGAAAATTCACCTACAGAGCTTGCGATAGCTTCGTTTAGTACGTCCCAGGCCTGCATGCGGCCCGCATACCTGCCCGCAACTGTACTGATATATAACTCCATGTTTGCCATGGCCTCTGCACGTGTCAATGGCTCGGTTGTACCAGGCACATTGGTAAGCCATGCCGGGGATTGCGCATGCCACACAAGGGTGTGACCAACCATAGCAAGTCCATGTGCTTCGGCAAAATCTACTATTGCGTCTTGTGTTTCAAAATTCCAAGTTGCTGGATCTGGGCCTGTGCCAGCTATAAAGCTTGGCTTGTGGTGGTTCTCTGCTGTAATAGCATTAAAATGGTGCGCAAATGCTTCTTCTGTATTGCCCATACCCATTTGTATTGCATTGCTCCAGATATTGCCTACCATGAAATAGTCCGCAAACAGCTCTGCAAGAGAGGGTGCGTCTAAGTCAAAGGTAGGCACAAAAACATCCTCAACGCCACGCGTGGAAATGCTGATATTGTCGATATACAGTACGCTCGGCTGTTGTGTATCGTTGTTAACCCTAAAGCGGAAAATCAGGAACTCAATATCCCCAACGGCCAGACCTGTTGTAAATTCTACAGTAGTAGTTATCCATTCATCCATGGCAATTGTACGATCCAGGTCGCTTGGCTGCTCACCATGGGGTACATTTGTGGGCTGGTGTGGCGCAGAACCAAACTGCCCGTTAATGTTGATGCCAGGCCCCACGATATTTCTGTCACCAGGATTTTCTTCACTTGGCACAAAAACATCCCAAGAAATTTCTACAGTAGAACCCATTGGAAGAGGCGCAGGAAGCACAAAGTGCAAGTAATTGCCATCGCCGCTTGTATAGTTGCCTGTCACATTTTCTAAACGGAAAACATAGTTGCCATCCCGCTCTACAACTTCGCCCTCCATCTGATCCCCAGCAGAAATATAGCCTTCATATCTGCTTTCTGGGTCAAAAGTTATTAAGTGCAAGTTTTCAAGTGGGCCTAGTGGACCGCCTGATTCGGCAGCATCAGCTTCAGTGCCATCCACTACAGCTTCACGGTGAGGCTGAGGGGTGGTTACTGTAACTGTTGGCCCGCCAGAACGCTGCAAAAATGCCACACCGTTTAGCTCTGTTTCACCCCTTGCGGCTTGTAGATACGTGTTGTCTGCCAAGGAAAACACGACCACACCGTTACGCACAAGGCTAATAGTATAAATGAAGAAAGGCATTGCGCTACCTTCGCCATTTGTCTGGATACGGATACGAACAAATTGATCCGCTTCAATGTGATTTTCATCCAAAACAACCTCGAAAGCAAAGCTTTGATTTGCTTCGGTTACAGATGTATTTCTAATCCAGTTCCATGGGCTTTCCGCACCGCCCATTACCATTTGCGCACCTTCTGGGGCTGCGCCGTCTATACGGCCTTCAACAACCAAGATGTCACCGACTTCCATGCCATCCCTAAGGATGTCTACACCATCCCAGCTATTTGCCCTGCCGGTAATATGCAGTACGTTACCTACATGGCCTCCATCTGCCAAAACAGTAGCAAAGGGTGCCACAAAAGACATGGCCAGCGCAAAAGCTAATACAATCGCTATTGATCGCCCGCCCCTTTTAGAGAGAAAACACTTCATCATGCTCCTCCTGTATAATTATTTTTTCAAATCCGTGATACTTATAGCAATTGTAGCATGAGTCGGACACAATTCCATGGAATAATCAATAAAAGTATGGATTTTTTAATTGATTTTTTGTGACACATGACAATGAAAACCCCAGCAATAAAAACCACAATAACAAAGACAGACGAAATACTCTCCGCGCCAATATTTTTTCATTGGCAAGGAGAGTTTTTCGTCTGTCGGGCTTGGCTTGTTATCTTAAGCGTTCGGGATTTTTGACTCGGACGAGAGGGATTGAGCATACTCTATTGCAATTATTATGTCGGTTTTATCTGGGGGAGTGAGTAGATGAAGGCGCTTCCTCTAGCGCATCTATCGCGTCCCAGAGTCTTCTTGCAGCTATATCAATATTTCTTTGGGAGGTAGCTTGATCATCGCGTCGAGTTATTGCTTGCATTAGTGCATCTTGCAAATCTGTCCAGCTTACAAAAGTATAATTCTGCTGATTTCGACTTTCCGCAGCCTCTATCGCCGCTATTAAGTCGGTTCTGTCTGAGGGCGGAGTGGGTGGAGGGGTTTTTACCAGACCCTTTATCGCGTCCCAAAGCCTTCTTGCAGCTGTATCAATATGGTTTTGAGGGGTAGCTTCGTCATCACGTCTAGACCTTGCTTGCATTAGTGCCTCTTGCAAATCTGTCCAACTTACAAAAGTATAATTCTGCTGATCTCGACTTTCCGCAGCCTCTATCGCTGCTATTAAGTCGGTTCTATCTGGTGGCGGAGTGGGTGAAGGGGGCGGCGGGGCTTCCACAAGTCCATCTATCGCATCCCAAAGCCTTTCCGCAGCCCTTTCGCGTTGCAGTTGGGTGGAGTTTGGATTATCGCGTGTAGACCTTGCTCTCATTAAAGCTTCTTGAAAATCTGTCCAGCTTAGAAATGTATAGTTTTGTCGTGTTATACCTTCCGCCACTTCAATAGCCGCTATCAAGTCGGTTCTATCT
>WRAN01000022.1 GCA_009780185.1 Defluviitaleaceae bacterium | reverse complement strand
TAAGCAGGTAAGGACCCTTGTAGACCACAAGGTAGATAGGCGGGAGGTGTACGCACGGTAACGTGTTTAGCTGACCCGTACTAATAGTCCGAGGGCTTGACCGATTTCGTTCAAGCCTGCGCTTTACAATCGAGTATCGTATCTATCTTAGATTCTTCTATTGTCTTCTAATGATAGATCATAATTGATGTAATCTTTTGAATCGCTCTTCCTTCTTTGTATTCAGGGTTCAATGTGCGCCGCGCCCTTTTAGGCGTGGCGTTCTTGTTCTATGTCAGATTGTGTCGTTAGATTTGCAGGATTGTGGAAGGATAATTATGAAATTCGAGTATAAGCATGTACTAATACGGAGTAATTATCCCAATCTTCTTTTGTATGATGAGACTACTGACGAAGAAGTGTGCTATACTTATAGTAGTGGGGCATCAGCACTTAGGATAAAGACTCGTATTTTAAATGACTTGGGTGCGGATGGTTGGGAATTGGTATCTCGAGAACAGGATCAGTATGTTTTAAAAAGAGTAATTAGCTAAAATGTTTGTTGCAATCAGATAGATTGATTTGTTATGTAGCGGGGTGTAGCGTAGTTTGGCTAGCGCGCCTGGTTTGGGACCAGGAGGTCGAAGGTTCGAATCCTTTCACCCCGATTTTGTTTTTCTGGCCGCGGTTTAGGCCTATGGCCAAAGTTGTATCTGTAGCTCAGTCGGATAGAGCAACGGCCTTCTAAGCCGTGGGTCAGGGGTTCGAATCCCTTCAGATACGGACTATAGTATAGTCTTTTCGCCTCCGGCGAAAACCGTAAATAGTATTTTGCATTGAAGCGTTCGCAGAATAATGTTTACTGACATGGTGGGTATAGCTCAGTTGGTTAGAGCGCCAGATTGTGGCTCTGGAGGCCGTGGATTCGAATTCCATTACTCACCCTTATGAATCATTAGCTCAGTCGGTAGAGCACTTGACTTTTAATCAAGGGGTCCAGGGTTCGAGCCCCTGATGATTCAATAACTAATGTGACGGCGTATGCCGTCCTTTTTTTATTTAATAAATCCATATGACAAAAATAAAAAATATGTTAAGCTTTGGCCAAACTACTAAAAATAGGGAGGTCATTTTTTATGCGTTTTGAAAAGTTTCCTTGGAAGATGCCTGAAGAGAAGATTGTAAGGGTTATTACTAACACAGATGCAAAGAACGAGGCGGATGACCAATTTGCTATTGTTCATGCCTTGTTGTCGCCTAAGTTTGATAATGTAGGGTTTATCGCGGCTCATTTTGGGGCGGTTAAATCTTCAACAAGCATGGAAGACAGCTATCAGGAGCTCGAGAAAATTTTTGATATTATGAAATTTGACAAGACTGGGATGCTTTATAGAGGAGCAGCTCATGCTCTTGTGGATGAGTTTACTCCTGTGGATAGCCCTGGTGCGCAGCTTATTATTAAGGAAGCTATGCGTGATAGCGATAAGCCGCTTTTTATTACATTCATGGGGCCGCTTACAGACTTGGCTAGTGCGTATTTACTAGAACCTCGGATTGCCAAGCGCCTTACTGCTATATGGATTGGCGGAGGGGCGTATCCATCTGGTGGGATAGAATTTAACATGGGTAATGATATTAATGCGGTTAATGCGGTGATGAAGTCGGATATCAACTTGTGGCAGGTGCCTAAGAATGTATATGAGATGATTCCGGTATCTTTTGCGGAAATGGCATATCGTGTTGCGCCTCAGGGGGCAATTGGGAAGTTTCTTTTTGACCAGCTCATTGAACATACTTTTGAAGATAATCCTCGCTTCAGTGATTTCAGGTCTGGAGAGAGCTGGGTACTTGGGGATTCTCCTGCCGTTGGGCTTATTTTATTTGAGCATCGGTTTGAGTTCGATTGGGTGCCAGCTCCTATTATTACGCCTGAAGGAAGATATATTCATGAGGGAAATAACCGCGCTATTCGAGTGTATCGGCGATATGACTCCCGCTTTATTATGGAGGATTTTTATTGTAAGTTAGCACTATTCGCTAATATTGAAATGTAATCTTGTGCCTAAAGAAAAACTTTTCACGAAATATGAAGAAGTTTTATGTTTTGATTTGGAGGTGAGATATGCTTTCTAATATGTATAAGAAGGACTGGTCTGAAACCAAGGCGAAGTGGGACGCTTATTGGAAGCGTGAAAACACAGGCCGTCCACTAATGTTTTTGGTTGGGAAAAGAGATGAGCGGCTTCAGCTGCCCCAGGCTGTGGATATTAACGATAGCTATATGAATGGTAGTGGGAAGGTTGCCCGTTATCGTAAGTATTGCGAAAACCATGAGTTTTTGGCAGAGAGTTTTCCCAATTTGACATTAGATTTTGGGCCGGGGTCAATGGCAGCTTACTTGGGTTGCAATCCAGTATTCCAGCCTCGGACTGTGTGGTATGAGGAATGTGTGGATGATTGGCTGATTTATAAGGATATTGTTTATGATCCGGATAATGAATGGTTTAGGAAGCATATTCAAGTGTACCAGGAAGCAAAAAAACATGCCGGAGATGATATTATTCTTGCGTTGCCGGATATTATAGAAAATGTTGATATTCTATCCTCAATGAGAGGAGCACAGAATCTTCTTTTTGATTTAATTGATGAGCCTGAAGAAATGCAACGGCGCATCCAACAGATTGATAATATTTTCTTTAATTATTATGATGCGTTTTATGATATTGCACAGCTAGGTGGCGGCTCTAGTCATACTTTGTTTCAGATATGGGGTCAGGGCAAAACAGCTAAGCTTCAATGTGACTTCTCGGCTATGATGTCTCCGGATATGTTTCGGGAGTTTATTCAGCCTTCTTTACGCACTCAGGCCAAGAAGCTAGATAATGTGCTCTATCATCTGGATGGCCCGGACGCTATCTGCCATTTGGATGCCTTAATGGAAATTGAGGAAATTGATTCTTTGCAGTGGACAAGCGGAGATTATAATCCTGATGGAACCTTTGAAGAATGGTATCCCATTTATGATAAAGCCGTAGCCGCTGGGAAAGCATTATGGATAAAAGTCTACACAGGGGAGCATGAAGAACAGTTAAAAAGAGTGGATAGGTTAATAGACCGATATGGCACATCCGGGATGTTCTTATTTTTTTCACCAATGCCAATCGCTCAGGCTAACCACCTGCTAGAGTATGCTGAAAGGAGCTGGAGGTAATGGCAACTAAACCACCTCGTCAGATGACTGGTGCAGAGCTTAGATCAATGCTTAAAAGCAGTGTTAATTTCAAAAGCCTTGGAGGAGTTAAGTGCGAGGGCTTAAAGCTTACTTTTGAGGATATGCAGTGGTGGCGGGACGCTAAAATTGGGATGTTTTTTCATTGGGGGCTTTATTCCATTTTAGGCCGGGGCGAATGGGTTTATCACAATGAAAAGCTTCCTAAGGCTGAGTACGAAGGTCTGGCGCATGAATTTGAACCGCAGGATTTTTCCATGACTGAGCTTACATCTTTAGCCACTGATTTTGGGGCTAAATACATGGTAATGGTCACCCGCCATCACGATGGTTTCGCTCTTTGGGATAGCCCTGGAAGTTATGAGCAGTTTACCACCATGGCTACCGCTTCAAAGCGGGACTTTGTACGAGAATACTCCGAGGCCTGTCAATCCGCTGGGTTAAAGGTCGGGTTTTACTACTCCCCGATGGATTGGCGCTTCCCCGGATATTTCGACCCAAAAGGCCTGCCGGAAAACGCTGCTCTTATGAAAAAGCAGTGCTATGACCAAGTTGAAGAGCTTTGTACCAGTTATGGCCCTGTGGACATCCTGTGGTATGACGGTGGATGGCTTAACCACAGCGGCAGTGACACTACTAGTGCATGGTTTTGGGAACCAGAAAAGCTTAACTCCATGGTGCGAAAGCATCAGCCAAAGGCGGTAATAAATCCACGCTCTGGCTGGGAAGGGGATTTTTATTGTGACGAAGGCTCTCACCCTATATCCGGAGGAATTATCCCTGTGCCTTGGGAGAAGAACATGTGCATTAACAGCGGTGCTTCATGGGGTTGGATGGAGGATGACCCCGTAACGGGTTTTGACGACTTAGTCCATATGCTTGTAAACGTAATTTGCCGAGATGGTAACTGGCTTGTTAATGTGGCTCCTGACAGAAATGGAAAACTCTCGGTAGAAGTAGTTAATCGAGTAAAAGAGATAGGCGCATGGATTAAAGCCAATGGTGAAAGTATTTACAATACTCGCGGAGGCGTCTACGAACCTGTTGACGGTGTGTTTGGTTCAACCCGTTCAACTACCAATAAAAATCATATGTATCTTCATATCACTGATCTGAAAGCCTTTGCTGACATTGTTCTACCCACGATTCCTGAGCAGATTATTAGCGCTAATTTGCTGGATGGTACATCTTGTGCGTTCACTCAGTCAAAAATAACTTTACCGGATGGCCTGCCATCATCACCTGATACCATTGTTAAGCTAATAATGAATAGAGATATCATAAGAGAAGAATCTGAAGAAATATATTTTACTAGAAGAGAGTAGGTTGCCATGATAAGACGCATCGTTTGTGGAAGGGTTGGAGAACCAGGGCGTACAATCGTACAGAAGTTGGAGCCATCCATAGTGCAGTCTTCCAGCCAAGTGATTTTTTTTTCTAATAGCTTTAGGCAGATATCATGGAATCTTACTCCAAAAGATATATATCAGTTTTCAGCCGCGGAGGGTAAATCCACTGTAATAGTTGAAAAAACTGTTGATGGAGAGCGCTCAAAAGTAGAGGGCGCAGATACAATAAAAATCGGAGAGGCTTTCGAAGGTGAGATTCTGTTTTCATTGCCAAAAGAAAATCGTATTTTTGGCCTAGGGCAACATGAAAATGGTATCTTTGATTATCGCGGTCAAAAAGAGTATCTTGTGCAAAATAATATGAAAATACCAATGTCGGTATTTTTATGTGTTGGGCCAACTGATAGCTATGCAGTATTGTTTGATGCCGGATGTTTAATGACCTTTGAAGAAATGGGTGGAACCGCACGAGTTGCTTTTGACGCGGTACACTCCATTGATTACTACGTGATCGAAGGCCAATCTATGGATGAGCTAATACAAGAAGTGCGCTGGCTTACTGGCACCGCCGTTATGCTTCCTCGCTGGGCTTTTGGTTATATGCAATCAAAAGAGCGGTATAAAACCCAAGCAGAGGTAATTAAAACCGCGGAAAAGTTTAAAGAACTAGATATTCCAGTTTCATGCCTTGTGCAGGACTGGTCAACCTGGGAAAAAGGAAAATGGGGGCAAAAAAGCCCGGACAAGGAGCGTTTTCCAGACATAAAAACCATGATATCAAGGCTACATGATATGGGTATCACCTACATGCTGTCCATCTGGCCTAACCCTGCTGTAAGTACAGAAGATAATAAAGAGCTTGGGAAAATTGGCGGGATTCTGGCAAATGCATCTACCTATGATGCTTTCAATGAAGAAGCAAGAGAACTTTATTGGAAGCAATGTCAGCGGGAATGGTACAGCGCCGGCACAGACGCCTGGTGGTGCGACTCTACAGAACCGTTTACCCCAGACTGGACTGGAGCTGTCAAAAAAACAGACATTGAACGTTACCAATTATCCAAAGAAGTCTTAACAAAATATTTAGACGCCAGAGATGCCAACCATTACGCCCTAGCCCATGCTCAAGGTATCTATGAAAATCAGCGAAAAGCCGATGGCACAAAACGAGTAGTAAACCTAACCCGCTCTGGTTCTATAGGAGTGCAAAAATATGGTGCTATACTGTGGTCAGGTGACATTACCGCTACATGGGAAACCCTGCGCAACCAAATTACCGAAGGCTTAAATATGAGCGCGTCAGGAATTCCTTACTGGACGGTTGATATAGGCGCGTTTTTCACTGGTTCATGTAAGTGCTGGCAGAATTGGATAGGCAGCACCGAAAAAGAGACTCCGTGGTTTTGGAGTGGCCACTTCGAAGACGGCGTAGCCGACATGGGTTATCGTGAGTTATATGTAAGATGGCTGCAATTCGGGGCTTTTTTGCCTATAATGCGTTCACATGGAACCGATACCCCTCGTGAACCTTGGCATTTTGGCAAGCCGGGAGATATATTCTACGACACAATAATAAAATACATTCGCCTGCGGTATAGGTTAATGCCATATATATACTCCGTAGCCTGGATGGTAACCAATAACGGATATACAATGATGCGAAACCTAAACTTCGACTTTCCAGGCGACTCTATTGCCTGCGCGATTTCAGACCAATACATGTTTGGCCCGGCTTTTATGGTATGCCCGGTAACTCAGCCCATGTATTACGAAGCTGGAAGCATAAAAATAAATAAGCCTCAAACAAGAAAAGTATATCTTCCGAGCGGAGGCTGGTACGACTACGAAACAAAAGAATACTTCCAAGGCGGTGGGTGGTTAACCGTAAAAGCCCCACTTGAATCAATGCCACTGTATGTGCGGGCTGGCAGCATCATTCCAGCAGATAAAGTCATAGAAATCTACGAAGGCGTATCTACCGCTTTTATTTTATACAACGATAATGGAAAAGATTACACATACGAAGATGGTAACTATTCTGCCATTTCTCTCTACTGGAATGACACCCTCAGAGAGCTAAAAATCACCAAGATAGAAGGTAACTATCCTAACCCAGAAAACTTGCGGCTTAGGATTTACCTCAAAAATGGCGATATAAAAGATGCAACGCAATAAATAAATGCATCAATATATTCCGATGATTTTGCCAAAAGCTTTTCGATGCATAATAAATTTATTTTATATGAAGATAAAAGCACAAGATAACTCTCCGTGACTAAGAAAGTATCGTCATGGAGAGTTTTTTGTTTCTATATTCACGCAAATCATTGTTTTATGCTAAATCTCTCAATAGACCTCTTTCGAAATCACGTTTTATGATTTCGAAAGTAGGTTTCATTATAAGTCTCTTGCTTCTTCTGAAATCGCGCCTTTTGACTTCAGAAGAACTCTAATAGAAACCATTGCCTCTAGCATGGAAAAATAAAGTTATATCGTTCATCGCGTTGACAGATTGATCAATGGACAAAACATAATTGATTAATTTTATGTCAACTTGATAATCCTTAACTTGATAATTAATAATCAAGCATTATCAGTCAATTTAACAAACCCATACATAATAAAAAACAAATTATTGCAAATGCTATATCAATTTCCAGGGATTATTATTAGATAAATAACAAAATTCATGATATAATAATAAGAAATAGGTATATAACAAGGGAAAAAAAGACCGCAACCTACAAAATACGAATATTACAAAGCAAAGTATTATCAGAAACCTTGACACCAGAAGTTATTATGAGTATAATCCCGCACTAAGCTTTAATTTAAAAACGTCTCCAAAGATATAGCGTAAAGTTTACCCATTATAGGGGGGAAGGATAGTACGTCATGAGCGATGTTCTATTACAGATACGAGATTTACGCACCTCCTTCAGAATTGAAGGCAAGTTCCATGCCGCTGTAGACGGCGTAAGCTTAGATATCTACAAAAATGAAGTTTTTGCCTTGGTAGGTGAGTCTGGCTCTGGCAAAAGTGCCATGGCTCTTTCTTTAACCAGGCTTCATAATCCGCTGTTTACCCGCATTGAAGGCGAAGTCTTGTTTGATGGCAAGGATTTACTGACCTTAAACGAGGCCCAGATAAATAAAGTGCGCGGTGCCCATATCAGCATGATTTTTCAAGATCCTCTTTCGGCGCTTAATCCTCTGTTTAAAGTAGGCGCACAAATTGAGGAGTCACTCGTATATCATACCAATCTAGACAAAGCAGGCCGAAAAGCAAGAGCTTTGGAGCTTCTTGAAGGTGTAGGTATGGTTAACCCAGCACTTACTTATAACCAGCTACCACATGAGCTTTCTGGCGGTATGCGTCAAAGAGCTATGATAGCTATAGCTCTTGCTTGTAAGCCAGACTTGGTAATAGCCGACGAGCCAACAACGGCTCTAGATGTAACCATTCAGGCGCAAATTCTTGACTTGTTAAGAGATTTGCAAAAAGAAATGCAAACCTCAATCATACTTATTACTCACGACCTAGGCGTTGTTGCAGAAATGGCTGACAGAGTGGCTGTAATGTATGCCGGCCAAATCGTAGAACTTGCCTCATCAGAAGATTTGTTTAAAAATCCACAACATCCGTATACTCGTTCTTTGCTGGCATCTATACCCAGTATGGATAGCCATAGCAATAAACTTCATGTTATTCAAGGTCTTGTGCCGCCCCTTCAGCTTATGCCTAGGGAAGGCTGCAGATTCTCTCATCGTACCCCGTGGGTACCTACTGATATCCATGAAGAAATTCCAACATATCACGAAGTGGGGCCAGGTCACTATGTCCTGTGCACATGTTATAAAGAATTCAGCTTTGACGGAGAGGAGACGGCATAATGGCACTCTTGGAAGTCAAAGGATTGAAAGTTTACTTCCCAATAAGAGGCGGCATTTTGGGTCGTACTTTGGGTTATGTAAAGGCAGTAGATGATGTTAGTTTCACTATAGAACCCGGCCAAACCGTGGGCTTGGTAGGCGAATCTGGAAGTGGAAAAAGCACAACAGGCAAAGCAATATTGGGGCTTGAACGCATAGCTGGTGGAACTATTCACTTTGAAGGCGAAAACATTACTAAGTATATTGGTAAAAACCGTTCCAGCTATCGTAAAAGTGTTCAAATGATTTTCCAAGATGTATATTCGTCTCTAAACCCAAGAAAAAGAGTACTGGATATCTTGGCAGAGCCGCTAAGGAATTTCGAAAACCTGACCAAAGGCGAAGAAAGAAAGCGTATAGACGAATTGTTAAGAATCGTAGGTCTGCCCCCTCAAGTTGCTCTAAAATATCCGTTTGAGTTTTCTGGAGGACAAAGACAAAGGATTGGCGTAGCCCGTGCAATAGCATTAAAGCCAAAACTGATTGTAGCCGATGAGCCTGTTTCAGCTTTGGATTTATCTGTACAGGCGCAAGTACTTAATTACCTTAAAGACGTTCAAGAAGAATTGAAATTGGCATACCTTTTTGTTAGCCATGACTTAGGCGTTGTCAAGCATATGTGTGAAACTCTTGCGATAATGCACAATGCCCGTTTTGTGGAGTTTGGTAGTAGAGAAGACATCTATAGTAATCCACAACATATATATACAAGAAGGCTGATAGCCGCAATACCTGACACAGATCCAGACAAACGGCATGTAAATGCCGAAAACAGAGCCCTCCTTACCAAGGAGTACGAGCAAGAGCACAGTAAGTATTATGGTGAACGTGGCCAAGTATATGACCTTAAACCAGTAGCTGGAAGCGACACGCATTTTGTCGCTACGCCTTAAGGAGAATAGATATGTGGAAAACCGTAGCCAGAAGATTACTAATACTTATCCCACAGCTTCTTGCACTAAGTCTTGTCATCTTTTTCTTTGCAAGCCTAATGCCTGGAGACCCATTTGGGGGGTTGATGTTTGAGCCAGATTTTACACTGGATGATATTGAGGCTTTGCGTGAAGCATTGGGATTGAATAGACACTGGGTTGTGCGTTATGTCGAGTGGCTTCGAAATGTAATTGTTGGGGATTTAGGGCGTAGTTTAGTCCATGCACGTCCCGTTGTGGATGTTATTGGCGAAAGAGCGGGTAATACCCTCAGATTGTCTCTTTTGTCCCTAGTTTTTATTTATATTATTGCAATTCCATTGGGTATTGTTGCCGGCCGAAGGAAAGATACTTTTGTAGACAAAGCAATTGTTTTTTATACCTTTTTTGCTCTAGCGATGCCGACAGTTATTTTTGCTGTTATAAATCTCTGGATTTTCAGCTTCCGACTTAGATGGTTTCCCTTTATTGGCAGTGTAGATGTACGTTATATTCCGGGTACCCTTGATTTCCACCTTTCTAGGCTGCGTCACTTGATTCTTCCTGCTTTAACTGCGGCATTATTGGGTACAGTCGGTATAATTAATTTCCTAAGGACTATGATAATTGATAGCGAAAGCTCAGATTTTGTAACAACGGCACGTTCTAAGGGTGTGCCAGAGAGAGTTATTTACAACAAGCATATACTTAAAAATGCCTCTTTGCCCATTGTAGCTGGTTTTGGCCCTGCAATTGCTGGGTTAATCGGCGGTAATATATTTATAGAAATGATTTTTAGTTTCCCTGGTATGGGTGGGCTTTTTGTCTCATCTATCCAAACCAGAGACTGGCCAGTTGCTAATGGACTTATCCTAATTTTTGCTATAGCTACTGTTATTGGTATATTATTGGGCGATTTATTCATGATGATACTAGATCCGCGCATAAGAATTAGATAAGGAGAAGGATATTATGGATAAAGTAAGCGAACCTATGGAAAAAATAAACGCACCGTCTCCGTTGCGCGTTATATGGAGAGAACTCTACAATGATAAGCTGGCTCTATTTTGTTTGTTTCTTTTCATAGTCATTGTTGGTACCGCTTTTATAGGAGCGGCAATAATTGACGCGGGAGAAACACTTAATCAAAATCTGTCAATAAGAAATAACCCTCCAGGAGATGGTTTCCTACTAGGGACAGATATAGCTGGCAGGCCAATCCTTCAGATGCTGATAATTGGCGCACGAAACTCCTTAATCATTTCTATTCTCGTCGCTTTTTTTGCATCAGTGATTGGAATTGTTTTTGGCTTAGTAGCCGGCTTCTATGGGGGAAAAGTAGATGATATCCTTATGAGGATACTTGATTTTTTAACCATAATCCCTACATTGATGTTTACAATTGTTATGATTGTTTTGCTTGAGGGTACTGTGCTTAACTTTGGCCTTGTTCTAGTTGCTTTTGCGTGGCTTGGAACAGCTCGTTTTATGCGTATGATGACTTTACAGCAAGGTGCAATGGATTATGTAAAAGCGTCCAAGACACTGGGGACGCGTAATATTGTAATTATCTTCAGAGAAGTAGTTCCCAACATTGTACCTGCAATGACCATGATGCTTACATTAACTGTAGCCTCAACCATGGGCATAGAGACTGGTCTTACCATTATTGGTTTTGGTCTTCCCCCCGATACACCAACTTTAGGTATTATGATTAGCAGAGCACTAAACCCACTAGCTATGACATCACGTCCATGGCAATGGGCACCTGCGGCATTACTCATCCTTGCGATGGTTTTATGCATAAATTATGTCGGCCAGGCGATTGGCCGCGCATCCGACGCAAGACGTCGAAGAGTTTAAAAGGAGGATTTAACAATGAAAAGATTCGAAAAGCTTCTTGTTTTGAGTTTGCTGATTATGGCACTTGTGTTACTGGTTGCCTGTAATCGCGGCGGAGAAACAACAGACCCTGTGGATGAGGATCCACCAGAGGTTGAAGATATCGTTCAGCCTGAGGACGACGATGATGAAGTTGAGGAGGAAGACGGTGGTCTTGCCGCGTATATGGAAGAACACCTTGGCGAAATTGACCCCGATCATCCCCTGTACAATCTTCTTCAGTTACAGGCAAGATTCCCAAGTGTAGCCGGCCGCAATAACACAAACGAACCTATTGATGGCGGCCACTTACGTATGGGTGTTGGCAATGACTCACCATTTGTAGGTATCTTTAACCAAGTTTTCCTTGCAGCGGGCATGGATGATAACTTCTATGCACCAGTAAGAGGCGGTAGTATATTCAGCCAAACACCAATCCGTACAATGGGGCAGGCTGGTATCGCAACATGGACATATGACAGAGACTCAAGAACTATTACCATCACCCAGGTGGAAGACGTGTACTGGCATGATGGACACCCACTAACTTTGGGCGACTTGGTATTTGCTCATGAAGTTATTGCTTCCCCAGGTTTCTCTGCTGCTGGCGGTATTCGCTGGAACACTGACCAACAAAACATTGTTGGTGCTATGGAATTCCATAACGGCGAAGCAGACTATATTTCCGGACTTGTACTTTCAGAAGATGAAAGAACATTGACAATTGAGTTTATTGATTTCCATCCCGCACTTATGTACTTTGGATTCTGGACAGAGCCTTATCCAAGGCACATCTGGGAAGATATCCCAATAGAAGAACATTCAGATCATGCTATGACTCGTGAAACACCCATCGGTTGGGGACCGTTCATGGTAGAAAGAATTGTACCAGGCGAAGCAGTTTACTTAGTAGCTAACGAAAACTTCTGGCTGGGCAGACCTTATATTGACTCTATGAGTATCCATATCGTAGCCACTGACATTGCACCAATGGCGATGTTAGAAGGTGAGTTTGATATCATGGGTTGGCGTACACAATGGTTTGAGTATGCACCAGAACCAACAAACTTCATGTATATAGCTGATGCATCCAACTCCTTTACAATTCTTACTTTCAACCTAGGTTATTTTGATCCTGAAACAAGCAGCATAATATCTTGGGATCCAGAAGAAGCTCGTATGGGCGATGTGCGCTTACGTCGTGCTATCGGTTATGCGTATAATGGTTTAGAACTTTCTAACACATTGTTCCATGGTTTGAGAGTACCTGCATCTTCTATCATACCTCCAGGACATCCTGGTTTCTTAGATCCTACACTTGGCGGTTTTGCTGATCATAATCCAGAGCGCGCAATGGAGCTTTTGGATGAAGCAGGCTTCTTAATGGGTGATGATGGCTGGAGAACTGATCCAGATGGTAACGAGTTTATCATCAGGTATGCAGTTGGCGCTGGTGGAACTGATGCTGAAATCATGGCAAACCACTTCCAACAAAATCTAGCCGATGTAGGCTTGCAAGTGGAGCTTATGTGGATGGACTTTGATGCAGAATTGCTTCCAAACGTATTACTTGGTGGTTATCCAAGAGATAACTTTGATGTTACCTCATTTATGTGGGGCGCAGGAGCTAATCCAAACCCTAACACCTTTAGTGGACCAAACTCTAACATGAATATCCCTGGTTTCATGAATGAGAGAATGGAAACAGTATTGGCTGGTTTTGGCTCTGATCAAGCATGGGATTCTGATTGGCTGATAGCCCTTTATCATGAGTTCCAACAACTGTACTACTACTATGCACCTGGTATTCCACAACAATGGATGATATCAATGATAGCCGTTAACAACCGCGTTATCAACTTGGAAAATCCAATGTATACTCCTCTTCGTGAAGATGGCTTGAGAACAAGCGGTGGTATCCATCGTGTGCGTCTTACCGCTGAGCATGCTTACAGACAATAGGCTTTTCCAGTAAGTAATGGCATAAATCAAAATTCATCAACGCATATTTATCTAAGTAAAAAATATGAATCAATGGAAGAGGCTACCGCGAAAACCGTGGTAGCCTCTTTTTTATATCGCAAAAGTATGTCAAAATTTTTCTAACTTACTTCCAATAATCCTCAATACACCAACTTTCCAAATATTCAACCTTCATTTCTCCAGGTGCAGGAAAATTAATAGGTAACCAAATATAAGAGCAACGTTCAAAATTCTGTGTGTTATGCCGCTCGCACATTAGTATAAATTGCCCTTTATTTCCTTCCACCGGGAATATAAACGTACTTTGGCTTTCAAAGGTGGTGCCAGTAACGTCACCTATGCATGGGTCACCCATAGCTTCCCAACCCCCCATTAGTGATCTAGCCCGGTAATATAGCGCAGGATTAGTATCCCAGCTTGTAAGTCCGGAGGTAAACATAAAATACCATCCATTGTAGAAAACAATAGCTGCTGCCTCCCGCCAGAAACATACATCTATCCTACGATAGTCATCTGTACACGAAAGATAATCCTCACTTAATTTTACAATATGCAGACATCTATCATCCCCAACCTGCTTATCATAAATAAAGTATGCAGTTCCATCATGATCTTTATATAGTGTTGAATCACGTACAAGTCCTTTCTCGTCAATAGGCCGAGTGGTGCCTAGCCATTGATATGTTCCATCTACATTATCACATACAGCGATTCCGGCTTCAGCAGTTCCTTTTGTATCTCCATGATCACCAGGATATTTTACATAGTGGCACCACAGTACAAATTTCTTTGCTTTATCGTTATACACAATCTTGGGGCGCTCGTATCTCATTGGAGCGTATTGTTCACAAGTTGGATTATCTGATACTGGTAGTATTACTCCACAATAATCCCAATTGTATAAATCTGCTGATTTATACATTACCACACCTACTGTGGTCGTTTGGCCGCCTTTTCCGTCGCGGGCCACCGGTAGCGGCCGTAGCGCCTGGCCATACCAGTAATATACTCCGTCAACATAAATAACCCCGCCATCACTGGCATTAATAATATCTCCACTTGTGTCTGCCCAAGGAAAAAACTCATTCAACGGGCCATTGGTAAATTTTTCGTACATCATAGTGATTACCTCCATTGGATTTAGTATTGCCAGTATTTTCACTGACATATATCACAAATAATATGTTGACATGAAAAATATTATAGTATAGAATCCAAAAAAGTGAAACGTTTTATTTTCAATATCATCTAAGGGCGTGCCTCAATGTCTTCTACATACAAAGATATACAGCGTATAACAGGGTATTCGTTGGGTACTATTTCCAAATATTTTAATGGCGGTAGTCTTAGGGCTAAAACAAAAAAAGATATTGAAGCCGCTGTGGCCCGGTTGGATTATAGAGTCAATGGCTTTGCCAGAGGTCTAAAGAGCCGCAAATCCATGACTATAGGTCTACTGATCCCAGAAATTAACGGTATTTTCGCTACAACTATTTTGCGACTTATTGTGCAGTTTTTTAGGCAGAGAGGCTATAGCTGTTTAATCTGCGATTGCGATTCTGATACGAATATTGAAGTTGAATCCTTAGACTTTTTACTAGATAAAATGGTAGACGGTATTATCACAATACCGACTGACACCAGTGGAAAACACTTAGAACGAGCCCATACGCGGAATATTCCAGTAGTGCTGGTTGATAGAAAAGTTGATGACTTTGATGCCGACACAGTAGTAATAGATAATTATTCCGCTGGAAAAACCGCCGCGGAGTATTTAAGAGACTTTGGCCATGTAAATGTTGCGGTCATTTCAGGAACCCAGGATGTATATACAATGAAGCAGCGATGCAGTGGTTTTGTGGATGCGTTTTCTCAACTCAGAAAAAGCACTTTTACTAAAAAAAATAATGTACGTGTAATGGAAACGAATCTTACAGTGGAAAGTGGATATATAGCAGCAAAGGATTTGTTGACAAACGACAACAACATAACGGCAATCTTTTGCGCTAACTATGAGTTAACTCTTGGAACCATAATGGCAATGAAGGAGCTAGGGATTAAATATCCTGCTGGAACATCTTTATTTGGCTTCGACAATATTGAAATTGTAAGAACATTAAGCCCCTCTATAACACTGATGGCTCAGCCCATGGAGCTATTAGCGCAATCAGCTTCCAACTTGCTGCTGGAGCGATTAGAGCACGGCTCCATCTTCAGCCCCAAAACGATTATGCTAGACACCACCCTCATAGAAGGCAACTCAGTTTCGAACCTATTTGACAAAGCGAATCAGATGAAGGACGGGCTCGCCCGATAATTCGCTAAAAAGGAAGGGGCTTAACAGAGCGTGATTAGTAGAATCAGAGATTATGATTACAAGTATCTAAAAAAGCGTATCAAGCGTTCTAAGTATCTGCTGTTGATGCTTTTGCTACCGGTGACTTGGTATATTATTTTCAACTATATCCCGATTTATGGCCTGCTTATTGCCTTCCAGGATTTTAATCTAAGGCTGGGGATTACAGGGAGCCGCTGGGTTGGACTTATGCACTTTAGGCGGTTTTTTGACCATCCTTTTTTCTGGCGGCTTATTCGTAATACCTTCTTGCTGAATTTATACGGGCTTGTATGGGGCTTCCCTATGCCTATTATTTTTGCGCTTCTACTCAACGAGCTTCGTAATGTGTATTTTAAACGCTTTGTTCAAACTGTAAGTTATCTGCCACACTTTATTTCTACTGTAGCTGTTGTGGGTATGCTGTTTATGATTCTTTCTCCTAGCGTTGGGATAGTTAACCAGATAATTTCTGCTATGGGCGGAGATACCATTCACTTCCTGGCTAGAGCTGAATGGTTTAGGTCTTTGTTCATCGGTTCTGGTATCTGGCAGAGCATGGGATGGGGAGCGATCATATATCTGGCTGCCCTAAGCGGTGTTAGTGAGGAAATATATGAAGCCGCTACGATAGATGGGGCAACCCGCCTTCAAAAAATCCGCCATATTTCGCTACCTTCCATTATGCCTACCATCACTATTCTTTTGATTATGAATGTTGGTTCTATGATGTCCTCAGCTACTGAACGGGTACTTTTGATGCAGTCACCTATTACCTTCGAGACTTCTGATGTAATTGGAACATTTGTATTTCGCATGGGTCTTGGAATGGCAGACTTCTCCTTTGGCACGGCTGTTGGGTTATTTAACTCCGTTATCAACTTAACTCTGTTGTTTATGGCTAATGCTTTCTCTAGAAAAATTCTGGGGAATAGCTTGTGGTAGGGGGGTGTAAACGTGGTTCATGATAATTCTTTTTCATCCAGAGCCTTAGACATCTTTGTCTATATTTTTATGTTTATTGTGCTGGCTGTTACATTGATGCCTATTTTGCATGTTGTTTCCATGTCACTAAGCTCAAGCGGGGCTATTAACCGCGGACAGGTTGGGCTGTGGCCAGTTGAGTTTACAACTATTGCATATAACACAGTTTGGGCAGCTGGCACTGTGCCTAGGTCATTTATAAATTCTGTGTACTACACCACCCTTGGTACCTTGATTAATTTAATTATGACTGTGCTTATGGCATATCCCCTTTCTAAAGCAGACCTTCCTTTCCGTTCCTTTTTTATGAAAATGGTCATTATAACTATGTTCTTTGGGGGCGGGATGATTCCTAATTTCTTGTTGGTTACCAGGCTTGGACTGTTTAATTCTGTGTGGGCGCTGGTGCTTCCGGGGGCCATTTCTTCTATGAATATGATTATTATGCGGACATTCTTTGAAGGGCATCCTAGGGAGCTTGAAGAGTCGGCTATTATTGATGGTGCTAATGACTTTAGGGTTTTGTTTTCAATAATTCTGCCTCTTTCTAAGGCTTCTTTGGCTACTATCGGGATGTTCTATGCTGTTAGTCATTGGAATTCTTGGTTTCCGGCTAGTATTTACTTGAGAGACATGGCTCGATTTCCTTTACAGCTAATACTGCGTGAAATCGTAATCAACAACCAAATGGCTATGGAAATGGCTGAGGTTGGCTTGTTTATTGACCATCGTGTATCCGCGGAAAGTATCCAGTATGCGGTTTTGGTGATTTCTATTGTTCCAATGTTGCTGATTTACCCGTTTGCGCAAAAGTACTTCGTCAAGGGGGCAATGCTGGGCTCAATTAAAGGATAAATAGCGCTATAGTAATCGTACTTGAAAACAGACGAAGCGAGGCGGAAAATCGGCGGCTTTAAGCCATGTTCCAATGAAGCTTGAGTCGATTTTCAAGTAGATTATCTATATAATAAAAAGGAGGTAACATAATGAAACTAAGAGCATTATTCCTATCTATTGCAGCTCTTGTTGCCATTTTACTTATGGCAGGCTGCAATACAGGAGAAGCCGGTACTCCCGGTCAGGTAGATCGTGACGCGCGTCCTGACCTAGAGTATGAAATCATGTTCATTATCTCTCAGGATCGTATCCCTGACAGGCCATGTCTTATTGAGGCAGCACTACGTGAAGACTTTGGCATAATCCCAACTTGGATAGATACACCAGAGACCGGACTTGACGAAAGAATCACATTGCTGTTTGCCTCCGGAATGGCACCGGATGTCGTTTGGCCTATGGGTGTAAATACCCAAAACCCTGCAATCCGCCGCCTTATGACAGACGGGTTCTTGTATCCGGTTTCAAATCACTTCGAGCGTATGCCTAACTTTATGGCCCTTTGGACAGAAGAAGAGTACAACTTGCTATTCGAGTTCGCCGCAGCAGCAAGCGGAAATATCTACTTTATCCCTGCACGCGGCTTCCGTACAGCAGGTATGACATGGATGTATAGAGCCTCTGCCTTTGAAGAAATGGGCTTAGAATTCCCAGAAACATTGGATGATTTGTGGAATGTTTTCACAGTAATTAAGGAGCATCATCCTGACTCAGTGCCAATGCCTAACCGCGGTATATGGGGTGTACTTCAAGGAATCGCTCACGCTCATCTTATCCCAACAGGACAAAGCGGAACCATGTCCTACATCCACCCAAGGACCGGTGAATTTGTAGGTTCTGCCATACTAAGCCAAGAAATGCGCGACACATTTATCTTTGGTTATGACATGTTCTCCCATGGCTTTATCGACAGGGAGTTTGCAACAATGAACGATCAAATCTGGACTCAGCGCCACGCCAATGGCTTAGCCTTTATCGAATACAGCTTTGCCGAGCGCGCAGACTGGGCGACCATGCAAGCCCAAGGAGTAGACCCAGACGTAGAATGGGCCTGGACCACCAACTCCATCACCGCACAACCAGACGGTGCCTTCACTTTTGACTTCGAAAATCCATCTGGCGGCGGTTCTGGTGTGCTATTCAATGTTGACTTAGACCAAGAGCGTCTATTCCGTATGCTTGAGTTCTTTGACTGGATTACCACAGACGAAGGTTCCTTCTTTGTTCATCTAGGCGTTGAAGGTGTAACATGGGAATATGTAGACGGCCAAGCCCAGTTTATGGAGCATATGTTTCATCAAGAACGTAATCCAAGCGGTACCCCCAACTGGAGATACGGCCTACATGCTCCACAATTAATCTTCCACCCCGTTGCACTAAGAGAAATCAGCCGTGATATGTATATCGACGTAAGCCGTGAGTTTGCAGAAAATCCTTTAGCTCTTCACTTTAGGCCAATAGCCTGGAGATTTGAAGACAGCGACGAGGAAAGAGCTGTAAACGACCTTCGTGTCGTGCTTCAAGATGTTTCTAATGAGTTTATGCTTCGATTTGTAATGGGTGAACTAGATCCAAGAAGCGATTCCGATTGGAATACCTTTGTAGACGCGATGGAAAGAGCGGGTCTAAGAGACTTGGAATCCATGCGCTATGAGATATATAGCCGCAATAGATAAATAATTTGCATAGTCAAAGGGGGCTATCCCGTAGGATAGCCCTCTTTTTGTGATAATAATGAGTCACAAGTGGAGGAGTATAAAATGACCGCAAGAGAAAGGCTTATTAAGACATTAAAATTTCAACCGGTTGACAGAGTTCCTATAGTAGAGTGGAATATCCGTACAGCCACAATGCGGGAATGGGTAAAGCAAGGCTTTCCGGAAGGCTGTAACCAGCGCACCTTCTTCAATTTCGATCCGTTGTACTTTAGCATCCCCGTATCCCTGGGAATGAATCCAGCCTTTGAAGAAAAAACCATAGAAGAAACAGAGAATTACCGCATATGGCAAGACAGGGACGGCTCTGTCCGCAAAGATTTTAGCGAAATAGAAAACCCAGGTTTTGTAACCCGTAGCTGGCTTTCATTCCCTGTAGAAAGCCGAGATGACTTTTTAAAAATGAAAGAACGTTACGCCTCAGCCGACCCAAGCCGTTATCCGGGCAATTGGGATAATATAGCCAGAGTACTTAAAAACATTGAAATCCCAGTGCATGTAACCATCCCATTCTTATTCTGGGTAGCAAGAGATTGGATGGGTTTTGATAACCTATGTACTAATTTTTATGACGAGCCGGAGCTATTACATGAGATATTCCAATTCATAACCGACTTTACTATAGAAACATTAGCCCGTGTTCTTAAGACCACCAAAATTGATATTGCCGAGCTTAAGGAAGATATGGCATACAAAGGTGCGCCTATGATTAGCCCCGCTATGTTTAGGGAGTTTATGTTTCCACACTATGTACGTATAGTAAAGTTCCTTAAAGAAAATGGCGTGGATATTGTATTTGTAGACTGCGACGGCTATCCTGGCGGCCTAATAGATGAATGGATAGAAGCGGGCGTTGATGCAATGAGCCCCTGTGAAGTAGCTGCCGGAGTAGATATATTGGAAACCCGAAAAAAGTATCCAACCTTCGGCCTGATGGGGGGCGTCGATAAAAGGGAGCTGGCTAAAACCAAGCGCCATATCTACGATGAAGTAATGAATAAAATCCCACAAGCCATTGCCGCAGGAGGCTTCGTACCTCATGTAGACCATGCCGTCCCTTTTGATGTGCCGCTAGAAAATTACATGTACTACAACAGCCTATTATCCCGCCTAATACGCGGCGAGACTGTAGAATGGGATGGTGAATAACATGGCCTGCAAGATTGTATTTATTGGCGGTGGAAGCTATATATGGACTCCCACTTTTGCAGGAGATTTATTTCTAAAAGACTCACTAGATGGCTCCACTCTCTCGCTAGTGGACATAGACCCGATTGCCCTTAACACAATGACACTTTACTGCAAGCTTCTTAACAAAGCCATGAACCGTAACTGGAATATCATAGCCCAGTCTCAAACCGAGGCACTGCAAGGCGCGGATTATGTTTGTATATCCATAGCCACTGGCGGTTTAGCCGCGATGCATAACGACTATACTATCCCGGAAGCCTTTGGCATTTATCACACAGTAGGCGACACCTCCGGCCCTGGAGGAATTTCACGGGCACTCCGTGACATTCCTGTCTTCCTGGATATTGCACAAGAAATGGAAAAATACTGCCCTTCTACCCCCCTAATCCATGTAACCAATCCACTTTCTCAACTAACACGTGCGGTAAACAAATACACCAACATTAAAGCCATAGGGCTATGTCATAATTATTCCGGTACCATATCCATGCTGGCAGAGTACTTTAATGTCCCGAGGGAAGAAATCCATGCCACCAGTATTGGTGTAAATCATTTCTCCTGGTTTAAGGATTTAACCGTAAAAGGCCGAGATGTTTCTTCTGAGCTCAGTCTTGAAAGATATGTAGAGTATTATAAAGCCAAAAAGGGCCCTCTAATTACTAATACAACTGATGACGAAATACAAAAGATGCTAAAGGGCGAAAATATGGAATACTACTTCAACTTTGTGTTGAAGGATATATATGGCTATCTCCCAGTAGGCTCTTCAAATCATGTGGCCGAAGCCTTGCCGTACTATTTAAACTCAGAAGAAACATTAAAAAAATACTATATCCGTCGCAAAGGTGTACTGCCTCGCAGGCAGATGCTAAAAGATCAAAAAATCGAAAAAGTAAATGCTATTGTTTCAGGTAAAGCAGATATCCCAGTCCCAAACGCATCCTTCGAATACTTTGCCGACATCGTGGCGGCTCTGCACTTAGGCCATCCAACCCGCGCAGTTGTTACTATGCCTAACCAGGGCCAGATAAGCAACCTGCCAAAAGATGTGTCCGTAGAAACTTGGGCAGAAATCAATGGCAGCGGAATATTCCCATTACAAAGCGGTGAACTGCCCTCTTCAATTTATGCACTTGTCGCGCCCATAGTAGCGGAGCAAGAACTAACAGTGGAGGCTGCCTATACAGGCAGCATAGACCTTGTAACCAAAGCTGTTCTTGCAACACCGGTATTGCAAAATAAAGAATCCGCAAAAGAAATAGCTCAGCAACTAATAAAAGCTAATAAGGAGTTGATTCCATGACCAGCGTAGAACGAGTACGTCGCTTACTGGCAGGGCAAGCGGTGGATTATGTCCCAGTATTTGACCTGCTGCGCAACGACGCTGCAATAGAATATTACTCTGGCGAGAAAATAACATTCGAAAATGCCCAGCAGCTAGTATACAAAGCTGTAGGAAAAGCCCTAGACTCTACCCGCCCCACCATAAAAGCCCCACAACCTGATAGTGAAACCATAGGAGAAGACGGCAGAAAAACAAAAACCTTCCGCTGGACAACCTGGGGAGAACACCTCACCTTCGCCAACGAAGATGAATACGCAAAGCATCTATACGAATCCTATCAACTCCACACCCCAGAAGAAATAAAAGCACGTGCTGCCTCCTCCATCCAGCGGAATCAAGGATTAATGGATGCAGTTGGTGACCTATTCCTGTTTTGGTCATTAGGGGGGCCGGGACTACAATACCTTTTCGGAGTGGTAGGGCTGGAAGCCTTTAGTTACTACTTAGTAGATGTGCCAGAGGCAATTTCCCACGCAATGGAGGTAAGCACTATAAATTCCATTAACCTAATAAAAGAAATCCACACCCAAACCAAAGATGACCCGAAAGCCCCGGAAGTTTACTTTATGTCGGAAGATATGGCCTTCAAAAGCGGCTGCCTATTCAATCCAACTTTTATGTGTGCAGAGTTCTATCCCCGTTTAAAAAGAATAGCAGGTACCATCCACGAAACAGGAAAAAAACTATGCTTCCACTCAGATGGCAATCTCATGAACGTACTAGACAACCTAGTAGACTGCGGAATTGACATCCTCAACCCAATAGAGATAAACGCCGATATGGACATCGCAGAAATCCACCGCCGTTATCCTAACCTTTACATGACCGGAGGCGTTGATGTGTCCCAGCTGCTACCTCGTGGCACCCCAGAAGAAGTAGAAGCCGCCGCATTCAAAGCCATTAGAGACTCCGGGGGCAAAATAATGATAGGCTCATCCACAGAAATGAACCACGAAGTCCCATTAGAAAATGTACTGGCACTATATAATGCCCCAAAAAAATTTAAAGGATAGAGGAAATCTTATGCTTTGGTATAAAAGACCCGCAAGAAAATGGATACAAGGTATGCCCCTGGGTAATGGCCGCCTTGGCGCAATGATACAAGGAAAAATGCGAAACGAAACCATAGTCCTTAATGATGACACAGTGTGGGCAAAGGTAGCGGAAAAAAGAAATAACCCAGATGCGGCAAAATACCTGCCCCAAATCCGCCAGCTTCTACTGGATGGTCAAGTAGAAAAAGCTGCCAACTTAGCCGAAGCATCAATGATAGGCATACCAAGACGGCAATCCCCATACCAAGTACTCGGTGAGCTAAACTTAATCTTCACAGATCATCCTGACACACCCTCAGAAGATTATCGTAGAGAGCTAGACATAGAAACCGCCATATCCACAGTAAGCTACAGTCTAAAAGGCACAAAATTCAATCGAGAACATTTTGTAAGCGGAGCAGACGGCGTTTTCGCCACCCGCTTAACCACCTCAAAAAAGTCCAGTATAAACCTGATGGTAACATTATTTCGCAGATTCGATGCTTCAGTTAAAGTACTAAGCCCCAAACGCATAATTATGCAAGGCCAATGCGGGATCATGGGAACTAAATTTGCCACGCTATTAGATGTTGATGCACCCGGTGGCACAGTAACAGCCATAGGAAGCTACCTGCACATAGAAGGCGCTGATGAAGTAATCCTAACCTTAACAAGTGAAACTAATATCCGTACAGAAGATTATGTAAAAGCCTGTGAGGAGCGCATATGCATAAAGCACAACTATCAACAGCTAAAATCCCGCCATTTAGAAGATTATCAAAATTACTACAACCGCATGTCCTTCACGTTAAAAGGAGATGAAGAATCAAACGAGCTTCCAACAGATGAGCGCCTTGCACTTCTAAGAAAGGGCAATAGTGATCTATCTTTAATATCCCTTTACTTCAACTTCGGCCGCTACCTGCTGATATCAAGCTCCCGCCCGGGTTCCATGCCCGCTAATCTACAAGGCATATGGAATGACAGCTACGCCCCACCCTGGGATTCAAAATTCACAATAAACATCAACACAGAAATGAACTACTGGCCAGCAGAGCCCTGTGGTTTAGGAGACTGCCACACTCCGTTATTCGATATGCTTAACCGTGCCCGCGAAAACGGTAAAGAAACCGCAAATCAGATGTACAATGCCAAAGGTTTTGTAATCCATCATAACCTGGATATGTGGTGCGACACTGCGCCATTGGACAGCGTTCGCTCAGGTATTTGGCCCATGGGTGGCGCATGGCTTTCATACCATTTGTGGGAACATTATAAATATACAAATAGCTTGAGTTTTTTGGATGAAACCGCCTATCCAATCATGAAAGAAGCCGCAGAGTTTCTATTGGACTACATGTTCGAAGATGAAAATGGACAGTTGATATCCGGCCCCTCCATGTCACCAGAAAACCGCTATATTCTGCCAGACGGACAAGTAGGTTATATCTGCCTATCACCTGCAATGGATACTCAAATAGTCCAAGGCTTATTCGCTCGCGTTCTTGAAGCCGCTAAAATACTAGGCCTTGATGACGACTTTACCGCACAAGTTAAATCAGCTATTCCAAAGCTCCCACCAATGAAAATAGGCAAAAATGGCGGCCTACAAGAGTGGCTGCATGACCACGAAGACGGCGAACCCGGGCACCGCCACATATCCCATCTATTCGCGGTATATCCCGACAATCAAATCAACGAATCCACACCAGAGCTATACCGTGCAGCCCGTCACACCTTAGAAGAAAGAATAAAGCATGGAAGCGGTGGCACAGGCTGGAGTGAAGCCTGGATTATAGCCCTATGGGCAAGATTTAAAGAAGGCAATCTAGCCTTCGAAGCTGTAGAGACCCTGCTTAAAGATTTAACAGAAGACAGCCTACTGGATATCCACCCACCAGGCATATTCCAAATTGACGGCAACTTAGGCGCAGTAGCCGGAATGTTGGAAATGCTAGTGCAGCAAAATGACGAAACTATAATCTTAATGCCTGCCCTCCCTAGTGCCTGGACAGACGGGGATGTGAGAGGTATAAGGCTAAAAGGCAATATAATCCTAGATATTACATGGTCAAATGGCATAGTTAAAGCCTTTATTAACGGAGAAACAAACAAAAAAATAAGTTTACAAAAGGGTATCCCATACATCCTGGAGGTGTAATCATGGCAGAAAGAGACTTTTTCGCAGAAATAGCTCTAGCCCAACACCCCCTAAACCACGACGATACAGAAATCCCGCCGCGAGAGCATCCATCAAACATCTTCACTAAAAGCAATAAAGCCTTTCCCTATGACAAAATATCCACATTCCAAGACACTAGCTACGAAGAAAAATTCACAATATTCCAGCAGGATTTAAAAGCCCTAAAAGACCAATACTGCCCCTATCTACAAAACCACATGCCCCCTGTTGAAACTGTGAAAAAAACCGAACTAAAAACCTTCCAATACCGCCACCAAAACAGCACTCACTGGGAAGAAGTAACCATCCCACACTACACAGGCCCAACAGGTAAATGGAAAGCCAACTATAAAACCACTTTCACCACTAACAATATACCCCCAGGCCATCACGCAATACTCCACTTCCAATCAGTTGACTATAAAACCATAATCTATGTAAACGGCAGCTTCATAGGCCAACATGAAGGCTTTTTCGCCCCCTTTGACTTCGACATAACCGACTACCTGCAACCCACCAACGAGCTAATAATAGAAATCCAAAACGACATCCCCACAAAAGGTGACGAAGGCCCATTGCTTGACGGCGATAAAATATATGCCGCAACAGGCCCAGGCTGGGACGATCCAATAGAAGGCTGGCACCATTGCCCTCCCGGGGCCGGGATTATAGGCAAAGTAACCATAGAATATCGCCCAACAATCCACATAGATGATATCTTTGTACGCCCCAATATAGATAACAACTGGGTAGAGCTCCGTCTGGGTGTAACCAACTATAAAGACGACCTACCCACAGGCTTAAACCTGGATGTATTAATCTGCCCAAAAAACTTTATAGACAACACAAAAGTGGATTACAAAGCCGAAATAGCAGTAATAGGCCGAGGTAAAAACGAATACCGCTACCTAATAAATCTCCCATCATACAGACTTTGGGAACCTTCAACGCCCTATTTATACGGCATAATCTGCACGATATCAAAGGATAGCAAAACTTTGTCCCAATCATCAAATCACTTTGGAATGAGAAAATTTATTTCAGACGAAACCACCACCCCAAAGGGCAAGTTCTATTTAAACAACAAACCCATAATCCTAAGGGGTGCCAATGAAATGGGTCATCTACAGCAATGTGTAATGACCGATAATTTTGACCAGTTGGTAGAAGACATCCTAATAGCAAAACTATGCAACATGAACTATTACCGCCTAACCCAGCGCCCAGTCCAAAAAGAAATCTACGACTATATGGACGCCCTGGGCATGATGAACCAATCCGATCTGCCTCTATTCTCTACTCTGCGGCGTAACCAAGTAGCCGAAGCAGTAAAACAAACAGGAGAAATGGAACATCTGCTAAGAGGCCACCCCTCCGCAATTCTAACCACCTTCATTAACGAACCAGTATGTATCCGCCCAACAGACGACCCAAACCACAAATTCTCAAAACGTTACCGCATGAAAGGCCACCGTCACCTGCTAAGAGACGAACTAGAAGCCTTCTTTGTAGCCGCAAGGAAAATAACTTACATCGCCAACCCAGATAGAGTAATAAAAAACGTAGAAGGCGACTACGATCCACCCACAGCCCAGGGTATGCCAGATTTCCATACCTACACCATGTGGTACACCAACCACCCAATCCCCATAGGCAAGTTAATCAGGGGCTACATCCCTCCAGTGAAAAAAGGCTGGATGATAGGCTGCGGGGAATACGGAGCAGAAGGCCTAGACAACGAAAGCATAATGCAAACCCGCTACCCAAAAGACTGGATACAAGAAGATGAAAACGGCCGCTGGTATCCCAACAAAATAATTAAAGCCCAAACCCACTCCATGCATGGAGACTGGTACCCAGAACAATCTACAATAAAATCCTGGATAGAATCCAGCCAAACCCACCAGGCCACAGCCACAAAACTAATGACAGATGCCCTACGTCGAAGGGCAGACTGCATCTCCCATACAGCCATCCACTTACTAATAGACGCCTGGCCGTCAGGCTGGATGAAAACCCTAGTAGGCTGCGACCGCATACCCAAAAAAGCCTACTACACATATAAAGAAGCCCTAATCCCCTACAAGCTAAATCTAAGATGTGATAGAAAATATGTATACGCAGGTGAAGAAATCCCTGTAGAGGCATGGCTGCTAAACGACACTTCAGAAAATAAAAAAGGCGAAATAATAGCCAGTCTAACCCTAGAATGTGGAAAAATATTAAGCTCCTACTCCATCCTAGGCAATGTGGACGCCACGTATTCAATCTGCGCAGGAATAATCCCGATAAAGATGCCCCAGATAGAAGAAGAAATCACAATATATCTAGACGCCGCCGTCTTAGATGAGACTGGAGCTCCTATACACGCAGAGCGCATAACTTTCCATGTCTACCCAAGGCTCAAGCCTGGTAGCGTTACCATGCATGGTCATCTCTCCAGCGTCATATCTACAAAATTAAGCCTGACAACGAGCCAAAATCCTGAAACCCTAGTGGTATCAGACCTTACAGACAATACCAGCTTTATCAGCACCTGGTTGGATAAAGGTAAAAACGCAGTAATCCTACTACAAAACCAGGAAACCGACATCACAATAGCCAATATAAATATAAAAACAAAAAAAGGCCCAGAAATATTCTGCGCCACAGCCATACCCCGCTTAGAAAAATACCAGCTAAACATGCTGTACAACGAAGAATCCGACCACATTGACTTTCTATCAACCCATCACATAGAAAGCAAAGGCGGCGAAACTCTTCTGTATACTTACGAAAAATTCACCTCAACTGCCCCAAAACCCCGCTTGCCCCTAGCAAAGAAATACCAAATAGGCAATGCAGCCCTAATAATCCTATGCCTAAACCTAGCAGGAAAAGTAGGCGCGAACGCCAACTTAGATCATTTCCTAATAGATTGCATAGAAGGCCGAATCTAAATCATGAAATAATGCAGTTTGTGATTTCCTCATGAGATAACCCTAAATCAAGGCAACCAATCTCTTCAATATTTTTAGGCAAAACCTTGCGATTGGGCTTAC
This sequence comes from Defluviitaleaceae bacterium, assembly GCA_009780185.1. Classification (GTDB taxonomy): domain Bacteria; phylum Bacillota; class Clostridia; order Lachnospirales; family WQUN01; genus WRAN01. The sequence continues at coordinate 7,021 of WRAN01000022.1, read as the reverse complement.
GCTTTATATGAAGCAAGCGAATAAAATCATCAATCAGCAAATCATCATACACATCAAACGCAAGCCATCTGCCATCATGATATACATGCGTGTCATCATAGACATTGCAAGCAGCTTCGCTGAAATTTACCCGCTGTTCGTCAAATTTAGCTTGCTCTTCTTTACCCAACACGATACAAGCAATGAAATACCCTTCGCGAATACAAAGCGTTATCAATGTCTTGCCACCACGCCGAAAGCGTAAGTTGTTGTAATGCTTATTAGTCGGCTTACCTTCATCCCACAATTCATCCATCATATAATAAATACGAATATGCCCGACTAGCTTTTCCCATGCACAACTTGCCTTTCCCAACATTCCCTTAACATCCTGATACGATTTAATAGACCTATCCATTCTTTACCCTCCAATTTTTGCATTATTTCCACCCCGCAAGTCAATTATGCAAGTTGACTCAGGGTCAATGTCAAGGAGAGTTTTTCATCTGTCGGTCTTGGCATGCTTTCCATATTATCACGCCCCAGTAATAACAGGTCCATGCCAATCAAGTATTCCACCAAAATCATATACAGCCGTAAATCCCAACTCATACAGCAGCCATGCAGCAATATTACTTCTTCTTCCAGATTGGCAGTACACAAGAATAGTCATGTCCTTATCTAAGATAACAGATTCCGCTAAGGCAAATAAATCGCTATAAGGCAGAAGAATCGCATTTTCGATATGGCCGCTTTGAAACTCTTCTGGGGTTCTTACATCTAGTATCAGCACCCCGTCTTGAAGCATTATTTCTTCTGCTTGCTGGGCTGTTATTATTATCGGTTCCCGTATAACCGCGGCAGGACTCTCCGCATCTAGTTCAGGTGTTGGGGCAAAGGCACAGACTCCAGTAGATTCATATTGGTAGTCTGTTTGTTCATCTATCATTTCAAGTACATCACAGCCGATTAGTAATACGGCTACTCCCAATATCACAGACAAGCTGCTAACTCTCAATAGGTTTATCTTTGTTTTCATTCTAATACCTCCCATTAGATTGTTAATTTCACATAAGTATCCCTCTACCAACCCGGAACCATCTCTGCCCCACGTTCGTTCATCTCTACTATACTCACTGCATCAATACGGAGCGCAATATGACCAGGAAACGGTTCAAATTCTTCTAATATCCCGGTAACCTCAACCCATGTATCGTCCGGTAGCGGGGCAATTCCGTTTAGGACTATTTCAAATCCAATCTCCATAGGCATACAGCAACCATCAGCATAACGAAAAACAATGTACTGGTTTTCGTCTTCACTCATTGGAACATTCCAGAAGATGCCCTCAAAGCGGATTTTTCTGCCAATGAACTCCTCAGATAAAAATATGATTTCATAGAACTGCGCGACAAAGGATTCTTCTCGGATTTCAATTATGTCTGTATCAAGAGTTGTTTCTATGTATAAAACATTAACCGTTTCTTCATCGAAGCCACTGGGCTCACCGTTTTGCCCAATATTTGGAGGCATGTTTGTAATGCCATAACTTGATATCTCACTGCTGTTCTCCGGTGCCATCCCACAACCAGAAAAAAATAAAATTACGGTAATAAATGACACTGCACATAAACACACGTTTAGTATTTTCAATTTTGCATCCTCCATATGGCTGTGGCCTTTGATGAGCCCCTAATAAGCATCATATTATTCGTAGTCATTTGCTAATGAGAATTAATACTACCACGTATTATTATTATGTCAATGATAATATAAGTGTTGAAATCGCGATTGAGCCTTAGTATTAAATAAAATATACTGTCTTTACTTATATTGCGCTTGAATACTACATAGCCCCAAACATTACTTGACAAAAAACATCAGGTATTATAGATTCCCATATAGAAAAGGGTATCTTAAAACCCGCCTTTGTGCGGCACATAATAAAGCGATAGGAGAGATGTTTGTATGACACAACGATTCAGTTGCACAACATGCCAAAGCGCTGATAAGCCTTTGGAACGCTTTGTGGCGGATTTGCCACTTGAAACGTCATTTCATCGGGTAGAATCCCAAGAGGTGAAATGTGGCTTTGGTTTGCAGGGGGTTTGCTGCCGCCTTTGCGCCAACGGCCCATGTCGTATAACACCGGATTCACCAAAAGGAGTATGCGGCGCAAGCGCAGACACCATTGTCGCAAGAAACTTCCTAAGGGCGGTGGCGGCAGGCTCTGGCTGCTATATTCATGTAGTTGAAGGTACAGCCAGAAATCTAAAAAAAACCGCCAAGTCAAAAGGCCGTTTAGTAGGACTAAAAGCCCTGGATAGGTTATGTGCTATGTTAGGGATTGAGGGAGCGGATGCACACGAAAAAGCTGAAAAAGTTGCGGACGCAGTACTTACAGACATATATAAGCCTCTCTTTGAAAAGATGGAACTAACCCAAAAAATGGCGTATCAGCCGCGTTACAAGCTATGGGATAAGCTGGGTATACTTCCGGGCGGTGCCAAATCTGAAGTGTTTTCCGGTGTGGTAAAAAGCTCAACGAATTTAAATTCCGACCCGGTGGATATGCTCCTGCATGCCTTACGTCTGGGAATTTCTACAGGGCTTTACGGCCTAACTCTCACCAATCTTTTAAATGATGTAATGTTGGGAGAGCCGGAAATCCGTCTGGCCCCGGTTGGGCTTAGAGTAATCAATCCTGATTATATTAACATCATGGTAACAGGTCATCAGCACTCCTTGATTGCAGGGCTTCAAAGCCGCTTAACTAGTGAAAGCGCGATAAAAATGGCTAATGATGTGGGTGCGAAGGGTTTCAAAATAGTAGGCTGTACATGCGTCGGCCAGGATTTGCAAGTGCGCGGCTCTTTATGTACAGGGTTCTTTGATGGGCACGCAGGCAACAATTTCACCAGTGAAGTCATACTTGCAACTGGTGCCATTGACGCGGTATTAACAGAGTTTAACTGCACCTTACCCGGCATCGAACCCATTTGTGACGCTCTTTTGATTAAACAAATATGTATAGACCCTGTTGCGAAAAAAGCAAATGCGCAGGTTATGAACATTGCAAGCCCAGAAGATGAGGATGCAATATTGAAAGAAATAACCGCCGCATACAAAGCCCGCCGCGGTAATGTACCCTTAAATCTACTGCCAAACCATGGCAATGACAACACTCTAACCGGTGTAAGTGAGACATCTCTAAAGGCTTTTCTGGGTGATACATGGCAGCCGCTTATTGAGCTAATTGCCTCCGGTCAAATCAAGGGCCTTGCGGCTGTTGTTGGCTGTTCTAATCTTATGGGGGCAGGCCATGACGTGTTATCTGTTGAGTTGACCAAAGAGCTTATTGCCAAGGATATTCTGGTGCTTACAGCCGGCTGCTCATCCGGAGGTATAGAAAACTGTGGATTAATGTCTCCAGAGGCTGCGGAACTTGCAGGGCCAAAACTCAAAGCTGTTTGTGAAAAACTGGGTATCCCTCCGGTATTAAACTTTGGCCCCTGTCTTGCGATAGGGCGGCTAGAAATTGTGGCAACAGAAATTGCCGAAGCCCTTAACATTGACATTCCTCAACTGCCGCTAGTGCTTTCGGCACCCCAGTGGCTGGAAGAGCAAGCCCTAGCAGACGGTGCATTCGGCTTAGCACTGGGTCTTCCTCTGCATTTGGGGCTTCCACCTTTTGTAACAGGAAGCCCTGTAGCGGTACAAGTACTGACAAGTGATATGAAATCCTTAACAGGCGGACATGTTTTGATTAATGGCGATGCGGCAGAATCCGCCACTATGCTGGAAGAAATAATATTGCAAAAGCGCAAAGACCTTAATCTGCCATAAGGAGGTAGGATATGAAGCGGATATTAATAGATGCGGAAAAATGCATGGGCTGTAAGAATTGCTCCATAGCCTGCGCTCACGCCAGACGGCCCTCCGGCAGCCTTTATGATATTGCCCTAAGTGACCCGGAAACAGAATCGCGCAATACTATTCTCTTGGATGGAAAGAAGCAATACAAGCCCCTGTTTTGCCGTCACTGCGCAAGACCCTCCTGCGCCAATAGTTGTATGAGCGGCGCAATGGTAAAGGATGCAAAAACCGGCCATGTGTGGTATGACAGGCACAAATGCGCTCAGTGCTTTATGTGTGTAATGAACTGCCCCTTTGGTGTGTTAAAACCTGACAGAGCCACAGGCAAATATGTAGTAAAATGTGATTTTTGCAAAGACAGAGGCAGCGAACCAGAATGTGTTAAAAACTGCCCTACAAAAGCTATCCACGTAAAGGAGGTGGATTAGATGAAGCATGTGATAATTGGAGCCGGAGCAGCCGGAATAACAGCCGCAAAGGTTATACGTGAAAATAGGAAAGATGACGAGATAGTGATTATATCCACAGACGACGCGGTATACTCAAGGTGCATGTTACACAAATTTATTGGGGGCAGCCGCAATGTCGCGGAGCTTTCATTTATTCCTCCTAACTTTTTTGAAGAAAATAATATCAGATGGCGCTCAAATAAAACCGTAACAGGAGTCAATATCAAAGAAAAGCGCATAGTCTTTAACTGCGGCAAATGCGGAAAGCAAAGCAACGAAAGCTACGATCGGCTTTTGCTGGCTACAGGTTCACAAAGCTTCTTCCCGCCCATTGAAGGGTTGCGGCCAGGGCCAGCCGTTTGCACGTTGCGAGATTTATCAGACGCAAAAAAAATCAGGATGAAGGCCGATAATGCCAAAAACATTGTAATAATCGGTGCGGGTTTAGTAGGTCTTGATGCCGCCTATGGATTAGTAGAAATGGGAAAAACACCCACAATAGTAGAGATGGGCCAGCATATATTATCCGCAAACCTAGACCCAAGAGCGGCAATGACCTATCAAGCAAAATTTGAAGAAGCCGGGTGCCGCTTTATCTTCGGAAACAGGGTGAAAAGCATAGAATTTGATGACTTCGGCACCAGTGGGACGATAGTCTTTGAAAGCGGAGATAAGCTGCCTACGGATTTATTGATTGTAGCGGCAGGCGTAAGCCCGGCAATAGGCTTGTTAAAAAGCAGCGGCATACCGTATAACCGAGGCGTAATAGTAAACGAATATCTAGCCACCGAAGCGGAATATGTCTATGCCGCCGGAGATATAACCGGCCTTTCCGAAAGCTGGCCAAGCGCCATAAGCCAAGGAGAGATTGCTGCCCTAAATATGTGCGGCATAAAATCCGTATATGACGATATATTAGAGCGGCAAAATACAGTAAACTTCTTTGATATACCATCACTCTCAGTAGGGCGCTTAAACCCCGAACCGGGAGATGTTGTGCATATACGAGAAGATCAGCAACGTTATCAAAAGGTAATAACACAAAATAATATCTCCGTAGGAGTAACGCTGCAAGGCGATATTTCTCGCAGCGGTTTCTGGCAGTATTTAATCAAACACAAAATCCCGATAAATAACGCCCAAGAAAGCCTTTGGAAAACCTCTTTCGCAGACTCATATGAACTAGACGCAAACGGGGAATATAAGTGGGCAAAATAGCAAAACCATCAAATTAATAAAATTGAAAACCCATAGGCCAAGGCTCAAAAAGCCCTATCTTATGGGTTTTTTGTTATATAAGAGTACAAAGACATACAATCACAGAAAACAGCAGTAAATCAAATAGATAAACTAACGCACCACCATTTGTCCCGATACTTTGGTCAAAACCAGAAAAGTAACACTTGGGGTTGTGTTGTCAAGGACTGTTTCAAGGCACAGAAAAAGTCCGAGCTACACTGCCTTCGCTAACTTCTTCAATTCAGCAAGCCGTGCATTTGTTATCCCTGCGCCTTTTCGCATGGTTTCGATAACTTCAGAGGCAGCGTTACTTTGAAATGCCAAGATTATCATTTCTTCCATGCCTGTGGCTCTGCCACGCCGCTCTGCATTTCCTAACGCCTGTGCTTCATCATGCCGTGCCTTAGACCGCATTTTCTCTTTTTGAATAAACTCATCCGATGCCGCCACATGGCGGTACGCTGCTATGGCTTCACTCATAACCGGAACCCCCATTTCCTCAATTTTCTTTAACTCTTCTTCAGTTTGTGCATTAAATGTAACTTCAAGGGCTTGGAATTCACTATGGAATTTATCTGAGTTAGGAAATTGAACATACCCCAAAATGCTTATAACGATTGTGCAAGGTAGTTCTCTATAATTTTCCCCTTCGTTTATTCCGGTTGAAAATTCCCTTGCCCAATAAAACAGACTGCGCTCCGGGTAATTACCTTCATCGGCTATCTGCACCTCTAAGTCAACTTTTTGCCCATTCACTATCATATTTATGTCGAGTCTGCAAAACTTCTTGCCAAGTTCTTCAGGTGAAATATCAGGGTTTATAATAATAAATTGCTCTATGCTTTCATAACTTATGCTGAGAAGTGCGGCAACGAGCCTTTTCAACAAATCTTGGTACTTTGTGAATAGAATTTTGAACAGTGTGTCAGTTTTCATCGTGTACTTCAACTTTGTCATAGCACAACCCCCATAAGCTTATCATATCATATTTGCGTACGCTTTCAATCGCTATATCTTTGATTGATTTAGAGGCAGTAATTTCATGATTTTTGGGGCGATAGCTTGATGATGCCCCGCTAGAGTATGCCCATTTTTATGCATAGCCTTTCACATATGAAAATGCCCGTATCCTTGTAATACTGCCGCATCTGCCCTTTCTGCCTGTAAATTTTCCGAGGTATAAAACTTTCCTGTAGAGAACCCATTTCGATCTTTAAAAGGAACGCCTCCACAACCCCTGCAATAACTACCACAATAACAAAGACAGACGAAATACTCTTCGCGCCAATATTTTTTCATTGGCAAGGAGAGTTTTTCGTCTGTCGGGCTTGGCATGTTATTCTTGGACTTGAGGATTGTGAAGCTGTATAGCCTCTTCTATCTTCTTCGGCTCCCTGGGTGGACCCGTTTGTTCAATTATTATGACGCCGTCGTAGTTGTAGAATCCGATGTTATCATTTACTTTCCAGCCATTAATT
>WRAN01000021.1 GCA_009780185.1 Defluviitaleaceae bacterium | reverse complement strand
TGGGTGTCCATGGTGTAGAGTTCCAAGGAGGTAAGTGTGACGGATTAAAGGAAAATGACGGCGCTGGGGTTGGGGTAGGTGTCGGAGGCGGTGTAGGTGTAGACCCTCCAGGAGGTGGCGTAGGTGTTGATCCGCCAGGAGGCGGTGTCGGCGTTGACCCACCAGGGGGTGGCGTTGCCCCGCCTGGGGGCGGCGTTGGCCTAATCTCAAAGTGGGGATCACTTTGTATCGCGCTGTTTACCATCCCCGGGGTTCGGATAACTGCGCGAACCAAATAAGTGGCCCCTGTTGTAAGGTCACCTATAGTTGCACTAAATACATCGCCGCCGTTACCCGGAACCTCTCTAACTTGGCTTTGATCGCTTCTGCGAACCCAAAAGCCGCGAAAAGTTATTTGTTCGCTACTGGGGTTATTTATCATCCCCGTTAAAGATGCTGATGTAGGGCCGGTTACTGACCCAAACCCAGATACCGTTGGGGCGCTTAACGGTACAAATAAATCATCTGAAGAATTGGGAGCATCAAAATCATCCCAAAGGCTTTCGTCTATTATGGGCAGATCATAAAAAGAAAATATTTCTACATTCTCTTCTTCGTAATATTCTGAGGTATCATAAACACTCGACGTTGCTGCGCCGCTTAGTGAAAGCAGAAATAATGCTGACAGCAATAAACACATCACCCTTTTAAGCATTGCTTTTCTTCTTACTGTTTTCATCGTTTCCTCCTTTGTCGGCAAGGAAGCGCTGATTTTGGCTTTGCCCGCAGGGAAAAGCCAAGGAGCACGCCTCTTTGCGATTTTGATGATTTTACCACATTAGCATTTTAACTACAAGCAATTTTCTTTATCTTTTTGCATTATTCTACACAATACGCAAAAAAGAAGCCATCACGCTAAGTAATAAAACTTAACATAATGGCTTCTCTCATACACATGCCATCTGATGACTGATATGGCATATGCGTTTTTTCGCGCTTTTGGTGGGATGAATTTATTCTGGCAAATCACATTCACATAAAGGTGTATTGCAGTTGCAATATTCAATGCAAATAGTCAGTGTAATAGGTAGTGCAATAGATCGCCCTCGGGGAAGGCCTATTACTGGTGGATCAGAACCCCCTCCGTCTGGCCCCGCATAAACAGGTACTATAGCGCTAAGTACTAAAATTAAGGTGATTGCTACGGCGATTAATTTTCTTTTCATACTTCAACCACCCTTCATTGCTAACAAAAAATCCATTCATATATCTCATTAATCATGCCTTTCATCTGTGAAGCTTTCTCGGAGTTGCTTATCTTGTCATAATGCCGCGAAAGAAGTTTACAAAACTCAAGTGCGGTAAAATGATCATGATTTTCACGAAAATGCGGTATTGCCACAATTTCTATATATTTGCATGCCTCCTCATTCGGAGTACCCATGCGGCGGCTAAGAGAAAGATAACATTCCATAGCCTCAAAATAGATTGGCCACAGCTCATTTGTCTCACATAAATCCTTTGCTTTATTGATCTCTCGCTCTGCGGTAGCAAATTTATTATTCCGTATAAGACAATAAATCTTATGCCTTAGAGATGCAAAATAATTATCTAAATCTTTTGGAAAATTTTTTAGAGCCTGATTATAGTAATCTATAGCCGATTCCCAGTTTTCACTTTTCTCGAATAAATATCCAAAGCAAAATGAAACGCGACCGATATAAACTCCATTTCTCGTACTTTTAGCCTTTATCACATACTTATCAAGTAGTTTTTTAGCTTCACGCAATTGATTCGCTCTTATGCAGTTAAGTGCGAGGTCAGTACCTAGATCAATATGAAAGCCCATCACTCTATCTTTCCCATGCGATTGCAACACTTTACGATAGAAAAACATAGCCTTATGTGGTTTTTCAATATACGTATAACACGAAGCTAGATTATAATAAAGCCTCATATCGTCTTCCGGTAAAAGTTTTGCATTGTCATCCAATATTTCATATGCCTTTTCAAGAAATGCCGTACCGCTATCATAATCCCCTTGAAAACATCCAAGAAGCCCCATGCTATAGTTATAGTGATACCGATTTTCGTTATTTGTCTTGTCCATGTAATCTTGGGCATCATCAAGCTTATCTTTAGCGGTGTCATAGGCACCTTCAGCAATAAACATCTGTGCCTCAAACATCCTAAACAATAAAACCATATCAGGATCACATGGCTCTATATTACCAATGTTGGCCATGCTCTCATGTATCTTTCGAGCCTCTATTAAATTCCCATCCCTAATAAAATCACGATAGTTGTAAAACGTCACCTTAGATATAATACATTCTTCCTCTGACAAGGGGAGCCCTTCCAAGCGCAAACGTTTTCTTAATTTTCGCTCTTGCGCTTCCGTATAGGCGGTTTCGCCTCTTTCCACCGCCTTAACAGTTTGTGAATCTGAGCCTGCTATGCTACCAAACTCCATCTCATTTATACCAAGATGCGTCCTTAGAATAAATAACTTTTCTCCAACAGATAGTGTTGCCATAATATCCACCTCACTATAGCGATTTATATGACAGAGTTATTCAAATTTCAACATTATTTTTTATGCATTATAAACACAAAGAAAATAAATGTCAACACATGTATTAAAAGATTTATATTTTCCATTGTCTTGCAAAAACCTAGCAATAAAAACCCCAAAAACAAAGACAGACGAAATACTTTCCGCGCCAATATCTTTTCATTGGCAAGGAAAGTTTTTCGTCTGTCGGTCTTGGCATGTTTCTTTTACCTATCTCTTTTTAAGACTTCAACCACTTCCGCCAAGCCTTAGGCAGCGGCGCAGAATCCACATCTTTATGAGAAAACCCTCCAACCATCCACATAAGCACCAAGTAAACCGGTACCCCAGCTCCAAGAGCCAAAACAGTAGCAACCCGGTCAGGTGCAATAAGCCCAACCATATAATGAGTAATAAAACACACAAGCCCCATACCCAAAGACGCAAAAGCAGGCTTACCAAAAGCCCTTACATAATCCGGCATAACCCCAGTATGCTTATAAAGGAAGACTAAATTAATCCCAGCCGCCACAACATAACAAACAATAGTACTAATAACCGCCCCCAAAATATTAATCCCAGGAACAGCCAGCAAAAACCAATTAACAGGAATCTTAATAAGCACCCCAAAAAAAGCAGCAATAGCAGGAAGCAAAACCTTCCCAATCCCCTGCAAAGCCCCTGTAGAAACCTGCACCAAAGCCAAAAAGATTATACTAACAGCCCCGTACCTAAGAAGCCATCCACCCTCAGGGTGATCAGGCAGTAAAAGCGCAAGAATAGGATCAGCTAAAACAGAAAGCCCAACCACCGCAGGGATAGAAAGGGTCATACTAATCCGCATAGCAGTATTAATCTTTTCCTTAACAGCACCTTTATCCATAACAGCCCGGGAAGAAGAAATATCAGGAATAACAGCCTGACTAAGAGCCACACTAAGAGCCACAGGCAACGTAGTCAAAAGCAAAAACTTCCCTGTAAACTGCCCCACCATTTCAACCACTTCATCCTCAGTAAAAAACCCAGAAGACATAATCCTATCCCTAGCCATCCCTATATCTATAAAATTAGCTATCTGATAAATTCCCATTCCTATAATTATAGGAAACGCAGTAAGTAAAAGCGCCTTTATCTGATCCTCTCGCTTCTCACCACTTTCTGCAAGAGAATGAGTATGTCTATTCCCCGCAGCTCTAACTCGTATCTTCTTAGCCACAAGTAAATAACACCCACCCGCAACAATAAGCCCAGCCACAACGCCAATACCGGTACCAGCCGCCGCCCCAGCCGCCGCAAGCTCTACTCGTGTAGTCCTTATAAACACATGAGCAAGCCAAAGAGAAAATCCAGCGTTTAATATCTGCTCTATAACCTGGGATATGGCCGTTGGTACCATAGTATTCATCCCCTGAAAATACCCGCGAAATACTGCAAGAAGAGCCACAGCAAATATAGTAGGTGCCAAAGCCCGAACAGAATAAGCCGCCTCAGGAAAATTAAAGAACCTCAAATTGGTAAGCCAATCAGCCCAAAAGAACATAAAAAAAGCCACCAAAGCACCAACAGCAGCGGCAAAACCCAACGCTGTTTTAAAAAGCTCATGAGCATCTGAATAGCGCCCTGTGGCAATCCTCTCACTTACCAGCTTAGAAATGGCCGCCGGAAGCGCACCAGAAGTAAGAGTAATAGCAAAAGCATAGACATAATAAGCCGAAAGATAAAAAGCATTACCCTCATCCCCTACAAGACGCGTAAGAGGAATACGATAAAAGAACCCAATCAAACGCACAAGCAAAGAAGCCGCTGCTAGAATAGCGGCTTGCTTTACAAAGTGGTTATTCTTTTTCTCCAGTTCTTTTGTATGTCCCATAAGTTCTTTATAAAAGTTTTCCAGCCGCTTCATCTATAACAACAGTTACATCACGGTGCAATTGCAATAAAGACCCTGGCACCATAGTAGTAATTGGGCCACCCAGCACTTCTTTCAAGATACTGGCCTTACCCTCGCCACTAACCAACAAGATTATCCGCTTCGCCATCATAATGCTATTGAGGCCCATGGTGAGGGCGTGGCGGGGCACATCTTCGGGTGAAGCAAAGAATCGGGCATTGCTTTCGATGGTAGACTCAGCCAAAGGCACATAATAAGTAGTTGCCACAAGCTTGGAATCAGGCTCATTAAACCCAATATGTCCATTGGCTCCAAGGCCTAGGATTTGCATTTCAATCCCTCCGGCTGCGGCAATCTTTTCATCGTATGCTGTACATTCAGCCACTGGGTCCGGGGCATCACCGCGAGGAATAAAAGTCTTGTCGGCTGATAATCCAATCCCATCAAAAAGGTTCTGCCTCATAAAATAGCAATAACTCTGATCATCATCTTTTTTTATCGGATAATATTCATCCAAGTTGAACGCGGTAATCTCTGTAAGATTGGCCTTTCTAGTTTTTTGCATTTCAATTAAGGCTTTATACATACCAATAGGGGTAGAGCCGGTAGCAAACCCAAAAGCACCGGCAGGCTTCTTATTAACTTCATCGGCAAAAATCTCAGCTGCCCTCAAACTCAAAGCATCATAATCCTTTTCAACATACAAATGAAAATTGCGTAACATAATAAATCACTCCTATCAGCCCATAGCGGGCGATTTTGTTATTAACCAAATATGAAAAACCTTTGTCGTTATCATTAAAACCGAAAATCGCTTTCGTCATTATCATCAAAACCGTATTTTGTATTTATGTTTTATCACACAAAATTCGTTCCCGATCGCGGAAATACACAGGCACAAGTCCAGTCATCTTACAAATCCCCAGGGCCTCGGAATAATAACGCCCAAGAGCCCACTCATTATGAGAGTCTGAGCCAATGGTTACATATCGGCCTCCAAGCTCCTTAAATCGCTTATATATAGGCGTAAGCTGGCCTATAAGAGAAGTCTTGCCAAACCTGGAAGTATTTATCTCCATAGCTAAGTCTCTCTCCGCCAAGGCTTTAAGCAAAGCGTCAAACTCGTCTCTGAAGTTCTTATAATGAAAAATCTTCTCAATCTTTTCGCTATACCTGGCAATATAATCTATATGCCCATAGGAATCAAAAAAGCCGCAAAGCTCGACCATTTCCTTTCCATAGGTCAAGTATCTGCGGCAAAAATCCTCAGGTTCAAAAGCTGAACTTCTACTATAAACATCGTATCCATCCACATTATGGATAGATCCCAAAACAAAATCATACCCTTCATTTGCTTTTTGGGTATTCAAATCCAAATACGCGGCACATAGGCCAATCTCTATCCCAAGTAGAACAGAATCCCGGTACCTATCTTGTATAGCCTTGTACTGGGACGGATAAACATCAAAATCACAAATAAAATCATATTCACCATTGGGGGCATCTTTTGCAGATAAATCCTTCCCCTCTATGGGGGTAACAAAATCCACATGCTCTGTAAATGCAACGCCCAGCCCCTTTTTCCCAAGGACTTTGATTGCTACATTAGGATCCAGCTCCGAATCCGGCGAAGCCGCGGAATGTACATGTGAGTCAAAATGCATAGCCTTACCCGAAAATATTCTCTAATAAATTTTCCGCTTCCACGCGGTCTATATCCTTAGAAAGTATTAACTCTGAAAGGATAATCTGCTTTGCCGTAGTCATAAGCTTTTTTTCCGCAGTAGAGAGCCCTCGTTCACGTTCGCGTAAAAGCAGGTTGCGATACACCAAAGAAACCTCAGAAAGCTGACCCGATTTAATCCGCTCCATATTTTCCTTATAGCGCTGGTTCCAATTATCTGGCATATCAATTTCCATATCAACAATACCAGAAACTATTCCAACAACTTCATCGCCGCTGTGTATACCTCTAATACCCTGGGTTTCTGCCTTTGCAGCAGAAATCATAATCTTTAGATTACCCACGGGTATCTGGAGTACATAGTAGGTCTGGAGCGTACCTTCTACTTCTTTGTCTTCTAAGCTTTCAATAATTCCCGCCCCATACAATGGGTGGACAATCTTTTCGCCTACTTTGTACATATTATATCCCTCTCATATGGTGCAACGGTCTATTATTACATTTACATTACAAGTCAATTATACCATGTTTATAAGAATAAAAGCAAAAATACCTTGCCGTGCAAAGTGCAGCTCCAGACGCGTAGCCAGGGAAGCGAAGATAGGGTTGTCTGTTGCAATGGCGGGCTCTAAGCGAACACGTTTGAGAAAGGCAGAGCTACATTTAAATGCAAAAGCGTTTTCGCACTGTAGGGAAAACTCAGCTAGGTTGCGCTAAGGGGAACCTTCATAAGCTGAGATGGATTTTTTCTTTGCATGTTCGCTTTGTGAATGCATTCGTAGTTATTGGTGAAATTAAACAAAAATATAGTAGAATATTTGTAGGATTTGTAGATTGACACATGCTATGGGGGCTTGCTACACTGAGCATGGTTGAATCTACTAGTTTTTGGTAGTAAGTTTTATTAAAGGGGTGGGTTCAATATAAACAGGACATAGGATTGAAAGGTGGTATATCGCCAATGGGCAAATAGAATAATATGTAACAACCAAACATCAAATTCATGTAGGGAGGGCACTAATAATGAATCAAAATAGAAGCTACAGAACAATGCTGCTTGGCTTTTCTATTATTTTGTTGTCAATAGCCATCATTGTTAAGTCAACGCATTACGTCGTACCTAATTGGCTAGTTAATGTAGGTGTTCTTTCGCCTTACATTGGGTTTGCTGTTTGTGTTTTAGGTTTTTTTGCAGCCGAGTAAAGACAAAGGAGATGTTAAAATGAGAAGAATAAAAGCACTTATTATGGCACTTATTATCCTTATTGTTAGCGTTAATGTCAGCGTTTTTGCAATTGACTCTGAAACTTGTGAGATTGATGAGTTTCTCTTGTCAGTAGGAATGCAAAATGCAGTTGTGGACAGTATGTCCGTATCGCAAAAACTCGAAATATTTCTTGCATTACAGGATGAAAATATATGCGAGATATCCTTCGAATCATTTAGCGTGAGAACATACAATGTTCCAGAGTGTGAATATGAGGAAGAATATCTAACGTCTGAGATGTCTGTCTATGCTGGCGATATGTTTATTCCATTTAGCTCAATACCATCATCAGATTTGCAATTGACAGTTTCTGTTTTTAGAATGACTGTTTCTGGCGTTGAAACATTTGCCGTATTCCCATCATTTCGTTGGAGAAGAGCAGCTTCTATAAGAAATGATGGATTCGCCATTGCTTTATTCCCTGGTTGGGAGGTTAATCCATCGCATAATCCTACATTAAGAATTGTGACATATTGGGACTGGTCTCATCAGTATGCAGGGTCATTTATGCTAGGTGGGCCAACTTCGGCTTCACATTCTGGTTACGGTTGGGCAAGGTTTAATACTGCTTCGACTCCAAACTTGATTTTTGAAGGAAATGTATCTATGCAAGCAAGGAGAACAACCCCAAGTGCTACAAGGGCAGTCACCATGCATTATGTGCACGACACAAGTAGTTTTTTTGATGTTTCGTTTAGTTTCTCATTAGGGCCAGCGAGTATTGGTATTGCAGGGAATGGAAACGCTTTGCGCCATATGGCTGGAAACTTTAGCTTTAGTTATTAGTATTCACATGCTGCAACTCAATGCACTTAACAAGCCAGAGGCCTCTATTAAGAGGCCTCTGGCTTGTTTCATTAATTATCTAGCATTTAAATTCAATCACGGTAAAGTATTGACACTCGACCTAGTGATTTAGAAATTTACTGCATGTCGCTTTCAGTACTGCTGATATAAATACGGCCTTCAAATGCATAGGCGGCTGGCATCCCGAATACATCCCTGAAGAACAACACTGGTACAAAAACAGTTCCGTAGAAATCAACAGAAGAGTGATATAGGGCAACAGTTTCACCATCAACTATAAATTCATAGCTTCCCACTTCAAAAGAGATGCTGCCGATTCTGCCTTCTAGGGTTACGATGTTAGTATCTTGATCCCAATTTACGTAAGCGCCAAGATGTTCGGCTACAGGCATTAACTCCACATGAGTTTGGAAATCCATTTCTTCGTCCATAAACAGTGCAAGTGGGCCAACAAGACCTTCGCCGTCTACTACGATGCAGTACCAAGGTTCAACATCTTCGACTTCCCAATCATCGGGAAGCTCTACAAACTCAGGACCGGTTACAGGCATTTCGTATAGTACCACAATCTGGATAGGTGTTGTTTGTGGTGGAAGGCTGCGTGTAGACATAGCATAGGTAACAAGCAACATGCGGCCTGCAAAATCACCTTCAAATGCGTCTCCGCTTTGCAAAGTTACCTCTGTGGTATCTGCGCCAATGTTAATAACCAGCTCGCCATCTGCACTAATAAGCTGATCGCTGTCAAAGTGTGTGAAGAAGCGGTCTACATGGATAAATGGTATGCCGTCTTCTTGAACATCATCGTTGTTTACGATAACTGTTGCAGTGTGCTGAGGCGGATAGATAGCCATCATAAATGGTTCCAAAATAAAGAATCCAGTGATAGTATCGCCTACTTCCGGGGCTCTGCCCAGAGTAAATGTGTTGAAGTGGGTCATAAGAACCGTTGCGCCATCTTCGCCTTCAATTTGGATCCGTTGGCCTCCCATTTCGATGGCCTCGTCAATACTAACAATTTCACCAGTGACATTACCAAAGATTGAACCTTCCGTCATATCAAGAAGGTCAAGCTCAGATACTTCATCTTCTTCGAATTCAGCATAGTCAGTATCCACATATATGATACCTTCATCTTCTGGGGCAGCCAAAGGGGCTACGCCGTCACTACAAGCAGCCAGTGCAAAAACTAAAGTTGTAAGCAAAAATCCTAGTCCTATAAATTTAATAATTCCTTTCATGTTTAACACCTCATAAAATTTTATTAATTGCTCTACGGGCCCTGTGAGAGCAATTCGTACCCTTTCGACCCATTAAACGCACATCTATTTTTATTGTTCCCAAATTCCGATTCCAAATTAAAACCTGTCTGACAGTGCTGCGGCCTGAAACACGAAAAAAGAGGCCATTTTCACGGCCTCTTTTCTAATATGATCAATCAACATACAAAAATATTAATTAATGATGATGGTCATGCTCTTTGGGTTCTTCTAATCCGGGGATTACAATGTCATTTTTCTGGGCGTAATCCCACAGGGCGGCTTGCAATGCTTCTTCCGCTAAAGTTGAGCAATGCGCCTTTACTGGGGGTAGTCCATCTAATGCTTCCATAACGGCTTTATTCGTTATAAGCATGGCTTCCTGAATGGTCTTTCCCTTTACCATTTCAGTTGCCATGCTAGATGTCGCCACAGCCGCTCCACATCCAAAGGTCTTAAAACTCGCATCTATAATCACATCATTTTCAATTTTAAGAAATACCCGCATTATGTCACCGCAGCTTGCATTGCCTACGGTTCCTATGCCGCTGGCATCTTCCATTTCCCCTACGTTTTTTGGGTTCATAAAATGCTCCATTACTTTTTCGGTATATTCCATCAGCTTATCCTTTCTTTAAATAATCATCATATAGTGGGGATAGCTCTCTAAGCCGCCCTACAGATTTTGTCACTATTTCTACCAGCTTAATAATATCATCTTCTGTGGTGTCACGTCCAAGAGAAAACCGTATTGCCCCATTTGTTAGCTCATGACTAATGCCCATGGCAGTTAGCACATGAGAAGGTTCCAATGCCCCGCTGGAACATGCCGACCCGGTAGAGGCCTGACAGCCCTGCATGTCCAAATGAAGCAGCAGCGACTCCCCCTCAATAAAAGAGAATGACACATTTACATTCCCTGGGAGGCGGTTATCTCTTGAGCCGTTAAGCCTTGTATGAGGGATTGATAACAACTCATTTATAAGCCTGTCACGTAGCCCTGTAAGCCTCGATGCTTCTGCGGCTATTTCTTTTGTTGCAACAGTAAGTGCTGTGGCCATACCTACAATCCCCGCCACATCCTCTGTTCCGGCACGGCGTCCACGCTCCTGTGCGCCTCCACGAAGAAGAGGCAGTATAGGGGTTCCCTTTCTTATATACTGCGCGCCTATCCCCTTAGGGCCATAAAATTTATGGGCACTCATAGAAAGTACATCTACACCCAGTGCATTAACGTCTACAGGAATATGTCCTACCGCCTGTACCGCATCTGTATGCAGAGGTATTCCGGCTGCCTTGGTAATCTCACTTATAGCTTTAAGAGGCTGAATAGTACCTACTTCATTATTGGCAAGTATTACGGAAACCAGCACTGTATCTGGTTGGATTGCGCCCCTGACAGCTTCAGGAGATACAAAACCTTCACTATCTACAGGAAGATAGGTTACCCCATACCCCTGCTTTTCCAGGTGCCTACATGTATAAAGCACTCCATGATGTTCTACCGCCGAAATAATCATATGGTTACCCTTCTTCTTTTGGGCTTCCAGTATGCCATATATGGCCCAGTTATCTGCCTCAGTACCGCTTCCAACAAAGAAAATTTCTTCAGGTTGCGCGCCTATGGCACAAGCCACTTGCTTCCGTGCAGCGTCTATAGCCTTACGAGCTTCCCGAGCCGGGGTATATGCACTTGAAGGATTAGCAAAATTATCTGTTAAAAAAGGCATCATAGCTTCCAATGCTTTGGGGTGAAGCGGGGTTGTGGCTGCATAATCAAAGTACATAGACATTACGCACCGCCTTCATAAAGATGAAAAGTGAACCCATTAATAAGCACAGGGTCAATAGGGCGATGCTGATACGGGTTGGTATTACCTCCACCTTCTACTGGAACAGCCACGATAGCATCCACAACATCCATGCCAGAAACCACATGCCCAAAAACCGTATGAGGGTTGTCAGAAAAATGCCAGTCCAGATGCGGCACACCTCCGTTATTTAAGAAATAACGAAGTGATTCATATGGGTAAATATCCCCGACAGTAACAGTGCTGCCATCAGCAAACTCCTGCAAAAACTCATCTTGCAACTCCAAAAGCGAAGCAAACTCTGCCCTAAAGCCGCCGTCAAGATTATTGTTCTGCACAATGTAGAACTGACTGCCTATAGAATTGGGCATGGCAGATTGTGCCATAGCAAGTGCCCCTCTAAAGTGCCTAAGCTGAGGGCTAAGTTCTTGCCCAAACTGGCCGCCCCAAATGCTTTGGCCGCCTCTGCCGGTGCCATCTGGGCACCCTCCCTGCATCATAAAATTAGGCATTACCCTATGAAACGATATCCCGTCATAGTAGCCATTCCAGGCATGGGTAAGGAAGTTTTCCACCGCAAGTGGCGCCTCTGTGGGGAAAAATCTCAAGGTTATATCTCCCATAGATGTATGCATTGTAACCAATAGCTCCCCAGGGGTTAAAGGGGAAAGCTGTAGCAGGCTTCTAACGATAAATTCCTCAGCCATGGTTTGGCCTTCAGGCTGGGGAGGCACCTCCCATATGGGTGGCAACTCTGTCAGGCCATACTCCGGTACATCTACATCAATAATAGTTGCTGGGGTATTATCTCTACAGGCAGTCATTAGACCTAGGGTAAATAAAAGAGATACTACTAAAAATAGAATTTTTTTCATGATATACACCTTTCTTTTGTGTAGTAATTTTTCTTCAAAATTGCTATATGTGATTATACCGCAATATAAAAAAAATGTAACCCCTATTGATAATTAATATTGATTAGTAAAGGCAAGTAATTCCTCAACAAAAGGACTAGGCGCAAACTTGCCCTCCTTTACCAATATACGGATTTCATCAGCAGTAGCATATTGGGCATCTACGGTTTCACCTGGTTGTAAAACAATATCTTCTATTCTAAAGTCTTGCCTAAAAAGCCACACATCAAAAAAAGCATCTCGACGCATGGTCGTGTATGCCAGCTGGCCATTTTGAGGCAGCAAAACAAGCCCCGCTTCTTCCTCGGCTTCCCTGATAGCGGCGGTAAGGCTATCATCCCCAGTCACGGCGCTGCCTCCAGGAAATTCCCACATCCCTGCATATCCCTTATTAGGGGCGCGCTTTGTAATTAGGAACTGGTTTTTGCTATTTATAACACAGGCTATTACCACAAGATGATAGCAGCCCGCAGGCAAGGGGTCTGCTCTGCGGTGGGTCTTTCCTGTTAGATTTCGGTTGGCATCGTAAATATCCCAGCGTTCATCCTTTGCAGTTTGGAGATTAAGCCAGTCTTGATATGAGGTATCCATTTTTATCACAGCCCTTCAATGCTATTATAGCATCTGGGCAATAAAAAAACCGCACCTTCATTTACGAAGGCGCGGCAATTATGGGCGGTGGGGGACTCAAACCCTCGACTTCCACCACGTCAAGATGGCACTCTATCAACTGAGTTAACCGCCCAAGCTGCAATATTCTAGCATGGCTATTCGGGAACCACAACACCTTTTTTTAAGATGATATTAGCGTACTTGGCTGTTTCACCTGTAGCCACAATAGCATATGCCTCTTTTGCACGCTGATAAAAGGCAAAGCGGTCAACCTCTTCTATTTTTATATACGGACGAGGATAATGATAATCAATTATATTATTATATTTTGATTTAATTTGGGGTACGTAATCATCGCCAGGTACCACAGCCATATATGCAACAGGGGCCTCAACATAAGTATCCAATGGGAAAAATTTTAAAACAGCATCTAAAACAGGAGGGACTCCATGTCCATCTAGGCGGATAAGTCTCTGTGCCATTGCCGCCGAAGGGAAATTGCCATCGGCCAGCACAATCTCATCTCCATGACCCATTTCCATCATAATCTTTAGTAAATCAGGTGAAAGGATTGCGGGAATATTCTTTAGCATACACATCTCCTCATATTACTTCGCATGAATCGCGTAGCACTTCATACTATTCTCAAATAAATTCATAGAATTTACTCAAAAAGAAAAATATCAACGGTCCAATGATTTTTACTTTTTGAGTAAATTAACATTTTAATTGAGAATAGTATCAACTCAATATTTATCAGTATCATCGTAATTGATTATACAATAAAACCGCGCAAATAAGTATATTTGCGCGGTTTATTTTAGTGGAGCCCCTGTATCTCATGCATAAGTGCCTTAACTTCTTGCATTTTTATCATAAGGTCAATAATCCGTTGTTGTTTTGGCGGCATTAGTGGCCTAAGCGAAAGCAGCGTATGTTCAAATCCGGTTTGCTCTTGTATATGTGCTTGCTCTTCGCTGGTGCCTCCGCTTAAGCTTTGCATCAGTTGCCACAACATTGCAGAATTATCCATACAACCTCCATAAAATAACTTTTAATTAGTATATGCATACTACAACCATACCGGAACATACTAAAGATGGTGATTTATATGAAAAAAATGAAAATGCTTGGAAAAATAGTGCTTCCTACCTTGCTGTTATTTATATGCTATCAATCAGTCTACGCATCTGAACCAATACCAATAAGCGCACCAGAGCAACTGGCCAATATCAAAGATGAGTCCTACATCCTAGTTGCGGATATTGTACTTCCCCCAGACTGGACGCCCATAGAAATATTCAGTGGAATTTTAGATGGCCAAGGCCATACAATAAGTGGCCTATCAATTAACAATAATCCTAGTACATCTCAAGGGCTCTTTGCAAAAATAGAAAACGCAAATATCTCAAATGTAATAATAAAGGATGCATCAATTAACATTACTGGCAAAAATGAAATAAAAGCAGGCTTATTAGCAGGAGAAGCAATTAACTGCCAAATTTCCAATATATCCGTAAGCGGCTCAATATCCTCCACCGACGCAGGTAAATATATTGGAGGCTTAGTAGGCCATATCCTTGGAACCCCACTGACAACCAATGCAAATCATATCTCAGAATTTATTAATTCTAGTAGCCATGTGAAAATTACAGGGGCGCCTGGAATCACAGGGGGCTTCGCCGGAAAAATAGAATACACCCTTACAAAAAACTGTGTTGCCCTAGGCGAAGTTCATGGTCAGGGAATCACAGGTGGGTTTGTAGGCATCCTTTTAAATAACAGCCGAATAATCTACTCACATGCAAAAGGCGATATCTTTTCCCTAGGTAATCAAAGCGCTGCAGGAGGTTTTATAGGAAAAATAACAGATACCGCCTCTGTTGAATTTTCCTATTCCACCGGCTCAGTTATCACAAGTGGAAGTCCCGAAGGCGCGGTAGGCGGCTTTGCTGGGATAATATCAGACATAGGAGCGCCCAACACACTAACTCACTGCGTAACCTTCGCGTCATGGATAGTAGGTGAAGGAGAACATGTAAAGCGTTTTGCGGGCCGGACAGATCACAATGGCATCAACGGCTGCTATGCATATCTAGGTTCTATGGTAATAAATAAAAAGGCCATAGCACATGTGTTACCCAGTGCATATGGCCCCGATGGCGCGGATATGAGTACGTCTCAAATAGAAGAAATAACTAAACTATTAAAGCTAAACGATTAACATCGCATCCCCATAACTAAAGAAGCGATACTCCTCTTTTACAGCCTCAGCATAAGCCGAAAGCACAGCCTCCCGCCCGGCAAGTGCCGAAACCAGCATAATAAGTGTAGACTCAGGCAGATGGAAGTTGGTCAAAAGCCCATCGATAGCCTTAAACTGAAAGCCAGGGAAAATAAAAATATCTGTTTTGCCCGCCCCGGCAATTACCTTGCCTGTATCATCCACGCGGCTTTCCAATGTGCGGCAGCTAGTGGTTCCTATAGCTATTACCCTGCCTCCGGAAGCCTTAGTATCGTTTATTAGCTTAGCTGTCTCGGGCTCAACCCGACAATACTCGCTATGCATCAGATGCTTAGAGATATCATCTTCTTTAACCGGACGGAAGGTTCCTATGCCTACATGCAGGGTAACCCTGGCTATTCCGACGCCTTTATCCTTAATCGCCTGTAGAACTTCTTCAGTAAAATGAAGCCCGGCAGTAGGTGCTGCCACAGATCCAGCATGGGTTGCATAGACAGTCTGATAGCGAGAGTCATCCCCTTTTTCTTCGATATAATGAGGCAATGGCATTTCACCGATTTCTTCAAGAAGGGGTTCAAAATCACCTTCATGCTCTAGGGATACTAATCGTAAACCGTCTTCTATCAATTCTTCCACATGGGCTTTTAATCGCCCCTGCGCGAACACAAGAATATCGCCTTCGCGGGCTTTACGCCCTGGCTTTACAAGTACGCTCCAGCGCCCATCTTCTTGGCGCTCATGCAGAAGCATTTCTACTTGGGCCTCTTGGCTATAGCCCATCAGCCTTGCGGGTATTACTTTTGAGTCGTTGATTACAATGCAATCGCCAGGATTTAGTAAATCTACAATATCCTTAAACATGGCATGTTCCACCTGGCCTGTTGTGCGGTTAAGGCGCATAAGACGGGACCCGTCTCTTTGCTCGGCGGGGGTCTGGGCTATTAAGTGCTTTGGTAAATCATAATAAAAGTCTTGTTTGTTCATTTTTATCTCCTATTTCGAATTAGTTCACTTTAATTTTAATTATCGTATTTCCACACCAGTATAGTAATGAAGCAAAATCTGCCGGTATGTGTATCCTGCCAGCGCCATCCCATGGGCTCCCCGCTGACTCATGCCAACTCCATGACCCCAGCCTTGACCGTGGAGTGTAACACCGGTTGCCAAGGTGGTTACTTGAGTTTGGGTTGCCGCTTCCACGCGGCGCATGGTAACTCCGTCAAATACATATACTCCTGTTGATACGGGAGACGTAGCTCCTTGCGTATTTCTTAGTAAAAAAGAAGTTATAGCAGCAGACAATACACTGCTTCCATCGGTTACCGATACATTGACCCCGGTGGCAGGTGCCGCCCCGGCTATATAGAAATTTCTGCTCATAAGTGACCCGCCTATTGGGGAAAAGAAGGTGCGGATAGACTCCCTTATTAAAACGTGCTGGCCGCTTGTGCCTTGCACTGTCAGCTCATTTACTCGCCCATAGGTGCAGGTTCGAGTAATGGTTAGGCCTGTTGCTGTACCAATATTGGCTCCTGCATTTGCAAGTGCAGTGTTAATTTGCGCCCATGTAAATGTCCGGGTCCATTCTACCGGATTATGCTCTGCAATATCTCGCACAGCACGCAGGTATGGAAGGGTTTGTACCCATACATCCTCTGAATTGGCAGTTGAGCCGCCGCTACTGGCAAAGTACACCGCTAGGATTGGAGCATTGTTGTGGTAAATCAGAAGTCCAGCGGTTTCGTTTACAGCCCGGGTAGTATTAACATGCTCTCGGCCTGTCCCGCTATATGACTGGCAATGGGTAGAATCGCATAGGTCAAAGCCGTTATTTCTATGGTGTCCATCATTTATGCGGTGAATCATAAATGTTCGTGAGGCTATGGCCTGAGCCCTTAAGGCCTCTATATGGAAGGTATGAGACATTTCCATAGGAAGCACACCAAAAAGATATTCTTCCGGGCATATTACATTGATTGCAGTAATGCGAGTACCGCTAGGGCTAAACTCTATTGCCCCTCTATATGAATAATTGCCTAGATTGATAGCTCCACCACCGGTTTCCATTACCTGTGCGCCACGAGTAGTGTCAGTAAATGAAAATACCTGTTGGTTTCCACTGTAAAGGGCTACAACCCCGCCACTCATCCGTGCGGTAAAACCACTTGCAGAGTGCAGCTGTGTGTGTGATTGGAATACGCCATTATTATCGTACCCGGCTGTGATATTAGTATTATTTATGTGGATACTATCCCGGTTGCCAAAATTACTGGTTAGCCCTATACGAATAGATGCAGGCGCATTTGCTATGGATGCGCCAGAAAAAATAAGCACCGCGAAGGCCAGCAAACACAATAGCCAAAATTTCCTCATATTGCCCCCCTATTATTTAATTCCCTTTGTTATTGGTTCGTAATATATCATATTTTGCTAAAAACAAAAAACCGTAAGCTGATTTTCATCTGCCTACGGCTTTTTATTGCTCTTTGCAAGAAATGCCCGGAACAGGACTTGAACCTGCACGGTCTCCCACCAGAACCTAAATCTGGCGCGTCTGCCAATTCCGCCATCCGGGCTTGTTGCGGAAGCTATTGTAATACGGGGAATCTATCTCGTCAAGTTTTTTTGGGCTTTCATCCTAGCGAAATTTTATTTATACTGTAAAATAAAATAAAAGATTCACAAAGGAGGCTCTTATGCCACAGTTTAAAACTACTGCTTACGAGAACCTGTCGGATTTCGTATATGGCAAGTCCCTGCACCCCATTGCCTTAAAAAACGGCATGGTAATAGGGGGCGGTACAATGTACCCAGAGGTAAACTTTACACTGCCCCCAATGCTTATAACCAAGGATTCAATGCCGGAGGTTATAGGCCATTATCGTGATATTATTACCGGTATCTGCGATAGAGCCAGAGAGCTTTACGTGCCTGGTTTTGTAGCGGAAATTGAAACCTTACCCCCTATGACAGAAAACCCTAGTTGGGGTATCGAAGTATGTAAAACCGTAGTGGATATAATCAAAGAGCATGAAGCAAAGCACGGTATCAAAGGGGCGGTAAGAATCACCCCCAATGATATCCGTGAAGGCAATGAATTAGAGCATATGTGGCGTGGCCGCCACTGGGATGCAATGCTAAAAACCTTTGAAGGCTGTGCAAACACCGGGGCGGATTTTATGGCTATAGAATCTGTAGGCGGAAAAGAAACCCACGACGAAGCGGTAATGTTTTGTGATATTGCAAAGTCCATCTTTGCCTTAAGTGTGCTGGGCTGCACTGATATGAATAAAGTCTGGAATGAAATCGTAGCCATAGCGGGGCGTACAGGTTCAATAGCTTCTGGAGACACAGCCTGCGGTTTTGCCAACACAGCAATGGTGCTGGCAGATAAAAATTATATCCCACGTGTTTTTGCCGCTACTGTCCGGGTGGTTTCTGCTGTACGTAGCCTTGTAGCTATAGAATGTGGAGCCAAAGGCCCTCATAAAGACTGCGGATATGAAGGAGTATATGTAAAAGCCATTACAGGCACTCCCATATCCATGGAAGGCCGTACTGCTGCTTGTGCCCATTTATCACCAGTGGGCAATGTCGCAGGATGTGTTGCCGATATCTGGAGCAATGAGTCCATCCAGCAGATTAAACTACTTGGAGGAATGGCTCCTACTGTTTCCTTCGAGCAATTGGTTTACGATTGCCGCCTGTTCAACGAAGCTGCCAATCAAGGGCATGGACTCTTGATGCGCGACCTTCACGCAGACTCTGACAGCAAATTAGACCCACAAGCATATGTTTTGCGCCCTGACGTTGTGCTTGATATCTCTAAAGAACTGGTAAAGGTTGACGGCTACTATCCTCGTGCAAAAAAAGCCGCAGCACTAGCCCTTGAGCATATGCAAAAAGGCTATGATGACGGTAAGTTGCAGCTCAACGACAAAGAACTAATGTGGCTAGAAAGCTTAGCAGAACAAGTAGACGAACTTCCCGCCGACGTAGGTGCCTTTACAGAATCCGTAATTGATGATTGCGAGAAGCTTGATCCCAAGATGTATGATATGTAATAAAATTTATAGGGCTGCTTCACATTTACGTGAAGCAGCCCTATTTTTATTTTACAGTTACCTCAGCGCCATCAAATTTATAGACAAACTCGTCTGCAAGTCTATCACCAGTACAGTATATGCTGTCGTAGCGTTTATATTGGGTATTTTCCTTTACCCCATCTACATAAAAGTCACCAGCAAAAGTCAGTTCAAGATTTTCATACCTCAGTCTATCCCCATCAAATTCTATATCCCTACCGGCACGGGCTACAAAATCCTCAAAGCTTTCTATATCAGCGGAGGAGCACTCACATATCCAGTATTGTTTCTTTCCGTATTGCTTTAGCTCGTCTCTTCCAGCCAAAGTAAGATCAGACGCCCCAAAAAGAGCTACATATGAATCACCTGAGCGCCCGCAATAGAAGCCTTTGCCAGAAATAACTTCATCAAAAGCATCGATTGGAAAGTATGCATGAGTAAATTCATGGAAGCCCTGCTCGAAGGAGGCTTTTTTCATTGGTAGATGATATATGGCTAGTATCCGATTAAGATGCTGAGCAGCGTGGGGGTTGCGGCTATTACCTACCCAATATCCCGGGGATTTGGATAAAGCCCCTGTCTCACTAAGCTCGCCGGAGGGATGTGTGGCGAATACGCAAATATCGTGGTTAAGCATACAACTCCAGATATGCTGCTGGTCGGAAAAACCACCGGGTAAATATCCTTGGGCAGTGGCCATTAGGTAGTGAGGGGTGCGGTAGGTATAGGTATTGGCCCGCTGGGTGGCTTTGCCGTTGGTAATAGGGTTTATGATTTTTGCCAGCAATCCGTAAAATGGCCTAAGCACGGTAAGGTTAAGCATCTTTAGCGGGGCAAAAAACTCGCTTGTAAACATTTTATTTTGTCGTATAGCTTTCATTGTGTTAGCGAAAACTTGGTGATTGGTAAAAGCCTCCATCTCCCACTGGGCGGCCAATTGTTCATCTAATGAGCCGAAAATCTCGGCCCTTACTCCTTCTTCTATGTCCATGGAGTTAGAGGCTTTTATAACTTGGGGGGAGGTATCCTTTGCTATTTTCTTTATTACATCCGGCACCTGGTAGGATTTATTAAGCAGTACGTTAAGGTCGATATTATGAGTCATCGCGGTTAGTTCCTCGTAGAAAAGGTCTGCTTCTTCATCCAGTTTAATCTCGAATAGGTTGGCTATTATCCTGTTAAGCGCTGAACCGCCCCTTGCGGATTTTTTATTATTCTCATACATGCGCCCTCCTGTGGATACAAAGCTGCCTCTGAGGCTTTGGGTGGCGATATCAAAGTAGATTATATGAAGGGCTTGTTCCATGGCATGGCGCACTTCTGGGTCTGGGGCAAATTCTTGGATATTGCTCATCGCGATAAGGTCTTCCAAGTAGTAATTATTGGAATACCACTCTGTAAACCCGTATTGGAAGCGGCGCTTGCACCATGCTAGAATCCGTGCTTTTCCGCGTTCTTTGTGGTATGCGCCAACGCGCCCGGAGTTAATGAATGTTTCATTTTCGTATAAATGCCCGGTAAGGTACTCCAACCCGGCAAACAATATCTGATGATTTTCCGACCAACTACATAAGCTGTCATATCCGTTTTGATCCCAGTGATATTTGAAGTTAAGCAGAAGGTCTTTCATCCGCTGTTTTAGCTGTAGCTCTAGTTTGTGTTCGTAGGCATATAAAATCCTAATAATCGTATTAGCAAGAAAATCCGAGCAATCGTATCGCCGATGAATGAATAGGAACGTATCCTCCAATAGCTCCTGATTAAAAGGTTTATCTTCCGCAAGTGCCCCAAGAAAGTCATGGATATGGATATTAAAAGGCCTTGGCGTATTGGCAGGTAGGGTAGGGGTTTTCTTATTACGATATAGTTCGTATAGGGTTAGTCCAGCCAAGGCTGCACCTCCTACTGCCAGCAAAGTTTTTATTTTCATTTGTTTCCTCCAATCATGCCAGGGCTTATTTTTTCAAGCTCTGCTTCCAGTTCTACCGATAGCGGCTGATTTTCACGTTTTAGCGTCAGAGCCTCTTTCACTTTGTGCATACTTGCCTCATCCATTTTATTGCGTTTCATAAAATAAAACGCGGCCCCTAGAAGTATAATGGCGGATATCATTACCACACCACGAAGCCCAAGTATGGCACTGCCTGGTTGAACATCCAAAGCTCCGTCATATCCTGTAAGCTGCAATACCCAGCCAATAGTCGCAATACCAAAAGCCGAGGATATCTGCCTAAACATAACCATTACGCTGGAATAGGTGCCCGCATCACGGCTGCCATTTGCCAACTCTCCAACATCTACCCCATCAGGGAACATAAGCCATGGTATCATCGTGCATCCACACATCCCAATACCGGACACAAACGCAAATACATAAATAGCTACAGGTGACCATCCAGTTTGGTACATAGATAGCATCATTACCCCTAAAATCCATATAGGCACCGCAAGGCGAAATACGGCCGGCTTACTAAACCGCTTTGTGAGCTTATAAACCACAGGCACCGTAAGTATCTGGGCAATAACTAAAGTCCCCAAAACAAAAGCAGTCTCCCCAGGGCGGTGAGCAACATACCGCATAAAATGCTGGAATATAGTAGTAACTATATCAAGGGCAAGGAAGGCAAATGTATAAGCCAGCACCAATTCCCTAAAGCACTTAACCCTCAGCGGGCGGGTAAATGTTTTGATAGAAAACTTTATCTTTACCGTGGGCATCGGCACCCTTTCCTTAGTATTGGTAGCAAGGAGTATCAATATCACACCAAACATAGCTCCGTAAATACTCGCGGTTACCACATACGCTACCTCATTGCCCACAACATCAATAAGATAGTCCCGTACCAATAGCGGGGTTGTGGCAAACACCAGGTTGGAAAGCCCGGAAAAAACCATCCGCATTGTGTTGGCCTTATTACGCTCGGCGTAGTCGTTACTTATCTCGCTGGAGAGGGATGCATAGTTTATTCCAAATGTTGTGGTCACGACCGCCAGAAGCATCTGAGAAACCACAACGTAAGCCACAATAGCCCACATGCTCCACTGAGAAATTGGTACATACATAATAGGAAAGGCAAAGACAATAAAAATACCCGCAATAAAAATTGCAGGCCGCCTACGCCCCCATCTGGTACGGGTATTATCAGAAATAACCCCGACAATAGGGTCAAGGATAGCATCCCAGCCGCGAGTCAAAAGACCGATTGTGCCAGCCAGGGCTGGCGGTAGCATCAGTACATCCGTAAGGAAGATGAAGTACATTATGCTCATAAACATACCATGCCCGGTAAAATCACCAAAGGCGAAGAAAAACTTCTCCCGGGCTGGAATCTTATCTATTGCTTTCATTGTGTACACCTCTGATATTCCAGTGCTGCAAAAATAGCAGCCGCAACACCGTAGGTTAGATTGCTTCCTGTTGGTGTAAGCAGGTATCCAAGCTTTGGGGCCAGTGGCACAGGGATAGTTGGGGCTGAGATATTTGGAAGACATAGCCCATGCTTGTCTCTACAGATGGAGTTATCCACAGCCTCAAAAGCGTGTTTTCCCGCAGTGGCATATTTCTTTGTTAGAATCCCTTTACGGGCACCATACATAAGGCCTGAAGCTATCAACGCCGTAGCAGAGCTTTCGATATAATTGCCTTTGCAGTTAAACTTCAATAGGGTTTCATAGAATCCATCGTCCCGCTGGTACCTCCTCAAAACTCTTGCCAGCTTGAGAAAGACTTCAATTGTTGCGTCCTTGTCTTCCCCATCAGGCAGATATTCCAACAGTAATGGAATTGCAGCCATAACCCATCCGTTTCCACGCCCCCAAAATATAGGCTTTGAAGGGTAGGGGGATTCCGTTGATGTCCAATAACTATGATAAAACAACCCACTAACTTCATCTCTAAGATATTTTGCAAAAACTGCCGCTTGCTTTTTTGCATAATCCAGCAAAACATCATCCCCGCGCTCGTGGCCGTATCTACTGGCAAAAACCCCGTACATCATTATAGAATCTATCCAGATACTTTGTGGATAAGTATAGGAATGTATCCCGGTACCATGATGATTAGGCAGATGAGCTACAATAGGCCTAGCCTCTCGCATATACTTGGCCACAGCTTCGGCAATCGCCAGATATTTTTCTTCCCCGGTTTTTTTCCACAACAAAAATGCCCCAAGGCCGGGAGCCGCAGTATCAGAGCTGACGATACTGTATCCTCGGTCAATGTGGGCATTGTAATACCTGCATAAAAAATCTGTAAAATAATCGGTTCCATGTACTTCATCCATAAGGCCAAAGGCATAGTTAAGGAGCCCCTGACCCCACATCCACTTCATATTCTCAGGCAAGAACCTGTGAGACAGATGCTTTGCAAGAAGAAATGTCTGCATTATTATCCTCCTTAGGTTTTGATGATAATGACGAAAGCGTTAGCAAAACTAACAAAACAACTTGCTAAAACCCTACATCCCATTTACAATATGCATGAAAATGAGAGTGCCATTATAACATAAGGAAGGTGTCACATGAACGAGTTTAAGAATGAAACAATGAAAGCGATCCTAGACCGCTACTCCTGCAGAGATTTTACCGGAGAACCTATAACCAAAGAACAGGCTGGGGCTCTAGCCAAAGCCGCGCTGGCTGCCCCCTCTGCCATGAACTTACAACCATGGCACATAATAGTAATAACTGACAAAGCCCTAATAGACGAATATGATGCCCACGCCATGGCCATCCTAAAAGACCAATCCGGCGACGCTTACAAGCGCATGATGGATAGAGGTGGAAAGCTATTCTACAACGCGCCATGTCTGGTAGTCATAGCCAAAGATGCCACGGATTACGCAACCCTAGACTGCGGGATAGCAACCCAAAACGTAGCTTTGGCCGCTCATAGTTTAGGTCTTGCCAGTGTAATCTGCGGAATGGCCAGAATCCCCCTTGCAGGCCCAAAAGCCGAAGAGTGGACAAAGCGCTTGCAAATCCCGGACGGGTACAACTTTGGAATGTCCGTATGCGTAGGTATAGCCAACACAGGCAAAGCACCTCATGAGCTTGATAATGCAAAAGTTACGTATATATAAAAAGAGTATAGGGTGGCGCTTTAAGTGCCCCATAAAACACTGATGAGGTGATATCCAATGAATGATGTATTTAAAGAGCAAATCGTAAAGCGCCAACCCACTGCAACAGACGCACTAAAGCGCGTTGGGCTTATAATCGCGGCATTATTGGTAAGCATTATTGCGCTAATGTTTGGAAACTTCTTCGGGCCGTTTATTGTTGCCGGGGTTGTATTTGGGGCATGGTTTCTTCTAAGCTTAATAAAGCGGGAATATGAATACAGCTTTACCGCCGGAGAGCTGGATATTGATGTAATCTATAACCGCTCCCGACGTAAGCGTAAATTATCCATCAGAGTCAATGATATAGAGATTATGGCCCACATAGACGATAAAGCCCATAGCGGAGCCTTCCAAGGGACACAAATAACCAAGGACTATTCAAGCGGCGTATCAGGCCCCGACACCTATATCTTCATGATTAACCACGAAAACAAACGCACAAAAGTAATAATCGAGCCCAACGAGGTAATGCTAAAAGCCATAGCCGGAGTATTAACCAGACGAAGGCTTCATGTGAAGTTGTAAAAGTTGCAAAGGAGTATCATATGAAATCTCAAATCCCAGAAGGCTTAGCCTTTGATGACGTTCTTATTATCCCAGGCTTTTCAGATGTGCAGCCTTCTCATGTGGATACTACCATCCGCCTTACACCCGATATAAAGCTAAATATCCCATTTTTGTCTGCCGGAATGGACACAGTAACAGAGGCAAAGATGGCTATTGCCCTTGCACGACTAGGCGGTATTGGCATAATCCACCGCAATATGTCTGCCCAGGATCAAGCCATAGAAGTAGACAGAGTAAAACGGTCAGAGCATGGTGTTATCTCTGATCCATTTTCCCTGTCACCCAACCATTATGTATATGAAGCAGATAAGTTAATGGAAAAGTATCGTATCTCCGGCGTCCCCATAGTAGAGCATGACAAGCTGGTAGGTATAATCACCAACCGAGACTTGCTTTTCGAAACCGAATACAGCAAGAAAATCTATGAAGTCATGACCAAACTGCCACTAGTAACCGCCCCGGTGGGTACAACCATTGAACAAGCTAAAGAAATCCTGATAAAAAATAAAGTAGAAAAACTCCCTATAGTAGACGAAAGGGGTAATCTCAAAGGGCTTATAACCGTTAAGGATATTAATAAGTCCATGAAATACCCTCTATCCGCCAAAGACTCTCAAGGCAGATTACTGGTTGGAGCGGCAGTAGGCATTAAAGACGATTTTATGGAAAGGGTTCACACCCTAGCAAAGCGTAAAGTAGATGTAATAGCCCTGGAGGTCTTCCACGGCCATGCATCGGAGGTGCTTTCTGCTATACGGGCAATAAAGGGAGACTTCCCTGATATTGCTGTAATAGCAGGCAATGTGGCTACAGGATATGCTACTAAAGCCCTAATTGACGCAGGTGCGGATATTATAAAGGTAGGCATTGGCCCTTCCTCTGTATCCACAAAACGGGTAGTTGCTGGGATTGGCATACCACAAATCACCGCAATAATGGACTGTGCCGCGGCAGCTAAAGCAACAGCCACCCCAATAATCGCAGACGGAGGCATACGCTACAGCGGCGATATAACCAAGGCAATAGCCGCAGGAGCTACCGCGTGTATGATGGGCAATATCTTCGCAGGATGCGAAGAAAGCCCCGGAGCAACAGAGCTGTTCCAGGGCAGAAAATATAAAGTCTATAGAGGAATGGAAGCTGACACCGCAAGCGACGAAAAACTAGATGGAGGCTACCCAAGCCATAGCTCAATAAGAGTATCCAAAGGAGTAGAAGGCCGCACAACCTATAAAGGCGAACTAGGAGAAGTGCTACACCAGCTACTAGGCGGCCTTTCTGTAGGAATGTCCTATGCCGGATGCCGAACAATAAAAGAGCTGCACGAAAAAGCCGAGTTTATCCGTGTCACCCAAGCTGGGCTAAGAGAAGGACATCCTCATGATGTGCAAGTAATAAGGGAATCCCCAAACTATAATCTTCTATAAATGATTCTTCTGCGCAAATAAAAACGCCGCAACAACCCCAATTACTCCAACTGCACCGGTAAGCACAAAAGCAGTACCAAGCCCAAAACTATGCCCGACCCATCCGGTCACAAAGGGCCCGACAAACATCCCCAGCCCATACACAGCCTGGAAGAACCCCATGGCAGTGGCGCGGCTTTCATTGGGGATGTTTTTTATGCTTAAACCCATAAGCAAAGTATAAGCAAGGGCAGTGCCGGTGCTGGCAATAATCTGCACGGCATAAAGCTGCCATATGCTTCCCACAAATACAAACATAACACAACCCAGCGCCGAAATGCCAAACCCAAAGGCTATCGTGTTCCTGGCCCCGATTTTGCGTGGTATTACCGTTCCGGCCAAAGGAGAAATTATAAGCCCCGGCACAGCCACTGCCATGCCAAGCATTCCAAGCTGAAATTGACTAGCCCCAAGCCCGGCCCCAAAAAGCGGCGTAAACCCAAACGCGGTAGCGAATGAAATATACTGACTCAAAATAGCCAAAAAGGACGCACATATTAAGGGCTTATTGCCAACAAGGCTCAGTAAATCTTTAAGCTTTGGCGGTTCTTTGGCTGTATCCGGCCTTTTTTCCACAATGGCAAATCCCGCTAGAAGCCCGAGTCCACCGGCCAGCCCACCCAGCAAAAATGCATGAGGCACACCGAGCCACTGAGCGATAAGCCCACCGGTTAAAAAGGCCAATATACGCCCGGCGGCATTGGCAGAGTTTAAATAGCCCACCGGTTTTGCAACCTCGTCAGGAGGATAGTAGCTTGAGCCAAGTATGGTAAAAGTAACCCAGGAAGCAGCCGCAACCCCGCCAAGGCTACGTGAAAGCAGCATTGTAAATTGATGTGGCACAAAAAATACAACCACCCCAGCCACAGCAGTAAAAAACAGCCCTGACAAAACAAATATCTTCCGTCTGCCAAGTCTGTCAGACAATATCCCCAGTGGAAACCGAATGGCCATCTGAGTAAACCCATATGACCCAACAATAAGCCCAATAAACCGTAAATCTGCCCCTAGATACTCCGAATATGGGGATATATAAGGTACATAGGTATACAGAGCAAACCAAAATATAGCAGTAACTATGTAAAACAGAGGCAGGCGTTTATTCATATAATCTCCTTATAAGTGGCTGATTATTTTCTGTATATAATACAACAAAAAAGAACCGGTGGGAGCCGATTCTTTTTTATTGCTCAATGATTTGCCTCCTTTCTTATATTAGAAAGGCCAAAAGCAGGGTACGAAAAAGCGCGCAGGGAGATGGCTCTCAACCCATCATCGCCTACGCGCCAATTATGTACGCGAATGCAAAGAACTAACCGCCTGCGGCATTGGACTTGAATACAATAAACCGCCCAAGCCCTTGTTGAAGGATGGGGGTAAATGTTGTACACTAAGTGGGCTACGGTGGCAGGTTAATCCTGTGCTCTTAGGCGATGCGTTCACATCCCTACGAGCCCGTGGGAGTGCTTTGGTCGGCACTTTCACGGTTCCGTGGTTCTTTTATTTGTGGCCTTGCAATTTAAATATTGCCTCTGACCTTTCTGGTTGATACTGTACCATAATTTTCTTTGTGTTTCAATAATATGTATGTAAATAAAAATGCGCATATAATCGCGAATTACACGATGATATGCGCATTTTTTATTTACAACAATATTCTATGTCTTAATAATTACGAGCCGCAATCAAGAAAAACGACTTAGGATGCACGCAAACCGGGCAAATTTCCGGTGCAGCGTCAGCATAGTGGCGGTGGCCGCAGTTGGCACATTCCCATTCTACTTTATTATCCTTTTGGAAGACTTTATTTTCTTCCAAGTTTTTAAGCAGAGCGAGATAACGCTCTTCATGCTCTTTTTCTATGGCAGCTACCATCTCAAATTGCTTCGCTATTACATCAAAGCCTTCTTCCTTTGCTTCCTTGGCAAAGGTGGCATACATATCTGTCCACTCATAGTGCTCACCTTCGGCGGCATCTTTTAGGTTTTGGGCGGTTCCTGGTACTTCCCCGCCGTGAAGCAGCTTAAACCATAGCTTTGCATGTTCCTTTTCATTGTTGGCTGTATCAGTAAATAGCTGTGCGAATTGCTCAAAGCCATCTTTCTTTGCCCTTGATGCATAGTAGGTGTACTTGTTGCGAGCCATGGACTCCCCGGCAAATGCGGCCTGAAGATTAGCTTCAGTTTTTGATCCTTTTAATTCTGGCATAGTTATGACTCCTCTCTGGTAATTAATATCATCTAGTAATTAGTAAAGCATATATTTTACTTTTTTTCAAGGGCTAATAAAAACTTTTTATTGCTGAGGCCACCGCCATACCCGGTTAGGCTGCCGTCTGCGCCAATTACTCTGTGGCAGGGCACAATTATACTGATAGGGTTATGGTGGTTGGCACCGCCTACGGCTCTTATGGCCTTGGGGTTATCTATGCGCTCAGCCAGCTGCTTATAGCTTATGGTTTCCCCGTATGGGATAGTCATAAGTGCCGCCCATACCTGCATCCTAAAATCTGTGCCTTTTAGCTTTATAGGCACAGTAAACTCTTTTAGGTGGCCTGCAAAATAGGCTTCTAGCTGTGCAATACATGCTTTGGCTACAGGTGCGTCAGAAGCAGTTTCGACTTTGGACGTGCGGAACTTATCTCGCAAATCAGCTTCTAGGAACGAGATTTCTGTTATATGCTCATCCTCTTCTTTCACCAAAATCGGCCCCATTGGGGAGTCATAGCATAGACTTGCCATTACAGCCCCGATACCCTAATTCCATCTACCACAATTGAAGGCATACCAACGCCGCCATGCCCTGTTGAGTGGAATTTCAGATCGCCGCCTACGGCGGTGATATTCTTTAATACGTCAAAGAAGTTGCCTGCAATGGTAATCTGCTCTACAGGTTTTGTTTTCTTTCCGTTTTCAATGAGGAATCCATCAGCAGAAACAGAGAAATCACCAGAAACGGGGTTAACTCCTGAATGAAGTCCCGCCATATCGGTAATTAATACGCCATTTTCTACCCCTGAAATCAGCTCATCAAAAGATGTTTCAGAGGGTACAAGGTAGTAGTTAGTGGTGGAGGTGGTTATTGCCCCGCCAATGCTTGCCTTTGCGGCGTTGCCTGTGGACTTAACTCCGTCTTTTTCTGCGGATTTTAGGTTATATAGCAATGTTTTAAGCTCGCCGTTTTCTATTATCGCCTTTTGCTTTGTGGCAACACCTTCTGCGTCAAAGGAAAAACTACCTAAGCTTAAATCACATACTCCGTCATCTCTTAATGTGATGTGTGGGGCGGCAATAACTTCTCCTACTCTGTTCTTGTTTAAAAGGGAGAAGCCTTTTTGCCCATTCTCTGCCATAAAAATCCCTGAGAAAACAGAGAACAAATCCCTTGCGGTTCTGTTGTCAAAGATAATAGGATACGCCCCTGACGGGATAGGCTTTGCGCCAAGGTTGCTAAGGGCTTTGTCTACAGCTTTTTGGGCGTGGGCTTTATAGTCAAAATCTGCAAAATCTCTACCTGTCCAAATCTCCATTGCTGATTTGTTAGAGCCGTCTTCTTCTACCCTGGCTATGAGTACTGCACTGGCTAGATTTAGTTTTTTGTTCAAGTCTAGGCCGTATGAGTTGGCAATAGCCACTTCGCTTTCTTGTGAGCCTATTGTACAAAAATCCGCCATCTTAACTCTTGGGTCTAGGCTTTTGGCATAGGTTTCCATTTCCATTGCCATTTTTATTTTTTCTTCCGCGGTTACATCATCTAAAGCTGGGTTGAAGGTTACTACTTCCGGGTATGATTCGTCGCCGGGGTATAGTTTTTCTACGGCTTCGTCTTCTATTATGCCTGCATTGGCGGCGGCATTTTCCAGCATCATTTCTATTATAGACGCATCCATTTTTTCGCTTGACGCGTAGCCCATTTTTCCGCCAAAGGTGCCTCTAAAGCCTACGCCCTGGCTGACAGTGGATTTATATTCGGATATTTCTTGGTCGAAAACCCTGACGGAGAAGCTGTTATTTCCTGCAAAGTATATTTCGTAATCTGTAAAGCCTTTGTCCTTGGCTTTGGCGAATAGCTCTTGTTTGAATTCGGTGAAAGTCATTATTTTCTCCCCCCTACGGTCATTTCTTTAACCCTTAACATGGGCTGACCTACATCTGCGGGTATCGCTCCGCTTATGCTTCCGCATACTCCTTGGGCAGGTTCAAAGTTATCTCCTACCATGTCAATATCCATAAGGACTTCATGGCCTTTGCCTATTAGGGTGGCACCTCGCACCGGCTCAGCTATTTTGCCGCCGCGGATCATATATCCTTCTAGTACTGCGAAGTTGAAATCGCCTTTAGATGGATCAACAGAACCGCCGCCCATTTGCTTTGCGTATAAGCCATATTCGGTATTAGCTATGATGTCTTCCGGCTTGTCCTTTCCGGGGAGGATGTATGTGTTGGTCATGCGACTTGTTGGGGCGAAGCGGTAAGACTGACGCCGTCCGCTGCCTGTTGAAGGCATACCCATTTTTAGTCCGCCTAGATAGTCAATAAGATAGGATTTTAGTACGCCATTTTCGATTAAGACATTGCGGCGGGTTGGTGCCCCTTCGTCATCTATGTTAAGAGAACCCCACACTCCTGGGAGGGTGCCGTCGTCTACCGCCGTTACTATAGGTGTGGCAATAACTTCACCTAGTTTTCCTGTAAATACAGATGCGCCCTTGGATACCCCGGTAGCCTCCAATGGATGGCCGCAAGCTTCATGGAAGATTACTCCGCCAAAGCCGTTGTCTATGATTACCGGCATACGCCCACTGGGGCATAGGTCTGCCTTTAACATGGTAACGGCTGTTTTGGCTGTACTTCTGCCTATGGCTCCCATATCCAGATTATCCAAAAATTCAAAGCCGGCTTTCGCGCCTGGGCCCTGGGTGCCCGATTGTTTTTCGTTGCCTTGGGAAGCAACGCTTTCGTTAAAAACACGGGTATTGACCCGTTGGTCTTCCGCCCATACTCCATTAGAGTTTACGATAAGCACATCCTGGGTAACAGATGTAAACATGTTGGAGGTCTGGGTTACCAGTGGGTCGTATTGAAAGGCAGCGTCGGATGCAATGCGCAACTTAACAGCAATGTTAGACTTGTCTATTTTGCTTATTGGGATTTGCACTTCATCTCTAAAGTGCTGCCACTCCCTACGGTCTAAGGTTATTACACTTTTAATGGAAGGGTCATCCTTGAGGCTTGCCTTTACTGCCTCAGCCGCATCTTTTGCCAGCTTTAGTAAGCTGTCACGGCTGGTGTTATTAGTATAGGCGTATACGGCGCTTATGCCTGAGATAATACGCAAGCCAAGGCCATAATCCACCCCCCAGTTGGCCTTTTCTATTTGGCCATTGGTCATGACGATAGAATCCCTCACGGTATTTTCCATGAAAATCTCCGCTAGGTCGCCCCCTGTGGCTAGGGCGGCGGTTAAGACATCGTAGACTAGCTGTTTGTCTAGCAAGTTGTTACCTCCTTTGTGAAGCGTTTTTTTTATTTTACTACAAATTATGCCAGGTGTCATAGACGAAGGATATTTTTTACTGTAGACTTTAATAAATAAAAATACGGAGGCATGATAAAAATGAGCATTATTCGTGACCCATCCCTAGCAGCCCAGGGAATCAAAAAAATCGAATGGGTAAAAGGCTTTATGCCAGTATTATCCCAGTTTGAAGAGCAGTTTAAAAAAGACCAGCCCTTTAAAGGCCTACGTATTGCTATATGCCTTCATCTGGAAGCAAAAACAGCATACATGGCTCAGGTATTAGCCGCCGGCGGCGCACAAGTTGCTATCACAGGCAGCAATACATTATCCACCAAGGACGATATATGCGCCGGTCTAGCCTCCCGAGGTGATATCGCCGTATATGCATATCATGACGCAACAGATGAGGAATATTGGGATCATCTAAAAAAAGCCCTAGAATTTAAACCTCATATAATCATAGATGATGGGGGCGACTTTGTAGCCTTACTCCATGGAGAGCTAGCCGAATATGGCGAGTGCCTATTAGGCGGCTGTGAAGAAACCACTACTGGAATAAACCGCCTAAAGGCTCGCGAGCGTGAAGGAAGCTTAAAATTCCCGATGATGGCGGTAAACGATGCCGACTCAAAACACCTTTTTGACAATGTGCACGGTACAGGTCAGTCTGTATGGGATGGCATTATGTACACAACCAATGTAATGCTTTCGGGCCGTGACGTAGTAGTAGCCGGATACGGTTTTTGCGGTAAAGGTGTAGCTATGCGCGCAAAAGGCCTAGGTGCCAGAGTGATAGTAACGGAAATCAACCCGTGGCGGGCAATGGAAGCGGTAATGGATGGGTTTAGAGTTATGAAGATGGACGATGCCGCCAAAATCGGCGAGTTCTTTGTAACTGTAACCGGAAATAAAGACGTAATCACCAAGCGCCACTTTGAAGTAATGCGAGATGGTGCATTTATAGCCAACGCCGGTCACTTTGATGTAGAATTCTCAAAACCAGACCTTCGCAGCCTATCAACCAAAATAGAAAACCGCCGCCCCTTTATAGAAGGTTATTACATGAAAGACGGTCGCGTCCTTAATGTATTAGCAGACGGTAAGCTGGTAAACATAGTAGCAGGCAATGGTCACCCAGCGGATATTATGGATATGAGTTTTGCCCTACAAGTAATGGGCTGTAAGCATATAGCCGAAAATGGAAAGAGCATGGCCCCAGCCCTTCACAAAGTACCTGTAGAGCTGGATAGGCAGATAGCGGTAATGAAATCCAAAGCCATGGGACTAGGCCTGGATGAGCTAACACCGGAACAAGAAGCGTACTTTTACGGCTCCGGCCATTAATTTATTGCTTATGGCCAAAGTATCGGGGCATAATGTGTATTGTCAAGCGTACACAATGCCCCGATGATTTGGATAAAAGCGATCGCTTCTCTATTCTGTAACCAGCCTATAAGCCGATATCTTACGTATGCGCCATGTAACAAGCATACTAATTACATAAGCCAGTACAACAATAACAATACCGGTAACCGCGATCCAAGACATATTTAGTATAAGATTAGCCTGCATAACACCCATAGGCCTTAATCCCATAGACATAAGTGGGTCTACTAATAGGGCCCCAAGTACAGCACCAGCTGCCCCGCCAAGTATAATTGGGAATGAAAATGCCAGGCTAATCTGATTCATTAGGTTAGCTGTGGTGTAACCTATTGCCTTCTGGATGCCTAAGTCACGGTGCTTGCGCACTATTGTAGAGCCTATAACAAAGTACAGCACAAGTGAAATTACAAAGGCAGATATAACAAGAATAATAACACCAACCAGGCTCATAACATCTGCAAAGCCAGCTACACCTCGGGCAAATTGCTCGTCTGCGTCTATTGTCATAAATAGATAATCCCCAAAGCGGTTTTCCATTTCCTGCCCAAACAGTGCGGCATCTACCCCTGGGTTAAGATATACAAAAAGCATTGTTTTTACAAAGTTGGGGTTTAATGTGAGCACAGCCTCATAGGTAATATAAGCTCCAAACTGGCCAAGGTCCATACCAGACAGCAAGCCTGTAACAATAAACGGTAGGTCATCATCCCCGATATAAACTACGTCGCCAACTTCAACACTCAGCTCTTGGGCAAGCAGCCATGTAATTGCTACTTCATTTTCATAGCGAGGGAAGGTACCCTCAAAAACATTTTGCGTAACACGACGGCTAAAATCCTCCATCACCATGTACAGGGCAAATTCTCCTGATACAGTTGTAGGTCCTTGATGGGTAAATTGTGAGTCACGTACATCTGGGTGGGCGTTAATTTCTTCCTGGAAAGGCACATTATCTTGATTATCTGTAAAGGCAAGCACTGAGTTTGCGCGTTCGATACCAGGTATTTGCTCAAAGGCAGCCAAATTAATAGCAGAGTTATAAAAGAGTACAAGGGCAACAACCGCGGTAAAGGAAACAGCAAGCAAAATAACAAACATCATAGCGCTTTTCCGTAGCCCCTGTAATACGGATTTAAAAGCAAGGGAAGCATTGACAGGAAGAAAGCTTCTATCCAGCGGAAGCGGATTACGCTTAAAGCTATGAGTTGTTGCACTGCCCCTAAGTGCCAAAACAGGAGCAATTTTTTTAATGCTTCTTGCGGATATTCTTGTGAAAATAAACACCAAAGCGGTTAACCCCGCAACAGTTATCAGCGCAGGCACAGGCATAAAACTAGGCTGCCAATACATACCGCTAAGCACAGCAAATACCCGCCCAACAAGGGGTAGCAGCACAACCGCTGGTATTATGCCTGCAACCACCGAGATAAATATAATAGAAGCATACTGCACCACAACAGAAGCGGTAATCTGGCGGCTTGTATAGCCTATAGACATTAGTGACCCGATATTGGTCATGTCTTCTTCTATAGAATTTTTGATCCTAAAGCGGATAACCAAAATAGAAACGATACCAATAACAGCAGTAAACGCAATCATTAATATACTCATCATAAAAGCAGTACCTGTGCGGCCGCTAATTATCTGGTCCAATGTGAAAAAAGAAATCCATAAATCAGGATGGAATGAAACATCTCCTAAACCTGTCTCTATAACAAGTAGGTTTGTAAAGTTAGGCACATTGTCTATACCATTTGCGTATATATAGACCCCTCGTCTATTAGGGAAATCATTGTAAAGCTCTTGAAAGCGGGTGGCAGGGATAAAAAACCTGGGGGATAAAAAAGCATCTGCCCAAATATTTTCCACAAAACCGGCAACAGTAAAGTATAGATTTTGCCCTCCAGAGATTACAGTAATTATATCCCCAAGATTATACCCGGCAGAAAAATGATACATATACGGTACATAAACACTATCATGGGTAAGTGGCCGATACTCTCCAACCAACTTCCACTGAGAAAGGCGGCGGCTATCCGCGATATTGTAAAAATGAGCACCTTGTAAAATTATATCGTCGTTCCATGTTAGTTCTGCATCAAATAAATGCATGCCTATTTGTACTTCAAAGTCCGTTGACTCTTCGCGGAAAAGTTCTTCCATTTCAGGAGTAAACAAGAATTGGGACATATTAAAGTTTGTATCTGTAGCGTTTAGCTCTTCTACAAGCTCGTCAAAGTGAGAGTTGAAACCCAGTATTATAGAAAGCCCCATAATCAAAAGAGACGCGGCGATTAGAAATAAAACCGCAAGTATTATCATCTGCCCCTTTGCCTTGCGGATATTGCCTTTTGCAAGCATAAAAACCTTATTCACTATTACCACCCCATATCATTCAAGAAATCAGCTAATTTATCCCGGCGGGTTTGATCTCCCGTTACATATTTTCCAAGATTGCACTCGCCTTGTATTACGCCATCCTTGATATAAAGCACACGGTTTCCTCGACGAGCGGAGCGCAAATCATGAGTTACCATTACCACACTTTGCCCGTTTTCGTTCACTGAAGTTAATACATCAAGTGCTGCCTGACCTGAGGCAGAGTTAAGTGAGCCTGTGGGTTCATCAGCAAATACTACAACGGGCTGGTTTATCAGCGCCCGCACAATAGATGCCCGCTGTGCCTCCCCGCCAGAAAGCTGGGTAGGGAACTTGTTCCATATTTGTTCGGATAGCCCTACCTGTGTAAGCAGGTCCTTGGCTCGGGCTGCAATTGTTTTCTTGTCTTTAGAAATCAGCAATCCGGCGGCGAGTATGTTGTCCAGTATGCTAAGGTTATCCAGTAAAAACATTTGCTGGAACACAAAACCACAATGCTTGCGCCTAAAGGTTGCAAGGCGGTCGTTATTGAGTTTAGAAATTTCTTGCCCTGCAAAATCAATTGAGCCTAGATTTGGTTTATCCATACCAGATAACGCATACATTAATGTGGTTTTACCGGCACCGGAAGGGCCCATTATTACAGTAAAGTCACCCTTATTAATTTCCAGATCTAGGTTTTTTAGAACGTGGTGCTGCTGCCCTCCTGATGAAAATGTTTTGGATAACTTGGCTGTTTTTATTATTGTGTGAGTCATTGTGACATCTCCTTTTAATTTTTTCACAATATTATACGCTATATAATATTGTGAGTCTGATGCTTGATTTTTGTCA
This sequence comes from Defluviitaleaceae bacterium, assembly GCA_009780185.1. GTDB lineage: Bacteria > Bacillota > Clostridia > Lachnospirales > WQUN01 > WRAN01. Next base: position 1,882 of record WRAN01000021.1, on the reverse strand, counting down.
CGAAATAAAAACCCCGCGAATCACTCTTCGCGGGGTTTTGTGTTTAACCATATACATACAATCATAACTACCGAGCTCAATGCCATAGGCCAAATATCTCGTATTCCTATTATCCCCCATCCATTTGTAACCACATTGCCAATAATAGCGGCAACCCATCCAATTGTAGCTAAAACCCACACAACAACAATAATCTTCAATATCTTTGAAAGTCTACCCCATCTATCCCTCATACCTATTCACCCTCATTTCCAATCTATGCCCTGTAGCATTAGTAAACTCATTAATCTGCTGCCTAAGCTCTGCCGTGGCCTGATTAAATTCATGCAAATTAAGCTCCAGTAAATCTGGGTCATAAAGCCATATAGTAAAAAGCGGATAACATAGGGCGGATTCCGGTGCAGCTGGGATACCGATATGTGTAATTACCGGGTCATTATTATGCATGTCTTCCCAAAAAGGGGTATTAACTTTTGCCATAAAAGCCTCAAGCTGCTCCAGAAAATACAGCTGATAAGAGTTCAAGCTATGTCTGGTGGGTATCATCCCTATGGCTAGTGATTCTGCTACATCAAAGCGGCTATTATTGCGGCACACGCCCATAAGCTCTTGCAGCGCATCCAGTAAGCGCTCGTTTAGCACGTGGTCATGGCGTGTAAACCCAAGGTCTAAAGACATTGCCCAAATAGTGCATTCTCTGCACTCAAATGTATATCTGTCATTGCTATAACATGAAGGCGGAACCCAATGGATTATTGCATCCATTACAATCCCTCGCCGCAACGAGCGTATCTCTTCGGTATAGATAAAATCATCAAATCGTGACCAACATAGTGTATTAGGAGGTACCTCCATGTCCTCTGCAGGCAATCTGTGACCTATAATATCACTCAGATCCTCCAGCGCCCGATGGATATCGGTTCCCGCTGACGCATGAGCGAGGACTACTTGCTCTTCGATAGGATGATAAGTAATATAAGAGCAAGCAACAATAAAAACGATAATCGATAAAACAAAAACTATAAGGATGCATCTTTTCACAAGAATAACCTCCTCATACTGATTCCAAATTAAAACCTGGAATCGGTATCAATATTCAAACCATAATTGTAAAAAATTTGTAAATATACTACCACATATAAAAATAAGAGTAAAGGAGTCAGAATATGACAATAAGAAAAACAACCTTACAAGATCTGCCAAAAGTAATGGAAATCTACGCCTATGCCCAAGCCTATATGAAAGAAAGCGGCAACCCAAAACAGTGGGGGGATGTCCATCCGCCCCAGAAAGTGGTTGAAGCCGACATAGAAGCCGGAACAAGTTATGTATGTATAAACGACAATGAAATTGCCGCCGTGTTCTACTTTAATATAGAAGAAGAGCCCACCTACAAAAAAATAGATGGTCAGTGGCTAAACCAAGAGCCCTACGGGGTAATCCATCGCATAGCCAGGGCACCAAATCAAAAAGGTGCCGGAGCCTATGCAATCAATTGGTGTAGTACCCAGCACCCAAATATAAGAATCGACACCCACAAAGATAATGCCGCTATGTTAAAACTAATGCAAAACCTAAACTTTACCCATTGCGGAATCATCTGGATTGAGCATATGGATGGAATATTAGATGAAAGACTGGCTTTCCAAAAAGTAAATTAAGAGCCATTAACAACCGCAGGGCTCCGCCCTCTCGTTAGCTTCGCTAACACACGAAACCAGAACCTTTACACGATAGCATAGGTTTCGTGTAAGGGTTCTGGTTTCTGACGAAAATGCTTATTCAGTACGCTTACATCAAATCTTTAATAAACGGTAAAAGCCCGTATGTGAGTGTATCGGCAGAGGTATTCACTCCGAATGGTAAACCTACGGAAAAAGTT
>WRAN01000020.1 GCA_009780185.1 Defluviitaleaceae bacterium | reverse complement strand
GGATGCGATAGATGGACTTGTGGAAGCCCCGCCGCCCCCTTCACCCACTCCGCCACCAGATAGAACCGACTTAATAGCAGCGATAGAGGCTGCGGAAAGTCGAAATCAGCAGAATTATACTTTTGTAAGTTGGACAGATTTGCAAGAGGCACTAAGAATAGCAATATCCAGGCGTGACGACGAAGCTACCCCTCAAAACCATATTGATACAGCTGCAAGAAGGCTTTGGGACGCGATAAATGGGCTAGTAGAAGCCCCTTCATCTACTCCCCCGCCAGATATACCGACTTAATAACGGCAATAGAGCCCATATCATATCCCCTTACGCATAATTGCAGAGGCATTAGGCGCAGAAGTAACCTGGAACCGCTCAACCCGCACTGGGTACATGACTAAAGATGACATTACAGTTTCCATTGTAGTCAACCAACCACTACCTGACGGCATGGGTATGCCTGTAATAATAAATAACCGCACTTTCGTACCAGCCCGCTATATATCCGAAACCTTCGGCGCAGAAGTGCGCTGGGATAGAGATAACTCGGCTGTGTATGTATATTGGCCTCAATAAGTAATTGCTAAAACTCGCCAAAAGCCCTGACCTTATAGGTGTATAAAAGGGTATGGGATGTAATCACAGAAAACAGTAATAAATCAAACAGATAAGTTTAAACACCTCAATATGCCCCGATACTTTGGTCAAAACCAGAAAAGTAACACTTCCGATCTTTAACAGGAGCGCCCCACAATCCCAGCAATAACTACCACAATGACAAAGACAGACGAAATACTCTCCGCGCCAATATTTTTTCATTGGCAAGGAGAGTTTTTCGTCTGTCGGGCTTGGCTTGTTGATTACTGGGTAGTGGCAGGCTTTAATGATATAGTAAATATGTACATATGGTGCCAAATGAACCATCCCCATGGCAACCACGCTCTTGCAAAATTTTGCAGGAGCTTTTTATTGCCTTTTACCATTGAACATGTAGAAAAATATCAAATAGCAAAGTGCTGATAATACTACAAACTTATGCCACTCCTAAAACTAGTATCGAAAAAAACACTTGACATAGTTGGTTGGTCGCGATAGACTAAAGGCGGTCGGTCGTGACCGTCCATTTCAATTCGGAGGTGAACACATGGAAAGTCTATTAAAGCTATTCGATGCGGAGTACAAGTTTATGAGTATCGTTTGGGAGCATGAGCCTGTCAATTCAACTGAATTGACAAGGATATGTGAAAAAGAACTTGGCTGGAAGAAGCCAACGACCTACTCAATGATTAAAAAACTTTGCGAAAGAGGTATTATGAAAAATGAAAAAGCTACAGTAACTGCACTGATAGCAAAAGGGGATGTGCAGAAATACGAAGCTGGTGTATTAATTCATAGGGTATTTGATGACTCTATGCCCTCATTCATTACATCTTTCTTGCAGGACAAAACATTGTCGGAGGAGGAAGCAGAAAAAATAAAAGCGATGATTGATGAGGCGGTGAAATAATGACAGCGATTTTCATTGCGATTTTGAATATGAGCATTACAGCTAGTGTTGTTGCATTAGCGGTTATACTTGTGCGTATTCCGCTGAAAAAAGCCCCCAAAATATTCTCATATGCCCTTTGGGGTGTCGTGCTGTTTCGCTTGGTATTCCCTTTTAGCATTGAAAGTGCTTTTAGCCTAATGCCTACCTCTACAAATATTATACCGCAGGATATTGTTTTTTCACAAAATCCTACAATGCAAACGGGATTACAATTTATTGATGCGCCCGTCAATACAGCAATATTTAACGCCTTACCGCTTATTGAAAATGGCACAATACCCATTCATGGGATTTTTACAGTAATAAGTTATGTTTGGTTTGCGGGCTTCATCGTTTTGTTGGCATACGCAGTAATGGGATATGTAAACCTAAAACGGCGAATCCGTTTTGCTACCCTTATACAAGATAACATTTATGAAACGGACAACATCAGAACACCGTTTGTGTTTGGCTTTATTCGCCCTAAAATTTATTTTCCAACCACAATAAACCCATCAAGACACGATTACATCTTAAAGCATGAGCAGATACATATAAAAAGGCGCGATTATCTCATTAAGCCTTTTGCATATATCATATTTGCCCTGCATTGGTTTAATCTTCTTATGTGGGTTGCTTATTTCCTCATGTCAAAGGATATAGAAATGTCTTGCGATGAAGCTGTATTGATAAAAACAGACGAGGATATACGCAAGAACTATTCAATGTCTTTACTAAGCCTGTCTGTAAAAAGGGTTAGTTTACTAAGCCCCATTGCATTTGCTTCTGGTGAGAGCAATGTTAAGGAAAGGATAGCCAATGTATTAAAGTTCAAAAGAGCGGCAAGGCGAATATCGGTCGTTTCAATTATGGTTGTATCTGTTTTTCTTGTTGGGTTTTCTTCAGACAGGGTTTGGGCTTTTGATGCACAGTTAGGTCTTAATAACAGCACATCTACAAGTTCTACAACATTAGGGCTTACAGATTGGCACACGAATGAACGTGGTTTTAGGATTGCCAACCCAGAAGAAGTAAACGAATTTGGATGGGCTATTCTTAACACATATTTTTCGGCCTTCAGGCATGATTGGGAGAATTGGGAGAACACAACGTTTTATTTAATGGGCGGGGCGTTTGCGTTAGAGTTGGGCGGAGATTATTATGGTACGTTCACACGGTCGGGAAGCGTTTCTGGCGATATAAACGACATTGATGCACGATTCAGATTCAGCCCTCTCCCATTTGACTTTTCCATCGATAGTGTCACGGGTGCATTAGTTCTTGCAAGCTACTATCCAATACGACAATATATCACTTCAAATATCAATCCGCTTGCGTATGGTTTTGAGGACATTCATATAGTAGGAAACGGTTCTGAAGCCATAAATATAGAATTTCGTAAAATGATAATTGATTTTTCGGTGAGATTGCTTGAGCAGTCGGGATTTGCCAATAGTTCAATTATATCTGCTGATATCGTTGCCGCATGGGCTAATTTTTTTGACAGTCCTATCAATCCTATCAATATTGAGGTAGGCGTATCGTTTGCAAACGGTAAAAATGCAGCTCTCAGTTTTCAAGCATATGAAACACAATTTGTGCTTGAGATACTTAGGTTTTATTTCTAAAAAACAAAAACGGAGGTTTTAAAATGAAAAAATATGTGCTTCTTTTAACTGTTGCTATGGTTATGTTGCTTGTTATAACAGCTTGTAATGAAAATGGTTATAATGCAACATCACCATCAGAACAACTGCATGTAACCGCAGATATGACACAAGAACAGAACACCAGAAATCAACAGCAAGCAGAAGTAAATTTTACCGACATCAACGATTTTTGGACGCATTATCGTCAAGCGGTGATAAACCAAAATTTTGATGCATTGATAGCCGTAGCCAATTTCCCCTTACATTCATTAGGTATGTTTTATACAGATCCCGTTATTTACATTGACATAAATGAATTTGAAAGTGCTTTCACAAAATTTTTAGCACAGGAACATTATGAAACATACATTTCAGATGATGGGGAAATTACACATTCCCTACGCTCGAATTATGATTTTATCGTGCAAAACGAATATCTTGTGTTTTTAAGTCATGATGAGCGCGGCGCGCTTCAAGTAAATGACAGACTAAACAGTGGATCAATAGATGGCGATTGGGCAAGAGGATTTGATGAAATATTTGAGGTTATTGATGGTGTATGGAGGCTAACGGCATTTTTTTATGCTCCACGAAATCATGATACTGCCGAAATAGGTTCAAATATATCTACAGTTACCGAGATAGACGAGATAGAAGCGCTTTATAAAAGAGCGGTAGAAGCATTTGGATGGTTTGATATGACAACAATGCCCCATGATGGGGAAGACCAAATGGAAGATGAAAACGGTTGGGTATTTGTGAGGGTAATCTATGATGGAATAAATTCATTAGCAGATTTGGAAGCATATCTTCATGACATTTTTACCCCAAATGTAGTAAGCGATATGTTTAATCTCATCCCTGGCCGCTTTCGTGACTTTGATGGAGTTTTGTACGTACTTGGTGCAGACCGTGGCGGTATGTCAGATAGAGGAAATGAAGTCCACGAAATCATAAGAGAAAGTGACCAAAGGATAATTTATCGTGTAACGGTTGATGTACTTGACTGGGAAACACTCGCAGTAACAGTGGATACTGTAACATATGACTTTGTTTTAACACTTGTAGACGGAAATTGGTTGTTCAACAATTTTAATTTGACACATTAGGAGGAATTCTCATTGAAAAATATGTAGTTCCTTCAACCAATCTGCCCAACCAGATAAGATTTAAAAGCCCTCACATAGGCCATTTGTGAGGGCTTTTAAATTTATTTTTGAAATTAGAGAAAAAATTCTTGACATACAGATAAATCTTTTCTATAATTAAACCAATGGTCGGTTTAATAAATAAAGGAGGTCACACTATGCCGCGCAGATATAATTCCCAAGAAACGGTGGAGATGATTTTATCCGCTTCCATGAAGCTCTTTAGCGAAAAAGGGTTCGACAAAACAAGTATGCAAGAAATCGTTGACGAATCAGGCGTATCGAAAGGCTCTATTTTTCATCACTTCAATTCAAAAGAGGAAATTCTAACAACGGTCATAGTCAATCAAGCCAAAGCACAAGACCAAATAATCCATACATGGCTTGATGAAATTGAGGGAATGACAGGCAAAGAAAAAATGATTGCATTGTTAGATAAGGTTTTTAAAGATACGCATACAGACGCATCATTTGAAGATATGGATACGGACGCATTAAATGTACAGATTCTTAGAAGCCCTCAAATGATTTTAGCTATTATGCAAGAGAGCCTAAAAATAGTCGCACCTACTTACACCAAGATTTTCAAAGAAGGCATGGAAGATGGTTCTATTACAACTACACTTCCAGACCAGTGTGCGGAAGCGCTGGTTTTACTTATGAATTATTGGTGCAATTCCATTATATTTGAATGTGATGTAGAACATCTGGCTAAGCGAATGTTGTTGGTTCAACAGATGATGAAGCAATTAGGGGCAGATGTCATAACCGATAAACACGTATCTCAATTAACAAAAATTTTTGAAAGTCTTAATAATGAAAAAAAATCTTAATAACGAATAACGGAGGGATTCAAAATGGAACAGGCAGCAACTAGAACATCTTTAATGACACAAGAGCTCAGAACGAAACCAAGTGTAAATAAACTTTGGAATAAAGATTTTTCTTTGCTGGTAGGAGGGCAATTCATTTCTATATTTGGTAACATGATATTGAGTTTTGCCCTGCCTTTATATCTTCTATATATTAGCGGCTCTGCGGCATTGTTTGGACTTGTAATGGGTTTGACAAATATCCCACTTCTACTTATGTCACCAATAGGCGGCATGATAGCAGACCGTTTTAGAAAACAGCGTGTTATGTTTTGGCTGGATGCTTCAACAACTGTGCTTATTATAGGATATATCATAGCAAGCGGATTTACGGCAGCCATTATACCCATCATCATTGTGAAGCTGATGGCACTAAACGCCATTCAAGGGGTATATATGCCCGCCGTTAGTTCAAGTGTCTCTGTATTGGTAAATGAAGATAGACTTGTATCTGCAAACTCGGCTGTAAACTTAGTCAATTCTTTGTCTGGTATGGGCGGAATGGCTATTGCTGGTGCACTGTTTGCAAGGTTTGGGCTATTTCCTATATTGATAGCAAGCGCTGTATGCTTTGGTATTACCGCGATAATGGACTTGTTTATTCGTGTGCCGTTTAAGCAACAAGACAATTCTGGCAGTATTGCCAAAATCGTAAAAGGCGATTTATCTCAGTCTATTAAGTTTATGAAAGGAAAGCCAATTATCCTTAAATCCATCGTCGTAACATTTATGCTTGCTGCAACGCTGGCCTCCATGATTATGATAGGCGTACCTGTTTTGATTACGCAACATTTAGGTATGGGGATGGAGTTTGTGGGAATAAGCCAAGGTATTATGCTAACAGGCGGGGTATTAGGTGGCATTATCACAGGCGTATTAGGTAGCAAGCTAAAAACAAATAAGATATATATACCGATCATGATGTCGGGACTGTTTCTTATTCCTATAGGATTAGCATTTTTGCTGGATGCTCCATACTTCGTGATATATGTTGTCATGACTATTGCTAGTGTATTGGCTCTTGCTACTGTTACTATGGTTAGTATTCGTATTTTGTCTCTGATTCAAGGCGAAACGTCTACAGAACTTATAGGCAAAGTTATATCTGTTGTTGTCATGCTGCCGTTTTTGGCAAATGCTCTTGGGCAGCTTGCTTATGGTATGGCTTTTGAACGACTTGCGACATTGCCTTATGTAATTATGTTTGTTACGGCTGGAGTGGTTGCATTGATTGCGATTTTTACACGCAGAAGCTTTAAGTCATTAAGAATTTGATATTTTACTAGGGTCTTTGAAATAAAAAACGAGAGCTTGCGCAATTTTTTGCGCTTTGCTCTCGTTTCTTCATATCAACTCAAAAACGCCTATGGGCAAATCGCGGCACACCCCTAAGCCGCTTTAGCTCTGTTTGCTGCACAATCCCATCCTCATAGTACCGAAATACGATAGGCTTTAAGCTGGTAATTTCTCCTCTATAGAACCCCAGCCAGCCATATCTGCACTCGAAATCCAACATCTCAAAGCCTTCTTGTAGCCCCATGATATGCTCAGGTGTGGCATGTCCGGTATAGCCATCAAGAAAGGCAACATCTACAATATGCGGATAGGCATCACTGATAACAGCAGGGTAATAGTAACCATCACTCCAGGGCGCAAAACATAATTGGTTAGGCTCTAGTAAACCCTCATCTAATGGATTGTCATCAATAACAGTATCCATATTTTCCATCCCAGGAGCAAAGCGGATAGCAGTCTCGTTTTCGTCTACCCACACGGCTCTTTGTTGCCTGATAAGCTGCCTTGCTCGGCGTAAATAGGTTTCTCCTATTTTAACATTGTCAGAATTATATAAAACAATTTTATTCTCCATTGATTCCTCCTCACGAAAAAAATTTACAACAAAAATCTGCACTCGGCTGTTTTTTCATGGGCAACCGGCCCTATGATTTGGGTGCCTCCCCTGTGCTTCGAAAAAACATACGAAAATGAAGAAATTTAGTCTATAAAAAAATCCCACGTTTTATTTCTCTCGTGGGATTCTTAGGTTTACCTTGTTGCATACTCGTTGGAAGTAAGATTTTATAGAAAATCTATACAATCTCTACAACAACACGTTCGTCTGAATGGATAGCCGCAGCTTTAACCACTGCACGTATAGCTTTGGCAATGCGTCCTTGTTTTCCTATAACCTTACCCATATCATCCTGGGCAACGGTCAACTTTAATACCTTTGTATCGTCACGCATCTCTTCAGTCACCACTACATCATCAGGGTTATCCACTAAGTTCTTGGCTATGATGATAAGTAGCTCCTTCATTTCAGCCACCTGCCTTTTTGATAAGCGCCTTTACAGTATCTGTAGGCTGTGCGCCTTGGCCAATCCATTTCTTAGCGGCTTCCAGGTCTACCCTCAAAACTGTAGGGTTTTTGGTAGGATCATAAATACCGATTTCCTCAAGAACTTTACCATCGCGAGGTGTGCGGGAATCTGCCACAACAATACGATAGAACGGAGCTTTCTTTGCACCCATTCTCTTTAGTCTGATTTTTACCATGATATTTCTCCTTTATTTTAATGGGGCTCTGCCCCAAACCCCGCCGCTGCGCTGAGCAAAGCCCAGCTTGCTTCCTCGCTATGCTGCGGAGGCACGCTTTGCGTGCTATATTAATTGAAAAATGGTAGATTGGGCATCATGCCCTTCCTGCCTTTTTTACCTTTCTTGCCTGACATGTTGCCAGTGAAACCCTTCATCATCTTGCGCATTTCTTCAAACTGCTTAAGAAGGCGATTTACCTCCTGGATAGTACGGCCACTTCCCGCGGCAATCCGCCGCTTTCTGGAACCGTTTAGAACAGAAGGGTCTCGTCGTTCGTGAGGGGTCATAGACTGGATTATAGCTTCAACATGAGCAGTGGATTTTTCATCTATATCCACCCCAGCCAGTTGGGACTGATTAACCCCGGGCATCATGCTAAGTATATCCTTTAATGGCCCCATCTTTTTCATCTGCTGCATCTGCTGCAGGAAATCGTCTAGGGTTAAGCTATTTTGGCGGATTTTAGCCTCAAGCTCTGCGGCCTGCTTTTCGTCAAAGGCTTGCTGAGCCTTATCAATAAGACTAAGCACATCCCCCATGCCCAAAATCCTTGATGCCATCCTGTCCGGGTAGAATGGCTCCATATCCTCCAGCTTTTCGCCCATACCTACATATTTTACAGGCTTTCCTGTTATTGCCTTTACAGAAAGCACAGCGCCGCCGCGGGTATCACTGTCTAGCTTTGTAACGATAATCCCGTCAAGGCCAAGTGTCTCGTCAAAGGTTTTAGCCACATTAACCGCGTCTTGCCCGGTCATCGCGTCTATTACCAGTAAAATCTCTTGGGGCTTAACAGTAGTGCGAACCCGTACCAATTCCTCCATAAGTGCTTCATCTATATGAAGACGGCCGGCGGTGTCTATTAGCACCACATCATGGCCGTTTTTATTAGCGTATTCAATGCCTTTTTCGGCAATGTTAGCCGGGTCAGCCTTATCACCCATTTCAAAAACCGGGATATTATAAGTCTTGCCTACTACTTGCAACTGTTTAATAGCCGCTGGCCTATAAATATCGCAGGCCACAAGCAAAGGCTGTTTACCCTGCTTTCGCAGAATCCCTGCAATTTTGCCGCAGCTGGTAGTCTTACCCGCACCTTGAAGGCCTACCATCATATACACAGTAGGAGGCTTAGAAGAGAATGTAAGCTGGCTTTGGGTAGAGCCCATAAGAGCAGTAAGCTCCTGGTCTACCAGTTTTATAACCTGTTGGCCGGGATTAAGAGCCTCTAGTACTGCGTGGCCAACGGCCTTCTCAGTCAAAGTAGCAACAAAATCCTTTACAACACGAAAGTTAACATCCGCCTCCAAAAGAGCAAGGCGTACCTCCCGCATTGCGTCCCGTACGTCTTTTTCCGATAACTTGCCCTTGCCTTTCAGCTTTTTGAATACGTTTTGCAGTTTTTCCCCTAGATTCTCAAAAGCCATTTAGTCACCTCCCAGCAACTGGTTATATCTGTAATAACTCATTTGCATATTTTTTTATTGTTTCCATATCTTTTGACTCTGACAATATTTTATTAATAATTGCTTGGCGCTGTTGAAATTTTGCTACAAGCTCAAGATGTTTTTCATATCTCTCAAGACTTTTAATCCCACGATTTAAAAAATCCACCACAGCCTGGGGCGAAATATCCAGCTCCTGCCCAATCTCAGCAAGAGATAAATCATCCACATACCGCATAGAAAAACAATCTGCCTGCCTTTCGGTAAGCAGCGAACCATAAAAATCAAATAATAAATTTCTATGCTGAATAACAGCAGGAAGGTCATAGGTGTTTTTCATGTATACAGTGTAAACCCTTTATAGGGAGAAAGTCAAGAAAAAATATAGTATCATAAGAAAAATGAGAGGAGCAATCAAATGCAACCACCAAAAACCTTATATCTAAATGATGACCATACAGCAGTAGTAATCCTAGATCAGACCCTGCTACCCCAAACGATAAAATATATCGAACTTAGAAACGCAAAACAAGTCTGGAGCGCAATAAAAGACCTGCAAGTCCGTGGGGCACCAGCAATAGGAGTAACCGCTGCCTTAGGTTTATATATAGAAATGAAAACCCACACAGACGAGAACGCTTTCCACCAAATCATCAAAACCACCAAAACCTACCTATCCACGGCCCGCCCTACAGCAGTAAATCTGGACTGGGCATTAAATGAAATGGATAAAGTTTACGAGCTAAACAAAGAAAAACCCATCCCAGAAATAATAACAGCCCTAGGAAAAGCCGCCCAAGCTATCTATTTAGATGACACAGGTATCTGCCGCCGAATAGGCCAACATGGCGTATCCCTATTAAAAGAAGGTATGGGCATACTAACTCATTGCAACGCCGGAGCTTTAGCCGCCACAGAATATGGCACTGCCTTAGCTCCGATATATATAGCTAAGGAACAAGGCATAAACCTACGGGTATACGCTGACGAAACCCGCCCGGTGCTTCAAGGTGCGCGCCTAACCGCATTTGAACTGCACCACGCAGGCATAGACGTTACTCTAATATGCGACAACATGGCTGCAACAGTAATGGCAAAAGGCCTGATAGATGCGGTATTTGTAGGGTGTGACCGGGTAGCTGCAAATAGTGACACAGCCAATAAAATTGGAACCCATGGCGTAGCCTTACTGGCAAAGCATTTCAACATACCCTTTTATGTGTGCGCCCCACTTTCTACAATAGACATGAAAACCGCGACAGGAAACGACATCACAATAGAAGAACGTGACGCATCAGAAGTCACAAATTTGTGGTACAACCAGCCGATGACACCTGCTGGAGTAAAGGTTTTTAACCCTTCTTTTGATGTAACTCCTGGGCAATATATCACAGGTTTTATAACAGAAAATGGTATTTTGTGCCCTCCCTTTAATTTTCAATAAGTCTTTAAAATAAAGGCCTAATCCCTATAAATAAAAAATGGCATGTCCGTTATTTTGGGAAATAATGCCGCAAAATAGGGGCCGTTTTATTAATTTGCGATAGAAAAACATTGCCAAATTGTTAAGAAAGTGTTACTATCTTTTTACAGTACTTACAAGGATGTGAATATTCACATCCTTTATTATTATCGGAGGTAAAAAATGAAAAAGTTAAAGAAGGCACTAATGACCTTCAGTTGGGTCTTAGTCTTCCTGGCTCTTACCATTGCAATACCCCCCGCTACACATCATTTCTTTGCAGGAGACACCCAGCTTATGCAAGTTATGATTTATGACCAAGGCCAAGTCCATAGGCACCGTACAGGTGCAGATACCGTGCAAGATTTATTACAAGAGCTAGGCATACCCCTTAACCAAATGGATCGTACTAACCACGCAACACATTCCCCAGTATGGGAAGGGATGAACTTAATCATCTTTAGGGAAGTGGCCTTTGGGGTAAGAATTAACGGAGAGTTTGCAAGTGCGCAGCTCATCCTGCCAGGTACCACCGTTGGTCAAGTCTTAGTACAGCACCAGCTAGAGCATGATTTAATGTTATTGTATGGGGGCGATTTAACCAGGTATGTGGAAAATGGCGAGATTATTGATTTCTCAACCTGGGATAGCCGCTTTTACACAGACCATGAAGTAATACCTTACGAAACCATAGAAAATCACACCCCACAAGTATGGAACGGCAGAAGTCACACCCGCCAAGAAGGGGTACCAGGAGAGCATGAAGTAACAACTGCGGTAGTAATAATTGGGGGAGAAGAGCGAAACCGGGCAGTAGTAGGTTCCAACATGGTATCAGAGCCAATATGTGAAATTATAGACATAGGCACAGCCCCACTGGGAGCCTTAGCCGATGTGGCCGCCCCGGATTTCCACTATATGCGTCGCGTAAGAATGGAAGCAACCGCGTACACAGCAGGCTTTAACTGCACTGGAAAGCATCCATGGGATCCATGGTATCGTATCACCGCTTCCGGCAGAGAAGTTGAGCATGGAGTTGTAGCGGTAGATAGAAATGTAATACCTCTTGGAACAAGGTTGTATGTAGAAGGTTATGGTTTTGCAATAGCTGCCGATGTTGGCGGAGCCATTAGAGGATATAAAATTGACTTGTTTATGGAATGTATCAATGACGCAAGAAGATTTGGACGCAGACATATTAATGTTTGGATACTAGAGTAAAGCAAAGGGCTACCTTGGGAAAAGGTAGCCCCTTTTTTATGTCGCTGGATTTACATGCACCATACAATGCTTTACCGCCGGGAAGGATGTTTCTATCACGTCATGCACCTGCTGGGCAACGGTGTGACCTTCGCCTAGGGTTAGGTTTTCGGCTACGCGGATATCCACATCTACATAAATTTTACTTCCAAAAAGACGTGTCCGTAGTTCGTCTATGCCTTCTATTGCTTCTTGTGCTAGAATGGTATTTCGCATTTCTTCTACTATTGCGTCATCACAAGCTTTATCTGTCATTCTTCCTAAGGCGTCTTTTATAATAGAGATTGCTGTTTTGATAATAAAAATGCAAATGACTATAGCTGCTACTGAGTCTAGTATCGGAAACCCCATCCGCGCCCCTAATATTCCAATAAAACTACCAATAGACGAAAGCCCATCTATCCGGCTATGCCATGCATCGGCCATTAGGGCACTTGAGTCTATTTTTTTTGCTGCGGCTCGTACATACCAATATACAGCTTCCTTTGTGATAATAGACACCACAGCGGCAATAAGTGCAAGTATGCCTGGGATCGCCAAATCATGAAACTCCCCGGAAATAATCCGCTGAACCCCAGCCCAGCCAATGCCGACTCCTACAGAAAATACCAGCATCCCTAATAATAATGTAGCTACGCTTTCGAAGCGCTCGTGACCGTATGGGTGTTCCTTGTCGGGCTTTTTATTGGCAAGTTTTACCCCTACTATAGCAATTACTGTGCTAATAAGATCCGTGAATGAGTGTACCGCATCAGATATCATCGCAGCAGATTGGGCAAAAATTCCCGCGAATAGCTTAAAGGCTGATACAAAAATATTTACTATAATGCTGTTGCGTGCCGCTGTTATGGCGATTTGCTCATTGGTTTTGGTCATAATAATCCCCCTAAGAAAATAAAAAAGCGCGTCTACGGAACATTTTACTGTCCCGTAGATGCGCTATATCATCTACTGCCTTTCGGCCCGGCTCCACAAACTTTTGTTTATGGCCTGCTCAGATTCTTTCAGTAGACCTCTTTTGAAATCACGTTTTATGATTTCGAAAGTAGGTTTCATTATAAGTCTTTTGCTTCTTCTGAAATCACGCCTTTTGATTTCAGAAGAACTCTAGTGACTTCCTGATAATATATGATATGCGATATGACTTGTCAATGTTGACAACAAATTAATACAGGATTATTCTAGACAGCGTTGTTATCACACCCAGAGGAGGGCCAAATGAATCCATTAGTCGGGATAATCATGGGCAGTACTTCGGATTTAGAAACAATGGACCACGCCTGCAAAATCTTAGATGAGCTGGGAGTGCCTTATGAAAAAAGGGTTGTTTCTGCTCATCGTACGCCAGAGTATATGGTGGAGTACGCCTCTACCGCAGAAATCCGAGGCCTAAAAGTAATAATTGCAGGGGCAGGAGGTGCGGCACATCTGCCGGGAATGGTAGCATCTTGCACCAGTTTGCCAGTTATTGGTGTGCCTGTGCAATCTAAGGCCTTAAACGGCCTGGATTCTTTGCTTTCCATTGTACAAATGCCAGCGGCTGTACCTGTGGCAACAATGGCAATAGGTGTACCAGGAGCCGCCAATGCGGGGCTGATGGCTGCACGGATATTAGGTGCCTCAGACAGCAAGCTATACAAAAAGCTAGAGGCGCGACGGATAGCTATCCGGGATAGTATAAGAAACTTGGAAATAAATAGTTGATATCAAGCCAACTACGCGAGTAGAGAAATTTACTTTACTTGCGTAGTTGGTTTTTTTATTGCAAAGGAGAAAATATGAAAACAATCACCCCCTACCAAACCATAGGCATAATAGGCGGCGGACAGCTAGGTCGTATGATGTGTCTTGCAGCAAAAGCAATGGGCTACTATGTAGCGGTGCTAGACCCAACACCAAACTGCCCATGCGGGCAAGTGGCGGATATAGAAATCACAGCCGCCTACAACGATCTGGACGCGATTAAGCGCCTAGCGGAAGTTAGTGATGTAATTACTTACGAATTTGAAAATATAGATTACGATGCCCTAACATGGCTGGAAGCCAATGCATATCTGCCCCAAGGCAGCCAGGTATTAAAAACCACCCAACATCGATTCAGGGAGAAGAGTGCTATTGCCAATATGGGTATCCCCGTTCCTAAATTCATTTTAATAGACAGCCCGGAAACTCTAGAAAAAGAAGTATTTTACCCAAGCGTACTTAAAACCACTACAGGTGGCTACGACGGCAAGGGCCAGGTAGTACTAAAATCTGCCGCTGACCTTTCAAGAGGGTTAGAGTTGGCCGCTAAGAACGAGTGTATTCTAGAGGAGTTTATGAACTTCTCCCTAGAAGTATCCGCAATAGTAGCCAGAAGTACCGCTGGGGAAACCGCCGTTTTCCCAGTAGCGGAAAATATCCACGTAAACAACATCTGCCATAAATGTATTGTCCCCGCGAGGATATCTAAGGAAGTAGAAACCCAAGCAATAGCTCACGGCAAAAAAATCGCCGAGACCCTAGACGCGGTTGGAATACTAGCGATAGAAATGTTCGTAGTAGGGGATACCATATATATAAACGAACTAGCCCCAAGACCACATAACTCAGGCCACTACACCATAGACGCATGTATCACCAGCCAGTTTGAGCAACATGTGCGTGCGGTTTGCGGGCTGCCCCTAGGAGAAACAACTCTCCACACCCCAGTAGTAATGGTAAACATACTAGGCAATCATATGGACAAGGAGAACATGCATAACTTAGCTCCATATATGCCACTAATTCAAAAAGGAAAAATCCATCTATACGGCAAGGCCGAAGCAGTAGACAATCGTAAAATGGGCCATGTAAACGTATTAGGTGATATAGATAAAACTCTAACACTTATAGATGACACCAATATTTGGAGGTAATAACCATGATTTCACCCAATCAAATAGAAGAAGCCAAAATCTATACCCAAATGGGAATGACCGACGAGGAATACGCTCGAGTGAAAGAAATACTAGGCCGTCAACCCAATTATACTGAGCTAGGTCTTTTTTCAGTAATGTGGTCAGAGCATTGCTCTTACAAAAATACAAAGGTGATACTACGCAAATTCCCGACAAAAGGCCCGCGGGTACTTCAGGGCCCAGGCGAAGGTGCCGGAGTTGTGGATATTGGCGATGGCCTAGCAGCGGTATTTAAGCTGGAAAGCCACAACCACCCATCGGCTCTTGAGCCTTTTGATGGAGCCGCAACCGGTATAGGCGGGATTATCCGTGACGTATTTTCAATGGGGGCAAGACCTATCGCTGGAGTCAATTCCCTACGCTTTGGTGAGCTGGATAACCCTCGCACACAATTCCTATTAAAAGAAGCCGTAGCAGGCCTTGCCCACTATGGCAATGGAATGGGCATACCCACCACCGCAGGTGAAATACAATTCGACGAATGTTATGCCGGCAATCCCCTAGTCAACGCCATGTGTGTAGGCATAGTAGCCCATGATGGCATTAAAAAAGGCCTAGCCCAAGGAGAAGGCAATGTCATAATCTATGCTGGAGGCGGAACAGGATTAGATGGAGTTCATGGTGCCACCTTCGCCAGTACAGAGCTGGCAGAAGAGCAGCCCGAAGAAGAAAAACCCTTAATCCCCGCTGGTGATCCATTTTTACAAAAGCGTCTAATGGAAGCCTGCCTGGAAATTATGGATTACCCTGCCTTAGTTGGCATCCAGGACATGGGGGCCGCGGGGCTTATTTCATCATCATCAGAAATGGCCTCAAAAGGTGGGATGGGTGTAGAGCTTGACCTGGACAAAGTACCCCAGCTAGTAGAAAACATGACCCCGTATCAGATGATGTTATCCGAGTCTCAAGAACGCATGTTGTTGGTTGTAAAAAAATGCCAAGAGCAAGAAATCATTGACATCTTTGCAAAACATGATGTAAATGCGGTAGTTATGGGTAAGGTAACCACCGACAAACAAGTACGCCTCTTCCACAAAGGAGAAGTGTGCGCCGATGTCCCAGCTGATGCACTAGCCAAAGAAGCCCCAGAATATCATAAGTCTTCCCATGAAGCAGCATACTATCAAGAGCTTAAAGCCAAGGACGCGTCCATTGACGCAAAAGCTCTTGTGTGTAGCCTTATGTGCGAAGATAACCATGAATCATGTGAAATGGATGAAAAGCTTGCCGATGTCTATAATCATACCCTCCTTGCCTTACTTGCCCAGCCTACAATAGCAAGCAAGCACTGGGTATATTCCCAGTTCGAAAACACAGAAGATTCTCTAGTTCCTCCAGGTTCCGACAGCGGCGTAATTCGTGTTCCAGGTACCACTAAGGCTTTGGCTATGACCGTAGATTGCAACAGCCGCTATGTATACTTAGACCCATATCTAGGAGGAAAAATAGCGGTAGCCGAAGCCGCCCGCAATATAGTAGCTTCCGGTGCGACACCATTGGCTGTAACCGACAATCTAAACTTTGGCTCCCCAGAAAACCCAGAGATATTCTGGCAGATAGAAGAATCCGCTAAAGGCATATCCGAAGCCTGTATAGCTTTTGAAACCCCAGTAATCGGTGGAAATGTATCCCTTTACAACGAGCGAGGCACCGCTGCCATTTATCCAACTCCTGTAATCGGAATAGTGGGCCTTATTGATGACCTTTCCCATATAACCACACAGGAGTTTAAAAATGCAGAAGATGCAATATATCTGATAGGCGTAACCCGCAACGAATTTGGCGGTAGCGAACTTCAAAAAATGCAAAATAAGGGCAAAATCTTCGGCTTGGCTCCTTCAATTGACTTAAAAGAAGAAAAGCGCAACCAGGATGCGCTTCTTTCCGCAATAAGGCAAGGCTTAGTTAAATCCGCCCATGATGTATCAGAAGGTGGAATTGCCGTAGCTATTGCGGAAAGCCTTATAGACTCTAAAGGATTAGGGGCAGACATTAAAATCCCAGACAATGATGCAATAGCCTTCCTATTTGCTGAAAGTCAATCCCGCTTCATCGTAAGCTGCTCCCCAGCTAATCAAGCTGCCTTCGAAAAACTAACGGGAGCCACCCTACTAGGCCACACCACATCAGATGGTCAGTTGAAAATTGCTGATAAAATCAACATCCCCGTAGCTAAGCTTACCGAAGTTTGGAAAGGGGCTCTTGAGTTATGCCTTCAGAAATAAGAGGCTTAAACGAAGCCTGCGGTATATTTGGGGTGTGGGGTCACGGGGAAGCCGCAAACATGGCCTATTACGGCTTACATGCTCTACAACACCGCGGCCAAGACGGCGCCGGGATGGTGGTCAAAAATGGGGATACCCTAATACGCCACAGAGGCCCTGGTCTAGCCGCTGACGCATTCCCCAAGGAAACATTAAGTTCCCTTACAGGCACAGCCGCAATAGGCCATGTACGTTATGCCTTGAGCGGTTTCCATAACCAAGATGGTTACCAGCCTCGTCTTTTTCACTTCGAAAAAAGCAGTCTAGCAATATGTCACAATGGCAGTCTGATTAATTCTCATGAATTGCGCCACAACTTGGAATCTGACGGCAGTATCTTCCAAACCTCCTCTGACTCCGAAACTTTAGCTCATTTAATAAGGAAGAGCCGACATTCCTATCTCTTAGACAAAGCCAAAGTAGCTCTACGCCAGGTAAAAGGCAGCTTCACCTTCTTGATGCTAACCCAAAAGAAAATGATAGCCGCCCGTGACCCACAAGGCATCCGCCCTTTGGTTATAGGGCAGCTAGGGGACATATTTATGGTGGCCTCCGAAACCTGTGCCTTTGATACATTGGGTGCTGCCTATGTCCGAGACGTAGCTCCGGGGGAAATAATAGTAATAGACGACGATGGCCTTCGCTCTGAGTTTTACACAACCGAAACTTTCATGGCTGGCTGCGCAATGGAGTATGTATACTTCGCCCGCCCCGATTCCGATATAGATGGAGTAAACGTCCACTCCTCCCGTAAAAATGTAGGCAGAATCTTAGCGGAAGAATCCCCGACTAAGGCAGATGTAGTAGTCCCCGTTCCCGATTCCGGCATCTCAGCCGCCATTGGCTATGCCGAAAAAAGCGGCATCCCCTATGAAATAGGTCTAATAAAAAACCGCTACGCCGTACGTACCTTTATTGCACCGTCACAGGAACTTCGCGAGCAAGGCGTAAAAATGAAGCTGTCAGCAGTCCGTGCCATAGTGGAGGGGAAATCGGTAGTACTGGTAGACGACTCCATAGTACGAGGCACCACCAGCAAGCGTATCGTTACATTGCTAAGAGAAGCCGGAGCCAAAGAAGTCCATATGAAGGTAGCCTCTCCACGGCTAACGTACGCCTGCTGCTATGGCGTGGATCTGCACACTACCGAGGAGTTAATAGCTCACACAAAATCATCGCAAGAAATCTGCGAAACAATAGGCGCCGACTCACTTTCATATATAAGTGAAGAAGGCCTGGTAAAAGCAATAAATCTGCCCTGTACAGACGGTGGCCTATGTATGGCTTGCTTTAACGGAAAATATCCGGTAGGTACAGGAAAGTAGTGCAAATTGGATTGTTTTTTTGGTAAAAGCTTAGGAGGAAAATATGTCCAACCAGTATAAGCAAGCCGGTGTAGATATTGAAGCCGGTTATCAAGCAGTTTCTAGAATAAAACGTCACGTAGCCCGTACAACCATTCCAGGTGTAGTGGGTAATCTGGGCGGATTCGGCGGCTTATTCGACCTTAACGCATCAGGTAAATATCGTGAGCCAATACTGGTAAGCGGGACAGACGGTGTAGGTACAAAACTCGTACTAGCTCAAACTGCAGGCATCCACGATACGATAGGCATAGACGCAGTAGCTATGTGTGCAAACGATATACTTACAGTAGGAGCACGCCCTTTATTTTTCCTAGACTATATAGCCTGCGGCAAGCTAAATCCAGACACAATGGAAGCCATAGTAGCGGGAGTGGCAGAAGGCTGCGTACAAGCTGGCTGCGCCCTAATAGGCGGCGAAATGGCCGAGCACCCAGGAGTAATGCCAGACGAGGAATACGATATAGCAGGCTTTTGTGTAGGAGTAGTAGAAAAATCAGAAATGATAACGGGCGAAACTATTCAAGCGGGCGACCTGCTAATAGGCTTGCCATCATCAGGTGTACACTCAAATGGCTTCTCCTTAATAAGGAAAATCCTAGCCGAAAACAATCTATGGCATGATAAATCACTAATAAAAGAACTATTGACCCCAACCCGGATCTATACAGAAGAAGTGAAATCCCTAAAAGCAAAAGGCATGGCACATATAACAGGGGGCGGTTTCATAGAAAACATTCCCCGTATCCTACCCAAAGGCCTAGGCGCAAAAATAAGCCGAGGCACCTGGCACATCCACGAAATCTTCAACTTTATACAATCCAAAGGCAATATCCCAGAGGAAGAAATGTACAACCTATACAACATGGGCATTGGTATGGTAGTGGCCGTATCCCCAGAAGATATCCCCCAAGGCGCCACAGTAATAGGTCAAGTATTACAAGGCGAGGGCGTAATCCTATGACACCCAAACTAGCCAGCCAGATAAAATTTATAACAGAAGCCGATAAACTAAAATCCATCTACCGCCAGACCCTAATAACCGATAAATCCAGGAACGAAACCTCCGCAGAGCACTCCTGGCACCTAGCCCTAATGGCCATGACGCTAATAGAGTACTCAGCTAACCCTGTAGATTTAGATAGAGTAATAAAAATGGCCATAGTCCACGACCTAGTAGAATTATACGCAGGAGATACCCCAGCCTTTGCAGACACCATCCCAGAAGATAAATTAGCCGAAGAACAAGCCGCGGCAGATAAGCTATTTGCCCTACTTCCAGCCGACCAAGCCGCCGAATACCGAGGATTATGGGAAGAATTCGACGAAATGAAAACCCCAGATGCAATGTATGCAGCAGCAGTAGACCGTGTACAGCCCCTACTAAGTAACCACCTAACAAACGGTCACTCCTGGGTAAAATTCAATGTAGATGCCGCAAGAGTATATAAACGTATGGAGCCAATAAAAACCGCTATTCCAGCCCTATGGGAACTAGTTGAAAGTGTAATCAGCGAGGGAGTTGAAAAGGGGTACATCCGTCCATGAAAAACATAGCAATATTCGCCTCCGGAAACGGCTCCAACTTTGAAGCCATAGCCACCGCCAATATAAATGCCAAAATAAAGCTCCTGATATGCGATAAACCAGGTGCAACAGTAATTGCAAGAGCCGAAAGACTGGGAATCCCCGCCTTAATATATAATCCAAAGGATTACCCAAACCGCGCAGCCTACGAAGAACAAATCCTCACTAACCTAAAAGACGCGGAAGCAGAATATATATTTCTGGCAGGATATATGCGAATTATCGGCAGTACCCTGCTAGAAGCCTACGAAGGACGAATAATCAACATACATCCCTCACTTTTGCCAGAATTCCCTGGCTTAGACGCCATTTCCAAAGCGTTCTCCTCTGGAGTAAAACAAACAGGTGTAACCATACACTATGTAGACGCAGGAGTAGACACAGGCCCAATTATTGCTCAAGAAGCCGTGGATATCCTTCCAGGCGATACATTAGAGGCCCTAGAAGCCCGAATACATCAAGTAGAGCATAAACTTTATATTTCTGTATTGAAGGAGATATTAAAATGAAAATTTACGATATAACAGCATCAATAAACGAAAACCTGCCATCCTATGGCGATGAGCGCCCAGTAATAAAGCACCCAGCCCAAATGAAAGACGGCCATGGTTACAATATCTCAAAACTAACATTCTCATCCCATACAGGCACCCACGCAGATGTACCAATGCACTTTGTAGCTGACGGTACAGATATAGAAGCCACTCCGCTAGATCACTTCTACGGCCTTGCCAAAGTTATGACAATCTCAATCCAAAACCACATAACCAAGGTCGATATCCAGCACCTAGATATCCAACCCGGTGACAGAATCTTACTAAATACAGGCCAATCCAAATACATGTCCCAAGGCAATCTAAAAAAAGACTTCCTAGCTCTAACCCCAGAAGCCGCCCAATATCTAGCAGACAAAAAAATCAAAACCTTAGGCATAGACTATCTATCCATAGACCCTTACGACACCACAGATTTTGGAGTACACAAAATCATACTAGGCAGCGGGATAGCAGTACTAGAAGGTCTAGTGCTAGACGCCGTACCCGATGGCATTTATACCTTATCAGCTTTACCTCTAAAATACCCAAACGGTGATGGCAGCCCCGTAAGAGCTATCCTAGTGGAAGCATAGCATGGAGCTGTATATAGCGAGACACGGCGAAACTATCTTCAATACCGAGAGTCGTCTCCAAGGTAGCGGCTTAGATTCACCTCTAACCCCAACAGGCCAAGCTCAAGCCCATGCTTTAGGCCAAGCTCTATCAGGCCATAATTTTGATGCGGTGTACTCCAGCCCATTAAATCGCGCTAGGGATACAGTAAAAATAGCTACCAACGACACAATAATCCCCATATTAGACCAACGCTTAGTAGAAATAGGCTTAGGCAAAATAGAAGGTATGCAGTGGGATGACGCTATAGAGCAATATCCACAAGCCGCAGGCAGACTCACTGACCCGGTAAACTATATCCCCCCACCAGGAGCCGAAACCTTAAATGATATGCTGGATAGAGTAAACTCCTTTATGACCGAACTCATCCAAAAGGGATATAAAAAAGTCTTTGTGTTAACCCACAGCTACACAATGCGAGTTTTTGAAGCCTGTGCCGGGGATAATACAGTTGAAGCCATAGGCAAAACCAATAACTACAAAAACTGCGACATAGCCCGCTATAAATACGAAGATGGCAAGTGGACACAATTAGGCATAATCTCTCCAACAAGCTCCATCAATAACGAAAGCCTAATACCCCAATGGAATAAATCACAAGCAAAATCCCCACTCAAAACCGATAAATCCCTAGCTCCGTTATTCGTACTATTCGCCTTTATAACAGCCCTTATCTATACCATTAGTTTTACAGGGGTAAGGGTATACCCTCAGTTATCCTTTTTCATATTCTGTGCAATCACTCTAATATTGCTATACACTCTGCTAAAGCGCTTGGACTGGCTTAGCCATAAAAGTGCATTTTTGTGGGCAATACCTATTATGATTTTTGCCGGGTTTAACCTGGTTTTTGGCCGTTCGGCTTTTACTTATATCAATGTGGTTGTTGTATGGATACTTTTTGCCTTTGTTATTTTTGGGGCAATTCATGGGGCGAAATACTCCTTTGGGGCACTATTTTTCTGGGTCAATACCGCCAAGGTAATCATGGGAAATGTGGCAGCGGGTATCCACCTTCTTTCTGATACATCCAAAACCTTCAAGCTAACCAGGAGCCACCCTGCCATGCGGTTTTTGATGGGTATAGGCATAGCCATTCCTCTACTTGGGGTGCTATTTGCCCTGATGATGAGCGCAGACCAAGTCTTTTCACATATTGTCCGTGACTTCTTTGAGGGTGATGGTGACTTTAATTGGCATAGATTTTTCGGCCATATAACAGTGACGATTATTGCCACTGCTTTTGCTGCCGGATATGTATATCAGGCTAAGTTTATGTCCCAAAGTTACGCAAAGTTTAAAGCACTAAGTCTGGATAAGATTATCGCTCTGGCCTTTCTTTCGGCTATAAATATTTTATTTTTATTTTTCTGCTATATCCAACTTGCATACCTATTTATGGGTGGATTTAACACTTTACCCGAAGGCGTTATATTCGCAGATTACGCCCGTGAGGGATTCTTTCAACTTCTATTCATTGTAGTCATCAACTTTGCAGTGATAATTTTCTTCTTACAAATCTATAGTTACCATGCACGCACAGGAGTAGTGCGCTTCATGCTGGTTTTACTTACTCTGTTTACAGGGGTGTTAATCGCTTCCTCTTTCTACCGGATGAATTTGTACATGCGCGTCTTCGGCTTTACCCCGCTAAGAATGTCTGTAATCACATTCTTGGTGATGGCGGTATTCCTATGCCTGGCTACATTACTGGCTCTGTTTAAGTCCTCCTTCGATGTAATGCGAGTCTACCTGATTATAGGAATGATTTTCCTTGTAGTAGCCAATGTATCCGGCTCAGGCTTTGTATCCGGTCGTCTCAATGCCAATCTATATCGCCGCAGCAACGAGTACCATTTCACGATGCGAGACCATTTTTGGGATGCAGACAATGCCGCAAGTCTTATGGAAATATATCGCTTAACCGATAATGATAATTTACAATCCGCAATCAGATGGCGCCTAGAAAGATATCAGGCCGTTTATGAAAACGAGCCATGGCAAAACCGCAGTATAATAAAAAGAATAAATCTACGGCAAATAGAAAGGTTCTTACAATGATGAAAAAACGAGCATTAATAAGCGTATCAGATAAGCAAGGTGTTGAGGATTTCGCCAAAGGTTTAATAGCTAAAGGCTACGAAATTATCTCAACCGGAGGCACCTATGATCTGCTAAAGCAGTACGGAGCCATAAATATCCCAGAAATAACAGGCTTCCCAGAAGCCCTAGACGGCAGAGTAAAAACCCTGCATCCCGCAATTCATGGCGGCATATTAGCTGTACGAGACAACCCCACCCACATGACAACCCTAAGCGATCTTGCCATTAACACGATAGATATAGTAGTTGTAAACCTATATCCCTTCAAATCCACGATACAAAAACCCCACACACAAGCAGAAGCGGTAGAAAACATAGATATAGGCGGCCCAGCAATGATACGCTCAGCCGCCAAAAATCACGCTCATGTAGCGATAGTAGTAGACCCGGCGGATTATGAACTAATCCTTGACGAATTAGCCGCCGGAGACATTTCAATAGAAACAAAAAAATCTCTAATGGCTAAAGCATTCCGCCATACTGCCGCCTATGATGCTCTAATTGCCAACTATTTCACAAATGACACATACCCGGAAACCCTAACCCTCACCTACGAGAAAAAGCAAAACCTACGCTATGGCGAAAACCCCCACCAAAAAGCCGCCTTATACCATCATCCTCTACACACAGATGGTACAAATAAACTCCACGGCAAAGAACTATCTTACATTAACATAGGCGACGCAGATGCCGCCCTTTCTTTAGTAAAAGAATTTGAAACCCCGGCAGTTGTAGCTGTAAAACACTACTGCCCATGCGGGGTAGGAGTAGGGGATACCATTCAGCAAGCCTATGACCGAGCCTACGAAGCTGACCCCACATCTATCTTTGGCGGCATTGTAGCCTTCAACCGAGAAGTAGATGAGTATTGCGCTAAAAAAATGAGTAATATTTTCCTGGAAATAATTCTAGCCCCAAGCTTCACAAAAGGCGCTCTGGATATCCTAACTAAAAAGAAAAATCTGCGCCTAATACAAGTAGATATAAATGAACCAGCCGATCAAAGCCAAGTAACCTCTATAACAGGCGGCCTACTAATCCAAGAAAAAGACCACCACACGTACAAAGACGCAAACCTATCCTTCCCAACAAAAAGAAAGCCCACCGAATCAGAACTAAAAGCCGCAAAATTCGCCTGGACAGTAATAAAGTATGTAAAATCCAACGGCATATTAATAGCCAACGAACATATGACCCTAGGCATAGGCCCAGGCCAAACCAACCGAGTAGGTGCAGCAAAGATAGCTATAGCAGGGGCAGGCCAGCGCGCCAAAGGCGCTGTACTAGCCTCAGACGCTATGTTCCCAATGCCAGATACAGTAGAAGAAGCCGCCAAAGCTGGAATAGAAGTAATAATCCAAACAGGTGGCAGTATAAAAGACCAAGACTCAATAGACGCCTGTGATAAACACGGAATTTGCATGATATTCACAGGTATCCGCCACTTTAGACATTAAAGTGTGAAATATTCGGGTAGCGGATTTTCATACCAACCGATTTGTTCCGCCAACGAAGGAGGCATGAATTAGCCTATGAAAATCACAGTCTTCCACGGCAGCCCAAGAAAGGGCAATACCTATCACGCAACAAAGATATTCATGGATGAATTGCAAAAATGCGGTGATATAAGCTTTACAGAATTTTACATGCCAAAAGACCTGCCAACCTTCTGCACAGGATGCACCCTGTGTCATTGTGGTCAACAAGAAAAATGTCCAAGCAGGCAATATATAGCCCCAATACTAGAATCGCTTCTAAGCGCTGACGCATTAGTTTTCGCCACTCCTCACTACGGCGCATGTAGTATGCCAGCCTCCATGAAAAATCTTTTGGATCACTTAGATTTCATGGTGCTAAACGTAGCCCCAAGAGAAGAAAATTTTCATAAAAAAGCCTTTATTATCACCACTGGCGCTGGCTCGGCTGCATCAATAAAACCAATAAAAAGTGTATTAAAACACTGGGGCATTAATCGAGTTTATTCCCTTGGTTTTCGTATGCGTACAAATCTATGGGATAGAATGCCCAAACTAAGACAAGAACAATACGAAAACCGGCTCCGCAAGGAAGCACAAAAATTCCACAAGGCCAAAAAGAAGCGCCCATATCTTTCAACAATTGGCTTCTATCACATATCAAAGCTAATTCTAAAAAAATATGTAGGCGAAGGAAACTACCCCTACGAAAACTGGAAAGAAAAAGGATACTTCAAAAAACGCCCGTTTTAAAACCTAGGAGGAAGCAAATGGACCAAGTACTAGTAATAGGCACAGGAGGCCGAGAACATGCCATAGCCTGGAAGCTGGCTAAAACATGCAAAGTATACGTAGCCCCGGGCAATGCGGGAATGGAGGCAATTGCAACCCGCGTCCCAATAAACCCAATGGACTTCGCTGCATTAGCTGCCTTTGCCAAATCTGAAAACATAAAACTAACCATCCCCGGCCCAGAAGCCATACTAGTCGCCGGGATAGTAGACCACTTTCACAAAGAAGGCCTAAATATCTTCGGCCCAAACAAAGCCGCTTCAATAATAGAAGGCAGTAAATCCTTTGCTAAAGACCTAATGGAAAAATACAATATCCCCACAGCAGCCCATGCAACCTTCACCGATTATGAAAGTGCCAGTGCCTACATTCGCTCCAAAAAACCACCATATGTACTAAAAGCCGACGGCCTAGCAGAAGGCAAAGGGGTAATAATAACCAATTCTGTGGAAGAAGCCGACACCGCCCTAAAAGACATGCTACAAAACGCCCGCTTCGGCGATGCAGGTAAAACCGTTGTAATAGAGGAATTCCTTGAAGGAGAAGAATTCTCTTACATGGCCCTTGTAAGCGGCAAAAACGTATATCCAATGCCCATAGCCCAAGACCATAAACGCGCCTTCGACGGCGACAAAGGCCCCAATACCGGAGGAATGGGTGCCTATAGCCCTGTCCCGCAAATCCCAGAATCCATGCTGGCAATCGCTCGCCGGGATATCCTGGAAAAAACCGCAAAAGCCATGATAGCAGAAGGCCGCCCCTTCACAGGTATACTATACGCAGGCCTAATCGCCACAGCTGATGGCCCAAAAGTGATAGAATTCAACGCCCGTTTCGGTGATCCTGAAACAGAAATAATCTTGCCACTACTAGAAACTGATCTATACTCAGCAATTACAGACATTCTAGCAGACAAACCCCCAAATCTAGCCTGGAGCAAAGACCAAATAATTGGTGTAGTACTGGCCTCGAAAGGCTACCCAGGCAAATACGAAACAGGCTTCCCAATCCAAGGCCTAGAAAATCTAAGCCCCGAAACCCTAGTATTCCACTGCGCAACAACCCATAACGAAAAAGACCTAGTAACAAACGGTGGTCGCGTATTACTCATTGCAGGCAAAGACCGCAATAAACTATACAAAGAGATATCAAAAATTAAATGCGAAAACCTATTCTACCGCAGTGATATAGGAGGGCGAAGTGGAAATCTGGACAAACAATGACCTATACCTAAACGAACACTTGTCAAAAGAAGATGAAGCACTACAAAATGCCCTTAAGTTTAGCAGAGAAAACAATCTACCCCCGTGGGAAGTCTCTCCGGCGCAGGGAAAGCTCTTGTATCTACTAGCCAAAATAAAAAACGCAAAACGGATATTAGAATTGGGCACTCTAGGCGGCTACAGCACAATCTGGTTAGCAAGAGCAATCCCCGATGACGGCATAGTGATAAGCCTGGAATCTTATGAAAACTATGTAGCTACGGCCCGCAAAAACATTGAATACGCAGGCCTTCACAATAAAGTTAAAATAATCCACGGGGCAGCACTAGATTCCATTAATAAATTAATTGCCGATAAAGAAGAACCCTTTGATATGATTTTTCTGGATGCGGATAAGCAAAACAATTCCAACTACCTAAGGTTATCTAAAGAACTTTCAAAACCCGGAACTGTTATATATGGAGACAATGTGATACGTGGCGGTGAGCTATACAATGCCGATAGCACTGACCCGGCGGTAAGAGGTTCCAGACGATTTATTGAAGACATGGGAAAATCCGAATATCATGAGTCAACCGCATTGCAGACGGTAGGGATTAAAGGGTATGATGGATTTACAATAAGTATTGTGAAGTAAAGTGAGGGATAAAATGAATCTGATCTACACCGGAAAAACGAAAGACGTATACGAAAACCAAGACGGTACCTATACCCTAAAATTAAAAGATTCAGCCACAGGCAAAGATGGAAAGTTCGACCCAGGAGAAAACGCCGTGGGCCTAGAAATAGAAGGCCTAGGCCGGGAATCCTTGCGTATGTCAAAATATTTCTTTGAAAAACTAACATATGCAGGTATCCCCCATCACTATATAACAAGCGACATAGCTGCTGCTACGATGACAGTAAAGCCCGCAAAGGCTTTCGGTAACGGCATAGAATTTATATGCCGCCGCAAAGCTGATGGTAGCTTTATAAGGAGATACGGTGCATACATTACCCACGGTACAGACCTTGATAACTTCGTAGAGGTAACGATAAAAGACGACGCCCGTAACGACCCCCCAATAACCAAAGATGCCCTGCTAACCCTAAGCATAATGACCCAGGATCAATACGAAGCCTGCAAGTCTTTGACTAAAAATATAACCCAATTGGTAGCTGGTATTTTGGCGCAAAATGACCTAGAACTATACGATATAAAATACGAGTTTGGTATATCTGAAGGTGAGGTAATTCTTATTGATGAATTTTCCGCTGGAGTAATGCGTGTATATAAAAATGGCAACCCAGTACCTCCAATGGAGCTTGCCCGTCTTATTCTAGAGGACTAACTGAGTATATAACGAATTAATTCGCTATAATCGTTATCTAAAGCGGCTTATCATTAGCCGCTTTTTATATTGCCTCAGCGGTTTATGTAGTGAGACAGCTGCATTAGTGGCTCTATCTTAACAAAATCTTAATTGTTGCAGGCCTCTTTTTAAGATATGCTTGTTGGAATTATACAAAATTTGAATACCCTCGGAGGCCGTAATGCGAAAAAACATCTTCCTAAAATCCATGCTTCGCCAGCCGGTGCGTACTGGATTACTCGTTCTACTTATAGCCCTGGCCTCTTTTGCGTTCTTCCTGCGCACAGTGGAATTTGTGGCAGTGCGGGCAGAGATAAGAGCGCTTGAAGGCAATTTTCGTGCTATTGGTACAGTGCTGGCGGATGATTACTGGGCGGATGTTTCTTTGGTGGCGGATATTTTGGAAAACAGCCCATTTGTGCGGTATGTGGATAGGATGCCTGGGGTCGAGGGCATTTTGCTTAATATGTACAGCCCAGACCTGGGTGGGCGGCCTATAGAAGAGCCAACACGATTAGCCGATGCTATTTTTGCGGCAGTTGTTGTGGATATGGACATACAGTCCTTTGTTAGTGGTGGTGAGAGCCACTATTTTGCGTGGACTACTTTTTATATATATGAGGTTTTTGCTGGTTTTCCAGCCCATGTCGTCCAGGGGCAAACGCTATCTTTTTGGATTGATGCCTATGCTGCTGGTGATTTGGGTTGGGCTGACGCGATAGGCAGGACATTCTTGTTTCGCACTAATTATGCTGTCCAGTTTGGATTTTTTGGGCAGGCGCTTATTCCGCGTGTTGGGCGTGATTCTCCCGGAATCTGGCTTACGCCGTTGGATGGTGACGAGTTGTGGACGTTACCATTTTATCGCTTACAGGAAGTGGGTTATGATTTTAGTCAAGTGTCAGAGATTGCACATCTTGCAGAACATATCAGATTTTTGAACCATCATCAGCACGGAATATATCTGCAACCTACACGGGATATGAGTGCTATGCCTATAATGCAGCCAGAGGCAGGAATTAGGCTTGGCTGGTTTCGGACCGGTGAGGCCCATGATCTATTTCGCATACATCATGGGCGGGGGATTACATATGAGGATTATTTAAACGCAAACCCGGTTGCGGTCGTCAGCAATATGTTTGCCCATATCAATCAGGTTGGCATTGGGGATATTTTGGAAGTAAGCATCCCCCTTAATCAGCGGGTAGAGAGACTTATGCCTGCGTATCGGGACTTGCTTATAAGAAGCACTCCTGAGGATTATCATTATCATGTAGTTGAATTAGAGATCGTAGGCATTTATTTGGACTTTGCTCGGACACGCGTCTCAGGTACGTTTGACTCTTCTTTTGTGTATTTTCCGGCATCCCTTATGCCGGAGGGGATTATCTTGTCACCGCCGGAGTATGGTGAATTGCCTGGATGGTATGAATATGGGCATCTGCCCTCCATTTGGCTTGGTTTCGAGCTTTATAGCGCCCGGGAAGAGCAATACTTTATGGAAGCCTATGTCGATATCATCGAAAAGCTTGGGTTTCGCTTGATGATATTCGAAGTCAGAGCTCAGGCATTTTGGGCTGCTATTGATCCTATGCTGTTGGTTATTACATTCAATGCCGCTGTGTTTTGGGTGGTACTGATTTTTGTACTTGTTCTTGTTATATTTTTGTTTTTGCATCAGCGACGTAAAGATATGGCTGTCCAGCGGGCTTTGGGCTTTTCTGTAAAACGGCTACTGTGGAGGTTTTGGGTGTGCGCGCTGTGGTTTGGTGCACCGGCCGTCTTAGCCGGCGGGGTCTTTGGCTGGGTGTTGGCTTTATCCATTGCGGATTATACGCTTTCGCCTTTGGCTGATATTATACCGGGCTTTGTACCGGCAGTATCGCCTTCTCATGGATGGTTTGTTGGGATGTCAGTAATTGTTATTGGGTTGTTGGTTGTTTTTATTGGCGTCGGGGTTGGATATATGGCCAAGTACCCAGTGCTAGAGCAACTGCAAGGTGTGAAGACTAAGCGAAATAAGTCCATAAATCAATACGCCAGATCAATGAATGTTACCGAAAGCAATGAATGGGCCGATACCAGGTTGCAGTCGGGTAGCAAATTTAAAGTGGGGGATTTTATACCTGCCGCCACGCCTATGCAAAGGCTTGCAAGTGGGACTAGGTTTATTTTGCGGCATATTGGCCGCTCGCCTGCAAAGTCTGTGCTAGGAATTTTTGTTGCGCTGTTTTTTGTGCTTGTGCTGGGCTGGCTTTCAGAGTCTATTGTGCGTACAGGGGATACCATAGACCAGCTTTATGAGTCTACTATTGTCCATGGTGAAGTAAGGCAGGCCAACCCATTCGATTTTTCGCCGGGCAGATATTTAGGCGATGTTATATGGCGGCATACTGTGGAGAATGTAATCGAAACTGGGTTTGTTGAAAATATTTATGTAGAGGCTGGGCATTTCAGATCCTTTGTTGTCTCACCTGGGCCTGATGGGGCTTGGCCGGAGAATTGGTACGAGATTATTGGATACGACAGAGATATTTCCATTTATCATAATCTTGATACGCTGGATTTTATGTTTGCCTTCAATGACATGGACATATTTATGGCGGAAAATTATATCGAAGGTGTTGGTGGTGTAGAAATTAATTACGCGCCTGGGTTTGGGCCGTCTGATTTTGTGCATAGCCCAGGTGAACCTGTACCTCTTATTATCTCTGAAGTTATTGCCGAAAGACGCGCTGTGGGGCTGGGAGACGAGGTGCTCATTGGGTTTACCAGGTATGCCCCCACGACATGGAGTTACATCCCGGCCGTGATTATTGGTATACACAATGATGTTATTACCAGAGAGGCGGCCCAAGGGGCGATGCTTCTCCCTGCAGGCACAATTGAGGAACTTATGCGTGGCATGACGCTATATACTACCTTCCGGTTTACTGTAAATCCGGATTATAACCGGGATATTCTATATGTGCGAAACTATATTAATGATATCGTCACAAGCGGGATAGCCGGGGTTGGTATGCTAATGCTTACGTTTTTGGATCAATTATTACACACGTTGGTTGGTGTAGCAAACCAGACCTTGCTGCTTTTGGAACTGGTGTATCCAGTAGCACTTACAGCTTCCGCAGCCATAGCCGGCGGCCTGTCCATGCTGCTGATTTTACAGACGGCCAAAACAGCGGCAATACTGCATGTACTAGGCACTACCAAGAAAAAGACTGTGGTTATACTGCTTATGGACCAGGTGTTGATATGCCTTGCCGGGATGCTACCGGCACTTGTGGTATTGGCTATTATTGGCGCGACGTTTAGCTCGATGTTTTTGTTATCCCTGGGAATTTATTTTACGGCGATAGTTATTGGGGCTTTTATTGGTGCGGTGTTGGTAGTAAAGCGTCCCGTACTTGTAATGTTGCAGGTTAGAGAATAGGAGGATATGTATGCTTCGGTTAGTGAATGTTTGTTATAGATATAAAACAGATTTATCTTAACAAAATCTTAATTGTGACATACCTCTTTTTAAGATATTCTTGCTGGAATTATACAAATTTATGATAACCCATGGAGGCCGTCATGCGTAAAAACATATTCCTAAAATCCATGCTTCGCCAGCCGATGCGTACTGGATTACTCGTTCTACTTATAGCTCTGGCCTCTTTTGCGTTCTTCCTGCGCACGGTGGAATTTGTGGCAGTGCGGGCAGAGATAAGGGCGCTTGAAGGCAATTTTCGTACTATTGGCACGGTGCAGGCAGATGATTACTGGGCGGATGCTTCTGCAGTAGCGGATATTTTGGAAAATAGCTCATTTGTGCGCTATGTAGATAGGATGCTTGGGATCGAGGGTATTTTACTTAATATGCACAGCCCAGACCTGGGTGGGCGGCCTATAGAAGAGCCAACGCGATTAACCGATGCTATTTTTGCGGCAGTTGTTGTAGATATGGATATACAGTCCTTTATTCGCGGTGGTGAGAGCCACTACTTTGCATGGACAACTTTATATATATATGAGGTTTTTGCAGGTTTTCCGGCCCATGTTGTCCAGGGGCAAATTATATCCCTTGGGCTTGACGCCAATGCTGCCGATAATTTGGGCTGGACTGACGCGATAGGCGGGACTTTCCTGTTTCGCACCAACTTTGCTGTCCAGTTCGGATATTTTGGTGTGATGCTTGTCCCGCGTGTTGGGCGTGATTCTCCCGGAATCTGGCTTACGCCGTTGGATGGTGACGGGTTGTGGACGTTGCCATTTTATCGCTTGCAGGAAGTGGGTTATGATTTTAGCCAAGTACCCGAGATTGCACATCTTGCAGAGCATATCAGATTTTTGAACCATCATCAGCGTGGAATATACCTGCAACCTACGCGGGATATGAGTGCCATGCCTGTAATGCAGCCGGAAGCAAGGATTAGGCTTGGCTGGCCCCGGGCCAGCGATGTAGCTGATTTATTCCGTTTACATCCGAATGGGCGTGGGATTACATACGAGGATTATTTAAATGCAAATCCCGTTGCTGTCGTTAGCAATATGTTTGCCCATCTTAATCAGGTTAGTGTCGGGGATATTTTGGAGATAAGCATCCCCCTTAATCAGCGGGTGGAGAGGCTCATGCCTGCGTATCGGGACTTTCTTATAAGAAGCACTCCGGTAGATTATCATTATCATGTGATTGAGCTGGAGATCGTTGGTACTTATTTTGACTTTGCCAGGATACGTACTACCGGCACTTTTTGCTCTTCTTTTGTATATTTTCCGGCATCCCTTATGCCAGAGGGAATCATCTTGTCACCACCTGCGTATGGCGAATTGCCTGGATGGTATGAATATGGGCATCTGCCCTCCATTTGGCTTGGTTTTGAGCTTTATAGTGCCCGGGAAGAGCAATACTTTATGGAAGCCTATGCCGATATCATCGAAGGGCTTGGGTTTGGCTTGATGATATTCGAAGTTAGAGCCCAGGCATTTTGGGCTACTATTGACCCTATGCTGTTGATTATTACATTCAATGCCGCTGTGTTTTGGGTGGTACTGGCTTTGGTGCTGGCCCTTGTTGTATTCTTATTTTTGCAACAGCGGCGTAAAGATATGGCTGTCCAGCGGGCCTTGGGTTTTTCTGTAAAACGGCTGCTGTGGCGGTTTTGGGTGTGTACGCTGTGGTTTGGGGTGCCAGCCGTCTTGACCGGCGGGGCTCTGGGTTGGATACTGGCCTTGACCATTACAGATTATACGCTTTCGCCTTTGGCTGATATTATACCGGGCTTTGTACCGGCAGTGTCGCCTTCTTATGGATGGTTTGTTGGGATGACAGCAATTGTTATTGGGTTGTTGGTTGTTTTTGTTGGTGCCGGGGTTGGATATATGGCCAAGTATCCGGTGCTAGAGCAATTGCAGGGCGTGAAGGCTAAAAGGAATAAGGCCACAAATGAGCCCACTCGATCCGTGAAGACCGCTGAAGGCAATGAATACGCTAATACTAGGTTGCAGCTAGGCGGTAATTTTAAAGTAGGGGATTTTATACCTGTTGCCGCACCTATGCAAAGGTTTGCAAGCGGAACTAGGTTTATTTTGCGGCATATTAGCCGCTCGCCTGCCAAGTCTGTACTAGGAATTTTTGTTGCGCTGTTTTTTGTGCTTGTGCTGGGCTGGCTTTCAGAGTCTATTGTGCGTACAGGGGATTCTATAGATCGGCTTTATGAGTCTACCATTGTCCATGGTGAGATTAGACAAGCCAACCCATTCGATTTATCACCGGGCAGGTATTTAGGCGATGTTATATGGCGGCATACCGTGGAGAATGTTGCCGAAACGGGGTTTATTGAAAATATTTATGTAGAGGCAGGGCATTTTAGATCCTTTGTTATTCCACCGGGCCCTGATGGGACTGGGCCGGAGAATTGGTACGAGATTATTGGGTACGACAGAGATGTTTCCATTTTCAATAACCTTGACGCGCTGGATTTTATGTTTGCCTTTAACGATATGGATATATTTATGGCGGAAAATTATATCGAAGGCGTTGGTGGTGTCGCAATTAATTACGCGCCTGGGTTTGGGTCATCTGATTTTGTGCGCCGCCCAGGTGAACCTGTGCCACTTATTATCTCTGAAGTTATTGCCGAAAGACGTGGTGTTGGACTGGGAGACGAGGTGCTTATCGGGTTTACAAGGTATGTCCCAACGACATGGAATTACGTCCCAGCCGTGGTTATCGGTATACACAATGATGCTATTACCAGAGCGGCGGCTCAAGGGGCGATGCTTCTCCATACCGATGCAATTGCGGAGCTTATGGATGGCATGACGCTGTTTACTACCTTCCGGTTTACTGTAAATCCGGATTATAACCGGGATATTCTATATGTACATGATTATATTAATAGTATTATTACAGGCAGGACCGCTGGGGTTGGCAGACTACTGTTTACATTTTGGGACCAATTATTACACACATTGGTTGGTGTAGCCAACCAGACCTTGCTGCTTTTGGAACTGGTGTATCCGGTAGCACTTACAGCTTCCGCAGCCATAGCCGGCGGCCTATCCATGCTGCTGATTTTACAGACGGCCAAAACAGCAGCAATACTGCATGTACTAGGCACTACCAAGAAAAAGACTGTGGTTATACTGCTTATGGACCAGGTGTTGGTATGCCTTGCCGGGATGTTGCCGGCACTTGTGGTATTGGCTATTATTGGCGTGACGTTTAGCTCGATGTTTTTGTTATCCCTGGGAATTTATTTTACGGCGATAGTTATTGGGGCTTTTATTGGTGCGGTGTTGGTAGTAAAGCGCCCCGCGCTTGGGATGTTGCAGGTTAGAGAATAGGAGGATATTTATGCTTCGACTGGAGAATGTTTGTTATAGATATAAAACAGGGGATGTGGATGTGCTTAGGGATATTTCAGTCAATTTTGAGACTGGGAAGTTCCATTCCATTGTAGGCCCTTCCGGGGTTGGCAAGACTACTTTGCTTTCTATTATGGCAGGGCTTGATAGACCGTCTTCCGGCAAGGTGTTTATCGGTGATGAAGATTTGGCGGGCATTGACTTGAACGTTTATCGGCGTGACAAGATTTCTATGGTGTTTCAGTCTTTTCATCTGTTCCCACTTTTGACTGCATTGGAAAACACTAGCTATTTACTAGAGGCCCGAGGGGTACGGCGGCGGGATGCCGAGGCCCGAGCGCGTGAACTTTTGACTGTTGTGGGAATAGACGAAAGCAAGCATCGGCGGTACCCGTCCAATCTTTCTGGTGGCGAGCAACAGCGTGTGGCCATTGCCCGGTCTTTGTCTACCGGGGCTCGGGTTATATTAGCGGACGAGCCTACGGGTAACTTGGATATGGCCAATAGCAGCGCTATTGTTGGGCTGCTTAAGAGCTTGGCGCAAGATGAGGATTATTGTGTGATTGTGGTTACACACAATATGGAGATTGCAGATGGGTCAGATGTTGTGTTTCGGATGATGGATGGAGCCATTGCCCCGCCGCGCATGGAAATGTAGGAGGTGTATTGATTGGCTTCAGATTTTTTCGAGTCTACAGCAGAAACCATCCGCAACCTAAACCAAACAGACCGCCAGCTATTCGATTATGTAGTAAAGAATATGAATACCGTAAAAAACATGAGCATACAAAAATTCGCCGCTACTATGTATGTATCCACCACAACAATCTTCCGTTTTTCCCAAAAATTAGGCTTCTCTGGATATACTGATTTCATCAACAGCTTAATAATTACAGCTCATACAAAACCAGAAGCTATCCTGCCAGGCGTAATTCTAAAGGAAAACTACAGCGAAGAGTATCTGAAAAATGCAATGGAAACAGTGCGTGTAATGTCCGCAGCCGAAATCACTAAAATAACAGAGCTATTAGCGAAGCGCCCCAATGTATACATCCTAACAGACGAGAACACCCACCCCATAGCCCAGTATAGCGAAAGGCTGTTCATAGGCTTGGGCCTTCACGCCTATGCCCCGGAAGCTACATACCAGATGCAGACATTGGTTAATCATATAAAAGATAGCGATATGCTAATAGCCCTGTCATACTCCGGCCAAAGCAGAACAATGCTGGATTTTATAGAGCGAGTATTCCTAGGCGCGCGTCCATTTTTGATGTCCATAACAAGAGCTGACAACAATATACTGGGCACTCTGTCCGATGCCAATTTCTATATATTTGCCGAAGAAATCCATCTAGGCGGAATGGACTTAACTTCCTGTATGCCTATGCTGATGATTATGGAGCTGTTGGTATACACTTATATCAGCCAATCCAAGTTAAAGGAATAGTATTACCCATTAAGTAATATGTTGCATCCTATGCATTAACCATACAGAAACAGTAAAACCCCTTTTCATTAAAATTAAATGTGCTAGAGTAAAGCGAATGTACTTCGAAACCGTGAGTGCCGAGCGGCACCCGAAAACGCGTTCGCTATAAAGCGCATTTAAATCGAAAAGGGGTTTTTAAAATGGAAATGGTAAAGAAAAATAGCATGTGGCTACTAGCAATTATTTTGGTAAGTTATTTCGTTGTTGGCTTTCCTGATGGAGCATTTACTGTATCTTGGCTGGGGATAGCAGATGAAATCCAGGGTATGACCACAGCCCATACAGGCTATATCTTAGTAGGATACTCAGTAACTTATACATTGGCTGGAGTGATACTGTCCAGGCTTAACCGCTTTATGAAACTGCAAACTGTTTACCTATGGGGCCTTGTAATAATGGGTGCTGGATTTATCGGCCTTGCCCTTTCTACTAATTTTACACTGGTACTATTGACGATAACAGTGTATGGATTTGGCACAGGCCTAATGGCCTCCAGCATGAACTCCTATATGGCAAAACACTTCACCGCAAGGCATAATAACTGGATGCACTGCTTCTGGGGTGGGGGAGCCACATTAAGCCCTATTATTATGGGCCAACTAATGGCAGTACTAAGCTGGCGAGCAGGATACTTTGTAATAACTGGGATTTTGCTGGTAGTGGCAATTATGCTTCTAATTAGTATGTACAAAAAAGTTTGGATTGATGATGAAGCCAAAGAAGATTCAACGATAGTCGAGGAGAGCCGCAAAGCTAAAAATAGCCTCACAAAAAAATGGCATCAAGTAGTAGAAATATTAACATTTTTCTTCTTAGGGGGCACGGATTACACTTTAGTATTTTTCACCGGTGCAGCGCTTATAGCCCGAGGACATCAAACCGCCGAAACCGTTGCAATATTCTCCGCCGTGTATTATATCTCAATGACAGCAGGGCGGATGTTCTTTGGTTGGGCGGCCAAATGGCTAAAGGAAGTCCCTATTGTGCGCATTGGCGTAGTAATATCAATAGCAGGACTTGGGGTGCTATATTTCAACAGCAATATAATAGGCATGGCTCTCACCGGTTTCGGTCTAGGCCCAATGCTCCCCACGTTGGTAAGCGATAGTTCTAACCGCTTTGCTCCAAATATTCTTTCAAAAATTGTAGGATACGAACTGGCAGCCTTTGGTGCAGGTATAGCGGTTTTATTCTTTATCACCAGTCAAATCCTCCACTTTATTTCATATGAAGCCTTGTTTCCCCTGGCACTTGGATTTATTATACTTGTGTTCCTATGTAATGAAATCTTAGCCCGTGCCTTAAAGGGGAAATAATATGGCTTATATACTAATAGTAGAAGATGACAGAGACATCAACGACCTTATAGCCAGAAATCTAAAGCTTGTAGGTCACACATACCATCAAGTCCTAGATGGCATGGAGGCCATAAGAATAGCCGCAAATCAGGACTTTGATCTAATTCTACTAGACGTAATGCTTCCCGGTTTGGACGGTTTTGGCGTAATACAAAAAATCGCTACTACTCCCACCATTTTTATAACCGCTAAAGATGGCCTGGAAGACAGGCTAACAGGTTTATCTTTAGGTGCCGACGATTATATTGTAAAACCTTTTGAAATGCTGGAGCTCTTAGCCAGAATAGAAGCCGTATTGCGCCGCACCAAGAAAAATACTACTGCCTTCACACTAGATGGCGCAACCATAGATATGACTACCCGCATAGCTAAAGTCCATGGCAATGAGATAGACCTCTCCCCAAAAGAGTTCGACCTACTGGAAGTGCTAATCCGCAACCAAAATATAGCACTTTCCCGGGAAAAGTTGTTGGAACTAGCATGGGGCTACAGTTATGCGGGTGAAACACGCACCGTAGACAATCATATCCAAAAGCTAAGAAGCAAACTGGGTTGGGAAGACCGCATAAAAACAATCTACAAGCTGGGCTACCGCCTGGAGGTTAAAAAATGAGGATTAAGATATATTTGGCGACATATATCCTTTTTATCGCAATCCTGTTCTCATCTTTGGGCATTGTGTCAGCTTTCATGACCAATGCCCAGATTAATATGTACACAGATAAATGTATCCGGGAGTTCCAGACTATTTCACATTCCCTTTTCAGAGATATTTCAAATCTTGCAGGCCGGGAACAAGAAATTTCTATTTTGATAGACGGTTATACAGCCTATTACCGCCAGCATGACATTGTATTGGAAGTAACCTATGTAGCACCCTCACCCTATACCAGGGCAGTCTTGGCATATACCTACCGGGAAACGGGCCAATACATCCACATATCCGGGCATCTGCCCGACCCGCTTTCACATATCCACATAGATTACTTCTATAATATAACCAGATATATCGAGGACATGAGTCGTATTCAAAATATTTTGCTGATAGTATGCATAATATTTTCTGTAATAACGGCCTTTGTCCTCTATTTTATTGTAGCCAAAATTTTCAAGCCCTTAGGCATTATATCCAATGCAACCCGCAATATAGCCGGAGGCAAATACAGCGAAAGAATCCGGATAAAGGGCAAAGGCGAGCTGGCCCAAGTAGCAGAAGATTTCAACCAAATGGCAGCCCAAATCCAGCGGCAAATCCATGTGCTGGAGAAAGCCGCCACAGACAAACAGCAATTTATAGACAACTTTGCCCATGAAATAAGAACACCCTTGACCTCAATTTTCGGCAATGCGGAATACATGCAGCGCGCCCTTTTGGACGAAGGAGAAACCATAGAGCTTACCCAGTTGATAATGAACAACTCCACCCATATGAAGCAAATCGCCAACTCCCTTTTGCAACTAGCCACTCTGCGGGACTATGCCCCAGTTATCATGGAAATCCCGATAAGGCAGTTGTTCGATGATATAGGTAAAACCATGTATGACTCCCTATATGAAAAAGGCGCAAGACTGACATACAAAACAGACATAGAAGTCATGCAAGGCCAGAAAGACTTAATAAGAAGCCTGCTACTAAACCTATGCTACAACGCAGTAAAAGCCTGCGACCAAGGTCAGGGCCAAATTGAGTTAGGGGCAGCCCGTTACGGCCAGCAAATAATCTTGTCGGTAAGGGATAACGGTCATGGCATTGCCCCAGAGCATCTGCACAAAATAACAGAGCCATTCTTCCGGGTAGACAAAGCTAGAAGCCGAGAGCACGGTGGCGTAGGCCTTGGCCTAACCCTGTGTAAGCAAATCGCGGATGTTCACGGTGCTAAGCTGGGAGTAGAATCTGTCCTTGGATTGGGTACAAAAATTTCAATAACTTTTACAACTTCATGACAACTCGGAGATAACTCCGAGATAATCCCGTCATATTATCATCACAACAAAACAATACGAAACGGAGGATTAACATGAAGAATACTCGCCTAAGCCTTGCCTTAAAAGCAGCAGCCTTTTCCTTACTTGGGATTCTGATACTAAGCGGCATTTTCATAGGTGCTAACCGCCTAATCTTTGCCACAGCCACGGGTGGAGAACGAAACTTGGATACTATTAACCCCGTAGACCCTGTGCTAACTCGTGCAGACGCAATTCCTGAAGATTATCCATTTCCTGAGTTCTCGCTCACCTATTTTACCGACGAGCGTGTAAGCCCCAATGCTCTATCTCCAAGCCAGGCCGCCGAAATCGGCTCCAGGTATATCTGGGAGATGTTTGGGGCAAATATCAGCGGTAAAACAATGCATCTTCACA
Source organism: Defluviitaleaceae bacterium (assembly GCA_009780185.1). Lineage (GTDB taxonomy): Bacteria > Bacillota > Clostridia > Lachnospirales > WQUN01 > WRAN01. Next base: position 5,664 of record WRAN01000020.1, on the reverse strand, counting down.
TTGATAACTTTCCTTCTAGTACTCGTACCCATTGGGAAGGCCTGATATGGTCTGAGCATCCAGTCTATGACTTTGTAATCCATTACCTTTTTTCCATAGATTCTGTAACGGGTGAGCGGATATCCATTGCTGTTGGTGACTGGTTTCCAAGTGAAGCTGTGGGAGAAAGTGTATCCGAAGGCAACTATGAAAGATTGATAGAGATTTTTGCTGAAATCGCAATGGATTATGCCCAAAGGCATTTTAATTTTACAACAGTTGCAAATGTTGTATACGATGGTATGCGCAATCTTGCAGATTATACCGCGTACATGGAATGTGATGAGGGATTGCTGCATCCTGTTATGACAGAAAGAGGCTTTCCATGTCACGCTATCATGAATGGCGAAACCATGCTGGACTTTATAGCCACAGACGAAACAGGCCGGACAGCCCGCATAGTAATTTCCATGGAAACCATGAGACTCAATGCCCTGACCACTCAACATAATGATATTGTGCCGGGATTTGAGTTTGAGGCACCGCCATTTCTCCCAAACGCTGGCGAAGTTGCTATGTATCCCAGAGCCGCGCCATTTCTTACTGTATATTTAGGGCCCAATCAGCCTGCGTGGGCAATGCAAATACCCCCTTATACCGACTTTCTTGAGTTTGATATGGACCCAGCGCCTACGCTCAACCTAACTCACAACCAGGATTTGCCCTTGGATTGGCAGTATATCAGTATGGACTTTACCCATGAGCTCATACCAGAAGCCGTTTTTGTGTTTCGCCGAAGAGTAGAAGGCACTGATGGACAGCCCCATGTTTTGGAAAATATAGATATAATGGCTCCAGGAGGCTGGATGCCTGGCCTTTATGAGTACAAAATCCCAATTTTTGATGATGGTTTTGATTATTTTTACTTTGTACGTACTGTTTGGCCGGAAGGTTATGCGTTTAATATCTTCCGGGTAAACAGTGGTTCCCATCCGGAATTAGAAGGGCCGCTCCCAGCACCAACTCCAATACCCGGCCCTGTGTGGGCAGTACAGCCAAACCTGCCCCATGACCACATAACCCTTTGCAATGCAGGTAACTATGTCAATTCCCAAAGAAGAGTAATTGACCCGCAAACAGGTCAACTAACCGGGGATTTCTGCGATGGACACGGCGGGCCACCTCCAGACTTTGTATTTGACCCAGAACGGTTGTTATTTGGCCATCCAAGCTATGGCAACGCATATCACCCTGTAGTAGGTATGCACACGATGGAAGATTTCAAAGCTATAGAAGATCGCTGGGTGCAACAAAACTCAAGCGGACTTATAGCAGTAGAATCTGTAGATTCTTCATTGCGCCAATCTGATTATAGTCTTCCTTGGGAATACTGGTGGCTGACAGAAGAAGCCTTCTCAGGACACTTCGCACTAATGTACAATCTTCAGTTTGTAACGGATTTCATTTTTGATAATGCTCCTTCATGGTGGCACCGTTATAGGTTTGCTTTTGATGAAAATACTGGGGAACATTCCATGGTGGATATGCAATTTATAGCTGTAAGCATGGAAGGCATGTGGGGGCTTGTAAATAAGAGCGGCGATGTAATCATTCCCTTTATCTTCGAAAACTTAATTCTAATCAACGAAAATACAGCCTTCGCTAATTACAATGGCAGGCACGGAATCCTAGATATACCCGGCTCAATTGCCGCGTTTGGAGGTGTAAGATGAATAAGAAAAGAGTTGCAATTCTATTGTGTGTACTAACACTGACAATGGCTGCGCTGCCTTTTTTCGTCGCTTACGCTAACCGCAACCCGGTAGTAACCTTAGACGGTTACTTAATAGCTTTCCCAGACCAAAACCCAATAATGGACAACAACCGTGTGCTGGTTCCTGTCCGCGGTGTCTTTGAGAAAATGGGCTTTTATGTAACCTGGAACGCGGAAACTAGGGTTGCTCGCCTAGAAAGTGACACTCTAATTATCACCATACCCGCAGATTCCAATTCCTTTACTATAAGCAATAATGGCTTTGGGCATAATGCCATACAAATCATAACTCCTGATGTCCCTCAAAGGATGGTGAACAACCGCATGCTGCTCCCACTGAGGGCCGTGGCTGAAGCCGTAGGCGCCACTGCTTATTGGGACAGCAATAACAGAGCGGCACAAATAATAAGCCCACCGCAACCATCGCCCCCACCCCCAGCAATCCAAAACATCCGGTCTTGGCTGGGGGAAGGACGAGATTTAATATCCTTTGATAGCCACCGTCACCTATTCGGCACTCAAACCGGCCATTCATATTTCGGCCCCCATAATATTATTTACAGCTTCGAAAATGGTCTGTCCGTAGAAAGTGCATTATCTGTTCGCGCTATAAGCAATATCAGTATCAACTTCAATGAATCAGAAAATAAAATAGCCTTCAATTTCAGTGGAATAGATGGAACATCTAATGTTGATGATGTGATATATCTATTCGGAAACCACGATCCTTACATGGTTTTGAACAATACAATTGGCGAAACCATGATGGGGGCAACCACATCACGTACGTATAGAGTGGGGGACTATAGAAATGTAGCCTTCTATTCCGACGCATACAATAACATTGTAGGGATTAGGTTCTATATGCGCCACGATGCATTATTAATATAGAAACAACCGTAAATTTTCCATAAAAAAAGTACAAAATACATTGCTGTACCACCACAACCCTTGTATCCTAATGCAAAATATACTAGGGGAGTGAAATCATGATTAATGTAGCCATAATAGGATGCGGCAACATCTCATCAGCACATATAGACAGTTATTTGATATTTCCACAAAGATGTAAAATCGTAGCCTTGGTAGACATCTACCCAGAGAAAGCCCAACAAAAAAAGGAACAATACAACTTGAATGAAGCTCAAGTATTTGCGTCTCACGAAGAAATGCTAGAAAACGCCGCAAATCTAGGCATAAATCTAGTATCCAACTGCACGCCCCCTTACGTTCACGCTTCCATAGCAATCAACTGCATGAATAAAGGCCTGCACGTATTAGTAGAAAAACCCATGGCAACCTGCCTGGCCGAATGCGACGAAATGCTGGAAGTCCAAAAAAAGAACAATGTAATCCTAACCTGTGGTGCACAAAATCGCTTCCTTAATATAATCAGCAAATTGAAAGTGCTAGCCGACTCAGGCATAGCAGGCAAAGTACGCTGTGCCCATGTAGACTCGCTATGGTGGCGCGGTCACTGCTATTACGACCTTTGGTGGAGAGGTACCTGGGAAAAAGAGGGCGGCGGCCCAACCCTAAATCACGCCGTCCACCAGATAGACATGATTAACTGGATTCAAAAAGAGCTTCCGATAGAGGTAACCGCAGTCCTCTCAAATGTAATGCATGATAACTCCGAAGTAGAAGATATATCCTTTGCCATTCTAAAATACGCTGACGGAGCACTAGCCAACGTAACCTCCTCTGTAGTACACCACGGCGGCACCCAAAGCATAGTACTTCAATGTGAAAACGCAAAAATTGCAGCTCCCTTTAGTGTAGCCGCAGAAAAATCCAAACCAAACGGCTTTGGTGAACCCAACGCAGAACTTGAAAATCTAATAAAAATAAAATATGATTCTATCCCAGAACGTGAATACGAAGGCTTTGCTGGAGAAATCGACGATGTGCTAACCGCAATTGAAACAGGCTGCGAGCCGCTGATAACCGGAGTAGACGGAAGAATGACCGTAGAATTAATCACAGCCATGTATAAATCAGGCTGCACAAAGCAAACAGTAAAGCTACCCTTATCAAAAGACGACGAGTTCTACACATTCGAAGGCATACTGAAAAATGCCATACGCTTCTACAAAAAAGCCAACTCAGTAGAAAACCTAGGTGACTCAGGCCCTATCATGACAGGGAAGTTTTAGTTTTAATGATACCGTCAAACCTTTTCTACCAACCCAACAAGGAGGAAATCCATGTCAGCAAGCGGAATGAATTACGCCCCAAAAGGCAAGCCCAATCCCGTGGTAAAACCAGGTGAGTTTGTCTTTGCCGCGATAGGCCTAGACCATGGCCACGTAGGCGGACAGTGTAACGGCCTAATAGAAGCTGGTGCTACCTTAAAATGGATATATGACCCAGACCCAGTAAAGCTGGAACGCTACATTAATATGTACCCAGGCGCAAAAGCCGCCCGCTCAGAAGAAGAGATATTAGAAGACAAAGAGATAGCCCTAGTAACCAGTGCCCCAATCCCATCAGATCGCTGTCCCTTAGGCCTTAGAGTAATGGCTGCCGGAAAAGACTACTTCACCGACAAAGCTCCCCTAACCACCCTGCAGCAGCTGGCCGATGCCAAAGCCATGGTAGATAAAACCGGTAAAAAATACGCCGTATACTATTCCGAGCGGCTGCACGTAGAAGCAGCAGTCTTCGCAGGCCAATTAATAGAAGAAGGCGCAATAGGTAAGGTAGTACAAACCATGGGTACAGGTCCCCATCGTATAAGTGCAGGAAGTCGCCCGCCGTGGTTCTTCAAACGGGAAAAATACGGCGGCATCCTAAACGATATAGGCAGCCACCAAATAGAACAGTTTCTATATTATACCGGTTCTAAAGATGCCAAAGTAATGGCCGCCCAAGTAGAAAACTTCAACAACCCAGACCACCCAGGCCTAGACGACTTCGGTGATTGCACTTTAAAAGGCGATAATGGCACTACAGGCTACTTCCGCTGTGACTGGTTCACTCCAGACGGTCTATCCACCTGGGGCGACGGTCGCACTATTATATTAGGAACGGAGGGCTACATCGAACTAAGAAAATACGTAGATATAGCCCGTACCAAAGGCGGCGGCCATGTATATCTAGTTAACCAAAAAGGTGAACAATACTTTGACGTAAATGGAAAAGTGGGCCATCCATACTTCGGCCAACTAATCCTAGACTGCCTAAACCGCACAGAAAACGCCATGACTCAAGCCCACGCCTTCAAAGCAGCAGAATTAAGTGTAAAAGCCCAGCTTCACGCGGAAGCCGCAAAAGGAATAATAAGGGAATTATAAAAACACGAACCAAATGGGCACTTCCAGAGGCATAATATCCCTGGAAACGCCCATTTTTTATGAGAAAAAAATATTTTGCGAAATTTGCAAAAAAAGTGTTGACAAGACAAATAATAAGGCCTATAATGGCCTTCGTCTCCCCGGCAGGGAAGACAAGAAATACCATAACAACAGCGCTCGGCAAGTCTATGACTAATTCGAGCACCTGCCCCTTGAAAACAGAATAACCACGAAAAAAAGGGACCCTGAACAGGTATGAAAGTGCCTGATTCAAAAACCTGATTCAGAGATGAGGAATGAACTAGTTTCATTTTGATAGCTGAATCGAAAGCAGTGCCAGTAAAAAGGTAAAGCTTTGTGGCATCGAAAGATGCAATAAAGAAATAAACTTGAGAGTTTGATCCTGGCTCAGGATGAACGCTGGCGGCGTGCCTAACACATGCAAGTCGAGCGGAAATATTCGCTGAAGAGGTCTTCGGACCGAATCTTGAATATTTTAGCGGCGGACGGGTGAGTAACGCGTGGATAATCTGCCCCGAACTTTGGGATAACAGCCAGAAATGGTTGCTAATACCAAATAAGCATACACTATCGCATGGTAGAGTGTGAAAAGAT
>WRAN01000019.1 GCA_009780185.1 Defluviitaleaceae bacterium | reverse complement strand
TGGCGCCTGAAGGGATGAGGAAACATCGCCTCCAGACACAGGTATACACCTGCTACCGCAGCCCACGAAGTATATAACATTCACTGCCCCTCTTCAAGCTTGACTTCCCCTCCAAGCTAGAGATGGTGGCTGGTATTGTTGTATGCGCGTGTGTTGTCGGCAAGCCGACTGTACTATCTATGTAACGCTACATAAATTTGATTTTAAGTTTATTGAGCGCGAAGGCGATGACGATGTGTAAATACACAGAGTCTCCCTTCGCGCTTTTTGCTTGTCGTTAGCTTACTACTAAATCACAAGGAGGCATTACAATGAAACTGGAACTTAAGCACAAGATTGACGATTTGGGTAGGATTCTAATCCCAAAGCAGCTAAGGACAGAGCTGGGTGCAAGCACGGGGGACACGCTAGTAATCAGCTATGAGGATGGTGTAGCAACCATACGGCTGGGAGAAAGCAATCCGGATGACGACAGCGTTATAACATGTGAGGAAGTAAGCGGAAAAGGCACAGTGGAAAGGTATTTGTGTATGTCGTGTCAGGAGATAAAGGATGCAGATGAAGTTAGGGTTGTTGCTGAAATCGCGCAGTAAAAAGCACACAATAGCAAATCAATAATAAAAAACTCAGGAAAAGCAAGGGGCGCTAAATGCGCCCCTTTGCTTTATCAAGTTGCATAATGATTGGGCAATAGAATGGGAAATGAAAATATATCATAACGCATCGAAAAAAGAAAAATAATGACGAAAAAAGTTGCATTAGAAATAATCATACGGTATGATATCCAAGAAATAGCAAAGGAGTGCTCCTTTGGCTTTGCCGTGCACAGGCAGGGACACGCAGTAAGTTTAAGCTTATTACCTATACAAGGGAGGAAAACGATGAAAATCACAACTCACGAGAAGATACAAAAGAAGAAAGTGAAAGACATGCTAATGAGACTCGTATGCCTGTTGCTTGCGGCGGTCATGATTGTGTCATTAAACAGTCCAGCCATGGCTGCTATGGTGCAACCCGATGCATCATTAGATGATGTAATACTAGAGTTTTGTGATAACTGGGACGATGATTTCGATTTCGACTCATTATTCGAATCATTCGAATCGCCAGAATTTGCCGAACCACCTGAAACAGCAATGATATATTATTTCGGCTGGGACGGTACTACTGTCAGGGAAGTCCCGCTAGATTATTTAAATGAAGCATCGGCGTATTACTCCGGTCATCAAGGCATTACCGCCCTTGGCGAAGACGATCTAGATATCGTTGTGCTGTACTATTTCGGCGGAGAAGAACCAGTAGTACACGGTGTTCTAGCAGAGCGTCTTAATGAAGCGATACTTGAACATATGAACTGGGATGGAATCTCCGAGTTTCAGCCTCCTAGTGAGGCTTATGAAGTAGAAACAATGTATTACTTTGACTGGGATTCTGATGAGCCTCAGGTTATGAATATAGATGAGTTTTACGAGTTGGTTTACCCATCTCTATATATGGAATCAGGCAACAACTATAATCTTGGTAACACTGGCATTACCCCATTCAATGTTGCCGCAACCCTAAATCTGTCGGCAAGCTCCTGGACATCATCATTCAATGCCAGCAGCACCACGATACAAGTAACTTCCAATAGGCAATGGACTATAAATAATGGCAATCTAGGATGGGTAAGGGTTGAAAACATAACTCCGGCAAACCGCACAGGTAACGGGTCTTTTAGACTAACAACCTCCCCCAACCCCGGTACCCAATCCAGAAGCGGGACTATAACCGTAACAGCTCCCGGGGCACCAACGCGCACCATAAGCGTGACCCAACAAGGTCATCCTCCGTCACTTAATCTGAGCACATCTTCCTGGAGTCCAACATCCGCAGCATCTTCGGCAGTAGTGACTGTAAATGCCAACGGCACATGGTCAATATCGAGCAATCAATCATGGCTGACAATAACAAATATAACGCCATCGACTCGAACCGGCGGCGGTTTTTTTACAATGAACGCACCCGCAAATCCTAATTCATCTACAAGATCGGCAACAGTGTCGGTGACTGTGCCGGGTGTCCCAACAAGGACTATAACCGTATCTCAGGCGGCACATCAGGCCAACCTTGCAGTATCCTCATCAGGCTGGCACCTTCAGACTCACCACTCAAGCCAGGCGACAGTAAACGTCACATCCAATGGCAACTGGACGGTATCCAGCAACCAGCCATCATGGTTGACTGTATCACGGTCAAGCGGCAGCGGTAACGCATCCTTTGTAATGAGCGCATCTGCAAATACTGGCTCGACGGCAAGAAACGGAACAATAACAGTATCAATCCCGGGGGTAGTAACTAGAACAATCCCCGTATCACAGGCGGCCGAGGCCGGAAATCTAAGTCTATCCCTAAGCACCTGGACTCCGTCAAACTTTGCGGATAGCATAAATGTAAATGTATTTTCCAATAGAGCCTGGAATGTATCCAGCAATGCAACATCCTGGTTGACAGTAACCCCGTCAAGCGGAAGTGGAAATAGCTCATTCCGTATAAACGCAACAGCCAACAACGGAACAGCGGCAAGGTCTGGCACAATAACAGTATCAGCCACAGGAACCCCAGCCCGTACAATATCTGTAACCCAGGGGGCGCAGGCGGCAACTCTAAACCTATCCCATTCAACATGGAGCCCAGCGTCAACAGCCAGCAGTCAATTGATATCGGTAACATCAAACCGCGCCTGGAGTGTATCCAGTAACGCGACCTCATGGCTGACGGTATCTCCGGCAAGCGGTAGTAACAACGGCTCCTTTACAATTAACGCCACAGCCAACGCTGGCGCTAACTCACGATCTGGCACGATAACAGTCACAGCTACCGGAGCACCGACTCGGACAATTTCCGTATCGCAGGCCGGAGTGCAAAACATCATAATAACCCTAATGCTAAACGGCGGTTCTGGCATACCAACAACAATGTCAGTACTATCAGGGACGCTAGTTGGTGTAGCTCCTTGGCCGCTGCCCACACCAGATAGACTAGGATATACATTTTTAGGATGGTTTGCCTCACCTCAGATAGGAATACAATCATTTGATGAAGATATGTTGAGTGAGGGTTTGTACAATATTGATTTTGATATAAATGATATGTACGAATATGAGGCCAGCTATTTTGAGTCCTACGAAAATAATCTAGTTGAGGCTTTTAGCACCGCCATTGGCTCTTTTGTTGCTACCGCAAATAGAACATTACATGCTCATTGGAGTAGAAATATTGTCACGGTAACATTTAATCTCAACGGAGGACAAGGCAATGCAATTACAAGGCAGGTGCAAAATCATAGGCCTGTTGGAGAGTTGCCATCAGACCCAACAAGGGCAGGATACACATTTATGGGATGGTTTACTCAATCGGTCGGTGGCATAAGGATTAGTGCTAATACTGTTGTTAGTGGCAATACAACTTATTGGGCGCAGTGGAGCCCCATTCTTGCTTACACTATAACTCTTAATGCAAATGGAGGGAGCGTAAATCCCGCAACTGTTGTCATACCAAGAGGTGCACCAGTTGGTTCTTTGCCGACTCCAACAAGAGCTGGTCATGCCTTTGTTGGATGGTTTACTGACAATACTTGGTGGATTCAGATAACAGCGACTACTCCAGCTAACAGTGATATGACACTTGTTGCCAGATGGGAAGCTATATCATTTACATTTGATTCTAATGGAGGGGCGTCGGTGACAGTCCAGCCTCTTACACCAGGTATGCCATTCGGCCAACTGCCTACCCCAGTAAGGCAAAGAGAATCCCTTGGGAGAAGATTTGTTGGATGGTTTACCACCCGCTCAGTTGGAGGAACACAGGTTACTGCCAATACAATTGTTCCTAATCATAGTATGAATCTTTATGCTAGGTGGGTGTCGAATACTGATTCAGATAGGCATTTAAATTTTTGGTATTGGTCAAATACTATATCTCTACCCTTATTGATTCATCATAGTCTTGACAATAATATGTGGCATACAGCTATGGACAGGGGTAGATTAAATTGGAATAGAAGTGAAGCACCTGTATACTTTGCTTTCAACCAATCTTCGAACAATATTGTTAATGCTGAACCAAGGTGGGATAGTGAATATCTTGGATGGCTGCAAGTTGGAGGCAATAGATCTGGCCGTCAACTCGTAAGAGTTGAAATATATCTGAACTCTCGTAGAATTTTTGAAGATTTTGATGGATTTTATAACGATTACGTCACCCTTAGCGAATTGATAACGATTGTACTGGCTCATGAGTTAGGGCATGCCGTTGGCTTAGAAGATCATCCTCCTGCCAGAAGCATTATGCATCCAAGTGTTGCTTTTTGGGGAGATGTATTTGGGCCAACCCCTTACGATATTGATAGTGTTAGGATGATATATGATTAACGAACATGTGTTAGGCCATTTGCCAAACATCTCAAATGTCAAAAGGAGAGGAATTATGAAAAAAAAGTGCATTATAATGGTTGCAGTAATAACAGTTTTATCATTGATATTTGTAGTATATACACAAACTAGAATGACAACTGAATTCGTTCCTACAGGATTTCCTCGGATTATCAGAGATATTGATCATTTAGCCCAGACCGCAACACATATTGTTCGAGCAGAGGTCTTAGACGATAGTAGGGTGGAATGGATAAATACTTTGCTTGGTGAGCCCATCTTTATATGTTGCCATGGAGATATAATAGAACGAGACATTTCAAGATATTATGAACTTTTTACAGTCTATCGTCTCAGGGTTTTAGAAGTATTTAAAGGAGATGTAGAAATAGGTGATATTTTAGACCTCGCGCAGCGAGGCGGAAGACTAGGTCGTTACGAACTCGTCAATGAGCGTAAAATTCCAATTGTCTACGGCAATGAGTTAATATTTTTCATGAGCTGTGCCACTGCTGATGGCTTTGGCCATCTGCCTTTATTATTAAATTCCTCAAGACATGCCGTATATCATGTTCCATCTCCAGGTGCAGACGGAAACATGGTGCTTGAGAGCTTTACTCCAGGTAATAATGTGGTATTAACAGTAGGCGATTTAGAGCGCATTGCAGAAGAATCTTTCGGTACAACTCCACAGCCGACTCCTACGCCTACTTCCACGCCAACGCCAGCCCCAGAAACGCTTATAACCCTAGACATATTCAACAACGGCCCAGGCGGCACCCAAAGCAGACCAAACGCAAACCTTCAACAATCCGGCACAATCCGTATATGGACACAACTTGACGGCGTAAACACACCACTCCCACTTAGTGCAGTAATAACCGCAATAGATGAAAATGATAACGATGCAATAGAATTTGTACGCATAAATCAACGATGGGCAGCAAATCAAGGCTGGCTGGAAGATTTCAACTATATAGATATAAATAAAAACGGCCAATGGGAGACAATCACACTATCAATAACAGTAATTGACCAAACAATAGAAGCCACGCTTGTCAACAGCCTGCATACCCCAGAAACAGCACCATATTTCCACACCCAGGTTTTTGAGGAAGATTGGCGTACACATATCGTGATTTGGTTCTACCAAGGCGGGCAGAGGTACACCAATACACACCGAGTAGTGATTGACGATATTGTGTTGTATGTAGATGGAGAGCGCGCAAATATCCGAGATTTTGCCAACAATGTCGCTCCCCACCAAGTAGACATCCCATCATTGCAGATACGCCGGGATTTGGATTGGCAGGAGATGACGATTATCATCACCGAACTTGGTCAGACGGTTACCCATACCTTTACCAACTAGTACGAAGCTGTTTGCGCTAAAAGACCCCTCAATCCATGAAATAATATTAATAGGTTGAGGGGTCTTGCATATTGAGTTTATGCACAGGGTGCAAATTGCCCCGATACTTTGGTCAAAACCGGAAAAGTAACACTTTCTATTGCCTTTGATATTGCAAAATCGTGCACTATTAGACAGAGGCCATCGCGTATCACATTTGATTAACCTACTTCACGATATCACTGCTTCTTCGCCGCCTCCCGATAAGACTTAGGCGTAACCCCGGCAATCTTCTTAAACACCCGAAAAAATGTAGCCGAAGACACAAGCCCTACCGCCTCTGCTATCTCTTCAATACTCATATCCGTTTCACATAAAAGCTGCATAGATTTCTCTATGCGCTTTTTTTGTAAGTATTCCACAAACCTCATACCAGTCTTATTCTTAAACAGTAACCCTGTATAATTATAAGACATCCCCATCTTGGCGGCTAAATCTGAAAGAGAAATATCCCTGTCTTGATTTTCCTCTACCCATCTAAGCATATCATGGCCGCTTTCTTGGGTTCCCAATCTCAGAGTTAAGTCTGTACATAACCTTTCAAACAACTCCTCCAGATTATAAATATTCTCAAGAAACAACCGCTCTGGATGCACAACTTCTAAAGCGGTTGTTTTATTGTCAGTTACCATACATATCGTATCATACAAGCATAGCAGAAGCTGACGCTTAGCAAGAGCGCTTACTTCTTCATTGTCATTTAATATTTCCAATAAGTTTAACCTAGTTTTATCCATATCACCGGAGAAAGCATCAGAAATCAGTTTAAAATGATTAGCAGTAGTGATTTTACTACTGGCCTTTTGAAAGCGGGTACCAGGTAAAATCGTCCCACGTGTAAGCACCAAACCTTCCGTAGGCTGCTCATGAAAAACCTTGATGCTTTCTTCCAAGGCTAGTCGGATATCCCCCGGCCGGCTGTAAAGAGCCGATACACCACACTGACTAAATCCCTCTTGCAAATATCCGTCAGCCCACTCTACAAGAGCACCATACGCAGTGTCATCTTTTGGGAAGAAAAAGAAAGTATTGTACTTGCTAATAGAATAGATAGGATAACAACTAAAGGCATTTGCATCTTTTGCAAAATCCTTAGTCCTTTTGGCATCCTTATTTCCTTCTTCGTCCTCAAATATAATCGTAAGGGCGCAAAAATTCCGCCCTTCTAATCCTGTCATTGCATACAAGGCCTCTTCATCCTCAGTAGTCACCACTTGATTAAACACTAAATGACGATGCTCATCTTCAATTTTATCCAGTTTTGCCAAGTTATTTCTCATAATATCTATGCCGTCTTGTATAGCGGCAAACTCATCTTGCATAGTTTCTTCCTCTCGCCAATCAGCGTTTACATGCTTCAAAATTCCACCAATTGGGTCATACAGGCCCTTTTTTATTCTATATAAAAGAAACACCGTAAGGCTTACAAGCACAACAGCAACACCAATAGTCATCATAGTCATAGTACCAACAATATGAGAATAAGCAGATGTACTATAACGGAAACGATACATAAACAGTCCCGCCCCATAAATAACAATATCTGGCTCCCCCACAACATAACCCTGACTGCTTAAAAGCAGTAAATCGTCCTGTGTATATACCGTAAAAACCCCATAATAATGAGGCACAAGCCGGCCAATCATCTCCTCCAAAATATGGCGGCTAATCAGCATAAACACATGCATACTCTGCTGATAATTATTGTAATAAACTACAAACTCCTCTGTAACAAAAAACCCGCTTCTTACATCCTGTGTAAGCCAGTCAAAACTTATCCCAAACCGCCCGGTAGCCTCAAAGTGGGGCAGCATATCCATATTCATACTGCTGCTAGAATTGAAAAATATATCCAACCCATCATAAAAAACCATGATATCCGTAAGCTCATCATGGGTAACAACAATGCGCCATAGATAATCAATTAACCCATTGGCTCTGGAGATAAAGTTATAATTAACGCTTTCTCTATGTAAAGACAAATAACTAAGAGTATTGTCACGGGATATGTTAATGGCATGAGTCACAAATAAATGAAGACGATCCTCCAAAAAATTGGCGGCACTGTCAACAGATGTTCTTGTTCTTTCTTGATACGAGCGATCTAAATTACCAAGTAAAACCAAATTGCTGACAATAAAGGCAGTGGAAAATACAACTAAAATCAAACATGCATTGATTACATATTTCATAAGCACAGATCTACCCTTAAAAAAAGCCCCAATCATCAATACTCTCTTCCTTTCCACGGTGACTCCCAAAATCAAATATACCCATTTCAAAGCAATTTATATTGGATATTAGTATGGAGTGGGGATATTGTCAATTGACTCAAACCATCAACGAAAACTATGCTAACTACAGGTAATTATGCCAGGACACAATCCAATTCCTTGTGTATATTGCATACCCACTTTCTACAAGAAAGGAAGATTATTGTGAAAATGCTAAGAAGCAATAAGCATCTAAAACGCATTTGGGCCGCCAGATATTTATACGCAATATTTATACCAGTAGCTATCTTCTTTGTGTTATTTGCCTATGCCCCTATGTTTAATATGCAAACCGGCGGGATTCTTATGGCATTTACCCGGTTTAGGGTGCGGGCTACATTTCCTGATTTGGAATGGGTTGGACTTCACTGGTTTAGAGTACTGTGGGATAGACCGGATTTTTGGGATGCCTTTCGCAATACCCTTATTATAAGCTTCGGGCGGCTGTTGGTAGAGTTTCCAATGCCTATAATCCTGGCAATTCTTATGAACGAAATAACCCGCAGCGCACCTAAGCGGGTATTCCAGACTATTTTCACTTTCCCTCATTTCTTGTCATGGATTCTAGTGTACAGCGTTTTACAAGATTTGTTCCAGTTTTCAGGCTTGGTCAATGTGATGCTTGGGCATTTTGGTATTGAGCCGATTTTGTTCCTCGCCAATAGCAGTAGGACTATTAACCTGTCACTCCTTTTTGGCTCCAGTATTTGGCGCAGTGCGGGTTGGGGGGCAATCATTTATATGGCCTCCATCTCCGGTATTGACTCGGCTTTATATGAAGCCGCCAAGGTAGATGGTGCCAACCGCTGGCATTGTATCCGTCATGTTACATGGCCTGGTATAAAGCCCACGGTTGTTGTACTACTTATCCTAGCTGTAGGCAATATCATGAATGGCGGCTTCGACCAGATATTCCAGTTCCGCAATGGTGTAAACCGTCCTGTTATAGAAATCTTAGATACTTATGTATTCCACTTTGGTTTTGGCCAAGGCGGGATGAATCAAAGCTTTGCGGCGGCGGCAGGATTATTTAGGTCAGTTATTAACTTCGCCCTGCTTCTGACAGCAAATAAAATCGCACGACTACTAAATTCCGACGGATTATTTTAAAGGGGAGGGTACGCCATGAGTAAAGATCGTAGTATTGGTAACACGATTGCAGATATCACAATCTACACCGTTTTGGGCTTACTGGCTCTGTCTATAATCTTTCCTTTTTACAATATGCTAATCCTTTCATTTTCCACCTTCGAAGACGCTGCTCGTGCCGGCTTTATGCTGTTTCCCCGGGCACTGACCCTAGAGAATTATCAGCGCATATTCTCAGATGCCCAGCTCATTAGTGCCATTATTGTATCTGTACGCAATGTTCTCTTTGGTGTGGCAATGGCTATGGTTATGACAGTGTTTGCGTCATATGTGCTATCCAGAAGAAACCTGCCCGGCCGGAAGATTCTATTCTACTTCGTAATATTTACAATGTTTTTCAGTGCAGGACTTATCCCTTGGTATCTGGTAATGGTAAACCTAGGCTTTGTAAATAATATCTGGGTTATGACAGTTCCAAACGCACTGTCGGTTTTTAATATGATACTCATGCGGAATTACTTCATGTCACTCCCCGACTCCTTAGACGAGTCCGCCCGCCTAGACGGCGCTGGAGAATTTATCATCATGTGGCGTATTATCGTCCCCCTTTCAAAACCCATAATGGCAACGGTTGCACTTTTTTACGCTGTAGGGTTTTGGAATGAATGGTGGAATGCGATGCTTTTCCTGCAAGACAGATCTATGACGCCTTTGGCATTACTGCTTAGACGCCTAGTAATAGAAAATACCGTAGCCTTTGGTGATGTAATGGGCCACGCCGCACGGGCCACAGCCCAAGGGCCTGTGCATAGCCGCTCATTAGAACTCGCAACAGTTACGGTAGCAACAGTGCCTATTTTGCTGGTGTACCCATTCCTACAACGCTACTTTACTAAGGGCATAATGCTAGGCGCTATAAAGGCATAAATAAGAGAGGAGCAACGATTTATGAAGAACAAATTTTTACTGGTAGCATTAGTAATGGTTGCATCGCTGATTTTTATTGCAGCGTGTGGTAGAAACGGCGATGACGATACCGAAGCAGGCACAAACCAAACCCCAACACCAACCCCTGTAGCAAACCAAGGGGATGCAGAAACCCCTGAGGTTACAGACGGTGAATCCCGCTGGGATGATCTAATCCAGATTTCTGTATCGGTTTGGGATGCAAGCGCTTCCTTTGCGGGGGAGCCTTGTGAGATTTACTTATATATCCAAGAACGCTTCGGCCTAACCTTTGAGCCTTTGGATATCGGCTGGGACAATATGGGAGAGCTTCCCCTACTTTGGGCAGCAGCGGACACCCTTCCTGACATCTTAGGTGGCGTGGATATTGGCGCGGCAATTTGGATGGAATGGCGTGATTCTGGGCTAATCCGCTCCCTTCCAGGAGAATTGGAGCGCTGGCCAAGCCTTAACGAATGGATGAGCCAACCATTCATGCAAGAAAGAATGGTAGACGGCGAGCATTACATCGTTCCAAGAGGAACAGTTCCTCAAGCAGAAATTACAGCCCTGGCCCGTGGTATAATCAACCGCCGTGACTGGCGCGAGCAGCTGGGAATCCCCATCCCGACAACAGAAGAAGACTTCCTCAATATGTGGCAGGCCTATGTAGACAATGCTGCTGATCTTCCAGGTGCCGCTGATGTAGTATTCGGCGTACTTCCCGGTGGTGTTTTCAACTTAAGCAGCCATACTTTCACAGGCCATGGCCACACCGGCGGCGACTGGGCACCAATGGGAGAAGGCGGCAGCTTTGTAAGGCCGGCTTTCGAATATTCATCACTTCCGCTTATGGCTTTCTGGCGTGAAGCATTCCAGCGCGGACTTCTTGATCCGGACTTTGTAACCAACTCCGTATGGCAAGGTAACCAGCAATTTGCTCTGGGCCGTGCCGGAACCCTACTAAGGCAAGTAGTACCTATCCACTTGAATAATATTTATCTGGAGTGGGTAGAACTTAACCCAGATATCGACTTTGTAGAAGCTGTGGAAATCCTCTTCCCACCATATGTACCTGACAGAGAGCATGTATGGTTGATAGGCGGCGGCTTCTGGTCCGAGTCATTTATCTCAAGCAATGTTGACGATGCTACAATGGAACGCATTATGTACTTCATTGACTGGAAAAAGTCAGCAGACGGTATCAACACGATGATCTTCGGTTTCGAAGGCCGCGATTGGCAGTGGCAAGACGGTGAAGTGGTTATGCTTACAGACATCAACCCAGAAACAGGCCGCCCCTTTGCAGCTCGCGACCTATATCAGTATGCCGCAGGTGGTATGACCGACCTAATTATCTGGTCTGGTGACGCGGTAGAGTGGTTTGACCCCAACATCCCAGCCGGTATCCGCCAGATGGCAATCGAGTTTAGAGACAGAGTAATTACCCCAGACGCCACATACATCTTCCGTGATAACCGGGTAAGTGCTCTGCATATCCCTGAGATGGTTGAGCTTGGTGTGCCGCTTGTAAACGATGAATGGGTAGCCTTTGTAACCGATACTTCCGCACTTTCTCATGAAGAGCTATGGCACCAATTCCGCGCCCGCTGGGAAGCCCATAACCTTTTGAGGGCATATGAAATCATGACAGAAACAGTAAGGGCAAGAGGCTATATAGATTAATAACAGATTTCTAGCATAAAATAAGCCCGGTGCCTGATTTTTATGAATCGGATGCCGGGCTTTTGGTATTATATATTCGCACTGAAGGGGGATTTTCCATGAAAGTCATAAAAACAATAATCGGACTTCTTCTACTTATCATAGTCATTACAGCCTGCGGACAGACAGAAACTCATGAAGAACCCGAACTTATACGCATCTCCGTTATGGCATGGGACGCAAGTGAGTCATTTGGTGATGAACCCTGCGAAATATACGCGTATATCCGCAACCGTTTTGGCATAGAGTTTGTTCCTCATACTGTAGGCTGGGATAATATGCATGATCTACCTCATCTATGGGCGGCTGCGGGTACATTACCGGATATTATCGGAGGAGTAGACTTTGTAAGATCCCCAACTTATTTTGATTGGATAGAAAGAGGCATAGTTAGGCCGCTACCAGATGATTTATCAAGCTTCCCCAATGTAAGCAAATGGGTAAGTATGCCTTCTGTACAAGCGTTAAACATTGACGGAAACACTTATTTTATACCCCGTGGTACAGTTCCATATTCAGAATGGACTGTAATGGCCAGAAATATTATTAACCGCCGTGATTGGCGGGAGCAACTGGGCATCCCCATACCAGAAACAACAGAGGATTTTATCAACATGTGGCGAGCCTTTAGTGACCCAGCCAATGACCTGAATAACGGAAGCATCGTATTCGGAGTATTACCCGCGGCACCCTTTAGCCTTATTACGCAAACATTTGCCACATTTGGAGACACTCGCAACGAATGGATAATGACGGATGATGGCTATATGGTTCTGCCTGCATTCGAGCCGACTTCATTACCGTTGTTAAGTTTTTGGCGTCAGGTTTTTAACGAAAGACTGATGGATCCAGATTTTGTAACACAAGCCATGCTAACATCCATAGAATCTTTTGCGGCAGGTCGAGCGGGAACCTTACTTCGTCAGGCCTCCCCTATACATCTTTATCGACTATACACCGAGTGGAATATATTCCAACCGGATAATAATTTCTTTGAATCAATTGAGATACTCTTTCCTCCATACCAACCTGGCATTATACCTCGGTACTTAGATGGAGCCGGATTTTGGTCTGAAACATATTTTAACGCAAGCGTAGATGACGAAAAAATGCATGTAATATTAGAATATTTTGACTGGGCAAAATCACCCGAAGGTTTACGGATGATGGTATATGGCTTTGAAGGCCGTGATTTTATCTACCAAAACGGTGAAATAAATCTGCTAACGGAAATTAACCCCCTAACAGGTCGGCACATGATAGCAGCAGATCTATACCAATTTGCACGTGGTGGAATGAGAGATTTGGCTATATGGTCAGGTGATGCACTAGAATATGAAAACCCCGCCATACCCTCAGAGATTCGAGAAATGTCTACTGCCGCTAAGCGCTGGATACTAGATACCCCAGGCAATAACCTCGTCCAAAGAGACCCTAGGATAAACGCAATAAATATCCATGAAACAAGCACCTTCCCGCTTTCCGCCACTGAGGAATGGGTTGCTTTTATAACAAATACATCAGCTGTTTCTGATGAAGATTTATTTAATCAGTTTTATACCCGATGGCTGGCTAATGGTTACGCCGCTGCCAGAGAAGCCATGACCCGTGAAGTACATTTAAGAGGATACACGCCTTAAATCCCTACCATCTCCATCAAATATTTAGCGTTAGTAGTAGTAGAACGCCCCTGCCTGATTTTATAGTCAAAGCTAATCCGGCCATCGTTATATCCCTCAGAGAAACTATAATTTTCTATCCGAGGATAAATATCAGCAATATCGCACAAATCAAGGTCATGAGTAGTAATAATCCCAATCACCCCAAGTGCGTTAAGTCTACCAAGCACAGCCTTAGCCCCGCTCAACCTATCTACAGAATTAGTCCCCCTAAAAATCTCATCAATAAAAAACATCATATCCGGCCGCGCCTCGCCTAGGGAGATAATCCCCTTTATCCGTTTTAACTCCGCATAAAAGGTAGATATCCCCTCATTCAAATCATCGGCAATACGCATAGATGTAATAATCCGGACAGGAGAAAAACTCATTTCCCTCCCACAAATATAGCTTCCGGCCTGCGCCAGTACTAAATTAATCCCCACAGTCCTCATAAACGTAGTCTTTCCAGACATATTTGACCCAGAAATAATAAAAATATTATCTTTACACACAATGTCATTACTTACACGGGAATCACTAATAATAAGAGGATGCCCCACTTCCTTAGCAATTATTTCCTTCCCCGGGGCAATCGTAGGCAATGACGTTGTACTACATACATTAGGCAAAACAGAAAAACACAAAAGACTTTCAAATTCCCCCAGAGCCTGAAACCACCCCGCAGCAAGATGCGCATAGCGCCCCCGCCACTTCTCAAACAAAAACCCACACCAAAAATCCCACAGCAATAGCACATTAACCACAAACCAAATAAGCGCGTTATGCCGCACATTAACCTTATCAGCAATCCGGCTCAGTTCCTTAATGGCCTGGGAAGCATCCATCTGCTTTTTAAGCTCTCGCAACTTAGCTGACTCAAACTCCTGCCCCTGTAACTCCTCCATAACGTTACTATAAGGTTCAAGTTTATAAGGCAACCGAGAAATAGGCTCCAAGTACATATGCGCCTTACCCATGCCTAGTACCCACCCAAGCCCCTGCATGGCCAAAGCAGCAACCGCAGCCAAATAAAGCTCACCAATCCCAAATAATAAAGCCGCCACAACCAAAATAATTGTAACCACAGGCGCAAACATCATCAAAAACCGCAATCTCTTCCCATCAACAAAAGCATCATCATCCTGAAGGGAATCCACAAGCCTTTCAGCAGATTTATGCACCCCAATTTCAGAAAAGACCTGTTCCATATGAACAGTAAAACCCACATCCCCACTAAGCTCCCCAACAGCTTCCTGTCTAAGAATAAGCTCCTCTTTAGAAAACCGCCCCTCCAACAAATCCTTAGCAAAAGCCTGTCGTCCATGCCAGGTATGAGTAGTATTAAGAAACTGAAAAAAGGATTTCTTCCCCACAATATCCAAATCACTGGAATAAGGATGCTCAGAGTCAATAAATTCCTCCCCAATATCCCTAAATTCCACCCACTCCCCGGAAATTCGAGCCATATATCTTTTCCCTATACCAATAATACCCTTAGAATACCGAATCTTTTCATGTATCCTATAGTGATATACCCACAGCACAACCAAAAAAATAACCCCAGCGCCCCCACCAGCAGCAAGCCCTAAAGAAAAATCCCAAGCAAACATAAAATATATCCACAGTCCCAACAACAAAACCAACAATAGCTTCCCATAACCAACCCGGTTAGAAACAGCAGTCATCCTATCCAACATAACTTCATGGGTTTCAATTATACGAGTGATTTCTTTTCTTTTCATTTCATACTTCACCTCTTGTACTATAGCGATTTCGTTTGAAATCAGTCTAGCCTGTTTCTCATTGAATTTACTATAATATATCACAAAAAAACCCCGCTAAGCGCAAACTCAGCGGGGTTTTATATGAGCAGGTTATTTTATTTCGTAAAAACTATTTTTTCTTCTTATCACCTCCGGTAAACATATCCAAAAGCCTCTCTTCACGATTATAACGTGCAACATCCGCTTTATACTGCCCAGCAGCAGCCATTTGCTTACGGGTAATCTTCATAATTCCAAAGGCTGCAATCCCAGTAAGCATTACCGCACCAAAGATGGTAAAGGTAACAGCAATTGGGCTAGTTTGCGGGTTAGGTCTGCCTGGTACACCAGGAGTCCAAATAGCAGTTACAGCTACATCATTTCTTACAGTTAATGGGAAGCTTACGCGGTTTGTGCCAATCTGCCATCCTACAAAGGTGTAGCCCGCACGAGTCGGGGTAGGCATATTATTGATTACAAAACCAGGAACACCGGTACGAATACCATTTTCATTCCCTGCAAAGCTACCTGGAGCCGGGTTAAATGACGCAACCACATGCCCCGGTGGAATAGTTGGCAGAGGCGTTGGGGTAGGCACTGCCACAGTTACCCAAGCTGCTACCAAGGTAGTATTACCTCTGATAATAAATGGCGTACTGGTAAGCATATTACCATGATGCCATCCCGCAAAGATAAATCCTGCACGAGTCGGCTGTGGGAAAGCATTAATGCTAGTGCCATATGCATGGGTTTGCGTTGTAGCTACACCAGCCGGCATTACCCCAGCGTTTACATCAAAGGTCAAAGTATAGTTCCGCCCAGCTACCGTACGTTGATAATGGGCAAATAAAGTCATATTTCTAGTTACTATAAGGTCAGCAGTAACAATCTGTCCATCTAAGAACCAACCAACAAAGGTATAACCAGTTGGTGGAATCGGGGTTGGGAAGTTGCTTACCGTAACCCTAAATCCAAATCCACCTTCACGTCTACCAGACTCATTTACAGGAAGCCTACCAGTTCCTGGGTTAAAGGTTACAATAAATGTACCACCAGGTGTAGGTGAAGGACTGGGCGATGGTGATGGGCTTGGTGACGGCGATGGACTTGGTGATGGTGATGGTGATGGTGATGGTGACGGACTAGGAGATGGTGTCGGGCTTGGTGATGGAGATGGTGTCGGAGTCGCATCCCCCGGGTCTGGCGTTGGCGTAGGTGTCGCATCCCCTGGATCCGGCGTTGGTGTAGGTGTCGCATCTCCTGGATCTGGCGTTGGCGTAGGTGTCGCGTCCCCTGGATCTGGCGTTGGCGTAGGTGTCGCATCCCCTGGACCCGGTGTTGGAGTCGGCGTTGCATCTCCTGGACCTGGCGTGGGGGTAGGCGTTGTTGACACACTTTCTAATTCCCATACGGCTGTAAATGTCATTGGATCATCTACAATCGTATTGGCTATTACACTTAAGGCTGGTGGCGTTGTACCGACAGCCATTCCTGGTGGCAACCACCCAACTAAATCATATCCACTCCGAACAGGCTCAGGAATATTGCCTAGTGTAATTGGTTGTCCAGCAATGATATTCACAACAAAATTAGCCGTATCTCCACCAATATTACCACTATTAAGATTAAAGGTTACAGGATGCTGAACCGGCCCAGCCACAGCTTGCCATACAGCCATAAAGGAGATAGGCCCATCAGAAGCAGGGGTAAGATTCGACGGTTCAACTTGGGTTCCATTAGGGCCAGCAAGGGCACTACCGGATACTACCCAGTGTTCGAATGTATAACCGCTTCTGTAAAGTCCCAATAGTGGGTTTACAGGGCTAGCAGGCATTGGCACCTGCGCCGCAGGAATCTGAGTATTATTAAGAACCGGCCCTCTTATAAGGACACCAGTACCAAAGGCACCGTTATAGGATCCGCCGTCAAGATAAAATCTTGGGAAGAAGCTACCTGGAATATCATTTGGCTCCCACACTGCGGTAAAGCTCATAGGTCCTGTAGGTGCTGGGCTATGAGGCGTTACTGGCGTGGTAGTACCGTCTACTACCCAGTAATCAAACGTAAAGTTAGTACGGGTTGGTATAGGCACATCTGCAAGAACCAAAACAGGATTACCGCTTCCGGCATAAAAGGTTCTAATTACAGGGTTTGTACTGCCAAGATATTCACCATCGTTTAAGTTAAAGACAACATCATAGGTCCACACAGCATGGAACGTAGCACCATCAGGAGGACTAAAGCCAAGCGATGATGGAGTTACAGGCCCAGTTAGGGCTGCACCTGAAAGTAGCATCCAGTGGGCAAAATCATGACCTGAACGTTGCAATAACGGAGGTGCAGGCACATCATTTTCATCTATATTGCCACCTGCCGGGAATGAAACAGATACATTTGCCTGGCCAAGTGGTGGGAATGATCCGCCATTAAGGACAAAAGTAGCATTATAGATGCTTCCCCCAAGAGGAGTCCATACTGCAATAAAAGCCACATTTCCAGTTGGAGCAGGATCCAAGTTCCATGGATCAACAATCAGACCACTGTCTGCACATATCCAATGCTCGAAGGTAAACCCTTCGCGTTGAGGAGTAAATACTGTTATATCTATCTGATTACCATTGACAAAGGGGTTAAAAATCATAGGCTCTAGTCCAAAAACACTTAAAGCACCTAAAGCTATACCTCCGTCTAAATCAAATGTTACATTAAAATGCCCTGCTGGGGTAATAGGAGTCCACACCGCAGTAAACACCATATCTCCAGCTGGTGGAACCACAAGGGCACTTGGCGTAACAGCCACACCGGTTCCGTCTATTACCCAGTGTGAGAAGCTAAAATTAGCCCTAGAAAGATTAGCTGAATCAGGTACAACAGCAGCAGGGATCTGATTACCTGGAGTAAATTGTACTGTAATCGGCCCTACGTTAGCAGGCAAGTAAGTGCCTCCGGCTAAGTTGAAGGTAGCCTCAAAAGGCAATCCTCCGCCAAAGCCCCAGATCGCATGGAATATCCAAACATCTTCGGTGATAATTATTGCTTCCATTTGTGGCACTGTAAGAGCAGGGCCCGTAGCAACAAGGTTCCCTCCTACTGTAACCATTTGCTGCCAACCACCGAATATAAGGGTAGCATGGCTAGGAACAGGAGCGCTTACCCCTGGAAGATTAGCGATATTACCATTAATTGTACCAACGTTGGCTTCCGGCATCCCAATCACAACATTAGAAGAATCAGGGCCAGGCATAAAACCACCGGCAAGATAGAAGGTTACAGGAATAGCAAACTGAGCCGCAAAGGTAACATTACCATTTATGATAAGCCCCAAAGCATCTGTTAAACCTGGAACCAAACCAACTACATTGCCACCGCCATCTGTTACCTGCCATCCAATAAACTGCCAAAGTGATCCGGCTGGCATTGTAATTTCAGGCAAATGAAGCGCGGTAATTGCATCGCCTTGATTGATGTTAAATGTAACGCCACTAGGGCCAAGGACACCAATTCCACCACTTGCTGGTGCAATTGCAGCGCCAATAAAACCTGATCCGGCATTAAAGGTAACTGTAGCCTGTGAAATAGACCATGCAGCTACATAAATAGCAGAGCCAGTAACAGGCATTGCCATCAAGGCCGCACCAGAAACCACAGGCCCGGCACCGCTTAATTGCCACCCAAGGAATGTATGAGGACCCCTTGTGGGCACTGGAATCTGACCAAAAGGAAGGGTTTCACCATGATTAACTTCCCTGTCAACTGAATTTGAAGATGACATATAAGTACCAAGATTCAAATCAAAAGTAATAGTATGAACCTGAGTCCATATCGCTATATAGTAACGATTTACTGTAACAGGAGTGGCGTTAGGAACTACCCCTGGAAAGGCCAATGAACCGCCTGATACTGCCCAGTGCGAGAATACGTGGTTAGACCTTGTAAGGGCTGGGTATGTTGGCACTTGGGCAGAGGTAATGCTTGTACCCGATGGGATATTGTTGATTACAACATTCCCTCCAACTGCTGCGGAGTGATTACCTCCATTTAGGTCGAAGGTTATGGAGAATAGCGGATTCCAAACCGCCATAAATGTTGTAGCCGATGTAATTGGATTAGCCGTTGGATTTAATGGTACAGCCAGTGCACTCGGATGAGCCCAGTGACTAAATGCATGACCAACTCTCTCTAAAGTGGGAGGTGAAGGCACTTGAGCTGGTGTTAAGTTTGTGCCAGATACAATACCTGGCACTGTTACAACACCTGCTACTGCACCGGGATATGTTCCGCTATTGAGGTTAAAAGTTACCGTAAAGGTACCTCCGCCTCCACCCGCTGCTGTCCATTGGGCTTCAAATATGGTGTTAGCCGTTATCGGATTTGCTGTTGGGTCAACTGCCACTAATGGCGCACCCGGCAAAGCCCAATGATCAAATGTATAACCTAGTCTCTCCAATGTTGGAGGCATGGGCACTTGCGAGCTTGTAAGATTTGTGCCTGATGCTATGCCTGGTACCGTTACAGCACCCGACACCGCACCTGGATATGTTCCACTGTTTAGGTTAAAGGTTGCCGTGAAAGTACCTCCACCTCCACCCACCGCTGTCCATTGGGCTTCAAATATGGTGTTAGCTGTTATCGGATTTGCTATTGGGTTAACTGCCACTAATGGCGCACCCGGCAAGGCCCAATGATCAAATGTATAACCCAGTCTCTCCAATGTTGGAGGCATGGGTACTTGCAAGCTTGTAAGATTTGTGCCTGATGCTATGCCTGGCACCGTTATAGCACCTGACACTGCACCTGGATATGTTCCGCTGTTGAGGTTAAAGGTTACTGTAAATGGCCCAACTCCGCCACCAAGTGGCGAAAACACAGGTTCAAAAATCAAACCGCCAGCAGGCACTTGTATTTCATTCAATTGGGCAGTTGTTAATGCAGCACCTACACTACCCTGCACTCTCCAACCATCAAATTGTTGGCCGCTAGGAGGTGTAGGCGTTGCAGAGGGTACTATCCCACCAGGAAAATTATTGGCAGATTCTATAGTACGCCATTCACCAACATTGACCGAATGATGTGTAGCTCCACCTACATTATCCAAGAATGTAATCGGCTGATTAGCACCCGCAGCCCTATATAGAGCAATCGCATTAAAGGTCGTTGACAAAGATTGAGAATGAGGAGCGGGAAGATTACCAGTAGTCACGGTTATGTTTGTAACCCTACTGGTGTCATCAGAAAATGTCCCCGAAGTAACTACTGTTCCATTAACAACATCATTCGCTTCCCACTTATAAAAATATGACAGCTGAGTAAAATCCTGTGGATTTGGTGCAGTAAGAGGTACAGTCAGTTGCCTTGTTAAACTAGGGCTGTATAGTTGCGGATTAGCCGGAAAAATAGTTGAGACACTAGAAATGATTTCATTTGTTCCTCCTGGAACATAGAAACGATGCAAAACCTCAACATTAAAATTCACAGCAGCAAAAATACCACTTACTTCAACATTGCTAGCTGTAGAGGGAATAAAAACATATGATGGAATTACAGGTGCCGCACCACCTTGGCCTATTGAAGGTACTGCCATACCTTGAGGAACCAAAGACAATACAGTGGTAGAATTGCCAGCGCTAACTGTCGCTGGTATACCATCAATAATAACAGACCATCCAGTATGCACCCAGCGTCCTGTAACACCACTCGCAACGAAGTCAACTACCCTATCAGTGGGGATAGCATTAGAAACAAAGGCACTACCGCCGGGCCCAGGAGGCAAGAACACAGGAGATCTATTGGGTTCAAGACCTGCAGGAGCAGGTAAGCTTGGCACTCTAATGTGGAAACCTGGAAAGTTTCCGTCACCGATTTGCGGCTGCATATATGTCGCAGCTTCTGAAGGAGAAACACTCCACGTCAGGTTATAATTAAACCCAGCCGGTATTGGCAAGTCAAAATCCCCACCAGCCGGCACAAAATCAAAATCAGGATTCCAAATAGCAGATTTGGTAAAGGTTGCAGCCATACCATCACCGCTAGGGGTACTCCATATTTCCTCCCAGCCTCCGAAGCTATACCCATCTCTCGATGGCACAGGCGGAGCAAAGGCCTGATTTATATGCCTGGTACGTATAACAGTACCGGTTTCCCCGTCTAACTGCCCGTCATTTAGGAATAAGGTATAAATCACCGTATCTTCCGGATTTTCAGGCTGGGCAAATAAACCCCAAAACGGGATTGCCATCATAATAAGTACAAATACCCCTATCATGGCAAGATATTTCTTTCTCACAAAAATGACCACCTTTCTACTTTCGAATTATAAGGCGCCTACGTAGCATACCGAAATTAGATATAGTAGATTTTCATAAATCAGTACGCAAACAAATAACTCATACGAGTAAAACCCAAACCAAAACAATATTTTTCACTGGGGTATCCCGTACCGCCTAAAGTACAGGTAGAAAAACACCGCTTTTTAAGTATGAGCTAATCCGTATTACAAACCTATGTAAGCCTACGGACGCATAAAACGTCTCCCCAGAACATTTTACACATCTCCGCTTTGTAAGGTAAGTATATTTTACTCTGTCAAGAGGCAAATTGTAAAGTTAAGTTTCCATTACACTTACAACCAGTTTATTGAATTTATATGACGAAATTAACCAAAAATTTAGTTAAACAAAACCCCTACATGGCTTTATCACTGTATTTATCATGTAGGGGTTATCATTTAACACTAATTACTAATTGTCTTTCCTGAAATTGCTTATGTTACATATTGGTTATATTGGATTTACTTCTTAGTTTTTGAATCATCAACCATATCCAATATCCGGTCTTCACGAGAGCGGCGTGCTATATCCTGATCATGCTTCCCGGCTATAGATGCCTGACGTGTTGTTAGCTTTATAACCCCAAAGATTGCAATCCCGGTTGCAATAACCGCACCGAATATCATAAAGCTTACGGCTATAGGGCTAGTTTGTGGGTTAGGTCTGGTGCCTGGAGGTGCCGGAGTAGCTGTCGACCCTGGGCTTGATGTTGGGTTTGGTGATGGGCTTGGGCTTGCACCAGGTGTGGGCGAAGCACCAGGAGTTGGAGATGCACCCGGAGTTGGACTAGCGCCTGGAGCTGGGGATGCTCCTGGTGATGGGCTTGCACCTGGTGTTGGAGATGCTCCCGGAGTGGGGCTTGCGCCTGGAGTGGGTGATGCACTTGGGGTGACCCCTGGTGTTGGAGATGCTCCTGGTGATGGGCTCGGTGCCGCGGCATCCTCGGGTATCCATATAGCAACTAAGTTTGTATTGCCCTGTATCACCAGGTTTCCTGTTAGTGTTGAACCATC
The DNA here is from genome assembly GCA_009780185.1 of Defluviitaleaceae bacterium. Classification (GTDB taxonomy): domain Bacteria; phylum Bacillota; class Clostridia; order Lachnospirales; family WQUN01; genus WRAN01. Next base: position 27,898 of record WRAN01000019.1, on the reverse strand, counting down.
AGGCAATCTCCATCCCTCAAAGGTATAACCGGGGCGTATGGGGTTGGTTGGCATATTAGTAATCGTATAACCAGCAGGCCCGGTGCGAACGCCATTTTCTTGCACACTTGGGAAGGTACCAGGATGTGGATTAAACACAACTATATACTCCCCTGCCCGTTGATATACCGCAACTAATGTCATATTGTCTTCCACTGTCAGTGGTGCATGAACCTGAGTCCCGTTTTGGAACCATCCTGCAAACACATATCCTGTCGGTGGTGTTGGCGTTGGGAAGGAGCTAACCACAAAGCCGGGAGCACCAATACGGGTACCATTTTCGCCTTGTGGCAACGTCCCTTGCCCTGCTGCAAATTGCAGTACCACAGTTATGGGCTGCTGATCTCCGCCATTATCGTCATTCCCATCATTATCATACTCACGCCATACAGCAGTAAATGTTCTGGCTTCATAGATAGTCAGCCCTGCGATCTGCATAGGGGTGCGCAATGTCTCAGCAGTACCTTCTCGCCATCCTTCTAATACGAAGTTATTACGGGTCGGCACAGGTACATTGGCTCCACCTATTAGCATCCCGGTATTTACATATACACGGATATTATCTAAGGAGCCAGACACGATTCCTCCATCCAAGATGAATGTAACTGGATAGGTTGTTGCACCTTCTACATCGCCACCTCCTGCGGGGGGACGTACTACTAATACTAAGTTTCCATCTTCGTCAATCTCAGGGGGGCGTACAAGACCATGCCCTGGTGGCAAGCTGACTGTAGTATCTCCGCCAAAATCTCCACCGGAAGGTGGCGGCAGCACTATTATTATATTGCCTTCATTGTCTGTATCTGTATTGTAGTCTGACCCTGGAGGTATGGAAACGGTGTAATTGCCGCTGCTATCTCTATCTACTATTACATTGAAAACATTCCATACTGCCGTAAAAGAGCGAGGTTCGGTGACGACAAGAGCAGCTACTTCCATTGATGTGCGCAGTTCAGCACCTTCTTGCCAGCCTACCAAAATAAAGCCGGTCATCTGAGGCATTGGAACAATGGCACCGCCGATAAGTGTGTTATCAGCTACTTGTGCGGTTATTGTAGAAGTTGAGTCGTTTACAGTTCCGCCGTTTAGGTTAAAGGTAACAGGATGGATTATATTATTGGGTCTCCATACTGCAGTAAATGTGCGAGGAGCAGTCACTGTAATCATAGCAACCTGTAAACCTATTAGGATGCTTTCATCTCCGTACTCCCTCCAGCCTTCCAAGACATAGTTCTCCCAGGTCGGCATGGGTACATTACCAGCACCAATTTGAGAATCTTCCGGTATGGTGACGATTATATTATCAGAATTGTTGTTCACGCCTCCACCATTAAGAATGAAGGTCACATCATGCAATGTTTCATCCCATACCGCAACGAAGGTTCTAGAGCCTGTAAGGATTATTTCGCCTACCTCTTCTGAGGAAAGTACTGGGCCAGTGCCGTTTTCTCTCCAACCTTGCAACTCACTTCCAGCAAGACTTGGGGCAGGCACATTAGCCTCACCAATTTCATCACCATGATTTGTATTCCGTACTACATTGGCAGTTGAGTTGTTATATCGGCCGCCGTTTAGGTCAAATATTGCAGAATGACGGGTCAAGCTCCACACTGCTACAAAGAGCCTGTCGCTAGTGATAGTTTCAGCTCCAACTTGAGCAGAGGTTCGAGGTGTTCCTTCATTGTTATCTAACCATCCGCCAAAGTCGTGATTTTCTCGTACGGGGGCGGGTACAGCGGCACCAATAGTATTACCATGAGTTATGGTCAAGGCTATATCATCGGTATCACCACTTATATTACCGCCATCTAGATCAAATACAACCTCATAGGTTACTGCATCCCATACCGCCACAAATAGTCGAGGACCATTGAGATACTCGTCTCCAATATCTTCATTGGTTAAAATGGGGCCGATGCCGTTTTCCTGCCAGCCAACCAACACAGAGTTTTGGCGGTCTGGAGTTGGGATATTGGTTACGCCAATTGGCTCGCCTTGGTTACCGGTGTAGATTACCGGGGCTGTACTACCATTTACATTACCGCCATTTAAATTAAAGGTGGCTGTATGACGAATGGGATTCCATACTGCTACAAATACACGTGGGGCGGTTACAATTTGAGTGGATACCTGCGTATTGGCCATTACTGGGCTGCTGGTATCGTCCTGCCAACCTTCAAATGCGAAGTTATCGCGAGTTGGCGTGGGCACATTGTTACCACCAATCTGGTTTCCAAAAGGTATACTAACAATAATGTTATCAGTCTCGGCATCAACAACTCCACCGTTAAGGACAAAGGTCACTGGATGAACATCTATATCCCAAAGTGCCGTGAATGTCATGGAGCCGAGGACTTCGGTTTCAGATACTTCCACTGCAGTTAACACCACGCTACCTAGCTGCCAACCTGAGAATGTTGCGTTAGCTTTTACTGGTGCGGGTACGTTGGCGGCGGTGATTTCTTCACCTCTTGGTAGATTGTGGGCAATATCTGCAACATTGCCATCAACATTACCACCGTTTAATACAAAGTTAACCGGATCAGTGATTCTAGTCCATTCCGCTATAAAAGCCATGGGACTAATGACAATTATACTATCAAGTTCAGTTTGTGTTAGAACTAAGCCTATACCTTCAGCAGTAACTTCCCGCCAACCTTCAAAGATAAAGTTAGAACGAGGATATGGATCAACATTCATTCCTATTCCATTACCGTGAAGCACCATCAATGGCTGAGGTATAGAGGCTGAAAGCTCGCCGCCATTGGCATCAAAGGTTACAGGATGAGAATTACGATCCCACACGGCAACAAAGGTTATAGGACCGGCGACTACAATATCCGCTATGTCACTGGAACGTAGTACTGGGCCAATACCATTTTCTTGCCAGCCTTCTAAATCGGAACCTGTCCGCTCTGGAGCGGGTACATTGGTTGCGCCAATTATGTCCCCTTGATTTGCTGTGTGTACTATATCTGCGGTTTCACCGCCAACATTACCGCCATTAAGATCAAATGTTACTGGGTGCTGTATACGACTCCATACAGCTACGAAGGTCATCGGCCCTTCTACTATAGTTTGAGAAACAGCGATTGAGGGTATTGGATTTCCTGTACCACCAAGCTGCCAACCACCAAAGTTGTAATCCTCACGGGATGTATTGGGTACCATGCCTGCTCCAACTTGTTCACCTTGAGGAATGCTATGGAGTACACTTGCAGTTTGTGTTGGGTCATTGTTTAAATATCCGCCATTCAAGTCAAAGACTACATCATGGGGGATTTGATTCCATACTGCAATAAACAGCAAGTGACTGGTAACCACCACTTCGGCTACATAAGCTGAGGTTAAAATGGAACCTTCTCCATTTATCCGCCAACCATTAAACGTCGAGTCTGTTCTTATAGGAGCTGGAACACGGGTTGTGGTAATAATAGTTCCTGCATCTACGGAGTAGTCAATATTAGCTGTACTTCCGCCAACATTGCCGCCGTCGAGGTTAAATACCACGCTATGCTGAATACCCTCCCATACTGCAACAAAGTTACGAGGAGAAGTCACCACAATATCTGCTACATATACAGATGAAAGAGTTGGACCTACACCGTCTTCCCGCCAACCCAACAGTTGGAAGTTGGACCGGTCAGGCTCTGGAACTGCTCCTGCAATGGGGCTCCCGTGAATGATATTGGCTGTAACATCTGACATATCGCCGCCTATATTGCCACCGGCTAGGTCAAAGGCTACAGGATGGGTAGTTGCATCCCATACTGCTACAAAGATTGTTGGAGCATTTATAACAACACCTGCCACTTCCAATGGCAATAAGACAGCGCCGGTTCCGTCATTAGTCCATCCCGTAAGAGTAGACCCAGTCTGGATAGGCTCCGGTACTCTGGAAACTCCAACGGTTTCGCCTTGGTTCACATTCTCTGTGATATTGGCAGTATTTCCGCCAACATTACCACCGCTTAATACAAAGGTCACGGGCTGAGGAAGCTGTGCCCATACTGCAGTAAAGGTGGTTGGGGCGGTTACTAGGATACTGGATACATATAGTGATTCCAGTACTTGGGTATCGTTGTCTCGTACCCATCCCATTAGAGTGCGATATTGCCGCACTGGTATGGGTACATTATTGCCCCCTATGGGTTGACCATGGGCAATATTATGGGTTATGTCGGCGGTAATGCCGTCTATATTACCTTCATTTAAATCAAAGGTTACCGGATGACTAACTTCATCCCATACTGCTACAAAGGTTCTGGGGCCATGTACAGTCAGCAACCCCACAGCATACGGTTGGAGGATGCTTGTAGAGCCGACTTCTCTCCATCCGGATAGGATGGAGTTGGCCCGCGTTGGTTCTGGCACATTTATTAAACCGATTTCTGATGTCTGCAGTACTTGGTGTGTAATCATTGCGGTGTTACCGCTTACATTGCCACCATTTAAATCAAAGTTTACAGGATGCATAATAGGCGTCCACTGGGCAGTAAATATCCTTGGACCATTAATGGTTATTGCAGATACTTGGCCTTGGGTGCGGCTTATTGTTTCTCCGGCTGTTGGGTAATCATTTTCCAGCCAGCCGTCAAATATATGATTATCTCTTGAGGGTTCAGGTACGGCGGAACCTATTTGTGTACCGCGGTTGATGGTACGGACAATATTGGCGGTTGAACCGGATACATTGCCGCCTCCTAAGTTAAAGACTACTTCATAAGCGTTAAGCTGCCATACCGCTATATAGGTTATGGGTGCATTTACAACAGTGCCTGGAATATCCGCAGAAGGAATTACCGCGGCTGCTGCATCACGCCGCCAACCTAGTAATACATGATTGGCAAGCAGTGGTATGGGCACATCATTTGGAAGAATTGTAGCACCGTGTAAGTAACTTCTTATAAACATGTTTGGATGATCGCTGTTTGTGTTATCTGTATAAATTGCGCCATTGAATATGAAGGTTACCGTATGGGATTGCCTATTCCATATGGCTCTAAATATCAAATTGCCTGTTACTTGTCTACTGGCTACCTGAAGTGGGGTTAGTACTTCCCCTACCAATTCGCCATTAACCACTTCGCGCCATCCGGCTAATGTAGAGTTTTGCAAATGTGGTTCTGGTACATTGCCAGCTCCGATTAGCGTATTGGCCTGTACGGTGGCTATGCGGTTACCAAGCTCTGGCAGGCCAGCAACATATACATGGCCGCCGTCAAGCTCAAAGGTTACCGTATGAGTTGGTGCATCCCATTGGGCTATGAAAATCGTGGGAGCAGTTACTGTAAAGTCTGCCACTTGGTCATTGGACATAACATTGTTGGTGCCATATCTTAACCAGCCGCTAAAGGTATCTGTAGTATGGATAACCGGAACAGGTACTCTTGCAATTGTAACACTGGTACCATGAAGTACTGCCGAAGGCGTTACATCATTGGGAAGACCGTTATAGTTACCACCGTTAAGCACAAAGGTAACAGGGTGAAGTGCAGGGGACCATAGTGCTGTAAATAATCTATCCCCGACTACCGGTTGCGCTCCTACTTGCGCATGGGTGAAAATATTTGTAGATTCCCAACCATCGAAAGTGTAACCTGTTCTTATAGGCTCTGGCACGTTGCTTTCGCCTATAGGTGAGCTGTAGGGAAGGTTACGGGTTATATTGGCAGTACTTCCTCCAACATTACCGCCTTCTAAGTTGAACACGATATTGTAACTACGGGTACCCCATACTGCCACAAATGTCATAGGCTCGGTTACAAGCATCCCGGCCACTAGAGCAGAGGATGATGTAGGCCCTGCTCCGTCACGTCGCCAACCTGCAAAACTTAGGGTTGGGTGGGTTAAATCTGGTGGGGATGGCACTTGACCAACGGGGGTACCATGGTTTCGGTGGATTACATGGCTTTGCATGGTGTTGTTGAAGCTGCCCCCGGCTAATACGAAGGTTACCGTGTGCTGGTTAATAGTCCAGCGAGCGGTAAAACTACGTGGTGCGGTTACGGATAACACCCCTACTTGCTGAGAGGTGAGTCTTGGATCGTTGTTATCTTCATACCAGCCAAGAAAAGTGTAATTGGTGCGAACAGGCACGGGTACTACTCCTTGGCCGACTTGAGCACCATGGGTAATATTCACAATAACATTGGCTTCGTTTCCGCTAATATTGCCGCCACCTAGTACAAAGGTTACGGGGTGAGTAATGGTATTCCATGAAGCTACAAAGATGCGAGGACTAGTCACGGTAAATCCTTCAACAGCTGGATTTTGGTGCATAGCGCCTATGCCATTCTCCTGCCATCCGGCGAATGTTGCCGTCTGGTGAGTCGGCGTTGGAACTGTACCACCTGTGGATACTTGAGCGCCTTGGTTCACTTGGAATGAGATATCTGTCCCAACGCCTCCTACCTCGCCTCCATTAAGGACAAAGGTTACCAGATGCTGTATTGGGTTCCACATAGCTGTGAAAGTCCTATTCACACCTTGAGCAAGCATTTCGCCAGCAACCTGGTCACGGGTTCTTTCTACTGAACCTTCTTGCCATCGGTAGAACACATAATTGGCTCTTGTAGGAATAGGTACATTCCCAATGCCGATGATTTCTCCAGCAGGAAGATTCCGGGTTATATCGCTGGTATCATTATTCACACTGCCTCCGGCCAGTTCAAAGGTCACATCAACCATATGCCTGCTCCATACGGCAGTAAAAGTCCTTGGCGTTGTGATATTTAAAGCAGCAACAGAAGCTGGCTGCCATATTTCGTTGTCATAATTACGCCATCCTAGAAGCACTGGAAGAGTAGCATTGATTGGCGCTGGCACCCCAGGGATTGCCAATGTAGAAGCAGTATCAACCGTTTGGCCATGCTCCACCATTCTTACTACATCATTCATATTTCCGCTGACGGTACCGCCGTTTAGTACGAAGGTAACAGGGATACGTACCGGCTCCCACATTGCGGTGAAGCTACGCTGAGCTACGGAATCATCGCCGTCTATTACAATACTGCCTACACCACCGGCTGTAAGGAACGGGGGAAGGGCGCTGCCACGCTGCCATCCAATAAAGTTATGGTGAGGGCGGGTTGGGACAGGTACATTCCCGTACCCTATAGCATTTAGATGAAGGATTGGCACCGTAGCAGAGGAGGCAACCCCTACAGTACCGCCGTTAAAGTCAAAAAACACATCTACCGGAACCGCATTCCACTGAGCGACAAAGGTCACGGGTGCGGTTACATATCTTTGCATAACTTGCAAAGGAGTAAGATTAGGGTCTTCCGCAGGCGCATTAAGAACTCTCCAGTTGTTAAATGTAAAATGCTCCCTTGTGGGGGTAGGGATTGGAGATGGATCCCACTGTGTTCCAATTTGCCATCCACGCAGCAGATTCTGAGTAATGCTAGCAGTATTTCCACTTATGTTTCCTCCGCCAAGATCTAGTATTACCGGATAGCGTACTGTGCGCCAGATAGCTTCCACTACAAGATGCCCATGAAGCATTGGAAGTGAGTCGGTAAATATCTCTCCCACCAAAGCTGGATGACCCAAAGCCTCCCTTATAATCCAGTGTTCAAATTCTTGGGAAGGATCTGGATGGGTTACGGTGGGGAGACGTTGACCTTCCGCATTTTGTGCCAATGTGCGGAACTCTGTAACGTAGCGGGTAGCATTGGGCGCGCCTCCAGTGATATTACCATTTCCTGTACCGCCTGCCGCGGCTGTTCCTGGCTGGAAGGTAATCCGGCCTTGCCATGATACCCAAAGATCTAACCAGTGAGGGACTACACAAGTGGCGGTAAATACAGTGCCGGAGTTATCTGATTCTGTATTCCACTGCTCTAAATACACCCAATGAGGGCGTGTAATATTTACGGGATTTGGAAAAATTGGACCGATTACGCTTCCTACGTCTATTTCGGTTTCTGATGTGCCTGTAATTGTTCCGCCACCGGCAAAATATCTTACACGAGCTTCCCATATGGCATATCGTCTGCCGGCTACATTAACTATATCATCATGATTTAAACGAGTCTGACCCTGCCTTGTGGGCGCTGTATACCATCCCATGAAAACATGGCCCGCAGGGTCTCCACCATGTACCCATGTTGGACGTGAACCGGAATTAGGTTCGTGGACATCCGGCAATCTTGTTCCAAAAGCTTCCGGAGGGTCAAAAAGCAGATGCCATGTAGGCTGCGGTGTTGGGCCTACACCGGGGGTATAGGTAAATCCATGCCCCGCCATAGAAGAGGTAGGGCCAAAGCCAGGGTCAAAGTACATTCTGGCCTGCCATATACCATAGACGGTTATAGGAGTTGTTACTACTGTGTCAGCTGTAAACCAGTTTCCTGAAGCGTCTGGTTCCGTATTCCAACCTTCAAAAGCCCTTCCTGTAAGTACAAGAAGATTGGGATTGGAGGCTCCAGGGAAGTTGGTAACATCAGGCATAGTTAGCGCAGCAGAGTGAATATTTTGGTATGCCGTACTAATAGCCCTATCCACTGGCACCATAAGGAAGTCGGTATAATTGGCAAATCCAGAACTTACAGTGGTAAGATTAGTATTAAAGGTTACACGGGCACCCCATTGGGCATACAGGCGCATTTCATAACCGCCCCCAGGCACAGGGATACGATAATCTGCAAGCGCAGCCGAGTTAAGCACCGTGTTGTGTGCAACTCTAACGCCGGAGCCGTCTGGGCGGGTGTTCCATATTTGCCCATTGGTGGCCAGTGGCTGATCTATAGTCAATTGCTCAAAGTCCCCGGCACGTGTAGCACGGGCTCGCATCCACTGCCAGCTATACATATTAAAGAAATGGGTGCCTGTACGGACATGGGACTGCCAAGCGCCAACAGGATCACTACCTACAATAGCTCCCATCCACTGGAAACTGGAGCTCAATTGAACCGGGCGACGATATGTGCTATCTAAGTCACCTGCCGTTGATGGGCTAATTACCCCGCCGTTTCCGTCAAAAATAAGAGTAATCGCCGGTTCCCAGCGAGCGGTTACGGTTTTATCAACCAGGTTAGGAGTATCAAAATGATACCGGGTAACCCCATCTTCCATATACCAGCCCATAAATATATATCCGGGCCTGGTTGGGTTTCTGGGAAAACGCCAGTTTTGTACAAGATTTAAGTTGTGAGGATCCGGGTCACGGGCAAACTCGCAACCGTAAATCGTGGCCCCTAAAACAGGATATAACACAAAATAGCGCTCACCAAGTTCCGCAGCCGGACGATCACCAGGATGCTCTGGGCGGCCGGGGCTTGGGATAGCAATACCGGGATGACCGACATACCAAGACGCGTTATTTGCGTTGATATCAAAAGTAACTTCGACACGGGCAGCACCTACAATCCAGTGAGCAAATACCGTGCGGCTGGCATTAACGATTGTATTCCCGGTAAATTCGCCAGCGGTATAGGCTAAAGCCGCCTGTCCTGTGCGCCCGTTATACCTGGGGTTATTGGGATGATTGACAGAAGGAGCGGCAGGTAGCGCCCTATCCCACCAGCCATTAAATATATATCCTTCACGGTGCACATAGTGCAGCGTTTCTGTAGCTGTTAGGCTATCCGTCAAAGGCATCCCCCTGTTAACTGGTGCCCTCGAAATTGCGTTGAAAACATATCCGGCGGCATTAACCGTCGGCGTGGTAGCGTTCATAGGAATATCACGGAAATTATTCCGGTTTTGATCATCGTTTTGGGGAACGGGGAAGCCAGTAACTCCAGGAGGGAGCGCAAGCACTTGCCCGTTATTGGGATTGAAAGTAACCCGGTATACCCAGTGGGCAAACAGGGTAGTATCCTGGGTAACAGCACGAGTGGCCAACTCTTCTGCGGGATAGCGCACAAGGCCATGAATATCATGGGCATGATTCCAACCGGGAGCTACCCAGCGGTCAATACCAGGATTTGTTGACCATCCGCCGGGGCTTTCGTACCAGCCTTCCAAAGTCCTGTATGACTCTGAAGAGCCGGAGGGCCAGATTACGCGAGGCGCGGAAAGCGGCCAGGCAGAGGCATTGTTAAGATTAAAAGGAAATTGCCCAGACTCAAATATACTAAACCCGGGATGTCCAGGCTGGTCTGCCGGAGAGGGCTGCACATGGCGCACCCATGAGTTATGGGGCAGCCCCGTAGTTTGGCAGTTTTGGGGATGCAAAATCCCCCCTACCCCTTCAAAGGTAACAACAGGAGGGCCAACTCCAAGCCATTCCGCCCAGATATATGTCCGTTCATTTATAGAATTGCTTTGGTTGAATGGAACAGGCGCTCCAACAACCGGACGGGTGTGCCACCCTTCGAAAGTATGAGTAGGAAGGCGCGAAGGCGGATCATTGGGAAACACATGAGTTAAATCTGGGTCATTAAAAGCCCAGCCCGCAGGTACAAGACGAGGAGACCAGTCTCCTTGATTGGTATTACCTAGGCTGGGAGGATTGGTACTTCCGGCAAGAACCGCTCCATTGCCAATAAAATGCACCGGAAAACCCCATATGGCGTAAACATCAAAAGGCCCGCCTAATTGCGTCACGGTGGTATTACCATCAAACCAGCTGCCACGGCCATCTGATTGGGTATTCCACCCAATAAAATTGCGGACAGGAGTGCCATAAACGGCAGTCCACTGGGGAGGCTGCGGCATGTTTTGTGGTGTAATGGTGCCTCCATCGGCATTGCCTGATGCGGTAAGACGGTAGCTTTGCAGCCCATCAAGGGCGACGGGATTACCGTGGAAATCTACACGGATACCCATAAGCGGCATGATATCCTGATATCCGGCTTCTTCTGCTTCATCATTTTCACCGTACTCATAGTAGTCATCATTATCAACATCAGAAGGGGTATAAAAAGGCCCTCCTGGGCCCTCTGGTATGTACCCCCCCTCATATTCATAAGGGATGTACTCATCCCCATCATAGTATAGGTATTCGTTATAACCATCAGGATATCCATATGTATCCTCCAAATACCCTCCTGCGGTGGTGATATGCTCGGTTTCATATTCCCCATAAGCTTCGTATGGGTCATAGCTGTTGTCGTAGGCTATTACAACCAAAGTGGCCACAATTGCCAGCACGACAAAAAGCGCTAAAATCCTAATTTTTTGGGATTTCGACGCTTCTGTGAGTCTATGTAACATGTACATTCTCCTCCCGGTGCTTTCTCTATCTACAAAATATTTATCTTTTGTGACAAATTTCCACATTCATACTATCACAAATTCTATTTCCCGTAAATACTGAATTTTCGGGGAATGAAAATAGATAATTTACATACAAAAAAGCCATGCGGCTGTTGCACCACATGGCTTTTAGTTGAAAACATACTTTCAAAATCTACATATTCTTAACTTTATTATAGAGGGAAATATATTCATCAGCAGAAGAATCCCAGGAAAATTCTCCGCTCATTGCATTTCTCACCAATTCTCCCCATTGAGGCGAATGATATACATCCAACCCTTCCCGAATTGCCCACATTAGGCCGCTGGCCACAAAATCCTCAAAGGCAAACCCATTTCCTTTGCCCGTTTCACGGTTAAAATGCTCTACAGTATCAGATAATCCACCTGTCTTGCGTACAATAGGTATATTGCCATATCTCAGGGCAAACAACTGCCCTAGCCCGCAAGGTTCATACACTGAAGGCATAAGAAACATATCGGCCCCGGCATAAATCTGTTGGGCAACAGCCCCATCAAAGACAATATTAGCACTCACCTTGTGAGGAAAGCGATGGGCATAGCTCCTGAAAAGACTTTCATAGCGGCCTTCGCCTGTGCCCAGTACAACCAACTGGATATCCATAGACATGAGCTCTTCCATTATTAGTGAAACAATATCTAAGCCCTTTTGTTCCGCTAGTCGAGTTATCATACTAAGCATTGGAGCATCGCTTATGGGCAGATCCAAAGACTCTTGTAAACGGTGTTTATTCTCACGTTTTTTATCTAAGCTATCTTTATTAAAATTAACAAAGAGGCGTGTGTCTGTCTCCGGATTATGAGCCGTCGTATCTATACCGTTTACTATCCCAAAAAGACGTCCATCTTCTAGGCCGCGCTTTCGCAGTAAGCCATCCATTCCATAGCCATAAGAGGGCGTCATAATTTCGGCGGCATAGGTCTGACTAACAGTGCTAACCGCATCTGCGTGAAGTATCCCCGCTTTCATGAAGCTTACTTCCCCATAAAACTCCAGCTCTCCACCGGTAAAATATCCATCGTTAAGGCCGACATCCCATAGTACAGACCGCTCAAAGTTGCCTTGGTAGTGGAGATTATGAATAGTAAACAGGCTTTTCATATTGGAATAGAACTTGAATCCCTTATAAATATCGCGCAAATAGGTAGGCCCCAGACCAGTATGCCAATCATTAAAATGAAGTATATCTGCCTTAAAACCAATATGCCCCAGCATCTCAATGGCAGCCTTCGTAAAGAAAGCAAAACGCTCGTGGTCATCGCCATATCCATACAATCCACCGCGAGCAAAGTAGAAGTCATTTTCTACAAAATAAACACTATCACCATTCCCATAAGGGTCGACAGCTAGGATTTTTGCTTCTTGAGTACGCCATGCCAGATGCACATTAAAATTGGCCACGTGCCTTACATCTTTTAAAAGCTCGGGCTCAATATTGCCAAACTTAGGCATTACTACCCGCACATCTACATCCTTGCTCCTAAGAGACTTGGGCAAAGAACCAGCCACATCCCCCAGACCTCCGGTTTTGGAGTATGGAGACACTTCTGCTGAAACGAACAATACTTTCAACGTTTTTCTTGGTTTTGGCATTGTATCACTCCCTTGGGGGATTATAGCCCTATGGCTTAGTAGTGTAAAGGCGGTTTTGATGATAACGACAAAGGTTTTCCACGAAAAAAAGGGCTTACTAAGCCCCCTTTTCTTATGAGATACTAACTCTGCTCATATTTACTCAACAATGTACGCTTCCATGAGTGGCAGCACCTTCTCGGCTACTGCATCATTGTGGATATCCAGCCTAAGTGCTTTGCTTAGATCTAAGCTGAAAATACCCATAATAGATTTAGCATCTACTACATAGCGGTCAGATACTAGGTCAAAATCTCCATCAAGTGGTGAGATGGTGTTAACAAAACCTTTTACCTTTTCTACAGTGTTAAGACATACGTTTACTGATTTCATAATAATTTCCTCCTTTCCTTATATATAGGGGGGCATAGCCCCCTGAAGTCCAATTTCAAACGAAATCGCTATAGCCAATATCTCTTGCAATTGCTGGAAGTATTTTATAGTTTGCCTAGCCTAATGTCAAATATAGCGAATTAATTCGTTGTACCCGCGTTTTCTAACAGAACCAATGGAAATGGCGGTAAAGCCAAGGGCTTCACTGCAATTGACATAAGCAGTGTGGGATTATCATCAGCCGCAATGCGGTTAGAACTTATCTCTCCGCAACTACGGCACCTGTGTATTATTGCCCATTCTCCATTTTTTCGTACCCATACGCTTATTGGCTCCATAACACCACCACAAAGGGAGGCTCTATCTCCAGGAGTGATATCTACATGGATACTAGAAAGGCACTTGGGGCAGTGATTTCGATGGCTAGTGGCAGCCCCCTCCGGCAGCACGAAGCTATTACAATTCTTACAATGGAAGCTTTCGTTACACGGCTCATACCGATAATCCGTCTGACTATGAGCCCTATCTATTGAACCTAATTGGTTAATCATTTTTTGCCTATTTTTTTCACGTGGCGAATATCTCTTCATCCACTCATCCTTTCTTTTTTAAGTTTCTGGCCGCTTTACGGTCTACAAAGCGGTTTTCACGCATTTGAGCTTGATATCGCTCCCATCTTTCTTGAGGCAACGAGCCATCACTAAGGGCAGCACGGATTGCGCACCTCGGTTCAGTCTTATGCTGGCAATCGCTAAACTTACACTGGGTAAAAAGCTCCTCAATATCGGAAAAGCCTTGACTAATAGCCTCCCCTACATCAAATAACCCAAGCTCGCGCATACCAGGCGTATCAATTACCATAGCCCCACAAGGCAACATAAATAACTGCCGGTGGGTAGTAGTATGCCGGCCGCGGCTATCGTCTTCTCGTATGGAGTTCACAGCCATCACATCCTCACTCATTAAAACATTTAAAAGCGAAGATTTCCCAACCCCAGACATCCCAAGAAAAACAATGGCTTTACCAGGTTGCAGGTACTGACCCAAAACATCAAGTCCTTGCCCTGTATGGCTGGATATAGCATGAACAGGAACATCAGCGGCGACCTGCTGCAATTCCATCACAGCCGAATCATAGTCCCAGGCAAGATCAGCCTTAGTAAGAATAACCACAGGCTGTCCGCCGCTTTGCCAGGCCTGGGTAAGATAACGCAGTATCCGGCTAACACGGAAATCCGCATTAAGGGATGATAATATAAACACATAATCAAAATTAGCCGCCACCACCTGTTCGCGGATTGTTTTCACATATCCCACGGCATGGCCGGAAAAATCCGCCCGAGAGAACTTAGATTTACGAGGTAGCAGCTCCGTGATACGGGAATCCCCAGTAGGGTTATATTGAAGTAGTACAAAATCCCCTACACAGGGAAAGCCCTCGCGAGTCTGAACATTATGATGAAAAGTACCCTTTAAGCTGGCAGTCACCTCACCATGCTCGGTCATAACAGTGTACTTATCCCGCTGTTGCTCGGTCACTCTTCCAGGGATGTTATTGCTTTTTTCTGGCTCTGTTTCTTCATAGCCGTATAATTTCAAATCAATCATTCTTAGCTCCTTTTGGCATAAAAAAACCACGGTCAAGCAGCCTCTACAAGAAGCTGCTGCCGTGGCTTAAAATTGCGTAGCACTAATCTTAGATAAACACGTTGAAGGTGAAGCATAAAACGATGTTTATCTTATTTCGCGCAATAAAAAAAAGATACGCCTAAATCGTATCTAATCCGCAATTAGCAGTTTTAACGAAAGGTTACTGGTTTTGGGCATAGCAAACAAACGGGTCACTCCCGCCATTGACTACACCCGATATGAAGTTATTGGATAACCACCAAGCTCTCATTATGTTGGCGTCTGGACATATACGTTCTCCTTTCTAAGAGAAGAAATTACAGAATTAGGGCGCTACACGTATTTTCTAATTCCGAGAATATTATCGGGGTTTAGGGGCTTACTGTCAAGGCTTTGTTACGGAATTATTTGTATGTATGTCATATCTTCCACAGCACATACTAACCCCATGATTACAAGATTTATAATATACGGCGCATTAGGTTGCCTAATGGAAGTGCTTTGGACGGGCCTAGGTTCATTAAGAACAAAAAACTTCAAACTAAGTTCTACCACCTCCTTGTGGATGTTTTTTGTATATGGGATGATTGCATTTATAGAGCCTGTATTCCGCATGTCAGCACCTATTCCAATTTTGCTGCGAGGTTTGATTTACGCGGCACTAATTTTTACTGGGGAATTTCTAACAGGGAGCCTTCTTAAGCGCCTGGAAGTTTGCCCATGGGACTACAGTAATGCAAAATACCATGTAAAGGGCCTAATAAGATGGGACTACCTCCCTGCATGGATGGTTGCAGGCTTAGTATTTGAGTGGGTTTATTGGGCTATTCAGTAGATTGTAGGTCATGTATACTACACCAAAAAAGGTGATTACATGACCTACGCAATATTTTCAGATATCCACGGTAATAACTTCGCTCTACAAGCAGCATTAGCAGACGCCAAAACCCAAGGCGCAGACGAATACATATTAATAGGAGACTATGCAAGCCGCTTCCCATGGGGAAACGATGTAGTAAACACCATCCGCAACCTATCCCCTTCCCATATCATTAAAGGCAATGGTGAGGGTTATTTTTTTGATATGAAAAAATCACAAGGCAGTATGACTGACGAGCAGTTTAAGCCCCTTAAGTGGTCATACGACACTCTTTCACCAGATAATTTAGCATATTTACTAGCATTACCTAATACAGCGAAAATATCCAAAGGGGGCGTAGACATTTACCTTGCTCATGCTATAGATTTCTTCTATCACCCCGCAGTAATAGACCTTTTCCATACCATGAACTACAGCGCGATGATGCTATCTACACCTATCTCCCACAAAGAGTATTTAACCCGCGGGAAAGACGCACTACTAGCCCATCCGGAAACATTAGCGGCCATTCTTGCCCTTCCAAGAGGCGTACACCTATTTGGTCACAACCACCTACAATTCCACATGGAGCATGAAGGCAGAATATTCATAAACCCAGGCTCCTGCGGAATGGCAGCAGATTGGAATCCAACCGCCGCATACACCATCCTGACAATAAAAAACAGCGCCTGGACAATAAAAGAACGAAGAGTGGAGTACGATTATAACAAAGCAGCAAAGGGCTTCATCACATCCGGCTACAATGACTACTCACAAATATGGAGCGAAGTAACCCAGCAACAAATGACAACAGGCAAAGAGTACTTCGGTTGGTTCCTAGAGCACTTAGCAAAAACCCGCAACCGCCTAAACACCTCTCCAACAGAAGTCTGGCAAACCGCCGCAAAAACCTGGCAAGCGCGTGGGTGTTTTTTCTATGGCTCTCTTTTGCATAGCCAACAACCAAACTGCACAAACTAATCAAAACCAATCAAGGAGGCTAAAATGGACATAAACTGCACCCACACCTGCTTCTACCAAACCGAAGGCAAATGTACATTAAGAGAACTTCCATCTTTCGTAAACACCGCCTACAACGCCTACGATATAGACTGCCCCTATTACCACGACACATCCCCCAGAACAGTAGCAGGCGCCTTTCACTAGGTGGTAAGACCTTGGAGGCTCCGTCTCCAAACCTCCGCTCGCTTTTTGAAAAAAGCGAGACAAAAACTTTAACATAAAAATCGCCGCGAAAGCGGCGATTTTTGGGTTTCATATCAAAGTTTTGGTCAAGCTTTTTCAAAAGCTTGCGGGGGTGGGGCAGAGCCCCACGGTTTTATGCAGCTAACGAGGTGGTGTAAACACCCCAAAGGCTTCTACAATCCCATCATAAATAGCACGAGCCAGTAGCCTCTGATGAGAAGCTGTAGCAAGCCGCGCCGCTTCTTCTCTATTACTCACAAACCCAACCTCCAGAAGCACCGCAGGCATATGGGTATCACGAAGCACAATAAAGTCAGGGGTTGTCCTAAGTCCTCGGTCAATAGCCCCGGTAGCGCTTATTTTCCTATACTGCATAATCCGTGCAAACTCTCGCGAAGAAAATCCTAAAACACTTTCACGAGAATGATTCATATACCATGTCTCAATACCGCTTACCGTAGGTCTGTTATTGGCAGCATTGGCATGAACAGATACATACAAATCCGCTCCAATCTGATTGGCAAATGATGCCCGCCAGGAGTTGGCAACAGTTACATCTGTATGCCGGGTCATATATGCCCGGATATTAGTATTCGGGTTCAAATGCTCCATAACCATATGGGAAATAGTTAAAACCAAGTCCTTCTCTACCACGCCATGATGAGAGGTGCCAGGCTGACGCCCTCCATGGCCGGGGTCAATTACTACGATAAAATCATAAATCTCCCGAGGCAAATATCCTCTGATTACATACTCTGTAGAAGTCTCATAAATTCTAAATGCCATAACCCTATCGGTTTCAAACACCACAATGGTATCCCCTGCCGTGTCACGGGTAATATTTACATTGTTTACAAAACCATCCCCAACATACAGTGTCCCAAGGCCAAGGCCGGAAGCCCCGGCAGGCAGCGTAAATGTATATCGGTTAAGCAGATATTCCTCTTGATATCTTACTTGCGCTAAGTCCATATTAACTGTATCGCGGGAAATTCTAAGCTCCCTAGCGGCAAAATCATAACGTACACCTGCAAGACCATGATGCAAAGTAAGGGTAACAAAATCTGTCCCATGAGCTATGCTGATAGCCGGCCACGCATTTCTGATATCTATCCGAACATAGGCAACTCCATTTGTGCCTTGTCCCGTTGTAAAGCGCGACCCATATACCCCACCAGGCATGTCCCCCGATGGTGCAGTCATCCTGGCATTATCTATGTACACAAGTACATAATCAGGAAACCCGGAAGAGGAAAGCCTAACACTAGGCTGAAAATCCCCTTGAATCCGCAGGGTATCAGAGTAGGTATTGGAAGTAGCCGTAACAGCCGATATAGTATTAACCGTAAAAGCCACAGTAAGAGTACGTCTGTCATAAGAAAGAGAAACACTATACTCCACAGGCCCAAGAAGATCAAAGACTATACGAGTAATATTAGGGGTACGAGAAAACTGCGAGCTTCGCACCTCACCAACAGGCCCGGCTGCTACAAAAGGCCCGGATAAGCTGGAAATAGCATTATAAATATCCACAACCAGCCGATTATCAGGCAGCATAAAGTGATTTACATCTGTGATAGGCGACGAGGCAATTATCGCATAAGCATCTGCCCCTGTCTCCTGAGGGCTCAAAAGACTTATAATATTGGTACCGGGATGCGGCACTGCCTCAATTGGCCCAGTAGACACATCTTGCGCACCGCCACTATACTCACCTACAGAAGGCTGATTCACAAAGTCTATTGTATGCTCATGAGCAGGAGAGCCTGGAGGCTGCTCCCATGGCGCATGCAGAATAGCAGCACGCCCTACATGATCCCAGGCGACGTCAAAGCCAAAGGCCTCCGCGGGAAAACGCAGGGGTATAAGAGTCCGGTCATTTAATATAACCGGAGGTACTTCCATTGCAATGCCTCTTCCATTAAGTACTGCCTGGGTCTGTCCCACGGTCATTACTAATATATCACTTCCATAATGCACAGTTATTTGTCTATGTAAATAGTTCCACTCAACTCTTCCGCCAACACGTTCAAAAACAGCTCTGGCCGGTACCATTACCCTGTTATTAAGAATAATCGGCGGCGAATCCAGGCCAAAAAGCTCATTACCATCAACTACAAGTCGCACCTGGGACACCGAGGCATATGCCCTACTGGGTAACACAGTGGCAAGTAGTGCCACTATTATGACAACATATGTTATCCGCTTCATAGCAACCACTCCTTTTCTTCTACAAAATTAGACTTTCTATGTACATAATTCTAACAAAAAAAAACCGCCACGCAATAGCCATAGCGGTTTGTTATATATTCTTAATATTTTCACAAATAGTACAAGTCTTCTCACCTGTTTATTTTATTTCTCTTCTTTTACTGGCATAACACCAGGCATAACAAGTTTTTTCACTGTTTGCCCACTATGAGGCAATAGAGTTTCTTCTTGCCGCACAAGCCCTTTAGCTATAATCGTACTTAGTACATTGGCTACATCTGCCTCGGAATATTCCGGATAATTCCGCACTACAATGCTTACTGTCTTAGAAAATGTAGGGATCGCGTCAGGTTTTTCACAAATCCATGTCAAATTCTTTAGTAATGCCTTTTTAATAGATTCAAACCGCCCACTTGAAGGTATAACCTTTACATACCAGTCACAAGCCTCTGCCAACAAGGGACTAAGTGACCCATCCAGGGCATATATACCTACTTTTTTCTCATTAAAATTGCGTAAAAACGCTACTACAGACTGGAAATGGCTATCGCCTGTAAACAAAACAAACTGCTTTATATCTCCCTGCCTGAAAAGCCGCTGGTATATATGATCCAGCATTATAAAATCCGTATATTCTTTGGATTTATCACCCTTAGAGCAGTCTATTATACTATTGGAGATGTTTCTAAGCTTCATTATATGGTCTTTTATGGCATCATGAGAAAAGTCGGCAAAGAAGAAAACATCATCTATTTGCCCCTTGTCTTTAAGATTATTAAACCAATCCACAACATCCGGCTCTGTTTGGTATTGGTTTTTGCAGCCATAAAACCAAGCTTCGTAATCTACAAATACCGCTGTACGTACTTTTTCAAATGATTCTTCTTTTGATGTTACAATATACTGCATTAATATCCTCCTAATCAATGGCCTTACTTTTTTCATTTAATAGAAGGTGAGAAGTCTTAGTATACTACAATAATACACGAAAAATAAAAAGGGCTACGATTGAAGATAAATTCCATCGTAGCCCTATAAGCTGTAATACTTATTATGCGTTAACAGCGTCACGCAACTTCTTGCCAACTTTAAAGCGTGGTGCTTTGGAAGCGGCAATTTTCATTGGAGCGCCGGTTTGTGGGTTACGTCCATCGCGTGCAGCTCTTTCCACCACGTCTATGGTGAGGAAGCCCACCAATTGCACTTTGTCTCCTGCTACTAAGGCTTCTGTTACTACCTCTTCAAACGCGGAGAGTGATTTTTCCACGTCTTTCTTGGTTAGGTCGGATTTTGCCGCTATGGCCGCAATAAGTTCCGTCTTGTTCATTCCATAATCCTCCTTTAGGATGCATACACCGCTTTTTGGTTTTTAGTAAACGGTGCTATAGCCCGCTATTCACGGGCTTTCTGCGCTGTTAGTATATATAAACTCTTCTACGGCGTTTGTCAAGGAAATTTCAGCATTTATCCCTAAAATAGCTGCTAGTGATACCATTTTGAGTAGTATTTTGCCATATATTTGAAAATGGTCAGTCTCGGCAGCCTCAAGCCCCGCAATCAAGGACTTCAGCTCCTTTAGCGCATCAACCTTTGAAGGCTTTTTTGCAGGAGCGCGCTTTAATACTTTTGCGGCTCGTACTAAGGCGGGAAGTGCCTTAGGCACAGCTTCCATAGCTTCGGCAGGGGTTTGCTTTTTCTCCTTTTGCTTGTTGGCCTCCCATACATCTATAACATCTTCGGCGCTTTTAACTTTTTCATCCCCGAATATATGGGTATGACGGCTTACAAGCTTGTGGGATATGGCTGCAATGATATCATCCATTGTAAATGTACCGGATTTTTCTGCCAACTTTGCGTGAAACACTACTTGGAGAAGCACATCTCCTAGTTCTTCTTTTAAAGAAGTCATATCGCCTGTGTTTATTGCGTCAATTGTCTCGTAACATTCTTCTAATAAATACTCACGCAGAGTTTCGTGGGTTTGTTCTTTGTCCCATGGGCAGCCATCTTCCCCTAAGAGCCTGTTCATTATCTCAAGTAGATTATCCAGTTCCATAAACGTCAACCTTTCTTCTACTGTCTAACTATACGCAAATCACTTACAGAAATATCTCCTTCAAATGGATTAACTGTCTTGTTTAAAATTTCAATCACAGAAGATGGTGTCAGCCAAAGGTAAGATACGCCGTTTGCCGTGCCGGAATGGGTAGGAAATGTATAAGTAGACAGTGCGTCCATTCCATCTATATGTCGCAATTCATTTGCGAAAAATAGCATATCTCTTAAAGGTATGTTTGTGTGTACGCTCTCGTTAAAAATGTTTACAAACTCATTTATTCTTACTGGATTAAGATTTTCGACTCTAAGCAATTGATCAATAACAGCATTGATAACCGCTTGCTGATTTCTTATTCGCCCCAAATCTCCATCTGGTAAACTGGGATAACCTGAGTTGCGATTAGCTTGCCTAAAGCGTGAAAATAGCAAAGCAGTTTCTCCATCCATATGTTGCAAACCAGGGTGGATATCAATGACTAAACTCTGGAAAGGGTCGTCATAGCGCATACGGATAGGAACATCAATGTAAATGCCACCAACGGCATCAATTATGGTGAAGAAGGTATCATAGTCAATAACGACATAGTAATCGGGGATAAACCCGATAACAGATTGAACATCTCTTTGCATCTGTGCCACACCGCCTTCAATGCCACGCCCTCTGCCAGCTCCTATCATATAAGATGAGCTTATTTTTCTGCCATTGCGAGTTGGGTGTACAGGAATGTCACGTGGGATGCTAACAAGACTCGCTTCTCTTGTAATACTGCAATAAGAAGCAACCATTACCGTGTTAGCATTTGTCCCCTCATTCAAGCCAACGATAAGAAATGTCCAAAAATACTCGCGTCTGTCTACAGCCCAAGAGGGCGCATTGTATGTAGGCCATGGACATTCATCATCTTCATAATAATCGTCATCTTCTACAACCAAAAACCCTTCATCATCAACAGTGTGCCTGTTCGCCTCGTCTGATGGAGCTGATATAACCTCGCGTTGTTCAGGCGGTGCAACGATCACATTAAAAATTACTATCACAGTAGCAAATACTGCAAGTGTTGAAAATGTTGTTATAAAAAATGATTTTAAAAAAGTACGCATCCACCGGGATAGACGCTGATTATTGTAATTCGTTATCTTCCTTAACATTCGTATAGCCTCCTAGAAATTATGGCAAGTTCCCCGATGCATCAAAAATAATTATAATCTCATTTATATAGCAAGCAAATTCACAAATGTTTCCATTGCTAAATTACTACATCATTAAAGCCCAACACATGAAGGATGGATGAAAATCCTCATCTGATGGGCTTAGTCATTACTTCTATTTCATTAATATACTTTTGTTTCAATTAGGGGATGCCAATTTAGTTTACTGAGGCCGATATACATACACAGCCGAGTTATCCCTATCCCAGCGTACTTCTGCGCCGAAGGTTTCAGATATATAGCGGGCTGGTACGAAGGTGCGGTTGTTTATTATTACTGGCATACCCATGTCGTCAGGGAGTGGCTCGTTGACAACTATGGAAACGGTAATGCCATCCTTTGTCATATATCCGGTACGGGTTGCGCGACTCCAGGCTACTTCTGCGCCTAGGGCCTCTGCTATTATGCGTAGTGGGACATGGGCACGGTTGCCTACTATGAATGGTTCCGCGTCGCCGATTAGGGTTTCTCCGGCTTGGTTTGTGTAATATAGACTTCCTATCACGAAGCGCAGTAGAACCAGTGGAGTATCATTTTCTTCTGCTTCATCGCCTTCATTGTCAGGATATGGCGTGGGGGATGGGGTTAGTGTAGGCGAGGGGGCTAGGGTTGGCTGAGGCGACGGCTCTTGCGGCTCTTCCTCAGACCCTTGCCCTGTCCCAGTGTCATTTCCAGCAGGAGGCCTGAGTGGTGGGAGCGGCGCGGGTCTGAGTCCAGCTTCCTCAGCAATTTGCTCTAGACGTCCTACAGTTAGAATTAAATTATTATCAGTAGAAACACTTTCCAACTCATAAGCCAGTCCTGCACCAGAAGGAGGTACTTGATATACCGAATGGATGTGGACTGCCAATGACATTGGCTGAGGCCTAAAGCCACGTTCTTCATAGCAATTCAGTAAAAAGATTAACTCGTCTCCATATGCAAAGGAAACTTTTGTGGGGTTTGGGAAATCAGGATTGAAAAAACAGTAAATCTCTTGCGCAACTTCGATAACGTCGTCTATTTCAACATTTCCTACAAATACCTCTGTAACCCTTAAGCGGTGAACGGTATTCCACAAAAATACTCTATCATATTCGTGTTCTTCGATTACGCGATCCGATAGAACAGAGCTTATCCGCTCAAGCCTGTAGTCCAATACCTCAGCCCTTACAACATGGCTTGCCATAAAAAGCACATGGTCAATATCCCTAAAGACTATCCTGTCTCCAGGTCTAATAAATACAATTTCTTCTTCATCATGAAATGCTAACGGGTTTTCGTCAGCAATATATTCTGTGATTATTGGCGTTTGTTCTGTTCCTTCTTCAGCAATTGGAGAAATATTTGAACATGCCACTATCGCAAATAGAAAAATTACTATTAATACTAATAATATCGTCTTTCTCATATCATCATCTCCTGTTTAAATAATGCGAGAGCTTATTGCATTAATATATAGGTTATTATTAAACACGTTAGATATATACTCGGGCTGTTAATCGTAGATATACGAAAGACTTACAATATCGAACTGCGTTGGCCGATATAGCGTACCTCTGCTTCTGTCTTGGTTCATAATACTGCTATTAATATATCCCTCATGGGGATTGCCAATAAAACCATCCTCTAAGCCTATTGTATGGCCTAGTTCATGTACCATAACGCTTGTTATAACGTGTTGGAGATTATAACCTTCCCAGGATGCAAGGTTTTCAATTGCGTAAGAGTTCAATACAATCTCAAACCAATTAATCCGAAACCCCAGGACTCCATTCTGTGCCCACCCCAAAACGTCTGGCCTATTCCTATGCTCTTCGACAATAACCCTATTCCTAGAGGTGAGCGATGTAGGGGATACTGTGAAGTTTACTGGCGCGGAACTGCTATTCCAACTATTAGCACCACTTATCCCACTGCCGATACCTCGCGTCCACGCATTCTCCACAATGGGGTCTACATTTATTTCAGTAGACAGTATTGTTATATTGTTGGAATGTGTCCAGTAAGTCAAATGCCGCCTCAAGTCTATATTCAACACCCACCGCGCATGATACGTAACGTTAGAGTTAGGCGCAAAAGTAAGATGAGGCACTTCATTTCCTCCATCAACAGCAGTAAACCATCCAGTTTTTCTACGTCCTGTGGTTGCACCTACCCGTATTGGCTGAGACGGCATAACTAGTGGATAGCCTGAGATAACTTGTCTGGATTCTTGTCCTGAAGGCATTTCACCACCATTTGGGTTAAAGGTTACTGTAATCATCCATCTTGCGTGAAAGGTTCTATTGTTTCTTATTACCTCACTGTGAAACACTTCGGTGTCACTACCAGTTAATGTAGAATACCAGCCCATAAATGCATATCCTGACCTGGTTGGTGTTGGCAAAGTACCCACTGCCGTATTGTCTGTCACACGCTGAGTCAGCTGATGGGACATTAGCTCTCCTCCATTGGGGTTAAAGGTTACTATATGTGCCCTAACCCAATGGGCGTGTACTGTCATCTGACCGTTGAAAGCAAGCGCACCTACTATAAAACTTATATTTGCCGGAGTTATTGCATATGCATCATGTGCGTCAACATCCCATACTGTGGTTTCTTCCAAGTTTTCTTCAATGTAAGCTTGATTAAAACCACTTATATATAAATCATTTAAGTCGCCTTCGTATATGCCTGCATCTAAAGATGTCACTTGTGGTGTTAAAGACCAGCCTAGAAATATATATCCGTCTCGGGTCGGTGCTGGTAGAGCATGGCTTGTGCCTGACTGCTGGATTATATATGACGGCACTCCTACTCCGCCGTTTGCGTTTAGGTTTATCCTGGTATTCCACCGTGCCCAATAGGTTATATTGCCATTTACAACTGTGCTAGCACTGACTTGTACGCCTCCTGTTTGGGCTGTAAACCAGCCTCCAAATGTATGACCTATTCTGCTTGGGTCTGGGGTTAATGCCCCTACTTGACTGCCTGCCAGCACTGTTCTTGCTGTGGGGCCTCCAGTACCGCCGTTGGCGTTGAAGGTTACTGTCACATTTACTGCCGCTGCTTGGATTACTGATATTGTTCGGGTGGTTGCCCCTGGGGCTGTTACTGTTATTGTGCCAGTCCTTGAGGTAGATCCGGTGTTGGCTGTGGCGTTGATTGTAAATGCGCCATTATTTGCTCCGCTAGATGGGGATACCGTCAACCACGAGGTTGCGTTACTGCTTACACTCCAGGTTCTATTGGATGTTACTGTTATATTTACATTGCTGGCTACTGATGCTGGATTCCAGGTTGATTGGGATAGATTTAGGGTTGCGGCCTGAGCTGGTTGGGCTGATTGGGTTACTGATACTGTCCTCGTTACCCCGCCACCAGTTACAGTTATGGTTCCGCTTCTTGCTGACGCTCCGGTATTAGCTGTGACGCTTATCGTAAACGGGCGATTTCCGGTATTGCTGGCTGGCGTTACTGTCAGCCAGGACGTTGCATTGCTGGATACTGTCCACTGACCATTGGAAAATACATTTACACTTATGCTATCTGCTGTATGAGACGGAGTCCAGGTTGTAAGGGATAAACTTAGGCTTCCGGCTTGAGCTGCCTGGGATACTGGGATTGTCCTAGTTACCCCGCCTCCTGTTACCGTTATTGTTCCATTTCTTGTTGAAGAGCCGGTATTTTCTGTTGCACTCATTACAAAGGAGCCATTACCGCTGCCGCTTGAACGCGATACTGTCAGCCATGATGTGGCATTGCTGGATACCGTCCAGTTGCCATTGGATGTTACATTTACCGTTGATTGGCTTGAATGGTGGGTTTGAAGCGTCCAGCCTGATGAGGATACTGCCAGATTAGCCTGGTGAGCTGCTTGAGTTACTGTTACTGTCCTTGCGGGGACTCCCGGCAGAGATACCGTTACGGTGCCCGTCCTTGTAGACGCGCTTGTATTGGCGGTTACATTCATTGTGAAGAAGCCGCCTCCGGTTCTGGTTCCTGGGGTTATATGGGTAATTGTCAGCCAGGATTGATTGCTTGTGATTGACCACGTGCCGTTGGCACTTATGGTTACTACTGCGGAGGATACTGCTGATGTAGGATTCCAGGAACTTGTGCTTAGGCTAAGCGTTGGCGGGTGGGCTTGCTGGGTTACTGTTATTGTGCGAGTTGGTGCCCCTGGGGCTGTTACTGTTATTGTACCGCTTCTGGGTTGTACGCCTGGATTTGGAAATGTTGTAAGCCTAAAGGAGCCGTTACCTGTGCGATTTGCTGGGGTTATATTCTCCACCCTTACCCAGCCAAGATTACCATCATTGACAGTCCACTGGGCATTAGAGGTTACTTGGATTGTTGTGCTGCTGGCATTGAATGAGGATGTCCAGGAGCTTGTTGATAGGTTTAGGGTTGCAGCGTTTAATGGCATAATACCAAAGGCTGTAGAATCATCTACATTCATTTCATTGCCATTGCTGTAGAGAATACCCGCTTCTATATATAAATCTGGATATATTGACTGATAAAATTCCTCTATACTCATGATTTGCGGCTCAATAGAATCCCAGCCAAAGTAGTACATTACCTCTACTTCGTGGGGCTCAACAGGCGGTACAAACTCTGATAGTCCATCCCAGCCCATATGCTCTAATATCGCCTCATCTAGTAGCTCGGCGGGGATTTCTTGCACTACGGGTTCGTCATTTTCAAAAAGATAAAGCATGACGGTGCCTGACTCGAAATCATCTTCCCAGTTATCACAAAAATCAAATTCTACACCTGATTCATCTATACCTAATGCTGTACTGGGATGAATTGTTGCCATGACGGTGTTACCCAGAGATAACAGCATTATTCCTGTTATCACTAAACATATTACTTTCCTCATAACTGTTTTTATACTCGTATTTCTCATCGCTTCCTCCTTGTAGGCTAAGTGGTATCTCTTTGAAAATTTGGTGCATTATACCACATGCCTTTCATGATGCAACATTTTTCGATATCTCTATGCATTATTAGACGCGTTTAGTCAGATTTTTTATTGCCCATTTTATTGCCCAGTCATTATGCAACCTGATAAAGCAAAAGAGCGCTCCTCGAGCGCCCCTTGCTTTTCCTGGATTTTTTATTGTTGACTTGTTATTGTGTGCTTTTTACTGTGCGTTTTCTGTAACAACACTAACTTCATCTGCGTCCTTTATCTCCTGACACGACATACACAAATACCTTTCCACTGTACCTTTTCCGCTTACGTCCTCACATGTTATAACACTGTCGTCATCCGGATTGCTTTCTCCCAGCCGCATAGTCGCCATGCCATCTTCGTAGCTGATTACTAGCGTGTCCCCTGTGCTTGCACCCAGCTCTGTTCTTAGCTGCTTTGGGATTAGTATCCTACCCAAATCATCAATCTTGTGCTTATGCTCCAGTTTCATTGTACTGCCTCCTTGTGATTTAGTAGTAAGCTAACGACAAGCAAAAAGCGCGAAGGGAGACTCTGTGTTTTTACACATCGTCATCGCCTTCGCGCT
>WRAN01000018.1 GCA_009780185.1 Defluviitaleaceae bacterium | reverse complement strand
CGTTTATGCGGATGATAATCCGTGATAAACGGCTTTTTCCCCGCCGGAGGCTGTTCAGCATCAGCCGGAGTACGCGGCGAAATTCGCTCATTCCTTCTCTTGCGGGGCTTTGCTTAAATTCAGTTTCAAATTAGACTGACATAAAATAGCTTATGGCCAAAGTATCGGGGCAAATAGAATCTAATATTTGTGCCATAAATGAGCCGATAGCCATGCTATTAAATAGGCATGTCTTCTCAAGCCCCTTAATAGCATATGTTACCTTATTCATACAAACAGACCCACCCCGACCACTCATCACTCGAAAGTTGTTCTTGATACCAAATAGCAGCAGTATCCAGATAGGTTAGTCCGTGTGAAGTGTGCAGGCTCACTTGCTGTACGTTGGGCAAGGCTTTTACCTGCAAGATAGCTTCTTCCGCAGTAATTTTTCCTTTGATGTAATCCTCTACAACAAAATTAACCTTATCATTTGCAATGGAGCCACACACGACACCATGTGTATGACGCAACTGGTCATCGGGATTGCCTTTACGCCTATTATCCCGCACGAAGTTGAGCCATTCCAATGATGGTTCGTCAAAGACGAGTGGATTCGCTTTCTCATCAGAAAATATGTCATCGTCCAACGTGTACTTCATTACAACGGGTGTACCCGAAAATACCGCACGGCTTTTCGCCCAACGCTGTGCCACGTTAAGGTTGCTACCCAAATAAAAACCTTGCCCAAAGTCTGTGCGGTGACGACCTTTGGTCAAGTCAATTTCATATATGATTTGTGTTGTACCGTGATATAGTTCCATACTACGCCGCCTGTGCGTTTGCTAATTCAGCGGCTAGTAATTCTGCCATATACTCAAAACCTTGTGTATGGAATGAATCATACCCCGCCAACACCTTCTCCACAAAGCCGTACTGCTCTAACAGCCGAGCAGTTTCTGTCACGGTTTTTTCCAATTCATCAGCCGTGTACTGTATCACATGTACCAGCCATACTGCTCTGTCTGCTTCCGTGTGCATTTGGTAAACCTCCTATAGTACACATGTCTATCTCCCTAACCTTTTTCTATAAGTAAATTTTTTTTCTTCCCACTAATTACATCATCATCCCATTGTATCGGTATTACATCTTCTAAAGCTTCTTCACTGGAAATAGCTGTGCGTTTCTTGTTTGGGAGTTTTTCAGATCCAAAGGCCTATAAATGACCTCATCCATTATGACACCTCCACTATTATTATATCCGGCTGTTAAAGTCTTAGACACAAAATCACGCCCCCTTCATTGTTTAGGCCTGTACCTTATTACAATACAAGAAAAAGCCCTGTTTTTCAACAGAGCTCTTGCAAACTGGTGACAAGGATGTGGGGTTTGTCTACAATTCAGTGCGTCATTCCAATGTAAATGCCCCCAACGTAGCAGCACCCGTTCCTTTGTATACAAAATACAGCGGGTGAACCCCATCGGGAATAGCAATATCTGCCGAAAACTCTGTCCAAATATTTGAAGAGATAATGGAAATAGCTCCAAGAGCATCACCATCCAAAGATGTTCTCACCTCAAATACACCGCGGTTATACCCTCTTGTTTTGATTTTTATTTTAGTCACGCCCTTGCAATCAAAATATTTGAACCCAACCCCTGTTGAATCCTTTATATTTGTCACAAAGCCAATTTCTTCGTCGCCGTCTTTACCATCCTGGGTTATTTTAGGCAGTTCGCCGCCTTCATTCATGTAAAATAGGTTACAAGCAATATACGCTGGATATTCGCCGTATCCTGTCAGAGGCTTGCCATTCGCACCTTGCGAGGTTATTTCTACTTGCTTTATGCTTCCGTCAGGTTCAATATTTATTTTTTCAATACAGCCCTGCCTGGAGAACCACGTGCCGTTGGTATGTCTGTGATAGAAAACATACCAATCACCGCTAATCTCAATAATGCTTCCATGATTATTGGCATCGGCAAAATTCATTGGCTTATCTGCGGGTTTGTATGTCGCAATATTTTTATCGCAGTTACTCACAATAACACCGCCATATTCGAAATCTTTTAGCGGATGCTTACTTGTGGCATAACATAACTCATGCATGGGTGTGGATGAGTACACGAAATAATATATATCCCCATGCTTTCTGATGGATGCCGCCTCAAAGTATTCGTGCCCTTCATATCCAGTACCTTTGCCATAGCAGTTGCCAGGGACAATAATTACAGGCTCTTCAATTATAGTAAGCATATCTGCCCCAAGAACCATGCCCATTGCGCCACTTCTTGATTTATCCCCATGCCCGCAGAAACCTGTGTATAGATATGTTTTATCCCCCTGGGTAAGCACACCAGGGTCAAACTGAGGCTCGTCCCCTTGGCGCTCTCCCAGGCGTGTCCCATCGGAATAATGAACATACCCATAAAATTCATACTTTCCAGCAGGGGTGTCGCATACCGCAACAGACACAACAGATACTTTATCCAGTACATAGTACAGATAATAGCGTCCATCTGGGCCAACAGTAACATCCGGCGCGTACAGGCACATTCTCCCATCGTGGTTTAGCGGGTCATCGGTTTTTTCGAAAATAACGCCCTCATATCGCCAGTTGCCCAAATCATCCACAGGCGCAGACCAACAAACATAATCATTCATGCAAAATACATAACCATTAAATTTGTCGTGAGAACCATAAACATAAACCCTGCCGTCAAAGACATAGGGTTCACCATCAGGGATATACTCCCATGATGGCAGAAATGGGTTGACTGCTTGTTTTTTCATAATCGTCATCTCCAATTTTACAGCCCTACACGAAGCATATTCCAAGATAAGGGCTTTAATGTTGCTGCAAGTTGATTTCCGCTTATGATTGTAGCACTTGTTGGCACAGGCGCAATGGGGCAGGCGTCTTTTGTGTTGGTTTGCTTCACATCATGGCCACTTATTTCTGTAAACTCTAATACCGATTCTGGGCTAAACCCCTGCAATTCTGTTGTAAAATCAATGATCTCTTCCGCGGAGCGGTTTACGGCAAAAATCACAATCTCCTTTTTGTCCGGTTTGTGAATAACCACTGACTCCACAAAAGGCACATCCTTAAAATCCTCGCAGTCATAGGTGGGTACGTCCAAATTATGCCGTAGTACTGTGCCATGCCCGTGGTGTGCAGCCTGCATAAAGGGATAGAATGTCGCCTGCCTCCAAGCCGGGCCGCCTTTTTCTGTCATTATAGGCGCAATGACGTTTACAAGCTGCGCCAAACAGGCGATTTTTACTCTATCGCTATTTTTCAGCAACGTGATTAACAAACTCCCAAGTAGAAGCGCGTCTTCGAAGTTGTAGATATCTTCTAAAATTGGCGGCGCTTGTTGCCAAGGTTTATTCTTACTGTTTTTTCCGCTTGAATGATACCATATATTCCACTCGTCAAATGAAAGATTCATGGTCTTGTCACTACGTTTTTTCGCCTTGATATAGTCACATATAGCCGTTACGCTTTTGATAAACCTATCCATCCCCACAGACATTGCAAGATAGTTTTTTAAATCATTCTTTTGATTGCCATAGTAGCTGTGTAAAGAAAGATAATCCACATATTCATATGTGTGTTCTAATACAGTTACTTCCCACGCTGCAAACGTTGGCATCCCCGCGCCAGAGCTTCCGCACACCACAAGCTCAATAGATGGGTCTACCCATTTCATTACCTTTGCAGTCTCTGCCGCCAATCTGCCGTACTCTTCGGCGGTTTTGCTTCCTATTTGCCAAGGGCCGTCCATCTCGTTGCCTAAGCACCATGTTTTTATGTTGAAGGGGGCTTCCGCTCCGTTTTTGCGGCGCAAATCGCTCCAGTATGTGCCACCTGGATGGTTGCAATACTCTACGATATTCCACGCCGCGTCTACACCGCGAGTCCCCAGATTTACCGCCATGTTTACGTCCGCACCTACTTCTTTAGCCCATGCAATAAATTCATGCAAGCCCACTTCATTTGTTTCTACGGTTTTCCAAGCAAGATCAAGGCGTTTTGGGCGGTTCTCCACAGCACCTATTCCGTCCTCCCAATTGTACCCAGACAAAAAATTGCCGCCAGGATAACGAATAAGCGGTGTTTTCAACTCTCTCACAAGATTCTTTACATCTTCCCTAAAGCCCCGCTCATCAGCGGTTTCGTGACCGGGCTCATATATGCCGGAATAAACAGCCCTTCCCATATGCTCAAGGAAAGAGCCGTAAACTCGCGGATCAATTTCACTGATTGGAAACGCCTTATTAACTGTCATTTTCCCTTGCATACGCTTTACTCCTTCACCCCACCCAATGTCATGCCGTGTACGATGTACCGCTGCAAGAAAGGAAACACCAGTAGAATGGGGAGAGCCGTGAATATGGTAATAGCCGCCCGCAGTGTCAGGGGTGTAGCAAGTACAGGGGCCCCCGCTGCCGCTGCCGCTGCCGCCGCGTGGCCGCCGCCGCCTCCCGCCGCGTGCGCCATTGCCGCCGCCAAAAATTGCCGCAATACTCCTTGCAGCACTTCAAGATCCGGTCTGGCAGAGTTGTAGATAAAGGCATCAAACCACTCGTTCCAGGCACCCACTGCCACAAACAGCGCGATAGTGGCAAGCACCGGCTTGCATAATGGCATAATTATCCGCACATATATACCAAAATCTCCCGAGCCGTCCAGCTTAGCCGATTCTACTAAAGATTCCGGCAGACTTTTCATGTAGGTGCGTATAATAATAAGATTGAAAGCCGAAATCATACTGGGAAACCATAACACGGCAAAGGTATTAAGCAGCCCCAAGGATTGCCGCAGAATAAAATGGGGAATAAGCCCGGCATTGAAATACATAGTTATTACAACAATAAGGGCAATAGGCTTACCTAGCTTATATTCGGGGCGGCTTATAGCATATGCCAGCATAGATGTAAAAACAAGGTTGGTGATTACCGTCACAATCGTCCTGTAAATGGAAATGCGGAAAGCCGGGAAAACAGTCGGCACACTAAACAGGGTTTCATAATTATTCAACGTGAAACGGCGAGGCCATAGGCGAATCCCACCCCTTACCGCGTCCAACCCATCGTTGAAAGAAAGTGCCAATGTGTTAAGCATAGGGTATAGCATGATTACACACAGCCCAATCAGAAGCAGATAGTTAATGGTGTGAAAAATAACCGACTCTGCCTGTAGCCGTTTTAAATTGAAATGATTTTTTCTTTTCTTATTTACCGCGTTGGATTCCATTATGTCTGCCCCCTAGAATAATGTCTCTTGCTTCATCAACTTGGCAACTAAGTTAGCTGCAAGAAGAAGCAGTATACTCACGCCGGTTCTAAAAACCCCAGCGGCGGTTGCAAGGCCAAAGTTATGCTGTTCTATGCCAAAGCGCAGCACAAAAATATCAATGTTCTCCGCACGGGCAATGGACGGGCCGGAGCCGAGAAAGAA
This sequence comes from Defluviitaleaceae bacterium, assembly GCA_009780185.1. Lineage (GTDB taxonomy): Bacteria > Bacillota > Clostridia > Lachnospirales > WQUN01 > WRAN01. Next base: position 49,436 of record WRAN01000018.1, on the reverse strand, counting down.
TTGTATTTCAAACCCGCTGGCCAGCAGCCACCCAATATTCATGATAATAAGTAGTATAATAGTAGGCCTTATGGTAGCCAATGTGATATGCCACATTTTACGGTAGCGGTTGGCCCCATCTATGGATGCAGCCTCGTACAAGTTGGGGTCAATGGCTGTCATAGATGCCATGTAAATAATTGTGTTCCATCCGAGATTGCGCCATAGGTTGGCACCGGCTACAATCCCCCAAAAATATCTTGGTTCTGCCAGAAACTGAATCGGTTCCCGTATTATTCTAAGGGCAAGCAGAACATCATTAATAATCCCGCCAGAAACAGGCAATGCCAAGGCCATAGAAACCAAGACGGTGACAATCATCCAGCTTAGGAAATGGGGAAGGTAGAGTATGTTTTGAATAAAACGTTTAATCCCCGTCTGCCGCACTTCATGCAGCATAAGGGACAGCACTATGGCGGATATAGTCCCAACCACCAGTGTAAGAAGCGACTGCCCAACCGTGTTGGTAAGGGCACGGATAAACCGCGCACCGGTATGGCCAGACGTGTCCAGCAGGGTTCTGAAATGGGCCAGGCCTACCCATTCGGCTTCAATTAAGTTGCGGATAGGCCCTACTCCAAAACGGGGCCGGAAGTTTTGAAAAGCCATAACCCAGCCACCAAGAGGTACATACGCGAACAAAATTACATACAGCAGCATGGGGATACTCATTAGCATAAGTTGCCATTGCCGCCAGAAGGACTTCTTGCGGCTTTTTCTAGGGATTGCCTTTTCCACATTACACCCCTTATAAAAAAATTGGGTGCCGCCCGAGTTTTGAACCCGAGCGGCACTCCCTTTTATCCAAAACTATCTGGCTCTTGCGATGCGGTCGTCGATAAATGATTGTATTTGCGCTTCCAGCGCTTCAGTGTTTACCATTTCAAATTCGGCTATAAACGCAGCCCAACGCGTGTCAAACTCTCCAGGCGGTGCCGAAATAAGCCCCGGTACCAATCTTGGCAGTATATCCTGGATTTGTGCGGCGGCTTCCGCCGCGGGTGTTCCACCGGGAATGGGTGCCTGCCACGCGGGATAGTACGGCGGGTTGGAGGGAGGGTCATTGGCAAATTGTGTCCATGTACCTAAGCCGTAGCTTGTCAGGAAGAAGCGGAAATAGTCACTCAGACCCTCATAGAATTCCGACGGCTGGTTGCCTGGGGTATAGGCATTACCACAGGGCAGTGAGCCTTGAATCTTGGGAATAGCATCCCACAAAACTTCTACCCTATTGCTTAAACGCCAAGCAGCTTCGTCCGCGTTGCGGCGCTGCTCTGCTGTACGATAAAAATTACCGTTCGCGTCTACATGGTAGTCAATACCCTCTCTGCCCCAAGTGAAGAGCATTTGCCATTCCGGTTGCAGAAGGGTTTCAAAGAACAGGAGCTTATGCTCCGGGTTGTCAGAGGTTACAGGGATGCCAATCCCCTGGTTGACGTTAAGCACCGGCCTATCTGCGTACCAAGGGGTGGTTCCTGACCGCATTACAGGCATCGTTGGTATCCATGTGCGCTCATATCTGCCGGCTTCAATAAGTGCGTCTCTGGGTGTGCCAAATGCCCAGCCCTGGTCGTGGAAGCCCAGTACCCTGCCTGTGGCAAGTGCTGCTTGGTACTCGTCTTGTGTACGGGTCCAGCTTTCCGGGTCCACCAATCCCCGGTGGAAAGCATCGTTAAGGGCGCGCCAATAATACTCGGCATATTCGCTGGTATGATAAATTCTGGCAATACCATTCTCTACAAGCACTTCACCATTATTGGGGTGCCCCGCTAAAAATTGCGGCGGGTTGGTCATGCCCCATACGCGCCCAAGCATTGGGAAGGTGAAGCCTATGGTTGGCATACCGTCAATGGTCGGGTTGGCTATCATGTATTCTTCAATCATGTCAAAATAACGTTCAAGTGTCATATTGTCCAAGTTTGGGAAACCATGGAATTCTAGTACAGATTTCTGAAGCCAAAACCCTGTGCCGCCATGGGTGGGGCCCATAATCGGTCCGCCGCCTTGGTCATCGGTATAGAATCTGTTCCATGTGGCCATCTGGTAAAGCCCTGGCTCTACAGGGCCTTCTCTAAAGGAAAGCCTTCCGATATAAGGCGCGTGGTGTTCTTGCAGCCTTGGAAACATACCGCTTTCTAGGAAGGGATCAAGGCGCATAAGTGTACCGCCCGCGGCCATATGGGCATCAAGCTGCGTTACGTGAATAATATCCGGCAGCGTGGCACCGGCGGCAAGCATAGTGGCTACTCGCGTATCCTGCAAATCGCCGGGCACAATGTCGAAAATGAGAGTGACACCCAATTCTTCACGTATCCTCTCCATAAGCCAGTTGTCAGCCGCGGGGGGCATGTTGTCGGTGACAATCATCATGGTCCAGGTGACCGGATTATGTGGGCCAAGAATACCCAAGTCTAGGGGCGGCTGCTGGTCTGGCTGTGTTTCCTGCCCTGTGACTGGCGGCGGGGAAGGCGTCGCGTCGGATTGCTCGTCTCCATTACGCCCACAAGCGGCCAAAACAGCTACAGCAACCATAAGTAGCACCAAAATAAGTAACAGTTTCTTCATACTGTTCTCCTTTCACAATAGAAAAATTATTTACTTTCCTTGTTGTATAAATTATATACTGCCGCCAACCCCAGTCAATGAGATTCACTGTGCAATAATTGCGCTTTTACTCTCAATTTGCATTAAGCTCTTGGCAAATATTAACCATAGAAGCTGTACCCCAATATAATTTGTTATGAAATTTGACCTATTGTTCTATATGTCATTACTAATTATTGACAATGCACATACATATGACTAAAATAGCACAAAAAGCTAATTTCATCATAAGGGGTGAGTTTTATGACAGAAATTACAGTTTTGAACGTTGCGCACCATAAACGGGAGACAGACTTCTATCGGGCAGACAATCCTACTGGTTTGGGGGCTGATATTTACCTTTTCATTCATTTTCTTTCACCGGCAATTGTTATCACAGATGGCATTGAACATAAAACAGCCAAGGGCGCTTGCATAATATATACTCCCGGACAAAGGCAGGAGTATAGGCATCACGACGGAGTTTTCGTAAATGACTTCCTGATATATAAGGTAGACGACCCACATTTCACAGCGCGGTATGCCCTGCCAGAAAATGAGCTCTTTTATATATCTAACAGCGATGAGATTACCCGCCAACTTGAAATAATCACATATACAATGACAGATAGATTAATTGACCGCCGCGAGGAAACAACACAGCATGTGCTAAAATTGTTTGAAACCCTTTCAAACTTATATGTAGAAAATAAGCCAGGCTCGAAGCGCATGTTTGAAGTCAAGCAACGGTTTATCATGTTGCGCGACGAAATGCGAACAAACCCTAAAGACTGGACAGTAGATAAAATGGCAAAGCAAGTTTGGTTTACCCGAAGCCGGTTTTCAGTTTTATATAACGAATTTTTCAAGATATCACCCAATGCCGATTTAGTGAATATTAAGATAAAACACGCGAAAAAACTGCTTAAAACAACGGATATGACTGTAGCAGACATATCTGTTGCCTGTGGATACTCAAGCGTAGAACACTTTATTCGGATTTTTAATAAGCAAGTAAGATCTACTCCTTTGCAATACCGAAAGATTGAAAAGAGAACCATACAATAGACCTCTTTTGAAATCACGTTTTATGATTTCGAAAGTAGGTTTCATTGTGAGTCTTTTGCTTCTTCTGAAATCACGCTTTTTGATTTCTGAAGAACTCTAATAAAAAAACCCCTGCATAATCATGCAGGGGTTTTGTGGCTATACGTAAATTTCTTACTGCTCCATTTGCTTTCCAAGGAAACCAGCTGCAGTTTGAGCCAGCTTCCCTTCCACTTCACCCATTTTCTTATCAGGTGAAAGGAAAACAATAGCACCAAGTACATCGCCTTCGGCGATAATCGGGGCAATAAATTCATTGTTGTAAGTTCCTGGATCATCTTCTTCAAGGATGGGCACAAAGGCTGCATCACTTCTGGAAGCAGATACTGGGTTTCTTAGGTTGATGGTTTTTTCCAAGGCAGTGGAGATATTCTTATCCATAAACTCCTTCTTAGAACCACCAGATACTGCAATAATCTGATCCTTATCCACAATACAGGTAATATGGCCAGATGACTGGCTAAGGCTTTCGGCGTACTCTTTAGCAAAGTTGCCAAGCTCACCTATTGGGGAGTATTTCTTCAAAATAATTTCACCTTCACGGTCTGTGAAAATCTCCAGTGGATCACCTTCACGGATACGTAAGGTTCTGCGTATTTCCTTGGGGATAACGACCCGCCCTAGATCGTCAATCCTGCGGACTATGCCCGTAGCTTTCAATGTAGTTCCTCCTTATGCGAGTGATATAGCGATTTCGTTTGAAATTGGGCTTCAGGCCATTTCAAATCGAAACGCCTATATGTCTCTTCTTCATTTGAAAATCTTTTGAAACTTTTCATAGTATCTGTTAAAAAGACAAGATTTATACATTTAAGAATAACATGGCTTAGCCTATGACCCAGAAGCCACTTTTGCAAGTTTTGTAAAAGCTGGGGCATCGTTTACGGCTAGCTCTGCCAACATCTTACGATTTATATCAACTCCGGCTTTTTTAAGTCCATGCATAAACTGGCTATAGCTAAGGCCATGAATACGTGCTGCTGCGTTGATTCTTGTAATCCACAGGCGACGATATTCACGCTTGGTTTGCTTACGGCCTGCAAATGCTGCTGCCATTGCGCGCATTACCGCTTGCTTTGCTACACGGTATTGCTTGCTTCTTGCGCCTCTATAACCACGGGCTAGTTTTAGTATCCGTTTATGCTTTTTTCTTGCTTTTACTGCTCCTTTTATTCTTGCCATTATAGTATCCTCCTAATCGCCCAATAAAGGCAATTCACCAGCCATACAAAAAAGTGTTACTTCGCACAATCGCTTTACGATTCTACTCACTGTTTTCGGTTTTGACCAAATCAGCGAGACTGGCTGGCATGTTTTTGTATTATCCATTTGTGTGGTTATGCATACGGCATCATTTGCCTTACTGCTTTTTCATTGGTTTTATCAACCATACCCATTTTGCGCAAGGTCATTTTTCTTTTTGGGCTTTTTTTGCCAAGAATATGCTGTTTATTGCACTTGGGATGCTTGAACTTGCCGGTAGCTGTTACTTTGAAGCGCTTTGCGGCAGCTCTTTTTGTTTTAAGTTTAGGCATGAGTAACTCCTTTGTCTATCATAATCTAGGAATTGGACTGTGGCTTTGGTGAAAGAAACATAGCCATAGAACGAGCTTCCATTTTCGGGGGCTTTTCTATCTGCCCTACTTCGCTTACTTTCTGGGCGAAATCGTTGAGTATACCGTAACCTATCTCTGTACGTCCAAGTTCACGCCCTCTGAAGCGGATGGTGACCTTAACCTTGTCACCGCTTTTAAGGAAATCAATAGCCTTTTTCACTTTTACATTAATATCATGAATATCAATGTTGGGGGAAAGCCGCAGCTCCTTCACATCAATGGTACGCTGCTTTTTCCGGGCTTCCTTTTCCTTTTTGGACTGTTCGAATCTAAACTTTGAATAGTCCATGATCTTGCAGACCGGCGGCTTTGCCGTCGGCGAGATCTTCACCAGGTCTAGGCGTTTTTCGTCCGCAAGACGCTGAGCGTCCTTTCCTGGCATTATGCCAAGCTGGGCACCGTCTGCGTCAATAAGACGTACTTCTTTGTCCCTGATCTGCTCGTTGATCATTAAGTCGGTAATGCTGATTCCCTCCTTTTTGCTGGTTGCTAACGCCGCGAATAAGCTTTGATTCGCTATTGGCGCGAATAAGCATCGATTCGCTATTGTTGTCCGACTCAAAAAAAATAAGTGGGCATAGGCCCACTTTATCATGCGTAACATCGTAACTCAGTACGAGTTCTTGCCGGATAAACCCTGTTGCGTTAGCTAGAGGGCGAGAAGTGGCGCTTCTGCTTAGAATTAATATATCACGGTGCACTATACCTGTCAAATTTTAAATACCAACAACCCCTTTTGTTCTGTACTCTTCATTGATCCGCTTTATTTGCCAAAACCCTCTTATATTCTTATTGGGATAATCCAACATACTAATAATCACCATTTCTTCGATGGTTATCACAAACACAGCCACATGCAAAAATATAAAGTATAAGTTTACCGCCAACTGCCCACCAAATATAAAGTAGATTATAGCCCCAAGAAAGAGTATCAGCCCAAGCGCCTTGTTGGCTATTGTATGCAAGAAAAACACCTTGCGATGCTTAATAAGGCCAGGTACCGCTGACATCAGCTTAAATACAAGAGCTACCAAAATGGTAAACCGGAACCCAGGCCATAAGTTCATTGCCGGCAATATAAAGAAAATAGAGACTATTACCATAAACATGTCTGCCATACTATCAAGTTCTGCCCCAAAATTGCTTGTCGCATCCTTGATACGCCGAGCCAGAGGCCCATCTATCATATCTGTAAGACCGGCGGCAATAAAAAATATTATGCTTAGCATCGATAAAGGCGCAAGAAAAATAAGCATTGCCACCATAATAATCCTTATAAATGTAACTATATTGGGGATATACCTTAGTTTCATAAGTATTCTACCTCTGGATTTCAATTTATATCATTAGACCTCTTTCGAAATCACGTTTTATGATTTCGAAAGTAGGTTTCATTATGAGTCTTTTGCTTCTTCTTTAAATCGCGCCTTTTGATTTCAGAAGAACTCTATTATACATAATATTTTTATATGAGCCAACAAAATAATTTACATAGATTTTACCTACACGTTATTTAACATTTACATTCGACATTTATCATCACCTCGCAAAATAAATTTACGGAGGAATGTAAATGTTGAAAAAAGTTATCAAATCCGCAGTAGTAATAGCAATGAGCTTGCTGATTGTAGGTTGCGGCGGCAGCACCAGCGAAATAACCACCGACGATTCATCAGGTATCTCAGGCCAAATAGCCACCATAACAAGAGAAGAAGGAAGCGGAACCCGTGGTGCTTTTGTAGAAATCGTTGATGTCACCGTAGATGGCAATGACAATATAACTATGGAAGCAGTAGTAGCCCCAGGCACCAGTGTTATGATGACAAATGTAGCAGAAAATCCACAAGCCATAGGTTATGCGTCAACAGGCGTTGCCCTACAAGATACAAGAGTTAGAGTACTTAGCATTGATGGTGTAATGCCAACAATGGAAAATATGCTAAACGGCACATACGCCATACAGCGCCCATTTATCATTGGTTATATAACCGATGAAGGCCTTACCCCTCTTGCGCAAGATTTTGTTGATTTCATATTCTCTGCTCAAGGTCAGGCTGTTGTAGCAGAAAGAGGATATGTACCATTTATCCCAGAAGGCGCTCCAGAATATACCCCAAGTGGCCTAACCGGAGTAATCGTTGTAAATGGTTCTTCCTCTGTCTACTCCCTAATGCAGCATTTAAGCACCGCTTATCGTGAGCTAAACTCTGATGTCACGATAGATGTACACGGTGCCGGTACAGGCCATGGTATCACCGCTGCCCGGGACGGCCTTGCAGATATTGCAATGTCCAGCCGCGATTTTAGAGAAAGCGAATTAGAATTCCTATCCCCACTAACCATAGCCATCGACGGAATTGCTGTAATCGTCCATCCAAGTAATGACATAGACGGCCTAACCCTTGACCAGGTAAGAAATATTTTTCTCGGAGAGGTTTCGCAATGGGAAAACATTCGTTAGTTTTTTATAAGGAACTCGCCGCAAAAATACTTTTCATATTATCAGCCTCAGCCGCAATTATCGCGGTGGGGCTGATTTGCGTTTTCTTGTTTATGCAGGGGCTACCTGCTATGTGGGATATGGGAGTCATCCGCTTCCTAACAGGAACAGACTGGCGGCCTACCTGGAACCCTCCTGCGTTTGGCATACTTCCTATGATTGTTGGCTCCATATACGTAACAGTAGGTGCCATATTATTTGGGGTACCTATTGGCATTTTCGCGGCTGTGTTTATGGCAAAGTTTTGCCCTGCCCCTATCTATAAGATATTAAAGCCCGCAATAAACCTTTTGGCCGGAATCCCTTCTGTGGTATACGGCTATTTCGGCATGGTAGTTCTGGTTCCTTTTGTTAGGCAAACTTTTGGCGGCAGCGGCAATAGCATACTTACCGCCTCAATTTTGCTTGGGATGATGATTCTGCCCACAATAATCACCATATCCGAAAGCGCCATCCGTGCCATCCCCGGTGAGATTTACGAAGGAGCAATAGCCCTAGGCGCAAGCCATGAAAACGCTTCATACCGCGTAGTTTTGCCCGCCGCAAAATCAGGGGTAATGGCCTCCGTTATCTTGGGAATAGGCCGCGCCGTCGGAGAAACCATGGCGGTAAGGATGGTGGCAGGAAATCAAGCGGTACTGCGTATGCCTCATGAATTTCTAATGGGGACAAGAACCCTAACCGCCAACGTAGTAATAGAACTCGGATACGCCTATGGCAACCACAGAGCCGCTTTAGTCGCCACCGGTGTTGTGTTATTTATATTTGTAATGATTATCAATGCCCTGTTTTCACTTCTAAAGAAAAAGGAGGGCATATAAAGTGCAAAATTTCAAAAGAAAAAAGCCCTCAGATATCATCCTTTTTGCCCTGACATGGCTCAGTATCGGCATCACTGCCGCTGTCTTGGTCTTGGTTGTGGGATATGTACTTATTAATGGCATACCTTTTATCAGACCTTCCCTTTTTGCCAGAGAATTTACCACCCAAAACCAATCCCTTTTCCCCGCCTTAATAGGAACGCTGATGATCGTAGGTCTTTCGCTGATACTTGCGGTTCCCCTTGGGGTATTTTCCGCTATTTACCTTGTAGAATACGCAAAAAGGGGCAGCCGATTTGTGGCAATTGTACGCCTCACAACAGAAACCTTGGCGGGTATCCCTTCTATTGTATATGGGCTGTTTGGCTTTATATTTTTTGGGGTATTTCTTGGCTGGGGTCTATCCCTTATGTCAGGCTCTTTCACCACTTCCATAATGATTCTTCCTCTTATTATGCGCACAACAGAAGAAAGCCTAAAATCCGTTCCAGACACATATAGAGAAGGCTCCTTTGGCCTAGGTGCCGGGCGGCTTAGGACTGTAATGCGTATAATACTGCCCGCGGCAACCCCAGGGATTTTGGCCGGGGTCATCCTAGCAATAGGGCGGATAATCGGCGAAACCGCGGCTATTATTTTTACACTAGGCAATGTAGCCCGTATGCCCAATAACTTATTCGACACGGGCCGCACCCTATCCGCTCATATGTATGCCCTAGCCAACGAAGGCACCCATCCCGGTGAAGCTCACGCCACAGCCGCCGTTTTATTAATCGTGGTAATCCTGATAAACGCCCTATCTTCATGGATTGCTCGTTTCATAAGAAAGGAATCATAAAAATGAATAAATTCTCCATCAAAGATGTAAATCTATGGTATAACGATTTCCACGCACTTAAAAATATCAATATGTCCATCCCAGCCAATGAAATAACCGCCTTTATAGGACCCTCTGGCTGCGGCAAGTCAACCCTAATCAAAAGCCTAAACCGTATGAACGACCTAGTAGAAGGCTGCAAAATCACAGGAAGCATCCTACTCGACGGCCAAAGCATCCACGGTAATATTGATGTAAACGCCCTAAGAAAACGGGTGGGAATGGTCTTCCAAAAGCCCAATCCCTTTCCGATGAGCGTATACGACAATATCGCATACGGCCCACGTACCCACGGTATAAGATCGCGATCTAAACTTAACGATATAGTAGAAAAATCCCTATACGATGCCGCCATCTGGGACGAGCTAAAAGACCGCCTAAAAAAAAGTGCCCTATCCCTATCCGGCGGGCAGCAACAGCGGCTATGTATTGCCCGCGCCCTATCAGTTCAGCCGGATGTACTGCTTATGGACGAACCAACCTCAGCCCTGGACCCAATCTCCACCGCCAAAATAGAAGAGCTGGTATTAAAACTAAAAAACAGCTATACCATAGTAATAGTAACACACAATATGCAGCAAGCAGTACGAATCTCCGACAACACAGGCTTTTTTCTGCTGGGAGAAATAGTAGAATACGGCGAAACCCAGCAAGTTTTCTCAATACCCAAGGATAAACGCACAGAGGATTATATAACAGGGAGGTTTGGATAATGCGAAGATTTGACCAGCAGTTAGATGAACTAAACAACAAGCTGAAAGAAATGGGCGCCCTAGTGGAGAAATCCATCATACTGGCCTCGGAAGCCCTAATCCACCAGGATGTAGCACTGGCTAAAAACGTAATCATATTCGAAGCAGATGTGGAAGAAAAAGAAAAAGACATAGAAGCCCTATGCTTAAAGCTACTAATGCAGCAGCAACCCGTAGCCAAAGACCTACGCGTAATATCCGCAGCCCTAAAAATGATTACAGATATGGAGCGCATAGGAGATCAAGCAGCAGATATCTCAGAAATAGTAGTAATGATGAATGGAGCACCCTATGTCCAAGAACTAATACACATCCCGCAAATGGCAATAGCCACAGTAAAAATGGTAACCGACAGCATAGAAGCATATGTAAAAAAAGACCTAAAACTAGCAAAATCTATAATAGCCTACGACGACGTAGTAGACGATCTTTTCGACAAAGTAAAATTCGACCTAATAGAACTAATACGCTCAGATAACCCTAACAGCGAACAGGCCATAGACCTGCTAATGGTAGCAAAATTCTTCGAACGCATAGGAGATCACGCCTGTAATATCGCAAGCTGGGTGGTATACTCTATAACAGGAAAGCAAGCCAAAATAAACTGATACAGATTCATTTGTTTGGAATCGTAATGAGGTGACCTATGCCCCGCATCTGGATAGTAGAAGATGACGAAGATATAAGAGAAATAGTGCTATACGCCTTAAGAGGCGCAGACTATGAAACCATGGGGTTCGAAAAAGGCAAAGCCTTCTTCAATGCATTGGAAGGCAAAGACAATCCCCTACCAGATTTAGTCATACTAGACATTATGCTACCTGGAGATGACGGTCTTGCCATTCTCAAAAAACTTCGCCAGAACCCTATGTTCCAATCCCTCCTGGTGATTATGCTAACCGCCAAAAGCGCCGAGCATGACAAAGTAATAGGCCTAGACCTAGGAGCCGATGACTACCTGACCAAACCCTTCGGCGTTATGGAGCTAATAGCCCGCATAAAAGCCTTACTTCGCCGAAACACCACTACATCAAAACCGTCCCAAGATATCACCTACCAATCCATACAAATTAACCAACAAAGCCGCACGGTATCCGTTAGCGGCAAAGTCATTTCCCTAACCTTCAAAGAATACGAACTACTAAGCTACCTAATGATAAACGCGGAAATAGTACTATCCAGAGACAAAATCCTAGACACAGTATGGGGATATGACTTCGAAGGAGAGAGCCGTACCCTGGATATGCATATAAAATCCTTACGTCAAAAACTAGACACCGCGGGAGGATATATAAAAACAATAAGAAACGTAGGCTATAAAATGGGAGAATAACATGCACAAACGGATATTTACCAGCTTTGCAGCCCTGATCATGGTCTGCATCGTGGCAATTGCGGTACTATTTAGTATCCTTTTTATAAACAGTACCCAGTCCCACGAAATGGCCGCAACAAGAGATAAAGCCTACCTAGTAGCCGGGCTACTAAATAGCGGAACCTTCGAATATACCAAAAAGCTAATGGTAGGCAGTACCCGCATGACCATAATAGCACCGGAAGGATGGGTGCTATTCGACAATCATCCGGATACAGACTTATCAATAAATCGTAGCAACCGCGCCGAGTTTGTTGCAGCTATAACCGAAGGCCATGGCCAATCCATCCGTAGCTCCGACACCTTCGGCCTAGACACATTCTACTACGCCATTCGCCTAGAAAACGGCAATATCCTTCGCCTTTCCAGGACCCTCAACAGCCTGGGAGAAGTGTTCTCTGCCATTTTGCCTAATCTTGTAATAATAACCATCGCCATACTGGGCTTAGCCTATTTTATAACCCATCGCCTTACTAAGCGAATCATCAAACCCTTAACTAAAGTGGATTTCGATAACCTAGATATCACAAGCGCAGAAGCAAACAAATCCCAATATGAGGAACTATGGCCTTACATCAAAAAAATCAGCACCCAAAAACAACAACTAACCTCTCAGATGGAAATATTAAAAAACCGGGCCGAAACCACAGAAGCACTATTAACCCAGCAATCCAAAACCGAAACTCAACGCAAGGAGTTCTCTGCCAATGTATCCCACGAACTCAAAACCCCACTAACAACAATCTCCGCCCTATCTGAAATAATAGGAAGCGGAATGGCAAAGCCAGAAGACATAGCAAGCTTCACAAATAAAATCAAAAACCACACAACCCGCTTAATCAACATAATCAACGATATAATCCGCTTATCCGAGTTCGACGAAAGAAAAATAGAAAAAGACCTAACCACCTTCGACATCTACGAGCTGGCACAATCCGTCGTAGCCGCATTACAAGAAAACACAATAAAAAAGCAGGTAACAATAGACCTAAAAGGCCACACAATAAACCTAAAAGCCAACTACCACTTAATCGACGAACTTATGTACAACCTACTAGACAACGCAATAAAGTACAACAAAGAAAACGGCAAAATAACTCTAAGCCTGTCCAAAGAAAATAACCACTGCAAAATAAAAATAACCGATACAGGCATAGGCATATCCAAAAAGCACCAAAGCCGCGTGTTCGAGCGCTTCTATCGTGTAGACAGCTCAAGATCCAAAAAAACTGGCGGCACAGGCCTAGGTCTATCAATAGTAAAACACATAACAGAACATCATAACGGAAAGATAACCCTAGAAAGCAAAGAAGGCATTGGCACCACAATTACCTGCTATATCCCAAGCTAAACAATATAGCAATTCCCCCTTTAAATGGCCCCACTTATCACCGAAAAAGCGTTGAGGCGTCCGCTATTTTCGTCTCAGGCGTGACCGTTTAAAGGGTGAATTACTATAAATAGCTGCACGGCCTTGGAAGTAAAAAGCGCCCATCATCTGATAGGCGCTTTTTGTATGCTATGAAATTATATCGTTTTACTTCATTTACTTCTTAGACTTCTTATCTACCATATCCAAAATCCGCTTCTCACGGTCATAGCGGGCAGCATCTTTACCATACTGACCTGCCGCCGCGGTTTGCTTAGAAGCAAGTATAGAAATACCTACAACTGCAAATCCAAGAAGCATAACCGCTCCAAATATCATAAAGCTTACCTGAATCGGATTGGTTTGAGGGTTAGGTCTTCCTACCACTGGGCCTGGAGTTGGAGAAGGTGTTGGCGTTGGTGTCGCTCCTATAGGTGCCCATATGGCAGTAAGTGTCATATTACCGGTAATCTCAAGCTGGCTAGCAGCAAGAATACTACCATTGGGGAATCTCCATCCACCAAAGATAAATCCAGTACGAGTAGGCACTGCGGGAATATTAGTGATCATAGTTCCACGTGGGCCTTGACGTATACCAGTCTCGTTACCGACATGATTACCAGGAGCCGCGCTAAAGACTACAACATAGTTTGGCCCTGGCGATGGCGACGGACTTGGAGATGGCGATGGTGAAGGGCTAGGCGCTGGTGACTGTGGAGGAGCAGGCGACGGCGAAGGAGGTGCCGGAGATGGACTCGGCGACGGCGCTGGACTGGGTGACGGCGCTGGAGACTCTGGCGCAGGCGACGGACTCGGGGATGGTGCTGGAGATTCTGGTGCTGGTGATGGACTCGGCGACGGTGTCGGAGCCGCAACCCATACTGCCAATAATCTCTTGTTACCCCTTACAACCAATGGGTTAGCAATATCTTGCCCGTCCAACTGCCAGCCAACAAAGTTGTAACCATTGCGGGTCGGCTGTGGATGTGTAGTTAGCTCCGTACCATAGGCATGTCGCTGGGTGCTTTGGGTACCTTGTGGCAAAGTACCTGGGCCTGGATCATAAACAACTTCATACATTGCCACTTCAACAGGCTCAAAGCTTGCCCTTAGTGTCATATCCCTGGTTAGCGCAAGGGAAGGAACAATACGCCCGCCTTCATAGAACCAACCAACAAACTGATATCCAGCAGGTGGAACCGGAGTTGGGAAAGTAGCAACAACATGACCAAATGGTCCCATTACTCTGTCTGCTGTTCCAGTAGGAAGTGAACCCTGTGCTGGGTCGAAGATGAGAGTAAATTCGCTATCTCCATCAACTTCTGGAATATAGCGCCTTATCACTACTCTAAGGCGTCCATCGGGCATAAGAGTCGGGCCTTCCACGATGATATAACCTGGAGGCGGTACTACTAGGGATCGGTCTGTGAATATAGCACCATTACCAGGAGGTGTAATAATAAATGTTACATTACCGTCTTCATCAACATCGTAGATGTAAACAGAATTATTATGGCCTGGGATACCGGCAGTATAAGGGCCGCTGCCCAGTACAACATCACGGGATACAGGTGTCCAAACCGCGGTAAGAGTCAAATTGCCAGTAATCTGCATATCAGCAACTTCAAGGGCTGTAAACACATCGCCCGCGGCATTGCGCCATCCGCCAAATACATAATATCCACGTACAGGCTCTGGAATCTGCGAAGCAGGAACGTTTTCACCATGTGGTACTGTCGCATTCATATTTGCAGTATTACCGTTTACATTACCACCGTCTAAGTCAAAGATTACATTATGCAAGTTCATATCCCACTGAGCAACAAATGTCCGTGGTGCTATTACTTCCAATGCTGCAATTTGGGCGGCAGTGTAAACCGCACTAGTTACAGCATCACGCCATCCACTGAGTACAGCAGTTCCGTGGGTCGGTGCAGGTACGTTGGCTGCACCAATAGCAGTTCCTTGTCTGGCTACATATACAATGTTTGCGGTATCGCCATCAACTGAACCACCATTCAAATCAAATGTCACATTATGAATTATAGGGTTCCATACTGCCCTAAAGCTCATTGGGGCATTGACCAAGGTACCGGCTACTTGAGTCACAGTCAGGACTGCGCCTGCGCCCTCTCGCTGCCAGCCACCAAGAGTATAGTTGGCCCGTGTAGGTACAGGAATAGTACCGGTACCTACTGATGCGCCTTCCATTATGTTGCGCACTATCGGCCCATTATTTCCATCTTCTGTACCACCATTAAGGTCAAAGGTAACAGGGATGATGTTCTGATCCCATACCGCGACAAACACCAAAGGCTCATTTACAACTATAACTGCAAGAGCAGCAGGTGAAATTACCGTTCCGGAACCGCTAAGACGCCATCCTGTTAAAGATGAACCAGTTAATGTTGGGGCTGGAACATTGGCAGAACCAATTTGACTGCCTTCATTTACCATATGAACTACATTAGAGGCATTTCCGTCTACAAGACCACCATTTAAGTCAAACACTACCGGATGAGCAATAATAGACCACTGAGCGACAAATGTCCGCTCACCATCTACTGTTATCTCAGCCACTTGACTTGGAGTGCGGAGTGTGTATACATCGACGGTTGGATAGTCATATTCACGCCATCCGATTAATTCGAATTGATCTCTATCAGGGTTGGGTACGACTTCAATTTCGTTACCCTGAGCGACTGTACGTACAAGGTCTATTACTTGGCCGTTGTACTCACCGCCGTTAAGTTCAAAGATAACAGAATGGGTGATTCGTACCCATACTGCCGTAAGCACTATCGGGCCATTTACTTGCATACCTATTATGTCGCCAGGCTGCAGTAGCGGACCCATACCATTTATACGCCATCCTACAAAGTTGTAATTAGTTCTAACAGGATTTGGCAAATCATTAGGCATTATAAGCGCACCGTTGTCATACATGCGTGTAAATGAATCATTGTGAAGGAGATTATCTCCATCTCTCCAGTTACCACCATTAAAATTGAAAGTGACTGGGAATTGTTCTCGATCCCATATAGCTGTAAAGGTGATATCTCCTTCAAGAATCATATTAGCTACTTGCAAGGCGCTATGGGTGGCTACTACTACAGTACCATCCATTACTGCCCAATGCATGAAGCTTCTAAATTCCCAAGTAGGCACAGGTACATTGCCGGCACCAATAGCAACACCAATAGGTAATGTTGGATGTACTATTGGCCCAACACTGCCGGATACCTCACCGCCGTTTAAGATAAATGTAACTTCAGCAGTATTAAACTCCCATATCGCCGTAAAGGTTACAGGGCCAGTGATTGTAAGGGCAGCTACAGATGTCGCATCCCACACAAACGCGGTATTAGATACATGCCAACCCTGGAAGGATTGCGGTGGGTTACTTGGGTTTGGAATGAGTCCGAAACTAAGGCTACTATTATGCTGAACTTCCCGAACAACAGCATTGGTACTACCGCTGTATATACCGCCGGATAACACAAAGGTTATTGGATGCATTACAGGTTCCCATATTGCAATAAAGGAACGCGGTGCTCCAGGCTGTAGCACTATAGCAGCAACTTCGCCATGACTGCGGTTTGGCTCGCCAACTTCTTGCCATGCTACGAAGTTATAGTTAGGGCGTGTTGGAATAGGAACATTTCCAATTCCAATGGCCATACCTGTTGGCAGGTCATGACTTACATCAGCTTGGTTCCCGCCGACGTTGCCGCCTCCTAAGTTAAAGGTTACATTTTCTAAGTCAGCAGACCATACAGCTGTAAATATCCTTGACCCAAATATTTCAAGGGCGGCAACAGATGCAGGCTGCCATATAACACCGTCGTAGTTACGCCATCCCATAAAGGTCTGGAATGAACGTGTAACAACTGGCACTGTTGGGGTTGGAACTGTATTTGCATGGGTAATAACTTGGCCTTGATTAACTGTACGTGACACATCAGCGCCACTTAAGTTATAGGTACCTCCAGCCAAAATAAATGTCACAGGGTGAACTATAGGCGCCCATGTAGCTACAAAGGTTCTTGGAACACCACTCTCCGGTACTATTGCCGCAACTTCATTTCTATTACGAGAAGCTCCAGAGACAGTTTCCACCCAACTTACGAAGGTATAGTTAGCACGTGTAGGAACAGGTACATAGTTAAGGCTTATAGGCACACCAACCCGTAACGCATTGGTTATTGGCCCCAAATCGCTTTCATATATACCGCCGCCTAAATCAAAAGTAATATCCACACGCTGATAATCCCACACGGCGGTAAATATTGCGGGGCCGGATACAACCATTGCCGCAGCAGAAGCCGGACTCCACTGGTTTGTATCACCGGATAGACGCCAATACTGGAATACCATAGGCGCTCTAGTTGGGGTAGGCACTCCGTTTACCGCAGTGGTAGTTGGGTCAGATACAGATCGACCTTGCCATACGATGCGCACAATATCGTTTGCGCTTCCACCATAGACGCCGCCTCCTAATTGGAAGGTAACCGGGTGGGTTATAGGTGCCCATATAGCTACAAATGTACGAGGCTGACCAACCATCACATCAATCTGAGAAACTTCATGCCTCGTGCGGTCGGTGTAAGTCGATCCAGGGGGAATAAACTCACGCCATGTTACAAATTCATAGTTCTCCCGTGTAGGAACAGGCACACGTCCTAGGCCTATGGGTAAACCAGAAGGAAGATCATCGACAACATTGGCAGTGCTTCCGTTATAAGTTCCGCCACCTAAATCAAAAGTAGTTGTAACCAGCTCATGGTCAAATACAGCTATAAAGGTAGTAGGCCCTGTAATCAGGAAGTTGGAAACAAATAAAGATGAAACCGTAGTACCGTCATTAGCTAACCAGTGAAGGAAGGCTTGAGGAGGATTAGTTGGCGCAGGTACAGTTACAGGAGGAGTTGACAGAGCCATGGATGTACCCTGGTTTACTTCTCTTATAACCGGTGCGCTACTGCCACCGTAAGTCCCGCCGCTAAGGATAAACGTTACCTGATGAACAATTGGCCCCCATTGAGCGGTAAATGTCCTTGGCTGACCAAGTGTCAGAGTAAGCGCTCCAACAGAGGTTGGGCTATAGTCTGTAAATCCTTGTGGTGAGGAATCAGTTTCGCGCCACCCGAGGAAGGTGTAGTTGGCACGGGTTGTAATAGGTACATTGCCAAGGCCAATAGCTTCACCTGATGGCAAGTTCCTGAAAACTGGCCCAGGAACCGACGATCCAGAAACGACTGTAACACCACCATTGAGGTTAAATGTCACCATTTCAGGGTCATAATCCCATACGGCCGTAAAGACAGCCGGGGCAGTAAAGTTCATACCAGCTATTGCCGCAGATGTATGGAAAGCTCCAGCGCTGTCAGTCCAGCCTTGAAGCACACGATTAAGAAGTACAGGCACTGGCACCCCAGTAGCAGGGGTTGTATTTGGATGATTAACATTTTGATTATCATCAACTGTTCGGGTCACATTGTTAGGATTTCCGCCAATGTTACCACCTGATAGCACAAAGATTACTGAATGTCTGGATACATCCCAGACAGCCCTAAAGGTGCGGTTAGCGCCATCTATTTCCGTAAGGCCTATTGCACCTGTGGTCAAGGCAGGACCAGTTGCTACGTCATTAATGACTTCTCGCCAACCTATAAGGGTACTACCGGGGCGAGAAAGCACCGTTGGAGTAGGTAAAGCGCCAGGCCTTGTTGCAGGCACTCTATTATAACCAATGATAGTTCCGTGCAAGACATTGTTTACAAAAACAGGTCCTGTATTAGGTGTAAAGCCAGTGTAGCTACCGCCGTCTAGTTCAAATGTAACCATAAACGGAGCTGGGTTCCACCGGGCTATAAAGGTCATGTCATTATTGGCAGGAAGACCCATGACCTGAGCAGTAGTAAGAATACCTGCAGGCCCTGCTACAGCAGCGTTTTGCCATTCGCCTGCGAAAACGTAGTTGGTTTTTGTAGGCGGATTAGGGTCCATAATAGAACCTGGGAATGGCGCAGGAAATACCGAGCCAATTACAGAACCACGAGGAATATCCACATTGCGAGGAGCGCCACCGGCATGGGTGCCGCCATCAAATTCAAGGGTTATGGTTACGTCGGAGCGTAGCCATACGGCTTCAACTATTACATCACCGTTTATTGTTCCATCTTGCAGGGTGTTGTTAAAGACAATATCATCCCTAAACATTACAGGGGCGGTGGGGTCACTTGGGTCAAGAAGGTGTGCTGGCGGATTTTGTATTCGCCATCCACCAAAATCAAATGCCCCGTTTGGATGCGTTGGGTTTACAGGCATACGCTGGCCTGGAGGGTTTTCGTCTAATGTGAAATTTTCTGGAACATAGCGTATCAAATTACCTGGCGCAATTACTCCATCTTGCCCTGCGGCATGTCCTGGGTCGAAGGTAATACGGGCAAACCAAGAAGCGTAAAGATGAGTCTCTTGCATTATAAGAGGAGCGGTTGCGGAAAAGTTTAGACCGCTATTGTCTGGTTGGGTGTTCCATATATCTCTGAAGTTCCAATTCGGGCGGGTTAATTGGCTTGCTGCCGGCATTGCGCCGCCTAGTGGGTTACCTACAGTTATATCCGTTGTTGTCTGGAAGCTAACTGTGGCTCCATTGGAGTGGAATGTTACTGGAGCGGCAAAAGTGGCAAACCAAGTGTCTGCTGAGAACACATTTCCGGTTGGGTCAAACATCATACCCCGGTTTATACCGCTTCCGTGTTCGAACCAGCCCAAGAAAGTGAATCCAGGCCATGCGTTGTTCATGTTGGGAAGCGCTGCGCCACCATGAGGGCTACCTATTGTAAAGGGACGATACCACGCTTCGAAATTAGGGCCAAAACCTGCCATTACAGAATCAATTACTCCATACGCTGGAGTGAATCTTAGAACAGGGCGCCAAATAGCAAATAATTGAGTAGGAGGATTACTGCCTGGGATTACGTTAGCTGTTAATACAGTATCAGCACTCCACCATATGCCACTCCCATTGGCTTGTGTATTCCAGCCCCAGAAAGACATTACCGTGATACCTTGTATCAATGTCTGGGAGTTGACCGCAGGATAGTAGCCTCCAGCCCATGCATTAATTCCTGGGAAAGAGTTGGTAGCGGAAGCTGCAGTATTTGAATGATTTGGATGCAGATGGCTATTACCAACAGTATGGCCTTCTGCCACCATCCGGGAAGTTGTTGCATTTAACAGCGAACCACTAACCGTGTGATGTTGGGTGTTAAAGGTAATGTTCACACCCCATTGAGCGTATAAATATATTCGCCCAGCAGCGTTGGCATTGGCCAGTAGAATCTGTGTGCCATTTGTATAAACACTCCCGCTACCATCAGCGGCAGTATTAAAACCGGAGTTAGTGTCACCAATGAGTACAAAACCGGAGCGTTGAGTTCCCCACCTTATGGCTTCTGTCCAGCCTGTAGTTCCCCAGTGGTATTGGTTTGTTGTACCTGAAGGGGCACCGTAGTTTGTGGTACTCCATACGGTGTTCATATTTGCTACTGTCCAGCCATTAGGAACTCTACGCTCTATGGGCGCATTTGTGCCACCATTGGAATCAAATACTAGAGTTACATACGGTAACCAGCGAGCATAATAGGTTTTTGTTACATTGTTTTCTGTTGTAGGTATCCATCTTGCTGTTGTTGGATTAGCAAGAGTTCCAGCTGTTGATTCCGTTAATGTTGTTGATATATGATTTAAACCTAAAGCACTGCTGCCATCACCGGGGTCTTGGATTTGGAACCATCCTAAGAATAAGTAACCAGGTTTTGATGGGAAAGTAGGCATAGTGCCGCTAACAGTACAGTTGGTAAATGTTGCACCTTCTGTTATGTTTCTTACTACAGGACCCGTTAGAGTGGTAGGAACCTCACTTGCTGGAGGGGCGGCTCCAGGCCAAGTTCCGCCATTGGGATTAAATGTTATCTGTTGCGGCGGGTTAGGTATCCAGTGGGCCCATACTGTTACATTGCCTGTTATAGGGGTTGTACCGGTAAATTCTGTTGCACCCGCTGCTGCTGGCGCACCAGCAGGTCCAGGGGCAACATTCATGTCCCACCAACCATTAAATTGATGCCCTGCACGTGACATTACGCCACCTTGCAATGAGGGTACAGTTGCATTACCTGCAGAATTTAAAACAGGAACAGAAATATTATTTCCAGTAGCACGAGGCATAACCATGGGCACATATGTTGTTACTGGTGCAGGAGCAGTACGGGTTAGACGTCCGCTGGCATTTATTGTATTTTGACCTGCAGGTAAGCCTACAGGGATATCAATAAAATGCTGTGTCGTGCTTGTACCAGGGTTTTGATGCTGGATGATAGTCCCTGGAGCACCGCCACCATCAGCTACGATACGGTTAGAGGCCACACCTCCGTTTGGGTGGAATGTTACCCTATGCACCCAATGAGCATGAACTTCAATATTTCCATTAACTATAGTATCAGCATTACCCGGCGGGGTTCCTGGAGAGGAATTATCTGTCAGGTTTGTTCCGGTTTGATTCCAACCGGGAGGAGCCCAACGCTCACCTGGGCCAGCCCATCCATTTGCTGCTGTCCACCAACCTTCAAGGGTTTGACCTGTTGCCGGCGGGTCTAGCTCAGGAGCCGAACGAGGCGCCAAAACAGCATAGTTTTGCCTAAACTGTCCGCGAGCTAACTGGCTTGATGCATTAATGCTAAGACCAGCAATAGCCGTACGTGTCAGTGAGGGGGTAGCTGAAACAGTAGCAGGTATAGCTGGCGGATCTGGATTTGGATGGTCACGAGTTACAGCAGCGCGAGCCATCAAAGAACCACCTTGGGGGTTAAATGTTACTGTAAATGTAGTAATTTCCCACCTAGCAAATAAACCTACAGGAGCCATGATTATGGAGTCCTCAAAAAACTCAGTACCGCCTGTTTGTAAGTTTGTATTAAACCAGCCTACAAAATTTATACCTATTCTATCAGGGTCATTAGGCCACACCATAGGAGTCGTAGGATGGGTGCCGTTTGCAAGTACGCTTGTGTTTAGTGGCACAAGACGGTCACCAAAGTATGAGACATGATTTTGTGTGCGCTGAGCAGCAACAGGCAAAGGCAGAATAAACCCATTACCATCAAATGTAACCCTAAATCCCCATTGGGCATATACAGTCATCGCGCCTAGTACCGGAGTTGATCCTGTAAATGTAGTACCTAGGCCATTTGGCTGCGTATTCCACTCAATAAATGAATGGCCAGTCCATGTTGGGGTTTCAGGCATGGCTCCTGGAGCGGTGCCTATTATCCCTTCCGCATTAGTTATACGGGTTTGCTGCAAGGGGTCTGGCATAGGAGCCGCCGTATGTGGATCATTGGTTACGAACGTAACGGTTACACCGGGTACGCCGCCCCCAAAGGGCTCAAACTCAATATAGCCATCCAGGGAGTCGAAGTCTTCATAATCATCTCCCAGGGTGGCTTCATTATTTTCATCTGTTGTATGTTGATCCGAGTCGTCGTCTATTTCTGGAGCCTCGGCTCCCTCTTCAACGTCTCCGGCTTCCTGATCGGGCGTTTGCCCTGGAGTCTGCCCCGGAATCTGTTCTCCGGGTGCCGGTATGTAGCCTGTACTGCCTTCATCCTCACCAGTATATTCATGGTAAGTTTCATAGGCATCTGCCGGGGCACCCAGTACACCTGGGGTATCTCCTACAGGATCTTCCCATTCTGCATATTCGGTGTAACCCCCAAAATAACCGTATTCCTGATACCCTCCGGCATCATCAAGGGCGATTACAGCCACTGCCGCAACAATAGCCAAAACCCCGAAGAGCATCATAATACGTACTCTCTGGGACCTGGTTACTTGCTCCAGTTTGTTAAACATTAAATTTCACTCCTTCCGCATTTCTACGGTAATACTGCGTATGTCTTGCTTTGTGGTACCTGCTCAGAGATAATTATACTATACTCATCCATTTACAGCAACACGGAAGGTTATTACAGTTATATTACATCAACATTAATAAACACAAAAAAGGAGCTGTGCATAAATATTGCACAACTCCTTCTTAAATACTACTCATCTTATACAATTTGATAATACTTCAAAACAAAGAAAAAGAGTAATTACCCGTCAAAGACATAGCATTAACCTTAAATCATGTTCTATGTCAAATATTATGAAAAATAGGAGCAAAAATCCGTCGCCCTCGGATAAATATGTTTGAGCCATAGTAGTATATTTCCCCTGATTCCATATCGAGCCATGTCCATGTGAAATACATAAAATCCTCATCGTAATGCGTAGGAACATGTGAATGGTTAAATGTGAAAAAATAGCCATCATAGACTTCATACATATACAGTACTTGGCTAGGAGAGTTAAAATCCTGCCACCAAACAAAACCATCAAAAACACCATAAACAGTTAATTCTTGGTTGTGGTGGCAACAACACAAATCTAAACCATGTAGGATTACGATTTCATGCATTGCCGTAGAAGACGTGAGCGGCATCGCTACAGTACCAGATATACTAGGATTTACTGTAGAAGTTGCTCTAACTATTATATTTGTGGCTGTCTCATCTATGCCTATAGTAAGATGGCCTGTATTCGCTATAGATGTTCCGCTGCTTTCATTTCCTTCAACAGTCCATATTACAGTTTGTGGAGGATTGAGCTCTCCCCTAACATTTGCCAAAAACCTATAGGTCTGCCCAGGTCTAAAAATCG
This sequence comes from Defluviitaleaceae bacterium, assembly GCA_009780185.1. Taxonomy (GTDB): domain Bacteria; phylum Bacillota; class Clostridia; order Lachnospirales; family WQUN01; genus WRAN01. The sequence continues at coordinate 25,633 of WRAN01000018.1, read as the reverse complement.
CATCAGGATGCCACTTAGTCACTGTCACTTGAGTTACTGTCGGCGAAACCGGAGCAAAAACCGCCCAAATCATAACATTAGAATTTGGCATGGAAAATGTTGCAGAAGTGCTTGTTGTACTAGATAGAATAATTTCTTCGCCAGTTGTTGTTACTGTTGGCACCCATTCTACAAACTCATATCCGGCACTGGGAGTTGCTATTATTGTGATTATCCTTCCTGCTGGTGCAAAACGCGGCGTTGCAGTTGCAGTACCATTACCCTGGCGACCAAAAGTAGTATCATAATAGGTAAATTGCGTTAATTGATGGTATTCGTAGAAATAGTGGCCGCAACAGCATTGCGTTAATTCTCGACGCATCACAATAGGAACAAAAATTCGCGGCCCCTGGATAAGCGCAGTACATGTTTCGCTATAATAGTCTCCAGATATAATATCGTACCAAGTATTAACAAAATCACGCTCATCAAACAACGGATATAAATGAGTATATCCACGGAAATGCAATGCATATCCATCATGAACATCCATCGCATACATAGTGTGATTATGCTGTATATGACAACAAAGATCCACACCAAAAAGAATGGTGACATCATGCCTGGTCGTTGAACATGCAACAGTTACCCTTAAAATGCCCGATATGCTTGGATTTACTGTAGAAGTTGCTCTGATAGTCAATGTATCTGCTGTCTCATCCGCACCCACAGCAAGAACACCCGTAGCTGATATAGTAGTATTGCTACTTCTTTGCCCCTCAACAGTCCATATCACGGTTCGCGGAGGGTTATTGGTTCCGATAACATTTGCCATAAACGTGTGACTCTGGCCTGGCGGGAAAGCCATAGTTACCCACCAGTCAGCAGCCACGGTTATTTGGGTTATGGTCGGTGTTGCGGCAAAAACCGCTAAAATTATTACATCATTGTCTGGCATCAAAAATCCTGACGAAAGCGCCGTTGCATTGGATATTGCAACGCCTCCACTGACTACTTGCCATTCAATAAAATCATATCCCACACCAGGCATCGCCCATAACTGAATCCATTCATCAGATGGGGAAGAAGCTACGCTTACAGTTGCTGTACCATTGCCTTGTATATTAACTGTGATATTGCGACTGGCTGGTGGCACCCAATTTTCATCCACTACCCATAATGGGGCAAAAACTCGCGGCGCCTGTATTACTATAGGTATCATGCCAGGATCGTAATGATAATAATACCCTGAAATCATATCTCGCCATGAACCTGAAAATACATAACCTGGACGATAAATGCCATCAAGTGAGATAAAGGGCCACCTATTACCATCAGCCTCCTCAAGCACCATCCAAGCGAGATCACGCCAGGTTGTACAACAGCAGGAGTATTGATGCTCATCATAGAGAATAATAATTTCATGTACAACGGGTCTAGTGACCAAGACTGTAGCAATACCAGATATGCTTGTGTTTAGTGTGGAGGTCGCCCTAACAACTAAATTTCTTGCAGTTTCATTTGCTGATACTGTAAGGAGGCCTGAATCTGATATAAATGTGTCATCACTTTCATTACCTTCAACAGTCCATGTCACAGCTTGCGGAGGATTGTTGGCTCCATGAACTGTCGCATGGAAAGGGCTTGATCTGCCTGGTGCAACACTATGAATCCATCCATGAGGTGGTATGGAAATCCAGGTCACAGTTGGCGCAGCTGCAAAGACCGCCAAAATAACTACATCATTATCCGGCATAGTAAAGGAAGTCGAAGCAGTTGTTGCACTCGACAGCGTAACGCCCCCACTAACCGCCTGCCAATGGGAAAATGCATACCCCGTACCAGGCGTAGCAGTAAGAGTAATCACCGTACCAGCCCGCGCAGAATTAACATTCGCTACTGCCGTTCCCCCACCCTGAACATTAACAGTAATATCACGGTTAGGCAGCGTTTCCCACCGCGCATAAAGCGTAGTCGTATTATTATTTGGCATATTAGTCGCCGAAACCAGTGCCTGGGTTAAACCTGCATTTAAATACCACCCAGCAAAAGAATAACCCACACGCGAAGGATTTGCAGGGAAGTGAGTAGCCTGCATAATCGGCGTATTCGCAAGAACCAGTATACGCTCAACACTTTCCGGCGTTACCGGATTAGCATCTGTCCCATTAAGCTCAAAATTCAACGGCCGCACTGTCACAGAAGCAGCACCAGAGTACTCAATATCAAAATTATTAAACCCCTGTGTAAAAGGATAAGTCCACTGAGTCCCGTGGATATTTGACGCGTACAAAGCATCATCAATGGGGTTGCGGTTTGGTATGCCATTACCAAAGAGGGCAAAATTATTGGCAAATATTGCACCAGCACCGATAGATAGACGACCGGCACGCAGGCCATAATTACTACCTGAAGTATTGAGCATAATCCCTATCCCACCGCCTAACATCCCGGTGTTACCTGTGATTTCTCCGCCCTCCATGTTGAAGGTAGCCGCGCCAAGCATCCCAATACCTCCGCCGTTCTGCGCGGCGGTATTGTTGCTGATAGCGCCGCCTCTCATTGTGAAGGCACTTCCATTGGATACGCCACCCGCCCAAAAGACTGATATATTATGAGAAATTAATCCGCCATCCATAACAAAAGTAGCCGATGACATATTAAGCACACCACCGCCACCTGAGCCACCGGATTGAGTAGCGCTATTTCTGTATATTTCGCCGCCCGCCATGGTAAAGGTAGCGCTGGCAACCATATTGGTCACGCCACCACCGCGCAGTGCTGTATTATGGGAAATTATACCATCATTCATATTAAAGATAGACATATTACTTACGCCACCACCACCATTAGCACCAGTAGCCGTATTATTTGAAATTACACCGCCTTCCATAGTAAACACACCAGGCCTAAATACAGAGTTAACAGTAACGCCAGCATTATCCACTCCGCCGGCCCGCTGTCCATTGTTATGAGAAATTACTCCGCCAACCAAAGTAAAATTACCTCGGTTGGTTACTCCAGCCGCAGGTACACCAAAGGTGGTATTAACCATCATGTTAGAAGCCGTGTTATCGGTTATTTCCCCACCTTCCATAATAAAGGTTCCGATAGTATGCACGGCTCCTTGATTATGCCCTGTAATAGTTCCGCTTCTTAGTGTCAAATGCCCGCCTAGCCTCACTACAATGCCACTGCCCATAGTAAATGGTGCGCGTGTAATATTTACATATTCTAATGTCAGACGAGCGACCTCTTCGTGAGAGTTGTCCGCGCCTATTTCAATAACATTAAAATCCCCACCAGCTATAAGCTGACGCGCAACCCCATCAGAACCTTTAAGATTGATATTCCTACCACTTGGGATAATAAGTGGCCCTTGAGTCAAGGTAATATCCTGGGTTAAATAGATAGTACCGTCAACACTTGCCACCGCAGCCCTTAAAGCCTGCTCTGGTGTCTGAGGGGTCGTATTTGCTCCACCCAAATTTACACTAAAGGTAATTGTGCTGCCTGCTACAGAGACATTGTAAATTTCAATCCCTGTGTTATACCCTTCGTGAGTGTAGATAATCCCATAATATCCGGTGCCTTGCGCATCACCAAAGCTTATACGGCCACTGTTTGCCGATAAAGAAGCGAAGGCAACATCGCTTGTTGCGGCGTTCCTAACCATTGTTCCAGGCCGAAATATATAAACTTCATCCCTAAAAGCCGGAGCACCAGACTCAGCATTACCTCTAAACATTGTATTTATCCTTGAAATAACAAGGCCTGCCCTATACTCGGTAGAAGTTGCTAAGAAATTGTCATAAGCCGTTGGGTTCATACTACTTCTGTATTCAAGCAAAATAAACTCATTTTGCCTACCTTCGACGGGAATAGCAAACGCAGTTACTTCACCTGGAGTACCCAGTGGGTGAAGTGTGAATGTCCCACTCGAAGTTATTTCTACAGGTGAGTCACCCCACCCGACATAACGGCGCATTGCGTGGGTATTGGAAAACTGAAATAAAGCATTATTGCTATGAGACATAATATCCCAACGCCCAACAGGCATCCCTGGATGTGTATATCTATAAAAATCGGGCATACCAAATATGTGCAATTGTTCGTGAACAATAGTGCTACGAGTTATAACCGGGGAGCTTATATAATTGTCTCCCAACAATAAAAGGCTGTAATCATGAACCGCTACGCCCCCTAAAGTCGCGTTTTGGCCGCTGAGAGTCCAGCTATGAGGCCATAAAAAGCTTGCCCACGCAACAGGGTTCCCGGTAAGTATGAATGTTACACCATCCACACGTGATGGATTAATGGTATTAAGCACCTTTCCATCAAGAAGATTACTGCCATCTATAGCCGCTATAGCCCTAGCCAATAACTGCCGTCCACGAACATGTCCTTCACTTACACCATTTGCCCCTACCGTCGGGTCATAACCAATAGGATTGTCAATCACGTTAAAGGGCATAAAATAGCCTCTATATTGGGTATCCCGATACATAATAACCGTATTATTATTCATACCCACTAATGTAGAGTTAAGTGTAAGCATACCACCAGAGGCCGTATGCATATAACTCCTTAGCGATGACTGCGGCCCATTAAACATATCTTCAATTACCCCATAAAGTGCCGGAGAAATTGTCGGGTTATTGTCACAAGCAAAAGTTACCAAGATAACAACATTTTCAATCACACCGCTTACCGGGTTTGCACGTACAATCCCGAACCCTGCGCCTGCCGGTTCAATCCCTGCTCCAAAGGGGATGATATCCTCCTGCACATCCATACTACGCACAAGGTGAGAGTTGATTACAAAATCAATGTCTGCAGTTGTTATGCCTTGGGATGCAATATGCTGATAAACCCTCACACGGCTATTAGCATCATAGAAACGGCCATTATTTATAGCCACCCTATCTGATGCACTAAGCATACCATTTACATCTAACACAGCATAAACCCAAAAACCTGTTTCCGGATGCTGGATTATTATTCTGCCTTCACTGTCATGCATATAGTTAAAAAATTCGTCACCGCTAATAAAAGCGTCCAAACTTGTACCATCTGGCTGCTCAATCGTTATTGGAATGTTGAACAACGGTGCAGCTTGCACTCTTGCAGTCATAAAAGCAAACATCAGAATCAGCGCTGATATGACTACAAAAGACATCTTTGGCACTTCTTGCCTCTGCCAGTTTCTCATTTTCAAGCCTCCTTAATTTAACAGCTCATTTATTTACGCAATTAGCCTGCGAATACCCATATACTACCACGTGCCACAAAATTATGCAAAATAGTTTCTCATTCGATACTCTTTTTCAAATATCGTCATACTATCATATCGCAATTCTACTTCCTCAAAACAAAAGCACCTGAAAACATGTTGCTCATTTTCAAGTGCTTTCTGCTTCAATATATTTTTTTAGGTTGGGATTACAACGAAAAAGTCAGCCGCCGTTCATCACTATCCGCGCTAACAAGATGCACCTTAACCGATGCCCCCATACCTAAAACCGCACGGTTTCGTTTATTGATATAATGACTCTTTTCCTTATCATGAGAATATCCCAGCCGCTTCATCTGCTGGCTTGGAATTAAGCCTTCCGTGGTATTTGGAAGCATTACATAAGCCCCCCAGGGGGTTATGCCTGAGATTATACCTTCAAAAGCCTGCCCTTCCTTCCCTTTCATAAACTGCACCTTTTTAAGCTGGGCTACCTCCCGCTCTAGGGCTTCTGCCTCACGCTCGGTGCGAGAGCATTGAGATGCTATGCTATGAAGGGATTGGCTCTCTTGTTCTGGGTTTTGATGATTGGAACAAACCCTTTCTTTAATCATACGATGCACCATTAAGTCGGCATATCGCCTTATAGGAGATGTGAAGTGGCAATACGCATCACTTGCTAAACCGTAGTGCTTCGGACTGTCTGGGGTATAGTAGGCTTGCGGAAGGCTAGTCAGTGCAGCCATCGCTACCGCATAGTAAGCAGGGCTTCCCTCGGCGGCACTTAATAGACGCTGCAAACCCATTGGCCCTGGAGGCAGGTCAAGGCCTAGGGATTTAGCCATTTCTCTTAAACGGATAAGTTTTTCCTGGGATGGGGTTTCGTGGGTGCGGTATATCAGCGGCATATCGTTTTTAATGGCGTGAGTGGCTATGGTTTCGTTGCACAGAATCATAAATTCTTCGATTATATTTGTAGCCTCAGTACGCTCATATAGCTCTATGGAGATTGGATGCCCTTCTTCGTCGACTTTTATTTTAGCTTCGGGAATATCGAAATCCAAAGCGCCTTTTTTGCGGCGTTTTTGATATAGGGTTTCTCGCAGCTGGTTCATCTCCGCTAGGTTTCCGGCATCCAATTCCCGTTGTACCTCATGGTATGCCCAGCGTTTTTTGCTATTGATTATTGACGGGGTGATTTCATAGGAAATTACATTGCCCTCTGTGTCTACGGTCATTATACAGCTTAATGTTAGGCGATCTACGCCAGGAAAGAGAGAGCAGATGCCACTGGAAAGATAATGGGGTAGCATTGGAATTACTCTGTCGGCTAGGTATACGCTGGTACCTCGACTAAGAGCCTCCTCATCCAGCGGCGTACCTGGCTTTACATAGTGTGAAACATCCGCAATATGCACCCCTAAAAGCCAGTGGCCTTCTGGGGTCTTGGATAGAGAGATTGCATCATCAATATCCTTTGTGTCGTCCCCATCTATCGTAAAGATATCTTCACCACGAAGGTCGCGACGTCCTACTAGTTCTTCGTCTTTCACTTCTTGCTGTCCCGATACTTTTGACAAAAGCGATTCTGGGAACTCATGAGGGATGCCAAATTGCCTCACCAATGTCAGCACGTCCACCCCAGGGTCGTGGATATGCCCCAGCACCTCCGTCACTTGAGCGGTGTATATATTAGAAGGCTTATCCCCTACCCCCCTTTTAGGCTTCGGGGCTAGAAAAATTACCCTATGGCCTTCTGCGAGACCAAAGCGGTTGCGGCTCCTTTGAGGCACTGTAAATGACGTGGAGATTTTCTTTTCAACCGGCTGGATGTAGCCTTCATTACCTATGGCGTAATAGGTGCCTAACTGGGGTTTTCGGCGGGTTACCTCCACTACTTCTCCTATTTGACGCTGATTTTTTTCGGGAGGCGGCGAAGGCTTACGTCCTTTTTTCTTTGAAGGCGGCGGCTCCTCTTTTTTTACTAACCTGCAAAGCACCTCATCACCATGAAGCGCGCCCCATGTAAAATGGGGAGGGATGAAGATATCCTCCTCTTGACCTTCCAGTGCTACAAAGCCAAAGCCCACTTCGTTGCCTATAAATTTCCCCGTTTTGATAATCTCTTTTGGCTCTTTTTTGGATTCTTTTTTCTTATGTTTTGGCAATTGCTTTGCTCCTTTTGCTATTTTTGTCGATATTCATTATACTACGCATTGTTGATGCCTGGTATACAGGGCACAAAAAGGAGATGGAATATGATTTATGTACTTATTGGCGCAGGTGCGGCCTGGGCTGTGTGGAATATTATTGTCTTTGGTATGTATGCCACAGACAAGAAGCGAGCCGCTAATAAGCAGTGGCGCATTAAGGAAAGTACGCTGATACTCTGTGCTTTTGTTATGGGTGGCCTTGGGGCTATTTTGGGGATGTATGTCCTTAGACATAAGACTCAGCATTGGCAGTTTAAGATATTGGTGCCGATTGCGCTAGTGCTCAATATTGCGATTCTGGTTGTTGGGGTTTATTTTTCTGGTGTTTTGCCCTTCTAATACAAAAAGGGATGTCACGTTTTTCACGTCACATCCCTTATTTTCATTATTTGTTATTTACTTACTCGCTTAATTCAACCCCAACTGCGCTTTCATGGCGGCCATTTCATCACATACAGATGAATCAATATTTACGCCTCTGTATTTTTCCTCTAAAGCCAGCGCTTCGTCGAATGGCTGAGAGTTAAGCTCTGCTTTGGCTGCTGCCATATCCAGCTGGCGGTTTACTTTGTCTTCCATACGCTCGAAGGCACCCATGGCACCTTCTACTTTGCCAGAAGAAGAACCGATTTGGTTAATGCGCTCTTGAGTACGGGCAACAGCGGCTTTGGCTTTGATGGTTTGACGGCGGGCATTGAGGGCGTTGATGTCTTTCACTAGCTTATCATGCATTTGGCGCATTTTTACTGCGTTTTCATGAGCTAGTGCTGCCGAGGTTTGAAGGCCTGCACCTATGTTTTCAAGCTCTTGCTTCTTGGTAAGGAATACGCGGGCATCTTCTTCGTTGCCAGACATAAGGGCTTTTTTTGCCAAATCTGTGAACTTTGCTACTTCTTTGTTATTTTCATCTACAAGACGCTTTGTGCGGCTTTCTTCTGCCATAACTCCGGCGGTTTCGGTTTTTACTGCTGCCAGGTCACGGGTCATATTGCGTAGGTACTGGTCTACCATCTTTCCTGGATCTTCTGCTCTGTCCAATAATGAATTGATATTGGATGATACGATGTCTTTGAAACGGGTTAGTATGCTCATGGCTATACCTCCTATAAATTAATATTTTATGAATTTGGATCCTCATAATCCTGGGCAAGACGCGATGCGTCATCGTGGTTATTGCCTATAGTTTCGAGGGGTTGATTTAATACTCGTTCTAATTGCTCTTGTTCTAGGTTCTTTTGCTCTTGCTTGCGCTTCCACCAAGTAAACAGAAGAAGCAGTATCAGTAAGATACCAGCAACTACCAAAACAGGTATCCAGGCCGAGCGAGTCACGGTCATAATGCGGCGTGAAGCTTGATCAAAGGCTCTTGCAAACATTTCAGACTCTTCCAATGTTCCATAATAAAATCTATCTACATAATCCATCAAGATTTCTCTGGCTTCATCGTCCATGACCAATCGGGCTTGGTGCCCTACGGTTACCCACATATCCCGCTCTCCTCGGGGATTTTCGTAAAATAGCAGAAGCACGTGGGCTTCATTGCCCCCGGTTAGCTCTGTGTAGCGCCTTTCGGCGAAGTTACGTATCTGGTCTGCTGTTGGGCTGGTGGAACCGTCAATATCCCCTGTTAGGTACAAAATCGGGCGTACACCTGTGCGGTCATGGAAGTTTCTTAAACCGTTGTTTAATGTATTTGCGTTGCCGATCCAGTTAAGATTATCCACAAATAGCGGTACAGAAGAATCTGCTGCGTTTCTTGGCAGGGCTTCTCTTCTTACAGTAGAGCGAGTAACTTGGGCACTGTTGGTAAAACCTTGTACACCGCCGCCCATATTGGGCACAGATAAGTTGGCAATCATCCCAATTATGGCAAATGCAAACACCAACACTACCAACATCATAAGTAGCCCCATGCAACCGCAGCCGCCTCCGCCACCACCGTGCATCACAGGGCCGCCACCTACAACTACAGTACGGCGTCTTCCCCATCTTGGGCCCCAGCCCCAGCCTCCGCCCCAACCCATACGGCGTCTGCGGCGGCCTCCGGCCATCATGCCCATTCCCATACCTACACCCATGCCTGCGCCAAAGCCAGCTCCACGACGTGGAGCACCTCGGCCGACACCGCCACCCATAGGATTACGGGCAGGAGGGCGAACTGGTGGCCTTGCGGCACCGCCTCCCAGTGAAGTTCCCATGCCGCGACCTGCACGTCCGGCACTTCCTAGGCCTCCTAATGTACTACCTCGGCCGCTTCCGGCACGGCTTCCACCCATGCGTCCGCCGCCGCCTCCAAAGCCACGGCCTCCTCCGCCACGTCCGGCTCTTCCCATATTAATCATCCTTCCTTAATTATCGAAAATTATTGAAAGCTATTTTGCTAAAGCAAAAAGCTTAGTTTACTTAAAAACTTCTTCCCTTATGTTTCTTAGTATATCACAGCCGCTAAAGCACATACTGGATATATAGAATGTAAGCTATTTTGCTAAAGCAAAAAGCTTAGGAAGGAGTGAAAACATGAGCAGATTTACCAGTGGTTTGATCGGTGGGCTTGCAGTTGGCCTAATTGTAGGCGCAAGTGCCATGACCGATGAAAAACAACGCCGCCGTATGATGCGTGACTCTAAGCGCGCAGTGCGTAAAGCCGGCCATTTCTTTGATGATATTAAATCCAGTTTCTAGTAACCAATGGATTTTAAATATTCCCGGCTTTGGCGGGCAGCCTCCAGTGAGGTCATGCCTACAGCTTCGTCTAGCTCTGCTACTAATATGAAAGCCCCAGCTTCAATTGCGGCCTTAATCACGGCGGCCATGTCTTGGATACCTTGACCTATGGGGCGATCTTCAAATTTTCCGTCAACCTTTACAATGTCTTTTAAGTGAACCGAAGGGCAGCGGCCTGAGTATTTCTTTATATAGGATACCGGATCCTGCCCTGCTGCTGTTATCCAGCCAGTGTCAAGCTGAGCCTGAACAAAAGCGACTTCATCTAAAAAGACATCTAAAATTGCGTTTCCACAAGGCAACGTTTTGAACTCAAAATCATGATTGTGGTAAGCAAGCATTATCCCTTGTTCTTTACAAGCTTCTGCGGCTTTGATTAATGAAGCTTTGGTTTTTTCGTAGCCTGAGCCTCCGGGTAAGGCTTCCAGTGGAAGCCATGGAATACTTATTAACTTACATCCTAGGGCTTTATAATCGGCAATTAAGCCTTCGTCATTATCATCAAAACCGTCAATTGGCACGTGGGCACTTATCGCTATCAGTCCAGCCTCATCTAGTAATTTCTTAAAATCTAGGGCTTTAAGGCTGTAAGTTCCAGCCAGTTCTACTGCATCATATCCCATTGCCTTTACTTGACTTAGGGTAGCGGCTAAGTCTTTTTCGGCGAAATCCCTTACTGTGTATAATTGTAGGGCTATTACCTGGGCGCTCATTGCGGCCTCCTTCTTTCTGGGGTTTATGATATATGAGTGAGAAAAGTGCGAAAACTACAATTTATGAAATTTATTTTTTTCATGATTTGTAGTGGCTATTCAAATGTAATAATATCGGAATCACAAACAGGCTTATACCCGATTTTTTGATAGATACTATTGGATGTAGGGTTTGATAGATCTGTATATAACACGCATTTTTTATATCCTTGGTTTAACCCTATTTGGCTTACTGCTGCTACACAAGCCGTCGCATAGCCTTTTTTACGGAAATATGGCGGTGTATATACATACCCGATTACACAAACATTGTACAACTCCCGGCTTATCTTAGCCATTGTTACAGGGATATAGGCCTCTTCCATAATATATATTCGCCCTTGACGAGTAAGATATCGGTATTCTTCAATATCTCCAGATACCTTGTGCCCAGAGTGCTCTGCAAAGCAATCCGAGAGAAATCCGCTATCCCAATAGGGCAGGTATGCCAAATCCCTTTCATTAGCTAGACGGATACCAGCTTTGGCAACAGCGGGATTTACCTGGGTCAACTCGTAAATCCTTTGGCTGGTTACTACCTTATGGGTTAAGTTGTGCTTGCCTGTGTAAATTGATGCAAACATCTCTGTCAAAGATTTTTCCGCCATTACTCCTGGGATAGATATACCTGTCTGCACCATTCCCTCAATTAATTCTACAATTGCCCCTGGATCATTTTGGTTGCCTGTCGCATATAGGGTCAGGTTCATGGGTGGGGTCATTATGGCAGTCAGGCGTATACCGCTATAGTCGGAGACTGTGGCCATAAACCAGTTGGCGGGATCCCGCCAACTGGTTTTATCTTCACCTTTTACACCAATAAGAACATTCCCCAAAGGGATTACATTTTGGGCTTCGTGTTGCATTAGTATATCATTTGTAGCTCTATGAAATTCATGCACATCTGTGTACTGAGTAAATTGCATACTTTTCCTCCTTACCAATCTTCCCTAAAAGCGGGCAGAATGGATACTGTGAAAGAGAACTGCCTTTCGTCAAAGCGGTATGGCTTCTCAAGTATTGGACCGCAAGAGCCTGAACCGATTCCGGTGTTTTTGTAGTCCAGGTGAACTAAGGTCGTATCCAGTTTTGTAAGCTCATGGGGGTGTTTTGCCTCAGTTAGGTCGTGATTACAGTAGTTGGATGCACTTATAGAAATTGGGGCTTCTCCACACTGTACATAAATTCCTTTTCCACGCTGGTCTGTTATCCAGGCATAATCCACGCCGTAACGTGCGCCGCTTTCTTGCGGATATTCGTGTTTTTCGCTCATAGTGTCTACAGTGGTTGAGAATAGGCCCTTGTAGGTAGAGCGGCGTTTATCCACATATGACTCTGTTGGGCCATAGCCGTGATAAGTTACTTGATTTGTGCCTTCCGGCATTTCCAGACGAAGGCCAAAGCGTGGAAGATATACTTGCTCCATCCCGTTCGTTTTGCTCCAACCAAATTTATCACGTAGGCGCTCATCTACCTCTACATCTGTGCTGTAGGTTAGTTTTCCACAGGTTCCGACTGTCCAGGTAGCTTGACCTTTTAATATGGGGCCATGTGTGTAGCCTAGATATGAGTAAGTTACTGATATTTTGCAATGATTTTCTGATTTTTCCTCAAGTTTGACTTCGTAGGCTCTTGGGCGGGCGTTGTTCAAGCCCCATTCGTACCAGTGCTCTTTAAATTGCACATCATTATCTGTGGGGGCACGCCAGATATCTAGTGTAATTGGCGCACAAATCATATCAGCGCCGCCTAGCTTTAGCTCTGTAAAGGTGCCAAGAAGCTTATCAAATACATATTCAAAATCTAGACCAATTATCCTCAGGTTATCCACATTTTCTTCCACAGTTAGGGCGCCTGTGATTGCTGGCTCCATAGGGTTTTCCACAGGTTGTTGATTTATCAACAGTTGCCTGTGGATAAGTTCGTAGCCGTGGGGGGCCCAATCGCCTAAGGTTCCCTTATATTTAAATGATAGATTTACGGAGTCTGGAGCGTCTTCCAATCCTAGATTAACGGTTTGACTGCCATGAGGTGGAGCATTTAACTGACACACTTCACCTTGAGCTATGGTCTTGCCGCCTTTTTGGGCGCTCCACACCAGGTATACATGGGAAAGGTCAATAAAATCGTACCAGTTGCGGATTTCTACATTTCCATCTCCCAGATATTTTGCGCTTATATAACCATAGACATTTTTTGCTTCCAGCAAGGCAGTTTTTGGCTGTTGGTCTGGGGTCACGAGGCCATCCATACAGAAGTTTCCGTCATGGGGTTTTTCGCCAAAATCGCCACCGTATGCCCACATTTCCACACAATCCATAGCTTCCCATTCTTCTTGTATCAGGCCCAGTTGAGCTAGAGCTTCTTTATATTTCTGTGCGGGAACAGTGTACTGGTTTCCATCGAAATCTGTGAAACGTTTGGCTCTTAGGCCATGGTTCCACCATTCCCAAATACATGCGCCTATTATCTTCGGGGTGCGATAGATAATATCCCAGTAATCCTGCAAGCAACCAGGGCTATTGCCCATTGCATGAGAGTACTCGCATAGAATCAGCGGGCGGTTTTGCTTCGGATTTTCGGCGTATTCTTTTGTCCACTCTATTGTGGGGTACATGCGGCTAATCATGTCCAGATAATCCGGCTCATGGGTTTGGTGAGGCCAAAAGCGCTCATAATGCACTGGGCGGGCGGGGTCACGCTGGCGTGTCCATTCCGCCATTGCCACATGATGGGGGCCGTTGCCAGACTCGTTGCCTAGTGACCACATTACAACGGCAGGGTTGTTTTTATCCCGCTCTACCATGCGCTTCATTCTATCTACATGACAATCAAGCCATGCTGGGTCAGTGGCCAAAAAGTCTTGCATACCTGTAGCCACTTGCATACCGTGGGTTTCCATATCACCCTCATCCATTACATAGAAGCCGTAGAAGTTGCATAGCTGTAGGAAACGTGGGTCGTTGGGGTAGTGAGATGTGCGGACGGTATTAACATTGTGACGCTTCATTATACGAAGGTCTTCTTCCATCCAGGCCAGGGGCACAGCTTGGCCAAAGTCCGGATGAAAGTCATGGCGGTTTACGCCTTTTAGCTTTATCGGGCGATCATTGACAACGAAAGCACCGTCTGATTGGAATCCGGCTGTACGTACACCAACATCGAAGAGCAGGGCTTCGTCGCCGCTTTCGATTATTACTTTATATAGATAAGGTTTTTCTGCATTCCAGAGTTTGGGCGCTTTAATCTCAAAAACTGTAGAGACATTGCCATCTACATCCAAAGTTGCGGTGGATTGACCTAGCTCTTTGCAGCCGCATTGGGATGTTAGGCGGATATTGGTCGCCAGGCCTGGAGTACCTTTTAACTCAACCGTTACGGTTGCGGATTCTTCGATTTTTTCTCCTGTGGTTTTTATAAAAACATCCTTCACATGAGCCTTATCACGGGCCAGCAGATATACATCACGGAAGATACCGCTAAAACGCCAGCAGTCTTGGTCTTCCATATAGGTGCCATCACTGTATTTCATTACCAGCACCGCAACACGGTTCGTACCCGGATGGGTAAACTCGGTTACATTAAACTCAGAAGGAAGGCGGCTCCCCTTGCTAAAGCCTACAAACTCCCCGTTCACCCAAAGGTAAAAACAGGAATTTACCCCTTCAAAAGTAAGATAGCGCTCTTTTTTGGCCCATGCCACAGGGTAAGTTATGTCACGACAATACAGCCCAACCGGGTTTTCAAGCGGCACATATGGCGGGTCAACAGGAATGGGATAATTGACATTGCAATATTGATTAACATCATAGCCTTCAGTTTGCCAGCATGAGGGCACGGTTATCGTATCAAAATGAGTAGTGTCATAATCTGCGGCAAAGAAGTCTTCAGGGGCAGACTGTGGCGATGGGTTATATTGAAATTTCCAGCCGCCGTTTAGGCTTTGATAATGTGGTGATTTATTGCGTTTTAGGTTGGTTGGACGGCCTGGTGAGGCAGGAATTGCCCCTTTTTGAAAGGGAATGTAGTAGGCGCGAGGTTCTTCTTTGCCTACATGGATGACCGTTGGGTCTTGGTAGTAGTTTTTTAGATCCATGGTTTTGTCCTTTCTTATATATATTAGGGAGATAATATCAGGCCTTATGGTCGATTGCCTGATTTATGCACAAAACACAATATCTCAAAAACCTTTACACAAAAGGTGAAATTGGTGATTTGTACGATTACAGGTTACATATCTTTTTCAAAACAGGCAAAATTTCCGCGACTTCCTCATCTACCGTAAAGAGTGTTCGCCCGCATAAACATTTTTCATATAGCTTGCCGTTGATTGTACATTTATTTTTGGCACATTCTGGACTGCAATCTCTGCAATCATTGTTTGCCTCAAGTTCTTTAATGATACACGATGGCAAAGCGTCTAAAAAATCGTTATAGCTATAAATAAACCCCGAATATAAATACATATGCAAAGCATTTTCACGAATAAAAAATTGCAATGCAAGCCGCTTTATAACCGGGGAATTATATTGTGCCGTGAAGCCATACTTTCTCAATCGAAATTTTGACTTATAACCAGCTTTGGTCAAAATTTCGTGTGTTTGCGATACAAAGTCTCTGTATTCCGGCGGCGTTTCCAAAACAAAATATGTATGCGTCTCAAAACTTCTGTTTGGTGAATTCATGTATTTTTCCTCCGTTCATCAATACATAAATTTTCTTCGCTGATGCTCTTGCCGACCAAAATGTGGGTATCTGAGACTCACTTCGCAACTCAATACAATCATAGGTTCAATCTATAAATGAATGTGGGATACACAATATCTGTACCACTTTTCTTAAATGAGCTTTCTCCATCAATGAAAAAACCGCATTTCTCCATCACCCTATTTGATGCTTCGTTTTCCTGCGCAACAGGTGCAGTAATGGATTTAATGCCTAACTCACGGGCGAAATCAATTAATGCATGAACCATTTCAACGGCATAACCATTGCCCCAATAATCTTTTTTGACGGTATATCCAATAGAATATTCATTGGCATCGGCGTTTTCAAAACCTAAACTGCACGTGCCTATAACTTCATCAAACCCTATGCGGAAAGCCACGAGGTAATAAACAGGACAATCTGGATCATCATCAAGAATCTCTGCTATCTCAGTACCACTTTTGTAATATGGGTCGGGCATATACTTGCCACCATCAACATCACCCCATATAGAAGCAACCGCATCTAAATCCTCTTGCCTTGTGGTTCTAAGTAATAATCTTTGAGTGTTAATGCTAATTTGTGTTGCTATAGGCTTCAGTTTTTCAAACAAGTCATCACAAAACTTATCCCACTTAATCCTGTATTCTTCATCACTAACCAATTCCATATCGGCAACACTGTTTACTTCACGTCTAACCGCCTCATCTACAAAGTGAAATATAGATTCATCATACTCATCAAGATAAACATACACATAAGTATATCCCAATTCAATTGCGGCTCTTATTCTGGTATGCCCATCTAACGATATGCTTTTACCGTCTCTGATTACAATTGGTATACGAATATCCTGTAGGGATTTTATCCATTTTTTGCAGCTATCAAGTTTCTTTTCGTTAATAAAAAACTGACTTGGCTGTATTTTGGCGATTTCATATAGATATGATTCGTTTTGTGATCTCGTCAATAATACACGACCATCTCTATCCTTTACTGAAGTAACAAAACCGGAATAGAAAAGAAACTCATCTATCGCTTGGGCTATGTAGTTCTCGGTGTTTGTCAAAAGAGTAGCTTCCTGCCCGTCAATCACAAAAAAATATCTAAATGCTTTATCCTCGGTGAAAAAGCAACAAGCCCCATAATCTAATTCATCTTTACTGAAAATGTCTGTGTCGTTAAACCCCGCTCTAATTATTTTCATTGCACACATCCTTTTGCTGCCTGGCTATTTGAGCGCCATCAATGTCTTATGCCTAGTGTCTTTTTATAGTATTCCACAAGCTCCATATTTTTTGCATCAAAGTGAATATGCCCGCCAAAATCGTTTTTGAATGACAATTTTACTGCGATTGCAAACAGGTGACCACCAACACCTACATAACGTTTACCTTTGCCAATGTTATGTGGTGCAAGCTTCCACTATACTTACATAAACTGTTCCTGACATAACACGAGTTGCAACAAGTCCTTGAATTTCATCGTTATCCTCTAGGAGTAACTTGTAAATGTTAGTATTTTCTCAGCCCCCAAAGCCAAACGAAATATGGTTTTCAATACTTTGCCCGTCTCACGCTCAATTAAACATGGTGTGAGGTTGTCAATTATAAACATCTACATGCATACGCTATCTCCTCAAACGTATAGATTAAAAAAATATATTTTTCTCAAATTTTTTATTATTAATGAAAAAATCATTATCAACAGCTTTTCTTTTTATTCCATATTTCATCAGACTATAGCCAGAATGTTTTATTCCAAATTTTTTTCCGAAGTGATATAAATTCCATAAGTACGCTTGAACAGATGGGGATTGAGCCGCTCGAACTAGTTTATACTCAAAAAGAATAATCTCTTTTTTAGTAAGTCCATTTATATCAATCAAGTAGCATAGATAGGATAAGTATGGTAAATATTTATCAACCCTAGACTCCATTTGTCTATTCTCGTCTTTATGAAAATGTTCATTATACCAGCATGGGTCATAATCAATCATATAAGCAGCTTCTACAATGCTATCATCAAAACGCAATTTTTCAATTAATTGCTTCACATACTCGGCACGTTGTAGCTTTACACCTTTACTCCATCTCCACAATGCAAATATTCCACCAGCGAATACAAAAAACATTGCAATCAGTGACAATGTATTATCATTAGTCCAAGACGATAGATCAAGCATATTCTCACCTATTAAAAGGGCCCATTCACTATTGGTAAACAGGCCCTTCCTTCACATATAATTAATCATTAAATTCCAAATACCGTCCAAACACCCAACCAGTAACATCCCCGGCTTCAATAAGGTGCCATACATTGGTAGTACCGCGGCTTTCAAGTACAGTAACTTCGGTGCCGACACGAAGCACATTAACTACATTATGGCTTACTCCGGCTCCGGCGCGTACATTCAGGTACCAGCAGTTGGCAACAACAGCTGTGCGGCCTTCTGTAGGAGTCGGGACTGGGGTAGGCACTGGAGTTGGAACGGGTTCTTCTACTACTTCCGGCTCATCTACTTCTTCAGGTTCGTCAGCTTCTACGGGCTCTTCTTCAACAGGCTCTTCTGCTTCTTCTGGAGCGATATTAACGATTCGGCCTTCTACTGCCACTGCATTTAAATCAACCTCTGCCATGTAAGCAATAAGCAGCTCATCCAATGTGCCGCCTTCGGCTAGTATCGGCAGACCAATAAATACTGCATATCCGTCGCCGCCAACTTCTAGGAAATTATTGATAGCCAGCGTAAAGGTAGTTTCTGTATCGTTTTGGTCAAGTTCTACACCGTCCACGGTAATGCTTACAACACGCTCACCGTCTTCGGCGCTTTGGTCAAATACAAATGAGAAACCAGATATTTGTGGGAATCTGCCACTACCCGGCATATCAGAAACGCCGTTTTCCATAGCTTCCCACAACTGAGCTGGAGTAATTTCCACTACAACAGCATAGTTGAAGAAAGCAAGCACAGCCACGATATCACCCATGGTAACATCACCGGCATTTAAATCGGCGCGGATACCGCCACTGTTCATAATAGCAAAATCAGAACCCATAGCCCAGCGGGTTGCATCAGCGATAAGGTTACCAAGTGGTGCTTCGTGAGCGCGGATAAGATCCCTATCACTTGAGAAGTCTACAGGGCTGTACGCAACTACTTCATTAAGAACTTCGCCTAACGCATCGTTAAATTCTTCTATCAGTGCAGTTACCGCTGCCACTGGCTCAAAATCCTCTGCCATTTCTCTATTGAGAATAGAAGCATCCATAGATAGGATTTCGCCTTCATATACTACGATTTCAACAACACCTACGTTTTGACCATGCTGGCCTGACTGTACCATAAGCACATCACCAACCCAGCGGCCTTCAGGCAATAAGGTGTGGCTATGACCATCAACAAGAAGGTCAATTTCTTGTACTGCTTCGGCTACTCGGGTAGACCAACCGCTTCCATCTACACCAAGATGGGTGATAGCGATAATAACTTCAGCACCTTGAGCCTGAAGCGCTTCAACAGCCTGCTCGGCAGCAGTTATTGGGTTACCAAAGGCCAAACCCGCAACACCGGCTGGATTGGTAACAATCGGCGTACCAGGATATGCCAGGCCAAAGAAGCCAAGTTTCACACCGTCAACTTCCATTAAGCTGTACGCATCAAAAACAGGCTCCCCGGTTGCTTCCCATACAAGATTGGCAGCAAGGAAGCCAAATGTTGCATAAGATTCAAGCTCAAGAAGCCTGTCTATTCCAAAGTTAAACTCGTGATTGCCTGGGGCAATAAAGCTGTAGTTAACCATGTTCATTAGTCTGATGGCGTTATATCCACGACTAAAATTTACAAATGGCACGCCATGGATAGCATCACCTGCGTCTACAAGTACTGGGTTTTCCATAGAGGCATAAATCGCCGCTAATCTGTCAAAACCGATGGCGTTGTTATCGCCAATAAATCTTCCATGCATATCGTTTGTATGCAGGATGGTAATAGTAGTGGCACCTTCTGGAGCCTCGGCCATTACCACAAAGGCATTTGATGCCGACATCATTACTAGCAATGTCACCAGGAAAATTGCCAGCAGTCTTCTTGCTCGTTTCATTTACATTCTCCTTTTGTAAAGATATGTAGGGCAATGCTGCCCCCTTACACAGGAGTATATTGGTTTTAGAAAAACTAGGCAAGACCATTTTCGTAAAGGGCATGTAAAATATATTTTGTTTACCTCCAGTGTTTTTTTTGCTAGATTACACCTCATACAGATTCCAACTAAAGGAGGCACAAATGAAAACAAAAATCTTAGCCCATCGGGGAGCATCTGCCTACAGGCCAGAAAACACCATCCCTGCTTTTGAACTAGCAATAGAACAAAAATCAGAAGGCTTTGAGCTAGACGTACATCTGTCAAAAGACGGCGAGGTAGTAGTAGCCCACGATCTACGCCTAGAACGAGTCTCAGACGGCAATGGCCGCATATGCGACTACAACTTGGCAGAGCTAAAAAAACTAAACTTCAGCAAACCCATCCCCGGCCATCAACCAACTACGGTTCCAAATCTAGCCGAAGTATACCAATTAGTAGCCAACACAGACCTAATAGTCAACGTAGAACTAAAAACCACAGAAGAACTCTACCCCACCCTACCAGAAAAACTAGTGCAACTAGAAAAGGAATACAACATGAAAGGCCGAGTAATATACTCTTCCTTTAATCACTATTCCCTCCTAGCCATAAAGCAGCTAAACCCCGAAGCAGAAATAGGCCTACTATACGACTTAGGCCTGGTAGACCCATGGGCTTACGCAAAACACGTAAAAGCCGAGGCTATCAATCCCCACTACTATGTACTAATGGCACTGCCAGAAACAGTAGCCCGCTGCCACCAAGAAGGCATTAAAGTTAACACCTGGACAGTAGACGACCCAAGAGCCATAGGCTTCCTACTATCCCAAAACGTAGACATACTAATGACAAATAAACCAGACATTGCCATGGGCGTAAAAGCCTCCATGGCAAGCTAGAGGAGATTGCCATGAAAGATGGGAAAATGAAAGATGAGAAAATGAAGCTAAATATCAAAGCCACAATACTACTATCCTTTGGCTTTTTTGGCTCCAGCCTAATCTGGCAAGTCTACTCCAACTTCGTCCCCCCGCTACTAGAATCCAGATTCGGCTTTTCTACCTTTGTAATCGGCCTAATAATGGCCATAGACAGCTTCCTCGGGGTAATAATCCAACCACTATTTGGCCGCCTAAGCGACAAAACCCGCACCCGCTTTGGTCGCCGCCTTCCTTACTTATTTATATGTATGCCCCTATGCGCCATTCTCTTTATACTTATTCCTTACATGCCTTCAGTGGGGTCAATGATGGCAGTAATAATAGTATTTACATTCCTGATGGGAGTATGGCGGACCCCTGCCGTATCTCTGATGCCTGATATGACTCCAGGCCCACTGCAAAGCCAGGCCAATGGCATCGTAAACCTGATGGGCGCAGTAGGCGCAATTATCGCCCTTGGCGGCGGCGGCCTAATGTATGGCCTAGGCGGAGAGCCCCTACCCTTCTTGGTAGCTGGCCTACTACTGGTAGCCGCAATGGGAGTACTAGCCCTCTTCGTACGCGAACCAGAAAACCCCTATGCCAACACAAAAGCCAAAGATAAAAGCGTATCCCTAAAAAACATGGAAGTAAAAGAACGTAGAAGTTTCCTTTTCCTACTACTGGCCATCTTCTTCTGGTTTGCAGGATACAACGCCATTGACACTTTCTTTTCTCTATATGTAATCCACAATCTAGGCGGCACGGCAGGGGACGCAGGTATCATGCTCTCGCTTTTTGCCGTAACACTAGTTGCATTCTCCATCCCCGCCGGTATTTTAGGCGCAAAATACGGCCGCAAAAAAACTATAATCATCGGCCTAATAGGAATCAGCGCCTTGTTTGTGCCCATGCTCCTCATCCCCAGCAGAAACCTTACCACAGTACTACTGATGGTAGCGGGGATATGTTGGGCCTGCGTAAACATCAACTCATTACCTATGATAACAAGAATCTCCGGGCCGCTTAGAATCGGCGCATTTATCGGCTACTATTATCTATTCTCCTTTGGCGCTCAAATCGTAACTCCGCCGCTACTTGGATGGATTAGAGATATGGTAGGCTACTATGAAATACTATTTATCTACGCCATCGTTGGGTTTGCTATTGCTATCTTCTTTATGTTGAAGGTTAGGCATGGAGAAATTGATAGCGAGCATACAGAGCCAGCTGTGGCTGAGGAGGCAACTCCAACTTCATAAAAAGAGCCTCATTAAGCAAAATAGCGCATATTATCAGCTGATAGTATGCGCTATTTTCAATTTTATCGCTTCTATAATTTGAGCCAAAACCTGTTCTCGTTCTACAGATGTATCATAAATCATAAAACCATGCTGCCCTAAGTAATCAGTCATATATCGACTAAATGATATTTCATCTTCTGCAATTTCTCTCAGATCATCATCACTAAAACCATATGTCCAATCGTCTTCCGTATCGTATTTCTTAAAATCGTTGACAAACTCATCAACCGTTTTCTTATTTTGAACCAATCCTATAAGCAGAAAATTGTCTTTTAATGCTTCAATCCCATACATTTTTAAGACAGGCAATATCTTTTCAAAATCAAAATACGTCCCCTCTAATACAAATTTATTCTCTTTTACAGCACCATAGCTGTATGGTAGCAATCCGCGTCCATCAACCGAAGAGAATAGGCTAAGAAAATGACCAAGGAATGGTGCCATATTGGCAGCAGTCGTTCTTCTATTCCACGCAAGTCTAATATTCAATTGCGGATATGCCTCTTGAAATGTGGCAACAAGTTTATCAAGACCAATGGCAAAATAATTTAGTTCTTCGTTTATTTTTCTTGCTAATGTTGATTTACCAGCTCTTGCCGAGCCTGCAATGATAATGCTTTTCATTTAAAAACATTTCCTCTGATTTTCCTCGTTGCCACAACATCCACCCCTGTACCTGCCGCGTCCGCCAGCACCACATCACCAATCATAACCGGGGCAGTCATAGTCACCTGATGCACAGCATCCACCACTGCCTGTATAGCCCCTTTAGGAATGGGCCGCGATGTTTTAACAGAAAGCATAGCCATATCCCCACCCACAACCCTTACCGAAGTAGCAATATTGCGGGTAGGGTTTTTAAGCTCTTCCTTTGCATATTTAACACCGGCCATGCATTTATGGCCGTCTACTTTTATATCATCGTCATTTAGCTCTACAGCAAGATTGCATCCCACAGGGCAGCTTATACATATTAGTTCAATCATTTTCGATTCCCCTCTAGCCCAGGCTGTAAGCGCTACACAGCAGCTTTTTTCAAAATCATCGGGGCATTTTGCGCATACAATACTGACGCTAAATGCAGTGCAACATTATTCCAATTTCTTTTACTACCGTTGGTATTTCGACTGTAATCTGCTCCATTTCGCTGGGTATGATTATACGCTTCTTTTCTGCTTTAATAACTTCCCCATCAGCCAGCACTTTTATTGTTGCAGATTCATATATACCATCACTACGGAAACTGATGGTACAGCTATTTTCATCTGGAGAAATAGTCATGGGCACAGTATAGCGCACACCCTCTAAGGCTTTGATAGGAATAGACGCAATCTCAGCATTTTCGCCACGAATAAACCTTACCGCATTAGATGCTGCTAAATAGGCCTCCAAAGTCACATAATCCACCAAATCATGAACATGCAGTACATTCCCACAGGCAAAAACTCCAGGTACAGAGGTCTTAAGCCGATTATTCACAAGTGCCCCCCCGGTTATGGGAGAAAGAGCAACACCGATTTTTTTAGATAACTCATTTTCGGGAATAAGCCCTACAGACAGCAGAAGGGTATCACATTCCACAAATCGCTCGGTTTCTATTATAGGCTGCCATTTTTCATTTACCTGGGCTACATATACTCCTTCTAACCGCTTAGTACCCACAGTGCGAGTTACCGTATTAGAAAGGTGTAAAGGTATGTCATAATCATTGAGACATTGAACTATATTCCGCTTCAGCCCTCCGGCGTGGGACATTATTTCATATACGCCCTCTACTGTCGCACCTTCCAATGTAAGCCGCCTGGCCATTATAAGCCCGATATCGCCAGAGCCTAAAATAACAGCCCGCTTACCAGGCATATACCCCTTCATGTTAACCATTTCCTGTGCCACCCCTGCGGTATAAACCCCAACACCACGGCCTCCAGGGATACCCAAAGCCCCACGAGCGCGCTCACGGCAACCCATTGCCAAGATAATCGCATCGGCTTTTGCAGTAACCAACCCTGCCTCTGACACATAAGTCAGCGTCCTATCCTGTGTGATATCAATCACCATTGATTCCATGGCAAAGTTGACCCCAAGGGAATAAGCCTTATCTATAAGCCGCTGGGCATACTCCGGCCCTGTCAGCTCTTCCTTAAAAATATGCACACCAAAACCATGATGTATACACTGGTTAAGTATCCCACCAAGAGCCTTACCACGCTCGATTATCCAAACATCCGTTAAGCCTTCTTCTCGGGCTTGTATTGCAGCGGAAAGCCCCGCTGGGCCGCCGCCTATTATGGCTAATTGCAAGTCATTCACTCACTTTAACTATAGCGAACGACATTAAGAAACGTGATTGCACGATTTCGAAAGTCGATTGCTATAAAATGTTCCAAACATAAATCATTAGAGTTCTTCTGAAATCAAAAAGCACGATTTCAGAAGAAGCAAAAGACTTATAATGAAACCTACTTTCGAAATCATAAAACGTGATTTCGTAAGAGGTCTATTGTAGGCGTTGACATGTATAAATGGCAATCTTTTTCACGATTAGGCAAATATATTAGCTGCATTTTCCCGTTTAGTGTAGTCATAAAAATTCCGTTGACAACCGTCTAAACCCGCCGTATAATACCCCGGCGCAAACATTTAACGAAAGGAGGGCTAACATGCCTAAAATTAAAAGGGGTAAACTAGCCCGCATGACTGCTGGTTGGCGTGGAAAATGCCCATCTTGCAGCCGCACTGGCGTAAAAATGCTATGGGAAAAGAAAGACGGCGAAGCTATCCTCAAAGTCTGTAAAAGATGTGCGGCATAATTTGATGTAGTTGTTTTATGGTAATCCTGCCGACATAGCTCAGTTGGTAGAGCAGCTGATTTGTAATCAGCAGGTCTGCGGTTCGAGTCCGCATGTCGGCTCGTTATAAAACCCCTGTAAATTCAATGTTTACAGGGGTTTTTGATTTAGTGAGGTAATTAGTTTTGTTGAGCAATGCTTACCCTTTTAATCCCTTTTTGGCATAAACTATAGCAAACAAAATGCCCAAAACCACCACATTCGCCCATATAATAACGAAGGATTGCCAAAGCGGTGTATACCCCCAACCGTTTGTCAAATAATCTGCCATTACATTAAGCTGTTGTGTGTAGAATGGATGAAGGAAACGTGCGACATTTTCATTAAAACCAGCAAGCATTGGCCCAAAGCCAAAGAGCATTGCCGCGGGCATAGACAATCCAGTAGCTGCCGCTTGACTTTTGCAAAGTATGCCAATGGTTGCTCCCAAAAAGATAGATGCCGCGACACCGGATAATAATGATGCCACAAAGAGCCAAAAATCCTGTCCGCCAAACCCTGCTATAAAGCCAAAGGCGACCGATGTTATAATGCTCAAAAAAAATGTAACACTGCCAATTCCCAAAAGATATGGGGCGGGTTTCAATCCCGCCATGTTCAGAAAACGTAGACTTTTTTTCTCAATATCCTCTGCAATAAAGCCTGTGACACCGGGGATAATAGCCATGCCTGCAAACATGGCAGCCATCAATATTGCCATGTTGGGCGTAGCGGCTTCAATAATCGCCACAATATCATCTGGCACTCCTGTAAAATCTGGTACGGCAAGGTTGCCCATTACTAATGCCAAAATCGGAAAAATAAAAAAGTTAATCATTACAGCGGGGT
>WRAN01000017.1 GCA_009780185.1 Defluviitaleaceae bacterium | reverse complement strand
TATAGCTGTGCAAAATAAATTACAGCGCGGAAGCGATGACGGTATACAAATGCATGATATGTATACCGTCTCCCTCCGCGCTTTTTCGTGCCCTTGGCCTTTAGCATCAAAGGAAAGGAGGTGCCAACATGACTCAAGAACTTACTCGCCCAATCGATGACCTATACAGGCTACACCTGCCAAAAGAGCTACGCAAAGCGCTAGACTGGGATGCACTTGATACAATATCCTTCACTCAAGAGGGCAACACAGTAATCCTAAACCTATACGAAAAAAACTCAATACCGAAATGTGCTGTCTGTCAAAAACCCGAAAGAGCAATCCGCGTCAGCCAAAAAGACATCTGCTCCGAATGTCTGGACAAAGCCGTAGTACAGATTATGTAACTCTAGCTCATTGCCCTATGTCAAAACCTGGCATGGGGCAATTTTTATATTTTGTGTGAATCTAATTTATGGTAGGCGTATGGCTTCGCAGAGGGCCGCACGTGCGGGTAAGACCGATTCAATAGGACAGACTCAACGAAGGAAATATTTATACCTTCATATCGTCCGTCATATTAGCGAAAGTCCTTATATGTTAAACTTCCCGACAAACTTATAATAAATCGTGATTTCTTGCTGTAGTTCCTCGTTCTCGTCCAGATATGCTTGCCCTATTGTGAGGTTGTTACCGCTTGCTATGGAACGGCACATATCCAGTATCAGCCAACTCTCGCCTATCTTTGGCGCACCCGCAAGAATGAATAACCCTTGGGGTAGAATGTCGTTGATTGCGTATTTCAGAGGGGCGTATTCTTGTTTCATTAGGGTACTGTAGTCGATTGTGGTTAGCTTGTTGGGCTCGGCAGTTGGGTAGGAAGTGGCCTTTTGAGGGTGATGGGGTGTAGGGATATTTTTGTGTGATATTGTGATTAAGGCTGTGTTCATCAGTGCTTCAATCAAATGAGTATCGTTATGGCATGGCGATATTCGCACACAAAAGAGGCGGCTGAGAATCAACTAAGCCGCCTCTTTTGCATTGAAAATTACTTAAAAATCTACGCACTATCTTGCGAAAAGCACCGCAAATACCTCATTGAAAGTAGCTCCAGCTTGTATCATGGGGTAAATTTCTGGGTCTGCCAATAGGTCGATAGGCTCGCCCATCCAAATGATTATAAACTCACGCAGTTCATCTCTGCTCCCTGTCGCAATCATCTTCAATTACATTTAGATAAACAACATTATTCCATAAATCCCGAACAAATACATAAACAAGCAAATTGCTATTTCTATCATAAGAATTGATAACAATCCAACTATCATCCTCCTCATAACTTCTATAAAAAATAACGGATCGCACTAGTTGTCCACGATAATACACATTGCCATCCTGACTGGCCGTTATACCAAATTCCTCATCAACGCCAAAATCCCTAAGTGTCCTTTCTGCCATGCCGAAAGCTAGATTGTTCAAAGTTAACATTGTACTACTTTGTGGAGGCGGGGTGAATATAGAAACATCCGTATCCGCAGTGACTCTGTCAGCGGCGAAAGCCGTCAGTGTGCCAATAGTCAAAGCAGACACCATCGTTAACGCAGCGATTTTGCCGATAATACCTGTTTTCTTCATCTTCATAATAGATTCAATCCTTTCTTTGGCTGCATTTTTGCTAAAGCCATTATAAAGCGAAGCGCATTTGCTTCGCATTTCAGCCATGCCGATTATAGAGTAGGCATAGGCAGTTTTTGAATCTTGTCCGAAATGGCGTATTACCATTTCATCACAAGTTAGTTCCATATCACGGCTTGCCAATATGAACATGACCCACGCCAAGGGGTTGAACCAATGGGTACATACCGCCAACAGCATGAGTATTTTCCAAAGCGCGTCTAATCGCTTGATATGGTAATACTCGTGCATAAGGATATGGCTTAATAACTCTGTATCGCTTAGGTTCATGCTCTTTGGCAAGATTATTCGGGGCTTAAACAACCCAACGGCAACAGGTGTTGTTACCATATCCGATTGAAGTATGGAGATTCGGCGCATAAGCTTGTTATCATCTAGCCATCCGTCTATAAAATCATTGTTGCGGATTATTGTTGCAAATCTTAACCCACGGTGATTTTTGATATAAACAATAGCAAAAAACGTAAGCAAAGCAACCACACCAATAAGCCACACAATAGCTACCAAGGCGATATTTGGTGCTTGCCCCTGCATTGTTTCATCTCGGCCTAATTCACCTGTTGCTACTCTGCCAAGGGTGAACCAGTAAAGTCCATTTTGTTCAGCTTCGGATATGTTGGACATAGCGTTATTGGGTGATACTGTGCTGATAGCTTCTGTAAGTACCGATTGAAAGTTGATACCAAACGGCATGGGTATCGCAACTGGCACAAGCAGGCGAACCAAAACTACGCCCCAAAGTACAAGGAAAGCCACTTTTGGCAGTTTGTTTAAGGCAATAGCCCGAATTAATACAATGGCAATCACTAACAATCCTGCTGATATGCTCATTTCAAGTAAACTCAAAAGCCATCACCTCATCTCAATTTTTCGACAAGTTGTTTAAGTTCCTCAATTTCAGCATTGGATAATTTATTGCCGCTTAAAAAAGCAGACAAAAATACCCTTGCCGAACTGTCATACAATTTGCCAATAAGTTCAGTCGCTTCTTGTTGCCGCACTTGTTCCTTGGTGACAATCGCCTTGCAACCAAATTTTGGTTCAAAGCGTTCAATTGCCCTTTTGTCGATTAGTTTACCAATAACGGTATACGTCGTGTTAGGGTTCCAGCCTGTTTCAGTTTTCATAATTTTAACAAGCTGCCCTGCTGTTAAATCACCCTCTCTCCACAATGCTTCCATGACTTTGAGCTCTGAATCATAAATCTTGATTTCCATGATGCACCTCCACTATTGCAATAGTTGCTCTATTATACTATCACGATAGTTGGTCTTTGCCAACCACTATTTCAATAGTTGAATGAATTTTTTTTTGAAAGGCAATTGACCCGTTCTATAATGAGCGTAGGCGAATAAAAGCCCCGCAGGGCCCACGGCACTTTGCACGTAGTGAAAGTGTCTAAGTGGGTTCATGACACTTTGCAAAAGTAGTCATGATAACGCTCCTAACGCAACCACACGCACAATAATATTGCCCTGTTATTCTGGAAAACCTCAACTGCTTACTGGCTGAAAAAAGCAGTTGGCGGTCATATGCTAGCGATACCCGCAATAATGATTTGCGTTATCGTGATTTTTTCAGCAAGTAAAAACCGCCATGCTCTCGGCATGACGGCTACATAGACAGTCTGCAACCCAATTTTCCAATTCCTTCTTTAAGTCTGTCCTGTTTCTGAACTAATCCACGGTAGCATGTGAAAGGTTGTTTGCTTTTGGGCCCATTGCGGAGGCGCCAAACAGACTTAGGCGGCGGAAAAACGCTGTTTATGCGGGTGACAACCCGCAAGAAACAGCATTTTTCCCCGCCTAGGGCTGTTCGGCATCAGCCGGAGCCTGGGCCCAAAAGCAAACAATCTTTCACATGCGGTCCCTATTCGCAAATCAACTACACAAATTAGCTTCACACGCTTATATTTATTTTAATACTTGCACTAATTCCCAAGTAGTGATATCATTCCACCGTTTAAGCATCCAGTGCATAAATAGCGAATCAAATGAAGAACGGCCCCATCCGATTCTGAACTAATTCGCAATAAAAGGAGGGTTTGAGTTGCCGCATTTATCCCGGTTTATCTCAAGTATTGTGTTATATTGGATGCCAATATTTATGGATAATTGTCCAGTTTAATGATATTTATATCATTGACCTGGACATTTTTTTTGCACAAAGTGCACCCGCAGCAAAGCGAGGAAGCGTAGTTGGGCTTAGCCCGGCGAAGCGGCGGGGTTTGGGGCGTAGCCCCATTAAAAAGGAGGGTTCATAAAAATGAACACCAAAAATCTTTCCATCCCCAAAATGGGGATACTAGGCCTGCAGCATATGTTTGCAATGTTTGGGGCAACTATTCTTGTCCCACTTTTAAGCGGCCTAAGCGTGCAAGTCACACTTATAGGTGTGGGTGTTGGTACGCTTATCTTCCACTTATGCGCAAAAGGCCGAGTACCTGCGTTTCTTGGTTCGTCTTTCGCGTTCCTGGTAGGTATCCGCCTAATTACAGACGCGGAGACAGGCATCTTTGCAGGGCAGGTTATGTCGCAGACAGAAAAACTGGCATACGCTACCGGCGGTATCCTTGTATCTGGCCTCGTGTATTTACTATTTGCAGGGCTTATTAAGCTTGTCGGGGTCAAAACCTTTATGAAGTACATGCCCCCAATCGTAACAGCCCCGACGGTAGTACTTATAGGTATCATGCTTGCACCTTTTGCCATCAGCCAATCATCAGAAAACATGCTGCTGGCAGTTATAACCCTCCTTATAGTAATTGTAGCTTCCTCATGGGGTAAAGGCATGATTAAAATCATTCCTATCCTTTTGGGAATCGGCGGCGCTTATATCATCGCCCTAATTTTCAACGCGTTTGGCATGACCAATGCCGACGGTAGCGCAATTATGGATTTTACCGCAGCAGCAGAGGCCAGCATTGTAGGCCTGCCTCCATTTATGGCTCCACGCTTTAATATTATCGCAATATTGGTTATGGTGCCCTTTGCCCTTGCTACAATTGCAGAACATGTAGGAGACATGGTAGCACTATCAAGTATCACAGGAGAAGATTTTATAGAAGACCCAGGCCTTACCCGCACCCTAATCGGAGACGGTGTTGCAAGCTGCTTCTCCGGCCTAATTGGCGGCCCTGCCAGCACCACCTATGGCGAAAACGTTGGCGTAATAGCATTGACCAAGGTCTTTAACCCCCGTGTTGTACAAATCGCGGCTATTTATGCGGCGGTGCTGGGCTTTTCTCCAATGTTTGCACAAATAATCTATTCTGTCCCCAACGCAATAATAGGCGGCGCGTCCTTCATGTTGTATGGTATGATCGCCGCTGTGGGTATCCGCAATTTAGTTGAAAGCAAAGTGGATATGAGTAAAACCAAGAATCTTACCGTAGTTGCCGTAATGCTGGTTACCGGCCTTGGTTTGCGCTTCGGCCCTGCTATAACCTTCTCTATCGGCAATACCAATGTGCCTGTTGACAGGCTGGGCATTGCTATTGCCGTAGTGCTTGGGGTAATCCTTAACGCGTTTCTTCCCGAAGGTGACAAATGATTCCAACCATCCCAGCCAAAACTATAATCCAAAAAAATCAAAGCCCGGACCATTGGTTCGGGCTTGATTATAATATGAACATCTATCGAGGCTGCCCCCATGGCTGTATCTACTGCGACAGCCGCTCAGACTGCTTCAAAAACCCTGATTTCGAAACAGTAAAAATGAAAGAAAACGCCCTGGAGATAGTCCGCAACGATCTACGCCGCAAGATTAAAACCGGAGTAATAGGCACAGGCTCAATGTCTGACCCATACAACCCAGCCGAAAAAACCGAGCTTCTAACCCGCAACTCGCTGGAGTTAATTAACGCCTTTAGCTTCGGAGTCTCTCCGATAACCAAATCTGATTTGATTACCCGGGACGCAGACATCTTGAGGGATATAATGTCCCATTCTCCCGTGCTAGTAAAATTTACAATCACGACAGCCGATGATGATTTATGCAAAAAAATAGAGCCGCAAGTGGCTCCATCATCCGCGCGTTTCAAAGCTATTAAGACCCTCACAGCCCAAGGCATACCTTGCGGCGTGTTGATACTTCCCCTACTTCCGTATATCAACGACACGGAAGAAAACATCCGTGGCATCCTAAACCAGGCAAAAGAAGCCGGGGCATATTTCGTCTACACCTATATGGGTATGACCTTACGCCAAGGCAGCCGAGAAATCTATTATCATCACCTAGACCAAATTGCCCCAGGAATAAAAGAAAAATACCAGAAAAACTTCGGCATCCGCTATACAAACCTATCACCACGCCGAAAAAAGCTATGGGATGTCTTCAACCAAGAATGTGAGCGCCTTGGCCTAATAAGTGATATGAAGGCTATAATCCACTATTACAAAGCCAGATACGAAAACCCACAGCTTACACTGTCTTAACCCATACTTGTGTTACTTTTCCGGTTTTCACCAAATCATCAAAACCAAAAAAGGACACAGCTATTTGCTATGTCCTTCTTTAGATAAATCGTAGAGCGAACCAGAAGGGGCTCGAACCCTCGACCTCCGGCGTGACAGGCCGGCGCTCTAACCATCTGAGCTACTGGTCCAACGCGAGCAATTATATACACGACTCGCTCCTGTGTCAAGAAAATTTATACCTCCACATTATACCAATCTTGCAACTGAGTACTTACCACGTTTTCTTTCTTTAAAGCCTCATTAACCATCAACCCAAGATAAGCATCCTGGGAAGCCTCTGCCAAACCGTAAAAACTTGCCCCGCCTTTTATATATTCAGCCATAGCATCAAGACATGCCGCAACAGCAATTTCGTCATCTATAAGCCGCGAGCCTGCATAGGGATTGCGATAAACCCACTCATCCGCGGCAAATACACCTTTAAGGTCATACCCTTCAAAATTTTCGTCCCGCCCCATGTCTTTACGCACAAAGTCTGTTTCTATCGGAGTCTTATAATCCTTCAAATATTTAATCTTATTATTAAAAATCTCTCCGCGTTCTCCTTTAATCTGGATGATGGGAGAGCGCACCCATGACCGATGCTGGTCTACCTCATGGTTTAACAAGGCAGTTTTACCAACTCGGTCAAAATCAAGTACTGCCACAGTCTGGGTTTTATCTACAATTTTTTCCTCCGCAGGCTCCCCATCACGGGTATACCCTGCCACAACCGGCACGGTAAATGCTTTTGCGGTTATATTGGCATTTTCAAACCCAATACCAAGGAACTTGCGTATTAGTGCCATCGCGTGATAGGCATGGGTAAAGGACATTTGAACATGGCGTGGCGTACCGATTATGCCCCGGGAAATATATTTTAGCCGTGCCGCGTGCATTGGATGAAATGGATACTGCTCTGCAATCTGGATCTTCCCACCCTTGGGGATAGATGAATTAAAACGAAGCAGAGTCTCATAGTCCACCGCGGCAGGGGTTTCCAAAAGCACAGGGAAGCCATATTCCATAAGCCCTAACGCAATATCAGGTGCCTTGGAGGCGGTTACACTTACAACAAAGAAATCTGGCTTACTAGCTTCAATTAAATCTTCAGCTTTCTTAAAGCAACTAACGCCAAACTCCGCAGTATACCGCGCGGCTCTTTCATCATTCCTGGTTACAACCCCAATAATTTTAAAACGCTGAGGTAAAGCCTGGGCAACACGTAAAAAATATTCTGCTCGCCATCCGCTACCATATAATCCAATTTTAGTTATCATAATACACCTCCTTTACCCTGATTCTATCCCTTATCCCAAACCCGCGCAACAAGCACCGTCATATCATCTTTAGGCAATCCCACAAGCCTCTCGGCTTCATCTAGCACATAATCAGCCAAGTCTTGAGGGTTACTCATCCGGCTTTGCTTAATAGTGGAAGTAAGCCACTCTTCCCCGGTAGCCACAACCCCTGCCCCTTCAGCCACAGCCTCAGTAACCCCATCAGTGACCATTACAACCATGTCGTCATGATGTAGCTGCCCTTCATGCACTTCCAAATCCACATCGTTAAGCATACCAATAGGCAACGATGAAGACCTGATTATCCTTACCTTGCCATCTCTTAATATAAAAGTAGCCGCCGCTCCTATCTTTATAAACTCCGCATTACCTGTATATAAATCCACACTACATATATCCAGTGTAGAAAAAGACTCTTCGCTGCTTTTTAATACCAGTACAGAGTTAATCATCCGTACAGCCAAATCCTTGTCAAAACCACTCTCTATGAAATCTTCCAATAAGTCCACAGTAGCGGCGCTCTCTCTACGTGCCCGTTCCCCAGACCCCATGCCGTCACTTAGCACCATCAGGCATGAACCGTCGGTAAGTTCCATAAAGGAATAGCTGTCCCCTGACCCTTTAGAGGTCTTGGCCCGATGTGCTACCCCTGTAGTAATACGCAGTTTTTGATCTTCTATAAACCTGGCGCTGCATACCCCTTTTCGGATATCGCAGTCTTTTTCTTCCAAGCGCATACGCCGTTTTAGTACTGTGCTAAGCACCGGCCGGATTTCATTAACACATGCTTTTGCGTGGCTGCATGGCTTATGGTTCACCGTTACCCGGTATCTCCCGGCCTTATTCTCCAATACAATCACGCTGTTGACTTCGATTTTTTGCTTCAAAAGGGCGAGGATCATCTCCTCTTCCAAGCCCTCATGGAATCTAAGTGATATATCAATCTCCTCTGATAATCCTTTTACAATCCCAGCCACCCCTTGAAGCTGCTGACTTACAAGCTCCCTACTCTCGGCAATCCGGTTATGCCATCTGAGATTATTTTTATACAGTGTAAATATTCCGTTAAGCTCCCTGACAAGGCCCTCAGGGTCTTTACATGACTTTAGAAAGCCTTTGTCCCAATCATCAAAACTAGCGCTACCCTTTTGTGCACAAGCATTAAGCAATGTGAATACATATTGATGAGTAAGATATAAATCATCCTCCCAACAGCGGTCATAGTTGGGGCAACCACTGCAAGCTTTGGTGGCTAAATCATCTATAAGTAAAGATATATCATGCTTATTAAGAGAATGTTTAGGTTTAGACAGTCCACTAAAAGTTGAAGCAAGTTTCCCAAAAGCATCTGAAAATTTATCCAGCCGCCTGGTTGTCTCTT
The DNA here is from genome assembly GCA_009780185.1 of Defluviitaleaceae bacterium. Taxonomy (GTDB): domain Bacteria; phylum Bacillota; class Clostridia; order Lachnospirales; family WQUN01; genus WRAN01. The sequence continues at coordinate 52,402 of WRAN01000017.1, read as the reverse complement.
CCTTTATCTTGTCCATATAATCATCGGCAGAATCTAAAACCGGGGTAATAGCCGATGCCACATTAAAATAAAATGACTGCGGCGTAAGCATAAAGCAAAGCCCAGCGGCAATACTGGCATATACCAAAGAAAACGCCAACATAGAGGGCGCAATCAAAGCAAGCGCCCCGCTTCCAAGAGTCACAACCCCAGCAATAACGGCAGGCCGCCCCCAGCGTTTACAAAAGCCCCCTCCCATGCCGGCAAGGCCCAAAACCACCCCAAGCCCCGTATCCCAATGCCCCGCAAGATGCAAAAAAAGCCCAAGCATAAGCCCCGCAGCGGCTGCCATTGAAGGCCCGCCCTTGTATGCCACAATACATAGCACATAAATGCAAAAGAAAAACCTAAGTGGCATTGCCCCTACATAGATATCACTGGCCCCGGCAATCACCCCGGCAAGAACGATAGTAAGAGCTATAATATCCTCACCGGAAAGCAAATTAGAACGCCGCCGCCGTGCGGTTAAAATTGTATGCGCTCGCTTTACAATAAGGGTAAGCGTACCGGCCACTATTGTCTCCAGCACAGCAACCATCAAAATAAAGGGGCTTGTCTCATATAAGAACGCAAACAAAAGCCCAGAAATCAGCATACATACAGCAGTTGCACCAGCCACAAATGGTAGCCTAAGCCACCCAACAGCCATGCGCTGACTACTATCTACAACCTTCCGTGCCATTTTTGTTCCAAAAAAATAATAAGTACACATTAATCCGATAGCTAACATATACCTAAGAGTCAATAGCTCTCCAAAACGAGTAGCCAGCCCCAACCCCAGAAACAATGCCGTCCAGTAAAAAGCCCCGCCCGTCCCCATAAATACAGCAAGAAACGGTAGCGCCAACGGGTTAATAAAAGTAAACACCACCCCGCGCCCAATAAAAAACCCAAATGCTCCCACCAGTACAGTGGCGATATCCCGCTTCGATATAAATGCCTTAGAAGTCTGCTTTTTTAGAGATATTAAATTCATCACAATCACCCAATCTTATAATACCGATTCCAATTAAAATCCTATCTGCCTATCGCGGCAAAACCACTTGAAACGCTTGTTTCGCGTTTCAAGCCGCCGCTCTGTCAGACAGGTTTTAATTTGGAATCGGTATAACTTGTCCATAAAGTCGGCTTAAAAGGGGCGCACTATGCACGCCCCTCAACCCCCTTAGATATAATAAACCCGCCGAGTAGGCGGGTTTTGTCATATGGTGATATATGGATATTGGGTGTTTTGTACGTTTTTAAATTTATTTGGAGTCCGTATTAACTATTGGTGCTAAAAAACTTCACCAAGTTATGCCGGGAAGAAAGTGACTCCATAAGTCTGGGCCAGGTGGCTTTAGTTTTGTAAGCAAAATCCCTAAACCGCACCCGGCTCTGATCCATTTCTCTATGATTATTATTCTCGATCCCGCTTTTTGCCTCCATCATAATCCCAATAAGTAAATGCTTTTGCTGATCTCCCAGCTCGTCGGAATAGTGTATCTCGTCAATTGTCCTCAATAATTCGTCCACAAATTTCTTTGAGTCAAAATCACTCCGGCTAGCTGAAGGGAGGGCCGGCTGTTGTCGCGGCTGACTATCCCCAAATTCCCTTACATCTCGCTTATGCCCAAAACTAAAAACCATAGCTCCGGAATAAGCTTCTTGATTAATCACCTGTTTCAAAAACTTAAACGCCTCATCCACAACCTGGTCCTTATTGGAAATAAATGAGTATGTCACACTGGAATTAAGCCCCACAAGAAGCCCATGATGATTAGTGCTCACTGTCATTTTAATAGTAGCGATACTGCCAATGGCAATAGCAACTACAGCTCCAACCGCTGCCACATTGATAGAAAAAACCATGTTTCCCAACATGAAAATTACAACAGCAAGTAACACTGTCCCCAGAATAATCAAAACAGGGCGGCGTGTAGTAACAGAAACCACGCCCTTTCTTACATGGGCAATATTTTCGATTTGAATAAAACAGTCCCCGTTAAGCACCCTAAGGACATGTCTTTCTATTTTTATTTCGGCATTGTGAAAGCTAGTCTGTTCTCCCGCCGCACTGCTTCCCCCGGTAGAAAAACCTGTAAGCAAAGACATCCAAGACATATAAACCTCTCCATTTGAATGAGGGCTCCGCCCTTTAGTGGATTTAATCTTTTTGCATTTTATATTAGCATAATCAGTCCATATTCTCCACATACTATAGCGAAATAAATGAGAAACAGTCTTGACCGAGCCGAAAATCGCGAACGCTTCAACGCGTTTTCGGCGACAGGCAGGACTGATTTCGAATTAATTCGCTATATCAAAAATACGAAAGGATGAGTTCAAATGAAAAAAATATTTAAATCGGGAATTGTTTTTCATGCCGCGATTCTAATCGCCACCCTAGCTTTCTTGGTAGCAAATCCCGCAAAAGAGCAAAACACCGAAACCGTACCCGCCTTCAGGTCCCTATTCGCCTCAAAAAGCACAAAAGAAGGCCGAAAACTCCCCATCTACAGCGTTGAAACTCCAGAGAAAAAACTAAGCATATCCTTCGACGCGGCATGGGGTGCAGACGATACAGACCGACTTCTTTCCATTCTAAAAGATAACGACGTACTCACCACTTTCTTCCTATGCGGTACATGGGTAGATAAATACCCAGAGGAAGTAAAAAAAATAGCCGCTGCCGGACACGACATTGCCAACCACGGCAATAAGCACGCCCATGGAGCTAAACTTAACCTAGAGCAAAATAAAGCGGAGATCCAAGGCTGTCACGATAAAATAAAAGAAGTAACAGGAATAGAAGCCAATCTATTCAGGCCCCCTTACGGCGAATACAACAACACAGTAATAACCGCCGCCGAGGAACTAAACTATTTCACGATACAATGGGATGTAGACTCCCACGACTGGATGGCAAAAGGTATTGACTACGAAGTAAAGCGCGTACTAAACCACAAAAACCTACGCAACGGCTCAATAATCCTATTCCACAACGACGCAAAATTCACACCCCAGACGCTGGATACGATAATCAAAGGCCTAAAAGAAAAGGGATACGAGCTAGTGCCCATATCCCAGTTGATATACACAGAAAATTTTGACATTGACTCCACAGGAAGGCAGTTGGCTCGTTAAAACCTTGGGGCTCTGCCCCAAACCCCGTAAACTTTTTGAAAAAAGTTTAATCAAAAACTTTAATAGGAAAGGGCGTTGCCCTTTCCTGGGTTGGTTAATTTAGGTTAGATATTTCTACTGTTTCGTCCGGCGTGCGGCCACCTTGGATGTATAGGCCCCGCCGGGCGATTTTATCGCCTTTCATTTCTTGGTATGCGTATTTGTAAACGTCGTAGATTAGTTTGTTTGGTACTACTACTACACCGTCGCCGTCAGCTACTACCAGGTCATCGGGATAAATTGCCACTCCGCCTATGGCTATCGGGATGTTTTTTTCATAATACCGTATCCGCGCTTGATCCATCGGCTGGGACACATGCTTTGTAAATACAGGAATCTTTTGAAGTATTACCTCGTCGGTATCCCGTACACCACCACCGTTTAACAAAAACCCAACAGCGCCTTTATTTACACAATCGAGAGTATTGCAAGACCCAAGTAGCCCAACATCTAGCCCACAAATATCCAAACATATAAAATCCCCGGGGATAATATCTTCGCCCCATTTATCTGTACATACATTTCCATAATACCAGCTTACCCACTTTGTATACTCATCCCCGGTAACTTGAGGTACCGGCCCTTCATACGGCAAGTACCTAGCCGTACGGGCAAAGCCAATAGCCCGCGTCCGCCATAGTGGCTTAATACTGTGATGTACCGTGCCATAGTGATGATATCCGCACCAATCCAGGCCGTCCCGTACATCTGTTACTCTAAAATCTTTGTACATTTCCAGTATCTCTTGTCGGTTCATAGGTAAACCTCCTCTTCAATGAGTAATCACGCTTCTCAATAGAGTTCTTCTGAAATCAAAAGGCGTGATTTCAGAAGAAGCAAAAGACTCATAATGAAACCTACTTTCGAAATCATAAAACGTGATTTCGAAAGAGGTCTAATGTCGTTAGCTATAGATTAACACATCCTAATCCGTTGGCATACCCTGATTATAAAGCTATTGAAATATAAGAAAGGTCGGGGGCATATGTCTTTACCCATAATCCCATCCCTTCCCCCTCCCATAACGCGAGAAGATGCCATTAATCATGTACTATTATCAATCGCCATGGAAGAGTTTGGCTTAAGCCATATAATCAACGCCGAAGGGGAAAAAATCCAGTACGTTCTGGGAACCCTGGAAGGAATACCCGGCCCAGGGGCAAGCGTTGAAGATGTACTTAAAGTAAACGAAAGCGTAAAAGACTTACTAGCCCAAGCCACAGATACCCAGAAAACACTAGTAGAAAAACTTAAAACAGCCGTCTCTGCCCCAGTAATGCGCGGCCCAACAGGGCCGACAGGGCCGACAGGAGGGCCACCAGGCCCAACAGGCCCAGTTGGTGCTGATGGAGTAACCGGCCCAACCGGAGCAACAGGTCCAAAAGGGGACATAGGATTCTCAATAACCCCCACTACACATGATGACTATATGGCGCTATCAGATGAAGATAAGCGTCACCCAAATATCCACTGGATCATATATCCAAAAGAATTTTTTTGATAACTAGCACCACAAAGTGAAAAGGAGTGAATCAAATGGCAAGTTCGGTATCACTGGAGTATTTAAAATCTCTTTACGGCCAACCAGGCGGTCTGCCTACTCTTGACGGAGACGGCGAAATACCAATAGGGCAGCTACCTTCTATTGTCGCGTTATTCAAAGGCCAGTTCGTTGACGAAGCAGCACTGGTAGACGAATTTCCTACAGCATCATTAGCTTGTTATGCCTTTGTAGATGACACTTCAAGCTTTTGGTATTGGAACGCAGGCCTTGAAGACCCATTAGCGCCTGCCTGGGTCAACCAAGAAATAACCGAAGATGACTATGACCTTCTTACAGATTTAGCAAAATCCATGGTGCCATATATCATAATCCCAACCCCGACACCACCAACGCCGTAACATAAATATATAAAGGCCTCATTTCACGGGAATACCGGAAATGAGGCCTTGTTTGATGCTTTTGCGTTTTGGCATATAAACATATCAAATCATATAAAATACAAGCCCCATCTCCTAAATATACTGGGAAATGGGGCTTGACTTATATATAAATCAAAATAAAACTATAACCTACCAGCCGATAATATCACTGCCATCTCCCATAATAAAAGTACCGCCGGCTGCCTGTACACCACCAGCACCGATTGCTGTCTGTAGGGTGATATTTCTATCTAAGGTAAGGCTGCCACTTACTATAAAATGCCGCTGGCCTGCATTGGCCTGGGATAGTACGCGGACATTGGCGGAGCCTGGGGCTGTGTTGCTGCTTATTAGGGTGATTTGGCGGTTGGAAGGGATTGTGATTGCGTTGCCTACTGCGCCTGTTGGGGCTTCGAAGCTGTTTAGGATGTAGATTGTTGTGGGGGTGTTGGCTGGGGCTGCGTTGACTGCTGCTCTTAGCTCTGCCCAGGTGCGTATGCCGTGTTCTTGGCCTAGGCGGCCTGTGTAGTTTATGTCGTAGTTGTTTAGGGGGTTGCCCCATCTGCTTGCGTGGGTTGTAGCTATATGAGGTAGTCTGTTATCTGGCGGGGCAGATATCCCATTTCTAGCAGTGTTGCCAAAGAATATTACATCCGAACCAATGTTTAAGTTGTTATAAGCTGTAATTGGAAGTACATGTGAATGATCTGCTCGTGTTGAATATATGCCACCTCCGTCAAAGTGTGTAGCGATATTATCCGAAATAATGCCTCCTGTCATAGTAAACGCACCATCACTCCCTGATGATACAAATACACCACCACCTCGCGGTGCACTATTACCTGTTATCACACCCGCAGTGATATTGACTGTACCCCATGGTCCGACACCTATACCACCACCTCCTCCTATTGAGGATTGTGGATGATTAAAGCTTAGATGATTGTTTTCTATCCGCGCATCATCGTTTGTCATTGTAAAGACACCACTGACAACTGATACACCAGCACCAAAAGCCCCATTAGCACCACCAATAGGTATATTGGTTTGATTGCCAGAAATTGTTCCACCTTCCATTGCAAATGACCCATTATGAATGCTCACGCCTCCAGCATCATTAGTGCCTGTATTCGATATTATTGATCCCCCGCTCATTGTAAAAACAGCATTGGTAGTACCAAGCACCACACCCGTCCCAGCATTAAGCCTTATTCTGCCTCCCAACATTGTCATTGTACCGTCTCGCACATCTACTCCAATGCCTATATTTCTTTCAATAACACCATCATGCATTATAAAGGCACCGCCTCGAATCAATCGTATCGCCCCTCTTAGATGACTTGTTACACCATTATTGGATATAACACCACCATACAATGTAAATGTTCCACCAGCAACAAGCACTCCACTGCCACCAGAAGCTTCACTGATGTTACCTGTAATACTTCCACCATTCATTGTAAAGGTTCCGTTCATCATCAAAACACCACCAGCATGTCCCCACTGACTTCCTAGCGTTCCTACAGGGTTTCCACGCTGAGCGTTATCTCTTATTGTTGCACCCTCATTCATTTCAAAAATAGATGTTGCCGATAACAAAAGTACACCACCTACATCAATTGTGGAATTACTTGCATTTAAAGAAATATTATTGCTAATTACACCACTATTCATAATAAATTGTGAATTATCACCAATAATAACGCCTCCAACTCCAGGGTTTGTTACAGTTGAAAAATTGATACCAGAGTTATTGCGTATCTCCCCGCCCAACATAGTAAATCGCGCTTGCGTTGCTTCGCTTGTACCACTTCCACTTAAAACTACAGCAGTCCTCTCAGAATTTTCGATTATACCTCTTGTATTCATGATTAACTCGCCGCCGCCATTAACCTGTATACCGCCAAAGCGACCATCTAATATGATGTGGGATAAGGTTAAGCTACTGGTCGCATTTACAAAAAAATGACGTATACTGCTCGTTTGTGTCAATGCCCTAGTACCTCTTGGCCCTGTATCATTACTCATTAGAACAATGTGACGCCCATCTTCAATCGAAATCGCGTTTCCTGCTGGGAAGCTGTTAAGAATCTGTATAGTAGTAACTTGGCCTATCGGCGCATTGTTTACTGCTGTCTGAAGCTCTGTCCACGAAGTTACCCTAACTGTTGGCCCAGGTGCGGGCGTTGGTATCGGCGTAGGCATAATCCCAGGCTCAAGAAGAGAGGCAAACTGTACAAACGATGGGGTCATTCGAAATGCTATTGAGTTATTGGCATTGGGGGTGCCTGCAGAAAGTATACCAAAAGCCCGCCCTGTATGATCTAACATTGGTGACCCACTATACCCAAATGTTACAAAATTATTTGTGTGAATTGTGTTGGAAAATATTAATGTAACTCTTCCAGTATTGGTATACATATAAAAATTATGTCCCAATGGAAACCCGGTTAAGGTTGTATCCATCAACCCATTTCTAATTGCATTATCATCAGGAGCATGTATCCTAATCCTGTCGCGTTGGGTGTCATGTCCGGGAAATGGGCCGTCTAATCTTAATATAGCCCAGTCATCGCCAAAATCGCGATACCGTACCCATCCCATTCCATAAAATGCATTTCTTATTTGGGCAGTTTGCACTCCAAATGGTGATATCTGCCCATTTCGTCCCGGACGCACTTCAAAGTGAGATGCAAATTCAGCATTTCCTCCCGGATAAACAATGTGAGCCACGGTTACTACCAAATCAGAATATATTAAAAATCCAGACCCAACAGAACTAACTGCTCCGTCTTGACGGAAAGCAGCAACCTGTGCTATTGAGTTAAACGGGTGATTTAAAGTGTTCATAACTCTGCTGTGACGAGGGTCAGTAAAAGGCACAATTTCTTGGACTTCTCTTGAAATATCTAATAATTTTAAATTCTCGTTAGCCATTACCGCCTCTAAATAAAATTGTGGAATGTCAGCAAGTAGTTCATCCACTGATTGTATCCCCAATAGAGAATCCATCATATTAATGAAGGCAATCTCATCAAAGCTCGTATGCATCTGATTATAAAACACATGGGGAGCCCTTAGAACACTTATCTTATCCAAGAGTTGGTACTCTTCTTCGCACATTACAAATGAGAAGACCTGTTGGCTTGATGTCATCGAATATGCATAGTAGGTTTGCGTATCAGGGCAATATCTTACTGCCACAGGCCCTTCATAATTAGGGGACGCAATATTGTTATCACTTCTCCAATTATGGAGATAATCATCTGCCCATGATCCAATATCTCCAGATAAGAATGTGTCTAAGTCCATATCCATTGACAGCGCCAATTGTATCCTAAAGAGCTCAAAACCTGCTTCTAGCGATATATCACCGACACTAAGTTGAGATAACTCATATGTTTCAGGCATTTCACTGCTGCTTTGCCAAGCTGTGTCAGTATCCTCAACCGCTTCACTTTCATAAACTAAAAACTCAACATCTTCTGCCCCCAATGCAACCATTGGAAACATTCCAAACACCATCAATACCGCCATCAATAGTGCCAAAAACCGTCTTTTCTTCATAAAGTCCTCTCCTTCTCGCCCATGGCGAAAGCAATATTTACCATCAGTTTGAAGTATATTTTGATACATGTCAACACAATATGACAAATTACTACACATTGAAATGCCTTCTTATTTTTTTCTCACGTTTTGTGGTTTATTTTACATAAAAACCACAACCAACTATAATATGGCGACCCACAATAAATCTAAAAGGAGTCACCTCATGCCACAATTCCAACCATTCGATCCAAGTAACCCAAACTCCGCCCCATCACCATTAGCCGACCCTATAACTAGCGCCATCTTCTCCAGCGTAGAAGAAGCAGGCCTTGCCGCAGAAAGCCTAATACGTGAAACTCTAAAATCAGACGGCAATGAAAAGCTTCTTGGCAAAATAATACGCGTTACTCCTCAACACTCTCATATCTCCCCACGATACCGTAGCTGCCGTGTTGACATAGAAAGCGAAACCGATTCTAATGAACATATAATAGTAGAAGTCCAAACCTCCCGCGATCCCAATATAATGAGACGAGACTTATTCACCGCATCCCATATCTATGTAAAGACATCCAACAAAGGCGACTCCCCTACTCAGATGGCAACAAAAATGCCTAGGGTTATATTCATCAATATTTTGGGATATAACATACGTAGCGACAACAACGACCTAGTTCAACCCTTCAAAGTCTTATACACAAAGCCACCCCACGATATAGCAATCCCTAACTTTTGCGGGTATAATATACAACTACCAAAGGTTGAAGAAATGAAACCAGACTTCAACAGCGGTTTATACTGCTGGTGCTACACCCTATACACCGCTCATAAGCAAAATAAATCAATCCAAGAGGTGATAACTATGACCCCAGCTTTACAAGCATATACATTAGAAGACACTGGCTTCCTGCAGTTTTGCAAAAGATATAACCTTATAGCAGGCACCGAAACGGCACGCTGGGAGTACCAGCGTTGGATTTGGGATACCATGCGTGAAGAGGGTATACTTGAAGGCGCTAGAGAAGAAGCTCTTGAACAGGGCCAGGTAATAGCAACAGAAAATCTAGCTCGCAAGATGAAAGAAGCCGGATACCCAATAAAAAATATAATAGAACTCACAGGTCTCACACATAACAAAATACAAGAACTATAATCCCCCGCGCCCATTTTTCGGGCGCTTTTCTGTATAAAATCACGTTTCACCAAAGCATCAAAACCCTTTGTCGGTATCATCAAAACCCAAACACCAAAAAAACAACTACATCACACTTACAGTCCAAAATCACCAATAATCAAAGCCCCACTTCCCGAAAATGCGGGAAATGGGGCTTCGCTTATGATACATAAACACATACATTATTTATCTAGGGATAATTGAGCTACCATCCCCCATTATAAAAGTACCGCCAGCAATCTGTACGCCTCCAGTGTCATTGCCTATCTGCAAGGCTATATTCCTGTCCAATGTAAGGCTGCCGCTTACAATAAAATGCTGTTGGCCTGCATTAGCCTGAGATAGTACGCGGACATTGGCGGAGCCTGGGGTTGTGTTGCTGCTTATTAGGGTGATTTGGCGGTTGGAGGGGATTGTTATTGCGTTGCCTACTGCGCCTGTTGGGGCTTCGATGCTGTTTAGGATGTAGATTGTTGTGGGGATGTTGGCTGGGGCGGCGTTGACTGCGGCTCTTAGCTCTGCCCAGGTGCGTATGCCGTGTTCTTGGCCTAGGCGGCCTGTGTAGTTTATGTCGTAGTTGTTTAGGGGGTTGCCCCATCTGCTTGCGTGGGTGGTGGCTATATGAGGCAGCCTGTTATCTGGCGGAGCAGATAATCCATTGCCAGCAGTATTGCCTGAGAAAATTACTGCGGCACCTATATTAAGATTGTTGAAAGCAGTTTCAGGTAACACATAGGAGTGGTTCGCCCGAACAGTATGGATTCCTCCTCCATAATGAGTAGCCGAATTATCTATTATTGATCCACCTGTCATGTTGAGTATGCCATATATACCATTCTGTCCTGCCGATAGATTAATACCACCACCTAGTGGAGCGCTATTATTTGTAATTAAACCACCAGAGATATTTACTGTACCACCCGCAATGGCCATTATCCCTCCACCCCCACTATTTCTGATCCCATGACCATCTAAAACGCGGACACTATTACCGATAATAACGCCAGCAGAAATATTCACAGTACCTCCAGTTACGAATATACCGCCACCACCGCCATCTGAACCAATCTCTAAAATATTGTTTTCTATACGAGCAGCATCGCTTGTCATGTTAAACACACCACTAGAGGAAACATGTACCCCACTGCCGTTAGGTTCTCTGTTAGTAGTATTTGCATGATTACCCGATATTTTCCCGCCGGACATTGTAAAATGACTCCAGACCTGTACACCACCACCATAATTTCCACTTATTTCTCCATCATGCATCTCGAAAATGTTGCTTGTACTAACACCCCCGCGCTCATTATTATTTATGGAACCACCATTCATAACCATTGTTCCTCTATTTACAACCCCACGAGTATTATTGCTGATAGTACCTCCATTCAATATAAATACAGCATCGGTAATGATATGAACACTTGCACTTGAACCCCATACAGAGGAATACCCCCTATTGTTGGTTATATTTCCTGCATGCATTGTAAATACTCCGCCAAGTACTTGCACATCGCCGTCACTCATAATTGATAAATTACTGTTACCAGCAATACTGCCGTTATACATTGTAAAACTTCCGTTCAACATCAAAACAGCACTTGCATTTTGCTGCCCTCTTGCTGCATGTTGAAATGGAGTTATATCACGTACTTCGTTATCGCGTATTGTCGCATTATCTCTCATCTCAAAAACTGATGTTGGCGATGATAGCAAAACACCACCTGCAAGGACCGCCGTCATTAATGTGTGATTTGTTGTGTTGTTGCTGATAACACTATCACCACTCATGACGAACACAGAGTTTTCACCAACTCTCACGCCACCAACACTAACTTCGCCAGCTCTCGTAGCCCTAGCCCCTGTATTATTACGAATCACTCCGCCCAACATCGTAAAGCGAGCCTGGGTAGATTCTCCTGTCCCCCAACCATTAAGAGTTACTGCTGTTGTCAACCCATTTTCAATTACACTTCCTGCATACATTACAAACTCACTACCACCTGAAACAGTCACATTACCGACATCTATTACGCTTCCGGCTTGCATAACAGCCCTTCCGCCGTCCTCAATTGCTACACTGCTTGATAACGTGATATTACGACCCAGTGTCAAACTGCTGGATTCACTTACAATAAATGGGGTACGTGTCAATGTCCTGATATTAGCAGAACTTACAGCTGTGTTACTGCTCACAACTATAATGTGGCGGTTTGCTGGAATAGTAATCCTACTTGTGGCAATAGAAGTTCCGCCTGAGAAACTATTAAGAACCTGTATCGTTGTTACTTGACCTATCGGCGCAGCATTTACTGCATCCCGAAGCTCTGTCCATGAAGTTACTCCAACTGTTGGACCTGGTGTCGGTGTAGGCGTTGGTGTCGGCATAATCCCAGGCGCAAGAAGAGAGGCAAACTGTACAAACGATGGGGTCATTCGAAATGCTATTGAGTTATTGGTATTGGGGCTTCCTGCGGAAAGTATACCAAAAGCCCGCCCTGTATGATCCAACATTGGTGACCCACTATACCCAAATGTTACAAAATTATTTGTGTGAATTGTGTTAGAAAATATTAATGTAACTCTTCCAGGATTGGTATACATATAAAAATTATGTCCCGATGGAAACCCGGTTAGGGTTGTATCCATCAGCCCATTTCTAATTGCATTATCGTCAGGGGCATGTATCCTAATCCTGTCGCGTTGGGTGTCATGTCCAGGAAATGGGCCGTCTAATCTTAATATAGCCCAGTCATCACCAAAATCGCGATACCGTACCCATCCCATTCCATAAAATGCGTTGCTTATTTGGGCAGTTTGCACCCCAAATGGTGATATCTGTCCATTTCGTCCAGGACGCAATTCAAAATGAGATGCAAATTCAGCATTTCCTCCAGGATAAACAATGTGAGCCACGGTTACTACCAAATCAGAATATATTAAAAATCCAGACCCAACAGAGCTAACTGCTCCGTCTTGACGGAAAGCAGCAACCTGTGTTATTGAGTTAAATGGGTGATTTAATGTGTTCATAACTCTGCTGTGACGAGGGTCAGTAAAAGGAGCAATTTCTTGGACTTCTCTTGAAGTATCTAATAAAGTCAAATTCTCGTTAGCCATTACCGTCTCTAAATAAAATTGTGGAATATCAGCAAGTAGTTCATCCACTGATTGTATTCCTAATAGAGAATCCATCATATTAATGAAGGCAATCTCATCAAAGCTCGTATGCATCTGATTATAAAACACATGCGGAGCCCTTAGAACACTTATCTTATCCAAGAGTTGGTACTCTTCTTCGCACATTACAAATGAGAAGACCTGTTGGCTTGATGTCATTGAATATGCATAGTAGGTTTGTGTATCAGGGCAATATCTTACTGCCACAGGCCCTTCATAATTAGGGGACGCAATATTGTTATCACTTCTCCAATTATAGAGATAATCATCAGCCCATGATCCAATATCTCCAGATAAGAATGTGCCTAAGTCCATATCCATTGACAGTGCCAATTGTATCCTAAAAAGCTCAAAGCCTGCCTCGAGTGATATATCACCGACACTAAGTTGAGATAACTCATATGTTTCAGGCATTTCACTGCTGCTTTGCCAAGCTGTGTCAATATCCTCAACCGCTTCACTTTCATAAACTAAAAACTCAGCATCTTCTGCCCCCAATGCAACCATTGGAAACATTCCAAACACCATCAATACAGCCATCAATAGTGCCAAATACCTCTTTCTTTTCATAAAATCCTCCTTGTTCGCTCATGGCGAAATTATATTTGCAACTATCATGAACATTATTTCGACATCTGTCAACACTAAATGACAAATAACTACACAGCGAAATACATTCTAATTTCGCCACACGTTTCGTGGATTAATTTTACTTATAAATTACAACATCTTATAATCATCATGATTATCTATATAAGCGTTACTTTTTCGCTTTCGTCATTATCATCAAAACCATAGAAAGCGAAACAGATTCCAACGAACATATAATAGTAGAAGTCCAAACCTCCCGCGATCCCAATATTATGAGACGAGACTTATTCACCGCGTCCCATATCTATGTAAAGTCATCCAACAAAGGCGACTCCCCTACACAGATGGCAACAAAAATGCCTAGGGTTATATTCATCAATATTTTGGGTTATAACATACGTAGTGACAACAACGACCTAGTTCAACCCTTCAAAGTCTTATACACAAAGCCACCCCACGATATAGCAATCCCCAACTTTTGCGGGTATAATATACAACTACCAAAGGTTGAAGAAATGAAACCCGATTTCAACAGCGGTTTATACTGCTGGTGCTACACCCTATACACCGCACATAAACAAAATAAATCAATCCAAGAGGTGATAACTATGACCCCAGCCTTACAAGCATATACATTAGAAGACACTGGCTTCCTGCAGTTTTGCAAAAGATACAACCTAATAGCAGGTACCGAAAACGCACGCTGGGAGTACCAACGTTGGATTTGGGATACCATGCGTGAAGAAGGTGTACGCGAAGGCGCCAGAGAAGAAGGCCTTGAAGAAGGTCGAGAAGAAGGCCTAAAACAAGGCATTGAAAGAGGCATGAAAAAGGGCATGGAAAAAGGCATGGAAAAAGCAACAGAAAATCTAGCTCGCAAGATGAAAGAAACTGGATACCCTATAAAAAACATCATTGAGCTCACAGGTCTTACACATAGCCAAATACAAAAACTATAACCCCAAGCGCCCACCCCTGGGCGCTATTTTTTTACATAAAATCGCTTCTCACCAAATTACCAAAACCGAAAAAACCTTTGTCGGTATCATCAAAACCCAAACCACAAAAAAACAACTACATATATATTAAGAAGCCCCACACCCACAACTACCACCAAATCACATTTACAAACCCCAAATCCCAGACTATAATACAACACATCACCACCCCAACCCCTACTCAACCGCCACAAAACCCAATGAAAAAATTTGCTCTTGCAAATTAATTCAAAACAGTTTAAACTATCATCCAGTTCTGGGTCGGGGTACCCCAAGGACAAGCGCGCAATCTCTAACCACCCCGTAACAAACCGCATAACATAGCTTCAAGGGTTTGTAGTACATATACTAGCGAGGCTTTACCATGTAAGTTTCTTTAACAAAGCAGTAAGCAATATGTAGCAGTTATGTAATAAAAAACCCTTGATTTAGGCCATTGTACAAGGTACAATGCACTCAAGTCGCTGAGCAAGTAAGCGCCGAGGGCATTAAATAATGGCTTATGAGCCACGAGGAGGTAATCAACATGGATTACAACCCAGGCACCCTGCCCCTACTCGATGGGGCCGACCCGTAGCAAAAAATAATTTTTATTTAGTATTGAGTTTTATGGAATTTAGAGTAAAATAAGTAAGATTTAAAATTGTTGTTTACCCTTCCTTTACATGGCAGGCAAAGCCACCTTACGTTACAGACTGGTTGTTGAGTACATACACAAGCGAATTTGCCATGATTGGAGGTAACATATTTAGTTGAGGCGTGGGATACGCGTTTTAACAAAAAAGAAAAATATATCTCAGAAGGAGAGATGAAACATGAGAAAAGCAATGATGAGAAAATTCATTGCCGCAGTTCTAGCTTTTGCTATGGTACTTAGCTCTGGCGTAACTGTATTTGCAGGTAACCCATCACCAACACCACCACCACAACATGACTGGTCAGGTAGGAACCCCAACACTCCTATTTCACTGACAGTCCACCACTTACTAGGCTTATTGCCTACTCTTGTAGCACCAGGATCTACAACAGCACCAGGAACCCCACAATATGTACACAACGCAATCTGGCGTATGATCCGTATTGAAGTTCCTGTTGACTTTTCACCTGCTACTATCACTGATCCTCCAGGAGCTGCAGGCTCTTCAACACTTGAGGGAGGTACAACAGGTGTAAGAACCGCTATTATAAATGGTGAAATTAATCCTACCCCTACTACTGCACCAAGTGGTACACAAGCATGGGCAGTAACTGGTCACCCTGGTTTCTATGTAACCAGCACAGGTACTACTGCAACAGCAGTACCAGCAGATGGTATTCCTGGAGTTGTAGGCGCTCATCAAACCACCACAGGAACTACCGGTCTAGCACAATTTACAAGTGCAATGCTGACCGAAGGTGGCGCACCAGCTCATGGTTTATGGTTAGTATGGGAAGTGTACAATGAAAATCGTGGCAGCGGCGTTGGTGAAAGCACTAATCCACAACTTAGCTACACCGAGCGATTCGATATCATTACTCCTTTCCTAGTAAACTTGCCAACTTTCATGCACAATCATGTTAGTGGTACCCCACAATGGGTATATGATCTTCATATATTCCCTAAGCAACAAACACCTCCAGGTGTTAATAAGACAGTAGATCAACAAAATGTTGTTATTCTGCCAGGAAACCGTGTAAGAATCCCATGGAACATTGAAGTTGGTATGCCTACTGATATCGAGAATCTTCTCATCAACGATCATACTGTAGAAGGTCACAGAGTTGGCGATGGTCACACTGTTGATTCCTTCATAGTTATAAGCGATGAATTGTTCGGCGGAACTGTTGCAGATCCAAATCTAGGTGCATTGCTTCTAGAAATGTACGATCCAGCTGGATCTGGCCCTACCAACTCTGACACAAATCATATACTAACAGTTACCTTCCAAACTGGAGCTGGAGCTACTCCTACTTTTGCAAACTTACCAAGAATGGATGGCAGTACTCCTAATTGGTCATTAACTGTAACTGGTGGCGTTGCAGGAACAAGCAATCAACTATTTGTTCTTCGCCTATATGAAGGTGCAATTCAACAAATGTCTGATGACGGTCTACTAGATGGTAATGGTGTTTTACGCGTATCTTTCAATACCATATTAACCTTAGACGAAGCAACCGACTGGAACTATGTAACCAACGTTTTCGACCTCAACTATGGAACAAGACCAACTTACAACTTTGGTGATAACGATGGAGATCCTAACGCATCCCCAACACCTGGCCCAACAATCCCAGCTGTTGAAGTTCATGATCTTGTTGTAAGAAAAGTAAACCCATCTAATGTTGCATTGAACGGTGCTGTATTCTTCTTGTTCTGTGCATCAGATGTAACTGCTGGCGTACCAGATGCTGGCGCAGAACCAGTAAGAGTTGCAATTTCTGGTGGTGTTGCAGGTTCTACAATTACAGCTGCGCAATTTGAAGCTGCTAATATTTCAGGCCTTGCTTTAGCCACCCCAACTTATCGTGGTGTTAATATCGCTAACATTCCTGCCCGTACACCAGCTCCAAGTGCAGGTCATGCATTATTCTTCAACTTACCAATAGGCACCTACTACTTGCTAGAGGTTATTGCTCCTCTAGGTAGCGATGGACGTCCTTACCGTAGGATTGAAGCAGCACAACAGCTTTCTATTGTAGGTATTGAGAGCCAATATACTCCATCATTTGTGCATGATACAACCTTCACCAATACCCGCGACTTCGTACTTCCAATGACCGGTGGTGCAGGCACAATCGCGTTCACAGCTGCTGGCGTATCCCTTATGGGTATTGCAGGCCTCTTCCTCTTCCTTGCTCGCAAGAAAGATAAAGGCAGCAACGTAAGACCTAGCGTTCAGTAATCTTAAACAAAAACAGCCAAAGCTTAGATTAAGCTAAAGCCTAAAGATGGGGCAGGGTAAACCCCTGCCCCATCTTATATTACATATCGTAATTACTATATCTTGAAAGGAGCCGCCCTTATGCGAAAGTTATCAACCATATTTCTCATACTTACATTAATCGCCGGGGTCGGATTCTTTGTCTACCCCGATGTTGCAAGTTGGTGGAATGGGCGTATCCAGTCCGGGATTTTGGATACATATGTAGAAGATGTAGCCGCAATGCAACAAGAGCGTATAGAGTACGAGCTTCAACGTGCCCATGACTTTAATGCTTCCATTGGCGAGATAAATATCTCAGACCCTTTTGCTGAGGTTGATGCCCTTCCTGAGGAATATATACACACCCTCAATGTTGGCGGCGTTATGGCTACTATTGAAGTGCCTTCTGTAAATATCAACATGCCTGTACACCATGGCACCAGCTCTGCTGTGCTTGACAGGGCTGCTGGGCATCTAACCGGTACTTCCTTTCCTGTCGGTGGAGAAGGTACCCATGCTGTAATTACCGCTCACTCCGGCCTTTCCAGCGCTCGTATGTTTACTGACTTACTGGATAACAGGGTATACATAGGAGACTATTTTTTTATCAATGTTTTAAACCAACGCCTGGCCTACCGGGTTGTCCAGATAGATATTGTAGAACCTCACGAAGTAGAGCTTATTCGCATCTACCCTGGTGAGGATTTTGTCACTCTCATTACCTGTACCCCTTTAGCAGTCAATACTCATAGACTACTACTTCGAGGCACCCGTGTGCCATATCAGCTAAACATGGCGGAAGCCATAGAACCTGTAATCTCTGTAATAGAAACCAACTGGAGGCTTACCACCGCTTTTGGTGCCTTCCTGTTCTTTTTACTTGTATTCTGCATCTACCAAGTAGTACGGATTATCCGAACCAGATGGAAAAAGAAAGCCATCCGTGTACCCGCAGGGGTACTTGCCGGGGCAGCAGCTGCCCAGGCCACCCCATTTGATGATGATCCTTATATCTCAATACCGGGGCAACACGCCCCACCCCAACCCACGCATACAACGAGGGCACCTCAGCACGTATATGTATACGAGCGAGCAACCCCTCTTCCAGAGCGCACCCAGGCACCAAAGCGCCATAAAAAGCAATACTCCAGCGCCTTCAGGCGCTACGCGATGGCCGGGATGGCCATACTCATGTTACTGATAGGGGGAAGCATTGCCCTCTACCCCCAAATAAGACGGCAAATGTATGATAGATACGCGGAAAACTTAATTGAAAACTGGATTGAAAATTTAGACGATTCCAGCCATTTCATACAACAGCGCTGGATCAATGAAGTAACATCATTTTGGACAACGGTAAGCAGTTTGCCCATAGCCTCAACCAACGGCGTAAACGGAGAAACCGCTACATTAACAATAGGCAATCACACACTTGGATATGTAAGTCAGTTATCTGTAAACTCCGGCGGTTATCTTACCCTAGGAGGCCAACCTCTAGGCAGCAACGGTTACATAAGAATAGCGGATATAACCATTGCTTCCAACGGCTTTAGTGGCCTCGCACCTGTACAAGCGCCAGGGCAAGACCAAGACAATCAATACGATTCATACTTATACATGGCACAAAACGGAGACCTTTACGTTAACATAGGTAACGGAGTTTATATAGGAACCAACGGCGGCAATGTTTCCATGGGTAACCTTAGTATCGGCCCCTCCGGCGGACTCTACATTGGAGACACTCCAATAGCGGACCTACTAGCCGAGGACTGGAACTATGAGGATTTTGACCTGGATTTTATATTCAACTTTGACCTAAACCAAGATCCTTTATACTGGCTCAATAACCAGATGATAAACCACAACAACGACCTATATGAAAATGAGCAAGAAGCCCTTACAGACCTCGAATCATCAGAAGAAGTAGACTTCAGCGTAACGCAAAACGCAGGCATCTCAGACGAAATGCTAGGATTTATAACCATAGAAGCCATCAACATAAGAATCCCGATTTTTGCAGGAGCCTCAGAACGCAATATGCTGCGAGGCGCAGGACACATGACCCACACATCCCTACCCGTAGGCGGCCCCAATACCAATGCCGTAATAACCGCCCACAGAGGCCTAACCAGGGCAAGGATGTTTAGTGACTTAGACCAACTGATGAACACCAATGAAATAATCCTAATCACTAACCCTTACCAAACCCTGAGATACATGGTAGTAGGTTACGAAATAGTAGACCATACAATAGACTTCGACGATAGAGGCCCAATACTAATCCACGGTGATGGAACAGACATGATAACCCTACTAACCTGTCACCCTTATAGAGTAAATACACATAGACTGTTGATATTCGCTGTACGAGTACATGACTAAACCCATCAGGGCTTATGTAAATATAAAAAGAGCACCTCACGAGAGGAGAAATATGATGAACACCATCAACAAAAATGAAATGAACCAAAAAACACTGCTAAAGGTGATGCTATTAATATCAGTGCTAGTAGCAGTTATGGTGCTGGGGATAATTTCACCTTCCCGCGACACTATAGCAGATGAAACCTCGGAGGGTATAACTGTAACATTTATTGCCGATCCAGGTACCTTTGGTGTCGGTTCAGGAAGCCCAAGAGAGGTACAGGTGACGTTTCCTGCAACAACCCATATAACAGAAGCTCATAGGGAACTTTTCCCACCAAGACCAACCAGGCCATTATATCTTTTCATGGGTTGGTCCTGGGATAGACATGGTGACGGTACATCGCCTCAATCACTAGCCTTTGTTGTTGCTCCACACGGAGTAGGTGAAGAGATGGTAATAGAAGGCGCGCCTTTGATTGCAGGTACAAGATTTTACGCTGAGTGGAAACGAAATCCGGTTATAGGAACAAGCGAACCTTCACCACCACCGACTCCAAGCCCTTCGCCATCACCAAGTCCAGATCCTTCGCCAAGCCCATCTCCAGACCCAACTCCATCTCCAAGCCCTTCGCCATATCCAACGCCAAGCCCTTCACCGTCTCCATATCCAACCCCTAGCCCTTCTCCATCACCCTCTCCAAGTCCATCCCCTAGCCCTTCTCCATCACCCTCGCCAAGTCCATCCCCTAGCCCTTCTCCATCACCCTCTCCAAGTCCATCCCCTAGCCCTTCTCCATCACCCTCTCCAAGTCCATCCCCTAGTCCTTCTCCATCACCAAGTCCATCCCCTAGCCCTTCTCCATCACCCTCGCCAAGTCCATCCCCTAGCCCTTCTCCATCACCCTCTCCAAGTCCATCCCCCAGCCCCTCTCCATCACCTTCCCCAAGTCCATCACCCAGCCCTTCTCCATCACCCTCACCGAGCCCATCGCCTTCGCCCAGTCCATCGCCATCCGCTACTCCATCTCCAACCCCACAAAGTGGCAATAGACCTAACCCCCAAACCAACCCCATAGCAATAAGCTTCATTATCTTCGGGGCAGTTATGGGTCTAGGAATTGCCTCATATGGCATAATCTCTATAACCAAAAAGCAAACCGAAGCAGCAGGCGAATACCGCACCAATAAATCCCGCTACGACCGCGAAAAGCGCTTAGACGATTTCCTCAACAATGATAAGTAAGGGGAATATAGATATCAGGTAACAAGAAAACCCCCGGTATGCTCATAAAAAAAGAGCATACCGGGGGTTTTGCTTTTGATTTTTTTGCTTTTAATCTTAACGGTTTTGCTTTTGATCTTAACAACGCAAGCGAAATACAACGAAGCGCGTGGGGATAAGAGCTAATTTTAGCCCCTGTGGAGGCGCCAAGCAGACTCAGACGGCGGAAAAACGCTGTTTATGCGGGTGACAACCCGCGTATAAGCAGCATTTTTCCCCGCCTGAGGCTGTTTGGTATCAGCCGGAGCATGGGCTAAAATTAGCTCTTATCCCCACGCGCGGCCCTCTACGAAAGCAATACGCCTGCCACAAAATAAATTCACAACGCATAAAACAAAGAAAGGCTGTAGCACTGGATTTCCAGTCTGCTACAGCCTTCCTTACTACATATTAGTATGCTGGCTTAATACTACATCATACCCATTCCGCCGCCACCCGGTGGCATTGGGGGTTCTGGCTCTTTGATATCTGTAACGACTGCTTCTGTTGTAAGCAAAGTAGAAGCAACGCTGGTTGCGTTCTGTAATGCGGTACGGGTTACTTTTGTTGGGTCAATGATACCTGCGTCAACCATGTTTACAAAAGTCTCTGTTAGGGCATCGAAGCCGGTGCCTGTATCTTTGCCTTTTAAGGCATTGACTATTACAGCGCCTTCAAGGCCTGCATTGCATACGATTTGGCGAAGGGGAGATTCAAGGGCTTTAAGCACGATTTGTGCACCGGTTTTTTCGTCTCCTGCTAGGCCGTCAACTACCTTTTGCACATCAGGCGCTGCATGGATAAACGCTGAGCCGCCGCCAGAGATAATACCTTCTTCTACTGCCGCGCGAGTAGCAGAAAGGGCATCTTCCATACGTAGTTTCTTTTCTTTAAGTTCGGTTTCGGTAGGTGCGCCCACTTTAATCACAGCAACACCACCAGCAAGCTTCGCTAAGCGCTCTTGCAATTTTTCTTTATCAAACTCGGAAGTGGTTTCTTCGATTTGAGATTTGATTTGGGCTACGCGGGCTTCGATAGCGCCTTTGTCGCCGTCACCATCAATGATAATGGTGTTTTCTTTTTCAATTTTAACACTCTTGGCTTTACCCAGTGATTCTAATGTTGCGTCTTTTAGCTCTAGGCCTACTTCGGCAGATACTACTTGGCCGCCGGTTAGGGTTGCGATATCTTCAAGCATTGCTTTTCTGCGGTCGCCAAAGCCTGGGGCTTTTACAGCGGCGCAGTGGAAGGTACCACGTAGTTTGTTTAATACTAAAGTAGTAAGGGCTTCCCCTTCTACGTCTTCCGCGATTATTAGAAGCTTTGCACCAGTTTGAACAATTTGCTCCAAAAGTGGAAGAATTTCTTGTACGGTGGAGATTTTTTTGTCTGTTATCAAGATATATGGGTTGTCCATTTGTACTACCATTTTTTCCATATCGGTACACATGTAGGCTGACAGATAGCCACGGTCGAATTGCATACCTTCTACCAATTCCAACTCTGTGTACATGGTTTTGGATTCTTCTACGGTGATAACGCCGTCGCTGGATACTTGATCCATTGCATCGGCTATCATGTCCCCTACTTCCTTGCTACCTGCAGAGATTGCGGCAACTTTTGCAATATGGTTTTTACCGTCTACGTTTTGGCTCATGCCTTGGATAGCGGTTACAGCAGCGTCAGTGGCTTTTTGCATACCGTTTCTTAGGATAATTGGGTTTGCGCCCGCCGCAATATTTTTCAGGCCTTCACGTACCATGGCTTGTGCCAGTACGATTGCGGTAGTGGTACCGTCGCCTGCTACATCGTTGGTTTTTGTGGCTACTTCTTTTACCAGCTGTGCGCCCATGTTTTCGAAAGGACATTCCAGCTCTATTTCTTTGGCTATGGTTACGCCATCGTTGGTTATTAATGGGGTGCCGTATTTTTTATCTAGCACAACGTTACGGCCTTTGGGGCCTAAGGTTATATTAACGGTGTCAGCCAGCTTGTTTACACCGGCTTCTAAAACTGTACGCGCGTCAATGGCGTACTTTAACTGCTTTGCCATGTATAAGTCCTCCTCTATTCAACAATTGCGAGAATATCGCTTTGTCTTACGATGATATACTCATCATCGCCCATTTTTACTTCTGTTCCGGCGTATTTTGAGTAAATTACTTTATCGCCTTCTTTTACTTCCATTTTGATTTCCTTGCCGTCGATTACACCGCCGGGGCCTACTGCTACTACTTGGGCTTGCTGGGGTTTTTCCTTGGCTTGGCTTGGTAGCACAATACCGGATTTGGTTGTTTCTTCTGCTTCTAGCTGCTTAATGACTACGCGATCGCCTAATGGCTTAAGGTTCATAGTCTACCTCCTTGAAGATAATTTTTGTGTTGTTAGCACTCTTTACGTGCGAGTGCTAATAACAATAGTTTAGTGTTGGGATAATATATACGCAAATGTAAATTTTGGCAATATCTCTAATTTTTAAACGCTTCATCCACAATTTGCAGTTCCCCAGGGATATTAATTTGCTGAGGACAGTACTCTATACATAGCTGACAGTCTATACATTTATTTGCCTTTGTGGCGTTAGGAAGAAGATTGTAGAACATTTTTCGGTTCCACATATGGCTTTCGCCACGCTTTGCTTCATTGTATAGGGAGAAGCAGGTGGCGATATCAATCCCTTTTGGACAGACTTTGTGGCAGTATTTGCAGGCGGTACAGGGGATACTGGATACCTTGCTCATCTCTTTCAGCACATTTTCCAGTAGATCCATTTCATCTAAGGTTAAGGGCTTTAGATCTTTGAAGGTTTTTAGGTTGTCTTGTACTTGCTCTAGGCTGGACATACCGCTTAGTATGCTGGTTACACCTTCAAGGGTTGCGGCGTATTGCATTGCCCATGACGCTATAGAGCGAGTAGGATCGGCAGCCTTGAGAAGTGCTTCTGCCGCTTCCGGCAAGCTGGCAAGGGAACCGCCTTTTATTGGCTCCATTACTATGATTGGCTTATTGTGCTTTAGGGCTAAGGCCTGCCACTCACCTGCCGGGCCACGAAGGATATCTATATAGTTAAGTTGAAGTTGTACAAATTCCATTTCCGGGTGGCGGTTTAGTATTTCTTCCAGGTACTGGGTAGAGCCATGGAAGGAAAAGCCTACATGCCTTGCTAGGCCGCGCTTCTTTTGCTCCATAGCAAACTCGAACATGCCCATATCTTTGATGTGCTGATCCCTGGCGTCGGATATGGAATGGACTAGATAAAAGTCGATGTAGTCTAAGCCGCAGCGCTTTAGGGATTCCTTTAATGTGGCTTCCATATCTTCTGGCTTCTTGATTTCCCATGGGGGAAGCTTGTTGGCCAGCATGTAGCTTTCACGGGGATGACGGGTGGTTAGGGTGTTTTTCAATAATTCTTCCGAGCCACCATAGGCATATGCTGTGTCAAAGTAGTTATAGCCGCTTTCCATGTATGCATCTACCATTTTCCTAGCGTGGTCTAAATCTGGCATACGCATTGCCCCAAAGCCTAGACTTGGGGTATTGGGGGTTAAAATATCTCTGGCAGTCATTTTATCTCCTTCCAAACCTTTATTTAAGCAATTCCTTTACTTTTGCAATAACATTTTCTACTGTAAACCCATAGGCCTTAAACAATTCACCAGCAGGGGCAGAGGCACCAAAACCGTTTACGGCAAGCACTTCACCGTCAAGGCCGGTGTATTTATGCCATCCAAAGGGGCTTGCGGCTTCCACTGCTAATCTGGCGCGTACAGCCTTGGGCATTATGCTTTCTTTATATTCGCAGCATTGGCTTTCAAATATTTCCATACAGGGTACGCTGATTACGCGTGCGTATACGCCTTGTTCTTTTAGGTTAGCTTGCGCGCCACAGATAAGTTCCACTTCCGAACCACTGGCCATTAGCAATACATCGGGCTGGCCTGTTGCCGGATTAACCTCGTCCGCCAGCACGTATGCGCCTTTGTAAGCGCCTTCACCTGAACCAGGTAGTAGAGGAAGGTTCTGCCTGGAGAGCACCAACGCAGTCGGCCCATCTGTACGGCTAAGAGCCTTAACCCACGCCGCAGCTGTCTCACGAATATCCGCTGGACGATAAGTCCAAAATCCAGGAATAGACCGCAAGGCCGCCAACTGTTCAATAGGCTGATGGGTGGGGCCATCTTCCCCTACTCCAATAGAATCATGAGTCATGATATATACCACAGGCAAG
This sequence comes from Defluviitaleaceae bacterium, assembly GCA_009780185.1. Classification (GTDB taxonomy): domain Bacteria; phylum Bacillota; class Clostridia; order Lachnospirales; family WQUN01; genus WRAN01. The sequence goes on along the minus strand of WRAN01000017.1, from coordinate 27,024 downwards.
CCCATAAGAGCCGCAAGGCGCATAGCGGGCTTCATATAATCGCTAAACACAAAGAATCCAGCTACATATGGCCTAAGCGCGCCATGGGCGGCAAAGCCGTTGGCAATGGCAGTCATTGCATGTTCCCGTATACCAAAGTGCAGGTTAGAGCCGCATGGGGTATCAGCACTGTAGCTTCCCCTGTCTTTCATAATTGAAAGAGTAGAAGGGGCAAGGTCGGCAGAGCCGCCAATAAGCTGGGGTACATGTTTAGAAAGAATTTGCAGTACCTTTTCAGAAGAAGCGCGGGTGGCAATTGAGGCAGCGGAGGCCTCGAACAATTCCCCAAAGAAACTATTCAAATCGCAGAAGTTTTCTGGCAACTTGTTGGTATTCCAGTCTTCCCAGGCTTGCCAATCGGCTGGATATGCCTTTTTATATTTTTCCGCTAACGCTAGCCACGAACCTTCACATTCTTTAGCCGTAGTCAACCACTCGGCCGCGGCATCTTTAACTTCTTGTGGCACATAAAAGGCCTCTTCATGAAGCCAGCTAAGAGTTTCTTTGGCCTGGACTACACCATCATCTCCCAGAGGAGAGCCGTGTACTGCCGCGGTGCCCTGCTTAGGCGCGCCATAGCCTATGACGGTCTTGATTTCTATAAGTGAAGGCATATCTGTGGCCTTGGCCTTTTCAATAGCCGCGGTTACTGCTTGCATATCATTGCCGTCTTCTACCTTTTGCACATGCCATCCACTGGCGGTAAAACGTCCCATTACATCTTCAGTAAAGGAGATTTTTGTATCCCCTTCGATGGTGATATTGTTGGAATCATATAAAAGAATAAGCTTTGAAAGCTTCAACGTTCCGGCAAGAGAAATGGCCTCAGACGCAACCCCTTCTTGCAAGCATCCATCGCCGCAAATGGCATAGGTAAAGTGATCCACTAACTTAGCGTCAGCCTTATTAAAACGAGCGGCCTAATAATTCTCAGCCCAAGCCATACCGACGGCATTGGCAATACCCTGGCCCAGAGGCCCGGTTGTAATTTCAACACCTGGGGTATGACCGTATTCTGGATGACCTGCGGTTTTGGAATTATATTGGCGGAAGGCCTTCAAATCCTCGATGCTCACATCATAGCCAAATACATGAAGCAAGCTATACAAAAGCGCCGAACCATGCCCGGCAGAAAGTACAAACCTATCCCGGTCATGCCATGCAGGGTTTTTAGGGTTATGCTTCATCATACCCCAAAGAGCCAGAGCCATAGGTGCCGCCCCCATAGGTAGGCCAGGATGTCCGCTTTTGGCCTTTTGGATAGCCTCAACGCTTAAAAAGCGCAAGGTATCTACGGTGGTTTGATTTACGATACTTGATAATTTTGACATAAAAAAACTCCCTTCTAATGATGTTATTTTCTCACTCCTAGGTTGTGCATTGCAATACATATATTCCTTTCTTTTTGTACAAAGTATGGCATTTATCAAAAATTTCTTTTAATGCATTGATAGTACTCTCAGCTCCATGTTTTTTATAAATAACAATATATAAAGCCCCACCCGGTACCAGATGCTCAGCTGCCCCGGTAAAAAGCCGATACATGACATCCTTTCCTGCATGAATTGGCGGGTTAAGGATAATATTATTGTACATAAAAGGAAGATGTTCAAATCCGTCGGAATGGATACATGTAGCATCCACCCCGTTAAGCGCCGCGTTCCTGGCGGCATACTCCAGCGCAATAGAGTTGATATCACTCATTGTAAGTAAAACCGGGTCTCGCCGCCCCATCACAATCCCAATAGGCCCATACCCGCAACCCAAGTCTAAAAGCGTTCCCGTAAGAGGAGGGATATTCTCCATAAGAATTATAGAAGCGTCATCCACCTTATTACAAGAAAACAGCCCATTATTAGCAAAAAAACGAAACTCCATTTCAAAAAGCCGAAGTTTAAGTTCTCGCTCATGGGTAAGGGCAGCAGGATTTTCATTAAAATATTGATTAGCGCTCATAGAAAAATATTAATAGCCCCTGGCTTAACCTGAAAATGAAGCTCCCCAACCTCCGCGCCCTGAAGCTGATACGGTGAAAGAAAGCGTTTCTCTTCTTCGGTATAGCCACTGCCATTCTTCACTTCATGCAGATTCCCATCAAGACTAATGCACTCCACACCCTTTTTCAAAGTAATCCGTACATCTTCGCACTCATGAAAACTAACAGCTTTAAGGCGGTCATGCCGCCCTATCATAAGAGACGGAAATATAACCATAGTCTTAGCCCGGCTCATTGCTTTAACAAGGCAGACAGTAATCTTCCCATCATCAAGCCGCGCCTGTGGAGTAATATGCAGCCCACCGCCATAATATTGCCCATTGCATACCGCAACAAGGGTATACTCCCCTTCTTTAACTACACCGTCTATCTCTATGGTTAAAGGCATATTGGTATGCCGTGCAATACTTTTATAAACAGCCGCAACATACGCATATCGCCCAAATCTCTGTTTATAAGCAATGGCATTACGCACTACACGAGCATCCAGGCCGATATTTCCAATATTCAAATATGCCATTCCACCCACTGTTATTAAATCTGAAGTAATAGTACGATTTTTTACTACTGCCTCAAAAAAATCCCGAGCCGATTCTTCCGCCTTTGCTTTCTTATACCGGGCAAGTGCTTTTTTCTTGCCACCAGCCAAGGTCATAACGAAATCATTGCCGCTTCCTCCGGGAAAAATCCCAAGTGGCACAGGTATCGACCCACTACTAAAATCATGACCATCCGACATTCCGGCTACAATCTCCTGGATAGTTCCATCCCCACCAATCCCAATAATCCCATCACTACCACTGGCACAAACAGCCTTTGCCTTATCAAAGGCATCCATAGCCGATTCCGTGACCAGCACTTCATATGGAATATTTTGGACATCAAAAAACCGGGTAAGAAAAGGCACCTTACTAAGGGTTTTTCCTCGCCCGGCTATTGGGTTTACTATTATATGATACATGGATGTACTCCTCTTTTGTAGAGTCATTATAGTAACCCAAGAATAGCATAATCATGAACAAAAAAAAAGCAAGAGGGATATAGCTAAATCCCTCTTGCTTGTTTTATTTTCTCCTTGCGTATCATTAGTACTTTTGCTAAATTATATAGCAGAGTGTGTAAATACAGCGATGGCGCAGGTTGGGATTACACAAACAGCCCCAAGGGGGTTGCCCCAAAAGGCGCCTTCATCGTTGTCGATGCCATGAGGTGTCATAACATCGGTACAAGCGCTACCAACTGGGCAAGCTGGTGGTGCGCCAATGTCAGCCAGAAGCCGAACACAGTTGCAGTCTACAGACAGCAAAACTCCGGTAAAACCGTTGCCGGAAAGCCCGCCGCTGGTGGTGAAAATGGTCACTGTTTGACCTACATACCTGAACATGCTTTCAACAAGATGTTTAATATGGTCTACCATGGTATACCTCCTTATACATTTAGGTGCCAAACCCGTAGGGATTGTACACCTCTAGTTGTATAGTATGAGGCTTGGATAAAAACGTGCATGGGGGAATGTAATGATTTCAGTTGAAATGGAACCAGTATCAGTAAAAGCCTTTATGAACCGCATTTTGCGGGAGGATATTCTAGACCAATTCGAAGTACGGGCAGCAGAAATGACCATTGCCACCCGTATGACCATAAATGGTGCGCTGGAGATACATGATAGCGATGAAGAAATCCCACAAACCCCGGGCTATATAACCTGGGAAGCCCTTCGTCCACTACTGTTTGCTATAATAAAAACAGGGGCAAAGCCCAAACTGATAAAAATTGTATTCTCATATAAAGCGGCCATCGCTAAAGACTTACACCCCAACGCCGCCGCTTTATTTCTAAATATGACCTACGAGAATGATGCAGTATCCTTCACGACTGCCACAGCCCAAAGGGAGTTTGCCTTAGACAAATCACTGGACGACACCTGGGACAACTGGACACGCAGCTTTTTCATGGAGAACAGCATAATAGTAACCGATAGGGAGTAACAATTTGCGCCGATGATAATGTAAAAACCATAAAAGTAACACATTAATGAAAAATATTAAGGAGGAACCACGATGGAATCAGGAAATCTATCAATCCACAGTGAAAACATCTTACCCATTATCAAAAAATGGCTCTACTCTGACCAAGATATTTTCGTCAGAGAACTAATATCCAATGGCGTTGATGCCATAACCAAGCTAAAAAAACTAGCAGACATGGGCGAAGCAGAAAACATCGCCGATGATTTTGCTATCCACGTAGAAGTAAACAAAGACGATAGAACAATCATAATCAAGGATAACGGCATAGGCATGACCGGCGACGAAATAAAAGAATACATCACTCAAATAGCTTTCTCAGGTGCCAGTGCCTTTTTGGAAAAATATAAAGACGAAACCACCGCGGAAATAATCGGCCATTTTGGCCTAGGTTTCTATTCCTCATTTATGGTAGCAGACAAAGTGCAAATAGACTCTCTTTCCTTCCGTGAAGGTGCCGAAGCCGTACGCTGGGAATGTGACGGCGGCATCCAATACTCCATGGGCAGCAGCGAAAAATCCACCCGCGGCACTGCCATTACCCTATATGTAAACGAAGAGGGAGAAGAATTCCTAGACGAGTTTAAACTCCGAGGCATAATTGCAAAACACTGCGGCTTCATGCCCATTCCCATCTATCTGGAAAATACCGCCGCCGAAATAATTGAAAAAGACGAAGATACAGATGAGGAAAAGGAAGAAAAACCAGCCCCAGAACCTATAAACGACACTCATCCACTATGGATGAAACCCGCAAACGAATGTACCGATGAAGAATACCGAGCCTTCTACCAAAAAACCTTCATGGACTACAAGCCCCCGTTATTTTGGATTCACTTAAACATGGACTACCCATTCCGACTTACGGGGATACTCTACTTCCCATCCCTAAAACACGACCCGGAATATATGGAAGGCCAAGTGAAGCTATTCAACAACCAGGTATATGTAGCCGACAATATAAAGGAAGTAATCCCGGAATATCTACTGTTACTAAAAGGCGTAATGGACTGTCCGGACTTACCCCTTAACGTATCCCGCAGCTTCTTACAAAACGACAGCACCGTAAAGAAAATGGCCGGCTATATCTCCCGCAAAGTAGCTGAAAAACTTAACGGCCTATTCAAAAAAGACCGGGAAACCTACAACGGCTATTGGGACGACATAGCCCCCTTTATAAAATACGGCTGTATAAAAGAACGTGATTTCTACGATAAACTAAAAGGCAGCATACTTTACAAAACCATCGACGGCCCAGACGCCCAATACCAAACCCTAGAGGAGCTTACAGGGGACGAGAAGACCGGCAAATCCATATACTATGTAACCGATACCCAGCTGCAATCCCAATATATCAATATGTTTAAAGAACAAGGTCTAACAGCAATAGAGCTAACCACCCGCCTAGATAACCCCTTTATCTCCTATCTGGAAATGTATGAGCCGGAAGTAAAATTCTTGAGAATAGACTCAGACTTAACCGATGCCCTAAAAGAAGAAGCTGAAGGTGACAATGAATCACCTGAAGCCTTACAGACCTTCTTCCGTAAGCTGCTTGGCAGCGAGAAACTAGGAATAAAGCTACAAGGTCTAAAATCTGAAGGCGTATCCTCGGTAATCCTGTTAAGCGAACAATCCCGCCGTATGCAAGAAATGAGTAAGATGTTTGGCGGTGGAATGGATATGCCTCCGGGGATGTTCCAAGAAGAGTTGACCTTGGTACTAAACCGCAACCACAGCCTAGTAAAAATGCTTGTATCCATGCACGATGCAAATGCCGAAAACCCATCAGTAGCACTAATAGCCCATCAGCTATACGACCTAGCAATGCTAAACCACAAACCGCTAGAAAGCGAGCAAATGAAAGCGTTTGTAGAACGCAGCAATAAGATTATGGAGATGGCAGCAAGATTATAAACTGGTTAAGACCTTGGAGACTCCGTCTCCAAACCTCTGCTCGCTTTTTGTAAAAAGCGAGACAAAAACTTTAACATAAAAATCGCCGCGAAAGCGGCGATTTTTGGGTTTTACGTCAAAGTTTTGATCAAACTTTTTCAAAAGTTTGCAGGGCTTGGGACGGAGTCCCAAGGTTTTAAGCTTTGCCTCGTTTTTTACAGCAGTTCTATATTCTCACGCCCTTTAATAACTTTCTTAGTAGCATTTTTTGTATCCAGTATAGGTACATTGGCCTGGGCTATTTTTTCATAGTCAACCGTTGTATGGGCAGTTGTTACGACTATCAGGTCATATCTTTCTGGGCTGAGAGACACACTTTTTTTACTAATCCCTTTGTGATGATACTCCTCAACATAAGGATCATGATATTCTACCGAGACACCAGACTGGGTAAGGAGCCGTATCACGTCTATAGCGCGGCTTTCCCGATAATCATCTATATCTTGCTTGTACGCCACCCCCAGCACCAACACTTTGGAGCCGTTAAGTGGCTTTTGATGCCTGTTAAGTATCCTGGCAGCCCGCTCCACTACATATTCCGGCATACGGTCATTAATCATTGCCGATGTCTCAATCAAGGTCGTATGAAAACCAAACTCTCGTGCCTTCCAACTTAGATAAAATGGATCAAGTGGTATACAATGCCCACCAGGCCCTGGCCCCGGATAAAAGGGCGTAAAGCCGTAAGGCTTAGTCTTGGCGGCATCTATAACTTCCCACACGTTTATACCCATCTTGTCGCAAAGCATGGCCATTTCATTGGCTAACGCAATATTTACATTACGGAAGGTGTTTTCTAGTATCTTTTCCATTTCAGCCACTTTGGGGCTGCTGGCCTCAAATACATCCCCATCCAGCACTGCCCGGTACATAGCAGCAATTACTTCGCGGGCATCATCGCCAATGGCACCCACTACTTTGGGAGTATTTTTTACATTGTAAATCAAGTTCCCAGGGTCTACACGTTCCGGTGAAAATCCCAGGTAGAAATCCTCCCCGCAAACCATGCCACTCCCCTCTTCCAGCAGTGGCTTTATTAGTTCCTCAGTAGTTCCTGGGTAAGTAGTACTTTCTAGTACGACCATGGCACCTTTTTTTAGATGCCGTGCTACATCCTCTACACAAGATTTTACATAACTAATATCCGGCTGCTGATAGCTGTCCAAAGGCGTTGGTACACATATTGCAATAAAATCCATATCCCTAACAATAGAAAAATCCGACGTGGCCGACAACATTCCAGCGGCCACTAGCTCTGATAGCTCTGCCGCAACTATATCGCCGATATAGTTCTCGCCCCGGTTTACCATGTTCACCTTTTCGGGTTGAACATCTATTCCAATTGTCCGAAACCCAGCCTTGGCTTTTTCTACTGCCAAAGGCAAGCCAACATACCCAAGGCCAATTACACCCACCTGGATTTGACGAGTGTCTATATTATGCAGAATATTTTGTTTCATTAGATAATTCACTCCTTCTTTGTTTATGTTTGTTCTAATCCTATTAAAATATGTACAACTCCATTATAGCAGTTTATTTCTTTTGCAAACTTACGTTTTTATATCAATAAAAAGCGAGGCAAAAACTTTAATATAAAAATCGCCGCGAAAGCGGCGATTTTGGGTTCTATGTCAAAGTTTTTTCTTATCTTTCAAGAATGTCTCATACATATCAATAACATCTTTTGCGTCACCAAAGGCTATTTGCTTACCTTTATCAAGCCACAGCGCTTTATTGCAAAGGCTTCTGGTTTGACTTATAGAGTGGGAAACAAAAATAGTTGTAGCCCCTCCGGAGATTATCTCCTTCATACGAGCCTCACTTTTGGCTTTAAAACTGCCGTCACCGACACTTAGCACTTCATCTAAAATCAAAATATCTGGACGCACGAGGCAGGCAATAGAAAATGCCAGTCTGGTTCGCATACCCGAAGATAACTGTTTAAAAGGCCTATCCTGAAAGTCTTCAAGCTCAGCAAAACGTATTATATCTGGGTAGGCATCGTTGATGAAACTACGCGTATACCCCATTAGCGCCCCACGGAGAAATGTGTTTTCTTTTACGGTCATTTCACCGTCAAACCCTGCGCCCAGCTCTAAAAGCGCCGCAATCTGACCACCTATCTCCATTGTACCCTTGGTAGGGGTCATTATCCCGGAGATAGCCTTCAAAAGTGTAGACTTTCCAGCACCATTATTACCCACAATACCCAAGAAATCACCAGGGTTAAGCTCAAAGCTTACATCCTCTACCGCCCAAAACTCCTTAGCCTTGTACTGGCCTCGTAACTTCTGGATAACATAATCCTTAAGCCCCAGATTGCGGTAATCTCCTACGATATAGCATATACCGATATTCTCTAGTCTAATCGTCATATATTCACTCTCACATATAATAAATAAAGCGATAATTATAACGCTTATAGAAAAATGTACCCACAGCCAAAGCAATAATAGCGCTTAAAGCACAAGCAAGCTGTATATGCCAAGCTGGAATTACCCCATGCAGCACAATCAGCCTAAAATAATGGATATGAGAAAACACAGGATTAAGTAAAAACAAGCGCTGCACAGTAAGAGAAAAAGTATCAACACTATAAAATATAGCCGAAAGCCACATAACCAGCATTGTAAAGATACCATACAGGTATTGAATATCTTTAAAAAATACAAACAACGCAGATAAAACCAAACCAACACCAATATTAAACAGTGTAATAGTAAGGATAGGATACAAAAGCAATATAAACCGCCAATGAAAGCTAACCCCATCAATAGCGGCAAAAATAAAGAAGACTATCAACATAAAGCCAAAATTAATTAGTGAGGCCACGTTTTGAGACAGCAGAAATAAATACTTAGGTACCTTAACCTTGGTCATTATACTACTATTGGACATAAGCGAAGTCATGCCCTGGTTGGTAGACTCAGAAAAAAATGAATAAACCTTAAGCCCAGCAAATACATGAATAACAAAATGAGGAATATCCTGACCGAAAAAGTGGGTAAACACCAATACCATAACCAAAAGATGCAACAGCGGCCCCAGCATACTCCAACCCATGCCAAGGAAGGTACGCTTGTATCGACGCTTAAAATCCCGCTTGACCAGCTCCTCAAAGACAAAATTGTATTTTGTCCATCGACTAGTTATAAATGAAATCAATTATTAATCCCCTACTTTTTCAAAAATGAAAGTGTTACTTCGCATAATCACTTCATGATTCTACTCAATAGACCTCTTTCGAAATCACGTTTTATGATTTCGAAAGTAGGTTTCATTATAAGTCTTTTGCTTCTTCTGAAATCACGCCTTTTGATTTCAGAAGAACTCTAATATTTACCGCTTTCGTCATTATCATCAAAACGGAATGGTCACGGCTTCCCTTAAAGGGATTTAAGCTCATCATATACCCGCTGGCAGTTATTTTTATCATTAAACGGAAAAGTGCTCTCAATGCGTTTGAGATAGGTTTCCTTCAGTTGGCATCCGTTATCCATATACTCAATTAGACGGCTTACCGTTCCCTCCAGGGTTGTCTCAACTTCTCCAAAGCCGTCACGTTCATATTCAAAGTAGCCCTTGGTATACACATGCTCCCCTTGGATAAATTCATCGTAATCGAAGTGACAATATATTAGGGGTTTACGCAAATACGCGAAATCAAAAGCGACAGAGGAATAATCTGTAACAATCAAGCTACTGTCTGAGAATATTTCTCTATACAGCTTTGATGAGTCAAGGAATACAACGCCTTCGCTCTTGTCAAATAAATCCATAGTCTCTTGCATAGCAGGATGAAGCTTAAAGCATAGGATATACCCAAGCTCCTTTGCCTTAGCCAAAAGCTTATCATGGTTTAACAGGCTGTTATAGAATACATAGTATTCCGTCTCTAAAAAGCCAGCTCTGGGAGCACGCTTTCCAGTTCGGGGGTCGGCGTTATTCATTATATATTTCCGCCATGTGGGCATAATCGTGATTGTTTTATTGGGTGTATTTTGAAGGAGATCATGCCTTGGGAGCCCCGTCATCTTTACTCGGCTTTCATCGTAATAGGTATCTTTAAGAATAGACTCATACTCCTGATGTGTGGATGTGACAAACATATGAAAGTTCATTACATACTTGTTTAGCCAGTTGGATACATTGTCTTTGATAATCCCATGCTGCAAAAATACAAATTTAGAATCCTGCAACATGTCACTATAAAACCGATTAGTCCCCCCAAACAAGAACGGGGTTATATGATCTGCATGGGATGATACAATTGTTGCGCCTTGTAAAACATAAAATTTGTACCGCCACTTAGCTATACCTATTACCTTGCCGATGTTCTTGATACGTTCACGATCAGGAGAATCTTTATGGATAGCAAAATAATATTTTTTGTTTTTGTCTCCATTATTCATTAGATAACGAAAAAAGGCCTCTCCATTGTCTCCTGCGATATTTATACGGTCGGAAATCAACCATTTCTGCTTGCGAATAAAAGGCTTGGTGACATAGTTCAAAAGACGTGCGAATATGGCCCGCTTTGCACCCCAGTCCTTTGATTTCCACAATTGGCGTATAAACCTTAATTCTGATTTTATGTGGCCAAGACGTCCGCATTTTTCAACGCGTAGTTCAGATGAGTTGGCAGTAAGTTTGAGACCATTTCTTAAAAAGTAACATTTCCTAAACTTATTACCTATGGCAGCAAATTTTCCAAATTTAAGGTTTTTACTCCCAATCACTTCCCCATCCTTATTTCTGCTACAGATCTTTATCTGGGTTATATCCTCAGTTATTGGTATTTCGCATTTAAAAACAAATGCCTGGGGCAAGCTATTTTCTTGCACGAAGGATGCATTGTGACAGCTTATAATATTTGCCCATATGATTTCACCGTTTACTACAAAGAAAATCTCACTAATATTAACGGCTCCTATCATATACCCCTCTACCAAGACGCAGTGGCCTGTTATCTCAACAAAATCAATCTGAGTATATGTGTCATCAATTCTTTTCGGGGAAAGCGCTCTAGTTTTTACTATTGCTTTTAGCTTATTTTCTTCGTAAAACGGTGCGGTAGAGGCATACTCCCAGTATAAGTCAAAGAAATCCTTTGCCTTTTTTGTGTAGAAAAAGTTATTAGAGACATATGAATTGAGTGGAATATTATCAAAATAGCAATTCCATCCTTTATAATCAGGAAGATTATAGTGCGCTACTCTTACTTTTGAGGTATCAATTTGATTTATAAATCTATAATCAATCCAGTCCTTAACTATAGAAAATACCCTAAGATTAAGATTTGGATCATAGATATAGTTGCACTCATTACAGAAAATATAATTGAGTATTCCTTGATCGGCTAAGAATGAATTTTTATATAATCGCTCAGCTTCCTCGACATGTTTTTTATAAAAATCAATATCTATTTTTTCGGTTCTAAACTTCTCCACGTTAATTACCATAACGCCAGAGTTAAAATAGCTCCCGTTTTTTGCACGACTTAGATCGTATTCCTCACGCGCAACTGAGTTGGTTGTGCTTTTATTAAACGGTATTACAGTCAAATATTTTTCGTTAAAATCCGACATATAAAAATCGTAAAGATCATCATTGATAATGACATCAATATCAAAATATAAGACTCTATCTATTTTTTTAGGCAAATAATTGTGACACAAGAAATACAAGAATGCCTCTACAGGCCAGCGCTTGCTGATTTGAGCATTACCAAGGTCATAAAAAAATGCGAAATCCTTATCAGGGACAGCAATGTCAGTGAAATGTATGCCTATTTCTTTAGAAAACTTATAAATCACAGATAGTGTATCTGCTGCAATGGGATTATTAGCACAGTGCATCAGATATACATTGACATGATAATCTTTGTGGTTAATGCTAATTGAGGATAGAAGTGCAGGGATATACTTTGAGATAAAATCATTACATGATAATAGCACGTTAAGTTCTTTGGTATTGCTTTTTGCTGGCTTCATAATCATATTCACCTATCTTTTGTATTTGGGCCTTTTAGATTCTTTATCCACACCCATATCCTTCTAGTTGTCTTTGGTAGACACAGCTTCAAAAACCCACTTATTTTTTGCCTCAATGTAACTTGGAAAGATGTAAAATATAGAAGCTTGTATCGCACTTCCTTGCGGGATATACGCTTCATATTTACATCACTAGCGCTAATTGTCTGCATATAAAAAATGTTTATAGCTCCCTGAGTAAATCTATGCTTTGCTGTTTTGATAAGAGTTGGCGAAGCTATACTGGCAACTGAAATAATCTCGCTCCAGGCATCCAGTTCCGTAAGCCTTTTTTCTTTAAACATTACCATGGCACTGTTTTCATTTATACAATGATGATACAAAACATCTGGGATATAACATATACCATCTGACTGTAAAAACAATTGCAAGCTAAATAATACGTCTTCGCAAAAGTGTATTTTTTCATCAAATCTTGCTGATGTTCTCAGAAGATGTTTTCTTTTGAACAGCTTATTCCATGGATATCCTTCGAAATATTTATCCGATAAAAGTATGACTGCGGCTCTGTCTGGCTCTATAGTACCTGCTAATTTAGGGAAACTCTTTGCATGTATGGTACCACTTAGCCGATGGTCTGAATGCCCACACACAACAATTTGCCTATTGCTTTTGCAAGCTGCATCTATCATTTTTTCGTACATATTCGGTTCGATCCAGTCGTCTGCGTCTACAAATCCGACCCAGTCCCCTGTTGCATAGTTTAAACCTACATTGCGCGCGGCACTTACTCCACCATTTTTCTGATGGATTACTTTAATACGATTGTCATGCTGGGCATATTGGTCGCATATATTGCCACTTTGGTCTACAGAACCATCGTTAATCAAAATTACTTCAAGATGAGTATGGGTTTGAGCTAATACACTATCAAGACAGCGAAATAAAAAATCTGCAGCGTTATACACGGGTATAATCACACTTACAAGTAATTTTTCAATCATTACCGCACCAATCTTAATCGTTTTCTCCATATTGCAAAAAAAATAGGTTTACAAAACCTAAATAATTTCAACATAATTTTATGGCGTATCGAAAGCAGAGGATTTTTTTTATTTCTAGGATTCGTCAAAATCTGCTTTATTTGCGCATACTCTGCTTTATACGCACTTATAACATCGGGTTTGAAATCTGCTGCTATACGCAAAGCGGAAACAATTTCAAAACACTCAGCATATGGAAGCAGATCAGGGCAATTGTCTAATATAAAATCGATTATCTCATTGGCTGCAATTAATTTATCCATAGATTTGGAGTCAAATCCGCTGTTGGAAATACTCCCCTTATGGATAAAGTAATAATAATAAATCGATGGTATAGTTACAACTCGTTCGGCCTTGAAGTAAAGCTTATAAGTGGTAGCAGCGTCTTCATAAACCCGCCCGAGGGGATATGTGATATTCTCAAAAAGACTACGCCTATAAAGCTTTCCCCATGCGGTATGTGACACAGAAGGCTCTGAAATTAAAGTTCGCCTTAGGGCATCCATGCCATTCATAATTGTTTCTGCCCCAGCATTAACATTCATTTCATGTGATAGCTTATAATCAGTAACCTCCGTTACACCGCAGGTCACAATATCTGCGTTATACTTCATTGTACGTTGATACAACTCATTGTACATGTTTGGGTGGATCCAATCATCACTATCAATAAATCCGACAAAAGATGCCTGTGCCTGGCGCAGACCTTCGTTTCTTGCAGCCGAAAGCCCTTTATTGCTGCTATGACGGATTACCCTCACCCGTTTATCCTTTTCGGCATAAATATCACAATCACTCCCATTAGGAGAACCATCGTCGATAAGCAAAACTTCAATATCTGAGAAAGTACCATCCAAGATAGAACGCATACACCTTTCTAAATATTGCTCCGTCTTATATACAGGGATAATAATAGTTATCTTAGGTGAAGTCATGATCTAATTCATGCCTCCCTCGTCGGCGGCAAAATAACGAATATACAAGCGCTTAGGCACGCTATGAACTACATATCTCATAGTCATAAACAGGGCAGATATCCACCCATACTCCACTTGTTTATACGCATTGAAAATCATCCTAGCAGAGCGCAAACGCTTATGTGACTTAGAATTAGCAGCAATACGATAGGTTAATAATGGCTCGTTAAGTCCATACGCATGTCCTACTTTACGTAATATTGTCAGCCATGCTACATAGTCTTCATGCACTTCTCCTTGAGTAAAAAAGGGCATAATATCCCGCCTCACTATAACTGAAGAGCAGGACATAAGATTTCGCCAAAGGAGCTCTTTATAACTTATTCTCAATTTTGCTTCTAAAATATAGCCTGATGCTTCCCCTTTTTCATTGATATAAGCTGTAGAAGTATATGAAATTAATGCATCGTGATGCTTCATAAATCTCAACTGTTTACTAAGTTTATCGTTAATCCATAAATCATCCGCATCCAAGAAAGCAATCCACATTCCCTTGGCTCTTGCAATACCAACATTGCGAGTAGATGCCACACCCATATTATGCTCGTTAACTTCTACACATATCCTAGAGTCACCATCGGCGGCATCTTTAATAATCTGAAGTGTTGTATCCTGTGAGCCATCATCAATTACTATTAGCTCCCAATTACAATATGTCTGAGCTACAACAGAATCAATACTGGCTTTTATGGTCTTTCCAGCATTAAAGGCGGGCATTATTATGCTTACCGTAGGATTATTTTTTTTATTATTCAAAATCATAGATAATCCGCCAAATTCCGAGCTATTTTCAACTAGTACTTTACACTCTTATACAATAATATCAACGATTTACACAAAAGTTACCAATAAAAAAAATGCGCTCCACGCACAGATGCTTTAGTTCGATATCATATATTGTATATTAGAGTTCTTCTGAAATCAAAAGGCGTGATTTCAGAAGAAGCAAGAGACTTATAATGAAACCTACTTTCGAAATCATAAAACGTGATTTCGAAAGAGGTCTATTGAGGCTTTTACGCTGTCTTCAAAAGTAATCAAGCTATACACATTGGTTAGCTCATCCATTTCATAAATCAAATCACCGAATAGCTTGCTAAAAGTTGATGAAACCCTCTTCAGTAGCCCCAAAACCGGATTAAAAACCCCGGTAGTGGCGATTTTTCTATCTAGGGATTCTCCTATAAAACGCACGAGTCGAGATGTACATACATACTCTTTATTTTGGGGTAAATAAATCCCTTCTAAAACATTTTCAATTGCGAAAACGAGAAATTCACATAAATTATCAATAAAAATCATACTACGCTGATTATTTATATCAGGAAACACAGGTAACCTCTTGGCAAGTCTAATCAATCTACCAAAATTACCAGGGCAACCTGGCCCGTATACTATAGGAGGCCTGACTATGCATAGACCTTTACCAAAAAAAACATCAAGCCCTTTTTCAGCCTCGAACTTAGACAGTCCATAATAATCATTCCTATTAGGGAAGGGCATGGTATCTTTGGTAATCACCCCTTCACCAATCCCATACACAGCCATGCTGCTCATGTAAATAAACTGTCTTACCCCACTTGCTCTGGATTTTTTGCCCACTTCGATAGCAAGATCGCGATTAATAGCAAAGTGCAAATCATTTCTGGCTTTTCGCTGATGAGCAATGCCTGCCACCATTAATATGCAGTCATATCCCTCAAAAGATGTGGACTTCCACTGATTATAGGAATCAACAATATCAACATGCAGCCGATTATTGGCATAAGCGCCAAATTTATCACCTATATAGCTGTTGGCTCCTACTACCAGTACACGCTTTTTTCCATGTATACTCATTTATCTGTTCCGCCTTCGGCTATCCCCCGCCCCGTAATTGCACCAATTGCAGTAAGAAATAGAATCTTTACATCCATAAAAAACCCTATACTCCTTGCATACTCTCCATCACAAGCGGCTTTGGCTTCGAGTGATAACTTATCCCGTCCACTAACCTGAGCTAGCCCTGTTAACCCTACCGGGATAGCGTTGGCGCCATACTTCTCTCTCTTGGCGATTAAGTCATTTTGGTTCCATAACGCAGGCCTTGGGCCTACTAATGATAGTTCGCCTTTGAGGATATTAATCAACTGAGGCAATTCGTCCAAACTAAATCTTCGCAAAAAGCGTCCAACTGGTGTTATTGCTGCCTCGGGATTTTCCAACAGATGTGTTGGCACATCCTTTGGGGCACTGGTGTACATACTACGGAATTTGTAAATCATAAACTCACGGTGATTTTGCCCAATCCGCCTTTGCATAAAAAAAACAGGCCCTTTGGATGTAATTTTCACCAGCACTGCCAAAACCAGCCCTAACGGAAGCCATATAGGAATAAAGGCTAGTACCAGCACTACATCCATTAATCGTTTCACATGGAGGTACATATATAATCAACCCTGTTCACGAGGAATATATTCTGGCACAAAGGACTTCAATAACCCTATAGCATCCCCATCATCCGGTAGTCCAGACTCCAGAGCAGTCATTAGCTCTGGCACTACAGCTGATGGCTCTGGTTTTACTACAAGAATCTTATCATTTAAAGTAGTTGTAAGGCCCTCCTCATTTAAAAGAAGCTCTTCATATAGCTTCTCTCCTGGCCTAAGTCCGGTATATTTAATCTTTATATCCACATTGGGGGTAAGCCCTGCCATTCGTATAAGATTATCCGCTAAATCCGCAATTTTCACGGGTTCGCCCATATTCAATATAAATATCTCACCGCCGGCTGCCATTGCGCCTGTTTCCAGTACCAATCTTGCCGCTTCAGAGATGGTCATAAAATATCGGATAATATCCTTATGGGTAACAGTAACTGGCCCACCGGCCTCAATCTGCCGCTTAAAAATCGGAATTACACTACCATTAGAGTCCAGTACATTGCCAAAGCGCACACATACAAACTCTGTACTGCTATGCTTGTTTAACCCCAACGTAGCCAGCTCTGCCAAGCGCTTTGTCGCGCCCATTACATTGGTTGGATTAACGGCTTTATCTGTAGAAATCATTACAAACCGCTCCACGCCATGCTTAACAGCACATAGCGCCGTGCGATAAGTCCCAAGTACATTGTTATCTATTGCTAACCGTGGACATTCTTCCATTAAAGGAACATGTTTATATGCTGCCGCGTGGAACAGAATTGCCGGTTTAAACTCCTCAAACACAGCATCCAAACGGCCTAAATCCTGTACAGAGCCGATTCTTACCGCAAGCTTATACTGCCCCGTAGAACCAAATTTTGCCTTCAACTCCTCTTTGAGGTTGAAAGCATTGTTTTCAGAGATATCGAAAACTACTACTTTTTCCACATTCAGTCTAATTAGTTGGCGGCATATTTCGCTGCCTATGGACCCGCCGCCTCCGGTTACCATTACGGTTTTTCCTTTAAGCCATTGGTTTATGCCTTCTTCATTAAGCTTAGCCTCAGGGCGGCCCAATAAGTCACTGATATTTACATCTCTCAGCAAGTCTGTAGCCTTATCGCTGGATAAACCAGAAAGCAACCGTACCTTACACTGCTTTACAGGGGCAAGGCGGACAATACGCTGCAGCTCGTCATTATTAATAGAAGGTATTGCCACAATAATCTCGGTTATATTGTATTTAAACACTAGATGAGGAATCAAATCATCGCCACCTAAGATGCCTTTACCATGAAGCATGTAGCCATGTTTTGTTTTATCGTTGTCTAGTATTCCCATGATTTCTCTGGGTTGCCTGCCGTGCTGGCTAGGATTTTTTATGAACCCGGAAGCACTATCCCCAGCCCCAATAACAATGGTGCGAATAGGCTCCACATGCTGGTTTTTAGGTTTATTTCGCCTAAGATACATCAAGACTATACCAGTAAGCCTTCTGTGCAACCTAAGTGCAAGTGAGAGGGTTAATGAAAAATAAAACGCCATCATCCCAAGCCCAGGATTAGGCCAAAAACCCAAACGCAATCTAAGAGCGACATACATAGTAAAAGAAGATAAAACAGCCGCTACTGTAATACGAATAAATGTTCCAAATCCTGGATGCTGCCACAAAGATTCATATACGCCACAGATTGTATAAAAAGCCGCACATGCAAGTATAATCAGCCAAATATGCTGATTAACTGTATGAAGCATTGAAAAATCATTGACAAATAAATATGTGAACACAAAAACAGAACCCATCCAGCTAAGCCAGCTAAACAGGCAATCAAAGAAAAGAGACCTAAGCCATACAAAGTAGCGGGATTGTGTCATGAGTAAGTAATCCTTTCAAAATCTGCTGCTAAAAAGCCCATGACGAGATTATTTTCGGTTTCATCATGGGCTTTGTATAGATATATTTTCTATCCTCTATCATAAGCAAACTGCATATCAGGTAGGACGGTGCTAATCAATACCAACCGCTCCCCATCCAATGAGTAATACCACTCCTGCGGGATGAGGCAGTTGCCTTGACATACATCCGGGGTATTGCATACAGAAAACACACCGTTACCTGTCCACCATCTGATAGGCATATTAGACATTGTTCCGTTTCCATCGGGTTCCAGAACATAATATGGCATACCCATCCATATCCACGAACCTACCATCCATTGATTCTCTGGCCATCCGTAGCTGATTGTACCCGCATTATTGTATTGTTCCTCTGGAGGCATTTCAGGGGCCTCATTGATTTCTTGCTCATTATGATAGTCGTTATGATAATACTCTCCAGGCTGCTCATGATACTGATAATAGTTATTTTGGTCATGACTATCGTTTGTATGGGGCACTTCTGGGGTTTGGCCATGCACTGAATAGTTCCCATTATGCCTGTAAGGGGATGGCATTTGTGTAAGAACATCCAGCCTTAGATGAACATTCCATCTATTCCCTTCCCTGGTCAGGCTATATGAGATAATCCGGTTGTCCATCCCTTCATGGGCAAAGCCATTTAATATAGAAATAAGCCCATCATAATCCGCTGTAAAGCTTATATCTACAGAGGTTAGCCAAATTCCTTCAGGTACATTATTTTCATTATAGTGCATAGTTCCAATGGGTTGACTATGCCCAAACTGAATATCCAATCCTTCACCATGAGGGGCAACTATCATACTAATATGATGCTGCATCATGCCATCGTCAAAAACTTCCGGAAGAAATCTCAGGTAGTCCGCAGCCCAGGCTTCTCTTGCATGAGTCCATGCTCCCTCTTCTTGCTCTAGTTCTCTGAATAAACGCTCCACATCCTGGAGGAGCTGAGGATGCATTTCATCCCGCTGCTGGGCGACAATGAGCCCTGCTTGAGCAGCAACAATATCCCGCTCTAAAGCTTCTATGCGGGCGGCATTGGGCCTAAGGAAAGCAAATACATAAATCACAGCCCCTATTACCAAAATGGCGGCAAGATATATTACAAACTTAATCAGAGATGATTTCATTGCCATCTCCTTTCTACATTGCCGTTTAACCAGAAAGGCATATGGTTTTGACGCAGATTTAATGTAAGGGAGTAAGTAAAAGGCCCGCCGTTTGTAGGTGGATCAATTATCTCAAATGTCACACCATATAAATGATGATATGGTGAGCGGTCACGGATATATCCCGTCCCCGTGGCTGTTGCTGCATGGGCACTGGTGCGCCCAGTTATCACTATCTGCTGCTCGTTTGCTTCAATGGAATCTACAGTAAGTCCAGAATGTTCTAGTATCTCCGGCAGCAATATTAGGGCCGGAGGCGGAAGGTAAAAATCCCGCACTAAGGACCTGCGTTCGTTAATCCGTGATATTTCTGTACGTCTTGCATTAATCTGCGTATTGGCTGCATTTCTTTCTGTTTCTAATAGAATCAAAGCATCAGCAGAAGTATGCCCAGCTATACTGCTTTCCAAGTATTCCAATTCTCTTCTTAGTCTAATCGTTTCTTGCAGAGGAATTAGCGCAGCTATTATAAAAACAACAGCCGCTATCACAACTGCCGCAATTATAGGAGCCCATTGTCTAGGCGGCCTTGGGTCTTCCGGTATGGCATAGGGGAACCCCTTATGGGCATCGGCTTGAGCCTTTATTGGTTCAAATGGGACTTCGTGATGCATTGCTGGAGCTGGCTCCAGAGGATCAATAAAGTCAAAGGACTGTGGCTCCGGTGGCCTTGCGCTAAAAGCATCGTCAAAAGGCGACGGCTCCGGCGGCCTCGCTGGAAATGGGTCGTCAAAGAGCGGTTCCGTCGGTCTAGGTGGAATTGGATCATCAAAGGCCATAGGTTCAGGTGTTGGCGCTTGGAAAGCAGATCCAAATGTCTCCACTGGGTCTGGTTGAATAGGCGGCGGCT
Source organism: Defluviitaleaceae bacterium (assembly GCA_009780185.1). Lineage (GTDB taxonomy): Bacteria > Bacillota > Clostridia > Lachnospirales > WQUN01 > WRAN01. The sequence continues at coordinate 6,652 of WRAN01000017.1, read as the reverse complement.
GAATGGGCTGCGGCTCTGATTTTTGCACTTGCTGAAAGCCTGTATGGGCAACCGGGGTTACAGGATTATCGGAAATACGTAAATCCATCCGTGTTCCGTGGTTAGATAGTGGAGGCATCCCTGCGGCAAAAGCATCTAGGAAGGGTGCTTGATCCACCCGCCTTAAATTTGGCCTCTTTAATCCTGGTGAAATCCACTGGCTAGGCTTTAATACTGGCATATCTACATTGGCTCTAAGATTTTCTTCGATTCCGGGGATATTCTCTTCGTCCATAAGAAGGACGCAGGAAAGCCTTGTGCCGGGTATAGAGCGCTGGAAATGCCCGATTGCTGAAATTATATCGCCGGTAAGCTTCTCTGGGGCATAGTGCATTGCATTTTCCTTGTCATCGAAACCGCCGGTTTTTACAGTCATTAATAATTCAAAGTCATCAACTTGGTTAAGTTTTACCATTTCTGGGGTGAAGTATCGGTTGCTGTGGAACATCCCATTATAATAAAAGGCTATATTGGCAACGCCTGGACCTATGTCCAGTATAGCGTAGGTTGTGGGTACTTCTCCTTCCACCGGCACACACCAATAGTGAGCTAGTCTGCCGCGGGCATTTTCTCTAAGATCCATGCGCTTCGGCTTGAAGTTGGCCCATTTGCAGGCAGTGGTAATTGCAGCGGCGAATTCTATGGGCATAGCCGCAGCCAGCACCTCTATTGTAGCAGTACCACTGCTTTCGTCTTGTTTTAGCACTTCACAGCCTACAGCAAAATGGGACAGATCCCCTGGCAGATATGGAATGATTTCCTCATTGGCAATGGGAACAAGAGCTTCTTCCGGCAAATCCGGCCATGTGAAACGCTGCATTGTAAGGCCTTGCATACCCGCTACAACAACGCAGGAAGCCCCAAAACCCATAGAAACCTTGGCCGCCCATGCCGCTTTTCTTATTGCACTTGAAAGGTCGGTTACATAGGCATCATCAGGTACTGCTGGCATTGAAGGGGCTTTGGCTGAGCCGGCACGCATCATTATGCCTTCCGGATCCAGCTTTATAATGCTTACTACATTGTCGCTTATGTCAATGCAGATACGTTCGCTGCGGTGGATGGTTGGTTGCATAGGCTAAGTCCGTCCTTTCTTGTTTATTTTGTGTTACTCTCTGGTTTTACCAGAAAAAACAACCCAATATGTCTTGCCCAAACCATATCGCGGTGATCACTCCGCAACATAGAAATGGGCCAAATGCTATGTATTCACCCCGTTTAGCACGGCCAGTGATTAGTAAAACTGTGGCAGCTATGCCTCCAGATATAAAAGCAATAAAAAATGCAATAAAAACTAACTGCCATCCTATGAACAATCCCGCTACGGCCATAAGTTTAACATCTCCATACCCGAAGCCGTCCTTTTTTACTAAAACTATTGTAAGTTTATCTACAACAAGTAATGGAAGTCCACCTGCAAGTATTCCCAATCCTGCGTCATTGAAGCCAGGCGCATGGGAAAATAAGGGAGATATGTATCCACAAACTATCCATACCACTCCAATTATAGTGGCGGCAATAAGTAATCCATCCGGGATTTCCCCAGTGTCCCAATCTATTATCCCAACCGATAGCAAAATAAAGGCAAACAGGGATAAGAAAATCGCAGACAAACTAGGTATAAAAAATACCATGCCCGCAAATAGTAGGCCGCAGGTAAATTCTATCAAAGGATAACGAGGACTGATTTTCTCGCGGCAGCTTCGGCAACGCCCCTTTAATAATATCCAACTTACAACTGGAAGCAAATCGTAAAAAAGAATCTTAGTATTACAATTACGGCAAGTCGAAGGCGGCGTTACAATGGACATCTTACATGGCAAACGATAAATAATCACATTTGCAAAGGAGCCAAGAATAAGCCCAAGGGCAAACCCAAGAATAATAAACAGCATCAATTTTATTTTACGCCCCTTTGGTTTTCCTTTGAGGTATTATATCAAGTATGATGTGCAGTTGAGAAGGCATTTTTATTACGTTTGTGTTGCGTTTGGGTTAATGTTTTGGTTAATATACTTCTATATTTTAAAAACAGGAAGGAGATACCATGGCCATCTACAAAAAAACAAAAGAAAAAGCTCTTACTAACCAGCTATTTATGTCCCCAACAGCAGAATACCGAGGTGCGCCCTTTTGGGCATGGAACTGTAAATTAGAAAAAGAGGAACTGTTTCGCCAGATTGATATCTTTCGTGAAATGGGGCTTGGGGGCTTTCATGTGCACAGCCGCTCTGGCCTTGCAACTCCCTATATGAGTGATGAGTTTCTGGATTTGGTGGCCGCTTGCAACCAAAAGGCCATCCAGGATGAAATGCTATGCTATCTCTATGATGAAGACCGCTGGCCTTCAGGTGCAGCAGGTGGGTATGTTACTAAAAATTATGATTATCGCCAACGATTCCTGACTATACTCCCCTACGGTCATCCCTTGCCTCAGTCGAGTAATGAGCCGTCTACAGAAAGATATGTACCTAGCGGAAAGCGACATCATATTGCCAGATATTCCATCACCCTAACTGATGGGTTTTTGACTGATTATAAGCGGATAGATATTAACGAACTACCTACAGAAAATACCTGGGACGCCTACCTGGAAATCGCAGGAGATAGCGCTTGGTTTAACAATCAATCATATGTGGACACTTTAAATAAAAAAGCCATAGACCGCTTTATAGAAGAAACCCATGTAAAATATCAAAAGCATCTGGGTGAAAACTTTGGAAAGTCTATCCCATCCATTTTCACAGACGAACCTCAGTTTTCTCACAAACAAAACCTTACTAAGTCTGATGCCCGCCGCATTGTGACATTGCCATTCACTACGGACTTTGACGAAACTTACCGCGCCCAATATGGTGAAAGCATCTTAGATTCCCTACCGGAAGTAATTTGGGAACCCGTTTCTCCATCAAAAGCCCGCTATCAATATCATGACCATGTATGTGCGCGCTTTACTGAAGCTTTTGCTGATAATATAGGAACATGGTGCCAAGAAAATGGAATAATGCTAACAGGCCATATGATGCACGAAGAAAGCCTAACAGCTCAAACCCAGGCCTTGGGAGAAACAATGCGGGCATACCGCATGTTCCAACTCCCTGGAATAGACATGCTATGCGACAGACGGGAGTATGCCACGGCAAAACAAGCTCAATCCGCTGTGCACCAGTACGGCAGGGAGGGGCTTCTAAGCGAGCTTTACGGCGTTACCAACTGGGACTTTGACTTCCGAGGGCATAAGCTTCAAGGGGATTGGCAGGCCGCACTTGGGGTTACGCTACGGGTACATCATCTGACATGGGTAAGCATGGGAGGAGAGGCAAAGCGCGATTATCCGGCATGTATCGGGTATCAATCTCCATGGTATAAAGAATATGCCTATGTAGAAGACCACTTTGCACGTCTAAATACCGCGCTGACACGTGGCAAACCCTTAGTGCGTGTGGGAGTAATTCATCCAATTGAAGGCTTTTGGATGCATTTTGGCCCCAATGACAAGACCGCAGGCATACGGGCAGAGATGGAAAACGCTTTCGTCATTATCATCAAAACCTTGCTCTTTGGTCAGGTGGATTTTGATTTTATTGCAGAGTCACTGTTACCGGATTTATATGAAGAAACTGATGATACTGCCTTCAAGGTAGGAGAAATGGCCTACGATGTAGTGTTATTGCCTAACTGCCGTGCATTAAGAAGTACTACTTTGGCAGCGCTCCAGTCATACATGGCTCGCGGGGGCAAAGTACTACTTGTAGGCGAAGCAGCTCATATTGTAGATGGAGAAACCTCTACCAAAGCAAAGGATATGCTGGCATACTGCAAGCAGGTGCCTTTTTCTCAAACTGCTGTACTGGCGGCACTGGAAGAATACCGAGATATTTCCATATGGAGAGAAAACGGCAGCCCTGCCGATTGGCTAATCTACCAAATGCGACAAGATGGCCCGGACCGTTGGCTCTTTGTATGCAATGGCACAAGGCCGGAAAACCAGGATGTAACTCATAGCGAGGAAATCAACCTCCATATAAAAGGAGAATATGCCCCAACCCTATATAACACGATAGATGGCAGCATAACACCCCTGCCAGCCGAATACGTAAGTGGTATGACCAAACTAAAATACCGCTTACACATCCACGACAGCATACTGCTAAAACTTTCTCCAGGCAAAGCAGAAAGTGCCGAAGCAAAAAAGGCCAAAATGTCAACAAGCACTGAGATGCTGACGCCAGAATCTTTCCGCTTACACGAGCCAAATGTACTGGTTCTGGATATAGCGGAATACGCTATGAATAACGGCCCATGGCAGCCTCAAGATGAAATATTGCGCATTGATAATATCTTCCGTGAGAAGCTTGGCTACCCACTTCGCGTTCAATCATTGGCTCAGCCATGGACACTGGAAAAACAAGCCCCATCAGGCAATATCCTAAAGCTTCGTTTTCAGATAAATTCTCAAATCCACTTAAACGATATACACCTGGCACTAGAAAGCCGTGATACTACTACAATCCTATGGAATGGAGAAAAAATAACATCTTCAGCCTCTGGTTATTATGTAGACCATGCAATTGAAACCGTGCCACTGCCCGGTATAAAGATTGGGGAAAATGAACTGATCCTGGAAATCCCCTTCGAAAAGCGATGCAATGTAGAAAACTGCTTCCTGATCGGTAAATTTGGTGTAGAGGTCACCGGGCGCAATACCCGTATAAAAGAGTACCCTAAAAAAGTATCTTTTGGTGATATGCGTTTTATGGGGCTTCCTTTCTATGGTGGTAATGTGGATTATGTATGCAGATTTTATTCTAAAGGCGGCCAAACAAAACTGGAAGCCACATATTTCCGCTCACCGGTGCTTAGCGTAAAGGTAAACAGTGAAACCGTAGGGCCTATTGCCTACGCCCCGTATACTCTGGATTTAGGCCACTTACCAGAAGGCTGGCATGAAGTTACCATCACAGCCTATGGCAACAGAGTAAATACCTTTGGTGCCCTTCACAATGCCAATGAAACCATGACTTGGTATGGCCCAGGGGCATGGCGCTCTAAAGGGGCTGAGTGGTGTTATGAGTATCGCACAAGGCCCGCTGGGATACTAAAATCTCCTATAATAATCACACAATCATGATTAATATCTAATCCACGAAAATATCCCCTAAGAACTAATAAGCAGCTTCTTAGGGGATATTCTAAAATTTGATTAAACACTAGCTGGATATGAGCCATCCTGTAAATGTTTGCCCCGGCCTTTGCTCTTTAAATAAATTACAGTACCACAAACAGCAGCAAGTAATAGCATTACTAATCCCCCAAGGTAAAACGGTGTGACGCCAAGTCCGCCAGCATGGGGAAGTTCAATTTTATAGCGATTCCCAACATACCATAATCCTCCAAATGTTACATAATTAACTACCCCTGTATTGCCAGGGTTTTCAAAGCGGGGCGTCATGGAGTAGTTTCCGCCCTGTATGGTTATGGTAAAGCCAGTCTCGGTGGCGGTGCCTACTTGACGGGTATGGGCAACTAAACGCCACTGGCCAAAGGCCGGGGCATAGCCCACCGGGGACACAAGCTCTACCAGCTGATAGTAGACGCCCGCCACTAATTGGAACGTCATGGGGTTTGCAGGGTTGGTACTGCTGGTTTGTGTGCCTTCTACACGCACCCAGCCCGCTTTCGGCACGAGGCCAGCCGCGGGGCTGGTTGTACCTGTGTAGCGATATAGTGCAAATATTGCGCCGTCCAGTAACTGGTTGTCTAGCCATGCCTGGTTTAGCACTGGTGGGTCGCCTGTAAACCAGTATTGCTGGTTGTAGATGCCCATGCCTGTTTTGTGGAACCGGAAAGGTATGGATACCGATATTGTTGTATCGCATTCGTTTTCTGGTTCGCCGTCTAGATATAGCCTGGCTGTGTTGGTGATATCTGTCCCTGCTGTACCAGGCTGCACTATGGCCTGGAAAGTTATAAGCAGCAGGTAGTAGGACTCGCAATAATGGCAGTATTCGCCGTAACTTAGGTCGCAATAGCCGTGATCTTCGTAGTGTTGGCAGGCCCCGTGGGGGGCGGGGGGCAGGCTAAACCGTATACGCAGTTCGCCGCTTGCATAGTCATAGTCCGCAGACGGTGCGGGGTTTCCGCCAATTGTTACTGTACCCGGTATAAAGGATACGCCACTTGGCAACTCATCCACAATTTCAAAGTCTTCGATTAATATGGCGTTACGGTTTATTATGCTAAGCACATAGGTTACGGTGTCACCTTCCTTTACGGTTTCGCCAGGGGGCACGTCAGAATTTTTTTCTAACTCTGTTTGCGGTGCCCAGTTGGCGTATAGGAGGCGCGGGTTTGGAATATATGGGCCTGTTCTTGTATATGTTTGTCCCGTGTTGTTTAGTATGCCGCTTGGGTGGGTATTCCAGCCAAGAAACCGGTAGCCTAGGCGGGTTGGGATTTCTGGCATTGCGCCGCCTATTACTTGGTTGACATGGCGGTTTATGGCTACCACTTCTGTTGTATTGGGGGTGGTGTGGCCAGCCAATGTGCCGCCGTTTGGGTGAAAGGTTACTGGGGTTGCCCATATGGCATGGACTGCGCGGCTTGTGTAGAT
>WRAN01000016.1 GCA_009780185.1 Defluviitaleaceae bacterium | reverse complement strand
CCTTGGCTTCCTTGATGTGGTTGGCGAACCGACATCTAGTATAGCTCTGGAGGTTTCTTGCTTGAAGCTAAAGCTTTTTGATTCCCCCGGCAGAGCCGGGGGTTTTGTTGCGCTAAAGCAACACGCAAATATATGATTTTTTCTGGGGATATCTTGGGGAAAATTTGGGGAAAATCGTTACTCATTTTCCCCAAATTTCACGTCGAAACACAAACAATGGCAAACAAGGAATCTTGATTTAACGGGCTTTACAGGCATTTGCAAACAACTACAAACACTAGCTGAGGAAAGTTCAAGTCCCTTCTCGGGCAATAATTGCTTAGCCCCTTAGACAAAATGTCTAAGGGGTTTTTATTTATTATTTTGAAAAGATACGAGATAAATTAGAAAGGCAGACACAGTCAAGAAAACATGCATCCATTATGTAATACTATCTTTGGGGGATTTTTATATATTCCCATCAGTGTCTGAGGATGTAAAGAGCCTGAGGAGGAAAGACTTATGGTAGGCATGATAAGTGCGATGAAAAAGAAGAAGCATGACATTCCGGAAGATGTACTGCATATTTTTGAGGGCATTTTACAAAAACATCGAGATGAGTTGGGACCTTATTTAATAGGGATTACGTGTTTCCAGCCCGAGTGGGATGATGAGTTTTGCCAAGCTATGGACAAGCACCTGACCCGCGAGCAACGTTTTCGGCTATATGAAACACAGGGGGGATGCAATGGTGCAGGAGCTGACAAAGAGCGCAAAGCTTTTGCCACTGAGTATGCTCATCTGGCTCTTGATGAAAGAATGGCGCTGTTTGCTAAGACCTTCGGCAGATGGAAGCCCGTATTAAATGATGACAACACGCTAACCCTTACTTTCAAATGCACGCATGGATATTATAAGCGTGCCATTGAAGGAACGTACACCACTCCACCACCGAATGTGGAATCATATTTTGAAAGATGCGCAGGCGGGAGATTGTATGAACTTCAAAAGGCTTTGGGGATAAAGCTTAGGATTAAATCCGTTGATGTGTCTCCATTAAGTGAAAATGTTGAAAATCCTGTTGTGTTTACATTTGAAATAGCATAAACAATCAAGTTGAAATTATGATATGTATAGCGAATTAATTCAGAATCGGTCCCGTCTGTCACCAAAAACCCGTAGAAGCATTGGGGATTTTTGGCTCGGACGAGACCGTTCTTTATTTGATTCGCTTTAGATCCTGGGGTTGACCAGTGTCTATGCCGTTTTTATGATTAAGGTAACAAACAATTGTATATTCTCATTCATCTGTTAGGCGAACGCTTACTAATTTGGAGACTCCTTGCTCTTCCATTGTTACGCCGTAGAGGTTATCCGCTGCTTCCATTGTGCCTTTGCGGTGGGTTATGGCTATGAATTGGGTGCCCTTGGCGTATTCTTTTAGGAAGTTGGCAAAGCGGGATACATTGGCATCGTCTAGGGCGGATTCTATTTCGTCTAGTACGCAAAATGGGGATGGTTTTAGGCGTAGAATGGAAAATAGCAAGGCTATAGCTGTTAGTGCTCTTTCGCCGCCGGATAGCAACATCATGTTTTGTAGAGCTTTGCCTGGGGGTTGGGCTGTTATCTCTATGCCTGATTCTAGTACGTTTTCTGTGTTTTGCAGTTTTAGTGAGGCTTCTCCCCCGCCGAACATTTCTTTGAACACTTCACTGAAGTGCTTTGCTATTAATTCAAATCTTTCGGAGAACTGGATTTCCATTTGGGCGGTTAGAGAGGCTATTAGCTCATCCAGGCTTTCTTCGGCTTTTATTATGTCTTCTCGTTGGGTGGTTAGGAAATCGTAGCGTGTTTTTACTTGTTTGTAGGCTTCTATTGCACCTAGGTTAACGTCGGTCATTGAAGCTAGCTCTTGCTTTAGGGATTGGGATTCCCGACGCATGGCGGTTTCTGATAGGTCTGTGGTTTTATAGACTAGGGCTTGCTGGTGGGTTAGCTCGTATTCTTCCCATATTTCGTTGTGGATGCGATGGCTGTTTTGGTCTAGCTGCTCTTTACGCATTTCTAGGCGAGTGGTCTCCCGGGCTAGTAGGGCGGCTTCATCTGTGTGAGTGCGCTCTTCTTGTTCTGCCTGGGATATTGCTGTATCTAGGGCGTGTTTTTCTGCTTCGGCGGCGGCTAGTTCGGCTCTAACTTCTTCTTGGCGGGATTGTAGGTTTGATAGGGATTCGTCCACTTGCTGATGGGTTTCATCGGCTTGGTGGGATTTTTTTTGGGTTGATTCTATTTCTGATTGTAAGAGGGCTATTTCTGTTGTTAGGGTTTGCAGTTCTTTTTCTAGGCGCTGGATATTGGCTTTGGCTTGGGATAGCCATTCTTCTTGACGGCTTATTTCTATGCGTAGTTCCATTAGGGTTTGGGTTTCTTCTCGGCTATGCTCCCGGGTTTGTGCCATTTCTTCTTGATAGGCGGTTAGACGGGCGCGGGCGGCCTCTACTTCTTTTTCTTGGGCTGCCTGGGCGTTTGACGCTTCTCTTATGGCCTTGTTGCCTTCTATTAGCTTGGACATTAGGCTATCATTTTCTTCATTGTAGGTGTTGGCGGCTTGATGTAGGTCATGTAAGGCGGCTTTGGCTTCGGCTAGCTTGTCTTTCGCGTTACGCTCCTCTAATTGTAGGGCTGAGGCGGTATCTCTTGCGCGGTGTAGAGCTTCTTCTGTAGCTTGGCGTTTTTGTTGGTGGGATTGTTGTTGATGTGACAGTGACTCGAAGTCTTTTCTTAGTTGTTGCACACGGGTTTCCAGCTCTGCCAGTTGGCGGCCCCGGCCTACTATGCCTGAGGTGTTGCGGCTGGTACTACCTCCTGTCATGGCTCCGCCTGGGCTTAGCAGGTCGCCTTCTAGGGTTACGATTTTATAGGAATAGCGATGTTTTTTGTGTATGGCCATGGCATTGTTTAGGTTGTCTACGATTATTGCGTTGCCTAGCAGTTGAGTTATTACTTGGGCGTACTTTGAGTCATGGGTTGTTAGGTTTGAGGCTATGTTTATGTAGCCTGGCTCGTTTAATAGGCGGGATACATCTGTTGTGCGGCCTTTTACTGCTGTTAGCGGTAAAAAGGTGGCGCGGCCTTCTTTTGTTTGCCTTAGCATTTCTATGGCTTGCCTTGCGTCTTCTTCTGTTTCGGTTACTAGGTTTTGAGCTGTGCCTCCTAGGGCTATTTCTATGGCGGTTTCGTATTCTTGGGGCACACCTATTAGCTCGCTTACTGCGCCACAAATACCGGAGTAATTTGGGTCAGTGGCTTTTTTTCTTAGTACTGCTTTTACGCTTCTGTAGTAGCCCTCGTGAGATTTTTCTAGGTCGGATAGGGCTTTGTGGCGGGCTGTTGAGGTAGTTAGGGCCTCTTGGGCGGTGCGGTGTTTTTTGTCGATTTCCTGGCCTTCTGTTTGTAGTTGGATGTAGGCGGTTTTTAGAGCTTCTACTCTGGCGGTTAGTTTTTCAGCTTCGACGGCGGTGGTTTGGGCTTTTTCTTGGGCAACTTTACATAGTTCTTGCTGGATGGTTACTTTGGATTCGTGGTTGGAGATATCAATGTTAAGGCGTTCTTTATCTTCTTCCAGGCGTTGGTAACGGCTTTCTGCGTCCAGCACTTGAGCTTTAAATTCTGCTACTTTTGTGATTTCATCCATTATGACTTGGTTATAGGATTCTAAGATTTGAGTGCTTTCTTGCTGAGCTTCGTCCAGCTTAGAGGCTAGTTCTTGTTGGGTAGTTAGCTCTTGGTTTAGGCGGGTTAGAGTGGCTTGGGTTTCTTCTTGTAGGTCTTCCTGATCTTTTTTTTCTGTAGATTTTTCTGCGGCTGCGGCTTGGCGTTTTTGGATTTCTGCGGCTAGACGAGTGCGATCTTGCTCGTATTGGGCGGACTGGCTTTCTAGTAATTTGCCTTCGCTTTCTTTTTTTTCTATGGCGGTTATGATTTCTAGTAGGTCTTCGTTGGCCTGTTTATAACGTACATCTGAGGCTATTGATTTGGCGCGTAGCTCCTCACTGGCTTGGCGGGCGCTTAATAGGTGGTTTTGGCCGTCGGAGGATTGGGCTTGCACTTGGGAAAGGGCTTCACTAGTTTTTTCCAATTCTAATTCGATTTTTTGGGCTTCTGTTAGGAAAAGATTTATATGGAGGTTTTTGTAGCGCTCTCGCATGTCTAGGTAGCGGCGGGCTTCTTCTGATTGGGTAGATAGGGGGGTGATTTGCTCTTCTAGTTCTGAGATTATATCGTCTACTCTGGCTCGGTTTTGACGTTCTTTTTCCAGCTTGTTTAGAGCCTCGTTGCGGCGGGCTTTGAACTTGCCTATTCCGGCGGCTTCTTCGAATACTAGGCGGCGGTCTTCTGAGCGTACGCTTAGTATTTCGTCTATACGGCCTTGGCCTATTATCGAGTAGCCGTCGCGGCCTACTCCTGTGTCCATGAATAGTAGTTGGATGTCTTTTAAGCGGCAGGGGGTACCGTTGATGGAATATTCGCTTTCTCCTGAGCGGTATACTCGGCGGGCTATGGTTATTTCTTTGAAATCTAGTGGCATTTTGCCGTCAGTGTTATCTAAGCGCATGATAATTTCCGCATAGCCTAGAGGTTTGCGGTGGGCGGTGCCTGCAAAGATTACATCTTCCATTTTTGCGCCGCGTAACTGCTTTGCGCTTTGCTCTCCTAGTACCCAGCGCAGGGCGTCGGAGATGTTGGATTTGCCACTTCCGTTGGGCCCTACTACGGCATTGAAGCCACTGCCTAGGGTTAGTTGGGTTCTATCGGCGAAGGATTTGAATCCTGCTAGTTCTAATTTTTTTAGATGCATACAAAACTCCAGTACTCTTTTTTACAGTCCGCATGAGATTATGCTATAATGGGCATATGAACGCAAGAGCACGGCATATAAATAATTTTTAGGAGGCGATAGCTCATGGTGCAAAACAATGACAGCAAGCCAAAAGTATCGTTTATGGCAGGACTAAAGGGCGAGGGTAAGACCAGAAAGTTAATTGAAATGGCTAATAAAGAGGCCAAAACTACAGATGGGCATTTGGTATTTATTGATGATGACAAGCGGCATATTCATGATGTGCATCGGGATATCCGCTTTGTAGAAACAGGCAAAGGATTGCTTTCAAATTACCGGGAATTTACCGGGTTTATATTGGGGATACTATCCCAAAACAGCGATATCCAGCATATTTATGTAGACGGGATTAACAATATAATTGAGACAGTGGATATTGAGGCGCTTCTTAAACTACAAGCGAGACTTGAAGCTATTGCCCATGTGGATGATGTAAAGTTTATTATTAGTGTTAATTGGGATAAGGATAGCTTGCCTGAGGAAATTAAGGCAGTACTTGTGTAAAGATTGCTAGAAAGTTTATATGAAACAGCCCGGTTTCTTTTTGGAGACCGGGCTGTTTTTGGTTTTTGCTAAAACGCCCCGCCGCTACTCCCTCCTCCTCCAGACCTCCTGGCTTGGGGATATTGGGGAGTTTGTTCATTAATTTTCTGGCACTGCCTAAAGATAGTGCGTAAGGTAGGAAGCTTTCCAGAAGGAGTGGGCGGTTTGTCGGTATCATCAAAACCGGAAAATCGCTTTTGTCAGTATCATCAAAACCAGTAAAGTAACACTATCATAGCATAACTTCCCCTAGGTAGCGCATATAATCTTTTTGATTGGGGTGTTTTTATGCGCAGTAGGGATATTAAACGGCGGCTTGGGATTAAGCCAATGAGACGGGGTAAGAATAAGCGTTTTGATATTACTAAATTAGCCCGGAGGACAGGCTTTGATAGGGTTAGTCTGCCTCGGTTTCGGTTTCGTATGCCTGTTTTCAGGCACAGACCAATTTTTATGCGGCGGTTTAAAGAGCGATTGTTCCGGCTTACGGTGTTTTTGTTTATTGGGCTTATTGCCTTTGGAGCATGGCAATTATTTCGCCCTGGGATTCGGGTTAGGGTTAGCCCAGATGTAGTTGCGGCTTTTCGTGTACCTCATCGGGCTATTGGGATGTTGGAGGAATACGCCGGCATGCACAATATTTCCTTTCCTCATTTATTTGCCATTTTTAATGCTGAAAATGATTTCTTTCCAGAGAAGTCGGCTGTATATGATTTAAGTGTTCTAGAGCAGCTTTATGTTTTGGATTTTTATCGTATTACGCGGCGGTATAATTCTCGCAGCCTTGCACCTTATGTCGCTATGTTTGAGAATTTATTTAGCGAGATTGTAACTTTTCCTATTCCCTCTGGGTGGTATGATGGCGAGCCTTCAATTATGTTTGGGGATTCTTGGGGGATGGAACATAATTTTCAGGGGAATCGTATGCATATGGGCACGGCTATTGTTGATAGGGAAAATATCCGTGGCCGGGTGCCTATTGTAAGCATAACCGGCGGCCAGGTTGAGGAAGCAGGATGGAATAACCAATTGGGGTATTTTGTAAGTGTGGTTACACTTAATGGCACTTATTATCTGTATGCTCATCTGGATAGTCTTGCCGAAGGGCTTCAGACCGGACTAAATATCGCCGCCGGGCATCAGCTTGGGTATATGGGTAATACCGGAGGCGGGCGCAATAGCCGTAGTTTTCCTGTGCATGTGCATATTGGGATATCCCCCGCGGTAGATTTTGCTCGGGGTCAATTTTGGATTAACCCCTATCCCATACTACGTTTTTTGGAAAGCAAAATATCTTTGGAATAAAATTTTTGCATATATGTATAATTCTCTCATATCTGATACATACTATCCCTGTAAGTACTTAACGCCGCATAAAACGCGGTTGCCGAAAGGAGGTTAGAAGGTATGGATAACAAAAAGCATAACCAAGACACAGCCAATACCAAAAAGTCTGACCGTACAGCTTTCGCTGACGAACTCAACATGGATGCTACCAACAATCAGAAAAACAAGCAAAACAACAAGTAATAATGCATTACAGCAAGACTTAAAAAACGAGAGCAGCGCTTAGAGCCTGCTCTCGTTTTTTTATTAGACCTCTTTCGAAATCACGTTTTATGATTTCGAAAGTAGGTTTCATTGTGAGTCTTTTGCTTCTTCTGAAATCACGTTTTTTGATTTCAGAAGAACTCTATTTCCTTTTTACATAAATATCATAGCATCGAAAAAGACAAAGCCATTGGATATACAATATCTCAGCGCTGGTAATATCGCTAAGGCCTGCATCCCGGCAGGCACGTGACAATTGCTTTTTAGTAAAAATTCTTGTTAAGCCAGAGTTTCCTAAGGCAGAGGTTATAAAATTGCAATATATCTTCCACTGTGAGAGGGATATGTCCCTGGTGGCTTTTTGTTTAAGATGAACCATCACAACATCTACCTTGGGCATAGGATGAAAATCCTCTCGCCTAAAATGGTAGATAATATTCATATCAAACAAAGGTTTTAACATAAGTGAGCGAAGATTCTCGCAAGGGATGCCCATAAACCGCTTTGCCGCACCTTTTTCCATTATAAGCCATGCGTCTGTTGGCGGGTTTTTGCTTTCTGTTAGGCGCTTGATTATTGCCGTTGTATGGCTAAAGGGGATATTGGCAAAAACCTTATAAGGGGCAGTAGTAGGGAGATTCCATTTTAGGAAATCTTGATTGTAGAGTTTTAGCTGCAAGGAAGTATCAAATTTCACTTGCAGCTTCCGATAAAGATTTTTGTCTATTTCTATGGCGGATACTTTCTTTGAGTGTATCAGCAGCGCTTGTGTTATATGACCCTTTCCGGGGCCTATTTCTACTATATGGTCACTTTCATTGATACTGGTTTTGCTGATTAATCTGGATATAGTTCTTCCACCGGTTAGGAAGTTTTGAGACACCCATACCGGCGGGTTAATATTTTTGGACATAAAAAATACACCTCTTGTATTCGGATTGGCGAAAACAAAAAGGCGCACTAAACCGGGGCTGACTTTATCAGCCCTAACTAGGTCTAGTACACCTTATTTTCTGTTTCGAATCCGAATATTGTTGTTCATAGGTGTATGATTACCTCCGCGATGATTATTTCCAGGCAATTATGCCAAAAGCTAAGATAAAAGTAAAGCACAGCATTTTAGGATAAGAAACTGTCTCTGTTAATGATAAGATAAACTCACCATATGGAAAAGAGGTGGCGTCATGAACCACACCGATGTATTACAGTCCGTATTAGACTACATCGAAGACAATTTAAGCCATGAGATAGATCAGATAACAATTGCCCAAAAGGCCGGGTATTCCCCAGCTCATTTTAGCCGAGTCTTTAAACAGGCAGTCGGGATTCCGCTGATGTCTTATGTAACCTGGCGTAAACTGCAGTACGCTTTACACGATTTATCCCGCGGCAAAAGAGTAGTAGATGTAGCGATGGATTATGGCTTTGAAACCCATGGCGGTTTTACAAAGGCCTTTGTACACTGGTTTGGGTTTCCCCCTTCTGTGTGTAAATTGCGCCTAACTGTGAAACCACCAACAAAGCCAAACATTCATATGTTGACCAATAAATTTTTAGGAGGTAATGCAATGCATCCCCACATTATGGAATTAACACCATTTTCAGTAGTAGGATATCCAAGCCGCCGCAGGGCAAATGAGATGAAGAATGATACCAATGCCCCTACTTTTTGGGATACAATAGAACTGGATTATGGTACGATTTTGACTAATCTTTACAGTGCATTTACAAAGTCTAAGCACTTTGAAATCAGCATGTTTTATGACATTGACGAGAAATCCGGGGATTTTACCTATATATTAGGTAGAGGGATAGACAACCCAGATGACCTTGCAAACATAGAACCTGATATGACCCAGGTGGATATACCTGGCGGCTTGTATGCCATATTCCCTACTCCGCCGGCGGCAGATTCCTTTGTACAAGTTGCTCAAGATACCTGGAATGAGATATTCTTACACTGGCTGCCTCAGTCCGAGTTTGAATATGACGACACCAGACGCGACTTCTCATATCACGACGAAAGAGATCATGGATGGTACTTTGGCGGAAAGCTACAGATTGATATATGTATTCCTATCCGCCAGCGGGAAGAAGAAGTGCGAAAGTCTCAGTTGCGGGCTGGATGGTAGATTCAATTCCAGCAAAAGTGGTATACTATAAAGCATGAGAGGGGGCAATAGAATGGATTGTACAATCATATGCACTTTTGATAATGAATCCCAAAGATGGACAGCGGCTTCTGATGATAAATATGGATTAGTTTTAGAATCTAACTCATTAGAAGCATTAATGGAACGCGTTAAAATTGCCATGCCCGACATGCTGGAGTTTACATGCGGATATATCGGCTCAATTAATCTTCACTTTAAAGCCGAACGTACAACATGGTTGGAAGCGGCTGTATAATGGCTGACTATACCAAGGATGTACGAAAAATCCTATCAGATAACGGATTCCGTGTTGTGCGAAAAGGCAAGGGTGACCATGTAATATGGTATAACGATGCAACTAAGCGAACAGTCTCTGTTGATAGTGAAATTAAAAGCCGGCACTCGGCGAATGAAGTGTTGAAAAAGGCAGGACTAGGTAAACACTTTTAAGTTATACAAAAAGGCGCTGGCGGAGATAACTCTCTCGCCAGCGCCTTTCATTTTTATTAGATATTATTTTTCGCTTCCGGCCGTGGCTGCTTCTAATCGCCTTTCTTTTGCGTCTTTGCATCTGAAAGAAAGCTTTAATAGTTCTACAACGATTACATGAGTCAGGGCAAGACCCGCAACTATCGCCCAATGACGGAGGCTGATATTTACTACATTGAATACTGGTTGAATAGCAGGAACCAATGCCACCACTAAAGAGAATGCAATAGCACCGATTACACTAAACAACACCCCTTTGTTAGAGGTAAAGCCCACTTGGAAAATAGACAAAGTTGTTCTGGTATTAAAGGTATCAATAGTAGATGCCCAGCTTAGTACCATGAAGGCCATAGTTATGCCTACGGGATAGTTGGCGTAGTTTCTTAATGCATCCCATGTCCATGTGCCTGTGTGCGCGATTATATGGTTAGGGGAAACCTGCACATATGCACCGATTATAAATGCCGCCATTACCAAAATAGAGAAGGACACAGCACGGACTGCTATAAAGGTACCTACCCTATTGGCAAATATCCCGGAACCTTTTTTTATAGGTTTACGCTTCATTACCCCAGGCTCCGGCATTTCGAAGGCTAGGAAGAAGCCAGGAATACCATCGTACACAACATTGATTATCAAAATCTGCATAGCAGTTATAGGGGAAATACCTAGAACCAGCATGCCCAGTAGCAGCACAAAGATTTCTGCGAAGTTTACACCCAGCAGGAACTGGATGGTTTTGCGGATATTGTCATAGGAGGTACGCCCTTCTGATATTGCATCAACTATCGTGGCGAAGTTATCGTCGGTTATTACCATGTCGGCGGCGTTTTTGGATACTTCTGTACCGGTGATACCCATTGCTGCGCCCACATCGGCGGCCTTTAGGGCTGGGGCATCATTTACACCGTCACCGGTCATACATATTACTTCACCATGGCTTAGCCAGGCCTGTACGATTCTTATTTTATCTTCTGGGCTTACGCGGGCGTATACTGATACATCTTTTACCACATCTTCCAGGTCTTTTTGTGACATTTTATTGAGGTCATTGCCTGTAAGGGATTTATGTCCTTCTTCGTATATACCGATTTCTTTTGCTATGGCTACCGCTGTCACTACATGGTCACCGGTTATCATAACAGTGCGGATGCCAGCTTCTTTGGCACGTTGTACGGCTTCGGCGCTTTCTGGGCGAGGAGGGTCTATCATACCTATTAAGCCCATGAAGGTTAGGTCGCACTCTAAACTTTCTTCGCTTAAATCCTCTGGTAATTCATCATATAACTTATAGCCGATTGCGATAACCCTAAAAGCCCTTTCGGCGAATTGATCATGAATTTTTTCCGCTTCTTCTTTTTGGCCATTTTCCCAAATTACCGGAATACGATCGAAAGCACCTTTGGTTACTACAATGTATTTAGACCCTTTGCCATAGTGATGGACAGTAGTCATGCGCTTACGACCGGAGTCAAATGGCAGTTCGTGTACGCGAGGATACTCACGTTCCGCGTCTACGCGGGTCAAGCCTTTTTCATGTAGCAAGCGGATTATTGCAATTTCTGTTGGGTCACCTATTACGTGTTCGTCTTCTTCGCCGTGAACTTCTATTGTTGCGTTTGAACAGGATGCCAAAAGTTCCAGCATGTGAACTTGATCTTCGTTGAACTCGCTTTTATAGTGGGAGGGTTCGTATCCATAGTGCCATAGGCGTCGGATTTTCATTTTGTTCATCGTAAGGGTTCCGGTTTTATCGGAACAGATTACCGATGTATTACCTACAGTTTCTACTGCAGAGATTTTACGTATTATGGTTTTCTTTGTAACCATATTGTATACGCCGTAGGACAGTATCATGGTTACAATTATCGGTAGGGTTTCCGGTACTGCGGCAACACCAAGGGCAACTGCAAGCAATAGCATTTCCATTACTTCATTTCCATGAAGAAGGAAACCTACAAGGAACATAGCAACACCACTTATAAGGGCGATGGCGGATATGCGCTTTGCTAGTTGCTGCAATCTTATTTGCAATGGGGTTTGCTGCTTTTGGGTGGTGTTGAGCATTTTGGCTATTTTACCCATTTCGGTGTTCATTGCGGTTTCTGTAACTACTGCGTGTCCTCGGCCATTGGTTACAAGGCAACCTGAATATACCATGTTAAATCTGTCACCTAGTGGAGCTTCGTCGGCTACTACGGCATCGGGGTTCTTATCTATGGGCTGGCTCTCACCTGTAAGGGCAGCTTCTTCTACCTGTAGACTTGAGGCGTCTATTAGACGGGCGTCCGCGGTGATTACGTCACCCGCGTTAAGCTCTATAATATCACCAGGTACTAGTTGGTTTGCATCTATGATTTGCTTACTACCGTCACGGATTACTGTTGTTTTGAAGGTGTTCATCTTCTTTAGTGCATCAAGGGCTTTTGCGGCTTTACCTTCTTGGTATACACCCAGTACTACATTGATGACTACGATACTAAGAATAACACCCACTTTAGCCCAGTCACTGGCAGATCCGGTACCTTCTCGCATATTTAAAATGGCTGCTATGGTTGCGATAATAGACGCGGCGATTAGCACCATTGAGGGGATTTCTGTTAAATGGTGAAGGATTTTTTGAAATAGAGTCTCTTTCTTTTCTTCCTCAAACTCGTTAAGGCCGTATTTTTGCTGACGAAGTTCTACTTCTTTCTGGCTTAGACCCTTGGTTGAATTGGTGTCTAGCTTTTCTAGGATTTCATTGATGTTCTCTTTTACCCATTTCAATGGCACTTCCTCCTTTTATTATTTATACATGATTGCATTTTAAAGCCGACGATTTTCCGCTCGGTCGTCGACGTGATTTTCAGAGATTAGTATGAACTGTGGGTTCTTGGGGGGAGCAGCTTCTAGTTCGGCTTTTTTGGCTTCATAGCCAGGTCTTCCAAAGAGGGCGTATGTTGCATCTTTGCCTTCTTCTACCCCCGGTTGATCAAAGGCGTTAATGTCTAGTAGTTCTCCTGCAAAGGCTGTTGCTACTTCAAAGAAATATAGTAGCTGACCTACAGTTTGAGGGGTTACCTTAGGAATGGTGATGGTTAAATTCATCCGTTCGGCTTTGGTTAGGGCATATTCTGTAGCTTTTTGCTGGGTTTGGAGCAAATCATTATGGGTTATGCCTCCCAAAAAGCCCAGACTTGGCATATCGCTGTAAGATTTGGGGATGGTTATGGTTTCGTGGTATTCGTCAACCCCTATGAACGTAACAATTTTATCATATGGCCCCTCTGCATATAGTTGCACTTGGGAATGTTGATCTGTGGCTCCAAGGGCGCGGACTGGTGTTTGTCCTACATTTACTATATTGCCTTTACGGTCATATTTTTTGCCCAATGATTCAGCCCAAAGTTGGGCATACCAATCCCCTATTAGTTTTAGCCTGTCTACATAGGGCATCATTATGGAGATGTTTTTGCCTGTGGTCATGCCTAGATAGTGGAGGGCGGCATACATGTGGGCTGGATTTTTATTTATATCATCTTCACTACAGAGGGCATCCATATATGCTGCGCCTTCTAGTAGCCCTTCTATATCTATACCGCAAAATGCCGCTGGCAGTAGGCCTACCGGGGTCAGCTCAGAAAAACGGCCTCCCACGGCACTGGGGATATAGAATGTTTTGTAGCCTTCTTGCTTTGCTATAGTTATCAAATTGCCGCTAATGGGGTCTGTTGTGCAAACTATGTGCTTGCGGGCTAACTCTTTGCCCAGCTTTTCTTCTAAAATGGACTGCAAAATCATGAATTGGCTCATAGTCTCTGATGTTGAGCCGCTTTTTGATATAACATTAAACAAGCAGCGCTTTGGGTCTATGGCTTGAAGGAGATATACCAATCGTTCTGGGTCTATATTGTCTACTACATATAATTTAGGGTTACCGCCTCGTTTTTCTCTTGGTAATTCGTTGTAATGAGGATGATTTAGTGCTTGTTGTACTGCCAGTGGGCCTAGGGCGCTTCCGCCGATTCCTAGTACCACGAAGGCGTCAATTTGGTCTTTCATTTGGGATACATATTCTTTTATTTCTTTTATTACTTCTGCCTGGTTATATGGCAGATCCCGCCATGCCATGCGCTTTTCTTTCATTGCCTGGGTAGCTTTTTTTATTGCTGGTGCTATGGCTTCAAGCTGGGACATAGATATGCCTTTATCGCCAATGCGTTCGGACAACATATTATTGTAATCAAATTTCATCCGGGTTCATCCTTTCTTATATTAGTTTCCCATATCGCGGTTTTGCTTCATGGAAGTTTTTAGGCACAAAAAAATATCCGCCAATAGTCAAGTGCTGCCCGAGACTAACGCGGATATATATTGGAAGGGGCCAGCAGCAAAAATGCTCCCGGCGAGTTGTTTATGTAGAGAGTGATAAAATTGGCAAAGTGATTAGACAAAGCAATCTTCCCCCTTCTAAAACAATATTAACATAAAATACAACAGCACACAAGAATATCATTGTCAAATGCACTCGCGTAAAGTATATTAGCTTAGTAAAATAACATAATACCGATTCCAAATTAAAACCTGTCTGGCAGAGCGGCGGCTTGAAACGCGAAGCAAGGATTTTAATTGGAATCGGTATAAGTAAAAGGAGCGGATTTTTATGGATTCCGTTAAGCTTATCAAAGATTTAACTTCGGCCTTTGGCCCTCCCGGTTTTGAAGAGGATGTAGTAGAAGTTGCCAAGAAATATGTACCCGCCGGGTATTCCGCCGAAAGAGACAGCATCATGAATTTCTTTATGTTTAAAGATTCTCATAAAGAAAACGCCCCAACTATTTTGATAGACGCCCATAGTGATGAAATCGGGCTGATGGTTCAGGCAATTAAGCCCAACGGAACCATTGTATTTCATAACTTAGGCGGATGGGTGCCTATGTCCTTACTGGCACAAAGGATGCTTATTAGAAACCTTGATGGTGAGTTCGTAACCGGTGTAATTGCCGCTCGCGCACCTCATTTTGGTGGAATGAATGAAGCCCCAACGTTGGGAAGCCTTGTACTGGATATCGGCGCCGCCGATAAGGCCGAAGCTGAAGAAAGATACAAGATTGCCCCAGGCTGCCCCATAGTACCTAAAACAGAGTTTGAGCAACAAGGGGATACAATGATTGCCAAGGCCTTTGATGACAGAATCGGTTGCGCTGTTGTTATTGAGGCACTGGAACAACTTAAAGATTCTGATTTGCGGGTTGTTGGCACACTTTCTTCTCAGGAAGAAATAGGGATTCGTGGAGCCAAAGTTGTGGCTAACCGGGTTATGCCTAATTTTGCTATATGTATTGAAGGCGCCCCTGCAGACGATACCTTTGCTGAGCCACATATGATCCAAACCCGAATGGGTCACGGGCCTATGATCAGACATATCGACGGCAATATGATTGCCAACCCACGCTGTGTGCGCTTTGTGCGAGAAGTTGCCGCCAAGGAAGGTATCAAGATACAAGAAG
Organism: Defluviitaleaceae bacterium; assembly: GCA_009780185.1. Lineage (GTDB taxonomy): Bacteria > Bacillota > Clostridia > Lachnospirales > WQUN01 > WRAN01. The sequence goes on along the minus strand of WRAN01000016.1, from coordinate 49,455 downwards.
CCGTGCGCACAATGGGAGGCACCAACGGGGGCGAGATTCATACTTCTGGGCATAGTGTACCCACGATTGTAGTAAGCTGCCCTGTACGGTATGCCCATAGTCATCATTCTATGATTTCATATTCCGATTATAAGGCTTGCGTTGCCTTGGTGGTGGCAATTGTTAAGGCTCTTAATGAGGATGTAATCAAAGGGTTTTAATAAAAGCAAAATGCAAAACAAAAAGCCCCACTGGATATACTTCCATATCTCATGGGGCTTTTATTGTTTATTTAAGATTCTCCATTATCTCCTGCCGTAGCTTGTTATTCCTCACAGAATTGGTGATTCCTATAGCAATGTCAATCTGCTTCAGTGCCTTTTGATATTCCCCGATATACATATAATACTTTGCCCAGTTGTGGTAAATGCAAAAACATTTCCCATCCTTGGTTCCATCGGTTTTTATGGCTTCGGTTGCCTTTTCAAAACATGCCTTGGCGTTATCTGGCTGATCCATTTCCAGATAAGCATAGCCTATGAATCTATAGGTGTCGTGGGATATTTTTTTTGTTTCATCTATCTCACTTCCTATTTTAATAACTGTTTCAAAATCCTGGTTGGCTTTTTCGGTTTCTCCCATGCATTTGTATGCATAGCCTCTGGAGTAGATGTTATAATCGTCTTTTGAGTCGCTTTCTATACACTCGCTATATATTGCTACGGCTTTTTCGTAGTTTTTTAGCCATTCGTAAATACCGGCCAAATAGCTTCTGTTCCAGTTGCCCTCAAGGCCATGCTCTTCCGCTAACATGAAATATTTTATTGCGGTTTCTTCCTCGTTTAGCTCTGACCAATATATTCTGGCGGCCTCGAAATACATAACAGCTTTAGCCCACCATCCTCTTTGATTTTGCATGTTTTCGGCAAAGAGAAGAAAATCATCAATGGCTTTTTTGTACTCCTTCATATTAGAGTACGTAAACCCTCGCCGACCCAACAAGTTGTAATTGCCTGGGATTTCCTCAAGACCTTTGTTTAAAATGTTGATTGCGTCTTCGTATTTGTCATCGTTTTTCAGCAGTATTGCGAGTCTGTTATAGGGAATTGGGTTTTTAGGGGCGATTTTTTTAAGGTGATTCCAGTTATTATAGCTTTCTGGGGATTTTACACTATCGTAGTAGTAGCCCAGATAGGAAAGTAGGGTTTCATTGTTGGGCAGTGCTTCTAGGCCTTGCTTTAGTGCTTCTTCTCTTTTTTCGGGGTTATCCATGCCTTTATATGCTTCGGCTAAATAGCTAAATGAGCTGGCGGTAGGTGGAAAGTCATTTTTCTTGTGATAGTTGATTAGCTCTTGGGCATATTGGGCTAGGGTTTCGAAGTTTTTGGCGGTTTCGGCATAATGACATATGGCAACTATTGCCTTTTCTTCCCATATGTTGAGATGCTCTTCTTTTAGTAGATTTGCCAGGATTTCTATACACTTGTCATAGTCTTTTTGGGCACCTGCTTTGCACCCGGTGAAATAGGTTAGTCCATGGCTTTTTATTTGCATTTCTTCGGTTTTCGTAAATACCTCACTCATTTGGTCGTAGCTTCCGGCCCTGTAGAAGATTTCCGCCATAATTTCATATGGCCTTGCCCAGCTGGGCATCAGGTTCAATGCTTTTTCGGCTTCGGTGTAAGCGTCTCTCAATCTGCCTAGGTCTATCAGGATTTCCGCTTTATCCGCATAGGCTTCAGTCATTTTATTATTGATTGCCATGGATTCATCTATTACTTCCAGAGCCTGATTGTACTTACCCAGCTTTTTTAATGCATATGCCTTATCTGTTAGCAATCTGGCTTTTTGCAATATTCCCGCGCCCTCATCAGATATCTCAGCCTTTAGCCCTTGTTCTGTGTTTTCAATAGCTTTATCGTAAAAACGCCTTTCGAAATATATATCCGACAGTAATATAAAGGCGGCATAGTTTGGCTTTTTTTCTATAGATTCTTGTGCGTATTTTATTGCCAAATCATACTCTTTTTGTTTGCTATAGCTGTATCCAAGTAGGTAGCATACATTATTATTTTTTTCTATGTCAGCCAACAACTCGATGCATTTGTCATGTTGATTGTTTCTTGAATAAAACTGTGCCAGCTTTTCGGTATTTTCTGGAGTTGGATTTTCTAAATGGAGGGCTTCGTATTTTTTAAGACTAAGTTCTGATATATGTCTTAAATATGAAAAAAGGTAGGCATGACTTGGGTTTTCAGGCAGCATTACACTTACTAAATATTTCTCGGCTTCTTCGTAGTCCTCTTGTTTTACGAGGGTGTCTACTATGCCTAGCTGGGCAAAATAATAATTGGGGATTATTTCTAAGGCTTTTTTATATGTGGCAAGTGATTCATCCAATCTTTCCTTATCATCAAAACCCAGCAAGACAGAAGCCTTCACATATATAGCAAAGGGTTCGTCTTCAAATACAGGATGGTTTTTCAATACACTGCCAATTATGCCATGTGCTTCTTCTACCTGACCGGAAATAGTTAAGTATCTTGCCATTTCCAATTCATACACTGGGTGACAAACGCCGAGGCTTTTTATTTCTTCAAATAGACTTTCAACCTCATCCTTTTTTCTGTTGTCAATGGCTTGTGAAATAGAATTGCGAAGGAAAATAAAGCGGTCTACATCCGCCCCCGGTTCATATTCAAACAACTCATAATGCAAATCAAACTTGCTGGTTACTACCCCTATTATTGAGTTTATAAGTCCGGGGCTGTAACGTTTTCTAAGTTCATCTGCCCTATCTGTCCAGCGGAATCTTATATTGAGAGTGTTCCATACACTGGTTGGCAGATTGTGATTACGAGATATGAAATCCATCATTTTCGCGTCTACTTCTTCTTCTGTATCAAGCGCGGTACATACATCGCTTTTTAGTGCTTCTTCCCAATGGGTTGGGTCTATACGCTTTGCAAAGTCACTGTATATTTCGTTTATGTTTACGAAAAATTGGCTCACGGGATTGTCTGTGTCTTTTTCGCTTTTGGATTCGTTATCGATTTCTTTCAATGCGTCTTCATATGCTTTTCGTAGATTGGTAAATCCTTCTTGGTCAGTTTCTGGGTTATGGTTTGGAAGCAGCGCCATGTATGCTGTTTTTACAGCATTTTTGTCCTGAGTTTTCTCAATTTTTAAGATGTACCAATGATTCATTAGAATCCCCCCCTTTCCATGCTTGCTAAAAATTCAAGAAACTCTGGCAAATATTCTCTTATTTTACCTTCATCTTGAGTGTTTAGTACTTTATCAAAAAGCATTAGCTGGGAACCGATGTATTTTCTCGTATCTCCCAGACTTTCCTGATAAAGCCGTTCTCCTCGTGATAGAAGCAGACGATATTCGTCCCTTTCTCTTGGGTGGAGCTTATAGGCTTCCAGGGTTTTTAATTTTTCTTCTATTTCTTCCTTAGTGAAGATTCCGGGATTTTTTTCTATTACGATTGTCTTTTTTAGCCCGGTGGATACGATTGTTACTTCACATTCCAGGATGCCGTTTATATCGTAGGTGAAGCGGATATCTGCCGCTTCTTTGCCGGCGGGAGCCTTTGGCACTGGCACTGTTAGCTCACCTAGTATTGCGTTTTCGCTGGAGCGGCGGCTTTCTCCTTGCAGAATCTTCACATATATCTGATTTTGCTGGTCGTGAAGGGTGGATACTCTTTCCACCCTTGAAATAGGTATCGTGGAGTTACGTTCAATTATGGGCAAGAAAACATCATAGAAGTGCAGACCATTTGGCTGCTTTACTACTGAGTCAACGCCTAGCGTAAAGGGACATACGTCTGTTAGTACTATTTCTGAGATGCTCTTGTTACGCTCCTTAAGGCCTGCGTGAACTGCTGCGCCCACAGCTACAACCTCATCTGGATTTAGCGTCATATGAGGGAACCGCCCAAATAGCTTTGCCGTGAAGTTTCGTACTATGGGGAGCTTTGTTGCCCCTCCGACTAAGATAATTGAATCGATATCGCTAAGGCGTAAGGATGCGTCAGACATTGCGTTTTTGATTGGGATACGCAGCCTGTTTAGTAAATCTTGGCAGGCATTTTCGTATTCATCGAATGTTATTTGGGATTCGTATGTTTTATCATCTATAATGCAGCTTATATTTACGGTACGAGACTCATCAAAACGGGTTTTTGCCAAGTCGACCTGCCTTCTGATTAGAGCATGGTCTTTTAGGGACACATTGGATATTTCTATCGAAGTTTTTTGGATAAAAAGGGATGCTAATACATCAGTAAAATCCTCTCCGCCTAAAAATACATCCCCCGCTACAGCGTGTACTTCCATAATATTTTGATACTTTTCTAGAATAGACACATCGAAGGTGCCGCCTCCTAGGTCAAAGACTAAGAACTTTGCGTGCTCTTTTGCCTCATGGAAACCGTATGCAAGGCTTGCTGCTGTGGGTTCGTTTACTATTCTTTCAACTTTGAGCCCTGCAAGTTCTCCAGCGATTTTGGTTGCGCGACGCTGCGCGTCGTTGAAGTAGGCAGGGACGGAGATTATAGCTTCAATTATTTCTTCTTTTAAGTAGGCCTCGGCATCTTCTTTAAGCTTTTTTATTACAAAGGATGATAATTCCTCTGCTGTAAAGCTGTTTTGGCCAAGGTTATATTGCTTATTGGTACCCATGCTTCTTTTGAATATAGACGCTGTATAACTTGGATGCGTAACTTGGCGCTCTTTGGCTATGCTGCCTACATATATCTCCCCTTTTTCGCCAACACTTACAACAGATGGGGTTAGGGTATCGCCATGTACATTGGGGATTATGGTTGGTTTGCCATCCTTCATGCAGCTTATTAGGCTATTGGTTGTGCCTAGATCAATTCCTACAATGGGCATACTTTTCCTCTTTCCTCGGTTTGCTTGGAACTAGTTTACATAAATTTGTTTTTTTGGTCAAAAGCGATTTTCACACTTTTTTCTATAAAATGCGTATATAGTGGAAATCATAAAAATTAAATAGGAGGAATTATTCCATGCCAGATAAAATGACAATACTCCAGCGCCTACAAGCAGGTGAAATTACAGCTCAAGAGGCTCTTGAACTAATGAATCAAGGAGAATCCCCCACTCCACAGGCTCCGCCACAAGCAGCAAGTCACAAAGATCCTGCACCCAACAACCCTCGTCATTCAGATCCAGTTCAAAACCACCCCAATCACTATCCAGAATATTACGATCATGATGAATTTGATCACCATCACGAACCCGGCTGGGCAGATGGTTTATTTGGCTGGGTAGGAGAAGTAGTAAACGATATCACCAGCGAGTTCAAAGACTGGGATATATCTGCCAATATCTCAGATTTAGTAGGAGGCAGATACAGCCACAATAAAAGGACAGAACGCTTCACATCCAAACCTATTCTTCAAAGCTTAGCTCTGCTTGAGCTTCACGGCAAAAATGACAAAATAGAAATCCAAGGTTACGACGGGGATACAGTGCAGATAGAGTGCTTCTATGATGCCAGATATCCCGATGCTTATGTGCAATTTCATGATGAAGACGGCGCGGTTTCCCTACTTTTTGATGATAAGATTATGCGTTCTGTGCAAGTGTTGTGTCGGGTGCCACGGATGCATATCGGCCAATTAATAGCCGCTACAAAAAATGACCGTATTAGGCTTATAGAAGTCTCTGCAGGTGATATTAATCTCTCAACAAAAAATGCATCTATATACATGGAAGCAATCAACTCCACGAACCTAACCGCCAACACCCGCAACGATAATATTAAAGCCAGAGCTGTAACGGGAAGCCATATCCATTTTGAAACCACTAATTCGAAAATATCAGTAGAAGATATCCACGCCAAAACGCTAGAACTTATAACCACCAATGCCGGCATCAAAACCGCTGGCATTGATGCAATCAATCTATATATGAAAACCACCAATACCGGATTAAAACTAGAGGATACCCTTCATGGGGGCAACTCTCCATTTTGGGACGAGGAGCGCAGCATTGAAGCGTATACCACCAACGGTGGAATAAAATTATTCCTCCCAGAAGGGATTGGAATGAAAGTTGAAGCCAACGCCAGCGGCGGAAAGGTCAACTGTGACATACCTCTATATAACACCGAAGGCAATAGAAGTTATATGGTAGGAGAAAGTGTAAGCTACGCTTCAAGCGGCAGACGACTTAATACCCGGCTTCATACTACTAATGCTAATATTAGGATTAGAGGGATGTAGGATGAAGGCCTGCAACTTAAACAAAATGGCCAAGGATGTAGTAGAGAAATATAATCTTGAACATCCGGTAGAAATTAGGTTTATAGATTTAGCCTCAGAAATTGGCGAACTTGGTAAGGAACTTCTGAAAATAAGCAACTATGGCAAAGATGCCTGCCAGCCCTCCAGCGATATTTCAGGTGAAATAGGAGATGTATTGTTCTCCTTGGCCTGTATTGCCAATTCATTAGATATTGATTTGGAGGATGCACTGGCATCTGCCATAAGCAAATATCACGCAAGATTTGCAATAGCTGGTAGCATTAGTTCATGTGAATAAAATATAAAAGCGGCCTCGTTTTTTATCATAAACGAGGCCGCTTTTGCGTTTATTTAATCAATAGACCTCTTTCGAAATCACGTTTTATGATTTCGAAAGTAGGTTTCATTATAAGTCTTTTGCTTCTTCTGAAATCACGCCTTTTGATTTCAGAAGAACTCTAATATATAAACATGCCAAAGAAGTTGCCACAATGATACCTTACACAGAAACACATTGCTCCGATGATAATGTAAAAACCTGAAAAGTAACACTTTCAATCCTTGAAAAGAACACTCTCCACAGCCCTAGCAATGACTACTACAATGACAAAGACAGACGAAATACTCTTCGCGCCAATATTTTTTCATTGGCAAGGAGAGTTTTTCGTCTGTCGGGCTTGGCTTGTTATTCTTGAAGTTGTAAGATGTGTGTTGTGAAGGGCGGAAATAACGAGGAATCTTATCTGTAGATTTCTCGCCTGTGTCCCACTTTCATAACCCAAATAGTAAAAATGTTGTTTTGAATATCTGCAATTAAACGATAATCACCAATTTGATACCGCCAAAAGCCTACTAAGCGCCCCTTTAAAGGCTTCCCATATTCTCTTGGGTTAGTTGTTCCCTCTAAATATTCTATGATATAGTTATCAATTTGCCGTTTTGAAAAAGGGTCTAACTTGCGGTATTGTCTTGCCGCCGCGCCTGCAAACTGAACTGAATATGTCATTAACTCGTCTCCTTACGCAGCTCAGCCCAGCTAATACTTGGCTCGTTGTCATTCAATACCGCTCTAACATCCCTTTCATCTTCGATATTTTCCATTTCCTCACGTATTAAATCCATGATGAATCCGGTTACGGTCTTACCCTGCCCTTTCGCATATTCTTGTATCTGTTCATGCTCATGCTCATACAGTTTGAAAACCAGTTGTTTGTCTTTGACCATGATGAAAGCCCCTTTCGACAAGATGTATATATTATATACTTTTATATATATTATGTAAAGCATTTTGCTTTTGTTTGCATTTGACTTCACATAAAATAAAGCACAATATGTCCCGATACTTTTGAAAAAAGCGGACGCTTCAACGCTTTTTCGGCGACAGTCGGGACCGATTTAAAGGTGAATTGCTATAATTAACGGCCACAACCCCAGCAATAACTACCACAATGACAAAGACAGACGAAATACTCTTCGCGCCAATATCTTCTCATTGGCAAGGAGAGTTTTTCGTCTGTCGGGCTTGGCTTGTTTATTATACCCGCTCACTATGCAGTAAGTTTATGATATCTATATAAAAGTGTTATCATTTGCTCCCTAGTGGGGATACCTTGAGGGTTTGTGCCATCTATCAGACCCTGTGTTATACCCCATTCCCAGGCTTCCGCCGCCCACGAACTGGGAGTCGATACCACCGGGGGCAATATAGTTTGTGGTGCCTCCTTTGCTTGCAACTGCTTTATGATTTCAGCAAAAGGGAATCGTGGCCCTGGACAGTTTGGACGTGTTATAGGGGTTACTTGATAATGGCCTATTATGCTTACACGATTCATTGGAATAGCCAGACCAAATAGGCTTTTAACTTCATTTCTAATATGCCATATTAATTCTATTGCCGATGCCAGTTGAGGAGGAGATAGCTCACCGCTTGTCGAGTCTGCAAAGCCTATGCTTACTGTAAATTGATTGGCATTGCGGCGGCGATTACGGATTTCCGGGATTGTGGAATGTCTATTGTCCCTGCTATCACCGCTATTGGTGGTTCCATTAGCCCAAGCTGTATCTCTTATATCTACAGCTTGTGTGATAGCACCATCTCTGGCTACTACATAATGATAAGATACTTGGTTTGCAGGGTTTAGGATCGTATTTATGGCACTTTGAAAGCTTCCGCCAGTTATATGGCACACAATAAAGTCTGGAATTTGCCCTTGGCGGCCTTGAGTGCGGTTAGGGCTTGGACGCATGTTTATATTCATCTTTTTCTCCTTATTATTTCGCTTTAGTAATAACTTATGCTACAAATCAACCTTGCGTCCAAGTTCCGGGCTGCCTTCCCATGAGGCAAGAAACTCAATAAATAAATCAATCAAATGCGAATGGGCAAAGCCCCTCTTTAGCACATAATAAAGTTTCCGCACAGGTAGCTTTTCTTTGAGCCTTAAAGGAATAACCATTTTTTTCTTTATAAAAGCTCTTGCCGCAAACTCTGATACCATGGAAATGCCAAGTCCGCTTATGACCCCATTAATTATGCTTTGGGTATTGTCAAAGCATAGACTTGTATCTACTTTCTTTATGTCAATATTTTCTTCAGCAAAGAAGGCTTCATATTGCGTCCTTGTACCAGAGCCTTTTTCTCTTGAAAGAAACCGATATTGATAAAGCAATGACTCAAGGGAATATGCGTCGGAATCTGTGAAACCTTTATCACAGGGTGCAATCAGCACCATTTGTTCTGTCATAAACTCTTTGAAGTCGCACTTACTATCCTCTATTACACCACCAGAAAAACCTAGCTCCGCCTTTTGAGTGGCTATACTACGTGATACTTCAAGAGTATCTGCTTGCTTAACTATAAATGAAATATTGGGGTACATATCAGCAAAGCCAGCCAATACCTCTGGCAGAATATACTGCGCCGGAACGGATGACGCCAGGATTTTTATTTCCCCAACAAAACTTCCTGATAGGTTTCTAATGCGCTCTACCGTGTTGTGTTTTAGCGTAAGCAACTCTTTTGCGTTTTCATAAAAAATCTTCCCGGCTAAAGTTGGAGATATTTCTTTTGTTGAGCGGCTGATTAGCTTTGTTGCAAGTTCTCTTTCAAGGGCATTTATATATGTACTTACAGATGGTTGCGACATAAAAATTGCTTCTGCCGCCTTTGAGAAACTGCCGTGCTCTATAACCTGTACATAGGCTTCAATCTGTTTAAAATCCATTTCTTTCACCTCTGCAATATTAAAATATCTGATAAATAGTATTTTATATATCAATAATTAATATTGCAAGGACTTACTTCCATGATTTAGAATCTGTTGTGTTTGTTACACCAACGAAGGAGGCTTTAAAATGATTGAAAAGTTTAAGTTACCCCTTGTAGGGGCACTTACGGCAGTTGTATCAATTGCCCTTGTTTTATTGGGCAACCCTGGCAATATGGGGTTTTGTATTGCCTGTTTTCTGCGTGATACTGCCGGGGCACTAGGGCTTCATGGCGCAGTGGCTGTGCAGTACGCAAGGCCGGAGGTAATCGGCATAGTAATAGGTGCGCTAATTGTATCGTTGATAACAAAGGAGTTTTCTTCCAAGGGAGGCTCTGCCCCTGTAACAAGGTTTATCTTAGGCGCATGTGTCATGATTGGGGCATTGATTTTTTTAGGTTGCCCCCTGAGGATGGTTTTAAGGATGGCCGGCGGCGATATCAATGCCCTTATTGGCTTGATAGGCTTTGTTGGCGGCATATTGGCAGGGATGTTTTTCTTGAATAAGGGCTACTCGTTGAAGCGTACTTATGATGTCTCAAAAACTGATGGATTTGCATTGCCAATCTTAAGTATATTGCTGCTTGCGGTATTGATTCTATTTCCGTCGATATTATTATTTTCTGAAAGTGGACCCGGCGCGGCTCGTGCGCCAATGATTATCGCTTTAGTTGCAGGGCTTATTATGGGTGCTGTCGGCTTTATTTCTCGCCTTTGTTTTGTTGGAGGGATAAGGGATAGCGTCATGTTCAAAAACTTTTCTATGCTGTCAGGATTTATTGCGCTTCTTGTTGTGGGAATCATCGGCAACATTATTTTCGGTGAGTTTAACTTAGGGTTTGAGAACCAGCCTGTCGCCCATACCGAATGGGTGTGGAATATTTTAGGTTTAGGGCTTGTTGGGTTTGGTTCTGTTTTGTTGGGCGGTTGCCCATTTAGGCAGATGGTTCTTGCCGGGAGTGGAAACTCTGACTCAACCGTTACCATATTTGGTATGATTTTTGGGGCGGCAGTTGCCCACAATTTCAGCCTTGCATCATCCCCAGCCGGTACAACCACAAACGGAAGAGTTGCCTTTGGGGTGGCCGCTATAATTGTTATTGGAATAGCTGTGTACAACACCTTTTTCAACAAGAAAGCTTCACATTGAAGATAATTAATATGCAAGTAACAAATAAAAAATGGCCTCCCTTGTCATCACAAGGGAGGCCATTTTTATCTATGCAATTGATTTATGGTATCTATGCAGAAGCGTCACCATCTGCTCTCTGGTGGGAGCGCCCTGAGGGTTGGTGCCATCTGTAAGGTCTTGGGCTATAGCCCATTCCCAAGCTTCTCTTGCCCATGAGCTAGGGGTTGATACCCCTTGTGAAGATGCAGGCTGGGATGATATCACTTGGGGTAATTCTTTTTCTTGTAGCTGGGTTATGATTTCCGCAAAGGGGAATCGTGAGCCAGGGCAGTTGGGGCGGGTTATTGGGGTTACTTGGTGATGGCCTATAATATTAGATAGGGGTATTTCCAGGCCAAACAGACTTTGTACCTCTTTACGGATATGCCTTATTAAATCTATTGCAGATGACAACTGGGGCGGTGACAATTCACCGATTGTAGTATCCGCAAAGCCTATGCTTACTGTAAATTGATTGGCATTGCGGCGGCGGGCTCGTATTTCTGGGATTGTGGAGTGCATATTATCTCTGTTGTCGTTATTATTGGTGGTACCGTTGGCCCATGCGGTGTCTTGGATGTTTACAGCTTGGATTATGGTGCCGTCTTGTGCGACTACGAAGTGATAGGACACCTGGTTTTTCGGGTTTAATATCGTGTTTATTGCGCTGGTGAAGCTCCCACCTGTTTGATGGCATACTATAAAGTCTGGGATTTGGCCTTGACGGCCTTTGTTGCGGTTGGGGCTTAGGCGCTTTGTTATTGTCATTGGCTTTCCTCCTTTATCACTTAATCCATCCACGGATATAGTTATTCCTCACAAATCGCTCATGCCCGACTGTGAGATACCCGCTTTCGGGCGCAGTTGATTTACCAGGAGGTATGCGTACGCCGTCAATCTCCAGATATAAATCATTATTGTTTCGGGTTTCGTAGTATATGGTTTGACCTTGGATTACTTCCCCAAGTACGACTCTTTCTCCAGGTCTAAACATCTCGCCTTGATTTAGCTTATATATACCTCCTTGGTTGCCTGATGGGGCAGTAAGGTATATATCATCGTCAACCATGAATAATCTGGCATCGCCTAGTGCAACAGGTAGCGCATTGGTTGTAAAATATCGGCGGCTCTCGGGGTCGTACCACATTAGCCGGTTACCGCTGCTGCTGGAACTCGCAATAATGCAATTGTCGTAATATATTGATTCCGCTGTGTTAGTAAGGCTCTCTGTTATAACAGGGTTTACGAGTGCATTATTGGCTGACAATGTTAGACTGCTTCCAAAAGAGGAATTTCCCGTTGTTTGCACTGTACCCGATACACTGCCTGCGATAGCTCGTGCCGGAAGATGCAAACTGCCATCTTGTCGCGCATAAGCGTTATGATTATCACGCTGCCACTGCATTGTCTCCATATCTAAAAACCAAGCTTGGGTTTGCTGCATAGCGTAAAGGCGGTTGCCAATCTTAGTGGCTGCAACGTGCGTTCCGGCAAATGGCAAATTAGGCAGTGCCTCCCATTGTCCATGCTCAAAGCTATATTTTGCGACTCCAAAATGTGTTGATGCTCCACCTAATGCGCAAAACTCATCTTCACCCAGCCATACCAAGGCAGTCATGTTCATCGTCCACGGCAGATCAGGCAATTGTGTCCATTCGGTTGTTTTTGGGTTATATTTTCTAAATCGTTGGTTATGCACGGCTGCGGAACTTCCTAGAAAGTACACTTCATCTTTGTATGTCAAGGTTGATGCCCATTGGAAGTGATCTGCCACATTCAGCCCTCGTCCTGGAATCCACCTTTTATCATCTAGGCTATAGGCTGCTATCCTTGTAGTGGAGGTATTTCCAACGGCAAAATATAACATGCGATTACTATTATCACAGGCAACGGCTGGCGTACCTGTCGCAGTGGCATGGGTGATATTGGAAACCAATTCCCATCCTAATGCCGGATTTTCTGTGTCATACGCAAATATCCCATGTGTACCTAGTGTGGCACTATTGCCACTAAACAACATATATAAATGCCTTTTACTATCACTAACCGCCCATCCTTGATTCATTGTAGATGCTGGAGAAACCAAATTCGGTAACACTGTCCACGTATCACTAGGGATATTGTATCGCCTAAATCCATTTGTTGCTCCTACCATAAAAACATTATCACCTACCAACATAGCACGTGAACCTATGTTAGTTACAGGTGAGCTAGCCAACCCATCCCATGTATCTGTGGCTGGATCATATCGTCGAGTATGTCCAGCAGTTTGTTCGTGAAAAATATAGAAATGATCATTATAAGCTATACCGGAGCCATTTGTTGCAATGGCGACGCCTGGAGCAACAATAGTCATCCATGTATCTGAGTCAGTGTCATATACGTTGGCGGAATTTGGCGTTATTGCTGTACCAGCTACATACAACTTCTTCCCTATAAATGCCAATGAGGCATTTTCTGCTCGAGCCAATGGATGACTGGCTAACTGAGTCCATTGTCGTGCAGATATATTGAACCTCCAAAATCTATTTTGCGGGGCTGTATTGCACCCCAAGAAATATACATCACCTGAGTATACTGCCATCCGCACCCCTGCCATATTTGCTGTGGGACAGTTTCCCAACCATATAAACTCATTCACACTTATGTCAAAACCAAATAGTCTTGATGGGTTGGAACGTGTGTCGACGAAGTAAATTATGCCTTCATGGAGCGTACTTACATTCCCTCGCAAGTCGATCGCTGATAATCCTGATGGAAATGGATAAAATTCATTTATCGGCCCTTGCCATTCATCCCAGATTATCGGGTCTGGAGTATAGTTAAACCTGGTTATACCTTGATTGGGCATTTCATCCCTATTAGCCTTTTCATCATCCAGCTGCTCAATATTATTGATAAAGGCTTGATGGTCGCTATTGGTATAGAGCCTGGATATTTGTGTTCCTGTTGCCCAGCTTCTTACTTCGCCCTCTTTACCACGTTCAACCTCACCCAATATCCCATCTGATATGGTGTGATATGTTATAGTTTCGTGGTGCACCCCGTCGCTAAGGGTGGCAAAATTGGGGGCTGGAGGGAGGGCAGATGTGTTTTTTACGGGTATGGTTGTATCCGTAGCAGATATATCTGTTGTAATTTCTGTTACAGGGCTAAACTCCTGCCCTGGATACATATTAGTCTTCAAAGCTAATCACCTCCAATTCACATGTAAGTGCTCGTTCGTTTCCATTAACTGTATATCGTATTGATGCTAGTTGCTGTTCATCGTTGTGGGTTAATTGAAACCCTAGTACTTGACCTATTTTTTTGCCGTCCACCAGCAATTTTTCAGGTTTTAAAATCATAGCTTATGTGCTCCTTTCGATTGGATAAAGAATTGCATACTAAGGGTCAGCTCTATATATGCGTGGGCATTGGGTATTACTTCTATCGTGTGGAAATGATTTCGCCTTATAGCTCGCACCGTTGGGTCTGCCAATTGCAGGGTAATATCCCGCTGTAAGGATGTGCCGTTGACGGTTTGGACATTGATGCCATTTATCCTTATTGTGAAGCTATTTGGGCTTCCTATATGGCGGATGTTGGGCACTAAGGTATGGACATGATTAGGCAGGGTCGTGTTGTGGGTATGCTCCATGCTATGGCTATGGGCTGGAATGGTAATATTGTGGCTATGCCCTGGTATCGTAACACTGTGACTATGAGCCGGGATTGTCACCGGATGGGTATGCACCACCAAGTGGGTTCTATGGGTATGATTTAGGTTGGCTTCGGTTGTCTGATGGGTGTGTCCTGCGGCAGCTTGACCGCCTCCTGTAATACGCGCACCCAACCACGTTATCGGTGATGTTAATGATGTATTCCAAAGCGACGCAAGACCTGTATCTAGCGCAGTTGTTTGCGTAGCTGCTTGTTGGGTTGTAGATGGTGTGGTTTGGTTATTGGTTGTGGATGATGCTACAGTTGCGACTGTTGAGGCGGTAGTATGCATAGAGCTTGGCCCACTGGATTGGGTTACGGCGCCGCCGCCTTGAGTTACATCGAAGGGGGCCCGGAAACCTCTCATTCTTACATCAATTACTACATTGTTTATCCACACCATACTGTCGGGGATAAACACCCGCATTACAGCCGGGGTGTTTTGACTGGCGTTTTCGTGGACATGGTCGGTGAAAAACTGGGTTGCGCCTTGGGCGTAGCTGGTTTCTATTCGTTGGCGGTCAATCATATCTGCCAGAGTTCCAGCGATATCCCGTGGCCTATTGGCGATATTGATAGAAATCTTCTCAGTTTCCTCGTACTTAACTTTTATCCCGGTTATGATATTTCGCTCTATAGGCTGGTTTAGCTCGTCGCGGATTTCTACTAGGTCTCCTAGCTTGGGGCGCTGGCGGTTATTTATCATGGCAAAATCTACTTCATATTCGTTATGTGGTTCTTGTAGCTGAGAAAGCATTTGTTTTGCATAATCCATAAGTTCCCCTGGAAGTTTATATCTTCTATCAACCATCACCCGTGATATAAGGCCATACTTTGCCACAATTTCCGGAGGTGACTGGATAAATGGCACACCGTTATTCACGCCTTCAATGGTAAGCTGATTGATGCCTTCGCCATAACCAAAGGGATAAATCCTAGTAGTTATATGAAGATTGCTTTCATTGTCTGTGACACGTACAAGGTTTTTCCCGCCCTGGATCCAGAAATCCGGGGCGGGTTTATTTTTATCTATACGTTTTAGGGATAGGCGGAATGGGTATGCGTTGGTATCAAATGTCCACATCCATGGCTGGGTTATAGGTTTTGGGATTGCGCTTATGGCGCTTAATACGCTCTCTTTTTCCCAACCGTATTCAAAAAACTGTGTAAAGTCTGTTTCATAGAGATTCCAGTTTCTTGTGGTTTGAAAACCAAGGGCGTAGTTTATAACCGCTGCTGTTTCAAAGCCAATGCCTCCCACAATATGTTCCCGCATTGGGTCTAGGATATCGTCGCAAAGAAGTGCGAAAACATGCTCGCATTGGTAGGCAATAGATGAGAAGTCCTGACACTCTGTAACGCGTGGGATTATCCTGTAAAAATCACTTATATAGTTCCGAGTTTTGTAGCGCACCAGGTTGTAAGGTTGGCAGTACTGATTATCCGAGGCTATTTTAGGCAAGGAAAAAGACAGATTATTGAAACTGTTAAGTTTTAGCTCCTCGCTAATGTCAAAGGCACTGCCGCAAATTGCCAGCAAGTGCCTGTTTCGGTCGTATACATGTATCATAGGTATCTGTCCTCATAATTTATTGTAGTTTCTAGTCTGCCCCCGGTGGCGGCGTGGATATCTAGCATGTAGCTATTGCGGTTTAGGCGTATCCATGCGCCACGATACTGATGCAACACGTTTTCTCCGTCCAGCATGGCTGTTAGTGCGTCATTATCGCTATCTATTACCAATGTGGCTCCTGGAGGGATAATGGCACGTAATTCGGCTGTTTCTACTTCGAACATTATCATTTGAGAAAGAGCCTCAAATCGACTGAATGTACAGGGCATAGCCAAAGAAAATTTGCCTACATAACTCTGCTGAGTGAACTTACACCCAGATGACACTTTTGCCCGAATTTCCTTGCCAATATGCGTATCCGATGCAAATAGGCTATTTGTGTTTGTAATAAGCGGCATTTCTTTTCCTATATGACTGCCTTCTCTAAATGCCGCTTCTGTGTTGAGGGTTGCTTTTAAATATGCCAATAGCCCGCTAGCTATATTGTTGAAGGTATTACTAGAAGTAGGCTTGCGGCGGATAAAGGCCATTAACTTACCGCCATATAAAAAATGAGACCGCGTGGAAGGCCTCATTCTGGAATAAACAGCAGCAGAGCTAGTATTGACAAACACGGTTTTGGTAGTGGGTGAAATACGTGATATTTTACCGTTATGGCCTCTGGCTCTGAATCTTGTTGCGGTATTTGGCCCTCTAAACACAAATTTCTGCCCAAATAGAGTAGCTGAGAAGACTGCTTCTGTACTTGGTCTTAGGTGATGATATGCTTTAATGATATTTCCATCGCTGGTGAAGATATTTTTTGTGTTTACCTGGGTTGTTAGTACATTGATGATTGCCCCACGCCCTTCAAACACGGCTATGGTGTCCGGGGCTGTGTTGATTTTCTTTCCTATATGCCCTTGACTTGAGAAATTTGCCCCTGTAAGCGGAGATACTTTCCCATATCTGCGAAGCCCGCGGGAAAAGGGCATAAGACCAAAGGGGCCGTTCATATTAGTTAAGCCTCATCGTGTATTCGAAAGGGGCTATGCGTGGGATATATTGGCGGTTAATGGTTTCTGCCCGTGGGTTTTGGAAGATATCCACTAAGTCGCCTGTAACGCTGGACATTAGAGCGGTAAAGCGCCATGTGCCCCATGGAGTTTCTGGGTCTGGGAAGATTACATCGTTGCTGTTTTGCATCCTTGTGTACCCCTCCGGCTGAGCTGACGGTGCTGCAAAGGTGATTGACATACGTTGGTATCCGCCACCTATCAGTTCTACGCCGCTATCCTGTGGATCGCCGTCAAAAAGGGCAATAACCGGGGTCATGCCTTGGATGGTTTCGCCACGCAGGTTGTTTAATATCTGGGTTTTAAACCAGCGGCTAAAGTCACCTTCTAAGGTATAGCGTACTTCGCCAGGCCTTACTACAGGTTGGTTGTCTGTAAAAACTTGCAGCGGAAGCAACCATTCTCCATATAACATCATGTTGCCGCTTCCGGCAGGTTGGGCGTTGAGGATACCCAGATGACGTACTTCACCCGCGTCTTCTTGGCTGCGGGGAAAGATTATACTGTTTGTGTTTTGGATGAAGATGTTGCCGTCGGCGTCTACTTCCGGGGCAGACCATTCTATTACTTGTCTGGCGTAGCCTGAATATGAAATTTCACTTCCGGCGTTGCCGGTATTGCCTGGGTTGGTTGTGTATAGCCCTATGAAGGTTTGGGCTGTGCCTGGAAGAGCTGTGCCTCGCAGGGTGCTGAGGATTCTTGTTTCAAACCATTGTGTTCCGAACATGTTAATTTCTCCTTTATAAGTTATTTGATGACTCGTTTTGTGCATGGCTACAAAAATCTGATTGGCTTGTTTTTTGCCATAAGCATTTTTATGCCTGATTGCGTATCCTTGTATGTGTGATACGTACTATTTCTACAGGGAAGCTGTTAGGGTTATGAATGGAGATTTGAGTCGGAGCTTCTGTGGTGCCCTGATAGTCTATATCACGGAATTGACCGGTTTCGCTTTGTTTTTGCTTTCTGGGGCCAAAGGCGAATGGGTCACATAGAAAGATTAACTCGAATCCACCGTCTGTTGTGCGTATATCTTCCTTTGCCCGGTTGTAGTGGGCTATTAGCTCTGGCGGGTCGAAGATTTCGCCGCTGTAATGCCTGTCTGGCTCGCAGTCTAGGGTTATGGTGCCTTTTTGCGAGAGCCAGTACGCGATTTCTCTTATATCTTCACGGCTTAGGTTTTTTAGTTTTTCGTTTAACCAAAAACAGCGAAGAACCAGGGTTCTATCGCTGTAATATGGCTTGCTGTGGGATATCCCGCCGTGGCGGTGTGGGATTTCTTCGCGGTTTTGGCGTTTTGGTGGGAGTAGCGTGTCGTAGCTTGTGGCGTATAGGCCCATTTCCCGGCTGTTTTTGCCGTTGAAGGTGAAGGTGAATGGTTTAGGCAAAGCTTAGCCCCCTTCCTCTTATTTCTCGCTCTGTGCGGCGGGCTAGTTCTCGGGCTACGTGGTCTATGTCTAGGTCGTTGGTTATATAGAAGTTGTTGTTCATGGATATGCCGCTTATTCTTTCGTATTTATTGTAGGAATCTGGATAATGAACTGGGCTTATGGCTAGATTTCTACCAATGTTTTGCCTATGGCCGTAAAATACTTTTTCCATTGTGTCACTTACGTTTCTCTCCATGGAATTAATACCATTGATAAAGCCTTGGCATAGGTTTTTGCCTATCTCTGCGAAGACGCGGGATGGGGAGTTTATTCCCAATGACCGTTGGGCAGTGGTTACGATACTGCTGAAAAACCTGTTTACATTGGCTGTGAACATACCCTGGGCATTTTGGATACCGTGCCATACGCCATCTACTATATTACCGCCTATGATTTGCATTTCATCTGGTATCCTGGCGGCTATACCTATGATTTGGGTCGCCCAGTTTTCCATCATTGGGATTACTCTGTTCATGGATTGCAGGCCGATTGCGAAGCCATCGGCTGTTTGCGTGCCATACTCAACAAAGACACGGGATGGGGATTGCATCTGTAGAAGCCTCGGGAAAACATCGATTACATCTTGGCAAACACGGCCCACTGTGACTAGCACATTATCGGCGGAAGAGTCTATGCCTTTGGCAAAGCTATCGCCCAATCTTGCCCCTATACGGGGGAAGTCGGCTGCCTCTAGCTGGTCTTCTAAAGTATTAGCGGCGTCACGGGCTAGATCGGCTGCGGCTTGGGCCACGCTTATGTCTATGCCTAGGGATGTGGATAGGGCTTGTAGGGCTACTTCGCCACCGTTTTGAAAGGCGGCATTTAGAGCGTCGATTTCACGATAGCAGGCTTCTACAATTGCGGCTACATGACCAGCTGATTGTGGCCCTGCTTCACGTAACTTGTCTAGTAGACCTTGGTCTACGCCTCGTTCTACCAGCCTTTCGATGTTGTCTGCCCACTCTGAGATTATCCGTTGATTTTCTTCCATGTTGGCGGTCATTTCGCCTACTGATAGAGCAGACTCGTCGGATAATACGTTGAACATGTCTGTGGCAGCTGCTTTCAGGGTAGTAAACTCAGTTGACAAGGACTCCAGGGCCATTCTAACATTTTCGGCCATTCTCTCTGCGGCTTCGGCTGATTTTCCGTACCCATACTCTGATATATCACCTAAAGCACTAATAGCTTCAGCGGCTTTTTCTGTGCTTTCTATAACCGCATATGCAGCATCTCTAACCGCGTATATCTGGTCATTATATCGCTCTTTTAGATCAGCAAGCTCATCGGAATATTCAATTATTCTTTCCATAATTGTTTCATACTCTTCGCCTACACGAACATCAAGATCAAGAAGTTTCTGCGTGTAATTGCTCAAATTTTCTAAGGTCGCAATACGACTCAGCTCTATGCCTAACCTTTCTCGGCTAACTTCAGCTAAACGCTCTTGTGATGCGATGCTATTGTCTTCAGCCTTTCGAGCAGCTCTTATACGTTCAAGTTCAGGAAGTACCTCCCTTAATTGATCAATCTCCATGTCGTATTGAATATTGAGGCCTTCCATGTTCTCGTTAAGCATAGCGATTAGAGACGATAGCTCCTTTTTGTGGGCGGAAGTCAAGTCAGTGGCATTAGCTAATCTTGTCATACGATCTATTAGAAGGCGTGTTATTTCAGATTCATCAATTATGCCTTGTTGCCTCAACCTGAAAGCCTCTGCACTCTCCTCAATTGATTTTCTAAGAGCGTTATTTGACTCTATTTGCGTGTCGATTCTAGGCGTCTGTTCATCCATTACATCATTTTGGCGCCTCATCCACCCCACTAATCTTGTGATACCTGATACAAGCATACCAACACTGGTAATCATTAGGCCAATTTTGCTGGCAGACATAGCTGTATTGAACTTCTGCTTTGCCAACTTTGCCAAATTCGTTGCCATTTCATAACCTTTTTTAGCCTTTTCTGCTGTGTTTACAGCAGTAATAAATGGCCCTAGAAGCCCTGTGATACCTCCTACAGAATCTGAGAAGCTGTTTGTTGAAGATGCAACTGATTCTGTAACTCTAGCAGCAAACGTACTAACGTTATTGAGAGCTGTCAGCATAGATTCACTTACCTCTTCTACTCTTTGACCTATTCGAGTTAACTGTTCCAGGGTTCTGTCAATTTCAGAAATATTAATTGTAACACCTCCTTGTGTTTTGATAGATACATGCAGCTTTACAAAGCAATTGAGATACTCTAAAATCTGGCATACAATGTTACGCATAATTTTAGAGGGGTGTTTTGTTATGAAAAGATTTTTAGCAAGCTTTGCTCTGTTTGCTGTGTTATTACTTTTGATTGGGTGCGGCAATCAAGAACCACCGCGACTCAGATATGACAATGCAAATAGCCGTGCCAGATATATAGGAACATCAGCAGTAGAAATTGCAGATGATTTTATTAGAGGTGCAATTACTTCAGGAACAGCACGTCAAAGAATTAACAATCTTCCAAGTATTGATACAACTATGGATGATTCGGATATACGTTTTTACAATGGTAGAATTAGACATGATATCGGTATGCTAAGACATGCATTGTTCCAGTATGAGGGTACATCTGCCCAATTTGCTGATGTTGTTGACCGTCGGAATATAATCGCCGAAGGGTTGGGTATAGATACTAGATAATTAGTCCACTAACATCGCCACTGAGCAAAACATTTGAAAGGCGGCAGGTCAAACGACTAGCCGCCTTTTCGTATCCACTACACTAACATCCCTTCCCCACGAAACATATCCACAACATCACCATCACTAAACTCCCGCGCTGTTCCATCCACAGCGCGGGTTTTAATTTGCGGTTTAACCATATCCCAATACCGCGTAGGCCGCTTCTCCTCCTTAACCATCCCAAAAGCCGCAAACCGCAGCATATCCGTGATATAGATATCCCGCATCATTTCATGCTCGTACTTACTTTGCAGATAATAAGACACTGCCGAAAGCGGTATTGGCGGGGCTTCTGCTAGGCAGCGGATTGTGTTCTCCGGGCCAATTGCCCGAACTGTGGAAAAAAACGTACCAGAGCCTCGTCGGCTAGGGTTGCCATTCCCATATCCATAATCTCGCCTACTTCCTTTTCTTCCAACTCTTTTGGCGGGATTTCGTATATGGTGGCCAGTATTTTTACTATGCCGTCATATCTGCGCACCAGCAGCATATCCAGGAATTGCTTTATTACCTCAATGCCTCTATCGGCGGTGGCTTCCTCGGACAACTCGCCACTACCTTGACGCATTTTATTGATTTCTAGAAAATCATCCAGGATTGCTGTAATCTCCGGCGTTATTTCCAGTAATATTGCTCTGAGCTTTTTTAGGCTCTTTTTAGATAATGTCATGGGGTTCCTCCGTTAGTTAGGTTTATAACGAATTAATTCAGAATCGGCCTCGCTTATCGCTAAAAACCCGTAAAAGCGCTCGGGATTTTTAGCTCGGGCGAGACCGTTCTTCATTTAATTCGTTTTAGGCGTTGTTATTTGCATGATCAAAGTACCATATTTTGCACGGCGCATACTGCATTTGTGTCATATCTGACTGATGCCCGCTAAACTCTACATCTACTGTACCTTCGCCATCGTTGTTCATGGTTAGGGTCATGCCTACTGTGTTGAGGGCGTTTTGCAGCTCGATGTACATAAGACGCCCGTCACCTAAACGCCCGGCCCAGCCCAAAGTAGGGATGTAGTGGTCGGGAGTTAGGGTACTGCTGATTAGTATTGCCCCAGTATCTGGGTCTTCCTCTGCGGTGGCTAAAGCACGCTTCATGTTTTCCCAGGTTACTTCTTTTAGGGTTGTGGTTAGCTTGATGTCCCAGGAATCGAAGACTGTAGAGCCTATTACCGGGTAGGTCATGCCATCGGCTTCTATCTGCCTGACTGTTGGGATGGCTACAAAGGTGCCCCCTCCTGTGGTTGCGCCTAGACTTTTGCCGTCTTGGCGGGCCGCTTCCAGGACGCTTGCAAACTCCTGGGCGGTGGTGTCTTTTGTGATTTTGCTGCTGTCGATGCCTTCGAAGAAGGCGCCTGCCCCTAGCTGCATGTTCATGAAGCTTTGGGGGGTTAGGCCGATTGGTGTGTAAGACATTTTTGTCCTCCTTTTTTCGCTTTTGCGATTTTTGCGGGGTTGCCGCTTATACTGCGTACCGCAGTTACGGTTCTTTTACGCCTGCCGATTAAAGGCAATAGAAAAACCCGCGTCCTGGTTAGGTTCGCGGGTTTCGCTTTTTTGATGGTGTTACTATAACATGGATTTGGGTATCATTTGGTATCCGGTTTTGATGATTTGATGAAAGGTGATTCTTTTCAGTTTTGATGATAATGACGAAGGCTTAATTCTAGTGCCTTAGCCATGCTGTTTTTCTTACGCTGATACTTTACCACGGTTTGGGGTATCACTTGGTATCCACTTTACCATTTTTAATGCGGAGCTGTGGAGTTTGTATACATGCTTTTCGCTGTAGCCATTGTCTGCGGCTATATCTTCCCACTGTTTTAGATTTACATATCGCTCAAAGAGGATAAGCCGAAAATCCTCTCGCTGGCAGGTTTTAATGACCGCCTCAATCTCCTGCCCTATATTTAGTATCCGCAGGCAATCTTTATGATACTCAGCAATTAAATCTAGTAAAGTGGCGGTAACATCCCCCATCGTATCTTGCTTTGTGCTGGATTTCACCTTCACTCCTATGCTCATTTGCCCAACACGCTCTTGCATATCCCGCAGGTCTTGAATCCGGGATTCTTTGGCCTTTAGTAGCTGGTGCAGTGTAAAGGATTGTGATAAGTACTCTTTCATTGTCATGTAATTTCCTCCTATCGGTTGTACTTCATAATTATGTTGCTGCAAAGCTAACAACTTCATATTGTAGTACATCAACTATATTACTACTTTATTTGGTTGTCAATAAAAATATTGTAAAATATATTGTGGAATACTATCTTATGTAGTACTATCTAAAACAAAACTATAGTGAACGACTTTCGAAATCGTATTTGCGCGTCGGGCAAAATCGCCCAAAAACGCTTGTTTCGCGTTTTTAGGTGCCCTTCTTCAATCACGTTTCTCAATGCCGTTCGCTATATGTTGCATACCATAGGAGTGAAAATTATGTTTGGTGATAATCTAAAAAAGGCAAGAACATCCCGGCAGCTAAGTCAGGCAGCTTTGGCACGCATGTTGTCTGTATCACAGCAGACCGTCGGTAGTTGGGAGGTTAGCAGAGCCAGCCCTACACCGGAAACCATTGTCCAGATTGCTAAGGTGTTGGGGGTGTCTGCCAACTTTTTGTTAGGCACAGCCCCAGGCTTTGCTCAGGGGCAAAATCCTGTACTTCGCATTCCAGTACTGGGGCATATCCCGGCAGGTATACCCATCGAAGCCATCGAAGATGTGCTGGATTATGAAGAAGCCCCCCTGGATTGGACAGCGGGGGGCCGTGAATATTTTGCGTTAAAAATAAAAGGAGACAGTATGTCTCCCGAATATCTTGACGGTGATGTAGTTATTTTTCTGGTTGCTCAAGACTGCGAAAGCGGTAACGACTGCGCCGTGATAATCAATGGGGATGATGCTACCTTTAAGAAGGTAATTAAGCATATGGATGGTATTGTGTTGCAGCCAATAAACTCTGGAAGCTATAACCCTGCCTTCTATAGTAATGCAGAGATTAGCCATTTGCCTGTTAGGATTATTGGCATCGCCGAAGAAATCCGTCGGAAGCTTAAAAAAGGGTAGAAACCGATACTTTGGATAAAAGCGATTACATGTACTGTATGCAAGTGTTCAATATGCCCCGATACTTTGGCCATAAGCGATCATCTGTGATGCATTTATATCGTCATTAAGTAGAATTCGTGCTGTTTTATTGAAGCTAGCCGGCTCACCGCTTACGTAATATTCATATGTTGCGGTGGCATCGGCTTTATTAATAGTATCTGCGGTTGTTAGTGTTAATTTCAGGGCATTTGCCGTATAGGCTGCCAGGTTTATAAACTCTATGTCTTCCCCTAAGACTTTGGCTATCGTAGTTGCCAGTAGTGGGTAATGGGTACAGCCAAGTACCAGGGCATCAATTTTTCCTTTCCAGTGGCCTATATATGTTTCTGTTGCCCACTGGGCAATATGACCGTGAGTTATGCCGGATTCTACCATTGGGGCAAACATGGGACAGGCTTGGGTTAGTAGATTTTCTTCTGACAATAGCGATTGAAACAGGCCACTTTTTATTGTAGCTGCGGTTGCTATTAGGCCTAGACGCTTGGGCTTCATTTCTATACAAGCCCTTGCACCTGGACGTATTACATCAATTAGTGGGATGTCAGGGAACTCAGCCGACAGCTCTTTGTATACGGTTGAGCTGGTGGTACCACAGGCGAGTACCACAGTTTTGACGTTTTTGCTTACTAGAAAATTAATTATGTCGCGACCATGTTTTAGCAGCTCATCCGGGGCTTTTCCGCCATATGGGGCGTTGGCGGTATCACCTACATATATAATGGACTCCTTGGGTAGAATCTTTTTTATTTCGGTTAAAACCGTCAGCCCGCCTACCCCAGAGTCGAATATTCCTATTGGTTGATCCATTATTCTACTGCCAATTCTATTAGATTTTCTATCAGGTCTTGGCGGGGGATGCCGCTTTTTTCCCATAGTTTTGAGTACATACTTATATTGGTATAGCCTGGGACGGTATTTATTTCGTTTAAGAGTACTTTGCCGTTTTCGTCTAGGAAAAAGTCTACGCGAGCCATGCCTCGGCCATCTACGCCTTTAAACATTTCCAGGGCGTATTTTTTTATTAACTGGCCGGCTTCTTCTGGGATATCTGCTGGGATTAATGTTTTGGAATCTGGTTTTACATATTTAGCGTCAAAATCATAAAATTCACCGTCAGGGATTACTTCCCCTACTTCTGAAGCTTTTGCGTAAGCTCCGTTGCCTAGCACTCCTATTTCTAGTTCGCGGCCATTGATGCCTTTTTCTACTACTACTTTGGTGGCGTATTTTAGTGCTTCTGCAATGGCTACTTCTAGTTCTTCCTTGTTTTTGGCCTTGGTTATTCCTATTGAGGAGCCTCCTACCGCTGGTTTAACAAAGCATGGATATCCAAGCTTGTATCGGATTTTTTTGGTTACAGCTGCTGTATCTTCCATTTCTTCTTTTCTAAATACCAGGTAATCTACTTGAGGTATTTTTAGGCTTTTGGCTATTATTTTCGCAAAAGCTTTGTCCATAGATATGGCTGACGATAGTACGCCACAGCCTATACATGGGATTCCGGCTAGCTGGCATAGGCCTTGGATAGTGCCGTCTTCCCCATCTTGACCGTGAAGGGCTGGAAACACAACATCCACAGGGATGATTTTTACTTTATCCCCTACAATGCGCAAAAGTCCGCGATGTGTGCGGTCAGGGCTTAGCACCGTCGGGGTACCAAACTTTTCCCAATCTATAGATTTTATATTGTCAAGCTTCCCATCATACAACAGCCATTGTCCTTTGCGGGTGATATATACAGGTATTACATTATGTCGGCCTAGAGCGCTAATTACCGCTGTTGCTGAGGCCATAGAAATATCATGCTCTGGGGATGTGCCCCCAAACAGTACTAGGATATTTTTTTGATTCATTATATAACCGCCATTTCCTAAGATTTTTATAATTTTACAGTATATGCAAGCGTGCTGTAAATGGTATACTGATTTATGCGGTTTAGTGAATTTACCATGAGAGGAATTGACTTAATTTGGAAGAGAAGAAATCAGGATTATTTTCACGTATTAAAGCAGGCTTGACTAAAACACGGGATAATATACTTTCTGGGGTTAGCCAGGTGTTTTCAGTGTTTAGCGTTGTGGATGAGGAGATGTTTACGGAGCTTGAAGAAGCGCTGATTATGGCGGATATGGGAGTAGAGACCTCCCTTGCTATATTGGAAAGGCTGCGGGAGCGGGTTAAGGCTGATAAGGTAACCGACCCAGAGCAAGTCAAAGGGATGCTTACCGAGGAAATCTCTGCCGCCCTTACCGCCAACACTCAGCCATTTGAGATTACTACCCCAGCGGTTTTTCTTATAATCGGAGTAAACGGCGCTGGGAAAACAACCACCGTTGGCAAACTTACAAAGTGGTATAAATCTGAAGGCAACTCAGTTCTTGTGGCAGCGGCTGATACCTTTAGAGCAGCGGCTGTTGACCAGCTAGGGGTATGGTGTGACCGAGCTGGCGTTAACATGATACGCCAGTCAGAAGGGTCTGACCCGGCGGCAGTTGTATTTGACGCTACCCAGGCGGCAAAAGCCCGTGGGATTGACTTACTAATCTGCGATACAGCAGGCCGCCTTCATAATAAAAAGAATCTAATGGAAGAGCTTCGTAAGATTAACCGTATTGTATCAACTCAGTTTCCAGAAGCTCACAAAGAGGTACTGCTAATATTAGATGCCACAACTGGGCAAAATGCTCTACAACAGGCGAAATTATTCAAAGAAGTGGCGGACATTACAGGGATAATACTCACTAAGCTAGATGGCACCACCAAAGGCGGCATCGTTGTAGCCATTAAAAATGAATTAGATATCCCCGTTCGGTTTGTAACCGTAGGGGAAGGCATTGATGATATTCAACCTTTTGATGCTGATATGTTTGCAAGAGCGCTCTTTGAGGCTTGATTAAATATTGAAAGGGGTACACAAATGATACTAGAAAATTGCGAACCTAAGAGAGTATTCCACCATTTTGAAGCCATTAGCCAAATCCCGAGAGGATCTGGCAATGAGAAGGCTGTTAGCGACTTTATTGCGGACTTTGCAGGTGGTCTAGGCTTAAAATATGTACAAGATGATTCTCATAACTTAATAATCTATAAGCCGGGAACCTCAGGCTATGAAAACTCAGAGCCGATAATCCTACAAGGCCATCTGGATATGGTATGTGAAAAAAATGCCGATACCATCCACGACTTTCTCAAAGACCCAATAAAGCTTTATGTAGATGGTGACTATCTTAAAGCCAAAGGCACTACTTTGGGGGCGGACAATGGTATAGCCGTGGCATTTTGCATGGCATTGTTGGAAGAAAGCACCATTGCACATCCCCCACTAGAAATAGTGCTTACCTCTGACGAAGAAGCGGGAATGACAGGGGCATTTAACCTGGATGGCAATCTCCTTAAAGGCCGCAGAATGATTAACTTGGATTCTGGAAGCGTAGGTACATTTACAGCAGGAAGTGCTGCCGCCTCTACTGTAGAGTTTGAAATTCCAACCATGACCCAAAGCGGGAAAGGATTAGAAGCTTATACAGTCACAGTAAAAGGCCTTCAAGGAGGCCATTCCGGTGGTGATATAAAGCTTGAACGAGGCAATGCAATACGCATACTGGGAAGTATGCTAAACGCCATGGATAAAGCGGCACTTGTATATCTTGTAGATATACAAGGAGGGATGAAGGTAAACGCTATCCCTCGCGAAGCCAGTGCTACCATTGCTATTGAGCCTGAAAGTAAAGCCACAATTGAGGAAGCTTTTCGGGCACATGTAGCAAAACAGGCACTGTTTTTCAGGGTGGCTGACCCAGATATTTCAATAACCATGGAGCCGACTCACGCTGTAGATGAAGTTTTGGATTTTGAAAGTGGCGCAGGGCTTATTTGGTCATTATTGTTATTACCAAACGGAGTGCAAACCATGAGCCGAGACATTGAAGGCCTTGTGTCTGCATCCTGCAATATCGGTGTTATTGAAACTCTTGATGAGTCTATAAAAGTATCATGTATGCCTCGTGGCGCGTCCGCAGAGTATATTCAGCAAACCGAAGACAAAATAAACGCATTGGCACAGATAACTGAGGCAGAAGTTATGTTTGCCCATCGTAGCCCCGCATGGGCATTTAATCCTGATTCTCCGATTTTAAAAAAAGTAGCTTCATATTATAAAGAAATCCATGGGGATGAACCAAAAATTGTAGCCATGCACGGAGGGCTGGAATGTGGTATTTTCGCAGAAAAGCTTCCAGGCCTTGATATTGTTGCTATGGGGCCTAATATGTATGATTTGCACACCCCGCAAGAGCGGCTTTCTATTTCATCTACTGAAGTAATATGGAAACTTCTGTGTGGCGTACTTGGGGAAATGAAATGAAAATTTTTTGGCTCATTTTATTAGCCGCAGTATTGCTTTTGGCGTTGGCCTCATGTGGTGAAGAGCCGGAGGTTGCTACGGTTTATACAGCAGAATATTCTCAGCCATCCCCTACTCCAGCGCCGACAGTGATACCAACGCCTACCCCAGAGCCTACCCCTACCCTAATAACACCAAGCGCGGAACCTCGCGAAATCCCATGCTTTATATGCCCATCCTACGATTGGATTGCGTCACTGACCTTGCGGGAAAAAATAGGCCAACTAATAATGCCACGCCTGCCTTGGCAGGCCACTCAAGTGACCCCTGCCATCGCCCAGTGGTTGGAAGACTATCCTGTCGGTGGAATTATTTTATTTTCCGACAATGTTGTCTCTATCCAGCAGGTTCAAGCGCTTACGGCAGATTTGCAAGCCGCCGCCTCCTATACATTGTTTATTGCCACTGATGAAGAAGGAGGACGGGTGTCACGGATAGGCCGATTATTCACCCCTATACTGCCTGCATATGAAATCGGTCGCACGGGAGATCCGAATGAGGCCTTTGAGGCCGGACGTGAAATCGGAGAACGGCTCCTTTACCTTGGCATTAATATGAACTTTGCACCTGTTGCCGATGTATGGACTAATCCTGCCAATACAGTAATTGGCAACCGCGCCTTTGGCCGCGACCCAGATACCGTAAGCCTGATGATAACTGAAGCAATACGAGGCCTTAACTCCGCCGGGGTGATATCGGTGATAAAACATTTCCCGGGACATGGAGATACCTATGAAGACAGCCATTACCTTCTTGCGGTGTATCCACATAATCGAGAGCGGTTTAACGAAATAGAAGCGCCCCCTTTTATCGCCGGTATTGAAGCGGGGACAGATGGTGTAATGATTGGCCATATAGCCACACCGCAATTGCAAAACCCTACTGCCCCTGTAGAGTGGATGGAGCCATGGCTTAGCTCCGGCACCCTTCCCGCCACGTTTTCAGATTTCTGGCTGCAAGATGTTCTCCGCATGGAAATGGACTTCCGAGGCCTTATTATCACAGACGCGCTTGAAATGCGAGCCCTCACAGACCACTTCACACCAGCGGAAATAGCTGTTGGGGCATTTTTGGCCGGGGCAGATATTTTGCTTATGCCAACAGATGTACCAGCGACCTTTAATGCTTTAATTCAAGCTTTTGAAGATGGCCTATTTGATGAAGAACGCTTACATGAGTCCCTGCAAAGGATTTTTTGGGCTCATCAAGATTTATACCAAAGAAGATAAAGTCCTTTGCGCGCGCTTTGCGTGCAAAATAAAGAAGGTAAGTATGCAAAAAGAAGAAATCACCCTACAAGGCATAGTTGAAAATATAATCTTCCACAACGATGATAATGGCTATACGGTCTTTGCATTGCACTGCGAAAATATCCCTCTGACTTTGCTTAATTACAAAGACGATGACGATAGCATCATAACATGTACCGGTCATTTCCCAGACCTACACGAAGGAGAAAACATAAAGATAACAGGCTCTTTTGTAAACAATCCACGTTTTGGGTGGCAGTTGGCGGTAACTCATGCCGAAAAAACAGCCCCAAGCACCCTTGCCGCAATAGAGAAATACTTAGGAAGCGGAGTAATTAAGGGTATTGGGGCACGTATGGCCGCCCGTATTGTTGCCCGCTTTGGTACAGAGACGTTGGATGTATTGGAAGACGATCCTGAGCGCCTTTCTGAGATAAAGGGCATTTCATTAAAGAAAGCGATCGAATTTACTGAAGCGTTTCATGCACAGACAGAAATCCGCCAAGTAATGATTTTCCTACATGAATATGGCATCAGCCCCGTTTATGCAAAAAAAATATACAAGGTATACAAAGCCGCAACAATTGAAACCGTAAAGCAAAACCCTTACAAGCTTGCCGATGATATAGATGGTATAGGCTTTAAAAAAGCGGACGCCATTGCATTTAGATTAGGCATTTCCCGCGATGCCCCGGAGAGAATCTCAGCCGGAGTGCGGTTTATATTATGGGAAGCCTCTAATGACGGCAATTGCTATATTTCCGCAAGCCAGCTGATAGCCCAATCCGTAGAGCTTTTGGGCACTGAGGCTTCACTTATTGATAACGAAATGGTTCGAATGCAGCTGGCTAGGCTGATTATTCGGGAAAAAGATCCCGAAGACCCAGAAAATACGCTGATATTCCTAAGCTCCTTATATTATGCCGAAGTGGCTGTGGCCAGACGGTTAACAGCCTTAGCGGCCGCACACCGCCAAAAAGATACCAAA
Organism: Defluviitaleaceae bacterium; assembly: GCA_009780185.1. GTDB lineage: Bacteria > Bacillota > Clostridia > Lachnospirales > WQUN01 > WRAN01. The sequence goes on along the minus strand of WRAN01000016.1, from coordinate 18,529 downwards.
GCCGATGATGTAATAGCTCAGGTGGCCGCTCTGGAGCGCGAAACCAAAATGGAGCTATCCTGCGGTCAGCGCCAAGCCATTACTTCCGCCCTAACAGAAGGTGTTTTGATAATAACCGGTGGCCCTGGTACAGGAAAAACCACAGCAATAAACACATTGATCGCCCTACTTGAACATAGAGGTCTAAAGGTCTTGCTTGCTGCCCCCACAGGTCGCGCCTCAAAACGTATGAGCGAAGCCACAGGCCGCGAATCCAAAACCGTTCATCGGCTATTAGAAGTTACATATATATCAGAAGATTCACGTCGTCAGGTATTTAACAAAAACGAGGATGATCCTTTAGAGACAGATGTGCTAATCGTTGATGAGGCCTCAATGTTAGATATCATTCTTGCCCACAGCCTTTTGAAGGCAGTGGCTGAGGGCACACGCTTGATTTTGGTAGGAGATGTTGACCAGCTACCATCTGTAGGGGCAGGCAATGTACTCAAGGATATTATCACTAGTGATGCTGTTGCCGTGGTGCGCCTGACAGAGATTTTTCGCCAAGCGGCCGAAAGCGCGATAATAACAAATGCCCACAAAATCAATCAAGGCAAATATCCGGAACTGAATCAAAAAGATAATGATTTTTTCTTTGTGAAGCGAAGCCAGCAAGAAGATGTTGTTGGCGCTGTACTTGACTTGGTAACCAAGCGCCTGCCTGAGTACATCGGATGCGAAAGCTTTCATGATATTCAGGTCCTTACACCAATGCGCAAATCTGCACTTGGAGTAAGCGGCTTGAATGGACTTTTGCAGGCTCGTCTCAACCCGCCTGGGAATGGTAAAAAGGAAAGAGAGTTCGGCCAAACCATATTCCGCGAAGGGGATAAAGTTATGCAAATAAGAAATAATTACGATGCAACATGGGCGGTTTTTGACAAGGATGGATACTTAGATGCCGAAGGCGAAGGCGTTTTTAACGGAGATATGGGTATAATCGAATCTATAGATGAAGACGGTGGTTCTCTTACTGTGTTATTTGACGATAACCGCCAAGTAGTATACGATTTTACTCAGCTTGAGGAATTGGAACTTGCCTATGCTGTAACGGTGCACAAATCACAAGGCAGTGAATACCGAGCAGTTGTGATGCCGGTATTTAGCGGTCCTCCAATGCTATTGACCCGTAACCTACTATACACAGCAGTAACCCGAGCAAAGGAACTATGCGTACTAGTAGGCATACCAGAAAGTTTGCACAGAATGGTAGACAACAATAGAATTACCACCCGTATGACGGCATTGGCAAGACGATTGCGGGGTATGTTGTTGCACTAAAACCATGGGGCTCCGCCCCAAACTCCATAAACTTTTTGAAAAAAGTTTAATAGACCTCTTTCGAAATCACGTTTTATGATTTCGAAAGTAGGTTTCATTATGAGTCTTTTGCTTCTTCTGAAATCGCGCCTTTTGATTTCAGAAGAACTCTAATCAAAAACATTAATTAGAACCGTGCATTGCGCGGTTTTAGGATGGGATTGGAATGAGAGAGCTATTTCAAAGCCTTTTGGATTGGGTTTATCCTCCTCGGTGCATGTCTTGTCGCAATCTTCTTCCATTGCAAGGCAAGGATTTAAGAGAACTGTGGTTATGTAATTATTGCAAAAAATTATTTATTCCTCTATCATCACCAGGCTGCAAAATATGCAGCACCCCAGTAAAAAAAGGTGTTGAAACCTGCTCTTCATGCAATGGAAAAAACTTCTTATTTTTACGAAATTACTCCACATTTGCGTATGAGGGCTTAGTGCGAGACTTAATCCATGAAATAAAGTTTCGCCGCAGAAAATATGTAGCCCAAGGGCTGGGCAGACTCTGGGGAGAATTATTATCAAATGATACTCCCAAAGGCAATCTTGTCCCCCTTCCTATGCATCCTAAAAAACGCCGAGAACGAGGTTTCGACCAGGCTATGATAATGGCACAGGCTTTATCTATATCCACAAAGATGCCCCTTACAAATATACTAGAGCGTACTCATGATACCCCACCGCAAAGCGGTCTACATCCTCAGCAACGCATAGATAACGTAAAAGGAGCCTTTAAAATAAAATCAACCAATACCTGTGTGATACCAGGAAATACATTTATCCTAATAGATGATATCTATACCACAGGCGCCAGTCTAAATGAATGTTCACGTGTCCTCAAAACAGCCGGTGCATCAAAGGTATATTCCATGACACTTGCAATAGCTGTAAAAAATACTGATGTAACTAATTCTCCTTAATTTATCGCGCGTTAGCTCGTTATAATATCAAAAAACAATTGTTTTTAATGGATATCAATTATCTATTATTTGACGATTATGGTAAAACATTGTTTCACACAAAAACTAATATAGACTTATTTAATCTGCTTTATTTTCATTGACACCAACTGTTACAGATGGTAATTTTGTATGTATTGAGTACATAGAATATTGTCCTTATGGAGGCCTGAATGAAATCACGCAAGAAGATAGTCCTTGCAGTACTGGTGTTTGTTCTGGCATTAGGTATTGCGATACCTTTTTTCGCAACCCTAGCCAGTAGCCCGATTACCGTCACTGTAGACGGCCACCCGATTCATTTTCACGGGCAAGGACCCGTATTAGTACATAATCGCACTTTTGTACCAGTCCGCGGCGTTTTCGAACATATGGGGTTTACAGTAACCTGGTTCCAAGAAACGCGCACTGCCACCCTTACCAATGGGAATATTATTATTGTGGTTCCAGTAGAAACTGATTTCTTTACGGTTAATGGCATAGTTATTAGGCCAGAGATACCTCAGATTATTATTAATAATACCTTGATGCTGCCGTTAGCGTCAGTTGCAGAGTCTATTGGAGGCTTAGCCGGATGGGATCCTGATAATAGGATTGCAGTAATTTCAACTCCCGGCCTAACCGGGCCAGTGTATGTACCAACCCCCACTCCCATCCCTGAGCCAACGCCTACACCAATACCCACTCCAACACCTACCCCAACTCCAACACCTACTCCAACTCCGATACCCACTCCAACACCAGAGACAACTCCAACTCCGATACCCACTCCAACGCCAGAGACAACACCAACGCCACAGCCTACACCAACCCCTCAGGCACCAGTAACACCTACTCCTACCCCGCCACCAAGTACCGACACAGATAGATTTATTATACCCAGTCGCCGCCTAACATCAGAAGAATTAAGTGCTTGGATTGTTGACTATCATGCTCGTGGAGGAGTTAATGATTTTGAACGTGAGGTAATACGTCTCGTTAATATTGAACGAGAAAACGCAGGACTAAACCCTCTGCAAGTAAGCCCCATCCTTATGATGGCAGCGAGGTTCAAATCTCAGAGCATGCAAAACATCAGATATTTTGCGCATGAAAGCCCTGTTTATGGCCATTTTGCCACTATAGCTCGAGAGTTGTTTAACTATCCGCCATCATCTTTAGGAGAAAACCTAGCTCGCTACCAGCGTACCCCTCAAGAAGTAGTAACCGCGTGGATGAATTCACCAGGACACAGAAGTAATATATTGCACCCTATGTTTAATGAAATAGGTGTAGGCTTCTACAGAGACTATTGGACACAGAAATTTGGTGGTGCTGATACAGCAAATATTCCTGCACCAACCAGCTAATATGTAAATAAAAAAGTGAGAACAATCTAACAAAAAGCAGGCGATTGGGCGCAATTATTTGCACCTTAATCGCCTGCTTTTGCTATTTCATCCGACACGGATTATATAAGCTGAGTTCTATTTACAGCCACACGGTCGGCGCGCTTTAGTGATTGCAGGTTGCCTACTGTTTCGTCGAAAGGGTTGGCTGTAATTATATCGCTTATGACAAGATTATATACATGTGTTGGAATAACAGCCATGGGTTCTGGCACCCTTATAACCCTCGTCCTTCCTTCAGAAGTACTAAAGATCAATTCCGCAGTTTCACGCATCTGTACACCTCCTTTCATTTATGATGGCTACTCCTTTTCTTAGCGAAGCTGCAATACTTGAACTTTTACTATTTGCTTAACTTCGTCTTCCTGCAAAGAGTTAAGCTGTCTTGCCAAGGCATATAGCTCTTCGTCAGATGCGATTACATCAAAGTGACGGAAGGTAAACTGGCCCGGGTCGTACCGTAGCACAAGCCTTCTTTGAAATTCGTTCATTTAAATCCTCCTTTCTTGATTTTTTATTCTTGCGTTATGCTGATGGCATAAGTGGGGTTCTGCTAGTGGTTACCAGCTCCGCACTGCGTATCGCGGTTGGGATACCATTAGCTGTCATCACGATTCCACCTATGATCATATCCTCCATTGTGCTTCTTGCCTCTGGCTCTGTTAGAGTCATGTCTGCACGGGGAATAGTTAATCGTACAACTTCACCGATATTAGAGTTAAAGGTGAGGATTGCATTGTTTCTTACGCTCATTGTTTCACCTCCTTTCTAGTTTAATTTACTCGTTTTGTGTTATGCACTTGTGCTAGATTCCTCTAGCTGGGTGGTAATGGTTAGATATGCATTACCGCCCGTTTGTCCTCTAAGCATAGATACTGCCTGTAAAAAGGACTCCACATTTGTAGCTTGGATGTCTGGACGGATATTGTGATAGGAATGGATTGTATCCTCTTCGCTATCTACAAGCCTTAAAGTCCCTCCAAGATGTTTACTGACAACAGTCATAGGGCTACCTCCTTTCATGTTTTTTCGAACCGCCTCGGACAAGCCGGCAAAGCTATGTTATGCCCGTTTTGGGACAAAGGTTCCTCCTTGATATTTTTGCTGGCTCTCGGCTCGATGGGCTTATTATACACGTTATGTGTAATATCTTTCTAAGACTGGTTCTAAGATTTTGCACAAAAAAATCGGCTTAAATGCACCGATTTGAGCTACGCGGACATAGCGCCTTTATTTGTAATATAATTGTTGCTCAATTGCATCTTTGCTTTATTTACAGCCAAAGGCTTTATATGCTACAGTTCTTCCATAAAGGAGGGTTTACAATGTCATTTTGCACCCAATGTGGAAACCTGCTACGAGAAGGCAAACCATGCGAATGTGCCAATCTTAAAAACTTTTGCACACAGTGCGGAAATCAGCTAATAGAGGGTCAGCCTTGTACATGTACTGAGCCGCAATTGGAACAAGAACCGCTAATAATTGAAGAGCAAACGATATATGTTGAGCCTATTTCTGTTGATGTACCTATTTCAACTCTAGAACAGAGGCACGAGAATATATATGTAGATAAAACTTCCATGCCAAAACAAGACACTCACACAAGACAGGAAGTGCATATAGAAGATGTAACTACGATTACCTATTTAGATGAATCAATGCTGATCCCACACCGTATAAGCGCCGCATCTGGAGAGGTATCCATTAAGCAATACCATATAGCAAATATGAGGAATCTCTTTAGATTTACTAGGGCTTATGGCCAGTTAGAGGTTACTAGTAAGCGGTTAATCTTGAAAGCAGAGAAGCACTCTTTTGGACGGACAACCGGGGTTCAAAAGGAGCACTCAATAAATAATATAACCGGACTTGATATTGTATCCGGTAATCGTTTAAGCATTACGCGCCTGATTATTGGGCTTACAACTATAGGGATAGTTGCGGCTTTTTTTACATGGATTGTGTTGTGGTTTACCTATGGGCCTTTATTTTCTGATGTATCGATGATTTCAGAAATACCTTATATTTGGATGGTTATACCAAGGGCCATTGAAGGACTTAGAGAAGGCTGGGGGCAGACCATCAGTGCTTATAGTATAATTTTCGGCCTTATTACTGGATTTGGTGGGCTGGTATTATTTTTTATTTTACGTGAAAAATATTGGCTTAAACAGATATTGTTGGGTATGAGCCTGGGCGGATTTAGTGCTGTGAGTTTATCTTATGGAGTTTATGCAATTATTCTTTTGAGCATATCTGCTGTGGTTGCCCTTGTTGGACTTTTGCTGTTTGCTTGGTTATCTGAGTTATGTGTGACAGTGCATAGCAGGGATGGCATTTCTGTGTGCATGGTTCGCGGGCGTAGGATTACGGATACTCTCCATGGTGCTGCTGGGGCTGCGTATGCTGAAGCGGCTCCAGGACGGGACGTGGATATTGCGGTCAGAGAGCTTGGTGCGATAATTAGCGATATTCAGAACTTAGGCCTTGATGGAATTAATAAGTGGAGAGAGTAGAGTCATATCCGGCTTTTTATGTCCATATAATGAAGCTATAGACATAAAAGAGACGGGGAGAATATATGCCACTACCTATGCCAGATGAACGCAAAAGAAGCACTTCCAGGCACAGCTTGCAAGTAGACCGGAGGGAAAAGGTTACAGTATCGGGGATGATTGATGTAATATCCTTTGATGAGGAGTCTGTAATTGGGGAAACGGAGATGGGAGTAATTGTCATCCGTGGGGCTAATTTACACGTTAATAAGATTAGCTTAGATAGCGGAGAGTTATCTGTTTCCGGGGAAATTGATTCAATCACCTATGAAAACCCAGGAGGCCCGGCCAAAGCCAAATCACTTATGGGGAGATTGTTTAAGTGATTTTGTCAATGACGGGGCAAGCGTGGCTTTTTGCGTCTGCTATGCTTGTCGGGGCTGTTATCGGCCTTTTTTATGATGCATTTCGAATCTTCCGCAAAACCGCGCCTCATACTGGACTTGCGGTTCAGCTGGAAGATTTATTTTTTTGGGTGGCAGCTACTGGGTTTACATTTTACTATATGTTGCATCGCAATTCTGGGGAGATCAGGCCCTTTGTGCTTCTTGGGGTTGGGGTTGGGGTACTTACTTATTTTTTAACCATTAGCAGATGGGTGCTTGTTGTTTTTGTTGCTGTGGTTAATTTTATCAAGAAGGTCATTGCCGCGGCTTTTAAGATAATTATTATGCCTATCAGATTGATTGGGCTTTGGCTGTCTCCGCCAATTATGAAGGTATATAGATCCAGCCGGAAACAGGGGCGAAAAATAAAACGATATGGGAAAAGCAAGCTAAGAAAAACGGTTCGAAACTGGACTATATTGCGGAAAAAAGTATAAATAGAGTTCTTCTGAAATCAAAAAGCGTGATTTCAGAAGAAGCAAAAGACTTATAATGAAACCTACTTTCGAAATCATAAAACGTGATTTCGAAAGAGGTCTAATGAATTAATTCATAGGCAGTTTGATTATACGCATCATGCAATCTATAATATACTTGAAGGATAGAGGTGTATTGATGCGCGTAAAAATACTGCTTTTTTTATTTTCGGCACTTTTATTTATTGCTGTTTTCGGTATTACCGCTTGCGGTAGTTCATTTGTGGAAGAAGACTATGAGAAGTATTATGAAAATGAAGAGGAATACATAGAGCAATGTGACTCGTGGCACCGCGTAAAGGCCCAGGAGAGCCCTGATTTATTTAGACTTGTTCCCCGCATTACTTACCGGTCGGGTTATTTTTATTTTTCGTCTTATATGGCGGATGGCCGTGGGGCTGATTTTCCTGCTGCTTATTTTTGGGATGAGGCTTATTTTGCTATGCCTTCATATATATATAACCCCAGCCTTGCTACTATGACTTTGGCCTTTGCTATGTCAGCCTTTGGCAGTACTACCGATGGGGTTTATGATTTTACAGCCAGGAACGCGGTTGATTTACTTAGCGAAATAGGTTTTGTGGATATTGAGACAAATCATTACTTTACTATTGTCCCTGAGGAGGACACTATTGGGGTTGTGGTTGCCCATACAGAAATTGAGGTTGGAGACCAGTTTTATACTTTGATTGCGGTGTCTACCCGGGGTAGCGGATACGGCATGGAATGGGCAGGTAATTTTACACTTGGGGATGGTGGATACCACGAAGGCTTTCGACGTGCTTCTGAAGAGACTTATCGTTTTATTGATAATTATGTAAGGCGGCATCAGGATAACTTCCACGAAAATACTATGATTTGGATTACCGGCTACAGCCGGGGCGGAGCTGTGGCTAATATTGTCGCGGCTTGGGTTACTCGGGCTCGAGGGATTGCTGGGATCAGGCTTAACCGGGGTAATATTTTTGCATATACATTTGCTACACCTCGGGCTGTGCCTGTTGAGCATGCGCGTGAGCGGATTTTTACTAATATACACAATGTTCTTAATCCGGCGGATATTGTTACTTGGGTTGCGCCTCAAATATGGGGATTTGGGCGGTATGGGGTTGACCGCTTTCTGGCTGAGCGAGGGCAGATGGGGGATGCTGCTGTTTTTGATGATGTGCTTCGTCATCTGCGGGCTATTGATACAGGGCGTGGCAATGAAACCCTTTTATATCAAGACGGGGAGATTAGGCATATTACGGATATGTTTGAATCTGTGTGGTTTAGGGGAGTTAATATTTTGCCGCCAGGGTTAAATATCGAATATTCCCATAATCTCATGGTGCCATTTTTGCTGGAGCTTACAGGTGGCATTACCACAGTGGCAGAGGATCAGGAAAATTATGCAGCTATGCTGGAGGATTTGGTTCGGGCTTTGGCTGTGGATGCGTTTAGCGGCGAGGCCTTTAACGATAGGCTGGAGCTGGCTATATATCTATTTTTTTCTAATATTACGTGGCGCAATACGGGGCAGTTTGTGATGGCTTTTGTATCTGACGGGATGAATGGATTGGTTTCTCTTGGGGCTAGATACTTATATGAAAGTATGAGGGAAGCTGGTATTTATCTGGATGGAGGGCTTACCCTTGCTCAGGCTGTTTTGGAGGCAGCGTTTTATATTGGGTTTAATGGCACCCTTACTTTGCTTCACAATCTGGAGGCTATGGCAGCGGCCCATCATCCTGAGTTTATGCTGGCGTGGATGATGAGCTTAGATGAAAATTTTGGCGGGGCGCCTCGGGAGTTTATCCCTGTGTACAGGAGTGTACAGATTAGCGGCAGTGTAGATGTTCAGGTTTTTGATGAAAATGACAGGCTGGTTGCCAGGTTTGGCAGAAATTATGTACAGGATACTGGCAGCCATATAGTAGTGACTTTGCTTTCCGATTATATGATTGTGTATTTGCCAGTGGATATGGGTTATACATTGGTGGTTACTACTATGGCCCGTGGGTTTGTAGAGATGTCAGTTCACGAGTTTAGCTTGCTGCTATCGGATTATTCTCGTGTGGAAAGAATGGAGCGGGTGCCCTTAACGGCAGGCAATGTTATTACCGTGGCTGTGCCTAGATTTTACCATGAGGATGTACGGGCATCGATTGATGGATCAAATGTTATATATACATTTCAGTAGAAATAATTGTGCATAAAAACAGCCCCTTCATTTGAAGGGGCTGTTGATTTATAGAGATTATTAGTTTGTGATAACCATTTCTGTTTCTTTATCAAATACATGGATTTTTTGTATATCAAGAGCCATTTTGATTACATCGCCGGCTTTTGCGGTTGTACGTGGGTTTACGCGGGCGATCATTTGCTGACCTGCACATACCAAGTATAAGTATACTTCCGCGCCTAGAAGCTCGTGCACTTCTACTTCGGTTTCTATAACGGCGTCTGGATTTTGGTTAATTACTACTTCTTCATCATGAAGATCTTCTGGCCTGATACCCATAACAACGGTTTTGCCTACATAGCCGCCTTCTTTTACCGCTTTGGCTTTGCCTTCGGGAAGCTTAATGGAGTGGCTACCGAATTTTAAGGAAATATCGCTACCGCTTTCTACTACCTCAACATCTAACAGGTTCATTTGTGGTGAACCTATGAAGCTAGCTACGAAGAGATTTTGTGGCCTATTGTACAAGTTTACTGGGCTGTCTTCTTGCATGATAAGGCCGTCTTTCATAACTACGATTCTATCACCTAGAGTCATAGCTTCGGTTTGGTCATGTGTTACATAGATGAAAGTGGTTTTTAGCTTTTGATGAAGCTTTGTAATTTCTGTACGCATCTGTACCCTTAGCTTTGCGTCTAGGTTAGACAGAGGCTCGTCCATTAGGAAGACTTTGGGGTCACGAACGATTGCACGTCCCATAGCTACACGCTGGCGCTGACCGCCGGAGAGGGCTTTGGGTTTACGGTCTAGTAGATGCTGGATGTCAAGGATTTTTGCTGCCGCTTCTACTCTTTCTTTGATTTCGGCTTTAGGAACTTTTCTGAGTTTTAGACCAAATGCCATGTTGTCGTATACGCTCATATGAGGGTATAGAGCATAGTTTTGGAATACCATGGCGATGTCGCGATCTTTTGGAGCCACGTCATTCATAAGCCTGTCGCCTATGTATAACTCGCCTTCTGTGATTTCTTCCAAACCTGCGATCATACGTAGAGTGGTTGTTTTTCCGCAGCCTGAGGGGCCTACGAAGATAATAAACTCTTCATCTTTGATGCTCAGGTTGAAGTCATTTACCGCAACAAAACCGTTGGGGTACTTTTTGACGATGTTTTTAAGCTCTAAACTTGCCATTATGGCCTCCTTTTAAATGAGGGCTCTGCCCTCAAACCCCCGCCGCTTTACTGGGCAAAGCCCAGCTATGCTTCCTCGCTTTGCCGCGGGCCGCGCTTTGCGCGGAAAAGTTCTGTAACACGTTTGTAATATAACATTTGTCATACCGATTTGTCATTGGAGGAAATCCCAAATTTCGGGGATATTTTTTATTGATTTATACAATAGCAAGCAGTACTCATTGCAAGATATCCCCATATGAGAAGCTATGCGGGTATTTGTCTTGGTATTCCTCATGCATATTTTCACTTTATTGTAACAGAATAACTTCTATGATTACAAATATTAAAGATTCTATTCCTCCAAAGCCATTTTCCTCTTTGGACGAGAATAAGGAGCTTATTGAGGCTCTTTTTAAGGATAGTCAGGATTTTATTAGCCGCAAAATGCCTATCGGGGGTGTAGGTGCTCCTTGGATTTATCTCGCTTATATTGACGCGATGACAGGGCGGGATATCTTTGATCTTACTATTATCCGGCGGTTTTTTGACATGGATTGGAGTAACATCAGTGAAGCGGAAAAAGGCGATCTCTATACTACGCTAAAGGATCGAGGTATCGCCACCGGGGATTTTAGCGAGACGGATAAAATGGAGGATATTCTCTATTTTATTATGGCTGGGGATACGGCAATTTTTATTGAGGGTTACCCTAAGGCTATAATTGTGGCTACACGTGGCTTTCCCAATAGGGGTATCCAATCCGCTGAAACGGAAGTGGTGGTACAAGGCCCACGTGAAGCTTTTAGTGAGGTTATGCGATTTAATACTGCTCTTGTTCGGCGTCGTATCCGTGATACGGGGTTGAAGGTAAAGCAAAGCCGTGTTGGCACCCGTTCTCAGACAGATATTGCCCTTATGTATATTGAAGGGATAGTGCGCCAAGAAATACTGGAAGAGGTTGAGCTTAGATTAAAGGAAATTAATATAGACGCTATTTTAGATAGCGGATGTGTTGAACAGCTTATTGAAGAAAACTGGTTAAGCCCCTTTCCACAAGCACAGCTTACCGAGCGTCCAGATAAAGCGGCATCAGCACTTTTAGAGGGACGAATCGCGATAATTGTGGATAACTCCCCTTTTGTTATCTTGGTGCCGGTATCCATCAACTGCTTTTTTCAGGCGTCAGAAGATTACTATAGCCGTTGGCAGGTTATGTCTATTACGCGGGTTCTTCGGTTTATCGGGGCTTTTATGGCAGTGGCTTTGCCTGCTGTTTATGTGGCTGTTGCTTTGTATCATCCTTCTATGATTCCCCTTATGATGATTACTACTTTGGCTGACGCTAGTGGGATTGTGCTGTTTCCTGCTGTGCTGGAGATATTTATGCTGGATGCGGCTTTCGAGCTGTTGCGCGAGGCTGGGATACGACTTAAAACAGCGTCTGGGGGTACTATCGGTATTGTTGGTGGGCTTATTATCGGCCAGGCAGCTGTTGAGGCGGGACTTGTCAGCCCTATTGTGGTAATCATTGTGGCTCTTACAGGGATTGCTACCTTTGCTATCCCCAATGTATCCCTTGTTTATGGATTTCGTCTGGTTAAGTATGGGATATTGATTTTGGCAGCGGCTTTTGGATTTTTAGGGCTTTGGGCAGGATTACTGCTGATGCTTATCCATCTTGCGTCCTTGCGGAGCTTTGGATTTCCTTATCTTATGCCCTTTGCGGCTTCAGAGCTTAGCAAGGGTGAGGATTTGAAGGATAGTATCTTTCGACTGCCTCTTTTCATGTTAAGAAAGCGGCCTTTTTACGCAAATCCAAGGCAGGCAAGCCGATATAAAGCTTCAAAGGAGTAGCTATGCTATCTATAAATGAAAAAATCTCTCTTAGGCAATTACAGAACCTGATAATCATCAGCGCCATAGGAACTGGTGTAATAATTCTGCCTCGTAGAGTGGCAGAATATGCCGGTAGTGATGGGTGGATTATTGCTGTTTTGCTTACGATTCTTGCAATGGGGATTGGGGCACTGGTTTCTACTGCCGCACGGCTTAGACCCGGGGATACATTTATCCAAAGCACCGGGCATTTTTTAACACGCCCTGTGGCATGTTTTCTTGGGGCAGTGCTGTGGCTTAAGCTAGTGTTTGCGGCTGGACTTGAGCTCAGGGCATTTATGTTGGTTGTACAGGAAGTGTTGTTGCAGTATACCCCTATATTTATGACTGGGATTGTTATGCTGCTGGTCGCCTCTTATGCTGCAATAAAGGGTATTGAAACTAGGGCACGGGTTGCAGAAGTGCTGCTGGCTTTGATGGTGCTGCCCTTTATCTTTCTTATTGTATTGGCTGTTATGGATATCAACTGGAGCAACCTTCAGCCGGTATTTACCGCCCCTCCGAGGAACCTACTGCAAGGGACGCTGCGCCTTGGCTTTATGTTTACCGGTTTAGAGTGCGTGCTACTTGTGTCACCTTATATTCATCCTAAGAAAAAAATGGGTAGGGCTGTTGTGGCCGCCATTGGTTTTGCTGGATTAATAATTACGGTAATAACGGTGCTGACTTTGACTAAGTTTGGCCAGGGAGTGGTAGATTTACCATGGCCTGTGCTTAGTATGATGGATATGCTTAATCTGCCTGGGGCTTTTATCGAACGCCAAGACGCACTTATGTTTAGCTTTTGGATTATTACGGTTTTTGCTTTTATTAATACTTTGGTGTTCTTTGGGGGAGTATTGATTAAGGATTGCTTACGAAAAGAAAAGGAACCCCCTCCAGGCCGCCCTCACGGGCCTAGCCGTGGAAATAAATTGTGGCAGATAGGAGTGCTGATTACTTCCGCAGCTGTTTTTGGGGTGTGCTTAATCCCCTGGGATGAAACGGAAATATATCAGCGGCTGGATTTTATGTATCTTACTGTTGGGCTTTTCTTCCTGGTGCTGCTGCCTTTGATATTAATAATAGCTTCCAAGCTAAAAGGGACAAAGACCGCAGTCCTTCTTGTGCTTGGTATAATTTCTCTTTCAACCCTAAGTGGATGTTGGGACAGGGTAGAGATTGAAAACCGGGCTTTTGTTGTAGCCATTGCCATAGATAAGGCCACAGATGAGGAAGCTAGATATGCGGTAACCTTGTCTTTGCCAGCAGCCAATGATTCCGCAGAGGATGAAGAAGATGATGACCCGCCATATATTAAGAAGGCTTCCGCAAAAACTGTTACCGAGGCTATCAAAGAGATAAATGCCGAAACAGATACCCAGCTATACTTTGGTCAAACAAAAATGCTGGTACTTGGAAATGCCTTACTAGAAGACCCTGATCTGGTTAATGGCGCTCTAGACTATTTTAACCGCCATCATGAGATAGACCGGGCAATGTATGTACTGGTTGCAAATGGAGAAGGAGCGGATGTACTGGCGGCAACCCCACCAGGGGATAAGCTTCCTGGGAAATATGTAGCCGCAATATATAAAGATAAGCATAAGATAGGCGGCACCAGCTTTATTATTAACTTGGATAATCTTGTTACTCAGATGAAGTATATGGGTACTGTTATGGTGCCGGCACTTAATGTGGAAGATAAGGCAATAAGCTTCTTGGGGGCGGCACTTATTAATAACGGAGCTAAGGCTGGGCAGTTGGATGAAGAAGAACTTAGAGGGTATTTATGGGGTGTGGATAATGGCGGCCTTGGGGCAATTGTTACAACCACGGCACTTGGCAGCCCCATTCCATTTAAAGTAGAAAAGCACACAGCTAATGTGCGCTTTGTAGAGCATGATAATAAGCTGCAAGCCCATATGCAAGTAGAGATTTCAGGCAGTATTGAGGAATGTCCTGATGGTAATGACCTGTTAAATCGTGAAAGCTACTCCTTGCATATGGCACAGCTTCTGGAGGAAACGATAAAAAAGGAAATACTCCATACCGCCACCAAAATGCAAGATGAACTTGAGCTTGATGGGTATCACTGGCTGGAGATTATGCGGAAAAAACAGCATGACCTATATCAGCGATATGCCCCACGCTGGCGTGAGGTTTTTACGGGTGTTGAAGTGATTCCTGATGTCAAAGTGACTGTAAAGGCTTAAATTATGAATCCAACGCAAGGCGCTGGAACTACTGCAAGAGGATGCACCTGTCTGTGTATTCTCTTTTTTGTTATGCCCATGTATACGCCGAAAATACACAAATGCAAACCTTGTCCGATTTCTATACGGCTGATGTCAGATTTGTTTTTCAACTGCGCTTTTATGCGAAACCTATCCATCAGTTGTCAATCCGTTTCCAAATCTGCTAAAATGGCGTAAATTGTATAAAAGGAGTTTATATATGATTCGTACACGTTACGCCCCAAGCCCAACTGGCTTTATGACCATAGGAAACTTGCGCTCAGCCCTATATGAGTACTTAATAGCAAAACATGAAGGCGGCGTTTTTATTTTGCGCATCGAAGATACCGATCAACAACGCTATGTTGAGGGTGCTACCGATGCTATTTTTGAAACCTTGCGTATTACAGGCCTTAACTTTGACGAGGGGCCTAGTGTCGGTGGTGATTATGGGCCTTATATCCAAAGTGAGCGCAAGGCAGATTATATGCCCCCAGCACTGCGTCTTATAAAAGAAGGCAAGGCCTATTATTGCTTCTGCGAAAAGGAAAGGCTACAAAGCCTTGCAGACGAGGGTGGTCATGTGAAATATGACCGTCATTGTTTGCAGCTTAGCAAGGATAAAATTGCCGCAAAAATCGAATCGGGAACGCCATATGTCATCCGCCAGCTGATTCCGGAGGGCAAAACCACCTTCCATGATGAGGTTTTTGGAGATATTACTATTGAAAACAGCGAACTGGAAGACCAAATCCTAATTAAATCTGATGGGATGCCTACTTATAATTTCGCCAATGTTGTGGATGATAACGCTATGGCAATAACCCATGTAGTAAGAGGATGCGAATACCTTACCTCTACCCCAAAATACACCCTGTTATATGAAGCATTGGGGTGGCCCATACCTATTTTTGTACACTTGCCACTTTTACAAAACTCTGACGGGAAGAAAATCAGTAAGCGCCATGGAGATGCGTCTATCCCCCAGCTTGTAGAGATGGGATTCTTGCCAGAGGCTATAATAAACTACGTCGCGCTGTTGGGCTGGAGCCCTGCGGATAATAAAGAAATTTTCACATTAGAGGAACTTATACAGGTTTTTAACGCTAAAAATATAAGCAAGTCCCCTTCTACATTTGATATGAAGAAAATGACCTGGGTCAATGGAGAGCATATTAAGGGACTACCTGTGGAAATATATTATTCCATGGCTTTACCATTTTTGCAGGAAGCTGTAAAAAAGCCAGGGATGGATTACATGTATCTGGCAGGTATTACTCAGTCTAGAGTGTCCTTTATAAAAGAATGTGGGGAGCTAGTTGATTTTATAGATGCCCTTCCAGATTATGATATAGAACTATACACTCATAAGAAAATGAAAACTAACCCTGATGTAGCTCGCGATTCCTTAAAGCTGGCTATCGCTGCCCTTAAGCAGCTTGAAGATTGGAACCATACCGCCATAGGTGAAGTAGTTGCAAAGTTAGCGGAGGAAAGTGATTTCTCCAAAGGGCAGATACTATGGCCAATACGAACAGCTCTATCAGGAAAGCCCACAACACCGTGCGGCGCTACAGAAATAGCTGAACTTCTAGGTAAGGATGAAAGCCTTAAGAGACTATCAGCTGGGCTAAGCAAACTACAATAAGCCCTATCATTTTAGTAAAAGCGGTTTTGATGATAATGACAAAAGCGATCGGGGCCAGTAAATAAGCGGATTCTGAATTAATTCGCGTTATAATACAAAAGCGAGGTATAGGATGGAAATAAAGAATAAGCACTATATCATAGGCCTATTACTTATAGGTTTTATTGTCCGGGTTCTTGCCTTTCAATCTGGATTTATGTTTACCAATGATGTAAATCTCTTTCAGTTTTGGGGTCAGGCAGCCTTTGAGCATGGGCTTAGCCAGATTTATACTGCTGTGGATTTTATTGATTATCCGCCGGGGTATATCTATGTGCTGTATGTACTTGGGGCTATGTCGGCTAGGTTTGGATGGGAGAGGCTTAGCACTATATTCAACTTCTTTACCTTTCTTCCAGCTATTTTGGCTGACTTGGGTATTGGGTATATTATTTATCGTATTGCGGCTTATGGGCGGCTTACACGTACTGCTGAGGATAAAGCAGAAAATAAAGAAAAACCCAAAGATCTGCCTATTGCCGCCACTATATGGGGACTAAAAATGGCAGCGCTGTGGGTGCTTAACCCTGCTGTTATTCTTATATCCGCTGTATGGGGGCAGGTTGAGTCTGTGTTTGTAATTTTCCTTCTTGTGTCCTTGTTACTCTTACGGGAGCGGAAGATCATTGCTTCATATATACTCTTTGGTATTGCTATTCTTATAAAGGCGCAGTCCTTATTTCTTGGGCCTATATATTTATTTACGGCAATTACTTATTTATTGGACAGCAAAGAACCATCTGAGTTAGGCGGGTATAAGATTCCTGGTAAGGCCTATGTGCGCTTGTTTGCTGCCATTGGTACTGCTGTAGCTCTTATGGCGGTTCTTATGATTCCCTTTGTGCCGGGCGTAAATATTATGCCTGTAATTGAGCTGTATACCAGCGGCCTTGGAACTTATCCATTTGCCTCTGTCAACGCATTTAATTTCTGGGCTTTATTTGGCCGTAATTGGGTGGCTTTTGATAATACATTCCTTGGGATTACTTATTCCTGGTGGGGCTTTATTATTGCGTTAATTATTGCTGCCCTCACTTTCATTGCCCTGTACCGGGATCGTGTGCTGTATGAAGGACGGCACTTCTTCCTTATTGTTGGGGCCTTGTTTGCTTTGATATTTATTTTCATGGTTAGGATGCATGAGCGGTATTTATTCCCGGCTCTTACTTTCTTCTTGGTATACTATGCTACTAAGGGGGAAAAGCGCGGCCTTGGGATATATGCCGCTTTTTCTGTTACTTTCTTTTTCAACTGCACGGAGATACTCCGCTGGCTTAGAGGCGGATTTACTTTAGATATTATTGCCAACAGCACCCCTATTATTTCCTTTGCTAATGTTGTTTTAGGGGGAATTTTGATTTATATGTTTATTAAATCAAATTGGATGGGGAAGCCTTCACCTATGGAAATTGCGACAAAAAAGAAGCCCAAGAAGGCCACATCCGGTAGGCCGAAGGTAAGCAGGGCTGAATATGAACCCATTGTCGAGACAAAAGTTGTAGACCCGCCACCAATGGGTGCCAAAGATTATGTTTTTCTGTTTGTGCTTATTGGGATTTATTCCTTTATTGCGTTTTTCCGTCTTGGGGATTTTAATGCCCCTCAAACGGCGTGGGCACCGGAACAAGGCGAGTACGCGATTATTGACTTTGGTGAGGCCTGGAATGTTACCGAAATGCAGTACCGGATGAGTGCAGTACACGATAGGCCATTTACTATATCTGCATCTGTAGACGGAGAAGACTGGGAGATAATCGACCAGCTTAACACTGGCGCTACTGCCGTATTTACCTGGCAAGATAGGCCTATGCATTTTGAGGCACGGTATATCCGAGTCTTTGCGACGGGAGTGGGTGTCAGGATACAGGAGCTGGCATTTAGAGGGCCGAATCGAGAGCTTATTCCTATATACAGTGTATCCCCCGGCGGAGAGGCCTTAGTGGACGAGCAGCAATGGGTGCCAGACTACCGTAGTTTTATGAACTCTGCCTACTTTGATGAGATTTATCATCCACGGGCGGCTTATGAATATCTTCATGGGCTTAATGTATTTGAAACTACGCACCCGCCTATGGGTAAGAATTTTATCATGTGGAGTATACAGATTTTTGGTATGACTCCTTTTGGGTGGCGCTTTGCCGGGACTTTGACTGGGGTATTAATGGTGCCACTGATTTATGTCTTTGCCAGGTTCTTATTTAAATCTAATAACTGGGCTTTGTTTGCGGCTACTATTTTTACTTTTGACTTTATGCATTTTGCCCAGACTAGGCTG
>WRAN01000015.1 GCA_009780185.1 Defluviitaleaceae bacterium | reverse complement strand
GGCAATTCACACCTTGCAGGGCAAATCAATCAAATCATAACCCTATTTCAATTGTCTGATAATATGCAACATATGTGGGCGCAATTTGAAAAATTACAATGGCGACAGATGGGACAAATGGAACTACCGTATGCATTTGATGACAAAGGCCACACCATAGCTCCAGTAGAAGAAAGCACTTTATCCAACTTCAACAAAAACCTAAAAACAGCCCTAGAATACAAAGAAGCAACCCAAATCTAACGGGTTGCTTCTTTATTCTATGCCCCCAGATTCAAATTAGCGTGCTATTGGCAACGAAATCTCAATCCGCTCCCTAACGCGAGAGAATACTGCCCAATACTCACCATCATCTACATACAAGAAATGCAGATAAGCCGTAGCGGTTGCGCCTGGACGCATACTTTGGGGCTGGTAGTCTCTGAATAGGGTATTGATGCTATCCAGCCTAATCCCATCAGGCCCATAAAACGCTGGATTGCGCAAGGTAGCTGTTTCATTGCCTGTATTTGTTATCTCAATAAGCACTCTAATGGCATCGTGGCCGTTGAAATCACTAAACCGATTAGCAACTGTTACCACTTCCCAAGTAGCCCCAATTGTGACCTCGAAGCCATCAAATTCAAAGGTGCTACCAAATGACAATATATTGTACACACTAGTATCAGCAATAGTATCTGGGCTTGGTGCAACCATTTGGCTTTCACCGTTTGGATTGAATGTATTGTAAAATGCCTCATGCGATTCAAGTAAAATTGTACGCTCTAAAAGAATAGGCATTGCGTCAATTGTTGTTAAGGCACCCAAGTTTATGTCAGCAATGTCATTTAAGCGAAATCCTATACTCAAAAGCGGTTGCGGACTAGTTTCTGTAAAAAACCATAAGAATCCAATTGCTCCCCAGTCGCCCCATAAGTCTTCATGTTGTAAAAAGGCTAAAATGCGATGAACCCCAAGTTGCATGTGCAAGCCCATAGTAAACATGTGGGTAAAGATATTTGCATCAAATACGTCATTAGTGAAAATTATCGTTAGGATATGTTCACCATGCTCTGCAATGTCTGTACGCAATTCAAATCTGTAATCATCATTTAGCCCCTCCCTTCTAATGGATTCAACCAAATTGTGTATTGCTTCCAAGTTTGACAACTCAGATTGTGGCTCAGGTATTGAACTAGGCGCGGATTCTGGCAAAGGTTCAGGTGTGGAAGTAGGTGCAGAAACAGGCAACTCCTCTGATTCAATTTCTTCATTTCCTCCTCCGCAAGCGATTAACAGTCCTATTGCTAAGACAGCAATCATCAAAAACATTACGCGTTTCATATAATCATCCCCTTTTTCGACTGCATTTAACATATACAGCCATTTGCGCCCAATTATACATATGTGTACGCGTATATGCAAGTGATATTAATCGTACAATGCACACTCCCATACGTGTATTCTTTACATGAACGGAGGTAGTGATTATGGCGATTTTAGATAGGATTAAGAAGCTTAGAGATGAAAGAGGTTGGAGCAACTATAGGTTAGCAAAAGAGGCTGGGATTTCAGAAGGTTCGCTCAATAATCTTTTCAGATTAAGCAATCAACCTACAATACCTACACTTGAGGCTATCTGTGCAGGATTAGGAATAAGCTTATGCCAGTTCTTCGCAGATGGTAGTGAAGCGGTTATGCTTAACAGCGAACAGATGGAAATGTTGAATGTTTGGAATACGCTTAACAAAGAGCAGAAAATGGCATTATTGGAACTCCTGAAAAAGATGTAAGCCCCTGTGCATCGTGACATGTCATCAGGGGCTTATCCTTATTAAATTATGGAAAGGAGGGGTGATTACATGTTTAAATCAACTGCTGATTTTGACAAAGCTGTGTACGATGTTCTTGTCAAAATTCGTGACGGGGAGAACTGGGATAATATTTTGTCCGATTTAATGGATAATAACCACACAATCGTTGTTGAGCAAATCATAAAAGATGGCTATGTTAATGGACTTATGTCAGTTCCTTATCTCGTTGGGAATTTATATCCTGGTGTGCCAAGCATTACTATAGCTGGGCTACAGTATGTTGAGGGCTTGGACAACTAAGCGTCTGACTTAACGATGAAAGTAACGGAAAGCTCTGTCCAGTTGACAGAGTTTTCTTCTTTTGTTTGCATATTATAGCCTCTCACGCCAAGCACTTCTTTACCGTCTATATAGATGCCTTTTTTATCTGTTGTAGCTATTTTATATATAGGTGCTATTGCGTCCGATTTACCACCATCTGGACTTGTTAAAATAAGACCTACAAACATACCTGTTCACCTCCTTGTGTAAACTTATATATAGTTACCATTTTTTGTTCTTATCGACAGGTATATAATATGCAGGATATAAAAAAATGAGCTACACATCAGTCCAGTATGTGATACACCTACCATCCCCTTTGCAAAGATATAGCACGGGCGGGTAAGAGCCGGTTTTGGCACCTGTGCAGGCGCCCGGGAGACTCAAGCGGAGGAAAAACGTCGTTTATGCGGATGACAATCCGTACATAAACGACTTTTTTCCCCGCTTGAGGCTTCCGGGCATAGCCGGAACATGTGCCAAAACCGGCTCTTACCCGCCCGTGCGGCAGCCTAGCCCCCACACTAATCACATCACAAAACTACACGAGCTAAAGCATC
The DNA here is from genome assembly GCA_009780185.1 of Defluviitaleaceae bacterium. Taxonomy (GTDB): domain Bacteria; phylum Bacillota; class Clostridia; order Lachnospirales; family WQUN01; genus WRAN01. Next base: position 68,986 of record WRAN01000015.1, on the reverse strand, counting down.
CCATGTCATCAATCCAATAACACCATCCACATTCAATCCGCGCTGTCGCTGAAAGGCCATAACAGCCGCTTCGGTCATCGGGCCAAAAATACCATCTTCCGTAAGTCGTGGATCAGCACCAAGAATGTTTAGCCTTTCTTGTACTAACCTAACACTTGAGCCTTGCATACCTCGCCGCAGTATAACCCCAGAAAATGATGGCCATATGTTTTCCGGTGGAGGCGGAGGCGGTTGTGGCGGTTGCAGCGGCGGAGTAGGTGGCTGCGTAATCATCGGGGGCGGCGTGTTGACCGGATCTGTAGACGACAAATCAGGAAACGCCGTGTAAGTACCTGAAATTCGAATTTCTGTAAAGACTCCATATGTAGAGGGTCTTAAATCTTGAAGCGATAAATCCGCCGCGAGAGGTATCCGATTTATACTATTATAATTCCTAGTAATAACGCGCTCATTAATAAAAACACGCATCCGTGGACTACCCCAGATACTTCTCGCCCCAATAGATAAGATTTCTGTCTCCCCTGGTCGAGTATTTAATATAAAAGGATTATGAGATACCACCAAGTTAAAAACTGAAGAACTACTATTGGCTTCATAGGGCAGATTACCAATTCTAATCTCTTGAACGGTTGTATTTCTTCGTACGGCATCTTCGACTTGCCCTTCGTTGTAGTTTAATCTAAAAATACCGTTAATAAAGATTTGATGTCCAATTCTTGTCCAATTTCCGACTCTATCGGTATATTGGCCTTGGATAATACCATTACCTACCTGTAAAGAAGGTATCCATGTACCATACTGAAAATCAGCACTCATAAGGCTCATCCCCTTGTTTAGTTTTTAATGATACATATTATGTAGGTTTTTTGTTTTTGCTCCGAAATTTGTCCAGCAATATTGACTTTGACGTTACGTAATAGTTTATACTCTTTATATAAGGAGGATCGGATGGAATACACAACCAATAAATTATCAAAGCTATCAGGCATAAGCGCCCGCACCTTACGCCATTATGATGAGATCGGTCTTTTAAAACCTATGAGAGTAGCTTTCTCTGGGTACCGGATATACGGGCAAGGCGAAGTAAATACACTTCAACAAATTCTTTTTTTTAAGGAGTTTGATTTTTCACTTGAAGATATAAGGGAGAAACCACAATGTCAGACAAAGAAAAATTCGAGGGCTTTAAACAGGCCATCATCAACGAAAACGAAGAAAAATACGGAGCAGAAATCCGTGAAAAGTATGGTGCCAATGTAGTAGAAGCGTCCAACGCCCACATGAAAGGATTGACACAAATGCAATACAACCAAAGTGAAAGGCTGCGCCATGCATTAGAAGACGCATTACTATCAGCTATAAACATAGGCGACCCAGCCAGTGAAGCAGCCCAAAAAGCTTGCGATCTGCACAAAGAGTGGCTCAGCGTCTTTTATCCCCACTACACCAAGGAATATCATATAAGCTTAGGTGAAATGTATGTATCAGACGAACGATTTAGAGCGCATTATGATAAGCTCGCTCCAGGATGTGCAGAGTTCTTGCGGGATGCCATAAATATCTATTGTGAATAACATCTCACGCATACCCTTCATTTAGTCGGGGATACTTCTTAGTAACTCGCTTTTGAAGGATGATAGGAATGTTGGAAAAGATACTTCAAACAGGGCTTACATCTCTAATAGCCATAATTGCACTATTTATTCTTACTCGGATTATGGGCAAAAAGCAGATGGCACAGCTCAATTTTTTTGACTATGTAATCGGAATTTCAATTGGCTCCATAGCCTCGGAATACGCCGTTGTACGTGATATACATGCGGCGGAAGGACTGACCGCCATGTCAGTATTCACGCTGTTTTCTCTTATTCTTTCATATATAAGCATGAAAAGCTATAAGGGAAGAAAATTGTTGGATGGTTCTCCTGTAATTCTTATAGAAAACGGAAAAATCATAGATAAAAGTTTAAGAAAAACCCAAGTCAACATCAATGACTTGCTAGAAGAATGTAGGCAAAAAAACATTTTTGATATAGCTCAAGTTGAATTTGCAATATTAGAAACCAGTGGGCGGCTTAGTATACTGTCAAAATCCCAAAACCGCCCACTAACCCCAAAAGACATGGAAATCCCGGCCCCATATGAGGGGCTATGTACTAATATCGTAATTGATGGTAAAATTATCAATAAAAATGTAGATGAAGCATGGCTAATGGAAGAGCTTACAAAGCAAGGTATTTCAAGCTATAAGGATGTTTTGCTGGCCTATTTAGATACATCAGGAATCCTTCGTATCCATTATGCTTCAAAATAAGCAGAAGACATTAAACACCTAGGAGCGTATAAAATGAAGGTCAAGACATTTAATGCCAATGATATGAGACAAAATACTTACCTATACTATGATGAAGAGTCAGGTGAAGGGGTCTTTATTGATGCCGGATGCAGCAGTTCTGATATTGTCTCAGCTGATTTATTTATTAAAGAGAGTGTTCTCACTATAAAAGGTGTATTACTAACACATGGCCACTATGACCATATTATTGGTGCTGAGGGGATTAGAGGCATAGTATCTGCCCCTATTTACAGCCATGAAGCGGAGCTATCAATGCTTTCAACCCCCAGCATAAACCTTTCCACACGTATTGGGGGAAATTTGGTGGTTTTAGCGGAAAAAACTTTAAAAAATGGAGATGTTTTTTCCTTAAAAAATACCCAACTAAAGGTTTTACATGTACCCGGCCATACCTCTGGTGGGGTTTGTTACTATGATGAAATCAATGGAATATTGTTTTCTGGGGATATACTTTTCAAGGAGTCTATTGGCCGTTCGGATCTTCCAGGAGGTAATCATCAGGAGCTAGTAAAAAACATAGTTGAGAAGCTTTTCATCCTGCCTGATGACACGATTGTATATCCAGGACATGGGGCAAGTACTACAATAGGCCATGAAAAAAGTTGTAATCCATTTCTTGGTTAAGAGGCCGATTCTGAATTAATTCGCTATGCTATGAAAAATAGCCCTTATCTGATTCTCAACAACTTTGTTGGGGAGAATGGATAGGGGCTTTTTTGTTACCGTGATTTTTACGGAATCGGTTCCTACTACATAGTTGCCCTCCACACCCTGGAGGGAGATAAAACCTTCTTTTTCGTCGCCCGTCAGCTTACCGCCGAAAGCAGAAAGTTGCTGTTTTAGTTTTTCGAACGTGGCACTAATATTCCTGGGTTTATCCAGTAAAAATGAAAATGGCATAAGGTACCCCTTTATAATCCAATAGAATGAATGAGAAGATACCTAAGTTATATTCAGTCTGAGATAGAAGTGTGATTATAAGATTACACCTTAGAATAAAATTTTCCACGGGTAAATTCCATCTTTATTGTCTTGCGATGCATGTAAGCTTTTATTGTATTCCGTACATCATCAGCGCTTTCTGTAGTAAAAATCAACCGTCCATGGGTTATCCCTGCTTTTTCTACCTCTTTAAGCTTATCCGCCATAAAAATAGGCACAGAGTTATACAGTATATCCCCTTTGGCATAAAATCTCGCCCCAGTCCTATCCGTTACAGCACCACTAATTACTGGGTTTCCAACCTTCATCAGTGGTATCTTTCCATAAATCACAACTTCTGTATCCATACACTTCTTCATATCCCGTATCTGTGCGAGGTTCAACTCAGGGTGAAGGGTCGCCCGGTGTACCCCTAAGCTTTTCAGCACCGCAAGCGTAGAAGAATTAAAGCAATGCACAGAAAAATCCGTAACACAACCATCTATAATTTCTCCGTAAGAGCGAGCATAATCGTTTATCACATCAATTCCTAAATCTATGCAAGCCTGCTTTTGCTGGGCGGTCAGGCAAGTAGCAACAAACTTAATCAGCACGTTTGCGCCCCTTTCCATAGGGGTTTTTTAGATTCTCCATATACATTCCCGCTCTGTTGCCGGTGTAATATCCGTCGGTATATCCTCCGCGGTCAAATACCCCAAGCATCTTGGCCTTTTGCTTTTCGGTTAGATTCTTTCCATCCAAAACAGCACGATACGCGCCAACTACCGCCCGTACATAATCTTCGCCCTTCATACGGCCTTCGATTTTAAGTGAGGCAACCCCCATATCTGCCATTTCATCAATATAATCAATCAAGCATAAATCCTTCAAACTCAGAAGCACCCCGCTTTTTTTCCCAGATTTATAAGGCAGACGGCAGGGTTGAGCGCATTTTCCTCGGTTGGCGCTTCGCCCTCCAATAAAGCTACTCATCAGACATTGCCCGGAATAAGAGGAGCACAATGCCCCATGGACAAAAATCTCCAGTTCAACCGAAGTATTTGCGGCAATATTTCTTATTTCATCTCTGGAAAGCTCTCTAGCCATTACAACCCGCTTAAAACCCAGGCTGCCCAGCAGATTCACATCTTTTAATGTTTGGGCAGTCATTTGGGTGCTGGCATGTAAAATAGCATCCGGGTACTGTTTTTTTATTTCTGCTGCAAGTCCTAAATCCTGCACAATAAAAGCCGCCGCCCCAGCATGATATGCCTCACCAACTATGGTAAGAGCATCCTTTAGCTCTCTGTCTGTCATAAGGGTGTTGACTGCCAGATATACCTTTACGTCAGCATTGGCTGCATATTCAATTGCATAGCTTAGTTCACTTCCGTCAAAGTTCCCGGCAAATGCCCTTGCCGAAAATTTCCCAGCCCCTAGGTAAACTGCATCAGCACCGGCCTCTACCGCTGCCTTCAGGGTTTTTACATTCCCGCTAGGGGCAAGTAATTCTGGCTTTTTCATTTCGTTACACCTCCAGGGCTTAATTTTCATATTGCCCGGTTTTGCTTTAGATAAAATATCCACCCTCTGAAGGTAGGATATTTTTATTAAAGCAATCCCATAAATCCATATGAAGGTTCTTAATATAAGTAGCGCCCCGCTCCTTGTCTCGAATAATTAGCTCGTCAGGAAAATCACAGAATGGGACATTGATAAACACCCAATCAACTAAAGCGGTAAAAGCCCCTGTCATGGGGGCGGTACATATGACTTTGTCTTCACCGCAAATACGTTTTGCCACATCTCGTATACGGTTCTTTAGCCCATTTCCGAGAGCAGAGCCGAGATTTTCTATTGAGCCGTTTTTATGATGTACGGTGCATACATGATCCTGAGCTGTTACGTTAATCCAAATCCGAGCGTTTTCAAATACATACTCTGTAACAGGCTGAACTAGGTAATTGGTTGCGTGGGACGCGCTAAAGTAAACATCCGCGTCCTTTACTTTACCCTTTAAGACAATAGTATCAAAGGATTCGATATCATTGGCACGGTAACATTCCGCCTTGATATGATTTATATCAGCACATTCTTCCACACTGTCTCCCAAAAGGAAAAGCATGTTCTGGATATAATGGGCTGTAGCATTTGATAAAATGGAATCATAAATAAGATCACCCTGAGCCGATTTAATCTTCCCGGCCCAGCTAGTCCCCCTATTATAATACTTCCATCCTCTAGGCCAGCTTATATAGCTTCTCATACTCAAAGCCGTGCCAAATTCCCCGGCAATAATTCGCTTTTTCAAATCCTGCATCACCTCGGAATAGCACCACTGAAATCCTACCGCAAGTACTTTATCCTCCCGCAAAGCCTCTAGGCTCTCCATTGCATCCATTGATGGTACAAAAGGCTTTTCGCATATCACATGAGAATTATTCTCTAATGCGGTTTTACAATGCCCATAATGCAAATGAATAGGCGTACATACAATGGTAAAATCCGCGGAGTGGGCCGCAAAAAAATCCTCCATGCTATCAAAAACAGGCACAATGCCATTAAACCTATCATAACAAGGGGAGGCCGATGCATAAGGGTCTGCAATGCCCACCAATTCAAGCTCCCCATCAAACTCTCCACCGAGGAAGTATTCTACATAATTGACCCCATATCCCCCGGCTCCAACCAATAATGTCCGTAGTGGTTTTCTCATTCCAAATCCCTCCAATCAATGTGCATTATATCTCATTTGTATGTTATAGTCATGAAAACAAAGGAGGGATATGCTGCATGGAAAAAGGAAAGCACAGCAAATTCAATTACAAGTCATTGAAAGAACTTCAAACAGACATTGATGCCCTAGGCCTAGACTTAGGCTGCGATGAAGATTTAAGTATCTTATCGAATCCAGTACGCCTAGGCATCCACACCGCCCCCAATGCCCTAGTAGCCCACCCTATGGAAGGAGGCGACTCAGACGACCTAGGCGGCCCAAGCTACCTAACCTTCAGAAAATACGAACGCGCTGCCGCAGGAGGCTCAGGTCTTATCTGGTTAGAATCCGTAAGCGTAAACCATGAAGGCCGCTCCAACAAACGCCAACTGTTTATCAATGAAAAATCCCTACCGGGCTTTAAATATCTAGCCAACCGCATCTACAAACACGGCAACCCCATAACCATAGTTCAACTAAACCATAGCGGAAGATATAGCAAGCCAGACGGCCCATCTGCCCCAATGATAGCCAGCCACAAACCAGAACTAGATGAACGGCTTAAAATCGCACCAGATCACGAATTAATTACCGACAATTATCTGGATAGCCTAATAGACGACTTTGTAAAAGCCGCTCTATTAGTAAAAGAAGCGGGATTCCACGGCGTAGATATAAAAGCCTGCCACGGCTATCTACTACACGAACTACTATCTTGCTTCGACCGTGAAGGAAAATACGGCGGCATCTTCGAAAACCGCAGCGCCCTAATGCTGACAATCATAGATAAAGTAAGAGAAGCCATCCCAGACCCAAGCTTCATAATAGCCTCCCGTCTAAACCTATACGATGCGATGCCCATATCCAAGGGCTGGGGCCAAGACTCCGAAGACTACAAAAAAGTAGACCTAACCGAGCCGATAAAACTAGCCAAAGAATTAGTAAAGCGAAACGTAACCCTAATCAATATAACCATGGGCAACCCATACTATATCCCCCATATAAACCGCCCCTATGACCTAGGTGCCTACTACCCAGACGAAGCCCCACTAGAAGGTGTATACAGGCTAATCCACTACACCAGAGAAATGCAAAAAGCCGTACCAGAAGGGAAATTTGTAGGAGTAGGCTATAGCTGGCTACGCCAATTCTCCCCCCAAGTAGCCGCATGGATATTAAAAACAGGCGGAGCCGCCATGATAGGTTATGGCCGTCAATTCATAGCCTACCCAGAATACGCAAATGACATAATAAAAAATGGCGAACTAGACCGCCAAAAAGTCTGCATCTCCTGTAGCAAGTGCAGTATGCTAAAACGGGACGCAGGCACCTGCGGCTGTGTAGTACGCGACCAAGAAGCGTACCTACAGCTATACAAGGAGACATACCAATGAAAAGCCAATACCACACCCTAGTAATAGGCAGCGGCGCAGCAGGCTTCAATGCAGCCGACTGGCTATACGACCTAGGTGTACAAGACATAGCCCTAATCACAGAAGGCATAAACATGGGTACTTCCCGCAACACAGGCAGCGACAAGCAAACCTACTATAAGCTAACCCTAGCCGGAGACGAGCCAGACTCTGTCTGCGACATGGCAAGCACTCTATTCCAAGGGGGTAGTATGCATGGGGATACAGCCATGGTTCAGGCTGCCTGCTCCACAAAAGCCTTCATGAAACTGGTACGTCTAGGCCTTCCATTCCCAACCAACCAATACGGAGCATATGTAGGATACAAAACCGACCACGACCCAAAACAAAGGGCAACATCCTGCGGCCCACTAACCTCAAAATTCATGACTCAAGCCCTAGAAAAAGAAGTAATAAGAAAGGGCATAGAAATCCTAGACGGATACCGTGTAATAAAGCTGCTAACCCATAAAGGCAGAATCACGGGCTTAGTAGCATTAGGCCCAGCCGGCTACAAAACCCTCCAAGCCCAAAACATAATAATGGCCACAGGAGGCCCAGCCGGCATCTACGCCAACACTGTCTTCCCCAAAAGCCAAACCGGCGCCACAGGCCTAGCCCTAAACGCCGGAGCCCAAGCCTGTAACCTACAAGAATGGCAATACGGCTTAGCCAGCATAGACTTCCCCTGGAATGTATCAGGCACCTACCAACAAGTCCTACCCAAATACATCTCCATAGACTCCCAAGGAAACGAGCGCGAGTTTCTACCCCACTACTATACCGACCCCACAAAGGCCCTAGACAATGTGTTCCTAAAAGGCTATCAATGGCCCTTCGACATAAAAAAGATAGACGGCTCATCCCAGATAGACCTAATAGTAGCCAAAGAAAACGAACAGGGCCGCACAGTATACATGGACTTTAGGCAAAACCCCACAGGCCTAGACTACAACCGCCTATCCCCAGAAACCTACATTTACCTAGAAAAATCCAACGCCCTATTCGGCACCCCAATACAGCGCCTAGAAAAAATGAACCCAAAAGCTATAGCTCTATACAAAGCCAACGGCATAGACCTATACAACGAGCCTCTAAAAGTTGCCGTATGCGCCCAACACTGCAATGGTGGCATTGCAGTAGATATAAACTGGGAAAGCAATATAAAAGGCCTATACGTAATAGGCGAAGCCGCCGGAACCTTCGGTGTATACCGCCCAGGCGGCAGCGCCCTAAACGACACCCAGGTAGGAGCAATGCGGGCCGCCGAGCATATAGCACAAAAAAAGCCCGAAGCAGCAAAACCCACCCCAGACTTCGACACCCCAACAATCACATACAGCAATCAATCCAACCTAAGCACCAAACGCCAAGAAATCCAAGCCCGTATGAGCCGACACGCCGCTTATATAAGAGACCCAAAAGAAATGGCATCCCTTTTCGAGGAACTAATCCAGCTAAAAGAAAACTTCTTCAAAGAAATAACCATAGCATCCGAAAACGAACTCCTTAATCTATTCACCTTCCACGACACTCTAACCACACAAATAGCAGCCCTATCCGCCATGATATACGCAGCAAATGAAATAGGCAGCCGAGGCAGTGCCTTAGTAAAAGACCAGCCCCAGCCCTCAGATATCCACAATAACCAAGTAGTCATAACCGAAAACGACAAATCATATGTACAACCAGTACGCCCACTGCCACCCTGCGACGACTGGTTCGAAAATATTTATTCCAAGTAAGTAAACTAAGTAATCATATCTTTATACTGCCTCTTAACCTTCCCATCCAAAAGCACAGAAATAGCCTTTTCGGGGCAAATATTAATGCAGCGATAACACATAGTACAATTGTGGTTATGCACGATCTTTTCATCCCTAACAATAAAATTATCCATTGGGCAAACCCTAAGGCATAGCCCGCACTTAGTGCAATCATCATCTATGCTGACCGAGCGGTTTGCCCTTTTTTCTGTGGCCCCCATAAACAAAGTTTGCGGCACCCCAAGCAGCCACCCAACAAAGGTAAATCCACGCCTTTTGATTTTCCCGTTGTCAATATCCTGGCAAACCGATTCCACTCTCTTTCTTTCCCTTGCAAGGGCCTTCTTCAGACTCTTTTTACTTGCCAAAGGCAAAAAGAAAATATCATTCATATTATTGGGCATAAAAAAATGCTCTGTATAAATCACGTCAACATGGCCTTTGGGGAAAAGTCTAGCCAGTTTACGAGTCCCATCACCGGAAAGTATAAGCTGGGTACAAAAAATAATTATCTTCTTACCTTTCAATGCCTCCATATGCCGCGCCACAAATTCCCGCATAATCCGGGGCACACATGACATATACACCGGATAGCAAAACCCAATCACATCATGGCTCACTATCCTTTCATCGAAGTCAATGCCTTCTTCAATAGAATGACAGGGGATATCTTTGTTCTGGCAAAATAACTCGGCAATGTATTTCGAGTTACCAGTGCCTGAAAAATAGAACATTATCATAAACATGCTCCTTATTGATTATAGAATGGTTTCAGTATACCATTAATAAAAAGCGTCGGAGGATATATAAATAAACAACATTTTGAGCGGGAGTTAGCATTACATCCGCCGTTACAAATCTTAATGAATTTGGCCGCTTTGATAAACTGATTGCCTCGGTCGACAGGTCCAAAGCAAAAGCCTACTTTGAAAATATTGAAGGCATCACTATTTCTACTTTTACCACGAGCAGTAAATCGTCTATGCTATTATGGGATAAGTTCTAATCTTCTTGCATACATTGTTTAATAATGATCTCCGGGGAATAGCATGAAGAATGAACGAATTTTTGATTGCAAGCAGATTATTCAAATATGTCTTCTAGTAGCTTTGCTTGCTATTTCAGCAATCATAATTAAATCACTTCATGATAAAACATCTGATAATGAATACGCCAATGAAGTATGGGATTACAGAGACATTCTCACTCCTTTCAAGCCGACTAGAAGAGGATATTCAATTTTAGTTGATTTAGATATATTAACATTGACGCTTTATAAAGATGGCAATGAAGAAAGGCAATGGCCTATATCGGGTGGTACAATAGACAATCCGTCACCCATTGGCTCATGGATAGTTACTGACATAGAGAACTGGGGTTCAGGTTTTGGTGGAAGCTGGATTGGTTTAAATGTGCCATGGGGTCAATACGGAATACATGGGACTACACAACCATGGGCGGTTGGATGTTCCAATGTTTCTCACGGATGCATTCGAATGAGAAATGCAGACGTTGCAGAACTAAAAGAAATAATCTCTATAGGTATATTAGTACATGTCAAATATGATAATATCCCTTTTCGTATACTTGCAAAAGGTGAAATAGGCAGTGATATACTCGTGCTGCAAGTTATACTTATGCAGCTTGGCTATATTTCCGATATTCCAGATGGAAAGTTTGGTATGAGCACATTCAATGCGGTAATTCAATTCCAAATCGATGAAAATCTCAAGCCTGACGGGGTCGTAGGAATTCAAACATGGATTTTATTGCGAACACGCGTTGATGAATTATAGCCTTCTTACAACAAATAACAGTAATTTTTTTACTTTAAACAAAATAATCATTGAAAAGGGTAACGGGTTATGTTATTGTATTATACATAACCAGTTACCCTTTTATTTTGTAAAGGAGGATTAAAATGAAAATCACAGATATTGATATGCCAAGGCAAGCCTTTATTTATGCTGCCATTCACTTATTATCCAATCGCCTACAGACTGTAGGCAATAAACTTGACCCAACTATATCCGAAAAGCAGTGGTTTGTATTGGCAGCAGTATCAAAATATGCTGACACACCACCAAACATAGGTGACATCGCCAACAGCCTTGGAACATCAAGGCAAAATATCAAAAAAATAGCAAATATTTTAGAGCAGCGCGGTTTTTTGAAAATGAAAAAAGACGAGAACGACTTAAGAAACATTCAACTTTTTTTAACTGGAAAATGTATAGAGTATTTCAAAGGCCGTGAGCAGAAAGAAAGTGAATATATCGAAAGAATTTTTCATGGCATAGATGCCGAAATGCTTGATAACCTTTGTATGGGCATAAGTAAGTTAGTAGAAAATATAGATGCATTATTAGAAAGTGGCGTAAATGCGGAAAGGTAGCGTAAAAAGAAAATGATATGGGTTTTATGTTCTATTGCGATTATGGTCTTGGCCGTAATTATTTTTTTGCTAATTCCATATTCACCAATCAGAAGTAAATTTCAGCGAGACGTGCAAAGTCATTTAGAGCTATCATCAGCTATGTATACTGGGATTTTCACTAAAGAGGATACAGCATCCCTTCCCGAACCTGTACAGAATCATTTTAGGATGGCAGGATTGATTGGAAAGCCGATACCAAATAGCGTAAGAGCCTTTATGTCATCGGTGCCTTTATATGAAACCAACGATAAACCGCCGCTTAATATCGACTATACATTGTATTTGTTCGCAAGCCCTGTACGCCTAGCACATATCCAAACCTCCATGTTCGGCATACCCTTCGAAGGCTACGACAGCTCTCAAGAAGGCATTGGATTTATGAAAGGCGTGATAGGAAAAGTGTTCACGCTGTTCAATGTAGCAGGCCCAAATATGGATAGCGGACAGATTTTAACATGGCTGGGCGAAGCCCCTTTGCTCCCTTCAATATTCCTAAGCGAATATATAATATGGGAAACAATAGATGCCACAAGCGTCAGAGCTACCTTAAACTATAAAGGGGTGACTGGAAGCGGGGTTTATACATTTGACGAGAATGGATTCTTCCAATCTTTTCACACCAAAGGTAGAGCAAAAATAGACACTAATGGAAGTGTCGAATATATAGGATGGTCTGCAATGTATGACGAGTGGCAACAAGATGAGAACGGCACATGCGCTCCCTATTCGGTACGGGCTGTGTGGCATGAAAGCGGTGGTGACTTGGTATATTTTGCGTCAAGTGGTTTTGATGTTGTATACGACTAACAGACGGATCATATTCAACATGATAATGGAAGTGTTAACAACAAAAAACCCCACAATCATAATGATTACAGGGTTTTTGTAAGCTGAGCTGGAAGGATTTGAACCTTCGAATGCAGGAGTCAAAGTCCTGTGCCTTACCGCTTGGCGACAGCCCAATATTTAATTTTGCCTTTATCCGCGAAAGAGATGTCAGGCCAAGAGCTAATGGGGGGACTCAAACCCCCGGCCTGCTGATTACGAATCAGCTGCTCTATCATCTGAGCTACATTAGCGAAAAAAGACAATGTAACGCGCAAAGAAATATAGCAAAGATTTTTTAAGATGTCAATTGACAGTTTTACATTAAAAAAGGTAAACTCTCCCTAGAAAAGCAAATGGGCAACTTGCAACTTCAACGGACTTATAAATTATGCATAAAATTTAGTAAAAATCAAGAGCAAAATAAAATAGAAATGTAAAGAGAGTATGAGGAAGAAACTATGACTACCTCAGGTGATAATATCATTCAAGCCAATACTGCCATATCCGAAATAAATCAATATCTTAAAAACGATAGCGGCTTCGAGCGGCTTATGAGTGGCATGTTCGATTTATATAATCGATACGGCCGCTGTTTTAGTGCTGTTAGGCTTCCCAGGCCAAGCTTGGAGGAGGAAAGAGCCTTATCGGTCTTTTTTAAGAGGGACTATTATGATCAGGCTCTGATACGCATAGGCCTGGCAGAATTTGAGCGGCAAATCCAAAAGGTTTTTTCTTGTGAAGTAGGCCTTGATACGGTTCTTGTAGAGTATTTCGGTCGCCAGATATCTAGCCAAAATGACCATGTTTTAAGTGATTCTCATCGCTATAAGGATGCATTTACCAGGGCTATAAGAGATGATTTGTTGCCTAGGTTCGAAGATACTTATGCCGCTGTTTGGCTTAGGGAGATGCTGGCACATATGCGCCGCACTTACCGTTTATGGGCTGATCAGTTTCCACACGAGCCGGATAATGTGCTGGCAATGGTTACTGCTGTGTGTGAAGCCCTTAACGTACTGCCAGAAGGACAGCTTGTACGCCTTTCGGATTTTACAACAAAATATTTTGGTGACCCAAGGGCGCTGGATTATCATTCTCCCTATGGGCCATTATTTCTTAGAGCATTGGCGCATAAATATGACGCAGTCATCCCGGCAGTATTAGAGGATAGCATAAGATTGTATTTGCAAGCAGGTCTTTTGTCTGATGGAGTGCTTAGCCAAGTGACTCTTCGCGGCTTAAAGGCTGATGATGAAGCTTGTATCTTCTATGACCAGTTAGGCGAAGCCCATGTGCTTACTTTGGAAAATATATGCAGACTAGGTGAAGTTAAGGCCTATGGCGAAAAAGTGTTTATTGTGGAGAATCCCCATGTCTTTTCAGCTTTATGTGAAAGACTAAGTGGCTTTAATTGTACATTGGTGTGTGCAATGGACGGCTTAAATCCAGCACTAGAGTACTTGCTTGATCAGATGATTCTCTCTGGGGCGGTTTTGTATTATGCCGGAAACATTGATTATAAAGGGTTAACATTGGCAGACAAGATATATCTTCGATATGGGAAATCATTTATCCCTTGGCGCTATGGCCGGACTGATTATGAACTGCTTTTTACTGGTAGTGACTTCTTGCTTCCTGATGACCGCAAAGATTTAGCGATGCATAATGAGGAGTTGGCATCTTTGCTTTCACTCCTTAGAAAAAAAGGGAAATCAGCGTCTTCATTTCCTCTTGTTGGGGTATATGCTGAAGATATCATGGCAATTCTTGGACCTAGCGAGTTTAATCCACAAGAATAATAGTCCAGTAAGGAATATCATCATTGTCATAGCTGAGGCCAACTCCAGCACTTGAAAAGTTTGGATTAAATATATTGGCTTTGTGTCCTGGAGAACTGCTCCAGGCGGATAATACATCTTGTGGTGTTTCGTGTCCCATTGCGATATTGGCTCCTGCGTGAGAATATTCTATATGAAAACTATCCAGCAATTGAGCGGGATTACCATAGACAAGGCTCTCATGGTCAAATAATCCGTGATTTACCATCTCCTCTGATTTATATCGGGCTAGCCTAGTAACTTCCCAATTAAACGAAAGCGGTGGGATACCATTTGCCTGCCTTTCCTTATTAATGAATGTAATAAGCTCTACTTCAGGGCCATGATATTCATAAGACATGGCTGTGATAAAAATAAATATAAGCAAAATGGGCAGTAGTAAAGCAATCCTTTTCATACTCAACATCCTTTCGTGGTTGTAGTATGCCCATTTTCTATAAATATTTGCATATGAAAAAGATTATTTTGATGCTTTTAACTGAATATACTTAGGATTTTTTTGGTCAAAGGCTTGCAAAATAATTAGGAGGGTTTTTGGTGGAAAGAAAGGTAGAAGTTAAGATTTGTGGCAGGGATATTACATTGATATCCAACGAAGACGAAGCTCATCTGCAGCGTATAGCCCGCTACATAGACCAGAAAATGGCGGAGTTAACCGATGTAAACACTAGCGCGGCAATAGATGAACGGCTTCGTACTATGTTGCTTGCCCTGAATATTTCCAATGATTACTATAAAGCTGCAGACAGACTGGCTCGGGTTGAGGCTGAGCAGGAAAAATATATCAGCGAAATTGGACGTATGCAGCAAGAAGATATGCTATTAAAGGACAGATATCACGCCCAACAGGCAGAATATGCCAGGCTCCAAGCAGAAAATGCTCATCTTCTAGAAAAGTATGCCCGTCTGGAGGCGGATCATCAGGAGTTAATGGAGGCCTATACTAGCGACAACAAAATAGATAGGGCGCTATCTATGAATCGTAATGATCAGCGAAAGGTAGGACATAGATAATGAAAATAGATAAGATTTCTGCTCTTAGGGCTCTGATGAAAGATCGTGGTATTGATGCGTATATCATCCCTAGCGGTGATGCTCACTCCAGTGAGTATGTGGCTGAGTTTTGGCAGACTAGAGCATGGTTTTCTGGTTTTACCGGAAGCAATGGATTGGTTGTTATTACCAAGGATGAGGCTGGGCTCTGGACAGATGGACGATACTTTTTGCAGGCTGAAAGTCAGCTTGAAGGTTCAGGCATTAATCTGTTTAAAGTGGATTGTCCTGGTGTTCCTGACTTTAAAGAGTTCCTGGCGGATAAGTTACCTGAAGGTGGCAAGCTGGGGTTTGATGGCCGGGTTATAGATGTTAAGGAATATGAAGAGATATGTGAAGCTCTTGAATCAAAGGGTGTGACTTATGCCTACAGTGAGGATTTAGTGGGGCAGTTGTGGGAAGATCGTCCTTCCTTGCCTGTGGGGCAAGCCTTTGAGCATGAAATACGTTTTGCAGGGACTTCTGCGGCTGATAAGCTGGTAGCTGTACGGGCTAAAATGGCCGAAAATGAAGTGTGCGCTTACTTGGTCACGGCTTTGGATAGTATTGCGTGGCTTATGAATATCCGTGGGCATGATATTTCTTTTACACCGGTTGTGTATGCCTATGCACTAATCACTGACAAAGAGGCTCATGTTTTTATTGATAAGGCTAAAGTTTCTGGTTTTGCATCTAAACTGGATGCTCAAGGGTTCACTCTTCACGGATACGATGATTTTACTTCTTTCTTAGAAAAGTTGCCTACCGATGGAACATTGCTGTATGACCCTGGCAAAACTAGCGTGCAATTGGCGGAAGCCTTACCTTGTGGCATGGATGTAAAAAAGGATATGAAGACGGATATTATTACAGCATTAAAGGCTGCAAAGAGTGATGTAGAACTTAGAAATATTCGCAATGCCTATATTAAAGAAAGCGTTGCCCTTGTTGGTTTGGTTAAGTGGATTAAAGAGCACACAAATATAAGCTCCTTGACCGAGGGGGATATTGCAAGAAAAATTACGAGTCTGCGTCAAGAGCAGGCTGATTTCTTAGAGGATGGTTTTGTTACTATTGCTGCTTATGGTGCCAATGCGGCTCAGGCTCATTATAGCCCTGGGCCTGTGGGGGATAGTCTTAAGGCTGAGGGGTTCTTATTGGTGGATACAGGCGGACAATATCTTGACGGTACCACTGACACGACCCGCACAATTCCTATCGGCCCGATTACAGATGAAATGAAGCGGAATTTTACTTTGGTGTTAAAAGGGAATATTGGGCTTGCAAGGGCAGTATTCCCTGAGGGGACTAATGGGATACAATTGGATTCTTTTGCGCGGATGCCTCTATGGGAACATGGTTTAAATTATAGGCATGGAACGGGACATGGTATTGGTTATTGTCTTGGGGTTCATGAGGGGCCTCAGGGGATTTCTAAGAAGTCTGAAACTGAATTGGAGCCTGGGATGCTTTTAAGCAATGAGCCTGCGTTTTACCAGGATGGGCAATATGGAATCCGTACTGAGAATATTCTTGCGGTAGTAGAAAGAGAAAAAACAGAGTATGGGAATTTTTATGCCTTTGAGACTCTGACTTTTTGTCCGATTGATGTAAGTGCTATTGATATTTCTCTTATGAGCCCTGACGAAGTGACCTATCTTAATGATTATCATAAGAAGACATATGAGGTGCTGGCTCCTCTTCTTGGGGACGAAGATCGGACTTGGCTTTTAAATGAAACAAAACCTATAGGCTGATGGCGGGCAGTATAAGAAATCGTAAATCAGACAAGAAGCAGCAGCGTAATTTGGGTAGGCCTTTTGGGTTTACGATGGTGTTTGTGCTCTTATTTGCGTTGGTTTATACTTTTGTTTTTCCTAATACATCAGGTTTTGCTCCTGGCGACAATGAAATAATTGTCGCCTTTTTAGATGTTGGTCAAGGTGACAGTATACTTATATGGTCTAGGGATAACGCAGTGCTTATTGATGGTGGGGAATTTCGCCAGCGGGATGTTGTGATGGGGTATATAAGGCGGGCTGGGATTTCTAGGCTGGATTATGTAATTGCTACGCATCCTCATAGTGACCATATTGGTGGGCTTGTTGGGGTGCTTGGGCAAGTGGAAGTAGGGCAAGTGCTGATGCCTGATGTTGTACATACTACGGCTACTTTCGAGAATTTTATTAGTATTATTGAGAATAATCAGATATCTGTGGCATCTCCTGAGGTGGGAGAGAGGTTTCAGGCTGGGATTATTGAATTTATTGTGCTGGCACCTCAGCCTGTGGCTGGAAACTTGAATGATGCATCCTTGGTTGTGCGGATGCAGCATGGGGAGACGAGCTTTATTTTTACAGGAGACGCTGAGGCTGCCAGCGAGAGGGCAATGGTGGTATCAGGGCTAGATTTGAACTCTGATGTATTGAAGGTTGGGCATCATGGCAGCCGGACTTCTACTACTGCGGCTTTTTTGGATGCTGTTTCTCCTAGGGCAGCGGTTATTTCTGTGGGAGCTAATAATCAATTTGGACATCCACATGCTGATGTAATGACACGGCTTTACGAGCGAGGAATTGTGGTGTATCGTACTGATGATATGGGAACGATAATGATGGCTACTAATGGAGAGAAGATTGTACTAGTACAGTCGATGGAATAAATTATTGATAATGAATATTATTATGTGGTATTATTAGGCGGGGTTGTTCCCGCCTATTTTTATACGCATATATTATCTTAAAGGAGAGGACATCGTGATACGTAAAAATTTTACTGATTTGATAGGCAATACACCTATGATTGAGCTTGCTCGTTTTTGTGAGCATCGTAATTTGGATGCTATGTTGTATGGTAAGCTGGAGAGTGCAAATCCTGCTGGGAGTGTTAAAGACAGACTTGCATTGTCTATGATAAATGATGCCGAGGCTAGGGGGATTCTATCCCCTGCGTCTGTGATAATTGAAGCTACCAGCGGCAACACAGGAATTGGCCTTGCGGCTATTGCGGCAGCGCGTGGGTATAAGCTTATTCTTACTATGCCGGAAACCATGAGTTTGGAGCGCCGTAACTTACTAAGGGCATATGGTGCCCAGCTTGTGCTGACTGACGGCGCAAAGGGTATGGCTGGGGCTGTAGCAAAAGCAGAAGAGTTGGCAGATTCTACTCCTAATTCTTTTTTGACTAGGCAGTTTGCTAACCCGTCTAATCCAGCTATGCATTATAAGACCACTGGGCCTGAAATATGGGAGGCAACAGGGGGGAAACTTGATGTTTTTGTTGCAGGGGTAGGCACTGGGGGGACTATAACCGGGGCTGGAAGCTTTTTAAGAGAGAAGAACCCTGAGCTTCATATCATAGCAGTTGAGCCAGCCAGTTCTCCTGTATTATCGGGTGGAAGGCCGGGACCGCATAAAATACAAGGCATAGGAGCCGGATTTATCCCTGAAATTCTTAACACAAAAATATATGACGAAATTATAACCGTAGAAAATGATAATGCTTTAACCATCAGTAGAGAGCTGGCTAAAACAGAAGGGCTGCTAGTAGGCATATCCTCTGGAGCCGCTGCGTGGGCTGCGTCTGTTGCAGCTGCTAGGTTCCCAGGGAAGAATATTGTACTGATTTTGCCTGATACAGGGGAGAGGTATCTTTCTACAGAATTGTTTTCGTAGTAAAAAAAGGATGACATTATGACAGTAAAATCAACCATACAAGCAATAAGACAAAACGACCCAGCCATTCGAACTAACTTTGAAACCTGGTTATATCCAGGGTTATGGGCGATAATATACCATAAGTTGGCAAGTAGACTATACAGAGGAAAATGGTTCTTCCTTGCAAGGCTTGTATCTCAAAGAGCGCGACGCCGTACGGGGATCGAGATACATCCGGGGGCAACCATAGGCCAAGGCCTGTTTATAGACCACGGTTCAGGGGTGGTCATAGGTGAAACCTGTGTTATAGGGGATAATGTGCTTATATATCATGGGGTAACTTTGGGAGGTACAGGAAAAATTGGAGGCAAGCGCCATCCGACTGTTGGAGATAATGTAATAATCGGAGCCGGGGCGACTATACTTGGAAGCATAAAAATAGGCACTGGAGCGAAAATAGGTGCCGGTGCCATGGTCGTGAAAGATGTGCCTGATGGCACAACAGTAGTTGGAGAGCCGGGGCGGAATGTACAGACTGAGGCTTCGCTGCGGAATGAAATTGAATCGCTTAAGGAACGGATTGAATTATTAGAATCCGCAAAAAAATAACAATTATCTTAGCCATAGCTTGCGATATCTTCTGCATCATAGCCACTACCCACATTCTTTTGTTTCCGGCTGCCCAAGGTGGTATATAAGTTACGCCTTTAACATCTCCATAGCTATAGAAGCACTTCTACATTAATTGCATTGCTACTGTTTTCTTGGGAACAACATTTTTTATTCTTTCACTACTCTCCTTTTTGTTCCGGATTAGATCGTTTAAGAAAGCCGTGGCTTTTTCGCAGCCTTCTTGACTTATGGAATAGTACATCCATTTACCTTCCTTACGGGCAGATATAACTCCGTTTTTTATCAGAATCTTCATATGATGAGATAGTGTTGATTGGCTTATGCTGACTTGCTCTAATAAATCGCAGGCGCATTGCTCTCCATCTTGCAGTAGAGATACTATAAGTAGTCGTGTTTCATCGCTAAAAGCCTTGAAAATCCTTGCGCATTGTTGGTAGTTTGTTTTCATGCTTACCTCACATTGATATATATGGATATATCTATCATACCTCTAATACCGTATAGATAAAAGACCCTTGCTGCATTTGCAACAAGGGTCTTTTTGACTTATTGTTTAGTCTGTGGCAAGGCCTTTCTTCTTATAATATAGAAGGAATAACACGAACAATACAGCAAAATTGGCCAGGATTATCCCAATATAACTCATATAAGACTCGCCGTTATATATGGCTAACAGGCCCCTCATAGTTTGCTCTGAGAACAAATATTGAAGCACATTCCAGGCAGGTGACGTTGCTGGTATCGCAATAGGTAAGAAGATGAAAATAAGGGCGAAGGGTGCCACTACAGTTGAAGCCGCTGATTGAGTTCTAGTGGCTATGCCCACAATTGCGCCTATGGCGGCTACTGGCAATATGGCCACAGTGGTTATTATCATAAATGGACCTAGGGCAATGGCCTGTGATGCATCAAGCATAAAGAACAGCCCTAGTGTCACTATAGCCGTAAGTATCAGGTTTATTAGTAGTTTACTAATAAGAAAGTCTAGACCTGACACTGTAGAGGCCTTTAATACGCCCAGGGTCTGTTTTTCCTTTTCCTCAGCTATCATTACACAGATTATATTGGCACCGTTCATTAGAATGTTCATCTGTACAAACATTGCTACCAATTCCATTATAAAACCTTCTGCGGTTAGATTCATTACAAAGGCTACTATGGGAACGATTAGCAGGCCAGACAATACGAATACATTGTGCAGCAGACTTTTGGCGTCTTTGTGCATTATTGCATGAATTTTTCTAAAAGAAATCATTGTAGTCCCCTCCCTGTCAACTTTAGGAATATGGTTTCCAGGGTTGGTTCCTGGGTATGCATGGTTTCGATTTGGTCTTCTGATATAAGCTTTGCTATCTTTTCGCTGCTTTCTGGGGTTAGCTCCAGGTCTAGGGTTTCGTTATTTTTAAGTAGAATTTTTACCCGTTTTTCCTTGTTGTATTTTAGGCTTAGTTCTTCCAGGGTACCCATGTCCATGATTACACCTTCATTGAAAAGGCAGATGCGATCGCATAGTTTTGAGGCTTCTGTCATATCGTGAGTGGTTAGGAAGAATGTGGTGCCTCCTTCCTTCATTTCCATCATAAGTTTATGGATTTCTATTGTGGTGCTTGGGTCTAGGCCGCTGGTTGGCTCGTCTAGGAAAAGAACTTTAGGGTTATGCAACAGCGCACGAGCCAGCACCAGGCGCTGCTTCATACCTCTTGAAAA
The DNA here is from genome assembly GCA_009780185.1 of Defluviitaleaceae bacterium. GTDB lineage: Bacteria > Bacillota > Clostridia > Lachnospirales > WQUN01 > WRAN01. Next base: position 47,684 of record WRAN01000015.1, on the reverse strand, counting down.
TTTCTTTACTTGCTTTTTCATGTCGTCTTTTAGGCCTACTTTTTCTAGTAAGCTGGGGATTTTCTTCACGTCTACGTCTAAGATTTTAGCGAATACTAATAGGTTGTCATAGGCGTTAATGTTTTCATACAGGCCCGAGTTGTCGGATACTATGCCGATTTGCTGGTAGCTTTCGTGGTTTAGTGTGGTGGTGTCCCGGCCTAGTATTGTGGCTGTACCGCTGTCTTGGCGTAATTGGCCGGTTAGCAGTTTGATGGTGGTGGTTTTGCCTGCACCGCTTGGCCCTAGGAAACCTATGATTTCTCCTTCTTCTATGGAGATACATAGGTCGTTTATGACCTTTTTAGTGCCAAAACTCTTGCTTAGATTGTTTACTTGAATTGCCATGTTGTGCTTTGCCTCCTATTTTCAATTTGCGTGGTTTGTTTAAAGATTTTCACGCAAGCTTATTGCCGCATTTTCCACAGAATTTATCTGTAGACTTACCCGGGGCTTGGCACCCGGTACATATTTTGCCTGTGCTAGACTGAATGGATGATTTTTCTATTAAGGCTTCAATAAACTCTTCTGCCGTTAGAGGAATATCGGGTTCCTCTGGCTGTTCTGGTTCCGGTTCAAGTTCTACTTCCTGCTCAGGAGGGGGGTCTGTGTCTATTAGGGCTTGAACGAAATCCTCTGCGGTTAGCTCTACAACAGATTCATCTGCGTCTATTTCTTCTTCAGCTTCTGGTGTTGCTAAAATATCTCCTAAGTCTTCCGATGTAAGAACTCTTATCTCTATTTCCTCTTCAGGCTCTTCTTCCGGTTCATCTTCTGGCTCTGGTTCTGGCATATTAAGTACTGCCCTAAATAGAGTTGCGTCTGGCTCTTCCAATAATTTTTTCAAGGTTTTAACCGTTTTGACTTCTGGTTCCGAATCTACCGGTTCTAAGACGGGCACAATAATGGCCAGTTCTGCTTCTAAGGCTTCCAGTATATCGTCTGGGGTTATAATTTCTGGCTGTGGGCGATCTAATATTTCTGTATGTCCCGCAAAGTCCAGCACTGTGATAATTGTGCGGCCTACCAGGATGTCGTCACCAACGGTTATCGGGTATGGCACTCCAGGTTTAAGCCATGTATCACCTATGCTTACACCATTTTGAGAATTGGTATCGGTGATTGTGAGCTTGCCGTTTACAAGCTCCAGTATGGCATGGCGAGGGCTTATGCTTTTATCGTTAAGTTTGAAGCTGCTTTGTACGCTGCCTATTTCTACTGGGAAGCTTCTCAGTTCTAGTGTTGTTACATTCTCATCTGATAATATTGACAGATTTATCCATTCATTTGAAGGCAATGGGGAAATAAAAGGCTCTTCTGGGGCGATATAAGGTAGGGGTATTGGGATATCTACCTCTAAGAAGTCCTCATCCGACTGCATTTCTTCGGTTTGGCGGCGCTTTCTTTTATCCGGGTCTTGGAAGAAAGCCCGGTATAAAGTACTCCGCCTTTTTTGGGGTTTTTGGATTGGTCGGGCGCTCATTGCTTCCCCCTAGTTTGTAAATACTTTCATGGCAGTGCGTGCCTCGTGTAGTAGTTTCTCTATATCTATGGTTTTGTATTCACCTTTTTCGTATAGTACCTGGCCTCGGCAGATGGTCATTTCCACATCTCGGCCTGTGGTTGAGTAGGCTAGGTTTAATATGGGATCATAACAGGCTGATTGACGAGGCGTATCGAAGTCTATCAATATGATATCCGCATCATAGCCAGTAGCTATCATTCCGCTTTCATGGGCACGGCCTTGAGCCTTTGCGCCTCCTGTAGTAGCCATTTCCAGTACCGTATGTGCCGGTGCCGCGGTTGGGTCATTTTGGGCATATTTTTGCAGCAGGGATGCCATTTTTATTTCTTCGAATAGGTCATGGGAGTTGTTTGATGCCATGCCATCGGTACCAAGACTTACGTTGACTCCGGCATTTTTCATTTTGCATATTGGGGCAAGGCCACTTGCCAGCTTTAGGTTGGATAAGGGATTATGGGCAATATGTGTGCCTTTTTCCGCCAGGATTTTCATATCCTCTTCGGTTACCCATACACCGTGTGCGGCAACACATGGGAAATCCAAAACCCCATGATTACTAAACACCTGAGTAGGTGTCTGGCCATAAGTAGCAATGCAATTATCCTGTTCTGTTTTGGTTTCTGATAGATGAATATGAAGCCCTAGATCATGTTTCGCGGCAAAGTCTGTGACTTGCTGCCATGCAGGGGCAAAAGATGTATAAACACCATGTATTGATGCCTCTATTTTAATGCGTCCGTCGCTTTTATTGTGGAATCGGTTTATGGCGTCCAGAGACTGAGAGTATACATTGTCTTTATGGAAGTCATAAGTATCCTTGTCCAGTCCGATTACGGCATTGCAGACATTAGCAAGTACCCCGGCTTCATATGCGGCATTGGCCACTTCATCCATAAAGAAGTACATATCAGAAAAAGCTATGGTGCCAGAGGCAATCATCTCGGCTATGGCCAGCATTGTACCAGTATGAGTGAGCTTCGGGGTGAGTTTACGTTCTGCCGGAAAGATGTAATTAAAAAGCCAATCCTCTAGGGCTCGGTCATTGGCATAGCCTCTAAGTAAGGTCATTGCGGCGTGGGTATGACAGTTGTATAAACCGGGCATAAGAACCTTATTTGTGCCGTCAATGGTACGGGAAGCTATTGGCGCAGGTTCAATCGTGGGCTGGATATATGTGATTTTCCGACCATTGATGCCGATATTTACATTGCGTAATATGGGTACTACTGGGTTCATAGTTACGGCGGTGATATTTTTGAAAAGCAAGTCCATGATTCTCATCCTTTGTAAAAAGCGTTTTGGATAGTTTATCCTATCACGCTGTTAATAGGAAGGGTTGTGGAACACGGGGATAATTATTATTCAAAATGAAGATATCCTTGCGAGGCTATGAAAAAACAGGTAATCTGCCTAATAAAAAGGAGCAAATCATTTGCGCAATTTGACCCTTCTTACAGATTTTTATGAATTAACCATGATGCAGGCGTATTATCACGCTGAGGTCAACACAGGTCGCAGACAAACCGCTGCGTTTGATATGTTCTACAGAGAAAATCCATGCGGAAATGGATATGCTGTAGCCGCAGGCCTCGCCCAACTAATCGAGTATATCAACAATCTTCATTTCAATGATGATGACATAGCCTACCTTCGCTCTACCGGAGCCTTTGGTGAGGCTTTTTTAGATTTTCTAAAGACGTTTCGTTTTACAGGGGACATCTACGCTGTGCCTGAGGGAACCGTAGTTTTCCCAGGTGAGCCTCTTATTCGCGTAACAGGCACTTTAATCGAAGGCCAGCTAATAGAAACCGCAATGCTGAACATCATCAACCACCAAAGTCTAATCGCAACCAAAGCTGCCCGCGTATGCTGGGCCGCGGGTGGGGATAGGGTATTGGAATTTGGCCTTAGGCGCGCCCAAGGGCCGGATGCTGGGCTTTATGGCGCGCGGGCGGCAATAATCGGAGGCTGTCATGGCACCAGCAATGTACTTGCAGGGCAGCTTTTTGATGTGCCCGTGCGAGGAACCCATGCCCATAGCTGGATTATGAGCTTTGAAACGGAGTTGGAAGCCTTTAGATACTACGCTAATCTATATCCCCAGGCCTGTATTTTGCTGGTGGATACCTATGATACTTTGCGCTCCGGGGTGCCCAATGCTATTAAGGTATTTACAGAGATGCGTGATGCCGGGATACCACTCAACCAGTACGGCATACGCCTGGATAGCGGAGACTTAGCCTATCTTTCAAAAATGGCACGCCAAATGCTGGATGAGGCCGGATTCCACGATGCGTTTATCAGTGCCTCTAATGATTTAGATGAGTATCTTATTGCTGAGCTAAAAGCACAAGGTGCTCAGATTACTGTGTGGGGCGTTGGCACTCATCTTATAACCTCCAAAGAAAATCCGGCTTTTGGCGGGGTGTATAAGCTGGTAGCGTTGTCTTCCAAAGGCGAGCCATGGCAGCCTAAGATTAAAATCAGCGAAGACCCGATAAAAGTGACAAATCCCGGCGTAAAGAAAATTTTCCGTCTGTATGATGCCAAAACCGGAAAAATGAAGGCTGATTTGATTACCCTAGCAGATGAAACTATAGATAACGAAAAAGATCTAACTATATTTGACCAATTGGCAACATGGAAACGTATGACATTGAAGGCAAAAACATTTACCGTGCGGGAGCTCTTGATGCCTGTATTTGAGAATGGAAAATGTGTCTATCCGGAGCTAAGCGTATCAGAAATCCAAAAATATGCCGAAGAAGAGCGGAATACTCTTTGGGAAGAGCATAAAAGGTTGGTGCGGCCTCAGACTATGCCTGTAGACTTGTCGCAGAAATTGTATGATCTAAAACAGAGTTTGATAATAAGCGTAAGGTAGGGAGGGTAAGTGTGAAACATCCGCATAGCGGATTTTCATACCAACCAATTTGTTCCGCCGACGAAGGAGGCATGAATTAATTTATGCAAAACCTTATTTCAAAGCTAGAAAACAAAAAAGGCTTTAATCTCAATATGATAATCGGCTGTGATGGTTTCGTAGATGAAATCATCCACTTAGTAGACAAACGCCAAGATCACGCTAACTATACCCGTATCCCCACGATAGCCGAATATGGTCAGCGTATAAGCCGCGCAGCGGGGCTTTCCACCAACATCGAAATGGTATCCGTACAAACAAAGCTGGGAGGCAACGGCCCTATTCTTTCCAATGCGCTTATAGAATATGGAGTTGACCTTATATACGTAGGTGCATTGGGTAAACCGGACATCCATCCGGTATTCAAGCCTATGGCAGCCAAAGCCAAAGCTATTTACAGCCTAATAAACGCAGCCGGAACCGATGCATTAGAATTTGAAGATGGCAAAATAATGATGGGAAAACACTCATCCTTAAACGACCTAACCTGGGAAGTATTCAAAAGCGGATTAGGCGGCCCGGAGAGCATAGCAAAGCTAATCAATGAAAGCCATCTTTTCGGTATGGAAAATTGGACTATGATGGCCCATATGAGCGAAATATGGGAAGGGCTAATAAATGAGGTGCTTCCACTACTGGAAAACCGTGAAACAAAGCCACTGGCTTTCTTTGATTTAGCCGACCCGGAAAAACGCACCGCCGACGATTTGCTAAAAGCCGTAAGGCTTATAGGAAAGTTCGAAGGCAAATTCCGCGCAATCTTAGGCCTTAATGAAAAAGAAATCTACCAAGTAGCCCAAGTTTTGGGGGTTGAAGTAAAAGACGCTCCAGACGCAGAAAAACTGAAAAACACAGTAATTGAAACCCATAAACGCCTAGGTATCTACTGCTTGATGGTACATCCGGTACGCTCTGCCTGCTGTGCAATCGGTGACGAGTACTTCACAATAGATGGCCCATATTGCCAAAAACCAAAGCTAACCACCGGGGCAGGGGACAACTTAAACTCCGGTTTCTGCCTAGGTCAAGCACTAGACCTTAACCCACTAGAGTCTCTAACCTTGGGAGTAGCCACATCAGGCTTCTATGTCCGTAACGCCAAAAGCCCAACTTTTGATGAAGTTATTGAGTTCATAAAATCTTGGGATAGAGGAGATGTGTAATGCCAATAGGAGACATAAAGGCAACCGCAAAGCGTAAGGCCAAAGATAAAGTAGTGAAAACCGCAAAACGCAAGATTAGTGGCAACAGTAGGGGAAGAAGAAAATCCCCAGCAATATTAATACTGCTTCTGGTGTTAGTCGTAGGTGCTGTTGGCGCACTGTGGTATTTCGGTTTCTTAGACGATATTATCGATAGCTTTGTAGGAGAGTCGGCTCCCGCCATAGTAGCTGTTGATGGGCAGCTAGAGATACATTTCATAGATGTAGGCCAAGCCGATGCAACCCTTATTATTTCAGATGGATATACAATGCTGATAGACGCAGGTAGCCGTAATTCCGGCCCCCGTGTAGTGGAATACCTGCAAAATCTAGGTATAACTAAGCTTACTTATGTTGTAGCCACACACCCACACGAAGACCATATCGGTGGGATGGACTTAGTACTCAATGGTTTCCAGATAGGCCAGGTACTTCTTCCTGATGTCTCTCACACCACCCGCACATACGAGCGCATGATTGAAGCAATAGAGAACCATCAGATATCCACATCTGCCCCAGTGGCAGGCCATACCTTTAATATGGGCGGCGCAATCTTCACGGTAATCCATCCCAATGCCGACAACTATCGTAACCTCAACGACTGGTCATTATCCCTACGCATGGCCTTTGGCAATGTAAGTATGGTAACAACGGGAGACGCAGAAGCCCTGGCCGAAAGGGAAATAATTGACGCCGGTCACTATCTTCGCGCGGATATACTGCGCCTGGGCCACCATGGAAGCCGTACCAGTACCACACAGGAGTTCCTAGACGCGGTGTCTCCCTCCATTGCAATAATCCAAGTAGGAGAAGGCAACAGATACGGCCATCCACACCCTGAGGTAATGGAAAGATTATACGCCGCCAATCTCCGCATCTACAGAAACGACCTACACGGAGATATAATACTAACCACAGATGGAACAGAAATTAATATAACAACAGAAAGGGCCAGCTAATGACCTATATAATCGATAGAATAGAAGACGGAATAGCCGTAATGGAATGTAAAGCCACAGGAGAAATAATAGAAATCCCAAAGGCAGACCTGCCCAAAAACGCAAGAGAAGGGCAAATCCTACAAACCACTGAAGATGGATTTGTAGTAGACAAAGAAGCAACCAAAAGGCGCCGAGATGAAATGAGAGAACGCTTAAATAAAATTTTGAATAAGTAAAACTGATTAAATTCATAATTTTAGCTTAGAATCTGTTAAAAGTTCCCTCTCAGAGATATATTGATTATTATCAATGTATATTTCCAGTAAATAATCCCACCTCAGATATTCTACTGCCTGATTAATGGTAGTATTCTGAGGTAGGATTATTTTTTTTCTTGGCAATGAATCCTTCTTAGATTTGAGAGCTTGTATACATTCCCAGTATAAGTAAGTAGGCAGCTCCTTATTCTTTTTCCGAATATAAAACCCGGCACATAAAAGGGTCATATTCCAAGGGTAAAGCACCACCTGCACCAACCCAAACCCCATAAGTATGCCCCCAACTACTATCCCAACTTTAATCAAAACTCGGTTAGCCCTAATAATCCCTATACGATTTCCGAGAAACAGCTGCGCTATCCGTCCTCCATCAAGGGGAAACACAGGCAAAAGATTAAACCCACAAAGCACAATATTAATAATAAAAATATCTGACTGGCCTAAAGTCAATGCGCCAAAAGCAATAGCAGCATTAATCAGCGGCCCAGCCAGATATATCATATATCGATGTTTGTCGATTTTATGAACCCAGGCACTAAAGCCAACCAAGCTTAGCTTGACTTTATTCACTTTGCCTCCGGTTATCTTCACCATCCCAATATGAGCCAACTCATGAATTAAAATGGAAGCGGCCGCTACAATAAACGCTACCATGACAAAGGCGCAAGAATATTATCCCGCTCAGGCAAATCCACATATCCGGCAGGATCAACATACTGCCCATATCGAAACAACCCATAATGCAAATGAGGCCCGGTAGACCGCCCGGTATTGCCGGAATAAGCTACTCTCTGCCCTTGATACACCTCGTCCCCCACGGTTACAATAACGCGATGAAGATGTGCCATAAAACTAATATACCCATCAGGATGTGCCATTCTAAGGAATTTACCAAAAGTAGGAGATGTGCCAACGGCCATCACCGTTCCTTCCCTTGGTGCTACAATAGGAGTACCTACAGGTGCCGCAATATCAATCCCATCATGAAACTCCCGTCGTCCTGTTACAGGGCTGTACCTAAGTCCTCCAGGGGAGGTTATTATCCCCTCTATGGGGTTAATCCATAAAGGTGCTTCCGGTATCTCATCATATATTTCCCCACGTATTTCTTCAAATATCTCTAATCCCACAGTCCCGGAGTATCCGGTGGCTCCGGGACTGTAGGGTTTGATGCCTCATCCACCACCGGCTCTTCTTCATATTCAAAAAAATCTTCATCTAAAACATTTTCAAAAACATCTTCATCGGTAACTACTTCTTCAAAAACTTCTTCCGTCACTGGCTCTACACCGTCTTCCCATCCAAGCCATTCTGATCCAAAGCGCCTTACATCCGCTACCAGCTCGTCCAGAGTCTCAGATCCGGAAAGCACCTGCTGTATGCCTCCCCTCAGAACCACCGCCGGAGGGATATTGGTCATCCCGGCCACCAGCACAAACACGAAAGCAATCCCGCTAAGGATACACTGCATAATCAAAGTCTCGCCACGAGATATAGCCTCGGTTGCCTCTTCTTGCTGATAAGTTGAATATTCGTTTTCACGTTCATGACGGGGCGGTGTCACACGCCTATAAGGTACCCTGTCCAAAAACTCACCTCCATTTTTTCAAAGATATGCCTCGAATTGAAAAATATGCATAATTCTTCGAACACGGGGGAACCTATAGCGAACGACATTGAGAAACGTGAAAGAAATATTTTTCCCGCTGACGAAGGAGGCGTGAATTAATAGCATGAGAAAATGGATGCTGGTAACTTTCATTCTGATAATATTCCCATGTTTGACAGTAAAAGCCACTAATGTTACTTTGGAAATAGATGAAACCATTGGAATAATCTTAGACTTCACCAATGATTTCCTATATATATCTGGAGACGCTCTAACCCCGATGGGTTTAAACGAGGGTACAATCCAGTTAGGCGACGCCCCAATTTATGACTTGCTAACAGGTTTGCCAGTACACGCCGAGAAGATAGAGCTAGGAGCAGAAGTTCGAATAGCCTATTTCTATGTACCTGAAGAAATACCCCAGGCCGTAACCATCTGGCTATACCCAAACCATGAAGAAGCTGCAGTTTTCACAACCACAGTAAGCGACAACATCCACTATACTCCCGATTATTGCGTGTTTCTATCAGCAGACGGCCGCTTCCGCATTACCCTAACCCATGACACAACAATATATGACCCAACCCAAGGGTTCTTAACTCCAGAAGAAATAGAACCGGGCCAGATGTTTTTTATTTGGGTGGATATACTAACAGCCTCAAGCCCGGCACAAGTTTACCCAGAAAAGGTAGTGAGAATATGTCAGTTGCAGTGATAATAGCCGCCAGTGGAAGCGGCTTACGCCTAGGTGGCGATATCCCAAAGCAATTTCAGATGCTAGGCACAAAGCCCATATTAGCCCACACCATATCCGCATTTAAGCAGACTTATGTAAATGAAATAATAATTGCCGCCCCAGAAGACTACGTACAATATACCCAAGAAATCGCCCCAGGCTGCACAGTAGTAGCCGGAGGCGAAAACCGAGCCACAAGCGTATTAAAAGCGCTAAAGCAGCTACCTGCCACGACGGAAATTGTACTAATCCATGACGGAGTACGCCCTTTTGTAACCCCTGAGGTAATAAAAGCCGTAACCAAAAAGGCTAAAACCCACAAAGCTGCGATAGCTGGCATACCTCTAACCGACACGATTAAGGAAGTAGATAAAGCAGGCAGAGTAACAGCTACCCCAAATCGGGAACTAATCTGGCGCATCCAAACCCCCCAAGGCTTTGAGTATCCCCTAATAATGGAAGCCTATGCCCAAGGAGAAAGCGATGGCGTTCTTCCCTATGTAACCGACGACAGCACTTTGGTAGAGCGCCTGGGTACTCCGGTTCACATGGTAAATGGCCACCCAAGCAACATAAAAATCACCACTCAAGAAGACTTGCTACTAGGATCGCTTTTATCCAAATCATCGGGACAAAGGGAGACTTAATTATGAAGCATATAATCATGTATACAGATGGAGCCTGCAGTGGAAACCCAGGCCCCGGCGGCTACGGCGTAGTGCTGCTACATAACAATCACAGAAAAGAACTATCGGGAGCCGACCCTCAAACCACTAACAACCGCATGGAAATGCTGGCAGCGATAATAGGCCTGGAAGCTCTAAATCAATCCTGTAAAGTAGATATTTATTCAGACTCTAAATACCTAGTGGAAGCCATACAAAAAGGCTGGGCAATCCGCTGGAAACAGAATAACTGGATGCGTAATAAAAAAGACCCGGCACTTAACCCAGATCTCTGGGAAAGGTTGTTAAACTTATTATCAAAACATCAAGTAAACTTCCACTGGGTAAAGGGCCACGCAGGTAACCCAGAAAACGAACGCTGCGACGTCCTGGCTAGGGCAGCAATAGAAAAATTAGTGGCAAAAAATAACATGTAAAACCTGCCCTTGACATAATTCAAAACCCATTATATAATCACCGTCGCGTCACAAGATTTAGATAATCAACATGAACATCGTTCAGGTAGGATTACTAATGGCCCGTTGGTCAAGCGGTTAAGACACGGCCCTTTCACGGCTGAAACAGGGGTTCGATTCCCCTACGGGTCAAGATAATTCATCAGCCGCCTAGCACTCATAGCTAGGCGGCTTTTTCATTGGGTTTTCCACAGTCTCCCCATTTATCCAGCTTAAATCTGTGGAAAACCTATAATTTCCACTTGACTAGCATATTCGCCTCTCATGCCGAATTTTGTTGGTTTGTCAAGTAAAACTTATACACAATTTCCCGTAATAACTTTATCCACAATATAGAAAAGCCCGTAATTACTAGGTTTTCCCCATGTCGAAATTGGGAAATCCAGCAATTGCGGGCTTTTTTTTTTTCGATTTTGGTGGAAAAACCGTTGGGAAATATCCACGTTATCCTGTGGAAAACGTGGATAACTATCTTTTTAGTAACCATTCCCCAACAAAATTCACATCTCCAGCCCCCATAGTAATCAACAGGTCCTGGGACATAAGTTTTCCACGTAATTTTGCTTCTGCATCTTCTAAGCTATCGTAGCTTTCTCCTCCAACTTTATCGGCTAGCATTGCAGATGAAATACTAGGGTCAAAGGGCTCACGAGCCGCATAAATAGGTACAAACATGGTTTCATCCGCATCAATAAAAGCCTGAGTAAACTCATCAAAGAGATCTCTCGTGCGTGTATAGGTATGGGGTTGGAACAGGCATATAATCCGGCGGTTTGGATATGCGTCCCTTGCGGCGGCCAGGCAGGCCTTTATTTCTGTGGGATGGTGGGCGTAATCATCTATTATTATCGCGCCGCCAAATTCACCTTTATACTCATAGCGGCGTTTTACACCCACGATTTGTGACAGTGCTGTAGCTATAACATCAGCTCGTATCTTAAGTTCCTGAGCTATAGCAAAAGCAGCCAAGGCATTATGCATATTGTATTTCCCTGGAAGTGGCAGGCTCACTCTGGCTTGCAAATCCGAGCCTTTCATTACATTAAAGGCTGGTGGATGTATGTTTCCTACCCAATACTGCTTAGATAATCGGGAGGTGTTAAAGGTTACTACTCTGCATTTAAGGTCGGCAGTAATTTTATCAAAGCCTTGTATATCTTCGTTAATAATCAGTACCCCACTAGGTCGGATATTTCTGGCAAACTTTGCAAAAGCTTCTATTATGGCATCCATTGAACCATAGAAGTCCATATGGTCCGGATCCATATTTAGTATTGCTCCAATTTGTGGGTGGAAATGATGGAAACTGTTGCTGTACTCGCAGGCCTCTAAAATAAAATATGGAGAGTTTCCTACATAATAATTAATGCTGCCATTGATATACCCTCCTATATTAACTGTAGGGTCTAAGCCGGCAGTTTGAGTTATTGCGGTTACCAAAGCGGTTGTACTTGTTTTACCATGAGAGCCTGCGATACATACGGCGTATTCATAATCTTTTAGCATTAACCCCAAAAGTTCTGCCCGCACGATGGTGCGTATCCCTAATCTTGCTGCAGCTACCCGTTCCAGATTTTCAGGCTTTATGGCAGCAGTGTAAACCACCAAATCAATATCTGGTGTAATATTTTTTTCATCACAACCGATTCTTACATCTATGCCTACAGATGTTAAGCGGTCAGTAGCAACAGAGGTTTTCCAATCAGAGCCTCTTACTTCAAATCCATCCTTTGCCAATATTTCGGCAAGGCCACTCATGCTAATGCCGCCAATTCCGATAAAATAAATACACTTAACATCTCCTAAATGAACATGTTTCCTCATAATTCGCCTCCTTTTAAGTTTCTTACCTTTCTTATTTTGTGATTGCAATCCCATAAGAAGGCAAGATTTTTTTATATATTCCTACATATAAATATATGATATTCCAACTTCTTCCGCAAATATTTCTGCGAAATATACATACACATGTGTGAAAAGTTACCTTCTTATGGTATGATAGTCCTAAATTAATTAATTTAGTCAGAGGTGGGTGGTTTTATGCGAAAGAAAGAAATGATCGCAATGCTCCTTGCCGGCGGGCAGGGTAGCCGCCTTGGTGTGCTTACCGCAACTAAAGCCAAACCGGCGGTATCTTTTGGCGGCAAATACAGAGTAATCGATTTTCCCATGTCCAACTGCATCAACTCTGGTGTGGATACAGTTGGGGTTTTAACCCAGTATCAACCACTACAGCTAAATCAGCACATAGGTATCGGCATCCCCTGGGATTTAGATAGGCGGCTAGGCGGTGTAACCATTCTAGCACCACATCTAAAATCTGACCAAGGGGATTGGTACACAGGTACAGCCAATGCCATCTATCAAAATGTAGAATTCATCGAAAGCTATAACCCAGACTATGTGTTAATACTTTCTGGTGATCATATCTATAAGATGAACTATGCAAAAATGCTGGATTTCCACAAGGAAAAAAAATCTGATGTAACCATAGCGGCTCTGGAAGTGCCATGGGAAGAGGCAAGCCGCTTTGGTCTAATGAACGTACACGATGACAGTCGTATCTTTGAGTTTGAAGAAAAACCTCAAAACCCCAAAAGCAACCTAGCCAATATGGGAATATATATATTCAACTGGCCTGTTTTGCGGGATGCACTTGAGCGAGATAGTCATATTCACAATAACTCAGATTTTGGTATGCATGTGCTTCCGATGCTTTTAAGCGATGGCGCCAAGATGTGCGCCTATCCATTTGGAGAATATTGGATGGACGTAGGCACAATAGAATCCTATTGGTCAGCAAACATGGACTTAGTAAAAACCGTACCGGAGTTTAATCTTTACGAAGACTTCGACAAAATCTACACAGACGCAGATCATCAACCCCCAATGTACACCGGCCCCGATGCTAAAGTCCAGGCTACCCTTTTATCAGAGGGTTGCGAGGTGTACGGCGAGGTTTATAACTCAGTCTTGGGTCCTATGGTAATAGTTGAAGCCGGGGCGGTGGTGCGGGATTCTATTCTAATGGAAAACTGCTATGTCGGACGAAACACTCGCCTAACCAGGGTAATAGCCGATGCTGATTGCTCTATAGGTGAAGATGTTGTAATAGGCGAAGGAGAAAACACCATAAACGCCGAAAAGCCCAAGCTTTACAATACAGGTATTACAGTACTAGGGGAACATACAGAAATACCCGACAAAGTAAGCATAGGCAAAAACTGCGTAGTATATGGCCCAACTGTACCTTACGACTACCCAGACGGCAGGCTGGAAAGCGGCCAAAGCATACTGCGCGACCCCCATATGGAAGGAGTGGAAGAATGAAAGCCGTAGGTATAATTCTAGCCGGAGGCAAAAACGAACGCCTCCAAGAGCTAACTACCATCAGAGCCACTTCAGCCATTCCTGTAGGTAGCTGCTATAGAGCCATTGACTTTCCTCTTAGTAATATGACCAATTCAGGTATAAAAAAGGTAGCGGTAATAACCCAGTATAATTCCCGCTCCCTACACGACCATTTATCCTCTCCAAAATGGTGGGACTTAGGTAGTAAGCAAGGTGGATTGTTCATCCTCTCACCCTTCCTCTCAAGCGATAACTCCGCATGGTTTAGAGGAACAGCAGACTCTATTCACCAGAACTTGACCTTCTTAAAGCGCAGCCAAGAAGAATACGTTGTAATTTCTTCTGGAGATTGCGTATACAAAATGGATTATAACGAAATGCTGGCATACCACCTACGTAAAGGTGCTGACATCACTATTGCGTACCGCCGCGTACCCGACGATGATGATATCCGTATGTATGGCGTAATGGAATTAGATGAGCACGAGCGTATGCAAGACCTAGAAGAAAAGCCCCTCGAGCCTCAATCTGACCTAGCTAGTATTGGGGTATATATAATGAAACGCCAGCTTCTTATAGATCTAATACAAACCATAGTGCCTGAAGGCCGATACGAGCTGGTGCGTGACCTATTCGCCAGATATCGTAAGCGCCTTAAAATCTACGGCTACCGTTTTGACGGCTATTGGCGCAACCTAAACAGTATTCATAGCTACTTCGATTGCAATATGGACTTTCTGCACCGAGATATACGCAATCTGTTTATGACTACTTTTCCATATATCAAAACCAAGCCCAAAGATGAACCCCCTGCAAAATACAACGCCGGAGCCACAGTTATCAACTGTCTAGCAGGTAGTGGCGCTATACTAAACGGTTATGCCAACAGAAGCATAATATTCCGCAAGGTATTCGCTGGGGAAGGCTCTCATATCAGTAATGCAATCATTATGGAAGGCAGTGAAATTGGTAGAGGCTGTGTTGTAGAACACGCAATTATTGATAAGGATGTTATTATTCCTGAAGGCGAACGGGTTATTGGGACAGTGGATGCCCCGGTAATTGTGCCTAAAGTACGATTGTAGAGGGTATTCTAATGCCGATTCCACAATGGAGTCGGCTTTTTATCTCTTTTGCAACATCAATGTGAGAATGATATAGTATCCATGTAGCAAAGGAAGGGGTCGAATTTTATGCAAGCAGTAAAAGCATACTATGATGATGGGAAGTTTGTTCCGCTAAAACCAATTACAATACCCAAAGGTAGTCAGGCAATTGTCACAATATTGGATTTTCCTGAAAATAAGTCAGAAGATAGTTATAAAACTAGATCCAATGATTCCCGCATCCAGTGGCTAAATCAATTAGAATCTGCCATTGAACTGTCAATGAACGAAGAACTGCCAGATATCTATTTTCAGCGTTCCAAAAGTATGAATCCTCCTCTTGACTTAAAGGATTAGGAGGGTGCTATGATTTATGTGTTGGATACAAACATTGTCATACGCTATCTGCGAAATGACTCTAATGTGCGAACTAATTTAAGGAAAGTTATCACGCAAAACCACGATATAATCATCCCCCAAGTTGTAGATTATGAAATAAGTCGTGGATTTCGCATCGCATCAGCGCCAAGGAAAGAGGCTAATTATCAAATTCTTTTGCAAGAATGTGAAGTTGCCAAAATGAATGTGCATGCTTGGAAATATGCTGCTCTGGTTTACGAAACCTTATATCGAAAAGGTTTTACCGTAGGAGAGATAGATATACTTATTGGAGCCTTCTGTATATTGAATGGGTATACCCTTGTAACAAATAATACTGACGATTTTATTAATATGGACGGAATTAGTTTAGTTGATTGGTCACTGTCGTAATAATACTAGTTTCTAAAAAAAGCGCCTGCATAAGTCAAAAATGGCTTACTCAGGTGCTTTTTATTATAGTATTATTTGAAATTGTGTTTAATTTAAAAAAATATAGTCTGTGTTGATTTATGTACTGTAAAGCATTATATTGTTGATTTATCAATGTTAATGGTATAGAATTGTCATAACAACGAGGGGTGATTATACGATGCTAATAGCTAGAAAAGGGAGGGTATATGATGAAAAAATACATTAAGCACTTGATAATAGCTGGAGCAACAATTACCGCTGCTTTAATCACTGGTATTGCTGGTTATTTTTCGTATAGTGCCGGAAACAGTCGTGGCTTTGATGAGGGCATAAATCAAGGTGCAGCCAGTGTTGTGAATGAGATATCCATTATTCTCGGGTCAGTTGACCCGACAATGCAGTCTGTAGAAGTAATATCGCAAGAAATTACAGAGCATCAAGCCGATTTGACTAGATTGCAAGAGCAACTATTAATTGCAGAACAAGAGCTTGAACAAATAGCTGAGTTTCAAAACCAGATTGATGGTTTAATTAGTGAAAACGATGCACTAAAGGAAGAAATTCGTCTATTAGTTGAGCAAAATACTGAGCAGATTCGTGAATATGAAGATCATATTGCTGCTCTTGAGGCAGAAAATGCAGAGCTGAGAATAAGAATAAGTGCGAACACTAGTGGCAATAATGTGCCCGCTATAGGCAATAGGGCTATTTTTTGGGAAGAAGTCCCTCCTTTTGAATCTAACCACGTGCGTGAACCAAATGTGAATGTATTAGTTGCAGGTAATAGAGTTGAAAACGCGCTCGAATTTAGAGGCGGTGCTAGTGCATGGACACGGCATAATCTTAACAATCAGTACAGGATTTTAAATGCATATATTGGTCGATTGGATGGCACGCGTCGAGAACAAAGTACATTCATATTCTTTGGCGATGGACGTGAAATATATAGAATTATAGTTGGAGTAAATGATATGCCGCGCTCATTTACTCTTAATGTAGAAGGCGTTGTACAATTAATGATTGAACAACATATTCATTCGCGATGGGAATCAAGTGTTGTTATTTTCGATGCGTGGATTGAATAGAAGCATAAGAGAGTAAGAAAATAGATAAATTAGCACTATGTTGTTTCGATGTGTTGCATATTTTTGAAGGTGGCTTTGGTAAATCTTGAAGCCGCCTTTTTTAATGCGAGTAGTAAAAAGATATACATACCACAGAGCGAATGTTCCGTTACATAAGATTTTCACTTTTTGACTATTTTATTTTGGAGAAATATAACCTTGTATCTGTAAAGTCTTCTCTGTACCTGTTTTACATTTTTGCCCTGGTTTCATCCCATATGCTTATGATAAATCCGCATCTGGAGGTGTCGGAAGGGATATGGAATTATTTCACTATAGTAGGATATAGGCTTATTCTCTTGATTGCGATGGATAAATTTGTTAGTCAGTTTAAGAAAGATGATAGTAGGATTAAGGCATATGAGGAAGAACAGGAGAAGGGTGATATAAAGTGAAGTTTATGATTAAGGATGTTATTATTCCTGAAGGTGAACGGGTTATTGGGACAGTAGATGCCCCAGTAATTGTGCCTAAGAAGAGGCTGTAGTTAAGTCTTTAAACCAATACAGCACCTACATAAGTTAAAAACAGCTTATGTGGGTGTTTTTAAATGCATTGTAAAAAGTATTGACAAAAATATATCACGTCTTATGCTGTGCATATATAGCGAATTAATTCGCTACATCAACAAGCTAAGCAAAAGTATGCAATAGATTAAAGGAGAGCACAATGACAATAAAAAAAGCCTGGTCATATTTCCTTATGGGACTATGGACATTAGTGGGTGCGGCTGCATTTGGGGTGATAACATACTGGGTTATATGGCATTTTGCCGAAGGGGATATGCTTTTTGCCTATATATTAAATGGGGCGACCATTATATCTGTGATAATCGAAGATAAAGTAAGGCTATATCTTTTCCCTAGGCGTAAGAAAAAGCCTTTTAAGAATAGAATCCTTGCCTTTTACTTTGACTATTTTATTTTGGAGAAATATAACCTTGTATCTGTAAAGTCTTCTTTGTACCTGTTTTACATTTTTGCCCTGGTTTCATCCCATATGCTTATGATAAATCCACATCTGGAGGTGTCGGAAGGGATACGGAACTATTTCACTACAGTAGGGTATGGACTTATTCTCTTGATTGCGGTGGATAAATTTGTTAGTCAGTTTAAGAAAGATGATCGACGGATTAAAACGTATGAAGAGGAGCAGGTACAATGACGCAAACTAAGAAATATAATACTTTAGACATATTTATGTTTGTGCTATATATCTTAACTTTTCCTGTGATACTTGCCTTTTTGTATTACTCTATATCTGGTTTTTTATCTGATGAGGTAGTATTTAGAGTTAGATGGCTTGTATCTATCCTCGCAACGCTTTTACTTTATGTTTTTGGATTGATATCTTTAGGTCGGCGTGGAATATTGCCACATCTTTTTGATAAATGCCCAAAGACCATGGGTCTAGATTTACTTCCTTATTCGCCTATATATTATGCTCGATACGTAGCAATTATCTGTTTGCCGTTTTCCATTTCGATTTTAATGAGTAATGGCGGTTGGTTATTCGAGCTGGATAATTGGGCGAGGGCAGGAGTGAATCTTTGGCGGGTATTAATTGTAGGGGTCATAATTGACAATGCCAGAACCCTTTGGATGCATGGATGAAACTCTCCTATATTGAATGTCTGTAAGTATTATCAATTATCAAGAAATATTGAGATGAAGTTGAAATATATAAAGGTGACTTTGAGAAAATCTTGAAGCCGCCTTTTTTAATGCGAGTAGTAAAAAGATATACATACCACAGAACGAATGTTCCGTTACATAAGATTTTCACCTAGGGTAAAATATGTTCGAAGAACATACAAAGGGGAAATCAATTGCATGAGTCAAAATACCAATAAAAGCAAAGATGAAATAATAATCAAAGGTGCCAGAGGCAATAATCTTAAAAATGTAGACTTAACCATCCCACGGAACCAAATGGTAGTATTTACTGGCCTTAGTGGCTCAGGCAAGACTTCTCTAGCCTTTGACACCATATACGCCGAAGGCCAACGTAGATATGTAGAATCGCTTTCCGCATACGCCCGCCAGTTCCTTGGGCAGATGGAAAAGCCTGACGTTGATTTCATCGAAGGCCTTAGCCCCGCCATTTCTATCGACCAAAAAACCACCAGCCAAAATCCCCGCTCCACCGTAGGTACTGTCACAGAGATATATGACTACCTGCGCCTGCTATTTGCTCGTGTAGGCATCCCTCATTGTCATATCTGCGGCAAAGTCGTGGAGCGGCAAACCGTTGACCAAATCGTAGATAGGATTTTAACTTTTGCGGAAAATACTCGACTTCAAGTTCTAGCACCTGTAGTTCGTGCCCGCAAGGGCGAGCATACAAAGCTGCTGGAAGACGCCCGTCGTTCCGGATATGTACGCGCCCGTATAGACGGGATTATTTACGACCTTGGCGAAACCATACAATTAGAAAAAAATAAGAAGCACACGATAGATATAGTAATCGACAGGATTGTCATACGAGAAGGAATACAAAAACGCCTATCAGAATCCATTGAAGCGGCTATGGTTCTTACTGGGGGCTTGCTGATTATGAATGTCCAGGAAAAAGACTCTGATGCTGCCCAGGATATTACCTTCAGCCAAAATTTCGCCTGCACAGACTGCGGGGTAAGTCTTTCGGAAATAGAGCCTAGGATGTTCTCTTTTAATAATCCAGCCGGAGCCTGTGGTGATTGCGCCGGCCTTGGGGTGAAGCTGATTTTCGACCCAGAACTTATCGTTCCTAATCCGGCGCTCTCAATAGCACAAGGTGCTATTGCAGCGCCGGGCTGGAACGCTATCAAAGACGAGAACAGTGGCGCACGTGGGATAATGCGGGCATTAAGTGAGACATATAATTTTGACTTAGCAACTCCTTACGAAGATTTGCCTTCTTCCATCCAAGACATAATCATGAACGGCACAGATAAGAAGCTAAACATCACATACCAAAGTCAAGATGGAACCCAGAGGTCATACTCATATACCCACGAAGGTATTATTAACAGCCAGTGGAGGCGGTATAAGGAGACTTCGTCTAATTACATGAAACAAGAATACGAGGCTTTTATGACCAGTATCAGCTGCCCTGCCTGTACAGGGCGGCGGCTTAAGCCAGAAGTACTTGCAATCACTGTCGGAGATTTGAATATCTCACAGGTTACGGATATGACTATTGGGGATGTGCAGGAGTTCTTTATATCTCTTACCCTTACAGCAACTCAGTTAATAATAGCCGGGCCTATTTTAAAAGAAATCCACGCCCGCACAGGTTTTCTTATGGATGTCGGTCTGGATTATCTTACTCTTGGCCGTGCTGCCGGCTCTCTTTCCGGTGGTGAAGCCCAACGGATTCGCCTCGCTACCCAAATAGGATCCGGACTGGTTGGGGTGGTCTACATCTTAGACGAGCCTAGCATCGGCCTGCACCAGCGAGACAATGGCCGCTTACTAAAAACCCTCCGCCATCTTACAGATATCGGCAACACCCTAATTGTAGTAGAGCACGACACAGATACAATGGAAGCTTCAGACTATATCGTTGACATTGGTCCGGGTGCTGGCGTACATGGAGGTGAAGTGGTTTATGCAGGGAAGATAAAAGGCCTCCTTTCTTGCAAGCGCTCAATAACCGGCCAGTATCTTAGCGGAAAGCTGAAAATAGAAACCCCATCCACACGCCGTGCGGCAGGAGATCGTCGTTTATGCGTAACCGGAGCTTCGGAAAACAACCTGCAAAATATTGACGCTGAAATCCCACTAGGGATATTCACATGCGTAACTGGTGTAAGCGGCTCAGGAAAAAGCTCTCTAGTAAACGAAATACTATATAAACGTCTAGCAAGAGACTTAAACCGTGCCAAAACCAAACCGGGCCGACACAACGATATTACGGGCCTAGAGCATCTGGACAAAATAATCAACATTGACCAAAGCCCCATAGGCCGCACACCCCGTTCTAACCCAGCCACCTACACAGGCTTATTTGACCTGGTGCGCGATGTATTTGCTCAAGTGCCGGAGGCAAAAGTGCGAGGCTACCAAAAAGGCCGCTTCAGCTTCAATATAAAAGGAGGCAGATGCGAGGCTTGCTCCGGTGACGGAATAATAAAAATAGAGATGCACTTCTTGCCAGATGTATATGTACCCTGCGAAGTCTGCCACGGCAAGCGTTATAACCGTGAGACCCTAGAAGTAAAATACAAAGGAAAATCCATATCAGATGTGCTGGATATGACTGTAGAGGATGCCTTGACATTCTTCGAAAGTCTTCCCCGCCTGCGGGACAAGCTCCAAACCTTGTACGATGTAGGCTTGACCTATGTAAAGCTAGGCCAGTCCTCTACCACCCTATCCGGGGGCGAAGCCCAGCGGGTAAAATTGGCAACAGAACTAAGCCGCCGCGCTACTGGCAAAACCCTATACGTACTGGATGAGCCAACCACAGGACTACACGCCGCCGATGTCCACAGGCTAATAGAGATTCTTCAAAAGCTTACCGACTGGGGCAACACAGTAGTAGTAATTGAGCACAATCTGGATATGATAAAAACTGCCGACCATATAATTGACCTAGGTCCAGAGGGGGGGAGAGGCGGCGGTACGATAGTAGCAAGCGGCACCCCTGAAGAAGTAGCAAGATGCGAAGGCTCCTTTACAGGCATGTTTTTGAAAGATGTTTTGTAGGCAAAATGTCACGATGATAATGAGAAAACCAAGAAAGTAACACTAAGGAGGAAAATTGATGAAAACAAAAGAAGTACTGCTACTGCTAACGGATTACTGGGCAGACTGGGAAGCCTGCCATGCAATTGTAGGCATAAATATGGCTGATGAATACACAGTAAAAACAATAGCCATAGACAATAAGCCCAAGATATCCATAGGCGGAATGCGAGCCGAAATAGACCATTCTATATCGGATTATCAGGACTTTAGTAACACAGCAATGATAATCCTAACAGGAAGTTTCTCATGGGGAGAAAACCCATACAACGAAATCGCGGACTTCATAAAAAAAGCCCGTAAGGCCAACGTTCCAATAGCCGCAATATGTGGCGCAACTATTTTCCTGGCAAAACACGGCTTCTTAAATGAAATAAAACACACAGGAGATACATCAGATTACTTTGAAGAAGAACTTAAAGATGAGCCAGGCTATAAAGGCCACGACAATTTCTCAGTAGCGCAATGCGTAAACGATGGCGGATTCATAACCGCCAATGAAACCGCATCTCTAGATTTCGCCCGAGAAATCTTCCGAGTACTAAAAACGGAAGACGATGATGAAATCGACTGGTGGTACAACAATCATAAACACGGTCTTTCATCATAACATTAAAAACCACCTGCTTATTTAGTAGGTGGTTTTGCGTGGTATCATGCTTCGCGGATTGATACAGTTATAGTCCCATCCTGCACCGAAGACTGAATCACAATTGGGAAAGACTTTTCATTTTTAAATTTAAAATCAATACCACCATAGGATGTGGCGGCTTCTTCCCCTTCATTTGCATAAGTTACAGGTCGAGAATGATCGTGTCTTTCGGTTATTGTCATTCCGGCGTTATCTGCCGCTATGGATAGAGTAGTAGATACTTGGCAAACCCCACCCCCAAAGCCCTTTTCTTTTTCACCATCAACAAATACTACGCTCTCTTTATATCCCCGCCTTTCAATTGTAGGGCCTACAGTTTCGTTATAAGAAAAGGTTTCTCCAGGCTGAACAACATGGCCGTTGATGGTATTACTGGCACGGGTGATATTTGTTTTGCGGTTTTCGTCATCGGCATTAAAGTTTGTGCTATGGGTTGCAAGTTCCTGCTTCGATGTCATCGTCGCCGCTACTTCTTTTATAGGCGCTTGGCTAATAGTTGTAGATGAAGGAAACGGTGTTGGGCGTGGCGTATGCGCCGACTGCGGCGTAGCCGCTTGCGATGTAATCTCTTGTGATGTAATCGCTTGCGATGTTATCACTTGCGATGTAATCGCCTGCGGTATAGTCGTTGTTTGTGGTATTGCCGTCGGTTGTGGTGTAGCTGCCACATATTCCCGTATTTCTATAGCCGGAGATGGGGTAGGAGCCAGAACTGTCGATGGTCTAAGATTTTCCCTAGGAGTATTTTGATAGGTGGATCTGCGCTGTATCACAGACCGCTGAGGTGTAGTGGTTCTTCTTTCTGTATATCTTGTGGTTGTGTTACTACATGCTGTAAATAATAAAATTATTGCAGCTGCAATAAAAAATGAAAGCTTTCTCATATTCATATTACATCCTCCTCAATAAAAAAGCATACCAGCTGGTATGCTTTTATTATGCGATTAACATTTACATATATGCCATGTAATTACTGGGCTGGACGTTTTCCGAACATTAACGCAATTATCATTCCTGCAAAAAAGGCAATAACACCAAATACCACAAGCCCTGCGGTCATTCTATCCACACTATAATAGGTATCAGGGTTGGCAAATACGGCAAAAATAGTACCAATTACCATCCCCAGAATTGCAAAATAGGTAATAGTAAAATGTTTTTTTAGTAAAATGGAAATCAGCTTAGAAGCAAGTAGTATCCCGGCAACTATCCCAAGCCCCAAAGGAATCCCTATTTCCAATATAGGCATCAATAATACAAAATCAAAAGGTGTACGCAGATAATCCGTTATAAGTGCTATCGTATGCATCACCGTTGACAATAACCCAAACAGCATCAATACCATTGCTCCGCTAACACCAGGCACAATAAGAGCCGCTGCCGCTGCCATCCCGCCAACAAAAAGCAAAATAGCAAATCCCCAGCTAAAATCCCCAGCTGCCTCAACATTAGGAGTAGGCACCACCACCGCCAGGACAATAATTGCAGCGGCAGCAATAACAGCAACAATGTAATAAAAGGGCTTCTTCCCATCCTTGGAAATAGCCTGGTTATGAATAAATGGAATCCCCCCAGCCACAAGCCCTGCTATAAGCGCACTTGTCTGAAAAGAAAACCGCTCAAAAAAACCATCCAACACAGTCCCAATAACCAAAATTCCAATAACCATACCAATGCCTACAGGCACCAAAAACAGCAGCGCTTTCTTTGTCTCGGTAAAAAGAGTGTTAATAGACTCTATAAGTCTGTCATATACCCGAAAAATAACTGCCAAGGTAGCCCCGCTGATGCCGGGTACAATATTGGCAGCCCCAAGGGCAAGGCCGGTAAGTAATAAAAATAAAAATTGCAAATCAGTCACTTCCTTTATATTTATATTAGTCTAATACTTGCAGGCGAAAAATATGCTCCAAAGTCAATGTCTATCATTATACGACAAATTACCGCCCTGGAATAACAAAAATAAAATAAATATAAAAATTCTTGACAAAATCACTCACCAATATATAATCATCTTAATAGTTTGTTAATAGATTATTAATAATTGAATGGAGCTACATATGATTAAACAGTTTGCAAAAGATTTATTAAGGAAAAAAGGATTACGTTATCTATTCGCAGGAGTTATCGCATGTGGAATGTTTATTTTCATGGGACAGATGGCATTGGCCAATACTTATGTAACAGTTACCGGTTCTACGGTAAATGTACGATCTAGCCCAGAGGTTAATGAAAATAATAGAATTACAACCGTATCCCGTGGTATAACCCTAAGAGTTGTGGAAGTATCGGGTGACTTCCTTAGAGCATATGTGCCAGAAATAGGCTATGCGTATGTTGCTCGAGAATGGGTAAGTTTTTATCAAACCGCAGGTACCGTTACAGCCCCAGCCGTGTGGATATACGATCTTCCAGATACCTACTATGGCACACCTATTAGTATGGCCACTGAGTCAGAGATTTTTACAGTAGTTTCATATTACGGTAACTGGTACGGAATAATGTACGAAGGGGAACTAGCCTTTATAGAACGACATCATATGGATGTCCCAAGTGTTATAGCAGTACCCCCGGCACGTTTTTCAACCTCTTCTGATAATACAGTCATTGATGAAATAATTGCAAGGGCGATAAACTACCTTGGCACGCCTTATCGTTGGGGTGGTACTGGGCCCAGCGGTTTTGACTGCTCCGGTTTTGTGATTTATGTACTTAGCCCCTTTGGGGTGAATCTTCCTAGACGGTCTAGGGATATGGCTTCAAGCGGAGCGCATGTTGCCCGCAGTGACGTTATGCCTGGTGACTTGTTATTCTTTGCCACAGCGGGTGGGCGTACTGTTTCTCATGTAGGTATGTATATAGGCGGCGGGCAATTTATCCATTCATCTTCTTCGCGTAGCGGCGGCGTTATTATTAGCAATCTCCACAGCGCATATTACACCCGGACTTTTGTAACCGCGAGAAGAGTGTTGTAGTGATTCCATAAAAATAACATAATAAAAATCCTCAGAAGCCTGATTTTCTGAGGATTTTTTGTTGTTGTTATAAGAAATTAACGCAATAATCATTTTCATGTAATGAAAAACGCATTATAGTATTCCAAACCAGTTAATTGTGTGATAGAATCCTATCCAAGTTACATTATTCTATGACTAAGTTACACTTGCGCAGATAAAGGAGTGGTTTTATGTATTACAAAAACAAGGAAAGACGGAATAAGTTTGGGAAGGCGGTGCAAAAGCGTACAAAGTTCCTAGCTGCTTTTATCTTTGCCCTTATTGTTACTGCCGCTGCAGTATTTGCCATTTCAGGTAACACTGAAGACGAATACTACGACGAAAATCTACTCACTTCAATAACCATAACAAGAGGACAGAGTATCCAAGATATTTTACCAGATACACCTCAAACAACAGGCTATAGATTTTCTCACTGGTCACAGGAACCAGATGGCGCCCCCTTTGATTTCCGGCAGCAGCTTATAGAGGAAACTACGTTTTATGCAATATGGGTTGCTGACAACAATACATATGACAACAGAAATCAAGATTTCATAGGAGAGGCTCCTTACTCTTTATATGGTGAAGATGATGAAGAACAGGGTCATGCTTATGCCCCTGATTATTCCTTTGAAGAAAGTGACTATGATTATTCCCACGGATATGAACACGATGAATACGATTATGGCTATTCACGCGGCTATTATCAGGACGCATATGACTATGATTATAATCACGATGAACATTCTCACGATGGTTATTATGGTGAGCATTATTATTATGATGGCTACAGTGCTATTAATGCCCATGAATTATTAGACGACTACGAAGTTGGTGAACATGAGCATACCAATCAAGATTATGATTATAGCTATGATGGTTATGATAATGATCAGGATAGCTATGATTATGCCCACAGTTATTATCATGATGAGTATAATTATGATGAAGATTATAGCTATTACGAATATGGATATACCCATGAGCCTCAGCATCTTGACACCAACATCTACGAGAATTTCTATGCGGAAGATGAGACTATCATCATTAGGTTTATGTGGAACCATGGAGGTACATGGGCAGGTATTCCCAACATTGATGATCTTACCGATATCAACATCAATTTAGATAATCGAGGAAATGTTTCAGTTTATCCAAATGTAGAACACAGTGTTATCCTTGATGGGGATTATATCCACATCTCTCTTCCTAGGGCTTTTGACATTGAAGACATCGCTATTATTTTGCCTTTAAATTGGACTTATTACATCGATTATGAAGTGGAAGAAATAGAAGCGTTTTATGAACATAACGCTTACGGTGAAATTGTGCGAGCGGAGGCCACACAAAGAACAAACACAATAATCACAGTAAACCACGATATCCTAAGTCGATTAGATAGATCCGTAGGTATTGTACCTTTTGCGTCCGGCGCTCCTGCCGGGTTCGAAATCCGTACCCTTGCCTATCCATTTGATAATGGAGCGTGGCTTTACGCCGTAGGCGCAAACTCCGCGGGTGTCAATCGAGTTGTTGTTGTGCCACAAGATGTTGAGTTTCTTAGCGTTGTGGCTCTTTCAGGTAACCGTCACGTTATAATCGTTAGCCAAGGTACTAACCTGAATGGTACTGTTGATAACCATAGTGCGCCTGGAACTGTCTTTACTGTAACCTATACAGGTACCAGTGGGCGCCATTTTACTGTTGCCAATAATACTACTTTGACATTAAGCCATGTAATTCTTGATGGGGATGTGATTATCCCATCTACATCCCATCTACGCGGTGGGATTACTGTAGCTGCCGGTGGGCATTTGAACATGCTTTCCGGTAGTGTAATCCGCAATAGCCGTATTAATGGTGGTGGTGGTGTACTCTTAAACGGTACAACAGGAACATTCACCATGAGTGGAAACGCAAGTATTACAGGAAATTCCTCCGGTAACTCTGGCGGTGGTGTACAAGTTGCAAGTACCCGTTCCATTACCATGGGAGGTAGTGCAAGTATTACTAACAACGTAGCCGCCACTAATGGCGGTGGTGTCGCACTCAACGCTAATGGTGGTCAATTAACAATAAATAGCGGTATCATCTCCGGTAACACAGCAAACGGGGCTGGTGCTGGGCAAGGCGGTGGGGGTGTATTCCTTGCAAGCGGTGCCAATAGCCGTGTCTACTTTAACGGTGGTTCTATTATTAATAACCACTCTGCCGGCAACGGCGGAGGTATTTTCACAACTGATTTTACTTATGGTGCCTTGCCTTCTGGAACACATTTCCCTCAGTTGCATATTGCTGGCGCTGCAAACTTTAATGGTAACACTGCAGGAAACGGTGGATTTACCCCTCCTGCTAATGCGGTAGCCAATACCAATATCGCTATAACGGCTCAGCGTTCTGGCGGTTTTGCTCACGCTCTTAATAATTTGGATATAAATTTTATGCCAGGAGACTGGCTGCGTCTTAATTCTTTGATTTTAACCACAACCCAGCCGAATCCTGGGCGCATTGTTATACATCCGGCGTCTGCCAGTGTAACGCCGGGTATGGCTGCTGACGGCATTACTTATAACTTTGTAATTTCTGATCCAGGCAGTGGAAGTGTAATCACAACACTTCCACTGGCTGGAGGGGCAACGGTACACAATATCACTGTATCTCGCCATGTTACCATTGAAGCAGCTCCTGGTGCTAATATTTCATTGCGGATGCCTGTCCCGGGAAGCCCCAACACTCCATCAATTGCCCCATGGGAAACCACACGAACAACACTAGAAAGACATTTTACTATTGCAAATGGTGGGCTTTTGACGATTGGCGGCGGTTCAGGCTCCGGCAATATTACTCTTGACGGCAACGCTGGCTTACTGGCACAAGCTCGTGGTGGTGTTCAGGTAAATGCTGGTGGTGAACTTGCACTGCAAGCTGGAGGTCATGTATACAATAACCGTATCGCAACAGGTGGTGGAGTTTCTCTTAATGGTGCCACCGCTGTATTTAATATGCATGGAGGTAGTATTGCAAATAACTTAGCAACCACCAATGGTGGCGGTGTAGCTCTTGTTACCAATGGCTCCAGATTTAATATGTATGGCGGTATTATTAGTGGCAATACTACGACAGGTAGCGGTGGCGGTGTGCATATAGCAACTGGGGCCCTTACCCGTTTCTATTTCAATGCAGGTTCTATTCAAAATAACCACGCCAATGTCAATGCCGGTGGTATTTTTGTTACAGATTTTACTTATGGGACTATATTGCCCACAGGTTTACATTTCCCTCAGCTTACAGTTTTAAGTGTTGCTAATTTTGGCGGTAACACTGCGGGTAATGGAGGATTTGCTCCGCCAACTAATGCAGTGGGCAATACTAATATCGCAATAACCGCTGAACGCTCTGGCAATTTTGACCATGCACTTAATAATTTAGATATTAACTTCATACCAGGTGACTGGGCGCGACTCAACAGCTTGATTATTTCTACTATTCAGCCCAATCCGGATCAGATTATTATACATCCTACAGGTTCTGGTGTTACACCGGGGATGGATGGTAACACATATCACTTTATTATCACTGACCCAGGTGATGGTCATACTATTGCCACAATGGGCTTAACCGGTGGTGCTACAGTACAAAATATAGCTGTGGCTCGTCCGGTTACCATTGAGGCGGTTTCAGGTGTTGATATAGTTATACGTATGCCAATACCAAACGGAGCCAATACACCAGGACAAGCTCCATGGGCTACAACAAGAACAACTCTGGAGCGTCACTTTACAATCAATGCCGGTGGTATATTGACCTTGGGCGGCGGTGCTGGCAGCGGGAATCTTATTCTTGATGGCAATGCAGATCTATTGACTCAAAACAGAGGCGGTATAGGGGTAGCAGGAGCCGGCGCGCAGCTGATATTGCAAGCAGGTGGTGTTATTTCCAATAACCGCATTGCAACGGGTGGTGGCGTTTCTCTTAATAACGCTACTGCCGTGTTTACAATGAATGGCGGGCGTATATCCAATAATATTGCTGGTACCAATGGAGGCGGTGTGGCTCTTGTGACCAACGGCTCCCAATTTACAATGTCAGGCGGCGTTATTACTGGCAATACCACAGTTGGTAATGGCGGTGGCGTACATGTAGCAGTTGGCGTAAATACTCACTTTACCTTCAATGGTGGTTCAATTGAACACAATCGTGCTTCTGTTGATGGTGGCGGCGTTTTTGCGGCTGAGTTTACCTATGGAAGCAGCACATTGCCACCTGGGATGCACTACCCCAACCTTACAGTTACAAGCAGTGCTTCCTTCTTTGGCAATATCTCTGATATTGGGGGGTTCTCTCCTCCTGTCAATGCAGTTACTAATACAGCAATTGCAGTCACTGCCAGCCGCTCAGGCGGATTTGGCCATCCTCTTAACAACCTTGATATAAATTTTAGAGGCGGCGATTGGACTTATCTTAATGCCTTAGTAAGTAATGCTCCACTTCCAAACCCAGATCGTATCGTTATACATCCGGCTACGTCTGGCGTAACCCCTGGAATGGCTGCAGATGGTATTACCTACAACCTTGTTATCACAGACACAGCTAATCCTAATCGCATAACAACTACACCAATTGTAGGCGCTCCGGCTGCGGATCCACATAGAATCAACGTGATTCGCTCTGTTACCATTGAGGCGGCTCCAGGTTCCAACATCGTGCTGGCTATGACAGCACCCACAGCACCAAACAATAGCACAAGTCTTGGGCGGCATTTCTTCGTAGGCGCAGCTGGTGAGCTTCAATTGGGAGGAGCGACTTCAGGTAATCTCACGATAGATGGTTTTGCAGATACAATTGCAGGAACCCGCGGAGGCATTACTGTAAATGCCGGAACAGGTTCTCTAATCTTGGCCAACAACAGCGTTGTAGCCAATAACCGGATTGCCACTGGTGGGGGTGTATCTCTCACAGTAGCAGGAGCCGAACTTACCATGCTGTCCGGCAGCAGCATTACTAACAACATTGCAACTACCAGCGGCGGTGGTGTAGCACTTACTGCGAATGGTACTATTTTCACGATGACCGGAGGTAATATATCCGGAAACACCGCTAACGGAACAGGTGCAGCGGCAGGTGGTGGTGGAGTACATTTGGCCACAGGCGTTGACAGCCATTTCTCCTTTGAAGGAGGAACTATCCAAAACAACCATGCCGTAAACAGCGGCGGTGGTATTTTTACTAATAACTTTTTATCCGCGGTTTACTTACCGATTGGCGCGTATCCTCAATTAACAGTTTCGTCTGCAGCGGCTTTTATCAATAACACAGCAGGTGTCGGAGGCAATACACCGCCCGGCAATGCGGCGGACGCTACCAGTATCGCAGTTACCAGCCAAGT
Organism: Defluviitaleaceae bacterium; assembly: GCA_009780185.1. GTDB lineage: Bacteria > Bacillota > Clostridia > Lachnospirales > WQUN01 > WRAN01. The sequence goes on along the minus strand of WRAN01000015.1, from coordinate 17,150 downwards.
TTCCGGCGGATTTTCCCATCCGCTAAACAACTTAGATATTAACTTTATCAGCATTGATGCCGACTGGTTCTTATTACACAGTGTAGTTTCCGGTACTATCGCGGATAATATTGTCTTGCATCCAAGAGGTTCCTCTGTAACCCCCGGTTTAGATGGTCTAACATATAACTTAGTTATTTCTGATCCTGGTGATGGGCATACAATTACCACTGTTCACCTCGCTGGTGGCACAACGGATCAAAATATTATCGTTAGCCGCCCAGTAACTATTCAGGCGGTTGCAGGCGCTGATATTGTAATACGTATGCCTGTGCCTCATGGTGCTAATACACCGGGAATAAACCCATGGCTTTCCACTTCTACAACCCTAAGCAGGCACTTTGTTGTAAATGCAGGTGGGGTGTTGACCTTAGGCGGTGGTTCTGGTTCGGGTACAATAACGTTGGATGGCAATGCCCATCTTCTAACCCAATCCCGCGGCGGCGTAACCGTCAATGCTAACGCAGAGCTTATTTTGCAAACAGGGATTGTATTATGGAATAACCGTGCCGCAAACGGCGGTGGTGTACTTCTTGCAGGGAATGGTGCTAATGTAACTTTAGCTGGCGGTATCATCGACCGCAACTTTGCCACCACTAATGGAGGCGGGGTACATTTAGCTACTGGTGACCTTAGTCAATTTACCTTTACAAGCGGTATTATTAGCAACAACCACGCTTCCGGTGACGGTGGCGGAGTATTTACCTCAATGCCCACATATGGGTATCCTTTGCCACCGGGGACACATTATCAGCAGTTAAGTATTGAATCTGCTGCAATATTCACAGGAAATACCGCTGGAGGCGGAGGCTTTGAACCGCCAGCCAATGCAGTCACCGGTACAGATATTGCTATAACCAATCAGCGCTCTGGTGATTTCTGGCATCCTCTTAATAACTTAGATATTAACTTCCGAGGGGGAGACTGGATTAGGCTTAACAATCTGGTGGCGAGTCAGCCCTTGCCAACTCCTGACCGTATAGTAATACACCCAGCCGGTTCAGCTGTGACACCTGGTTTGGGAGCTGGTAATATTTACAATTTTATTATTTCTCCCGGAAATGGAAACACAATAACCACTCTTCCTATTTTGGGTGCACCTGCTGCCGATCCTCATAGGATTGAAGTACTTCGTGATGTAATTATTGAGGCAGCACCTGGTACCAATATTGTACTGGCAATGACAGCAACAACACCTGCCAATATAGGGCGGCACTTCACGGTAGGTGCAAGCGGTGATCTCACTCTTGGGGGAGGTACCGGTACTGTCACTCTTAACGGTAATGCCAGCACCTTAACTGGGAACCGCGGTGGTGTAGCGATAAATAACGCAAGCGGTATTCTTAACTTGGTACAAGGTAGTGTTATAACCAATAGCCGCGCCGCTAATGGCGGCGGTGTTGCAGTAAGCGCAAACGGAGCACAGCTTATCGTCACTGGTGGCAGTATCACAAACAACTTTGCTACTACCAATGGTGGCGGTGTTTCCCTTACAGTAAACGGTGCTAGGTTTACAATGAATAATGGTTTCGTTACCGGCAACAATGCTACAGCCAATGGTGGCGGTGTGCACTTGCTTGCTGGCGCTACCAGTAACTTCACCTTCAATGGTGGCTCGATTAGCAATAACCAGGCTGGCGGAGACGGTGGAGGTGTTTTTGCCGGAACATTTACCTATGGTTCGCCACTGCCTGTAGGGATGCACTATCCTCAGCTAATTATTGCAGAGGCGGCAATCTTTGCAAATAACTCTGCAGGCAACGGAGGATTCGCTCCCCCAACAAACGCTGTATCAAATACAGTCATAGCCGTTACTGCCCAGCGTTCAGGTGGGTTTGCTCATCCACTTAACAACTTGGATATTAACTTCCTACCCGGTGACTGGTTAAGGCTTAATACCTTGATTGGAACAGCAGTGCTACCTAATCCGCAGCGTATTGTTATACATCCTGCCGGCTCCTCGGCGCAGTCTGGTATAGACGGTACAACATATAATTTCATCATTTCAGACCCTGGCGATGGTAGTACAATCACTACCGTTCCTATTACGGGCGCACCTGCTGCCGATCCACACAGAATTGATGTACAAAGAGCTGTAATAATAGAAGCTGCTCCTGGTGCCAATATTGTGTTTGCCATGACCACATCCGCCGCACCCAACGGAGCAGAAAATATCGGGCGACACTTTATCATAGGTGCGAATGGTAATCTTACGCTAGGCGGCGGTTCTGGCTCTGGCAATCTTACCCTTGACGGTAATGCCGCAACCCGCAATGGGAACCGAGGCGGCATAACTATTGGCAATGCTACAGGATCTCTTACCTTGGCTCAGGGAGGTACTATATATAATAGCCGTGCGGTAAATGGCGGAGGTGTTCATCTTAATGCCAATGGCGCTTTGCTAACCATGAATGGCGGCAGTATCAGAAATAATATAGCAACTTCTGATGGTGGCGGTGTGCATTTGATTGCAGGTGCGTTAAGTCGTATGGATTTCCATAGTGGCACCATATCCGATAATCATGCTACGTGGAATGGCGGTGGTATTTTCACTGCAGCTTTTATATATGAAAATCCATTGCCGGCAGGGATGCATTATCCTCAGTTGACAGTATCATCTGCCGCGGTCTTTAGTGGTAATACTGCCGGGGGCGGTAGTTCGCATCCTCCTTCCAATGCAGCTGCCAATACAAATATTGCGGCTACCCAAAGTTCTGGTGGCTTTACTCATCCTCTAAACAACTTAGATATTAACTTCTTCTTCTCAGATGCCGACTGGTTTAGGTTAAGCCGCTTGATTAACAGCACTACGGTTGGGCATATAGTTATCCATCCATCAAGTGCTGCTGGTAGTGTAACCCCTGGTATTGAGAATGGGATTTATAATTTTATTATTACCGATCCTTGCCCATATGGTCAGGGTAGAACAATAACAACCACCCATCTACTGGGTGGCACAACATCTATGACTATCAATATAAATAGGTCGGTTATAATTGAAGTTGCTAATAATGCGAATATTGTGATACGTATGCCGGCCCCTGGGGCTCCAAATACCCCAAACATGCCGCCATGGATATCCACAGAAGCAACCCAAACCAGACATTTTAATGTAGGAACCGGAGGCGAGCTAACTCTCGGAGGCATAGGAAGCGGTACCATAACCATAGATGGTAATGCCAACAATGTCGCTGGAACGGGAGCCCGCGGTGGTTTTGATACCACCGGTACCGGAATCGTTAACTTGCACTCTGGTACCATTATCACCAATAACCGTGCCAGTGTTGGCGGTGGTGTGCATATAGGCGGCCAATCCGTTGTAAATATGTTTGATGGTGTTATCGTCACTGGAAACATTGCAGATGGGTCCAACGGGGGTGGCGGTGGTATAGCTACAGCTCACCTTGCAACCAATGCTACTCTAAATATGTTTGGCGGAACCATTATCAATAACAGAGCAGCCCATGGTGCCGGGATGTGGACTATGTCAGGCATATTTAATATGTATGGCGGCCTTATTACCGGAAATACCGCGGGTGTTGGTGTTGGCTCCAATGAAATAGGTAACCACCACGGCGGCGGCGGTGGCGTAATGGTGTGCTGTAGCGGTCACTTTACAATGCATGGCGGTGTTATTGAGGGCAATATTGCACGCACCGGAGGCGGTGTGCATATGTCTCATGCAGCTTCTGCAACCCCTACAGTTCCTGCAACATTTACGATGCGAGGCGGTAGTATTGTTAATAATCACTCTACTGTTACTCATCTGGATCCAAGCTATTTTGACATACCTACTTTTCCTAACCCTGGAGTTCTGCCTTTTGATAGTGATGGCGGCGGCGTTTTTATTACCGAAAGCGGTTTATTTGTAATGGCAGACCCTACTATAATTAGCACTCCGCCTATCAATATAAATGAAAATATAGCTGACAGAGATGGTGGCGGTGTTTACTGGGCAGTAGGGCGTTGGGAAACCGATCAACGTAGTGAACTTGTAACAATTGCGGAAAATACAGCTATAGCTGATGGCGGCGGTATTTATCTTGCATATGGTACACTTAATCTGATTGGCCCATGGGTTATTGATGAAAATACCGCTAATCGAGGCGGCGGCGTATTTATGCGAGGTAACAGCATGAATCTCGCTACCCTTATCTTTGACAATACTACTATCTGCTGTAATACATCTATGACCGACGGCGGTGGTGTGTTTATGTCGCAGCATACCCGACTTGAGATGAATGGCGGTAGAATTTTAAGCAACCGAGGTAATCGTGGTGCTGCTGTATCTATGATAGAAAATACTCAGTTTATAATGGGTGGCGGTCAGATTTATAACCATCGTTATAACAGCGATGATGAACCAATAACCCAAGGGGGCGCCATAAGAGCAGTAAGTAATACTAGTATCATTACCTTACGTGGCGGTACCATAGGCCATAATAACATTCCACAAGGTAACTGGGCTGTTAATGGCGGAGGAATATGGGTAGGTGAAGGTGCGCGTCTTAATATGGAACAAGGCGGAACCTATCCCAACCTGACTCACGGCACCATCAGAGGTAACACAGCAACAGGAAGCGTAGAAGGTCACGGCGGTGGCGGAGTATTTATCCGAGATGAGGGAACCAGATTTGAAATGCATGCTGGAGAAATCAGCCACAATCAAAGCATTAACGAACGAAACGGCGGTGGTGTCTCCCTCACCTTAAACGCTGAATTTGAAATGTTTAATGGAAACATTAGTCACAACCAAACCATAGGCAGTGGCCCCCTTGCCATAGGAGGCGGCGTAAGCATACATGGAACAGTTCAAGACGGTGACGGTACCTTTACGATGCATGGAGGGGTTATCCATGGCAATACCGCTAATTGGAGCGGCGGTGGTATAAATATTCAAGATGCAAGCTTCCTTATGATTGGCGGAACCATATCCGGTAACGAAGCCCTCGATGGCAACGGAGGTGGTTTGCATATAGCCGGGGATGCAACTGGAAGTGTTGTTGTAATAGAAGACGGTAATATTATCGGCAACAAAGCCTTTGATAGCGATGACTTAGGCAATGGCGAAGGCGGCGGCATACATCTTTGGAACAGCGAACTCACCATTGAAGACGCCACTATACAGGGCAACGAAGCTATCACTGGCGGTGGGGTAAGTGTTGTCAATAGCATATTAAATATGTACGGTGGACTAATTGGTGGCACCGGTACTAATCAGGGCAATGAAGCTAAGCTTGGTGGCGGTGTATTTGTAGGTATGATAGCTGACTTCAATCTTAGAGGTGCAGATGATAAATCCATTGTCGGAAACCACGCAGTTTTGGGTGGCGGTATATACGTAACAGAAGCAGGGCATATGTATATGGCAACAGGTACCAACAATTTGGCAATTACAAATAACTCAGCTTTGGATATGGGTGGAGGTATATTTACAGAGATATTTGAATATACCAACCCATTAACCCGCACTTCTGGGCCGGATATGGCGTATAGAAATCTTACACTCATTGCCTCAGGCACCTACTTTAATCACAATACTGCATTTGGCTGGCAGCCGTCACCCAGCAATGCGTCCGCTGTACTGCCTGGGTCTTGGAGTTCCATATCAGGTGGGTCTCATCCACTTAATAACTATGACATTAACTATATATTCCCACTTATATTGCCTATGACTGGTGGCCCTGGATTTGTGGATACACATAGCGGTACAATGGCTCTTGCTGGTATTGGGGCTGTTCTTATTGCAGGGGCGGGGGTTATGGTTTATGTGTTTAATCACAAAAGGAAAGCCCGTAAAGCTTCCCCTGTAATGAATAGAAGAACGTTAGATTAACTTAGTAACAAAAAAGATATCGACTAAAAAGACCTGCTTACAGGAATAGAATTCCTGTAAGCAGGTCTTTTTTTGTGTTAATAGGATATTTGTTATAAAATGATGGTCTGACTAATGAATAGCCAGAGAAAAAAGATTCCAATCACAATAAACTTAAACCGAAAGCAGGAAAATTAATGAACCGAAACATTCGCAATGTAGCAATAATAGCCCATGTTGACCATGGAAAAACTACTTTAGTAGACCAACTTCTATGGCAAAGCGGAGCTTTTAGGCAAAACCAATCCGTAGCAGAGCGTGTAATGGACTCCGGAGACTTAGAGCGGGAGCGGGGCATTACCATCTTGGCGAAGAATACCTCCGTTTTTTATAAGGATACGAAAATAAATATCGTTGATACCCCTGGCCACGCGGATTTTGGCGGGGAAGTAGAGCGGGTACTCAAAATGGTAGATGGGGTAGTACTAGTGGTAGATGCCTTTGAAGGCCCCATGCCCCAGACTAAGTTTGTATTAAAAAATGCTCTGGACTTAGACTTGCCTGTAGTGTGTTGTGTAAACAAGGTTGACCGACCAGAAGCGCGCCCTGACGAAGTGGTTGATGAGGTTCTTGAGTTGTTTATGGAACTGGACGCGTCAGAGGCGCAATTGGATTCTCCATTTATTTTCGCGTCAGCAAAAAAAGGCTGGGCAGCTAATGGGGCGGCAGATGAAGGGCTTGGAATGGCGCCGCTGTTTGATGCGCTGCTGGAGCATATACCGGCACCTGTCGGCGACCCTGATGCCCCAACCCAGGTACTGATATACAATATTGACTACTCAAGCTATCTTGGCCGTATAGGGGTTGGCAGGGTTATTAACGGAACCCTTAGTACCACTGCACCACTGATGATTGTAAATATCCATGATGACCAGCGGCGTAAATCCGTGAAAATATCAAAGCTTTCGGAGTTTAGCGGCCTTGACCAAGAAGAAGTAAAAGAGGCCTCTGTAGGTGCAATTGTCGCTGTTGCAGGCATCCCGGATATTAAGATTGGGGACACACTGTGCGGAACAGATGACCCGACACCACTGCCATTTAGTAAAATATCAGAGCCAACACTGGCGATGAACTTCATGGTAAACAACAGCCCCTTTGCAGGCCAAGAAGGAAAATTCCTAACATCCAGGCAGATACGGGAACGGCTTTACAGGGAATTAAACACAGATGTAAGCCTTCGGGTAGAAGACACAGAAAGCACAGATATATTCAAGGTTTCTGGTAGGGGGGAGCTGCATCTTTCTATTCTTATTGAAACCATGCGCAGGGAAGGGTATGAGTTTCAGGTTTCTAAACCCACAGTGCTATATAAGGAAGTTGACGGCCAGCGCCACGAGCCTATGGAGGCTGTTACGATAGATGTACCTGATGACTTCACCGGAGTTGTAATACAAAAACTAGGTAGCCGCAAAGGTGAACTATTGCAAATGTCCACCAATAAAGGCGGATATGTACGCTTGGATTTTAACATTCCAGCCCGGGGACTAATCGGATATAGGTCCGAATTTCTAACCGACACAAAAGGTAATGGCATAATGAATACTTTATTCGACGGATATGCACCATATAAGGGAGATATACCAGAGCGGCCACAAGGTTCTTTGATTTCCTTTGAAACGGGAAAGGCAGTAGCATACGGGATGTTCAATGCCCAGGAGCGCGGTAGCTTGTTTGTAACCCCTGGTACCCAAGTTTATACCGGGATGGTGGTTGGACGAAACGCCAGAAGCGGAGATATGGAAGTTAATATATGTAAGCAGAAAAAACTGTTAAATATAAGGGCCGCTGGGACAGATGAAGCACTGCGTCTGGTACCTGCTGAGGTTTTAAGTCTAGAACAGTGCCTAGAATTTATAACTAAAGACGAACTGTTAGAGGTAACCCCGGTTAATTTGCGCATACGAAAAAAAATACTGGATGCCACTATGCGCTCACGAGCTAACAGAGGATAGTAGTAAGTTTATCCATCTATATGTTCCGATGCTTTTGAAAAAAGCGATCAAACGTATAAAAATCCCTACATCGTCAAAAGGCAAATCAGACGAAGTAGGGATTTTGGGTTTAGGCTTGTGATACATTATTGTCGACGTGATTTTCAGTGATTAGTATTATTTATTCTTCTTGCTTTTATTACGCTTGGATTTGATAGCAACAGTTTTTCCTTTGATAGTACTGCCTTTCATTTCTCTATACACTAGGTCTGAGTAGTTTTTTTGTATCTCCACTATTGCGTGGCTGGCGTGGATCATTATATTACCTACTATTCCAGCGGGAAGACCGGTGACATCAGTTATAGCGTCGACTATATGCTTGGGTTTTACTTTATCGTCTGTGCCTACGTTTATTACATAGTATTGGGTACCTGTGTCTGATGATTTATCAGATTTATCTTTTTTGAAATGTTTATCAGGGCTATTTTGTTTTCGAGATTTTGTGTCTCTATCAGATTTTTGCTGCTGGATTAGGGTATCTAGCTGGATATCATCCGCTACATGCTCGGATAATAGGGCTAGTGCGGCGCTGGCTATCTCTACTGTTGTGTATTCTTGGGATATTAGACGGTCTAGTAAGGGTTCGTATTTGCGGAAGTCATCGTCCTTTAGTATGGTCAGTAGACTTTCGATTAGCTTGTCGTTTCTTACCTCATTAATCTCATCTATTGATGGGATTTTTTTGAGTTCGATTTTGGTTTTGATATGTTGCTCTATGTCTCGTATGTCGCGGAGTTGGTGGCGGCCTACTACTAGGGTGCAGGATATGCCGGATTTTCCCGCTCGGCCTGTTCTGCCTATGCGGTGGATATAGTATTCCGGGTCTTGAGGTAGGTCGAAGTTGAATACTACGTCTATATCGTCTACATCTATGCCACGGGCAGCAACGTCTGTGGCTATTAGTATGTCTACCTTGCCAGATTTAAAGGAGTTCATTACTGTGGTGCGGGCTTGTTGCTTCATATCACCATGCAGGCCGTCAGGGGCGTAACCGCGGAATTGTAGTTCCCCTACAAGCTCATCTACCATACGCTTTGTATTGCAAAACACCATGGAACGTTTAGGGTTATAAAAGTCTAATAAACGGGCTAGGGTTTCGATTTTCTTTCCGTTAGGGACTTCGTAATAGAATTGGCGGATGTTGGGGACGGTGACTTGTTTTTGGGTTAGCTTTACTATTTTGGGGTCGTTTTGATATTGATGGGTGATTTTCATAATTTCTGGGGGCATTGTGGCAGAAAACAGTAGATTTTGGGTGCCCTCTGGTACATCTTTTAATATAGTTTCTATATCTTCTCTGAAGCCCATATTAAGCATTTCGTCAGCTTCGTCCAGCACTATCATGGATAAATGGGGGAGTTTTAGTGTGCGGCGGCGTAGATGATCCATAATACGCCCTGGGGTACCAATTACAATTTCCGCACCTTTTTTTAGAGAGTTGATTTGGCGATCTATTAGTTGTCCGCCATAGATAGGTACTACTCCTATGCTGTGTTTATATTTTGCAAATTTTCGCAGCTCTTCACAGCCTTGAATAGCTAGTTCGCGAGTGGGGCAAAGGATTAGAACCTGAGTATGCCCTGCCAGATCAGGGTTTATCTTTTCTATTATAGGGATGCCAAAGGCTGCGGTTTTTCCGGTGCCTGTCTGAGATTGGCCTATGATATCGTGGCCTTCTAATATAAGTGGTATGCTTTGGGATTGGATAAATGTGGCCTCTTCAAAGCCCATTTCTGCTACTGCTCTTTTTATTTCATTTGAAATGGGTAAATCGTTGAAACTAGTGCGTTCTGTCATTTTGTATCTCTTTTCTATTAGATTTGCACATAAAAGGCCCGTGCACATTTTTAGTACACGAGCCTAAAGTGAACTTTAAAATATGATAGCAGGTTAAGGCTTTTGGGTCAACCAAGTGCAAGTGATTGTAACCGAGATGCGTCCTCCTGCGTGACTATGGCTCTTAGCAAAATTCCATCATCTTGATACTGACAGTCCTGTACTTTGCCGCTTTCATAAATCCGTGATATCAGCGCCCCTGAGTCCAGCGGAAGCAGCACTGTGACTTCCATTCGCCTTTCGGCAAGATGTTTTGTAATTGTGGCCTTTAATTCATCTATTCCTGCGCCGGTTATGGCTGAAATTGCTACTCCGTCAGTTCCTGTAATAACTTCTCCGGCAACATCGCATTTATTGTACACCATCAAAGTCGGATTTTTATCGGCCTTCAGTTGACCAAGTACATCCTGCACAACCTGCATCTGTTGGCCATGGGTTTCTGATGACGCGTCTACTACATGAAGGAGGAGGTCAGCAAAACGGGCTTCTTCCAGTGTTGCGCGGAAGGCATTTACCAAGTCATGAGGCAGCTTATTGATAAACCCTACAGTATCCACCAGCAGAAATTCACCACTGCCGAAGTTCACACGGCGGGATTTGGGGTCAAGGGTTGCGAACAGCTTATTTTCTGCAAGTACGTCACTACCGGAAAGGCTGTTCATCAGAGTAGATTTGCCAGCGTTGGTGTACCCTACCAGAGCCACAACGGGGATATTTGAGCGCTCTCGTTGGCTGCGCTGTACTTCTCTGCGGCCTTTAATTTTATCAATTTCTCGTTCTAGCTCTGTAACGCGCCTACGTAATAAGCGGCGGTCAACTTCTAGCTGGGTTTCGCCTTCACCCCGACGTGCGCCACCGCCACCGCCACCACCGCCAGCCATACGGGTAAAATGCCCCCAGTATCCGGCCATCCTTGGCAGTAGGTACTTGGTCTTGGCTAGTTCTACCTGGAGGCGGCCTTCATGAGTAGAGGCTCTACCTGAGAAAATATCCAGGATTAAGGCGGTTCTGTCGATGATTTCTGTTTTGCCCAGTTCCTTTTGGATATTTCTTATTTGAGACGGTGAAAGCTCGTCATCAAAGATAACCGTGTCGGCACGAAGGCGCTGGATTTCTAATACCAGGTCATGAAGCTTCCCAGAGCCTAGGTAGAAGGCCTTATCAGGCTTAGATTTTGCTTGCAGTACGTGGCCTATGGTTATAAATCCTGCTGTATCTGCCAGCTGCCTAAGCTCGCCCAGAGGCTCGGCTTCTGAGCCGTCTATCCCTACCAAAATAGCCCGTGCTATTTCTGCTTCGGCTTGTTTTGTTTCCTCAGGGCGGATTCTGGTGTCTGCGGCTTCAATTTCTGCCCATAGGGTATTGTCAGGTATTGCATCAGCCTTATATGGTCCGAATAGATTTGCTGTTTCCGGCGTATCCAGTATGCCTACCTGCATGAAGGTTGGTTTTCCCTCGGCTACGCCAATGGCAGCCATGGCATCCAGGCGTAGATGCTTCAAGGACTGCACATCCACGCTAGAAAGCATCCCATTGCCTCCTGGGTGGGTATGGATACATCTAAGGCCGCTTAGCCGACTTTCAGAGCGGCGCTTGCGTAAGGCTGGAAGGCTTACCCTGTCCTGTTCTCCTACGACTACAGACTCAATACGCCCGGCCCGGTCTATATACACCATGGCTTCACGCCCGGTGAAACCTGTAAAGCGCGACAAGGCTTCAATCATTTCTACCGTACAAAACTCCTTACGGTCTATTTCCATTTCAAAGATAGTTTCCAGCCCGTCTATATACGAGCGGCGTATACCATCTATACTTCCTGTAACTTTACTCATTCATTCTCCTTTGATTTAAATGGGGCTCCGCCCCAAGTCGCGTTTTGCACGACTTATTCAACGGTTACGGTTGTGTCCTCTCCAACAGTCATGTATGCCCGCACTCCTAGGTTTTGCACCAAGGTTCCCTCTGCTGTAAAGACTCCTGGATTTATTACACGTGCATAATAGTAGTATACCCTAACGCCGTCAAATCTCCCATTATAATCAAAAAATATTACTCGCTGGCCTTCTGCTATGGCGTGGCTCCAGTGACTCTCTCCGGTTCGAGGGGATACAAACCGTGCAGAGCCTTGTACAAAGGCAAGCCCGGCGGGGAGGAAATCCGTAACCATATACGAGCCGTCAATGGCTTTGGCAGAGTAGTCTATAGAGATTTCAACCCGTACCACTTCATCTTGGCGGAAGGCTCCTGTTACCGCTGCGCCGCCTTCTCGCAGAAATCTGCGGTTGATGGCGATATCATTGTCCACGATTTCTATTTCTTCTAGTGGAACGCGATTAATGGACACTGCTCCTACGTCCCCAGTTACATTGGTTAATCGGAACTGGTTCATATTTTGCGTGGGAATCCGCAACGTGTATCCCCACCCCCATCCATGAGACAGGTCGCGGGTAAACGTTTCGCCAAAAAGGGTATAGGTTATAGACGCGGGGGTAGGGGAGTGGTTAGCAATTTCGTGGGATATAAAATGCAGGCGTTCTATTGTAATCAATAGTTGGCTGGTGCGGTGATTTGCTGTGTATTGGTGAAGCCCCAGTCTTTCCGGCATATTAAGCTTAGCAGCAAGTAGGGATACGGTGGATGTTGCTTCCAATATACTATCGCTTCCAAGGCCTGAGTATACACGGTACATAGGCTCGATTTTTTGAATATGGGGTAAAATCCGCTCCTGATATATGTCTAATGCAATCGCTGTCTCGCCAAGGGCGGCGAATCCCAGGGCTATAAAGGCTACATCTCTCACTGGTAAGTCTGCCACTAATGCATACTGATGAAGGTCAAGAAGCACTGGGGCTTGTAGCAGTGCAAGTCCGTAAAGTGCCATCATTTTATTATCGGGGTTTTCACCTTCAAATATGCCATATAGGTAATTGCGGAGGGCGCCCACATTAACACCTTCTAATAAGAATGGCAGTAACATTACCGTTGTGGCAAGGTCACTTTCTGCGTGTGGCAGGATGCTAAGACCGCCATCTGGGCGTTGATAATCCAGGGGATTAAAACTCCCGTCTCGTAAGTGCCATAACTCTGTATCAGGGAAGTGGGTGCCCAGTAGCCGCTCCGCTTCCTGTCTTGCGGTAAGTCCTTCCAGCCGTGCGCCACGGATATGACGCATACCTAGTAAATCCCGCAAAAACTGTCCGCGTCCATGGTCTGTAAATGTGATATTAGTAAGCCCTTGTGAGCCAGCTTCAAATCGGGTTTGAGTTGTTACATCATAAAAGGTAGCCATATCTACTTGGCGATTAGTGCGTATTACCTGGAATTCATGGCGCATAGCATCACTAAGTTGTGGATTGCCTTCCACGCGTGCGTGGATAATAAGAGCGTGAAGTCCTTCCTCTGTCATTTCCCATAACGGAATATTAATCCGCTCGAAGGCCGTGCCACTGGCTTTGAAGATATTATCCGGGTCATTTTCACACCATACTTCAAAGATTATTGTCTCGTCTCCGGTGAGGCTGGTGCCATATGCATTTACCCCAATGGTAGGTACATCTCCCACAAGGAATGTACTGCCAAGGGCATAGTGCAAGAACATGGGGTTGGTGACAATGATATTAGCAACTGTGTTACCCGCGTATAAATCACTGCTGATGGCAGAAACCGTTACCCGCCAGGAAGTTATATTATCTGGAAGCTGGAAAGAAAAATCCGCCACTCCTCCGGCATTGGTACGTTCGGAGGCAAAAACAGATGTATCTCTGAAGATTTGCCTAAGATGAGTATCACCCCCACTGCCCCCATATCCAGTTTGAGCATCAGCCTCTTCTGATACAGCCATATCTGCCATGTACATGCTGTCGCTTTGTGGCGCAGGGCTTCCCCATAAGGTATCTCCGTCGCTTACAAAAGTACGGTGTGTAGAGATGCTAAATAGCCGCCCGTCGCCTACGCTTTGATATAGGCTGGCTAATGTTTCTACAGTGTAGTTTTGCAAAGCAAACAATGCCTCATCCACTACGCTGATATTGATGTTGGCGGCCTTTGGGTTGCCTTCGGGGTCAGTTACGGTGATATTTAGGCCTGCCATGTCCCCGGGTCGGTAGGTTTCTTGATCAAAATCTACATTAATCTGCAAGCCCCGGTTATCGCTGTTAAAGCGTAAATGGGCGTTCATATTCCAGCCGGAATGATAGGTGTGACCATTAAAATGATAGGCATGCACGATGGTATTGGGTACATGTTCTTCTGAGAATGTGAATGTAAACGGATTTGTGGCACCTACTTGGAAATCTATAATCCCATTTTGCATTACCACAAAGAGGAAATTTCCGATAGCTACAGCCTCAGTGCCGCGTTTTACTGTAAGTTCTACTTCATCGCCGATATTATAGGTTTCATTCCAGTCTCTTGGGTTATAAAGGAATGGCTGATTCTCCTCTGCCTGCCAGAAGAAATTCCAAAAATCCCGGCCAATAAATGCCTGATGGGTAATAGTACGGCCAAAGCCGCATCTGGTGGTGATTCTGGCATGATAGCTTTCGTATTCCCTATCCGGTACTGTGAAATCAATATTAGCTTCACCGTTTGCGTCTGTGGTTAGCTGAAAGCGGTCTATAACTTCCTCTATACGGTTGTGGCGGTAGCGGGGTATTACTCTCCGCTCTATAAAGCAGTAGAATTCCCCATCTCGTACTGGTTCCCAGTATACTCGGTATATTTCTACATCAAGCACTTGGCCTTGTACTGGGTCACATAGTATATCCATCCAGTGTTCTGACGTACCATCGTTTATTCTGTCCAGCGTTATATTGTGAACATTAACTAAAAGAGACGCATTTTCATCTTCACGGCTGGCCTGTACTTGCACATCTATATCATTAACAAAAACCTCTACAAAGGCACTGCGGAAGGTGTCACCAACCTCTGGCAGCACTGCGTCAACAGACATTTCCAGGTGAACCCGTCCTTGTGCATCCACTTGGGTTACAGTGGGCGTGGCTGATACAGAGTGCTCACCATCAATGTCCGTTGTAATCCTACCGCCGGGGATATCTCGCAATGCCCAACCCCAGAAACGATAATTAATAGGAAGCTCGGACACAGGGGTTCCATCAAAAAATTGTGCCCGCGCAGTAAAGGTAACTTCCTCTCCCGCGAAAATAGCCTGCCTGTCAGAGGATACTAATATTTCATATGAAGGGGTTACATAATCTTGAATATGAAAGAAAATTGAACCAACCAATGCATCTTGATGGCGTATTTCCAGGACATATCCTCCTGGGTCAAGATGTGGCAGCTGCACCGCTCCGGAATAAATCCCACCAGTAACAGAAACGGATTGGCGGTGCAAAATATCTCGTGTATCCGCATCCCATCGCCAGCCATGGGTAATAGTGGCTGTCACGTTGCGGATTTCTTCATTGGCCTGACGATTTTGCACAAAGCCCCAGAAGTATAGCGTATCGCTACGCTGGAATAGCGTGCGGTCTAGCTGTAGTACAGTCCAGTAGTTTTGGTCAATAGTTGGCCCCCACCACCAGCCTCCCGTATGTTGGCCGCCTAACAAAAACAGAGGAATGTCAAGGCTGTTATGGATTAGAGTCAACTCTTCATCCTGGCTGAGCCTGCTTGCAACAACCGCAATACCATTATTGTCTGTCGTGTATCTGGATTGGCCGACTACTACTGTCAAATCCGACACCGGCTGGCCTGTAATCATATCATTTGCCCATACTATGGCACGGTCATTATCTGCCACTACTTGTATTGCCAGATCGGTGATTTGTACTATTACTTGGTCATTGAAATCACCGATTTGGGCATTTACCAGGTAAGCCCCCATAGGCAATGTATCAGGTAGTACCAGAGTTTCAAATCAGCCATCGGTACGTGGCCTTTCTGTTATATCAAAGTCCATAACCGCATACATACGAGAGGTATCGATAAGACTGTTCTGCCTTGCAAACGGTGCCCACCATGGCGCATTTACCAGTTGACGAACAGACTGGGAAAGATGTGCACGGCTCTCGAAGCGATAAACTGTCACATTAATAGTTTCATCAGAAGTCCCATTCATACCAAAATTAAAATGTGGAGGCTCGAAGGAAGGAAATTCAACAAACCTATTAAAAAAGTTAATCGTATCCGGGAACTGCTGATCACGCCCTCTTCCATCTGGGGCAGTTTCGAAAGCGAATATATAATCCTCAGTTATAGCTTCATTGGTGCCTTCTAATACTACTCCAGCCCTTAAAGTAACAGTATAAAGTTGCGCCGCGCTAAGAGGATTTTGAGGCATGAAAACAGTTGTAGCTCCACGGGTGATAAACCGCCCCTCGACATGGGGTTCAATAGAAAAATAATCAGAGATATCTGTAAAATCCCGGCTTGAGAATGTGATTTCTATTCCGGTATCTACAGGAACATTGGTGGATTGGTGGCCGGGCAAAGTAGATGAAACTTGAAATCGTATCGCTGTCTGAAAAGTCCATGTAAGATCACGAAGTCCGTTCCGGCTCAACCGGAACAAATACAGGCTATTAGATGAAAGCACTGAAGCCGGAGTTATAAGAAACTCATTATCCCCGGTACGGAGGATTACTGGGTCTGGCTGTCCATCTATGGAAACCTCTGGGTAATCGGCATTGTCATAGGGTGAAGTCAAAATAAATTCACTGGCTCTATCTACCCCCGCAGGGCCTTGGAGAGTGGGTACAAGGATATACCCCTCACGAGGCACCGGTGCCGCCACTACCCGGATAGGATCGGCTATTGGGGTAGATGATGGTAGATTAAAAATAATGGCACCTACCAATAAGATAAGTGCCAATACACACGCGATAATTTTTTTCATAGTAACACGCCCTTCATTAAATAATTTTAGTTCCTTTTGCCAACTAAAACATGATGGACGTGAAAAAGTTCCTTACATGTGAATCAATTCAGAATCTGTCTCATCTTTTTCTTTGTATTCCGATACTTTGGTCAAAACCGGAAAAGTAACACTTTGATATTGTCAAGAAAAGTTTAAGTGAGAACGTGTCAATGAAACTGTCACAATGATGCTTGCATAAGATGCGCACTGCTCCGATGATAATGTAAAAACCTGAAAAGTAACGCTTTCAATCTTTGAAAAGGACACTCTCCACAACCCCAGCAACAACTACCACAATGACAAAGACAGACGAAATACTCTCCCGCGCCAATATTTTTTCATTGGCAAGGAGAGTTTTTCGTCTGTCGGGTTTGGCATGTTATTCTTGGACTTGAGAATTATGAAGTTGCACAGCCTCTTCTATCTTTCTCGGCTCCCTGGGCGGCCCCGTTTGTTCAATTATTATGACGCCGTCGTAGTTGTAGAATCCGATGTTATCATTTACTTTCCAGCCATTAATTGCTCTTACTTC
>WRAN01000014.1 GCA_009780185.1 Defluviitaleaceae bacterium | reverse complement strand
CATTCTTGCAACAGCAACGGACTTTATATCATTGTGGCTTAAAATTGCCGTTAGTTTTTCAGAATAATCACCTTCATCAAGTTTCGGACACCCAATAATCGTTATTCTGTTACGCATATATTCTTCATGGAAGTGACCATAGGCATATGCAGCACAATCAGCGGCAATAAGCAAATGAGCATTTTTGAAGTATGCTGCATTTGTAGGCACAAGTTTTATTTGCACAGGCCATTGATTAAGATGAGTTTCGGAGAGTGCTATATTATTCGCTTGGTTTACTTGATTCGGATCTCTTTCAATTGCCTTTGAATTTGTACTAGGGCATCCACAGACAAGTGTTTTTGGTTGAACATCTTGTTGCGTATTTTGGGGGTTTTCCATTTCGATTTCACACTCCTTAAAACTAATCGCCCCTGTTGGGCATACTGGTAAACAACGCCCAAGCCCATCGCAATAATCTTCACGCAGTAACTTCGCTTTCCCATCTACCATTCCGATTGCTCCCATGTGGCAGGCAGATGCACACGCTCCACAACCATTACATTTTCTTTCATCAATCGTTATAACTTCCTTTTTCATTTAATTTCATCCTTTCACCTTGACTTGTTAGGACTATTATACTAAGATAAAAACAACAACCCTGTTGTAAATACAACGAAAGGAGATTTTTATGAGAAAAATTTTTGAAATAGTAAAAAGCAACCCCCTCTTTTATGGGATTGCTTTTAGTGATTTTGAAGCTATGTTAAATTGTTTGACTGCAAAAATGGTTAATTATAAAAAAGGTGATATTATATTGATGTCTGGCGATAATGTAGATTTTGTAGGAATACTCATACAAGGTGATGTTAAAATAGTAAGAGAAGATTTTAACGGCAATATCACTATTTTAACTAAAATTTCTGCACCTGAAACTTTTGGAGAAGTCTTTGCCTGTGCTGAAATATTCCACAGTCCTGTCACCGCCCAGGCCACTACCGATTCAGAAATAATGCTTATTGATTATAAACGCATTATTACCTCATGCACTAACGCTTGCATTTTTCATGCCATGCTTGTAAAAAATATGCTGAAGCTGATTGCCAAAAAGAACCTTGCCCTAAATGGAAAAAATGAAATATTATCAAAAAGAACAACTAAAGAAAAACTGCTCTGTTTTTTTGATCAGCAAAGAGGAATAGCAAATAATTTTACTATCCCCTTTAGCCGTGAAGAAATGGCAAACTATCTTTGTGTTGATCGTAGTGCCATGTCAAACGAGTTAAGTAAAATGAGAGATGAAGGACTTATCAAATTTGATAAGAATAAATTTGAACTACTAACTCGGTAAAGCCACTCGTCCCATGGCTGGTTTTTATATTTGCAAACTTGGAGAATTTTTATCCCGACTCAGATTTTCCAACCGCTTGGCATTGTAGTGGTCACGATCTTCGTGTCCTTGAATGACTGCATCATGCTTTCGTTGCTGTTCAGTTTCACGGGTGGCAGTGACGCCTGTAGCATTTTCTCTCTAAGCAACCTTGGATTTTTCACTTTCAAGTTGTGATGTAGTGCTGTGTTTTTTGTAGTATCCGTAACCTTCGTAACATGACGTAAAAATGGCTAGGCGCAGTGGTTGGCTTCGCTGAAAAGACTGCTGATGTACGGATGGCACAATACGAATCCGGTACACGCCCCCCAAAGGAAAAACTCATCAACGATATTGCAACGGCTTTAGAAGTAAGCCCCCGTGCGCTTGACGTTCCCGACATTGACAGCTATGTTGGCTTGGCATATACGCTTTTTGTGTTGGAAGATTTGTATGGGTTATCTGATTTTTTGTTGTCATATTGTTGCCAGAAAAATGTAGATGTTAACCTACTTGGCTTATCCAATCGCGGATATTAGTTCCTATCCTCTCAATATCCCTATTGCCAAGCTCGCCACTATGCATAATCACATTACGAGAACGCTCGAGTGTTTGAAATATTTGGCGAGCCCACTCAAGCGATATAATATGCACTTCAAACAAATCATAGTTTTGACTTAATATGGATGATAAATCACCAAAGTCGGTATAGTTAATCATAGAATCCCCTCTTGGGGTATGCCAACGAATTTTTTCTTCTTCTTTTTTACGAGTTTCTGCCGTTTTTCTAATTTTTTTAGAAACGCAATCCTCCCACCAACTTTCACCTTTGTGCTCAAGCAATACCTAGCGATAAATTGCCTTACAGTGTTTTCAAATGCCGCTATAGCCGTATATACAGTACCATAAGTTTCGCAGCATTTACCTGTTCACTGTCCAACAAATCTAACGATAAGCGTTCAACATATTCTTGCACCAATGCCTCAGAAGATGAATGTCTGCTAATAATCGGTGTTTTAGTAAGCGAAACTTTTGTTAACTCACCGCGCATAATAAATGAGTACAGTTTATCTTCCATAATTTCACCTATAACAAGTGTTTTTTAAGACTTTGAAAAATAGCATCATAAACAGCCATGTTGGTTGTTTATGGCAAGTGTATTTGAATGTTATAATGTAGATTCATTTTCCCATTTCGTTGCCCCTGTTCTTCAATTTCATCAATGGGAAGGTTTTGCTTTATGTTTTCATTTGCCAATATTTCAGGACTTTTATTTTCAACTGTTTTTAATGGCGTATCAACCCTACTCCAATCGGCATAATTACATAAAGCTCGGAATGTCATAGCCATTAACTCGATTACTCTCTCGCTTTTTTGTCCTTGAGTCAATGTTTTTAGCTTGTTCTTTACTTCATCATTGCTCATAACTTGTGCATCTTTGCGAAGATTAAATAAATCCTCATAAGCCTCTTGTGTTCCTTGTGCGATAATATTTTTAGATTGCGATTGGTCTAAAAAATCAAAATATCGTTGCGTTGGCACACCACTATCTTCAAGCAATCCTAGTGCTTTTAGTATACCTATAATCAACCTATCGGTACTACTTTTGAATCCTAAATCTTCTAAGAACTTAACAGTGAATCTTTCGGGTGCTCGTGCTCCAATTATTGAGTTAAATATACTATCGATGTTTTTTGTTGATGAGAGATAAGATGTTGTGAGAGCCATTCTACATTCTCCTTTGTCCAGTTTGTTTTTCATTTGTTGAGTTATACTAAAACCACTTTCATTTATCGACTAATTTTGCATGAACCTACTAAATCATGGTTGTAAAAAGTATAGACTATTGTGTCCAATCAATTATCTCAAGAGCTTTTACATCCTGAAAGTGTTTTGTATTATTCGTGACAAGAACGTAGCCGTGATTTATACACTGAGCCGCTATAAGTAAATCGCCATCATCAATTGGCTTACCTAGTGATTTGCGTTCGGCATAAATTTCTGCTGCAATATCCATGTCTGCTGCGGTAAGATCAGTGATGCCAAGCACAGTACAGATTCCCTCAAATGAACGCAGTCTATTCCCTGCATTATTAGCCTTCAATCCACGTTTGACCTCATAGTACACCATCAAAGGAATAACACAGTGTATTCCTTTGGAAGCCGCCTGGAAGTATTTCTCGCGCACAACTTCATTCCCTCTTATGATGAAGGAAATAGTGTTTGTATCTAGTGCATATATCATATCTCAACCTCACGAAGTTTTAAGCATTCAAACTCGGGTATCGGTTCATTGCAGCTATCGCTCTCTGCAATAAACTGGCGCATTGCTTCAATTTGACGAATACTCACATCATCTAACTCATTGGAAACAGGAGTATCATTAATGGGGAAATCAAGTATTGTAATAATCGCATGACTGCCTTTTGGGATTTTAACCGGCTCAAAGGGTGTAAATGTGTCGCCATTGTAATATGCTTTTACTGCTTGCATAATTCCACCTACTCTCTGATTATTCTCTATTGTTACCATTATCACAGTTTATTTGTAGTCTCCATATTACTCGCATTATTACTCCCACTCGACACCGCAAATCTTAATCTAAACAATTTTGTTTAGAGGATTTAGTTTGTGGTATTCTGATTGCTTATATTATCCATATCCGATGGGCTATCAAGTTTTTTGTTGCCTGTTGCCGACAAAAACACATTTTTTTCAAACGAAGCTCATATTTATGAGCCACAACATCTTTTGTATTTATTTCCACTACCACATTTGCAAAGGATATTTCGTCCTTGTTTTACTGTATTTTGTTTGCTACCTTCTTTTGATGGATTGCTCACCATATAATGTATATCATCACAAAACAATGCATCAGACACATGGCGATTATCATTTATATCATACAATATTTTTTGGATTTGAAATATAATCTCATTAATAATAATAACCGTTTCAAAAAGACCAAGCGTGTTTTGTATAAATTCAACTAGATATATACTTTTTTGAACTCCTTTGCCTCGAAAGCAAGAAGGCCAATAGTTAATTGTTTGTGTTGCCCCATCATAATCATACGCTTCGATGTGACCAATGACATTTCGCAGTTCAGCTGATGTTGCCAGCTGTATAATTTCGTTAAAAAACTCGTTAGATGCGCCAAATTTAAGTCGATTGCCCTTTGATTGTTTAATTTGTTTTTCTAAAGTAGTGGTTGTTGCTAATGTTTTATCTTCACTCATCGTTGCCATGGTGTTAAAATCATCACGATACATTAAATTATTTAGAGCTGAAATTAATGGAAACGCTTCTCCTATAAATTCAAAACAATCAAGATAAATTTGCTTTATATCATCAAAAGAAACTGTTGCAGTTCCGTATAAGTCATAGTTTGGGCTTACCTTGTATGACTTTAATATAAAAGCTGGAACAAAAAATTTATACTTATCTACAAAGGAACAATAAATCTTAAAAACATCTTTTTTATGATTGTTAATAAATCCTCTTTCATCAAAAAACTGTGCAAGCGAAATTAATCCGGTAATGTTTAAATTTGCAATTTCAAAAAATTTTTTCAGTATTGGCTTAGCTGTGTTATTTATATAATCCTTCGGGAGAACGCACGATAAACAGTTAAGTGTTATCATATGTACGCCTTTAAGAAGTTCTTTTTTACTAGCAAAAGAAAAATGTATATCTGTTAATCGCTTTGATAATTCTTTTTGTAGATAATCGTATTTTTGATTCAACCACAACTCATTTATTTGGCGAACAGTTAACCATTCGGCTTTAATGACTTCAATGAAAATTATGAAGTTTTGTTTAAGATTGTTATATATCTCGAAGTCCACATTTTGCATTGTTCGCATAAAAGGCGAAAAATCAACAATATCTGTTTTTTCAAATAGTTTTATCTTCTTTGTCAGAAGCTCACCCGAAACCTCTATGCAATATTTACCATTAATTGTTTGATCTGTGATATCCTTAGCATTATCAAACGACATACTTGCTGTGACTTCTTCTTGATTCGTGTAAAATGTTCCTGATATTAATATTTTACATTCAGCACAATAAATCATTATGGGATGTTCTGGCAAAAATCCCACTTGGCCTCTTACTATGATTTTACATTTACAAACGCTACATTCAATTACCCTTCGCAATACCATTATCAATTCACCTCGTTGCGCTAATAATCTCCTCTGTTTTCAATACACCGTGGCAACAAAAAATGTTGCCACGGCGGTTATCTACGTGCTGCAAATCCAGTAAAATCAACATTCTTTACGTCGGTTTAATCACTCCCACTCAATAGTCCCAGGAGGCTTACTAGTAATATCATAAACCACCCGGCTAGCCCCATTCACTTCCTCAGTAATCCTCTCAGAAATCCGCCTAAGCACTTGATGAGGTAAGGGGGTATAATCACAAACCATAAAATCCGCAGTATTTACAGCCCTAACCGCCACTACAGGGTCATAAGTCCTTACATCCCCTTTAACCCCTACAGAGTAGGTATCGGTCAGCACAGCAAAGTATTGGTGGGGCTTATCCGTCAGCTGATCAAGCTCTTGACGCACGATGGAGTCAGCTTTTCTTAGTACTTCAAGCTTCGATTTTGTAATCTCACCCATAACCCGGATTGCAAGTCCAGGCCCTGGGAATGGCTGTCTGTCTACCAACGATGGCGGTAGCCCAAGTAAGCGGCCAAGCTCCCGTACTTCTGGTTTATATAATCCTGATAGAGGCTCTACAATCCCAGTAAAATCTAATACATCGGGAAGGCCGCCTACATTGTGGTGGCTTTTGACTACGGCTCCATGCTCTCCGCCGCTTTCTACTATATCGGGGTATATTGTACCTTGGGCTAGGAATGGAATTTTACCAAGCTTTTTAGCCTCGTCTTCAAATACATGTATAAATTCTTCACCAATGATTTTACGCTTTGCTTCCGGGTCTGTTATCCCTACAAGCTTTGCGAGGAAACGCTCCTCGGCATTGACCCGGATAAACTCCACAGGCTTATTGGAAAATATGGCTTCTATTTCATCGCCTTCGTCTTGGCGCATAAATCCATGATCTACAAAAACACAAACAAGCTGCCCTGGTACTGCTTTTGAAAGTAGGGCAGCGCATACAGAGGAATCTACCCCCCCAGAGGTGGCTAGAAGAATCTTTTCCTTGCCTACTGTTTCGCGGATTTTTTCTTCCCATTGCTCTAGATAATTGTCTAATTTGCTCATTTGTATCTCTCCTTGCGTTTTTCTTTAATTTTATCACAAAAAAAGCGACTATAGCGACTCAAATGAAAAATGGTATCATACCGATTCCAATTAAAATTCTATATGCCTATCGCGGCAAAACCACTTGAAACGCTTGTCTCACGTTTCAAGCCGCCACTCCGTCAGACAGGTTTTAATTGGGAATCGGTATCATCCGATTCGAGAACAGTGAAGTATGCGCGATAAACCAATGAAAAAGGAGCTAACACATTACTGTGATAGCTCCTCTTCATTGGCTTTTAACTAATTATCGTCATCAATAAATTCTGCAAGGCGTGATTCCCGCTCATACCTTGTTGCATCTAATCGGTATTGTTCAGTGGCTTTTGCATGGCGGGCTGTTATTTTAATCATGTGAAATGCAGCTACGCCTATACCAACTACTGCAAAGAATATTAAAAAGCTTATGGCAATCGGGTTAGTGCCTGGGTTTGGCCTTGCCGCGTCTTTGTTCGGGGTTGCGGTGGGTGTTGCCGTTGCGCCTCCTTGTGGGGTGGGGGATGGAGATGCCACTGGAGTTGGAGACGGTGACGGAGTGTTGGCTGGGGGGTCTGCATAGCTTCGCCACATGGCCACCAGGTTGATATCAGCGTTTACTAATAGACTGTTTTCTTGCAATATCTCACTGTTAGGTAAGCGCCAGCCATCGAAGGTGAATCCTTCGCGAGTGGGGTTTGGGGGGAAATCCGTTACTGTTGTCCCGGGTGTTACCCATCTTACGCCTTCTTGAACCTCCTCTGGAGGAAATTCACCACCATTTGGATCGAACATTACAATCAAATGCTCAAACATATATCTATATTGCTGGGCTTCAGCTTCAGATTCATTGGCAATTACCGTAAATGGCATTGCCAAAACTGTAATCAATACCAGCATAAAAGCTAAGCATGTGCCCCATCTTTGTCTAATATTGGGTGCGGTGCGCATGGTATTTCCCTCCTATTGCTACCTTCAAATAATGTAACAATTATATACAAATAATACAAAATTCCAATATAAAACCTCTTACAGTTTTATAACAAGGCCAAGTCATTTGTGTGACATTATATTATCTTGACCGCTCGGCTACCACCATGTATCGTTGTTGGCTGTTTTCTTGGTAGGCCAACAAAGTAACTAGGTCTCTACCGTTCTGGATTATAAAAGCCTCAGTTTGTAGTGGGTGGATTTGTGTTATATCAACAATGGTATATATAAGGGTTTCGTAGAAGTTGGTAATTCTAATTTCATCCCCAAGGCTCAGCTGAGTTACTCCATTAAGGATTTGGGTGCGACCTATTTCTGGATGCCCAGCTATTACGGCGTTGGTACTTTCACCGCCTATGGGTAGGGAAGTCTGGGTAAGATGTGCTAAGCCCTGATGAAGGTTTTCCCTGCTTGCTCCCATAAAGATGGGTAGTTCTATATTTATGCTGGGGATAGTCATAAATCCAATCATTTCTTCGTCCATACCAAAGTAGTTTAGATTAAAACTGGACTGGCTATACTGGAAAGGGTCTGGCAAATTGGGTTGCCCGACTTGGTATAGGTGCTGATTGTACTCATTAATCCGCTGCATAAGCCGTGCAAAAGGCTCTTCACTTAAGGCATCCTCATTAAGGCCAAATTCGCCGCTATTTTCCCAGTTAGCTACCATCTCGGCCACTAAGCGTTCGTCATGGCTGGCTCTGTATTCTTCTACGCGGTTTACAAAGCTTGCAATTGCTTCTTCGTGACTTACGGCACTACTTGAGTTGAATATGAACAAAATCCCAATCACGATTGCAAGTACTAGAACCGATGTACAAACTCCAATTATTACACCTTTGGATTTTATATTGGAAAGCACAGATTGCGTGCCTGATGATCTGCCGTATTGCCCCGATGATTTGGATAAAAGCGGTTTAGGCTGTTTAAACTGGTGGGATGGTGGAGTAGTTGCGGCAGTGGTTACGCGAGGCGATGCTACTGTTGCTGCGCCTTTTGCCATGTACTGTGAAAGCAGTGAGCCGCTTTGGGTTTTTGAAAATTTATTTTCAGCTGGATGAGTGAACCGTGGGTCAGTTGTTTCGCTTACTATGCTGTCATACCTGCTATCGTTGATGATGTTTGTTACTGGGTCGTGATAGCTAACAGTTGGTGGCGGTGGGCTTGCAATGGGTTCTTCGGTTGTATACAGAGGTATCTCGAAGTCAGCCGCCGCCGGATTTACAGGTACAATAATGGGTTCTATAGGGGTAGGGGAGACATAAGGTTGATGTGGCTGCGGTTTTGCAGGCATTGCCGGGCGTTTCTTTTCCCGTGTTCCGACTATTATTTGATATATAATGAAAACAAGCATAAACAGAGCGAAAAATGCAAGGAAGATGTATACGCGCATATCTACACTGTTCGGTGTCATTTCCGTAACAATTTCTTCCGCCATGTCAACTACATAGGGGACTCTATAGCCTCGAACCAGCAGTCTATGAGTATTGACCGCATAAGGGGTACAGGTGATCAATGTCACAAAGTCTGAGTTAGGGTCTACTCGTAGTGATTCTATTTCATGAGGATAAACCGTTAGTATCTGGTCAACCCGATAAGCCAGACGGCGATTGAGGACATTAATGAAAAAGTAGTCGCCATAGGTGACATTCCCTTCCAGGTCTGTAAACAATCTTGCGGTAGCCAACCCGGAGTGAGCGGTAAGCACAGAGTGAGTGCCGTATCCACCAATGGGGAAGGCCGTACCCTCAAGATGCCCAACAGCTCTATCTAAAACAGCATGAGAGGTGGTGTGTTGAATGGGAAGGTTTACATTAATTCTAGGAATCTCAAGCTGGGCCATTGTTCCTCTAACATTGAGAATCTGATGGTAGTCCTCCGGTACAGGAGCCACATGAGCAATAAGCAGAGGCGCATCGGGGGGTAGGCGGCTAAGCTCTGCATTGACCGCTTCTGCCCGTTGGAAATGATCCTCTATTATCTCTAATTCCATCGCGGCTACGTCTATTTCATATTGATCTAGAAGCCCGGCTTGTATACGCGCGTTCCAGGCACTACTAAAATCTGGATAAAACAACAAAGCAAAGCCAATTAGCAGCATAACAATAACAATAATGGTAGGCAGATGTTTTTTCACAATGCACCCCCCTTCTTTTAACTAGGTATAACGAACGTACTTCGAAAACGCGTTCGCTATAATCTCAGCCAATAGAAATCATGAGCCCTCTAGTGGCAAGATACGCTTATCGTTAATCTATACCTTTTAGGCCCTAATTGCAAGAGGGGATTGGTTACAGGCGCATTAAACTTATATGTACATTCTATACTACCCCAAAAAAAGGCTGTCATACATGAAAGTGTATGACAGCCTTTTAAACTAATTAGAACTCTGTATCATGAACACGCCTGCCGCGTACCAGTAATCTGTGGGTGTTTATCGCATATGGCGTACATGTGATAAGTGTAACAAAATCCTCACCAGGTACCACACGCAGACTTTCGACTTCATGAGGATAGACGATTAGAATCTGATCTACTTCATAGGCTAAGCGCCTGTTTAAGATATTGATAAAAAATAAATCACCGATGTCAATATTGCCCTCTAAATCTGAAAATAGCCTAGCAGTTGCCAGTCCGGAATGGGCGGTAAGAGCCGCATGTGTGCCTTCTCCTCCTACAGGAAAAGAAGTACCCTCCAGATGCCCAACCCCTATTTCCAATACATCTGCATTGGTAGTATGGAAAATAGGAAGCAGCAAATCAATAACAGGAATCTCAAGCTGACCCATCATCCCGGCTACATTAATAATCTCGGTATAATCATCAGATATATCAGCCATATGGGCCAGCATAAAGGCCTCATCCTCTGGCAATTCACTTAGGACGGCATTGACCTCATCAGCCCGGCGCAACATTTCTTCAATCTCATAATCTGCCAAGGTAGCCATATCAACCTCATACTGGCTCAAAAGCTCAGCCTGAGTATTGCGGGATAACCAGTTGCCAAAAACCGGATAGATGAGTATTCCAACAGCTAATAACAGCATAACAACGCCGCCGACCCTAATCCAATTATTTTTCATATCCATAACACATCCTTTTCATATCAATAAATCTAATCTATATCCTTTGCAGCCAAAATGCAATAGGATAATAATTAAACTTTTTCGAAATCATGTTTTTATTACAAATTTATACATTCCCGGCTGTTTTGTTATACCCGTTGTTAAATGCATCATACTCAGAAATCAGTTCCATTTCACGTTTATCAAGCTCGTCTTTGGTTTCTAAGGCTTCGATTTTAAACTCAAAAAGCTCATCCTTGGGTTCGAAATTGGATTTGTAGTAATCCTCAGCAAATATTATGTTTTTGGGCTGGGTTCCTGTAAAATGATCTTTTAATCGCTTTAGTACATCCTTTGATTGACCTACATAGACTTTATCCAGCTCCTTATTCCTGATTATATAAACACCTTTTATTTTGCTATAGCTCATCCCTGTTAGGTGCTTTAGGAGTACAAAGTCTGTGCTGTTTGTAACATAGTCACTTAGGGGCTGAACTTGGTCTATGTTTTTGATGTAATCGGTTTTGGTTTTATTTATGTCTTGGATAAGCTGGTCTATTACGTCTAGGTTTGATTTAATTTTCTGGTTTAGGTTATCAGTTTCTTTTGCGCTTTCTTGTTTTAGCTCGCATAACTGGGTGGTAAGCCTCTCAAGTCGCTTTGTGGAATTAATAAGGGCGAATATCCCCAATGTGAAAATGGATAGGAATATAAATAAAACCCGCTGTGCCCTTATTCCAGACATCTTTTGAACCCTTTGGTCAAGGTTGTTTCTTTCTGATTCTAGTTTAAAGATTTTATCTGTGGCAGTGGCTATCGCGGCCTCGTAAACGGCTTTATCTATTTCAATGGAATTAATTTCTTGCTCCATTTGATTAGTCAGCAGTTCTTTTTCCATCCATGAAGGCATTAGATGGCCTTTGTCAGGGTCTGTGATTAGCTTAGATAATATGTCAAAGGCAAAATCTGAAACTAAATCCGCGGCATCCCTTTTTTTGACTACAATATTTTCCATTAGGTAATCAGCGTCTCTTAGATTTTCTAATACGGTGTTTGTTAATTTTAGGGTAATGGCAGGGATTTTAGTCTCTTTTTCTTTCCAATCAGAGTAGATTTTGAATTTCTCGTTATTTCTTTGTACGTATCGCTCTACTGTTCTATATGTTCTTATTTTTACAAAGGTAAGTTTGAGTACTCTGGTGTGATCTACAAACTCTAAATCCCGTAGCTGGTATCTTAGAGGGGCTTCTGTGTCAATGTTTTGGCTTGCCAATGCTTGTTCGAAGTCTCTATCTCGTTGTGGTATTAAGCTACTTATCAGTCCTACAATAGCAACCACGTCACGTGCTTTCATGTTGATCTCCCCCAATTGATACGGATTCCAAGTTTTCACTAGGATAACATAAAAAAAGTCCCTGGTCAGTATACAACCAGGGACTTTAAACTTTATGAGGTTAATTATTTTTTATTGCGAAGTGCAGCTTGAGCGGCGGCCAATCTTGCTATTGGCACTCTAAATGGTGAGCAAGAAACATAGTCAAGGCCAATAGTATGGCAGAACGCAATACTATAAGGATCTCCGCCATGCTCGCCGCAGATACCGATTTTTAGGCCTGGGCGGGCTTTGCGGCCTTTTTCTACTGCCATGCGCATAAGTTCGCCTACGCCGGTAACGTCAAGCTTAGCGGTTGGGTCGCCTTCGTAGATATTCTTTTCAATATAATCTTCAAGAATACGTCCGGCATCGTCACGGCTAAGGCCGTAGGTCATTTGGGTAAGGTCGTTGGTACCGAAGGAGAAGAACTCTGCTTCTTTTGCAATATCATCGGCGATGATACAGGCGCGGGGGATTTCTATCATTGTACCTACAGCATAGTTGAGTTTAACACCTGCTGCTTCGCAAAGTGCTTTTGCTGTGCTGTCTACTACTTCTTTTACATAGCGTGTTTCTTTAATGTCGCCAACTAGCGGGATCATGATTTCTGGTTTGATGTCATAGCCTTTTGTCTTTTTCACTTCAAGAGCGGCTTCGATGATGGCGCGGGTTTGCATTTCTGCAATTTCTGGGTAGCTAACTGCTAGGCGGCAACCGCGGTGGCCCATCATTGGGTTAAGCTCGTGAAGAGATACTGCAATGGATTTTACTTCTTGTACGGTTTTACCCATGTCTTTTGCAAGCTGAACAAAATCGGCTTCCTCTGTGGGCATAAACTCGTGAAGTGGGGGATCTAATAGGCGGATTGTTACCGGGCGGCCTTCCATTACTTCATAGATACCCATGAAGTCGCCTTTTTGGAATGGAATAAGCTCATCCAAAGCGGCGCGGCGCTCTGCTTCCGTTTCGGAAAGGATCATCTTACGCACTTTTGGCAGTCTGTCTTCTTCGAAGAACATATGCTCTGTACGGGTAAGGCCAATACCTTCTGCGCCAAACTCAAGGGCTAGCAGGCTGTCTTTAGGGGTATCGGCGTTGGTGCGGATGCCCATACGGCCTGGTACTTCGTCTGCCCATGCGATGAACTTAGCAAAGTCGTCGGCGATTTCAGCTTTTTGGGTTTTAACATTGCCCAGATATATATTACCTTCAGAGCCGTTGAGGGAGATATAGTCGCCTTCCTTGACGGTTACGCCGCCTAGGGTGAAGGATTTATCTTGATTAAACTTGATGGCTTCACAACCGGATACACAGCAGCAGCCGATTTGGCGCGCTACAAGGGCGGCGTGAGAAGTTCTTCCGCCTTTGGCTGTAAGGATACCTTTTGCAACTACCATACCCATAATATCGTCTGGGGAGGTTTCAAGGCGCACAAGGATTACATCCTCACCTGCTTCATGAGCGGCGGCGGCATCGGCGGCGGTAAAGTATACTTTACCTGCTGCGGCACCTGGGCTTGCGGCAATGGCGCTTCCCAGTACTTGGGCGGCTTTTTCGCTTGCTGGGTCAAAGGCTGGGTGAAGAAGTTGGTCGAGGGCTTTAGGGTCAACAGAGAGTAGCGCTTCTTCTTTGGTAAGCGTGCCTTCTTCGTACATGTCAACAGCAATCTTGATTGCGGCTTTGGCAGTACATTTGCCGTTACGTGTTTGCAAGATGAAAAGCTTGCCTTGTTCGATGGTGAACTCCATGTCTTGCATGAATTTATAGTGCTTTTCGAGGCGCTTGCTGTGCATGATAAATTCGTCATAAACAGCAGGCATTTCGTCTTTAAGTTCTTCGAAGTTTTTGGGGGTACGAACACCGGCTACAACGTCTTCGCCTTGTGCGTCCATCAGATATTCGCCGTCCATTTTGTCTTCACCGGTGGAGCCATTGCGGGTGAACACAACGCCTGAGCCGGAGGTTGCGCCCATGTTACCGTATACCATTTCTTGTACGTTTACGGCTGTGCCCCATTCGTATGGGATGTCGTTCATACGGCGGTATACAAATGCGCGTTCGTTATCCCATGATTCGAATACGGCAACGATGGCGGCGTAGAGTTGCTCTTTAGCGTCGGTTGGGAAGTCGCAGCCTTGGTCTTCTCTGTAAAGGGTTTTGAATATTTCTACAATTGCTTTCCAGTCGGCTGCGGTCATATCGCTGTCGCTATTGTAGCCTTTTTTCTGTTGATACTCATGAAGAGCGTGCTCGAATTTGTCTTTGCTTACGCCGGTTACAACGTCGCCAAACATCATGATAAAGCGGCGGTATGAGTCATAAGCAAAGCGCTCGTCCGCTGCGTTTGCCAAGGCTTCTGCAGAGGCATCGTTGATACCTAGGTTGAGAACAGTGCTCATCATTCCTGGCATTGATGCCCGCGCGCCTGAGCGTACGCTAACCAAAAGTGGGTTTTTGTTATCACCAAATTTTTTACCGCTGGTGGATTCCAATTCTAGAATACACTGGTCGATTTGATTTTTCATATCTGGAGATAGTTTTTTACCAGAGGTGTTGTACTCGGTACATGCTTCCGTGGTTACGATAAAGCCGTTGGGTACTGGAAGACCGAGCTTTATCATTTCGGCTAGGTTTGCACCTTTGCCTCCAAGGAGGTTACGCATTGTGGCGTCGCCTTCCTTGAACATATATACATATTTATGCGCCATGATTGGTGGCTCCTCTCAAATAAAATTTATCAATATTAAACAACGCCAGTATTGCAGTAATACGGCGCTGTTAATTAGAAAGACATCTATTTAAGGGTTGCTTTTGCACCGATTTCAGCAAGTTTTGCAACGATGCTGTCTGCTTCGGCTTTTGGTGCTGCTTCTTTAAGAATTTTGGGTGCGCCGTCAACAAGCTCTTTGGCTTCTTTGAGGCCAAGGCCGGTGATTTCGCGAACCACTTTGATAACTTTGATTTTTTCGCCGCCAACGTCTGTAAGTTCAACGTCGAATTCGGTTTTTTCTTCAGCGGCTTCTCCGCCGCCTGCTGCTGGGCCTGCCATTACTACGCCGGCTGCTGCGCTAACGCCAAATTTTTCTTCAGCTGCTGTTACTAGCTCGTTTAACTCTAAAACTGTAAGCCCTTCGATGGCTTCCAGAAGTTCTGCAATTGTTAGTTTTGCCATTTCTTGTATTCCTCCTATGGAATGCTTTGAGTGGAATCGCAATGCGATTCTATGAATTTATTTTTTGAATTACTCAGCCGCTGGGGCTGCGCCACCGCCTTTTTCTTCAGCGATTGCGTTAATAACGCGTGCAAAGCTGGACATCGGGGACTTGAGTGAGCCCAAAAGTCTGCCAAGAAGCACGTCTCTGGATGGAATTTCAGCGATTAGCTTAGTTTTAGCAGCATCATAAACGTTGCCGTCCATTGCAGATGCCTTAAACTCCAATATCGGCATAGACTTAAGATGCTTGTTGATAGCACCGGCCGCTGCGGTAGCATCCTCATAAGAAAACGCTACAGTTGTAGGCCCTGCAAGATACTCTTGGATACCTTCGAACTCAGTACCTTCTACAGCGCGAGCCACCATAGAGTTTTTGTAAACTTTGTAGTCGATGCCACCTACTTTACGTAGAGACTTACGTAGAATAGTGTCTTGCTCTACTGTAAGCCCGCGGGCGTTAACCAGTACCACAGACTTACTACGAGAAAGTTTTTCCTTAATCTCGTCAACAACAACATGTTTTGCTGCGCGGTTTTGCTCTAGGTTAGGGTTTGTCATGTTTCACCTCCTTCGGATTTTGGGTATCCGGGTATAAAAATAGCCCCGGACTATAACCATAGTCTGGGGCTTAAATATCATAAAAATTGCACGCATAAAGCGCGTTATTTATATATAAGCAACCTCGGCAGGAATTATGCATAAAGCACCTGCTGTCTATGGCAACCGAAGTATAAGAGAGTGATTGAAGATTGTCAAGAGATATTTCTATTTAATTTTCATCCACTATAGTATAATTGTCCATGTGGCGCTTCTACGGGAAATTTTTAGATTGTAATTTTAGTAGTAGAGGGTTTTATGCATTATTACAGGGGGTATGATAGTGAGAAAAAAGAACATTTTAGGTAACTTTACTGAGAATCCTGATATGCTATTTACTTACTCTATAAGAAAAACATTGGGAAAAGCGAATGAATATTCCGCTCTTATTAATTTTTTACCGGGTTGTAAAAATAAGTTTGTTGAGGCTGTAGGACAACAGATTCAATGGGCTGGTGAAGATTACAAAATTTTAATGTATTTGCCTATACGTGAAAGTTGGTGTCTATCAGCATATTACTCACCCAATGATGAGTTGCTTTTTTGGTATTTTGACATAAGTCGAAAGAATTTTATTGATGAGTATGGTATGCCTTGCACCGATGACATTTATTTAGATTTGGCAATTACTCCTACTGGACAAGCACTTACACTTGATGAGGATGAATTGCAAGAAGCACTTGATAATGGTGAGATTACAAGCGAAGATTTTAATAATGCTTATAGGGTACATGACCAAATTAAAAATAGTAAATGGAGCAATGTTGATTTTTTAAATGAGATTAGTAGGAAGTTATTGCTTGAGTATAAACTTAGTGTTTAGAAAACTCAGGCCCTTGCTCTTCAAGTACTTTGTTCATTTATATGCCTCACTTTATATTGAAAAACGACATAGCATTTGAAGTAGTAGCTTCTGCTACTTTCTCTGGCGGAATGCCTTTTATTTCTGCAATCTTGTCCACTATAAATTTAAGATTGCCGGAGTGGTTTCTATCTTTGCGGCCATGTGGCTCTGGGGTAAGGTATGGGCAGTCTGTTTCTATTAGAAGTTTTTCTAATGGAACTTTCTTGACGGTCTCAACCAGATGTTTTGCACTGGGGTATGTGACAATCCCTGAAATGCTAATCAGATAACCCATTTTTACATAATCTAAAGCCATTTGTGCACTACTGTTAAAACAGTGGAGCATACCTTTGCCATAGCCGCAATCAGGCAATCGTGCATCTTTTAAGATATCAAAAACTAGCTGACATGCATCTCTTGAATGTATTATTACTGGCAGCCCTACTTGTTTTGCCGCTTCTAGTTGTCTTTTGAACCAGTATATTTGGTTTTGCAGTCCGTTGACTAGTTCTAACCTGTTAAGTCCAATTCCATTTTCTCCCCATGCAACGATTTTTTTATTGCGTTTGGCAAGATGAATCATATTATCAAGAATTTCGTCGCTAATATACTTATCGCCTTCTGGGCCACAAGTATATGCACAGCCGTCTCCTAGGCTGAGGTATACAAAGTCATATTTTTTTGCAAGCTGTACGCCTTCGTTTAACTCTAAAGTGCTTGTCGAGTTTATTATATATTTGACACCGTTTTTATGCATGTCAGTAAAAAGCTTGTGTCTGTCTTTATCGAATCGCCTTCCGATATAATGTGCATGTGAGTCGACGTATTTCATAATAGCCTCCTTCGTTTTGATGTTTTCACGATATCGCTAGGTTTAGTTATCCTGATAGCATACATGTATTTAAAAGCGTAGCATGATGAGTGAAGTCCGTCACCATACTTTTTAGTTATAAGCAAGTTTTATCATAACAAAAAACAGGCAGGGCGGTACAACCGCTTCCTGCCTGCAAAATATAAGATGAGATATCTATTTCATATCATTTTCGAGATTGTAATTCTCTGCAAACGTATTCGTATCTTCCGTTTCTGGCGCCTGAAGTTGTTTATTTAGCTGTGTACGTAGCCATAGCCCAAGAATCACAACTACTAAAAGCCCTAATGTAATGAGTGATGTAACCGCTGCCGCGAACAACGTCCATAAAAGACTGTCAAAGGCATAGTCTAGAACAATGGAGATGGAAATAAAGGAGGCTTCTTGCTCTCTGAGAACAAAGTTGATTGTGCAAAATGAATGTTCAGTTGCGAAGATACCTAAATCTACATTCAAATGCTGTAATTCAGTTTCAACTGCCAGTATTCTTTCTTGCAGCAAAAGCATATCCTGAATACTTCCGCCTAGCTCTTGTAATGCAGTGTAGGAGTCCCGTGTTTTACGCAGCACTTCTTGCTGTGCTAATAGAGAGTTGAATTCGTTTGTTTTATCCACTCGGGTAACCGTAAAGCTGCGTAGATCGCCGAGTTCCCTCAAGTTATTTACCATATCATCAAATTGCTGAGGGGTTACGCCTATGGTCATAGTTAGTATTTGATTTCCCGGCAGGCCTTGCAGGTTTTCTGCCTGTACAATAGCGTCGTGGGAATCTATTAGCAGCCGCAATCTGTCATGGTCTTCGTCAAAGCGGTGAGATACAGATGAAAGATTTGCGGTTTTATCGTATTTTTGGTCTATGATGACAGTATTGCCTGTGACATCCATTTGGCTGATTCTGTCTGTGGCTATATTAGACATTTGTCTGCGGAATGAATATGTTTCTAGGCTCATGTTTGCAGGTGGCGTGGTAACGATTGTGCTATTATTTGTAAAAATCAAATAGCTTAATCTTAGCAAAAATACTACAAAGAATGTCGCCACTACCGTTAAAAATAAGCAGCGTATGCGGGTACGATTGCTTCTTATATGTTTCATACGGTTTCTCCTTTGAACCCATTAAACCATGCCCGACTAGAAAAGGGCATTTTATTTACCAATTTAAGTGGTTGCAGAGCTATACCTATTGGAAGAAAGCAGACAAGTTCATAATTGTCAGGAACACCTAGTATATCTGCCATTTTACGCCCTATAGCATCAGCGTCAGTAATTTGCCCTTCGTACCAACAGCTTTCATATCCAAGTTCAATAGCCGCTAATAGCATATTCTGAATAGCTGCTGAGTAATCCTGTACGTTGAAGCATTTGTCTCGGTAAGCAATAATTCTTTGAGTTAGTACGCATATTATGGCCGGTGCAGTTTCTGCAACCTGTGGGGTAATCACCTTGCGCAGTTTTGCCAATAGATCAGTATCATCTACAGCGATTAAGCTAGTTGTTTGTTTGTTGCAGCCTGATGGTGCCGCTAAGCCCGCTTCCATAATTTTTATTAAATCACTTCTGGGGATAATTGTATTTTCATACTTTCCTCGATAGCTGGTTCTGTTTTTTATTAAATCCAATACTGTCATACAAATGCCTCCTATTTTATATAATCATATTCTTTAGATTTCGTAGTTTCAATCATCATAAAAAAATAAAATCAGATATTCTGAAATTAGAATATTCTGATTTTATTTTTTGTCAATGATTAATATTTTGTGCCACAAAGCACATCTCTTTGGTGCCCTCGCTGTAATTTGTACCTAGCATGTTGTTATAGAGTGCTTTGACACTAAATCCAGCAGTAGCCAAATCCTGTGAAAATTCATCTTTTGTAAAGGTATGATGCCATATATTTATGCTTTTTACATCTTCTTCGGTAATAATAATGTGCTGATTAAGAATTGTGCTTTGCTCATCATATCTGTAAAAAGAATTAAGACATATATGCGGCTCTGGGCTGAAAAATCCTTTTTGGTCATATTCCCACTTTCTATACTCTTTTTGACCGCTAAAGTGCTCTGGAGTATGAATCTCAATTATTAACAACCCTCCAGGTCTTAGTGCTGTATTGATTTTTTTTAGTGTAATGGCTCTATTTTCAGTAGAAAGAGTACAGAAGTCATAGAAAATCAATGTTGTGATATCAAACGCCTTATTGAAATCCATTGTTAGAAAATCTTGGTGGTGGTAGCTTATGGGTAGACTCTTTTCTAGTGCAATTTTTCTTGCGTAATCAATTGAGCGCTTTGAAAAATCTATCCCTGTGACATTGTACCCTGCTTTGTGAAACTCCTCCGTGTAAATACCGGGGCCGCAGCCTAAATCTAGTAAATCACGGTATTTATCTGTAGGTGCAACAGATGTAATCCATTTAACATTTTCACATACAGTTGCGTGATTCCTTGTTGCCGCGTCCCATGTGGGGTGTAAGTGGGCTTCAAGCATACCCTTTGATATATGCTGGTCAGTCCATAATTCCTGCGTACCTTTTTCGTAAAGTGAAGGTTTTTTCATCATTGCTTTTAATTGTGTAAACATTATTTGTTCCTCCAAATTTTTATTTCGCGATGTGTGATAATCCAAACAAAATAAAAAGCCGTGGGTATCATCCCACAGCTTTAATGAATTAAGCCTAAAAGTGCGGAATGATAAAATAAAACGTAATTTATACACAAAGAGATGCCTATAATCAGGCAGTTTTCTTTGATGTTCAATTATGTTTTATCTATCATTTCCGCACACATTTATATTGCCGATATTATCCAATATCAAATGTGCCGAATGGCATACACTCCCTCAAGTCAGGATTATCACAAAGTCATTATATCATGCTTTCTTAAACCTGCCAAACTTGCTTAATATCCAGCAGATTAATAATGCGATTGGGAATGACGCCCATGACCAAATCCAAAAGTCAAAAATTATACCCACCGCCATTAGCACAGCCGCAAAAGCGTAGTACATAATATTGAAAGCCGTGTCAACAGAATGGTCACCTTCTCTAATTGTGTCAATAAGCTTGACTATACAAATAATGAGCCATGATAGTGGAAAGGCAATCCATGCTCTTGATATAACTTCAATGATAATTCCAAGTGCAAATATAGTTAGCAAAACCCATGGGATATCTGCTTTGTTTTTGCTGCTTTTTTTCCTTGCCAGCGGAAAAATTAATATAAACAAAACCCATGTTATAGGCCCGGCAAGCCAGGAAATATACATTGCACCAACAAGTATGGCCGAGTATACCATTATTGTTGTAATAGCCATGTAAATTGACTCTTCCAATAAAGACTCAAAGGTATGGGTAAACATTGAGCCTTTATATCCACCGCTTTTTCTTGCGTCAATTGTATCCTTGAAAAAGACGATGGTTATAGTCAAAAGAAATAACATAGGCGATAATGCGCGAAGCTGATTAAAATCCCATGTAATCCGGCTGTCTCCATTGTC
Organism: Defluviitaleaceae bacterium; assembly: GCA_009780185.1. Lineage (GTDB taxonomy): Bacteria > Bacillota > Clostridia > Lachnospirales > WQUN01 > WRAN01. The sequence continues at coordinate 51,651 of WRAN01000014.1, read as the reverse complement.
TAATCCATCAGCAATTGTTGGCATTACATCTCTTAAACTTCCACCTGCAAAACTAATGCCAAACTGAGCTGCCAATATTTCGGGAACAACCAAAAGCACCACAACAATTATTCCTGTTATTAAAAAGGCATAATCTGCAAATTCCCATTTTTTATCGTTGTTTGCTTCATTGCTCTCCAAATCTTATACCTCCACTTTTTCAAGGAATAGACGTTTATCGAATTTCCCATTTTTTATTGCTTTTGCGGTTTTTACAGCTTCAATATCGGCATCTAAATAGCCCTCGGTCTTTTTAATCGCGTCTATAACCTCATAGATATCGCATATCTCTTCAATATTGCTGCATGTGATGTATTCATTTACTTCCTCTAGCAGCTTTATTTTAAGATGGTAGATGTATTCATCTCTTGAGAGGGTTCTTATAATCGGTGTTTTTCCTTGCTTAATAATTATTTCAGGGATATTGTCACGAATAAGCTTTCCGTATACGGCTGTCATTCTATTGTCCCAACGCCTGGTTTATCACTGGGTACAAACTTGAAAATAATCGCCGCAGCCACAAACAGTATGGCAATCCCTGCGATACCATAATGTGATTGTCCTGTAAGTAGCGCAATCACACCAAAGATCGCGGTACCTAGCACCGATGCAAAACGGCTGCACACATTATAAAAACCGAAATACTCGTTGGATTTTTCTTTGGGGATAATCCTGCCGAAGTATGCGCGGGATAAAGCTTGTATGCCCCCTTGGGCGGTACCAACCAGCATCGCCAGCGCCCAGAACATAAACGTCAGTGTGGCAATGTCCCTTGCCGGGTTCATAAATAGTGCAATTACACAAACTACGCAATATGTGAATATAGCCACATATATCATGAATTTTGCACCCAGCTTCTGGGATAGCTTACCGTAAAGCACCGCAAAAGGCATAGCTACAAACTGAGTCACCAGAAGCACCATAAGTAAAGTAATAGCACTAAGACCAATATCTGTGCCGTAGGCTATTGCCATACGAATTATAGACCCAACACCGTCACTATAGAGAAAGAACGCAACTAAGAAGATAAGTATATGCTTCTGAGTGGCAATTTCTTTAAATGTAGTCCATATACGTACGAAGCTTTTTCGTACATATTGCGGCTCTTGCTCGTTGCCATATTTTTGATGCACATTTTTAAAGAATGGTCCCATAAAGGCAAGCCACCACACTACAGCGATGATAAAGGCCAATCGATATGCAAGCATAATATCCATATCAATTACGCTCATTTCCACTAATAGCACCAGAGGAATACATAGAATAAATGGCAGTGCCCCGCCAATGTATCCAAAGGCAAAGCCTAAACTGGAAATCCAATTCATTCGTTTGTTGTCTGTTACATCAATGAGGAACGCATCGTATATTTTCGTATTGCCCGCATATCCGATTGACGAAAAAATAAATATAACTAAGATAACAGGCCACAGTTGTTCTGGAATAAAGGCCAGACCAAAAGTCCCCAAAAGCCCCATGACAGCAAAAAGGGTGAATAGCAGTTTCTTCTTGCCTTTGTAACCGGATAATGTTCCGATTATCGGGGCAAGTAAGCCGATAATAATCATCCCAATGGTGTTGCTAAAGGCAATGTAGGCCGTTGCCTCGGTGCTGTCTACACCATGCCGCCCGGCAGCTTCGATAAAAAACATGGAAAAAATTACTGTCATTACTACCATTACATAAGACTGGCTGGCCCAGTCATACAGCACCCAGCTAAACTCCTCGTTGGTCAAGCCTTTCTTGAAGGGAATCCAAGACCGTTTTGGTTTTTCGGTAGTTTCCATGATTGCGCTCCCTATAATTTATTTTGGCGAATTATAACATATTTATCTAAGAAGCTGTATTCAATTCCGCCGCGCAAATGCGTCATTGTCGAAGTTGAATACAGCTTCTGAATTGCTATAAAATAAAATACCCCCGATTGGGGGTAAAATGGGTTATAGTTTTGAATGTTTCATAAAATAAAGTTTGCACCCGCGTAACTACTGTTATTATGCTATAAATTCTTATTCTTTCACTAATCCCGCCGCGGTACATGCAAAGGCAAGTATAGCAGCAGCAATAATCGCCGTTGGGAAGAACCCGATATGGAAATTGGATACAATCCGTGCTGTAAGCCAAAGAGCAGCAGCATCAACCACTAATGTCACCACAAACATAAATCCTTCAGTGCTCTTTTTGAATAACCCTCTGACAAAGGCCACAAGGACAAAATTAATAATCCCAAGTACCACTGCAACGAGTAAAATAGTAAACCAAGTCCTGCCTTCAAATCGAATATTCATAAACGGCAGTGGTATTACCGATAATAACCAAAGTATTACTGCGCTGAGTAAAAATGCTAAAAATCCTTTTTTCTGTTTCATATTAACCCCTCCTATGGGTAGGCAGGTACGCGGGTGCGAACCGTTATGAGGTAAGTATAATGAATGTTGCCTGGGATTATACCTTTCCTCGATGTAATATTGCTTTGTTATTTACAATTACGAATAAACTCAATTTTATCTTGCTAATAAAAAAAGCCTACGTGTAATATTTAGGAGAGCTTACCCAAATATTACACATAGGCCTTATAACTTTATCTTAGAATAACGTAGTGGGCGGAGGTGTTTCTATTTTTGTGTACAGCTCCATAAACTCGTCCCCTGTAAGGGTTTCTCTAGCAAATAATACTTCTGCGATATCTTTAAGCTTTGCTTCATTAGTGGTCAATAGATTTACCGCATTTTGATAGCAGAGCTTTAATATGTCGCTGACTTCTTCATCCAACTCCGCTCCGGTTTTATCTGAGACGTTAAGCACAGCTCTTCCATCCAGATAACGGTTTTGTATACTTTCTAGTCCCATCATACCAAATCGTTCGCTCATACCATACATACTCACCATAGAGCGAGCCATCCTTGTGGCTTTTTCTATATCGTTGGATGCGCCGGTGGATTGTATGCCAAAGTGTACTTGCTCTGCTGCGCGGCCTGCCATTAATACAACTATTTCTGCCAATAGCTCATCTTTGGTGTGCATGAAGCGTTCTTCTTCAGGCACGTTAAGCACATAGCCCAGCGCCCCTTTGGTGCGGGGGATTATAGATATCTTTTCTACGGGTTTTGCGTCTTTTTGCAGGGCACAGGCCAGGGCATGACCTACCTCGTGATAGGCGACTATACGCTTTTCTTTTTCTGTCATTATCCGGTCTTTCTTTTCCTTACCGGCTATTACTACTTCTACTGCTTCCATCAGGTCTTCTTGGTGGACTTCTTTGCGGTTCATACGCACTGCTGTTAAGGCTGCTTCGTTTATCATATTGGCAAGGTCGGCACCTGCGGCACCAGGGGTGGTCATTGCTATTTTTCGTAGGTCTACATGAGCGCCCATTTTCACTTTCTTTGCATGAACTTTTAGTATATCTTCACGGCCTTTTAGGTCTGGAAGTTCTACGTTGATACGGCGATCAAAGCGGCCTGGGCGCAGTAGCGCCTTGTCCAGAATTTCCGGCCTATTGGTTGCGCCAAGGATTACAACGCCTTTGGAGGAATCGAAACCGTCCATTTCAGCTAACAGCTGGTTAAGGGTCTGTTCTCGCTCATCATTGGAACCCATTTGATTGTCACGGCTTTTTCCTATAGCGTCTATTTCGTCAATGAAAATGATACATGGTGCTTGCTGGCTGGCTTGTTTAAACAAATCACGAACACGGGATGCGCCAACCCCTACAAACATCTCAACAAAGTCTGAGCCGCTTAGGGAGAAGAACACTACACTGGCCTCTCCGGCTACTGCTTTAGCGAGAAGGGTTTTGCCTGTACCTGGGGGGCCTACCAGAAGCGCACCCTTGGGTTGTTTTGCACCAATTGCTGTGTACTTATCTGGGTTGTGTAGGAAGTCTACAATTTCTGTAAGGCTTTCCTTGGCTTCTTCTTGGCCGGCTACATCGTCGAAGGTGATGCCAGTTTTTCTTTCCATATATACCTTGGCGTTGCTTTGGCCTATGCCCATGATGCCGCCTTTACCACCCATCATACCGCTCATTGTGCGTCTAAATAGTATGAATACACCAATGATTAGGACGAATGGCAGCAGTTGGAAAATGATTATGGAAATCCAGCTTACTGTAGGAATCGACGCGGAGTGCTCTACATCATGGTAAATCAGGCGGTTTATCAGATCGGGATCGTACATTCTGCCTGTGTAGACGGTTATCGGCTCCGGCGGGGCAGGTTCTTGGACGCGCGCAGCCGCACCCCTCATTAATTGGTCTAGTAGACCTCTGGGGGGTGGGGTTTCTTCTGATTCATCTGCATATTCTTCAGTATCAGCAGCTACGATTTCTTCGTCCCCAGACTCTTCTAGCTCGCCGTTGTAATTGTCCTCGGTTTCAGTGATTTCGCCGTCTTCACTATTGTTTTCATAGTCTGCTTCTTCATCTTCCTCCTCTTCAGGAGATAATACGATTTCCAACCTGTCGGGCTGGACTTCCACTTCCATTACTCTTCCGGCTTCCAAGAAATCCAGAAATTCATTATAGGTAATGCGCTCCATTCCGCTGCCTGCGATAGCACTAATAAACATGTTTAATAAAAACACAATGCCTATGGCTATGGCTACCATGGTCAGGCCGCTTGGTATCCTGCTTGGAGGGGATGGGGGTGGGTCGTTGCGGTTATTCTTATTATCGTTCATATCTCGCCTTTCGTATTGCCTTTATAAAATCAATATGGATTGTTTTTTTGGGTAAAGGCTTATCATTTTATTAAAAAATTATAAACCTAGAGCGGTCTTGACTACATCAATTTCACTATATGTTTTTTTAAGTGATACATATAAATCGGCATAGATTGAATGGTGCATATTGTACTGATTGATGGTCACAGGATTAGGGGTGAATACATCTGTAGCCTGAATTAGATTACCACATGCTTCTTCCACTGTGGGGTATGCTCCGGCTCCTACCATTGCTAGTATAGCCGCGCCAAAGGCGGGTCCTTCGGATGCATTTATTTTCTCTACCTTTAAACCTAGTACATTGGCTATCATCTGGCACCACACTGGGCTTTTGGCTCCGCCACCTATAATCCTTGCAGTAGTTACTGTATGACCCAATTCCTTTACTCGTGTAAGGATATCCCTAAGGCTAAAGGCAACACCTTCCATTACGGCCTGGGTCATGTCACTTCTAGTTGTGGTCATACTCATACCAACGAAGGCACCGCGGGCTAGAGGGCTATTATGTGGCGTGCGCTCTCCTGATAGGTAGGGTAGGTAGTAGACGGTGTTTTTGCCTAGGTTTGCGGCCATGGTTTCTTGTTCTTTTTCATAATCCTGGGTGCTTAGCACCTCTTCATACCACCATTTTGCAGAGCCGGCAGCAGCTAGGGTTACACCCATAAGGTGATACTGCCCTGTGGCATGACAGAAGGAGTGTATCGCAGATGGCCCTTTATCCACAGCAAACTCGTCCGCAGCAACAAACAGCACCCCAGATGTACCAAGGGAAACAGAGCATGTCCCAGACTTAACGGTACCTGTACCGATTGCACCAACAGCTTGGTCGCCGCCGCCGATTACAACTTTACAGGTTTCAGGCAGGCCGGTTTCCTTTGCAGCCTGTGGTGTTACTGTTCCTATTGATTCATAGGAATGATATAGAGTCGGGACTTGCTTACGGGTTAATCCCATTATTTCCAATAAGCTGTCTGACCAATCTTTTTTTGCTATATCCAACAATAATGTGCCGGAAGCGTCCGAATAGTCTGTGGCGAATACATTGGTAAGTTTATATGCGATGTAGTCTTTGGGGAGCATAACCTTGCTTATTTTTGCAAAAAGCTCCGGCTCATTATCTCGCATCCACAGGATTTTAGGGGCGGTAAAGCCTGTAAGGGCTATATTGGCGGCATTATCCAGTAATTTCTCTTTGCCTATCGTGTTATTGAGATAGTCGCACTGAGCTCCTGTGCGCTGATCATTCCACAGTATGGCACGTCTTAGTACATTGTCGTCCTCATCCAGAGCTACAAGGCCGTGCATTTGGCCGCTAAAGCTTACTGCGGAGGCAGGTTCTAAACCCTGAGTAAGCTCTTTTAAACCATCTACGGTTTTATTCCACCAGTCGCTAGGTTCTTGTGAGCTGCGTCCGTCACTGTACATATATAGTGGATATTCACGGGACACTGTGCGGAGTATATTGCCGTCTTTATCCATTGCCAGCAATTTTACTGCGGAAGTGCCTATGTCTATACCTACTGTTATCATCTTATCACCCTTTTTTACAATATAGAGTGCAGTATACTGGGGGATAGTAAAAATTGCAATTTTTACTGGAAAAGGATATATTTTTCATAACTTTCTAGCTCGGCCAGCAGGGTTTCCATGCGGTTTATAAGGCCATTGGGGGTCCAGTTGCGTTTTTTTGAATAATACTGGGTTGTTAGTTTCATAAATGACCATGGGAAAATTAGCTGAGCATATAGAATATCAGTCGAGTCTTGGGGTAGGGGATGTATGGCGGCATACTCTTCAATAAGTCTGCTTACAGGGATAAGTCTGCTGCTGCGTAGAGCGTAGCGGCGTATTAGGGCTGCTAGGTCGTTTATTTGAAGGTCAATAGTGGCCCCGGAAAAGTTTATTATGTAAGTGGACTCGTCCCCAGCCAGTAGGTTTTCCTCTTTCAATAAATTGTGGCAGAGTCTGCCCTTTTGGATGGCATTTGTGTAATGACCTGCGTAATCAGTTTTAGCTAGCCTGGCCACTGCATCTTCCATAATCTCTCGTGCTTTTGGGGCGTGCTTAATAAATAGCACATCGAAATCAGACATGCGAGAGCCTTTGCGGGCTTGCTTCCCTGCCTGGCTTAGTTCGAAAATTTGGCGGATAAAAATATCCGGTAAAGGTGAGGATGCCGCAATACCTTTTACACCCTTAGCCGCGTTATGAAAAAAGGCAAGGGATCTAACGGCTTGCAGTACCTGAGCTTCGTTTTCAAAATCTGTTTCACTGGCCCCAGGGTAGTCTGTAGCTACATATGTCTCTCTTCCAATTATTATGTAGGGTTTCGCTGCCCTGGTAAGCTTATATCGGTCTGTCCAGGGGAACCCTGATTCTGCCAATTGCTCTTTAATGACATGCTGCATCCTAATGGCCTCAATTGATTCATATGTAATATGTACCTTAATCGGGCCATCTTCCGCAGTGCATAGGTAGTGGCCTTTTTCTTTTTTAATGCCTCGGTTATATATTCTAAAGGCATCCATGACAGCGGGGCTTAATTTATCCATATAATCAACTCCTTGTATCAATATATGGTAAAATCATCACAAACATGAAAAGGAATGATGTTAAATGGAAAGAATCATTTTGGAAGTAACAGGAATGTCCTGCGCCCACTGCGAAAAGGCAGTAAAAAACGCATTAGAGGATTTGGGAGTAAAAAACGCAAATGCATCTGCAAAAAAGAACATCGTAGAAGTTACATTCGACCCCCAAGTAGTCAATCAAGAACAAATAAAATCCGAAATAAAGGAGCTGGGATACTATGTTTAAAATCGCGTTTATAGGGGCGGGAAGCGTTGGCTTCACCCGTACCCTCCTTACAGACATTATGACAGTGACGCAATTCCGTAATATAGAAATAGCCTTCACAGACATCAACCAGCAAAACCTAGACATGGTAACCCAGCTATGCCAACGGGACTTGGAGGCAAACGGCATTCGCACAAGAATTAGTTCAACTACAAACCGCCGCGAAGCCTTAAAAGACGCAAAATATATAATTAACTGCGTACGCATAGGGATGCTGGAAGCCTTTGAAAGTGATATAGAAATCCCACTAAAATACGGCATTGACCAATGCGTAGGGGATACCCTATGCGCCGGAGGCATTATGTATGGCCAGCGCGGGATAGCCGCAATGCTAGATTTTTGCAAGGATATCAGGGAGGTGAGTCAGCCTGGCGCACTACTTTTAAACTACGCAAACCCCAACGCCATGATGACCTGGGCAGCCAATAAATACGGAGGAGTGAACACTGTAGGCTTATGCCATGGGGTGCAGGCAGGCCATAACCAAATAGCCGCGGCTCTAAACCTGGATCCAAAAGAAGTAGATATAATCTGTGCCGGAATCAACCACCAAACCTGGTATATCTCTATAAAGCATAAAGGGGAAGACCTAACAGGAAAATTATTAGAAGCCTATGAAGGCAACCCAGAACTATCTAAGACTGAAAAAGTAAGAATAGACATGCTTCGTCGTTTCGGCTATTACTCCACCGAATCCAATGGCCATCTATCCGAATATGTAGCCTGGTATCGTAAGCGCCCGGAGGAAATCATTAACTGGATTGACCTGGGAACTTGGATAAACGGCGAAACTGGCGGTTACCTGCGAGTATGTACAGAAGGCCGCAATTGGTTTGAGGAAGACTTCCCTGTATGGCTTTTAGAACCTCCAAAAGAATATATTGAAGCCATAAGAAGCCAGGAACATGGCTCCTACATTATAGAAGGCCTAGAAACAGGCCGGGTATACCGAGGCCATTTTAATGTAATGAACAACGGTACCATAACCAACCTGCCAGATGAATGTGTAATTGAAGTCCCCGGCTATGTAGACCATAATGGAATATCTATCCCGCGTATAGGGGAATTGCCTTTAGGCTGTGCCGCAATATGTTCCCAAAGTGTGTGGGTACAGCGTCTATCTGTAGAAGCGGCCGTAACAGGTAATATACACCTGCTGCGCCAAGCCATGATGCTAGACCCTTTAACTGGAGCTGTATGTACCCCACCGGAAATAGATCAAATGGTGGATGAAATGCTTGTAGCTTGCGAACCACTACTACCTCAATATGCTAAAGCCATAATAGATGCCAAAAAACGCTTATCAGGAAATCTACTGCCGACCCGCGAAACACATGGCGCCGCCCGTCTACACACCAAAACTGTAGAAGAACTGCGTAAGGAAAAAGAGCAAAGATGAAATAAAACAGCCGGGTCTTTTATGAAGATCCTGGCAATACATATATTTATTAAGATGAAAATGGGGGTGCATCAATGACTAATTTACATGAGATTGCCAAACAAATGATTACTCAAATAATATCGGATAATATGCCATATAAATCCGTAGAAAATGCTCTGAAGAACTACGACTTCCAAGGGCGAAAAATCTACATAGTAGCTATAGGAAAAGCAGCCTGGACTATGACAAAGGCCGCCAGCGATTTCTTAGGAGATAAAATCGAAAAAGGTATAGTAATTACTAAGTACGGCCATAGCCAAGGAGAAATCACGCGTATGGCAATCTACGAGGCTGGACATCCAATACTAGATGAAAACACCATATCAGCGACCGAAGCTGCCTTGACTCTTGTGGAAAATTTGGGCGAAGGGGATACAGTGCTATTCCTAGTCTCCGGTGGCGGTTCGGCATTATTTGAATCCCCGCAAGAAGGTGTAAATCTAGCTGACCTTGCAAATCTAACCAATAATCTACTAGCAAGCGGTGCTGATATCACCGAAATAAACATGGTGCGCAAGCGCTTGTCAAAAGTCAAAGCCGGACGCTTTGCCCAAACATGCAGTCCCGCTAATGTCTTTGCTATTGTTCTTTCAGATGTTTTGGGGGATAGACTGGATAGTATAGCATCTGGTCCCGCTGCCCCAGACCAATCCACCAGTGCGGATGCTCTACGCATAGTTGAAAAGTATAATCTAAAATTAAGCCATTACCAATTGAAGCTCCTCCGTCAAGAGACACCAAAATCCATAGATAATGTAAAAACCGAGATAACTGGCTCAGTACGCTCTTTGTGCGAATCCGCTGCCGCTTGTGCCAAATCCATGGGCTTTACACCCTATATCCTAACCGCTTCCCTAAACTGTGAAGCCGCTGAGGCCGGTAGATTCCTTGGAGCGATTGCGCGGGATACCCAGAAGGGCCTTTCGCATTTTAGGAAACCCTGTGCGATTATCTTAGGTGGAGAAACTGTAGTCCACATAAAAGGAAATGGCAAAGGGGGCCGCAACCAGGAGCTCGCCCTGTCAGCCGCTATGGGCATATCAGGCTTTGAGAATACAGTAATTTTCTCCCTGGGCTCAGATGGCACAGATGGCCCTACAGATGCCGCCGGAGGGCTGGTGGATGGGAATACCGTCTCAAAGCTAACTTCCAAAGGCCTAAGCATTGATCAAATTCTGGCCAATAACGATTCATATAATGGTCTAAAAGCTGTTGATGGGCTAATCATTACAGGTCCTACCGGGACTAATGTAAATGATGTTATGGTTGCTTTATGCTTATAGAACGTTTTTGTTGTAAGACTTCGAATTGAATAAAAACCCTCGCGAGACATTATTGCGAGGGTTTTTACTTTTACATTACACCCCCATGCGCCATTCCTGTGATACAATCGTATATGTAAAAAACGAAATTAGGAAAACTTTTTGCCTTTGGCAAAAACTATTCACAAAAACGCGTTAAAGCATCGCGATTTTTGCTCATTGATTAGGAGGATAATATGCAAAACGAAAAAATGATGATTCTTAAAATGCTGGAATCCGGCAAAATCAGCACTGAGGAGGCCTCACGGCTACTGCAATCCGTGGATACAGGTATCCCGCCAGCACCAACGGGCGCACCGACACCACCATCTGCACCAGCGACCTATACCCAGACACCATCCCCCGCGCCAGCCCCGTACACTTCAACATCATATGCCCACAACTCTCAACAAGCACCACGACCAAGCTCTCCGCCGCCATCAAGCTCATCAGCGCCAGCACCTCACACACCACCCCCCCCAAGCCATCATTATGGCAGTCAACAAGGCCAACACCATAGCACACACAGCATATTAGATGACATCAACCACAAATTCGAAGAATGGGGACCAAAAGTAAGAAAGGCAACCGCTACAATAGCTGAAAAGATTGCAGGTGGAGTTGACCGTCTTTCAAAATCCTTAACTGAATATAGTCCGCCACCATCATCAGGCGGATATGCCCCAAAGCCGCGCCCCACATCTATCCCCGTTGGCGGACTAACCGAAAAGAATATCGAAATGCTGGTAGAGCCAGGATTTAGCGAGCTTAATCTATCCGGTCAAAATGGAGACGTTCGCATAAAAGGCTACAATAGCGACAAAATATCAGCCCGCATATCATATAAGGCAAAGCGCGCAGGCGCTCATATTGACCTGATGAAGCTAGGGAATAAGTATTTTCTCAAATACGAACCAGACGATTTTGAAGTAGTAACTATAGATGCCTATGTTCCAGAGCGAGCCTTTAGTGTAATAAGAATAGATGGTGTTAATGCCAATATGGACTGCTCTTCACTGGCGGCAGGGGAAATGGCAATAATAAATGCCAATGGCAACCTGCGTATAGCAGGCATATCCGCAGGCAACCTAAAAGCCGAAAGCGGTAATGGTCGCTTTATCGCCTCCAATATAGTAGCTGATAGCGCCGTGTTGGAAAATGTAAACGGAGTAATGGAAACAGATGAATTGGATGTAGCTAAGCTAAAGCTAAACAACTACAATGGCCCATTATCTCTACTGATGTCCAATTTCACCCGTCACGCAGAATATCTATGGAATATAGAAACCGGCAATGCCAAGCTAAATATGAATCTTCCCACATTGCCTGATTTGGGTTATCACATTAAAGCCCATGCCGCTATGAGTGAAATCCGTCTGGGGCTTACGGGGTTACAATTTCTAATCCATGAGCAGAGTCTGGTAGAAGCACGTTCTGTACACTTTGACGCGGCATCAAGGAAAGTGAAAATGACTGTGGAAACCTCCAATGGGCCGCTGATGATCAACTGATAACGCTTTCGTCATTATCATCAAAACCGCAATAAGTATCCATTATGCCTTCTCAATTGCGGTTGCATCAGCACTGGCATCGGGCTTTTTGGCTTTGCGAGAAAATAACCCTGTAATCTCATCCCTAGAAATACATCCGGAAATCATTACACCGCCTAAGTAAACAAGAGCCAATACCACAATAGCTACTACAAGCCCAATCCTGAGCCCTAAGGCCTCCAGGAAAAACCTATCCGCAAAAGTCCGTGATAAAAACCCGGCAATTCCGGCAGCAAATAAAGGCTTAATAAACCAATCCAAAAACGGGGTTTTTAGTGGGATAAACTGCCGTACCTTGTAAATTCCAAGGGCAATCACCACAAGTAGGCTAACCAGCCACCCGAATATATAGGCATTGAGCCCGTAAATGGGCACCAGCAAGTATACAAAGGCAATGCTTATAGCAGATGAGATAATACTGTTGCGGAAAATAAACATCTGACATCCCAGTCCGTTTAATACGCCGCTTAGGATAATTTGCATATATATGAAGGGACACATTATCCCAAGAAGCCGTAGCATCATTCCAATTTGCTGGTTATAAATTGCCAGGCCAAGCTCATGCCCAAGAAACCCAAACAGTGCCGCTGCACCCATGCCAATAACTGAGGCAAACATCATAGCCTTGGATGTAGCCCCGGTAATCCGGTCTAGCCGGTTTGCCGCCGCTGCTTCAGCCACTGCCGGAACCAACGTAACGCTAAGGGCAGTAAGCACAGCGGTTGGGAAGAAAATCAAAGGCATAGCCATCCCGGAAATACGCCCAAACTCACTAATGGCCTCTGTAGCCGACATTCCATACATCTGCAATCTGGAAGGTATGAGGACATTCTCCCAAGCAGAAAGCAGTGACCCGGTTACTCTATTGCCGGTAAGAGGCAAGGCCATTCCCATAATAAGTACTAATGCCTGACCTGATGATATAGAGGGACGCTTGAAAAAGCGTCTCTTTTTTTTGTGCACTTTATATGAAATGAACACAAAGAAAAATGAGAATACTTCTTCTAAGACGATGGCGATAACCGCAGCGGCAGCAGCATATGTTAGCCCCATAGGTACAAATCTGGCTGCAAGGAAATATATAACCATCATCCGCACAACTTGTTCAAGCACCTGGTTGGCAGCGGGGATTTTTGTCTCTTGGAGCCCAATGAAGTACCCGCGCATACAAGTCCCTGCCGCCATAAATGGAAATGCAAGGGCTAAAAGCCTAAGTGGAAGAAATACTCGTATATCATTAAAAAAATGCGCTGCCAGAAAGTCGGCGCCAAACCAAAGGGCAATCGTAAGCCCAGTACCAAGGAGGGTAGTAATCACCATGGACTGCTTTAAAACACGACCCATGTTTCCATACTCACCCTTGGCTCGCTCTTGGGCGGTAAGCTTTGAAACCGTTGTATTAAACCCGGCGCACGAGATACTCCAGGCTAGAGCATACACAGGCATAATAAGCTGATAAAGCCCCATGCCCTCGGCCCCCATAAGGTTGGACATATATATCCGGTATACAAACCCTAAAACTCGCGTGATTACCCCGGCTATGGTAAGGGTCAATGCCCCAGTCAAAACTCGTCGGCTAATAATTCTCACTCCTTCAAATGGGGGCGCTGCCCCTCCCGTAAGCTTCGCTTACTGGCCGGGTGGCCTGGCGCTTCCGCGCCACCGGCTCCGCCGGGGTTATACCCCAAACCCCGCCGCGGCGCAGGGCAAAGCCCCACTTGCTTCCTCGCTTTGCTGCGGAGGCGCTTACGCGCTTAATAAAAGTTCATAGACGAGTATATGAAATAAGAAAGGAGGGATATGCCATCATTTAAAATTCTGTTATAATAACTCTGTTATGATGTTTAGGAAGGAGAATTACATGGATTATTCCCAGCAAGGAAATAAACGCCGTCGCAGGCGTCAAAATTCACAAACAACCCGCGTACGCAATAAAGTAGGCTTACTTTTCGTTCGTACTATATTGGCAGTATTGATAGTAGCTATGTTTGCCGGAGTAGGTGCAGGCCTTGGAGTGTGGAGGGGTGTTCTTGCCAATGCCCCTGAGTTTCCAGCCTTAGATATTAGCCCCGGTGAATATGCCTCCGTTGTAATATGTTCCCGCACCGGGGATGAGCTTGCCCGTTTTCACGCAGGTGTAAACCGCACATGGGTAAGCATAGAGCAAATACCGCCGCATGTGTATCTTGCTTTTATTGCCATCGAAGACGAACGCTTTTTTGAACACAATGGAATAGATGTGCGGAGTATTGGCCGTGCTGTGTGGAGATTGATTTCTTCCGGAGGTGAAGTCACTGAAGGTGCTTCTACTATTACTCAGCAGTTAATCAAAAACCGGTTAGGGCGCTTTGACAGTGATCTTACGACGAAGCTACAAGAACAATATCTGGCTGTTCAGTTTGAAAGAGATCTTTATGAAGCTTTTGAAGGTGATGAACTTGCAGCCAAATATTTCATATTAGAAGTATATCTCAACACCATTAATCTAGGCCGTACCAATCATGGCGTGCAAGCTGCTGCTCAGTTCTACTATGGCGTGGATGTACAGTATTTAACAATTGCACAAGCGGCAACCATAGCTGCAATAACCCAAAACCCAAATCGTTTCCCTCCCGATACCCGCCCTGAAAACAACTGGGAGCGTGCTCAGCTTGTATTATTTAAAATGCATGAACTAGGTTTTATAACCGACGCGGAATATTACGAAGCTCTTAACTCTGATGTTTATAGCACCATCGTTCTCAACGAAGCTGGAGAAGCACGTGCAACCGTATCCCCCTTTGACTGCTTCACAGATGCTCTTTTTGCACAGCTTAGGGGCGACATAATGGAGCATTATGGTGTGTCTTCTTCTGAAGCTGAACGGGTAATCTTTACCCAAGGTTTGAGAATTTACTCTACCCAAGATACTCGTAAACAGGCTATTGTGGACGAAGTTATGCTTGACGATTCCTTGTTCCCCCAAGGTCGTCAATTTGAAATTGATGTAACATATATAGTATCCATTCGCAACAATATTACAGGTCAAATACGCAATCTACAGCCTTCGACTACTGTTGCCAACATGGAAGAAGCGGAAGCTTGGATATACCAGACCCAAACCGAACTATTAGGCTCAAATGATGAAATATTAGCCGAAAGCCGAATCTTTACCCCGCAACCTCAAGCTGCCTTTGTGTTAATGGATCACCACAATGGCCATGTAATAGCAGTAAGGGGTGTGCGCGGCGAAAAAATCATGAGCCGTACCCATTGTAGAGCTACTATTGCTACCCGCTCTCCTGGTAGCCAGTTAAAACCTTTGGTTTTTGGTGCAGCTTTTGATTTGGGTATTATGTCTCCTGCCAGCACTATTGAAGATGCTCCATGGGCAATTCATCCTCCAGGTGGTCAGCGTTACCAGCCAGGCAACTGGTGGGGTAGAAACTATCGTGGTCTTCAAACTGCCCGTACAGCAATTCACACCTCTATGAACGTACTTTCAGTTGTAGCCCTTGTTGATTATGTAGGCATTGAAACCGGTTTTGCATATATGCAAAACCTTGGGTTCTCTACTTTGGAAGGCGTAACTCCAGCAGGCCGCGCATGGTCTGACAGGATTCCGGCTTTGGCTCTTGGTGGCCTTACAGAAGGTGTAATTCTTCTGGAACTTGCTGCAGCATATGCCACAGTTGCCAATCAAGGTATGTATAATAGACCTATTTTCTATACCCATGCACTAGACCGTGACGGAAATCTTTTTTTAGAAAATAATCAGCCTCCGCGCCAGGTTCTTAGGCGAGAAACTGCATATTTGTTGACCAATACCATGCTTGATACATTGCGCGCATCAGGTGCAACAGGTCATCCACAAAACTTTATCGATTCGCAAATGCGCAGAGATATCCCTATAGCAGGGAAAACCGGAACCTCTCAGACAAATCGTGACTCCGGTTTTGTAGGTTACACCCCTTACTTCACAGGTGCTGTGTGGATGGGCTTTGATATGCCTCGCGCTATGGTAAGCCCTGGTGGTTATCGGGCAACATTATGGCGTACCATTATGGAACGAGTACACGAAGGACTTCCCCCAAGGACTTTTGAAAGACCTCCAGGAATTGTGTCTGGCCAAGTCTGTCGTGATTCCGGTATGGCTCTTACAGAGTTATGCCGCTCAGACCCACGAGGTAACCGTGCGGTTTCTGATATATTTGCTCAAGGCAATGTTCCAACCCAGCCATGCCATCTTCATGCACAAGTGTCTGTTTGTCTTGTAACTGGGTTTATTGCAGGTGCACAGTGCCATCCTTATAATGTGGAAAGCCGCGTAGGCCTAATGCTTCCGCCACTCCCTGATTTTGCTCAGGGAGCGAGTATTGCTGGTAGGGAATTTGCTTTCTCGACAGCCGTATTGGAAGGGGAAGTATGTATCTATTGTGATGGATTCTACTATGGGGATTATGACCCAGATGATCCATATTACAATAATCCATATGACCCGGATTACGACGATGATGATTGGCTGAATATACTTTTCCCATCACCCACACCTCCCGGCGACTATGGGGATGTCCCTATTCCAACCCCTACGCCACCGCCATACAACAACCAACCTCCAGATGACCAATACGAAGATGTTCCAATACCTACCCCGCCGGCTGATGTGCCTCCGGATGACGACTATAACCCGGTGCATGAGCCTGAAGGGGAGCAACAAGGCGAAATATATTAATGGAATTTAATCATATTCCTGTACTACCCCAGGAGGCGGTGGATGCGTTATCCATCCGCCTTGGCGGGGTGTATGTGGACGGAACCCTAGGCGGCGGCGGCCATGCAGCCTTAATTTTAGAAAAATTAGGTGGTACAGGTCGTTTAATAGGTATTGACCAAGACATTAATGCAATAACTGCGACAAGAAACCGTTTAAAAATAGAAGCAATACACGATAATTTCCACAATCTTTCGCAAATATTAAAAGACAATAATATTCCAAAGGTAGACGGTGTTCTCTTAGACTTAGGTGTCTCATCTCATCAGCTAGATACTCCTGAACGGGGTTTTTCCTATCGATTTCAAGGACATCTGGATATGAGAATGAACCAGAGTGCTGAGTTAACCGCCAAGACAATAATAAACACCTACACCCAAGAACAATTAACAGATATCTTTTTTACCTTCGGTGAAGAACGTCACTCCAGACGGATAGCTAGGGCAATAATTAACGCTAGAAAAATAGCTCCAATCGAAACTACATTGGAACTATCCGCTATAATAGAAAAAGCTACCCCACGCCGCTACGGCGATGGCCCACACCCAGCCATGCGTACCTTTATGGCTCTAAGAATAGCAGTAAACAACGAACTTCATCCATTAGATCGAGCCTTAGAATCAATCATAGAATGCCTTAATCCAGGTGGAAGAATAAGCGTAATAACCTTCCACTCTTTAGAAGACCGTATAGTTAAAAGATGCTTTAACCGCCTTGCAGACCCATGCACATGCCCAAGAGATATACCTTATTGTGCTTGTGGAAAACTGCCAGTATTGAAAGTAATCACAAAAAAACCTATACTACCAACCAAAGAAGAGCTATCCCACAACAGCCGCGCCCATAGTGCAAAGTTAAGAGTAGGGGAGAAAATACATGAGACAGCAATCGCCACCCCCAAGACGGGACCGTAGACAGTCGCCTCCTAAAAGGGGCAGTAGAAGCACGTCTTCTTCCCCCAAAACTGAACAAAGAAGAAAACCAACAACAAAACCTGTTCAGATAAAAGGTTTAGCCCCTAACACAGAAGTACGTAAACGTAAAAATGTATATTATGTAATCCACAAAACAAAGCGCAAATTGCCATGGCGCTTGATAATAGCCCTTATTATTGTGTTCATAGGGGCCATTGGAAGTGCATATAGTTACGCACAAATCTACAGTGTACAACAAGAGATCAACGAATCAAGAAATGACCTAAACAATCAACGAGTTACCAACAGAAACCTGGAGAGCCATGTAACGAGAAATTACTCGAGAGAAGAAATAGAACGCCTAGCCTGGGAGCGTCTAGACATGAGACCCCCAGATCCTTCCCAGATAATATACTTTCATCTGCCAAACCAAAGCGGTGTAATGATGTCTACATACATCCCTCAAACACCCACTCAAGAAAACTACTTCTGGCAAGGAATTGTAGCCTTCTTCTCCGGAATAAGAGAGAGAATATTTAGTTAGTTAATATACAAATGAAAAATACAAAAATCAACCCAAAAATCGTGTAAAAGCACGATTTTATATCAAAGTTTTGATCAAGCTTTTACAAAAGCTTGCGGGGTTTGGGGCAGAGCCCCAAGGTTTTAGAAGGAGTATTAGCATGGATAATCGTGAACGCAAATACAAAGCGCCCATTCACGAACTGCGCCGCAATAGGCGAGTTCGGCTAATGGGCGCTTTTTTTACCATCTGTTTGTTGGCTCTTTTTTATCGCATATGGTATTGGCAAACAACCCATGGTGATATGCTTGTAAGGGAATCTATTGCTCAAGAGGTAAGGACTCAAGCTTTGAACACACCGGAAATTGTTGCAGAGCGAGGCCAAATAACCGACCGCAATGCCGTACCGCTGGCAATGAGCAGGCCAGTATATACGGTATTTGTAGATGTGCGTCTTGCAGCAGCAAGGCGAAACCCTGCTCCTGATAGAAATTTAATTCAAGAGACAATAGATGCACTATATGAAGCATTTGACATTCCTCGTCATGAATTGGAGAATATTTTTGCACGGGATAACTATGGTAACTTAATAAACGACACCAATCACTTTGTAGTAGAGCGATTAGTGCCTGGCGAGATTGCGGTACCTTTAAATGATAATAGGCAATTACCAGATATACATGCGACAAGAGGCACGCAACGCTGGCATGCTGACCCACTTTTTGCCCCCCATTTAATTGGCTTTAGATGGGGTGATTCTTTCCACGGGCTGGAACTTCAATATAATACCCAGCTTGCGGGCGTGCCTGGACGAGTATTCCGTACTTTTGATAACCAAGGTAATCCAACGGTAGAGTCAGAGCAAGTGCAGCATGGTTTGACTTTGGTTACAACAATAGATTCAGATATTCAACGTCTTGCACAGGAATATGTAGATGCCACAGCCCGCAATATACCAAGCCGTAACGTTGGTCTTTTGGTTATGAATCCTCACACCGGCGAAATCCTGGCAATGGCTCAATGCCGCACCTTTTCCTTAGAAGACCCAGGAAATCCGGCCTATTTTTCCGACCCAAGGATGCGTACTAATTGGGAATATATAGATGCTGAAGAACAAGTCCTTAGGCGCCTTAACATGTGGTCTAATTTCCATATATCGCACTCCTATGAACCGGGTTCGATTTTTAAGCCTTTTGTAGTAGCTGCCGCATTGGAGGAAGGGGTTATAAACCTTAATAGCAGATTTTACTGCAGTGGTCATGTGAATATCGCGGATAGAACTGTTTACTGTTGGTATGGCCCCGGTCATGGAAGTCTTAACTTGTCAGAGGTGTTGTATCGCTCTTGCAATGTAGCTATGACTGAAATAAATAATTTGCTCGGCCGAGACGCATTTTATCGATATCGGGGATACTTTGGCTTTGGAGAGCGTACCGGTATAGATTTACCCGGCGAGTCCGATGTATCTTCTCCCGCGGTTATGTATCAATTTCATCAGCTTGGCCCGGTACAAATGGCCACAAGCTCAATCGGACAGGGTTTTAATGCTACTACCATCCAGTCGATTACAGCCTTTTCATCCTTGATTAACGGCGGAAATCTGATGCAGCCATTTGTTGTAAGCCAAATTGTAGATGCCTATGACGATGTTATAATGGAGAACAGGCCAACTGTTGTACGCCGCACTGTATCAGAGTTTTGGGCCAACTGGCTTCGTACAGACATGCAGCAAACGGTTTCAGCACAACATGGTACCGGACGGCGCTCTGCCATTGAAGGCTATGCAATTGGTGGTAAAACCGGCTCTGCCCAGCAGGGTGCTCGTGGCTCCATTAATGAAGGCCTCACCCTTACCTATATCGCTTACACTCCGGTAGAGAACCCTGAGTTCATTGTACTGATGGTTATAGACCATGTAGAAAACAGAAATCTCTCTAGTGGTACTACCGTAGCACCTATAGTCAGGGATTTCTTTTTAGACCTAATACAAATGCGTAGTCTTCGTCCTTCAGATACTCCATATGGTGAAGATAACCTACAGCCCTGGCTTCCTGAAAGTGCAGTAATGCCAGACTTTGCTGGGCTTAGGGTTACAGATGTGGTGCGCAATCTAAACAACCAAAACCTGGACTTTCATATCATTGGTGGCGGAACTGTAATCACAAACCATATCCCACCACCAGGAAGGCCTATGCCTCAAACTGCTCCTGTTATACTTTATACTGACCCGGAAACCAGAACAGAAAATATGGTAATAGTGCCTGATGTAGAGGGGCTGCCTATTGCCCAGGCTGAAATGATTTTGGGTGAAACCATGCTGTGGGCAGTTTTGGTAACGGGTAGTCGAGGGGGCCACGACTCAGGAAACTATACACCGGGAACTGCCCATGCCGTAGAAAGAGAAGAGGGCACAGCTACTGAACTTCCTAGTTATTATATATATCGTCAATTTCCTCCCCCTGGGACGGAAGTCGAACAAGGACTACAGGTTCGGTTGATTACCGGGAGATAGAAAAGACCCATTCAAAAGGAAAGGGAGATACACGTGCGGGATTTAAACGAACTGCAAAGGCTGGCAGAACAAGGTCATGACGAAAGCCAGTTTTTGCTGGGATATCATTATTCCAAAGGCCAAAACAAAGATATAAATATAGCCAAGGGCTGGTTAGAACGCGCTGCTATGGCCAATAACCCAAGGGCTCAATACTACTTGGGAGAGCTATGTGCGGAGCTTGGCCGTGCAGACCCTCGGGCTGCCTATAATCACATGGCTTACTGGTGGAATAAATCATCTAATCATCCATACTGGGAAACTATGGAGGGTATGGATGGAAGGGCTGTGTCAAAACGCAGGCTGGTATGGCTTCATATGCACTCCGGTTATGAAAGCGCAAACGCAGACGAAGCACTGCGACTATTGTCCGAGCTTGCAAATAAATACAGCTCACCCAGATCTGCTATAGAGCTTGGGATTGTATATGCCGCAGGTTCATTCATGCCCCTATCGCAGCGGTTAGGCAATGCTCCTGTGCAAAGAGATAAAGAGAATGGCTTCCGTCTACTAGAGCGGGGCCTGAAAATAATAGAAAACGGAAGTAATGATATAGATTATGGTCTTTACAATACTATAGGAGATATTTATCTGAATCGAGATGTGCCTGATCCAAGGACAACTGAATCCATCCAGTGGGCTATGCATTACAAGGGTAAGGCATTAGAAAGAGTAACAGGCTTCAACGAAGGCGTGGCCTTAAATATTAAAAATGAGCTGGCTGCTTTAGATAATGAGCTCAGAAGGCAGGCACCTCCAACACCAGGGCATTATGTACCCCCGAAACCAGAACCACAAAACCATGAACCAGTACAAGTCCATGCGCCTGCACAAGCACCCCCTGCAAGAAATGCTGAGCTGACAGAAAAATTTGAAAAATTCCATGCCTACTTTGATACTCTTGCTTTGGAAGGAAAGCGCGACTTTATTACAAGTCTAGATCAAAAGCTGCAGGCAAACCCCAATCCTGATTACCAAGGCTTCTTACTGGAATGTATAGAAAAATACCGTATAGCCAATAAAGAGGCCCAAGCACCACAACAAAGTGGAAATCTGACCATGGGTCAGCCAGAGCCTCAAAGGCAAATAGGCTCAACCCAGGAGAGGATGGCACAAGATGTTACACGCGCCGAGTTTTTAAATACACCTGGTGCCTTTGCGCAAGTCCATGAGAGTGAATCTTATCAGCCCCCTGCCAGGCAAGAGGCCACCTTATCGCCTCAGCCGTCAGGAGAATATCCCGACAGCTATACCCAGGGAACCGAAGATTACTCTGATTATCAAAATCCCAATATAGGAAATTACGATTCTTCTAGTTATACAGACCGTATACATGAGTTTGGTAAAAGCGCGCCATTTATGTTTGGGTCTGTTTTGTATACCCTTGGCGGCTTAGCTTTGCCTATTATACTGTGGATATTTACTAACCATCCGCGCAATATCCTTGGATATGGAATGATGGCGGCTCTTACAATTCTGCCCATTTTGCCTATTGTATCTCTTTGGATGATTTTCATGGCATCCACATCCCCTCGTGCACCAGAAAAATCAATCACTGCTTTAAGCTTATTTAGGGTTACATTTTTTGTGCATCTATGCGTGATAATGGCTGGGGCTGTGTTACTGGCGCTTAGGTTTGGTAGCGATGGCCAAGCTCTCTTCGGGTTAAGTATTTTTGACTCTCCATTGGATTTAGTGCTTATTTTAGGTGGACTTGCTGTTGTTGTTTTGTATGTAACCTTTTTCTATGGATCTTTGTTCTCTATGATTAAAGGGATTAGAGATGGTATTTACTCAAATATGTTCGATGCTTTATCAGGGGTCGGGCCATTCTCTGTAATCAATTATATTGTAGGTATTTTTGTTATTTTGGGTGCAGTGGTGTTAATTGTATTAGGTGTTTTACCTGATGCGCTTCCAATATCGCTGCCGGAAGTTATTTCCTATAATGCATACAATTGGTTTGGTGAATCTGGTAATATGGCTCTTGCGCTGTTGGCCTTTACTTTGATTTTATCCCGTGCCGGAAGTCTTGTATGTACAAATGTGGTAAATCAATTTAACAACGGCTTAGAAGAAGAGGAGTAATAGTGGTACTTTTGGCTTCATAGGCTATATGGAACGATTAATAGGAAGAATAGGTTTATGACAAAGCCATCATTAGGAATCCGTAAGAAAGCATTTTATATGATGCTGGTTTTCCAGATATGTATTTTTGCGCTAATTGGTAGGATTTTTTACATCCAGGCATTTAGAGGGGAAGAGCTTCAAGCTCTGGCCTTCGAACAGCAAACTAGGGATCGGTTAATAACCCCCAACAGAGGAAGTATTTACGATAGAAACATGGTGGGGCTTGCCGTTACTGAAACAGTTGCGTCTATTAGTGTAATCTATGCTCAAGTAAAAGATTTGCCGGCTACTGCGGCTGCCCTGGCCAGAGAGTTGGAAATGGATGAAGCCGCCTTACTTGAAAAAATATCTCGTAGGGTAGCTCTTGTTAGGGTAGCACAGCAGGTAGATATAGAGGTGGCGGAAAGAATCCGTAGCCTTGGCCTGCCTGGTGTTGTAATAGATGAAGATATCCGCAGAGTATACCCCAACGGGTTTCTAGCTGCCCATGTAATAGGTTTTGTAGGACGGGACAACCAGGGTATCATAGGCTTAGAAGCTAAGTATGATCAATATCTTAGAGGTGAACCGGGGCGTATTCTCACAGAAACAGATGTAGCTGGCCGGGAGCTGCCTCATGGCCGCCAGTACCGGGTGCCTCCTACTGACGGCTATGACTTGGTACTAACCATAGATGCAGTACTACAAGCCTACGCAGAGCAGACCATAGAAATGTTGGTAAGGGAAAAGGATGCCCTAAGAGGGGTAATTATTCTAATGAATCCTCAAAATGGACAAATATACGCCTTGGCCAACAAACCTGGCTTTGACTTGAACGAACCATTTACCATACAATCACCAGAGCTTTACATGATATGGGATTCATTATCCAGTGAGGAGCAAATGTACGAGCTTAACCGTATGTGGCGTAACTTTGCCATTAATGATACATACGAACCCGGCTCTACATTCAAAATCGTGACATCGGCGGCGGCCATGGCTGAAGGCCTCGTCACATTGGACACGATTTTTTCATGCGGTGGTTCCATGACAGTAGGCGGGCGGCAGATAAAATGCTGGCGAAGCCCTAGAAGTCACGGAGCACAGACTTTTCTGCAAGGGGTACAAAACTCCTGCAATCCAGTATTTATGACCCTTGGGGAGCAGCTTGGCGCAGAGCTTTTTTATGATTACCTGTTGCGCTTTGGATTTCACGAAAAGACTGGTATTGACCTGCCGGGTGAAGCCGTGGGCATTATGTATAAACCAGAGAACATAGGCCCGGTAGAGCTTGCGACTATGGCCTTTGGGCAAAGCCTTACAATTACCCCTCTTCAACTTGTTAGGGCGGCGGCGGCTGTGATAAACGGCGGTTACCAAGTAACCCCCCATGTAGGTATGCGGCTGCTGGATTCGGACGGGGTTATAGTGCAGGAGTTCTCTCATCCGCAAGGCGAACAAATCATTCCTACAGAAGTAAGCGAAACCATGCGCTATATATTGGAAACCGTAGTAAGTGTAGGTACAGGCCGCCGCACATACATACCCGGCTTTAGGGTCGGGGGTAAGACCGCAACAAGTCAAAAACTGCCAAGAGGCAGCGGGCGATATATTTCCTCAATTATGGCCTTTGCTCCGGCAGAGAATCCTACAGTGGTGGCATTGGTGCTCTTAGATGAGCCAAAAGGAGCATATTACGGCGGGCAGGTAACAGGCCCTGTAATGCAGGTGCTTTTGGAGAACGCGCTACCATACTTAGGGATTACCCCGATGTTTTCGGAAGAGGAGCTGGAAATACCGGGAGCAGTTCCTGTAAGCCTTCCTGATGTGCGAGGCTTGGAAAGAGCTGAGGCAGCTAAGATACTAGGGGAAGCAAAACTGGGTTTTGATGTTACAGGAAATGGTAATACTGTTATAGACCAGTTCCCCATTCCTGGAGAGCTGGTAAATCAAGGAGAGCGAATTTTGCTGTGGATGGGGATGGAAGAGCAATGACCTTGGATGGTTTATTACAAGATATAAAATATGAAGTTATACAAGAAGGCAGAGGTATTTCCCAGGAAATTTCCTCGATTACTATTGATTCTCGTAAGGTTACTAGTGGCGGGCTTTTTATTTGCATCATTGGCTTGACTATGGATGGCCATGAATTTATTTATGATGCTGCCAAGGCAGGCGCAAGTGCGATTATTATGGAGAAATACAAGTGGACCCAAATGTGGCCGGAAAATAGCGGTCGTATCTATCCGCGACCTGTGGGCTATGACGGAAGATTCCAGGCAAGAGGCAGCGATACCCCAGGTGTAGAGCTTATGTATCCTGAGGGTGTGACTATTATCCAAGTGGAGAACACCCGCCAGGTAATGGCGTTAATTGCCGCACATCTATATGGCCACCCTGCTAGGAAGCTTAACCTGATTGGGGTAACAGGCACCAACGGCAAAACCACAACAACCCATTTTATAGAGGAAATTCTACGCCAATGCGGTCATAAAACCGGTATAATTGGCACCAATGGCGCAAGGGTAGGGGAATCTTTAATAGATATCCCCTTTGCCACATCCACAACTCCAGACCCAATGGAGCTACAAGAAATTTTTGCTTATATGGTTGACCAAGGGGTAAAATATGTAGTAATGGAAGTTAGTTCCCACGCCCTTGCATTTTTTAAAGTTGAAGGACTTGTTTTCGATGTTGGGGTATTTACTAATCTTACACAGGATCATCTGGATCTTCATGGTACGATGGATAATTATCGGCTGGCAAAAGCCCAGCTTTTTGCCCAAAGCCGCTTTGCTGTGGTAAATGGTGATGATGAATCAACCCCGGTTATGCTGGCTCATTTGGGAAATGATTCATATTTGACCTATGGGCTTCAAAAAAACGCAGGGCTTATGGCCCTACATATAACTCATCATATTAGCGGGACATTATTTGAAGTAAATCTTGGAGGCGAAGAGCAGAAGTTTACCCTTAATGCCAAAGGGCGGTTCAATATTTATAACGCACTGGCAGCGATAGGAACCTGCCACAAGCTTGGCATTCCTCTAGAAAGAATATGCCAGACCCAAATACACGGCGTAACCGGGCGCATACAGGATGTACCCAATAGCCTGGGTGTGCATGTGCTGGTGGATTATGCTCATACCCCCGACGGGGTTACAAATATTGTCCAAAGTGTACGGGAGTTTACTTCAGGCCTAGTCGTGATTATTCTAGGATGTGGCGGGGATAGGGACAGCGGGAAACGTCCAATAATGGGGCGTATTGCCGGAGAGCTGGCAGATTACGTTATCCTAACCTCTGACAATCCCCGAACAGAAGATCCAGAAACCATCATTTCCCAAATAGAAGAAGGTATCAAAACTACAAAGGTATCCTATGCAATATATGAAAGCCGCCGTGAGGCAATTTTCAGAGGCGTAAGGATGTTAACCCCAGGTGATGCCCTAATAATAGCTGGCAAAGGCCACGAGGATTACCAGATAATTGGCACAATAAAGCATCATTTTAGTGATTATGAAACTGCACTGGAGGCGTTGGAATCATGCAGCTAAGTATCTTAGAGATTTTGGCCGCCTGTAAAGGCCAGCTTGTTAATACCAATATAAGTCATGATGCTATGGTTACTTCCATATGTACTGACTCACGGAAATTGGAACCAGGCGCTCTTTTTGTGCCTTTAGCTGGGGATAATGTAGATGGTCATGATTTTGTTGCAAGTGCACTTGAAAGTGGTGCTGTATGCTCTTTGACAGAGAAGCCGGATATTGCCGATGGCCCTGTAATTTACGTAAAGTCTACCCGCCGGGCGCTGATGGATATAGCCGCTCATTATCGCCGTAAGCACAAGATA
Source organism: Defluviitaleaceae bacterium (assembly GCA_009780185.1). Taxonomy (GTDB): domain Bacteria; phylum Bacillota; class Clostridia; order Lachnospirales; family WQUN01; genus WRAN01. Next base: position 25,042 of record WRAN01000014.1, on the reverse strand, counting down.
AAAGTAGTTGCAATTACAGGAAGCGCGGGCAAAACCACCACTAAGGACATGATTGCATATGTCTTAGCTGAAAAATATAAGACACAGAAGACATTGGGAAATTTTAATAATGATATAGGTCTACCCCTTTCTATTTTTCAATTAACTCCAGAAGACGAGGTTTTGGTATTGGAAATGGGGATGAATCATGGTGGGGAAATCCATGAACTTAGCTTAGTAGGTGCTCCAGATATCGCGGTAATAACCAATATCGGGGATGCACATATAGAAAATTTCAAAAATAGGGAAGGGATACTTCACGCAAAGCTAGAAATTTTGGATGGCCTTGCGCCTAAGGGTACTGCAATATTCAATGGCAATGACCCGCTACTTACAGGGCAAATAGCCAAGGCTAAGGCTGCCTCTTTTAAGTTAATCTATCCAAGCTCAACAAATATCAAGTCCATGGAAGAAAGCAGTATTTCCGGTGGTTCGTCTCATTTTGTGATTGATGACCAGGATATTCATATAAACATATCCCTACCGGGAGGGCATATGGTTATGAACGCCCTTTTAGCCGCTACTGTGGGTATAGAAATGGGGCTTACCCCGGCAGAAATTGCCCAGGGTTTTGAAAAATTTACTCCGCCGGGGGGGCGTCTCACAGTTATGGAATCCGGTGGAATGACTGTAATAAACGATGTATATAATGCGAACCCGGCATCGATGCTGGAGGCCATAAAAGTAGTAGTATCTCAGGACGGAAGGAAAGTATGCGTGCTGGGCGATATGAATGAGCTAGGCCACGTGGCTGAGGCTCGCCATAAGGAAGTTGGAGCGTTTGCGGCAGACAGCGGAATAAATATGTTAGTTACCATTGGAAAAATGGCCTGGTGGATGAATGAAGGCTTCTATGACGCAATAAGAACCAGGCAAGCCCAAAAGGGTCGAGTAGGGAACCAACCTTTATTGGATGAAAGCGCCGAAAGACTCTTTGATGTGCCAAAGCGTACTACCGGGTATAGAACCAGTGGTGTAAATATGGGGCCGGAAATAGGGGCAATACTGCGCCACACAGCAGAACAGGAAGAGGATACCCCGCAAACAGCCCTTCACTTCGAAACAGTAGAAGACTTCTTAACACAGTGGCGGCATATTTTGCGCCAAGGCGATGTGGTGTTATTTAAGGCATCACGATTTATGAAATTTGAAACGATTATTAATGAGATAATAAAGTAAGCAAGGAACGATAGTACAACACCGGAGGAGATTGTATGGATAATGCAATGAATACAGCAGTGTATGCGCTCTTGATTGCCTTTGTGGCCAATATCGTGCTTTGCCCGATGCTTATTCCGTCACTTATACGGTTCAAGTTTGGGCAGTATGTGCGAGATGATGGGCCTGCTGGCCATGCTAAGAAGGCAGGTACCCCCACTATGGGGGGGATAATGATTATTATCAGCTTTCTTTTGGCGGCGCTGGTGTTTATGCGGGGTAATCCGGAGGCTGTGGCTATTATTATGGTGACCATTGGTTTTGGAGTCCTTGGTTTTTTGGATGATTTTATTAAGATTACCAAGAGACGGTCGTTAGGGCTTAGGACTTATCAGAAACTTATTGGGCAGATTGTTATATCTGTTGTTTTTGTATTGTACTGGTCAACGTTGGAGAGTTATTCTACTATATTGCGTATTCCGTTTTTTCCTACTTTGGAGTTTAATCTTGGATTTTTGTATCCGATTTTTGCCTGTTTTATTTTTTTAGCATCCACCAATGGGGCTAATCTTACCGATGGTTTAGATGGGTTGGCCACCGGGGTTACGGCTCTTATTGTTACGTTTTTCTTATTTGCTGCTTGGATTTTTGACTCACCTGTGTTGCCTGTTACCGGGGCTATGGTTGGGAGTCTTTTGGGCTTTCTTTTATTCAATTCTCATCCTGCTAAGCTTTATATGGGGGATACCGGGTCATTGGCGCTGGGAGGCTTTGTTGCGGCAATTGCGTTAATGCTTCGAATGCCTCTTTTTTTGGCGATTGTAGCTATTATTTATGTAATTGAGTCTCTTAGTGTTCTTATCCAGGTTGGATATTTTAGGATTACTAAGGGTGGGCGCTTCTTTAAAATGGCTCCTATTCATCATGCTTTTGAGTTAAGCGGCTGGCCTGAGACTAAAATCGTGGCGTTCTTTAATGTGGTAACGGCTATGGCTTGTTTGCTTGGATATTTGGCGTTACAGGGATTATAGGGGGCAGTATGGATTATAAAGGGAAAAAAGTGCTGGTATGTGGCATGGCGCGAAGCGGTCAAGCTGCGGCAGCGCTTCTTTGTGACCTTGGCGCGATAGTTACAGCTCAGGATATGCGAAAAGAAATAGACTGGACATATGATCCTACTAAGAAGGGGATGACTCTTTATTTAGGGCAAAACCCTGATGAAATCATAGATCAATTTGACCTTGTGATAATTAGCCCTGGGCTTAGTATTTATCTGCCCTTTGTAGAGAAAGCCAAGGATATGGGTATCTTTGTAGTTGGCGAAGCGGAGTTGGCATTTAGCTTGTGTCCATGTCCTGTTGTAGCTATTACCGGCACCAACGGAAAAACCACTGTTACTACTTTGGTGGGCGAAATTTTGGCTCGCTATAATTCAAAGACTATCATCGCCGGGAATATTGGTATTCCTCTAACATCTATCGTGCAAGACATTGATCCCGATGCCATTGTGGTTGCAGAAACTTCCAGTTTTCAGTTAGAAACTGCTGTAAATTTTAGGCCTAGTGTTAGTGCCGTACTTAATATGACTCCAGACCATTTAGACCGTCATAGAGACATGGAAACATATATAGAAATGAAGTCTCGTATTTTTAAGAATCAAAGGCATCCTGATAAAGCTGTGCTAAATTTCGATAATGAAATAACCCGCGCTATGGCTCCACCTTGTCCTGTAGTATGGTTTAGTGAAAGCACAGTATTGCCGGTGGGCGTATATAAGCGGGACGGACAAATCTTTGCCCGAATGGAAGCCCATCTTGAAGAAGTGCATATCGCGTCACTTGATGGCTTAAATATATTGACTGAAAATGCCTTAGCTGCAACGGCTCTGGCATTGTGTGCCGGGGCATCCCCGACGCATATAGCTGAAGGGCTTTGGGCATTTAAATCCGTAGAGCATCGCATAGAGCATGTGGCAACTATTAATGGCGTAGATTATATAAACGATTCAAAAGCTACTAATCCAGATTCGGCAATCAAAGCCTTGAATTATATTAATAATCCTGTTGTGTTAATCGGTGGCGGTTATGATAAGGGTGCGGATTTTACCCCCTGGGTTCAGGCTTTTAAGGATAAAGTGACTCAACTTATATTAATCGGCCAAACAGCAACGCAGATAATAAAAACCTGCCAGGATTATGGTTTTACAGCATATAGGCAAGCGGCTACTTTAGAATATGCGGTACAGCTGGCAACAGAGATAGCCATGCCTGGTATGGTAGTATTACTATCCCCGGCTTGTGCCAGCTTTGGTATGTTTAAGAACTTTGAAGAGCGCGGAGATGTATTTAAGCAAATTGTAAGAGGATTAGAGTGTTAACTGGTAACATTTCGTAAGGGGGATTTTTCATGGGAAGATCAGCACATGGCCTTGATGCTTCAAGACCACATGGTAGCCAAACCAGGCCTAAAGCGGCACGTAGACCGCGAGACCCGGAGCAGGTTGTAGAAGTAGGGAGTATGGACTATACTATCTATCTTGTGGTGGTTCTTTTGACTCTTATTGGTGTGGTTATGGTGTTTTCTGCAAGTTATGTGCAAGCAGCTAACCGGGCTGTTTTTAATAACGATGCCCTATATTTTTTACGACGCAATGGGCTTATGGCCATTGGCGGTTTTGTTGTTATGAATATCATGGCCAGAGTAGATTACGAGCATCTTAGGAGGCTTGCACCGCTGATTTATATGGTGACTATTGGGCTATTGATTGCTGTTGTATTTATCGGTCTTGCAAGCCATGGAGCACAAAGATGGATTCCATTTCCCATAATTCAGCGTTTTCAGCCTTCTGAGGTGGCTAAGGCTGCTACTATTTTTATATTGGCATTTATGATTGATAAATCTCCTAAAGCCCTGCAAACCTGGAAGGGGCTCATGATTTTTGGGGCTGTTTTAGGGGTTATGTTTATGCTTGTACTGTATGGGGGATTTAGCTCTGGCCTTATTGTTGCGGCTGTTGGGTTTGGTATGATTTTTATTGCTAGTCCTCATATATGGCGTTTTATTTTGGCAGGGGTTACTGGGGTAAGTGCTATTGTAGGCTATCTTTGGTATGACTCGGTTTATGGCGATGGGTTTAGGGGCGCGCGTTTTCGGGCTTGGATGGACCCATGGGCTTATGCCGAAACACGTGGTTTCCAGGTAATACAGTCACTGTATGCTATTGCCAGTGGCGGGCTTTTTGGCAGTGGTATTGGTCAAAGCAGGCAGGCTACTTTTGTGCCTGAGGCTCATCATGATATTATTTTTGCCATTATCGTTGAAGAGCTCGGCCTTATTGGGGCTGGGATGATTTTGCTGTTGTTTGGTATCCTTATCTGGCGTGGCATTAGGGTTGCCCTTAATGCCCATAGTACTTTTGCGGCAATGACTGCTATCGGTATTGTGCTTGCAATTGGTTTTCAAGCTCTTATCAATATCGCGGTTGTAACCAATAGCATCCCAAATACTGGGGTAACACTTCCGTTTATTAGCTATGGTGGTACGTCACTTATGGTAAGTATGGGCCTTGCGGGGGTGCTTTTAAATATTTCTAAGTATACAAAGGCAAAAGATAGGTAGACATATAAATGTAAGGGCTGTTGCTTGCGCAATAGCCTTTTTTTTGTGATAAAATGTAGGTTAATACTCCAACCTACAAGGAGGGTACAATGATTAGAATTATTGATTACAAGGCAGGTAATGCCCCAAGCGTAATGCACGCGGTAAAACATTTAGGCTTTGAGGCCAAGTTTGCGCGTCAGGCAAAGGACTTTGGTGACGCTACTCATATAATTCTGCCAGGTGTAGGCAGTGCCAAGGCCACGATGGATTCCCTTATGTCTATGAACTTACCTACAAAATTGGAAAAAATGGTGTTGAAAAGAAAGATTCCATTTTTGGGTATTTGTGTAGGTATGCAGATTTTATTTGAATACAGCCAGGAAGATGATGTCCCATGCCTTGGCTGGCTTAAAGGGCGGGTATTAAAATACGATACAAATAATGTAAGAGTCCCACAAATGGGTTGGAATCAAGTGTGTTTTACAAAACCAACTCCCATCGAAACCCAGCAGGATGACCATTATTATTTTGTTAATTCCTATTATGCAAAACCTGAAGACACCGCCGATATATGGGCTACATCTGAATATGGCGGTGAGTTTTGCGCTGCTATAAATCAGGAAAATATTTACGGAACCCAGTTCCATGTAGAAAAAAGCGGGGAGGCTGGCCTAAGCCTTCTTAAAGGGTTTTTAAGCCTGGAAAGGGATAAGTAAATGCTAACAAAAAGACTAATAGCCTGTTTTGACATAGTAGCAGGCAGAGTAACTAAGGCGGTGCAGTTTCAAGATAATATAGATGTGGCCCCGGCGGAAGAGCTTGCCACTGCTATGTACACAGCCCAAGTAGATGAGTTGATTTTCTATGATATAACTGCCAGTGCCCAAAAGCGCAAAATAGACATGGAAACAGTAAAAAAAGTAGCCTCCAAAGTATTTATCCCCTTTGCTGTAGGGGGTGGGATACGAAATATTGAGGATATGTACGAAGTACTAAAAGCCGGAGCCGAAAAGATAAGCGTAGACTCTATGGCGGTACGCGACCCCGATATTATTTCCCAGGGCGCTAAGGCCTTTGGCTCTCAATGTATTGTGCTATCTACCCAGGTAAAAAGAGGTGCTGCAACTCCCAGTGGTTATGAAGTGTATATAGATGGTGCCCGTACTGCCACAGGATTAGACGCAATCCAGTGGATAAAAAAGGGGGAAGAATTAGGAGCAGGGGAGATTTGTATAAACAGCATTGATCAGGACGGCACTCTAATGGGCTATGATCTTCCGCTAATGGAGATGGCCCAAAAGGCAGTAAATGTACCTCTGATAGCCTCCGGAGGCGCGGGAAAGCCAGAGCATTTACGTGATGTATTCACCAAAACCCAGACTCAAGCGGCAATAATAAGCAGTATGCTCTATTCTCCAAGGATGGAGCGTAACTATTCAGCCCAGGAACTAAAGGCGTATCTTCTAGAAAATAATGTACCAGTAAGGCCATTTTTATGAGAAAAATAATAATTGCGCTACCTAAAGGGCACAGGCTTTGTAGCCTTTCTTATGAGGTGTTCAAAAAAGCGGGTTACGCCTCCGCTGCGCTTGAGCAGGCAAAGGATCAGAAGCAATTGGAGTACAATACTGATTGCGGCAGGGCTGCTTTTCTTTTGGTGCGCAATATGGATATTCCTCAATATGTAGATCGCAACTGGGCGGAACTTGGGCTTACGGCCTTTGACTGTTACAGAGAGTATGAGCTTTCCAGCTTAATGGGTGGGCAAGCCATGCGGGGAGATAATTTTATTACGGATTTACTCCCTGACTTAGCTCTTTGTGGTAAGTCTCGTTTTTGCGTTGCAGGGAAGCCGGAGAACAAGGATTTTTATGAAAAATGCAAAGAAAGTGATGAGAAAATCTTGACAGTGGCAACACAGCACCCCAATATAGCCGCAAAGTATTTTGCAAGCCATCGGATTTTGGCTGATATTGTTACAATATCCGGTTCATCTGAGATAATGCCAGCTCACGGGGTGGTTGACGCAATATTTGATATAGTGGAAACAGGCCGAGCCTTAGTGGAAAACGGCCTGATAATCTATGAAGAAGCTATGCCCATCCAGACGAAAATACTGGTAAGCAAGGCGGCACTGAAATACGACCCTAATATTGCAAGAGTGATAGAGGTGCTTAAAGATGCGATTAAATCGTGACGTAAATGTGATAAAAAACCGCAATGCCCAAGCAGACCCGGGGATTATGACTTCGGTTGCAGCAATTCTCAAAGATGTGCGAGAAAACGGAGATGCTGCTGTAAGGCAGTATGCGAAGGATTTTGATGGATTCACCTCACAAGAACTAATGGTAACCCAGGTTGAAATAGAAACCGCGACTAAGAAGATAGGTTCTGATTTTATTCGCATACTACAAAGAGCCAAGGATCAAATCACAGAATTCCATAAAAACCAAATCCAAAATTCTTGGGGAATATATAAGGACAATGGGGTAGTAATGGGGCAAATTATACGTCCTCTGGTTCGTGTTGCATTGTACGTACCTGGCGGAACCGCGGCGTACCCCTCTTCTGTACTTATGAATGGAATCCCGGCAATACTTGCTGGGGTCAAGGATATTGCTATCTTTACCCCAGTAAAAGCCGACGGAAAGGTGCCGGATACTATTTTGGCGGCAGCGGGTGTATGTGGAATTTCTCAGATATATAAAATAGGTGGCGCACATGCCATTGCCGCTGCGGCATATGGAACTAAATCTATTCCAAAGGCGGATAAAATCGTTGGCCCAGGCAATATTTATGTAGCAACGGCAAAGCGCATGGTCTATGGTGAAGTAGATATAGATATGATTGCGGGGCCGTCGGAGGTATTGATTATTGCGGATGAAGCGGCTAATCCAATATACATCGCTGCTGACCTGATGAGCCAGGCCGAGCATGACCCGCTTGCAAGTTCGGTTTTGATAACAACCAGTGAAAAATTAATCGCAGAAACGGAAGCAGAAATTGACCGCCAGGTAGAGAGTCTAAGCCGGAAAGATATTATCTTACAATCCCTGGAAAGCTACGGCGCGGCAGTGCATGTAAAATCCTTAGAAGAGGCTTTTGAAATCTCCAATATCCTAGCCCCAGAGCATCTGGAAATACTAACCGCCGACCCCCTTTCTCATTTACCAAAAGTGCAAAACGCGGGTTCTATCTTCTTAGGAGCGTATACGCCGGAACCTCTTGGCGATTATATGTCCGGCCCAAACCACGTACTACCCACCGGGGGTACAGCCAGGTTTTACTCTGCTCTTGGGGTCTACGATTTTGTAAAGCATAGCTCGTACAGCTACTACCCTAAATCCGCCCTGGCAGAACTAAAAGATGATGTAATGATCTTTGCGAAAAAAGAAGGCCTGGATGCCCACGCTGCTGCAATGGGGGTGCGTTTTGAATAATTTTCTAAGCAAAAAAGCTAAAAGCTTAACTCCATATATCGCTGGTCTGCAACCCCAGGAAGCAGGCTGGATTAAACTTAACACCAACGAAAACCCATACCCCCCATCCGCAAAAGTAATAGAAGCCTTGCAGACTTTTGATTATTCCCGTCTTCGTTTGTATCCAGATGGTAGTAGCGATGCTTTGAAAAAGACAATTGCTGAAGATACAGGCCTTTCTCCCGAAAATGTTTTTTGCGGAAATGGTTCAGATGAAGTACTGGCTCTTGCTTTTCAAGCTTTTTTCAGTGGAAAAGACAATATATTAACCCCAGATATATCATATGGGTTTTATCCGGTATGGGCCGAGATGTATGATGTTGGCCTTAAAGTAATCCCATTGAATCAGGACTTTACTCTAAATCCTGACGGCTACAAAGACGCAAACGGTATAATAATTGCCAACCCCAATGCCCCAACAAGTCTGGCAATAGAAAATGGGAAAATCGAACAGATTCTTAGCCAAAATCCAGATGGTGTTGTGCTTATAGATGAAGCATATATAGAATTTTCTGATGTAAAATCAGTGACGAAGTTGTACGATAATCTGTTGGTTGTACGTACTTTTTCTAAATCCCACTCTCTAGCAGGGATGAGGGTAGGGTATGCCCTTGGGCCTCCTAATCTTATTAATGCTTTGGAACGAGTGCGGGACGCTTTCAATTCCTATCCATTGGATATGCTAGCGCAAACCGCCGCAATAGCTGCAATCAAGGATAAGGACTACACAAAGGCATGTATAGAAAAGGTAATAAAAACCCGCGAATCCACCGCAAACCGCCTTATGCAGTTAGGTTGTCAGCCTCTAAAATCTCATACTAATTTTCTAATGATTAAAACCCCACATGCCGCACCGTTATACCAGTACTTGCTGTATTGTAAAATACTAGCCAGGTACTGGAATAAGCCCCGATTAAGAGATTATCTGCGAGTAACAATAGGCACTGACTCAGAAATGGAGGCGTTTTTACAATGCGTAAAGGAGTTTCAATAAGAAAAACCAACGAAACAGACATAAAACTATCAATAGAACTAGACAGTCAAAAACCAAGCAGAATAAATACAGGTATAGGCTTCTTTGACCATATGCTTACACTTTTCGCGTTTAGAGCTGGGATAAGCCTTACCTTGGATTGTCATGGAGACATACAGGTAGATGGCCATCATACTGTAGAAGATGTGGGCATATGTCTTGGGCAAGCAATAACAGAAGCTTTGGGCGATAAGTCGGGCATTTCCAGGTACGGAACCGCGTGGATTCCTATGGATGAGGCTTTGGTGCAATGCGTGATGGATATCTCAGGTCGGGGATTTTTGGTGTTTAATGCTGATTATCCATCCCCAGTAGTCGGCGGATTTGAAACTGAGCTTACAGAAGAGTTTTTTCGGGCACTTACCCATAATGCTGGGATAACCTTGCATATTAACCTATCCTATGGCCGCAATACCCATCATATAATTGAGGCTATGTTCAAGGCGCTAGGTTGTGCCTTTGCCGAAGCCATCAAAAAGACCGGGCTGAAAACACCTTCATCTACAAAAGGGATATTGTAGTAGGTGTACAATATGAGTTGTTTTTCTGATAAAGGCTTAGTGGAGGTAGAAAATGTTAATAATCCCCGCAATTGACTTACAAGGTGGCCAAGCTGTACGGCTGCTGCAAGGTGACTATGGCAAGAAAACCGTATACAGCAACGACCCGGTGCAAGTGGCACAGGGCTTTGAAGCAATGGGTGCCAAGTATTTACATGTTGTTGACTTAGACGGCGCAAAAGCCGGAAGCACTGTTAATCTAGAAACAATTCGCCGCATAAGGGCAGATATTACCATACCGATGCAACTAGGTGGCGGCGTGCGTACTGCCGAGACAGTGGATATGTATCTAAATGATATTGGGGTAGATCGGGTAATCTTAGGAACGATAGCCATATTGCAGCCGGATTTTGTAAATAAAATGATTAAACAACATGGCCCTAGTCGGATAGTAATAGGGGTAGATGTACGGGATGGATTTGTATCTACTGCCGGGTGGCTTACAGATAGCCAAGTAAACTACCTAGACTTTATAGCCAGCCTTAAGAAAATAGGCGTAGAGTACTTGGTAGTAACCGATATCTCCCGTGATGGCACCCTAACTTCCCCTAACTGGGATATGTATGAAAAAATCGAAGGCATTAACATAGTAGTATCCGGCGGTGTAGCTGAAGAAAATCATATAGCCAAAGCTGCAAAATATTACGGAGTAATCGTAGGCAAGGCCTATTATGAAGGAAGGGTGGATTTAGAGGCGTGTATAAAAAGATATCAGGACTAATTCCGGCAATTATACAAGATTATTACTCAGGCCTAGTACTTATGCTGGCCTATGTAAACCAAGAAAGTTATAATTTTATGCTAAAAAATGGTGAGACTTGTTTCTGGTCTAGGTCTCGTAACGAGCTGTGGCATAAAGGTGCGACTTCCGGAGATGTGCAAAGAATCAAACATATGTCCTTTGATTGCGACAGTGATACACTGCTGATACAAGTAGAGCAGACTGGTAGAGGTGCCTGTCATACCGGAAGTTATAGCTGCTTTGGAGACGAATACGGAGTTTTTTACGCCATTGAGAGAGATTACTCAGTGATAGAAAACCGTAGTCAAAACTCAAAAGAAGGTTCATACACCAACTACCTGTTAGAAAAAGGTGTAGATAAGATCTGCAAAAAAATAGGCGAAGAAGCAGCAGAGACAATAATTGCAGCCAAAAACGCCAACAAAGAAGAGCTAACTGCAGAAATAGCGGATTTAGCCTATCATGTTCTTGTGTTAATGCATGCGCAAGGACTCGCACCAAGAGATATTCTTATGAAAATAACGAACCGTCAGTAAACAAAAAATATACTAATAACAAACTCAAAAAGCCTGAGGAAATCACATTCCCAGGCTTTTTAAATTTTATTTGACATCTGTTTTCATTTATGTTTTAATACGCGCGTTTAGTTTTTCTAGATAAAATGTTTAGTATACATGCGATAAAAATCAATGAAAAACTAACTATATTTTTCAAAAACTTCTTAGAAAGAGGCCTCCCATGCAAATCGGTGAAAAGCTAAAGCAGCTTCGACTCCGAACCAACTTGACGCAAGAAGAACTGGCACAAAGATGTGACCTTTCCAAAGGTTTTATCTCCCAAATAGAACGTGACCAAAGCTCCCCATCTATTGCAACTTTAGTGGATATTTTGGAATGTCTAGGTGTAACCCCAGCGGAATTTTTTACCCAAACCACTCCGGAGCAAGTGCGCTATCGACAAGACGATGCTTATGATTCCACAGATGAAGACCTGGGTCACACGATAACCTGGATAATCCCCAGTGCTCAAAAGAATGAAATGGAGCCGATACTAATAAATCTGCACCCAAAAGGCCGTACTATAACCCACGACCCCCATGCTGGGGAAGTCTTTGGGTATGTGTTGTCTGGCTCGGCAACGCTCCATCGTGGTAATAAAAAATGGAAAATAAAAAAGGGCGACAGCATCTATTACAGCGCAACCGAGCCCTATTATATAGAAAACCATACATCCAACAATGCAACAATCTTGTGGATTAGTACCCCGCCAAGTTTTTAATATAGCAATTCACCTTTAAATCAGCCCCGCCTGTCGCCGAAAAAGCGTTGATGCGTCCGCTATTTTCAGCTCGTGTGGAACTGTTTAAAGGGGGGAATTGCAATAATCAATAGAGGAGTGGTCTTATGCCCCGTCTTATTGAGCTTCAAAACATTGTCAAGAACTTCGGTCACCAGACCGTTCTTGACCATATCAATTTGTATATCAATCAGAACGAGTTTCTAACGCTACTGGGCCCCAGCGGCTGTGGCAAAACCACCACTTTGCGTATTATTGGCGGTTTCGAACAACCAACCGGTGGCGATTTGCTTTTTAACGGAGAGTCCATTCTAGGAACGCCACCACATAAACGCCAGTTAAATACCGTATTTCAAAAATATGCCCTTTTCCCCAATATGAATGTAGCGGAAAATATTGCCTTTGGCCTAAGAATAAAGAAAATGTCCAAGCCTGAGATTCTAGAAAGTGTAAATAATATCCTGAAGCTGGTTAACCTTGTTGGTTTTGAAAAACGCTCTATTAACTCATTATCCGGTGGTCAGCAGCAGCGGGTGGCCATTGCCCGCGCTTTGGTTTGCAAACCTGCTGTGCTGCTACTGGACGAACCCCTAGGGGCACTGGACTTAAAGCTCCGTAAGGAAATGCAAGTCGAACTAAAAAACATGCAGCAGCAACTAGGCATAACCTTCGTATATGTAACTCATGACCAAGAAGAGGCCCTAACAATGTCAGATACAATAGCAGTAATGAACGAAGGCCGAATCCTGCAAATAGGTACTCCAGAGGATATATACAACGAGCCGAAAAACGCCTTTGTTGCCAATTTTATAGGCGAGAGCAATATCATTCCAGGCACCATGCCTGAGGATCGGCAAGTACACTTTGCGGATGTAACCTTCACATGTATAGACTTCGGCTTCGAAAAAAATGAAGCTGTGGACATAGTAGTACGCCCAGAAGATATAGAAATTGTGCCAGAAAACGCAAGCCCCCTTACAGGCATTGTAACCAACGTGACCTTTAAAGGTGTCCACTACGAAATGCGAGTGGATGCCAATGGACATTCGTGGAAAGTCCATAGCACAGTGCAATCTCCGGTAGGAGAGACGGTCGGCCTTTCTATTAAACCTGACCTGATTCATGTAATGAAAAAGCAAAAGGGTCGTATATCATGAAGCGCCTCTTTGGGTATCCCTATGGGCTGTGGCTGACTATATTTGTTGTGCTACCGTTGGGGTTAATTGGATATTACAGCATTACAGCCACTGACGCGGCTGGAAACACCTATTTTACTTTGCGCCATTTTCATATGTTTTTTGAAGCATCATTTCCGGGACAGCCTTTTTTTAGCCGCCTTTATGTAAACGTGGCTGTTCGCAGCCTTAGGCTGGCACTTATGACTACTGTTATAACTTTTATACTGGGTTATCCTGTGGCGTACATTATGGCTGGGAAAGGATTTAGCGATAAGTCCGTACTGCTGTTCTTGTTTATCGCCCCTATGTGGATGAACTTTCTTGTGCGTACCTATGCGTGGCTGGCCATTTTATCTCGTAACGGGATTCTCAATACCTTCCTTGCTTGGCTGGGCTTGCCCATTTTGGATATTCTGTTTACTGATTCCGCTGTGCTTCTTGGTATGGTATATAACTTCCTGCCATTTATGGTGTTGCCTATTTATACGGCTTTGAAGAAAATGGATCCGCGGATTATAGAAGCCGCTCAGGATTTAGGAGCAAACTCTCCTCGTGTTTTTATCCGGGTGGTATTTCCCCTTAGTATGCCCGGGGTTGTTAGTGGTATCACGATGGTGTTTATGCCGGCGGCAGCTACTTTTATTATTCCTAACTTGTTGGGCGGCGGGCAATATTTCTTGCTTGGCAACTTGGTAGAGCAGCAATTCCTGCGGGTAGGCAACTGGAATTTTGGTGCCGCTATTGCCGTGATTATGATTGGGTTGATGCTGGTTTCTACCTTTATCCTGTCCTGGTTTGGAAGGGCAGAAGCCAAGGAAGGGGGCATGAAAGAATGATTGCAAAAAAGCTGTACCTGGCCTTGATTGTCTTCTTTCTGTATGCGCCTATTTTGGTGCTGATGGTGTTTTCATTTAATTATTCCCGTTCTCAGGCTCACTGGGCTGGGTTTAGTTTGCGGTGGTACAGAGAACTTTTTAATGACGATCAGATTATGAGGGCCGTAAGAAATACGGTGCTTATAGGGATATTTTCTACTGTTGCGGCCACAGCTATTGGTGCTGCGGCGGCCGTAGGTATTTCCAAAATGGGGCGGCGGTTTAAAGGGATTGTAATGGGTGTAACCCAGCTGCCGGTTATGATGCCGGATATTGTAACGGGGATTAGCTTGCGGCTTTTGTTTATTTTTGTGATTAGATTCATTGGCGCCGGTAACTTGGGCTTTGGGACGTTGCTTCTTTCTCATATAATTTTTAATGTGCCTTATGTAATTTTATCTGTTATGCCTAAGCTTCAACAGATGGATGGTAACTTATATGAAGCGGCACTTGACCTCGGGTCTACCCCGTTTGGGGCTTTTCATAAGGTAATCTTGCCAGAGGTTTGGCCTGGGGTTGTTACTGGGGCCTTGCTTGCTTTTACGCTTTCTGTAGATGATTTTATGGTCAGCTTTTTTACTACAGGGTCTGGGGTAGAGAACTTGTCTATACAAATCTTCTCTATGGCAAGGCGGGGGGTTAATCCCCGGATTAACGCCCTTTCTACTCTTATTTTTATTGTAATTATGGTGCTGCTGTTCTTAGTTCATAAACGAGACCAGCGTTTGGCCCGTGATAATTCTGCTTAAAAGGAGGTGCTTCTATATGAAGCGAGTGTTTATGTTGTTGGTGGTGGCTGTCGGTTTGCTGTTTTTTACCGCATGTGGAGAAAATGAGGCTGTATTGCAGCCTGACACAGATGATGGTGAGGCTCCGTTGGCGTCTTCTATCAATGTATTTAACTGGGGAGAGTTTATTGACCCTCAAGTGCTGTCTATGTTTACCCAGGAAACAGGTATAGCTGTAAACTACAGCATGTATGCCAGCAATGAAGAGATGTATCAGCGTATACGTACCGGAGGCGCAGACTTTGATGTGCTGTTTCCTTCTGACTATATGATACAACGTATGATTAGCCAAGGTATGCTTGCCAGGCTTAACTGGGACAATATCCCCAATAGAGAGCATATATATTATCGCTTCTGGGGTATGCCATTTGACCCATATGATCAATACTCTGTGCCATATATGTGGGGCACCTTTGGTATCTTGTACAATACCGCTATCGTAGACGAGCCGGTGTATTCATGGGATATATTATGGAATCCCCGGTGGGCTAATGAGATTTTTATGTATGATGCTTCACGGGACACTATGGGCGCAGCTCTTAGACGACTCGGGTTCTCACTTAATTCTACAAATATAGAAGAGATTCATGCTGCCAGAGACAGCTTAATCGAGCAGCGGCCACTTGTCAGAGCCTTTGCCGGAGATCAGATTAAGGACTGGATGATAGTAGGAGACGGAGCACTTGCTACGGTATTTTCTGGTGATGCGGTTTGGGCAAAGCAAGATAATCCAGACCTCAATTTTATTGTACCCATTGAAGGTACACAAATCTTTTTGGATTCTATGGTAATACCTATCACAACCACCCGTCAGCGTGAGGCTGAGATGTTTATTAACTTCATGACCAGGCCAGATATTGCGTACCTTAATACGCGATATATTATGTACTCAACCACCAACTATACAACCCTGCAAATGTTGCCGGATTATATGAAGGATTGCACCATTTACTGGCCACCTGAAGAAATATTTTACAGGCTGGAAGCCTTCGAAGACTTAGGCGACTTTAAAGAGGAATTTGAGAGAGCATGGACTGAGGTTTTGGTAGCTAATTAAAGGGGTAAGTATATGTACAAGTTCTCACTGATGAACGAAAATAATCTTAACGAAATGGCCCGGATACAAGCTAATGCCTATCCGGGCTTTTATCAAACGACACCAATGGAGCAAGTTGCCGAGCGGATTACCAAGGCAAGTGAGCGTCCAGAGGTAAGTTATTTCTGCGCCTACAAAGAAGATACAATGGTAGGCGGCTTTAATATTTGGGACTTTGAAATGAATATGCGCCAAGCCAAGATAAAGGCTGGAGGCGTAGGCTCAATTGCAGTGGATTTAGCCCATAAAAAAGAGAAGACTGCCAGAGAGATAATGAAATATTTCATTACAAATATTCGGGGAAAAGGCGCTAATATGGCACTTTTGTACCCATTCAACTCAGCTTTCTATCAAAAAATGGGCTTTGGGTTTGGAACGTTATTGCAGCAGCTTAGGGTAAAACCGGACGAGCTACCAGGTGGAGGTTCTAAAGCTAATATACAAAGACTTACAGAAGGCGATGCCGAAAAGCTGACGGTATTTTATAACTCCCGCGCGGCAGTCACTCATGGCCTAATCACAAAGCGAACAAGTGATTTTGTTCAAAGTCTGAAACTCCCCGCAAATAGGATATTTGCATATGTAGACGGAGAAGTTAGAGGCTATATATCCTTCCAGTTCCGCAAGGGTAGCGAGGAATCAGCGCTTGTTAATGACATGTTTATAGGTGAAATGCTATTCGATAGCCCTGAAGTGTTTGCACAGCTTATGTCCTTTGTAAAAAGCCAGGCAGATCAAGTACGATATGTAATAATCAATACCCAAGACGAAAGTATAATCAACACCATCCCCGACCCAAGAAACCATATGGATCGTATGCTGTTTGCGGTATATCAAGAAGTAGCCAGAACCGGGCTTGGGGTTATGTATCGTATTTGTGATGTGGAATCATTTTTAAGTGATATAGCTGACTGTAAGTTTGGCGACTTGACAATGAATCTGCATGTGAATATAAGTGACAGCTTTGTACCGGAAAATAATAAAATCTTTAAGCTAAAATTTGAAAATGGGAGTTGCGTCATAGCTAATACCACCCCAGATGCGGAGCTGACTATAGATATAGCCGAGTTTACATCATTGGTCATGGGATGTGTCACGTTAAGATCACTAGTAAAATACGGCAAGGCGACTCTTTCAAATGTTGCATATCTGGATACCTTAAGCCGTTCATTCTCTTTAGATGAAAAGCCAGTCTGCCTTACTTATTTTTAAGACGAGAAAAAGCCCCGCCTATACAAATGTATAGGAGGGGCTTTTTTTAGTATCTTACTACTGGCACGCCATCAGTGGCTAAATTTTTTAGCCGTTGATATTCCAGGGCTACTGGGTCGACTTTAACTTTTTTAGGCTTAGGGCCACGTCTTAACCCCAAATGCCTAATGACACGTTTTGAATATTGGATGGCAATCCAGCCACCCCATGTTAGCACGGCTCCAAATACCAGATACCATATCGGTGATGAATAGATAGTAGCTATAGTTTGCAACCAGCTAATTGCGTCTTCAACAGGCCTTATTGCAGTTGGGATCACATGGCGGCCTGTGAGGGCCCTTTCCAGACGATTAGACGTGCTTATCAAGCTATTGTGCGAAGGATGTAATGTGTTTCCAAAGTTTGTATAAAAGAAGATTAGAATCGTCAACGCGACGATGAAAGCCACTGTATGCCTTAGGATATTTCTCTTTTCTTTTACGTTTTTTCTGGCTAGATACAGTAGTAAATCGTCGCTTTCTTCTGGAGGCGGGGTTGCCGTGTCTCCTTCAAGGGTATCGGCCAATAATTTAATTGACCTGTGCTCATCATCTTGCCATATTGCCCGCTGTTTGCTTACGAGCTGCTTGGCACGCTTTGGGAAGGTCATTCCAACCTGAGCGCCGCTATCATCATAAACTGCAACTTGATTAATCATATAATCACCTCATTATAAATAATAAGGCGAGGCAAACAAGTAATACATCCGCAGTTTTATATCATGGGTGCCAACCCCTGTATTACAAAACTAGCCTGCCTTTGAGGGTGATTATACAGTATTTTTATTAATCCTCAAAGCCCGCATTAAGTTGGGCATAACTGTCATGGCAATAGTGGAACCGATTAAAGCGGTGACTAGTTGGGGCCATGAAAACGCCGCCGACATAGCCGCAACTTGAGGCGGCAAGGCATTTGGGATAAGAAATGGCAATGCCACATGCACAACCCCTATCCAAAGTACTAGAAATTTAAGTACAGACCCAACAATGATAGCCAAAATAATGCGTACATATGCAAGCAGGTCTAAATTTACATATGACTTAACTGTGATAAAATGTACCGCAACCACAAGTGCTGCGTTCCCTGCCATAATAAAGGGAATAATCACTGGGAAAATAGGCACTCCCAAAATAAAATAAGCAAAGATAGGGGACACAACCCCAACCGCCACACCAGAAGACATTCCTACCAAAATAGTAGCCGTAACTAGAATAAAATTAATAATGGATCCGGTTACAAACTGGCTCATTGGTGCAGTAAGATGCTGAGCTGTTACCAGCATAGCGATGAAAAGAGCGGTTTGGGTAATCCATAAAATTCGTTTTCTGTTCATATTAACTCCTTTAAAATTTTTCCTAATCATACTATAATTCCATCAATTGAAATGTTGCCTAGGCAACAATAATGTTCATTTTAAGGAGGCAATATGGAATCTCTTCAAAACGCAGTATTATTTACTGGCATACAGGCTGATGACTGTCAGAAGCTAATATCCTGTCTTTCTCCTTATATAAGACATTTTTCAAAAAATGAAATAATCCTCTTTTCTGGGGCAAGCATTAAACACATTGGGGTAATTTTGTCCGGTACTGCCACAGCCTACTTAGAGCATCCAAACGGTATCCAGACGATAATGTCCCAACTGAAGCCTTTAAGCGTTTTTGGCGAAATCCTTGTCAGCACCCGAACTCATAAAAGCCCAGTAACTCTTTATGCAACTTCTGATATAACTGCTGCCTTTATTGAATACGAAAGGCTATTTTCTATATGTACAACCGCTTGTGCGGCTCATACCATGTTAATCCAAAACATGCTAAAGGTTATAGGAGATAAATACTTCCGTCTCTTTGACAGAATAAATATTCTAAGGGAGAAGACCCTAAGGGAGAAAATCCTTGCATACCTTCACATTCTATCAGATAGAGGTGTCGTTTCCACTGTAACTATTCCTTTTACAAAGACCATGTTGGCAGACTATTTGTTATCCAACAGAAGCGCACTTTCGAAGGAGCTGCGGAAAATGGAAGTCGATGGCCTAATAACTGTAAATGGCAGAAAAATTAAAATCATAGCATCTCCATAACATTTCCATAACATTTCTATGATAAAAATAAGAGGAACTCTTTTTGCCTAACGGCAAAACCATTCGCAAAAACTCACATTGAGAAGGTGAATCAGATGGCACATATATTAATTGTTGAAGATGACAAGCCCATTAACAAGCTAATCAAAAAAAACTTAGAACTGGTAGGTCATACCTGTGTCTCGGTTTACGATGGCGATGCTGTAATTCCCGCTTTAGAATCCACAGCTTTTGACCTAATGCTGCTGGACATAATGCTGCCAAACCGTGACGGCTTTGAGATAATCCAAGATATTAAGGGTCAAATCCCAGTAATTTTCCTAACCGCCCGTGGTGCTGTACATGACCGCGTTATCGGTTTGCGTCATGGCGCGGATGATTATATTGTAAAGCCTTTTGATATGCTGGAGCTTACGGCTCGTATAGAATCTGTACTGCGCCGCACTCAAAAGTCCGAAAAAGCCTTCAAGCTTGGTGATGTAACAGCAGACCTTGCTGGTCGCCAGGTTTATTACCGTGGCTCTCTGGTAGACTTCACCCCTCAAGAGTATGCATTAATCGAGGCGCTCATTCAAAACCGTAATATAGCACTTTCTCGCGATAAGCTGCTGGAGATCGCCTGGGGCTATGACTACGGCGGTGACACCCGTACTGTAGATGTCCATATCCACAATATCCGTAAAAAACTTAGATGGGAAAAAGTCATAAAAACCGTATATAAGCTAGGGTACCGCCTGGAGGATAAACCGTGAGATTAAAAACATTTCTTGCCGCGTACATGCTCTTTCTTGCGATAATCTTCACCAGTATTGCCATTGTTTCCACGCATATGACCAATAGCACCACATATATGCTGAGGGAAAAAGCCTCACGAGAGTTTCAGACTATAACCACTTCCCTTGCCAGGGATATGGGTAACGTTTATGCCAGATTCCCGGGAGGAGAAAGCTTTACCACAACGACCAGTAATTTATTTCATGGGTATGTGCAGTATTATCGCCAGCATGGCATTGAGCTAAGTCTTAACTATTCCTCCCAGGAAAATGGCGCATATGCCGTGATTTCTTTCGAAAGAGTAGGGGATAGTCACTCTATTTCAATAATTGGAGCCCTTCCCAATCCATTTAGGCAATATCAGCTTTCTTATGTCCTTGACATAACTTCAAATATAGTCGACATGCAAGAAATACAACAATACTTGTGGATCACATCCATAATTGTATCTTTAGTAGCCGCGGTTCTTCTATATATAATTTTGCTGAGGATATTTAAACCTCTGGAAATTGTAGCTGTCGCAGCAGGGCAGATAACCGACGGCTTATACGGCCAGCAAATTACAGTAAAAGGCCGTAACGAGTTGGCCGCGGTAGCTGTTGCCTTTAATCAAATGTCTGCACAGATAGAAACCCAGATAAGCTTGTTGGAAGAGGAAGCGGAGCGCAAACAGCAATTTGTAGACAATTTTGCCCACGAAATCCGCACCCCTCTAACTTCAATTTATGGCTACGCAGAATATCTGCAAAAAGCTAATCTAAAAGAAGGGGAGCTATTAGAATCTGCTGAGTTCATCATGTCCGAAGCCCAGCATATGAAAAAAGTGGCCAACTCACTGCTAGAGCTAGCCACCTTACGAGACTATAAACCCAAATTGGAAAAAATATTTATCCCAGAATTATTAATTGAAGTAAAGCAATCCCTAGAAAAGCCTTTAAAAGAGCAAGGAGCCAAACTGGATACAACAGCCATGGCTCCATACTTAGGAGGTCAGCCGGATTTAATAAAATCCTTGCTATTAAATCTATCTAAGAATGCCATAAATTCCTGCCAGCCAGGGGAAGGGATAATACACATAAGAGCCATCACAAAAGATAAAAACGTGATAATAACTGTAGAAGACAACGGCTGTGGTATCCCCAAGGGCAAATTATCCAAAGTAGCAGAACCTTTCTACCGGGTAGATAAAGCCCGTAGCCGAGATTCCGGTGGGGTAGGCCTAGGCCTGGCTCTATGCAAGCAAATCGCTCAAGTCCACGGGGCAAAGATGACCATAGCATCCACCCAAGGTATCGGTACTATGGTAAAACTAACATTTACAAATCCATAATATCCACATAATAATTTCAAAATAAAGCCCATTTATTATATCCACTGTGAGGCCCACACAAAACATAACAGAGAGGAAATGAAAATGAAAATGAAATCAAAAATTAAAGAAGTCGCAAAAGTGGCTATATCCACAGTGGCAGCAGTAGGGTTATTTGGGGGGCTATTGTGGGGAGTAAACGCAAGAACCATCCAGGCTGCAACAGAGTATGAGGGTTATGTGCCTCAAACTGTTGAGTATGTAAGCATCCCAGAAAACCCTATACCTGAGGATTTTTATGCCTCAAACCTGACGGTTTTAAATACAAGCTTTGAAGGGGAGATACCCAGCCCTCTTGCGCTTTCGATGGAAGATGCCGCCCAAATTGGCGCGCAATATATCTGGGATATATTTGGTGAACGCATTGATGGTATGTATGTAGAAATGCAGTTTGCGGGATGGGACCATATGAGCAGAGAACTTTGGCTAGGTTCTGTTTCCAATAGCAACAGAGATACCGTAGCACGTAGAAATCGGGCAAATGAGTTGCATAATGAAATTATCGCACGTATGGAAGCCGGTGAAGACAGAGATTACATTATAGAAAGCATGGGTGATATATCACGTTTTTCTATGTATGTACCTGGAGATTTCTATTTTGTTATAGATGCCATTACAGGGGAGCGTATTGATATATGGCGGCTTGCGGCAATAAATAACCGCGGCTTTACGATGGAAGAACATGAGTTTCTCAATGATTATATAGAGCGCGAATGGGGTGGGGATTGGAGCTTGCTTTTTGCAGAAGTAACTGACGACTCCAGGGCAGAGGTGTTTTCCTCTATTGCTAAAAACTACGCTCAAATACATTTTACCAATACGGTGATAGTTGATGCAGTGTTTATGGAGGCATTTTCTTTCCCGGCAGTTAGAGGTACTACAGTTACTCATCACATAAGCTTTAGCTTTAATATAACGGATGAAACAGGCAGAGTTGCAACAGTGACTCTAGATGAAAATGGTGCACTAATGACTATAACAACATCAGTAAACGATATAATTCCTTCTGAGATTCGTGAAATTGTATTGATAGAAGTAGATCATGATGCTGAGGGACGTTGGGTAGAGAGAGAAGAATAACTAATACCGATTCCAAATTAAAACCTGTCTGACAGAGCGGCGGCTTGAAACGCGAAACAAGCGTTTCAAGTGGTTTTGCCGCGATAGGCAGATAGGATTTTAATTGGAATCGGTATAATTATGGGGTACCAATGAGCGAATTTATTAAAAGACTATTAGGCAAACGTCTGGTGATATCAGCACGACTTACTTTTGCATTTTTATTTATCTATGGCGGGATGCTAACCGTTGTTTCCGTTTACCTGCTTCCAACCCGCTTTGTGGAATCTATTCAGATTTTTACCCAAAGCCCAATGTTAATTTTACTAAACGGCTTGCCTATATGGCTTTTAATTGGGGTGTTGTTTGGAATAAGCCGCAATCTGGTTGTAACCACTGTATTTCCAACAGTTATTACATTTTTGATGGGGATAATTAACCGCAGCAAAGTTTTTTTTCGGGATGAACCTTTTTTGCCGGCAGATATATTCTTATTTAACGAAGTGAGATATGTAACCTCTGAGGTTAATTTCATACAGAATGGCGTGCTGCCGCTGATTATTTTTTTTACACTGTTGATAATATCGTTGCTTTTTGTGCGGCCTTATAAACCTAAGTGGCGGTTTAGCCTGCCCGGTGCGCTTGTGTGCATACTTTGTATGGCTGTTTTGCTTCCCACAGTTTATTGGAACCAAGCATACTTTGGCCGCTTTCCTGTTGAGGGCAGCGGATTTAGGCTGGTGGATATCTACAACTCCAGAGGGACGAATTATTCTTTTCTGGCATTTTTATCAAGGTTTTCACCTGAGCGACCGCCTGGATTTTCGGAGGAGCTGGCTCGTGAGATATTAGGTGACGCTGTGTCACAGTCTCATGAGCCAGGTCATATCAACGTAGTGGTTGTAATGAGCGAAAGTTTCTCCCGCCTGTCAGACAGCCCAGTTCTCAGCTTTCAAAGTGACCCGCTATCAGATTTTCACACCTTAGCAGCCCGTGAAGGCAGCATAGTAGGTGATATTATCGTACCCAATTTTGGTGGCGGCACCGCTAATACCGAGTTCGATGTTCTAACAGGGATGTTTACCCAGTTTATTAGAGAGTCACCTTCGTCATTTTGGTTTATTCGGCAGCCCATGGAGTCTGTAGTTTCTGTGTTTGCAGACAGAGGATATCATACAGTGGCAATGCATCCAGGCGCGCCATGGTTTTACAATAGACAGAATGTCTATCGGCACTTGGGTTTTCGTGATATGTATTTCCGCTACGATTTTATTGAGGCTGGCGCGGAAACTATAACTCGCCTTATAACAGAAGCCTCGACTTTTGACTTTCTTCGTGACGTAATTTCAAATAGGGATAGGACACAGCCGATATTTGCATACATGGTAACTATCCAAAACCACATGCCCTTTGCCAACCGATTTTATAGCGGCCACGGGGGTATGACGTCAGATATAGACTTTAGTGATGGGGAAATGAACGAGTTGTACAATTATTTCTATGGAATGCGCCAAAGCGCTGAAGAGCTTCTTATGCTTGCGGATTTCTTGGAAAAGGAAGATGAGCCGTTCTTGCTGGTGTTTTACAGTGATCATTTGCCATCCTTTAGGGGAGGCGTGGGCATATATGAGCGGCTTGGTTTAGATTTTTATATGAATCCAGAATTGCGGTTTACAGTGCCTTATCTAATATTTGCTAATGAGTTGGCGCGTGACCTTGTTTCTCTTGAGGGTGTGCCAACCCTATTTAGCGCTAATTATATGGGACAGCAGTTGCTTTCCTTATTGGGATTTGAACAGGATACGGCTTGGTTTTCTTTTCTATCAGACTATATGACCCAGCACCCGATAATGGATTTAAGTAGCGAACATACTGATTTTCGGATTTTGCAGTATTATTTTATGGGGCAGCGGTTTCGGTAGTATCATCTTTCATTGGGACAGTGTTACTTTTCTGGTTTTGACCAAATGATCGGGGCAAGTAGAATTATTTTGTAAGTTCTATCAGAAGCCCATGGGCAAACTTCGTCACTTGTGTTTTTCAACACAACGACTCCCACAACCTCAGCAATAACTACCCCAATAACAAAGACAGACGAAATACTCTTCGCGCCAATATCTTTTCATTGGCAAGGAGAGTTTTTCGTCTGTCGGGCTTGGCTTGTTTATTACTGGGGAGTGGCGCTTTGCAAGAGGTTATTCTTGGACTTGAGGACTGTGAAGCCGCATAATCTCTTCTATATGCTTGGGCTCCCGGGGCGGCCCTGTTTGTTCAAGTACTATGACACCATTGTAGTTGTAGAATCCGATGTTATCATTTGGTTGCCAACCCTTAATTTCTCTTACTTCTCTTGGGATACTGATCCTGCATAAATCATCAATGGGTCTTATTTTTATAGCCTCCATAATTCACCTCCTTTTTTAAAATTAGAAAGGCCAGGGCAAAGGAAAATAAAAAAATGCGTGTAGGGAAGATGGGTTTTTTCCCATCATCGCCTACACGCACAAATATGTACGTATAAACATAGAACTCTCAAGCCTACCCACTCTCGAGTGAAAGCAAACAATACGCCATGCTAATACTGCATCGCTTGAAGTATGTGGGCGAATATTGTAAACTTACTCTGCTGCGGTGGCAGGTTTGTCCTGTGCTCTAGGCGATG
>WRAN01000013.1 GCA_009780185.1 Defluviitaleaceae bacterium | reverse complement strand
GTTTTTGCTTCTCATATCTCACATGAGGGAACTTTACCGCATGACGAATTTGTATTATTTGCAAATGAACATGGGTATGATGTAGCTTTTGATGGGTTAGTGCTTGACATTACCTAATAAGCACGACGCCGTGAACGGCTAAATTTCTCGCCGCTTCGTGATTATTGGTATTAGTAGAAGTGAATCAAGCATAAGTCAAGGCACAATCCTTGGCTTATTTTTTTGCAAAAATTTCAAACACCTTGACAATATGCTTCTGAACAGTCTCATCTGAGCCTTGAATCCCTAACGCTTCTACGGGTTTTTGGTGACAGATGTTACTCCGGCGAAGCCCATTTGGGTAATGGGTGACGTGAAGCGTCAGGACAATCACGTTTCTCAATATCGTTCGCTATGCCTGAAGCAAAATTATCAAAAATCCATGCCTCAGGTATAGCAAGAGAAAGAATAACCGAATTTCACCGCTTACGTAGGCGTTGAATAGACTCCGGCATCGGAAAAACGCTGTTTATGCGGATGGCAATCCGTAATAAACGGCTTTTTTCCCGCCGGAGGCTGTTCAGTATCAGCCGGAGTACGCGGTGAAATTCGGTTATTCTTTCTCTTGCGGGGGCTTTGCCTAGATTCCGTTTCAAATTAGACTGACATGGAATGTTTAGCTTGTTGGCTATGATTGATAGGTTAGTTGGGTTAGAATAAGGCATTGAAATTTTTATTGATTGGGAGGTGCCTGATATGGTATGTAAAAAATGCGGAGAGTTTTTGGCAAAAGGCAACCGCACTTGCGTAGCTTGCGGAGCGTGGAATTCTCCTTCTTCACTTGGGGATGATCCAAAGGTTTCGACTTATGAAGAATTTCTTGATGGGAAGGCATCGGAGTATGGGAAGACGTTGAAGAGCCTGGCTTCGGGTAAGACTTTTATCCTGGGGTGTTTGCTGATTACTGTGGGCGTAGTTGGCAGTGTTTTTGTTGATTTTACATGGCTTAACATACTTGGGTTGGCTTTTGCGGCATTTCATGTTGTGGGGCTATGGATGCTTGTGGGTGAATCATTTGTATCTGAATCTTCTTGTAAGATGACCTTGGCTGCTTTGTCTATGTTTAAGATTTCCGCAATTCTTAGCCTGGTGCTGATTTGTATTATCTTTGGGCTTACGGGTATTGCTGTTTTGTTTTCTATCCATATGGGTATTGCTGTACTTATCATGCTTGCTATTATTGGGGGTATTGGGTATGTACTCGTGAAGTTTTATTTTCTGGCGCTGCTCAATGTTCTTAGTGGGATCCGCGAAAGGATTTCGACCAATAAAATAGCCCCGCTTACGGGGCTGGATTCATTTCTCGTTATGAGTTATATCATGATTGGGATAAATATTGTTGCCGGGTTTGGGGATGGTATGCTTGCCACGGATAGCTCTTGGGGCGCTGCATTTGCTATTGCTAATGGTATTGGGATGTTGTTGTGTTTGCGAGTGTTAAAGAAGTTTGATGTTCACTAATATCCCATAGACTGTAACATCTTTGTCTGCCTTGATAAGTATCTGATAATACGAGAAATATCGTTGTCTTTTAGTAAAATACTATAATGAGCAAGCATAAAATTGTACAATCTGGTGAGTTTTTCAATGTTACCTGTTACAGACCTTTCCCCAATGGGGTTATTTATATCTGGAGTGTTGTTGTGGAATTCCTGGGTGATTCTTGATGTGATTTCTAGCTCACGGTATACGGTGCCTATTTTTTTCTCACCCCTTTCTACTTGTTGTAGTTGTTCAGATGTGCCTATTTCCCGTATTCGCATATATCGTTGTACGGTTTGTTCGCTTGTGTTGGAGATTTGTGCTATGGCTTTGTGAAAATGCACAGGGGATATTATGTTACCTTTGCGATTCAGGTTTGCCTTTTCGTGTAATAGGTCTTCTTGCTGGAGGGCTAGTTTTATTCGCATGGCATTAGTTAAGTTGCGCCGCCCTAGTTGGTTTTGGATAATCCATAGGGTGGCGTCTTTTTTTGTGGAGAAATGGAGGTTTTTTGTGGTGTAGTTGAGGTTGTGTTTCTGGCAGATGGCGTAGCGGTTGTGGCCGTCTATTATTGTTCCTTGCCAGGTTTTTATTGTGTCGCGGCAGCCTTGGGCTAAGAGGTTTTCCTCTAGGGATTGGTATTCCTCCATAGATAGTGGAGGGATTAGGTCTTTGAGGGTTGGGCTAGTTTTAAGTGGTTTCATCAGAGTTCCTTTCTGTTAGTTTGTCTATTAGCTGGGTTAGTTGCCCAGATAGGCGGTTTAGTTTTTGATGGATTTCTGGGTTGGTGCTATTTGTTGGATTTATGTCTTGTATTACTTTGTACAGTTTATTGGCATGGCGTAGCTGTTTTAGGATTTCTTTGGATAGTAGGCGGTGGGCTGTGCCTATTTTTAGGTTGCCGGATATAACTTGGGCTTGTAGTTCTGGGGAGCCATGGTCTTTGATTTGTAGGTAGTTATTTAACTTCCCCTCACTGATACCGATATTATCTGCAGTGGTTTTTCTAACATCTACAGGCTCAATATCCGGTTTTGATGATAATGACGAAAGCGATTTTTCACTCTTTTTATCACCTCCAGCATAGGACTGATTCTTCTGGGCCTTCTCTCGAAGCATTTCAGATTTCAAGAGCTCTATCTCTATCCGTGCGGCATCGGTTAGGTTTCGCCTTGCCAGTTGGTTGTCCAGAATCCAAGCTTTCGCGGCTTCTTTTGATGGCAGGTCGATTTCCTTTATCTCGAACTCTATGCCGTGTTTCATGCATATCTCGAAGCGGTTATGCCCGTCGATTATTGTCCCTTCCCATAGGATGATGGCATCGTAGCATTTTTTCTTTTCTAGGATGTTTTGTTCTAGTTGGATGCGTTCGTGTGGGTGTAGTGGAGGGATTAGGGCTTTGAAATCTGGGTCGGTTTTGGGTAATTGGGTCATTGTAATTGCTCCTTTTGTGTAATTTGGCGCTAGTATATTATACAAACATATGTGCGTCAATGGTTTTATGAAACTCCTACTAAAATTTATGTAAGCAGGTCTATTTTGTTGAAGCTAAATTCTTAGTAAAAACTTAATAAAAATAGCCCTGTCGATAATTGTTCCATTAGCTGGTGACGTGTTATAATTTTATAGTATAAAAATACACATAAAGGAACATGTTAAGTAGGCCATGCCCATTAGTTGGCATGTTGTACTATAAAGAGAGGGTGCTATGAAAAAATTAAAAAACCTGAAACCCAAATATGTACTTAGCTTATGCTTTATTGCACTAATTTTGGCAATAGGAGCCATAGTGCCCAATTTCCAAGCCCAGGCCAATCCTGCCAACCCAGGCCCCGGTCATTTAGATGAGATGCGTGGGGTATGGGTAACTTCCGCCTATAATTTGGACTTCCCCTCACGCAGGGGGCTTAGTGTCTCGGCTATGCGGGCAGAGATTAATGATATTTTGGCCAGGACTCATGAGCTAGGGCTTAATGCTGTGTTTTTACAGGTGCGGCCTGCGGCGGATGCTCTTTATCGTTCTCATTTATTCCCTTGGTCGGCTCAGATTACCGGCACACAGGGGCTTGTGCCTCCAGATGGGTTTGACCCCTTAGCATATTGGATAGAGCAGGCTCATGCCCTTGGCATACAGGTTCATGCCTGGATTAATCCATACCGTATTACATTTCCTAATCAAAACATAACCAATGTCAATCAACTATCCCATGGTCACCCGGCCCGGGAAAACCCGTCCTGGGCTATAGCCTATAACAATGCACTGTTCTTTAACCCAGGCTTGCCGGAAGTGCGGCAGCTAATTGCCGACGGAGTAGCTGAAATAATCCGTGACTATAATATTGACGGAATTCACTTTGATGATTATTTTTACCCTAGTCGCAACTTTCCGGATCAAGCTACTTTTGCGGCACATGGCGGAGGGATGGATATCCATGACTGGCGGAGAGAAAACGTAAACGCCATGATACAACTCGTGCAGGCTACAGTACGAGATATTGACCCGGACGTACGCTTCGGAATTTCTCCAACCGCAATATGGCAAAACCGGAGCAACAACCCTCTTGGCAGCGATACCAGAGGTAATGAAAGTTATCATGCCCTGTATGCCGATACTCGCCGCTGGGTACTAGAGGGATGGGTGGACTATATTGTCCCTCAGATATATTGGTATATAGGCCGTGATGGCTCGGATTATGAGCTGGTACTTTCCTGGTGGGAAGACCTTACCGCAGGTACGAATGTAGATTTATATGTAGGGATTGCAATTTATCGTGAAGTACTAAGCTGGGACAATTGGGAAGGAGAAGTACTTCGTCAGTTAGAACGGAACGCTCTGTCTGATGAAGTTAACGGAAGTATTTTCTTTAGGCATACTCATATGCTTGGTGCGGTAGGAGACTCCGTAGGACGTTTTTTTGAAATGAATATTCCTGAGCCTACACCTAGGCCAACCCCGGCACCAATAGTTTTAATGGAAGAGTTAATGGTTGTGCAGCCTTCACGGGATTTTACTGTACATGATGCCACAGGCTTTAATTTCTTTGGGAGTGCGGTACCTGGTGTGCCTGTGTATATAAACGGAGAACTTATTACAAACCGCACATCCGAAGGGTTTTTTAGTATTTTCATGCCTATAGTAAGAGGGCAAAATACCTTTACATTTACCCAGGAAGGCCAGCAAAGCATAACAAGGGTTGTTACCAATACCGCCCCGCCTCAGGCAACCCCAGCACCTCCAATGACGGAAGCGGCTGTGATTAATGTTGCCCCTGCCACTACAGAATGGGCCAGCCCTGGAGTAACCGTGAACCTAAGGGCTACAGCCCCTGCCGGAGCTACGGTAACAGTGGTAATTGCAGGTGAAACTATAACATTGGAACAAGCTAATCCCAATCTTACAGCAACAGCATCCAATATAACCCCTGCGGTATTTACAGGAACTTTCACCCCTGCTGATACCCCTAGTTACGACCAAGTAATAGACCTAGGCCGCCCTGTATATACCATGACTTGGAACGGGGCAACCGCAACGGCAACAGCCGCCGGAAGCATAATGCTTATTGGCCCGGATGCGAGGCTTTACGCGGAAGTTACAGTAGATTACGCATGGGTTTTCCCTGGTGCAACAACTACTGGAGGCTCTCACTGGATGATACACCGAGGCCAGCGTGACAGAGTAGCCGCAGTAAGAGGCGATTGGACTCAGCTTGCAAGCGGGGTATGGATTGAGTCAGCAAATATTCGCACATGGGTAGATGAATACGAGCCTACCCAAGAGGTAGCCCTCGCAGGATATTTATCAGAAGGCCGCTATCTTGCAGGCGAATACAAAGATGTAATCATCTGGAATACAGATATCTTCCCCGTGGTTTATGGCGAATTTGACGGCAGCCAGCTTATTGTAGCTATGGGCTTACAACAGCAGCTTCCTCCTATATTTGTGACTCCAGGTTCTACCTTATTTGAAAGTATTACCATCGGCACCCACAACAATGCTCCAGCTTACTTTATGAATCTAAAGCCGGAAGCACGCCTGGAAGGCTTTTATGTAGAGTATGACGAGGGTGAGCTTAGGCTGGTGCTGCGCCGCCGCCGGGCTTTGGCTGAGGGTAATTATCCACTATCAGGCTTCCACATTGTACTGGATGCAGGCCACGGCGGTCAGGACTCAGGCGCACTTGGCCCCATGGGTTCCCAGATGGCTGAGGCTCATATCGTTCTTACCAATGTACACCTTTTAAGCCAGCGGCTACAGCTGTTGGGCGCTGAGGTAACCATAGTTCGTGATACAGACGACGCCTTCTATACCTTGCAAGAGCGAGTAAACATCAGCCGGGGCGTCAAACCGGATATGTTTATATCCATACATGCCAACTCCACCGCTGAAACTACCAACGCCACCAATATCCATGGGTTTACCATGTGGCACCGCAACCCAAATAGCCTGCCACTGGCTACCCACTTTATGGAGAGCTTGCATTATATTAATCCACTTACAACCCGCCACAGGACGGTGCATCAGGCCAACTTCTTTGTATGCCGCCCGGTGTGGGCACCTTCTGTAATTGTGGAGATTAGCTTTATGAACAATATCCAGGACTTTGCATGGATGATTAATCCCCATCATCAGAATGAGCTGGCTTGGGGGATGGTTAATGCTATTTTAGGGTATTTTAGGGATTAGTTGTGGTATAATTGTCATATTAACCTGTAAGGAAGATTGACATATGACAACATCTACAAAAGAACCCCCAAAAATCCTAATGACCCTAATGGGCATGGAGATAGGCGGAGCCGAGACTCATGTACTAGAGCTTTCTAAGACCCTGCAGCGTATGGGTCTGGATGTCCATGTTGTATCCAACGGTGGAGTATATGTAAAAGAGCTTGAGGAATGTGGCATAAAGCACTATCGTGTGCCACTTCATAATAAACAGTTTATTAATGTATTTTCATCATATAAAGCCCTCCGCAAGATAATTGTGGAGAATGATATAAGGCTGGTACACGCCCATGCGCGTATACCGGCCTTTATTTGTGGCCTTTTGCAAAAAAGACTTAAGTTCCAACTTGTAACTACGGTCCATGGGGAGTTTTCTGTTGCGTTTCCCTTCAACCACTTATCTAACTGGGGGGATAGGGTTTTTGCTGTTTCCCAGGATTTGAAGGACTACCTGCTGACACATTACAAGGTGCGGGAAGAGGCAATAAGTCTGACTGTAAACGGTATTGACACCGATAAGTTTTCTCCTGAAATTGACCCTGGAGGATTGGCTGGGGAACTGGGGCTTTTGGCTGATAGTGCTAAAATTGTATCTGTAAGCCGCTTAGACCACCCGATTAGCTTACCTGCCCACGCTTTAATAGCAGCGGCAGAGGAGCTGGCAAAGAACAGACTCATTGAGATAATTATCGTGGGAGATGGGGATGATTTTGATGCCGTTAAGCATGGGGCTGATGAAGTAAATAAGCGGTTAGGAAGAAAATTGATACATGTTACCGGCCAAAGAACAGATATAAACAGGTTCTTAGCCCTTGCAGATGTATTTGTAAATGCAGCACGAGCCTCATTGGAGGCAATGAGTGCAGCCAGGCCAGTAATTTTGGCTGGCGGGGCCGGTTATATAGGAATCTTTAACGAGAAAACTAAAGAAGAAGCAATAAAAACCAATTTTACGTGCCGCGGGAATGAGCCGATTGAATGGAAAACGCTTGCGGCAGACATAAATGCTTTGCTAGATATGCCGGAAAAAGAACGGGCAGCTCTGGGGACTATGGGGCGAGAGTTAGTGAAGAGCCTGTATTCACTTGAGCGGATGGCAACAGACTCTATCACAGTGTACGAAGAGATGCTAAAAATCCCGGCTCTGCCTACAAAGCGCCGCAAAACCAATGTAGTAATCTCAGGTTATTATGGCTACCACAATAGCGGTGACGATATTATGCTGCAATCCATCGTGCAAAACTTGCGGGCACAAAGAGATGATTTGTCTCTTACTGTTCTCTCACTTAACCCAAAGGAAACCCGTGCCCAATTTGATGTAAATGCCATTCATCGATTCAATTTTATTTCTGTGTTCCTGACACTAAGAAAGACCGGGCTACTGATAACCGGTGGTGGTAATCTAATCCAAGATGAAACCAGTACTAAGAGCCTGATTTACTATCTACTGGTAATCAATATGGCAAGGCGGTTTGGCGCAAAAAACATGCTTTACGCCAAAGGAATAGGCCCGGTTAACCGCCCAATAAATGTAAGAAGAGCGCGCCGAGCCTTAAACCGCGTAGATTTGATTACCCTTAGAGAGCCGGAATCATTGGAAGCCCTTAGTCAAATCGGGGTAAAAGGGCCTGAGGTGCATGTAACTGCCGACGCGTCCTTTGCTTTGCCTCCTGCTCAAGATGAGTCGGCACTGGCAAAATGGGGGATAAAGGGGCCTTTTTTTGCAGTGGGTCTAAGAAGCTGGCAGCATAACCCTCCTGACTTGGAAGAACAGGTTGCCGCCTTTGCCGACCATATAGTAGAAACCTATGGCTATCAAGCTGTGTTTGTACCCATGAGAATAGACCAAGACACGGAGATATCCCGCAGAGTAATGGCTTTAATGAAACATCCAAGTATTTTTATAGAGCCGGACCCACAAGACTTTGTCCAAGCCCGCACGATTATGGGGGCGGCAAGCTTCGCACTGGCAATGCGTCTCCATGCGCTAATCTATGCAATGAGTGAAGGTGTGCCCTGCATAGGCTTAGTATATAGCCCAAAAATCCGCCAGTTTATGGAGTCAATGGGACAAAGCTGGCATACCCCAGTGGAAGAAACCCAAGTAGATACCCTAATAAAATACGCCACTACCATCCATCAAGATATGGCAGGCATCTCTAATAGCATACATCAGGCGGCTAAGAAATTGCATGAGCTATCTGCGCAAAATGCTAAGCTTTGCGTAGAGCTTATAGAAAAATAAGAATGGTGAGATAAAATGAATCAGCTAGATTTACTGCGTACAATAACCGAAAAATCATCAATGAACCAAATCCAAGAATATATAAAGTCAGTCCTTGACATGCGCGGTTTCAGTGACGAATCCGTCCAAGAAACCATGTTGCTATTGCTTGAAGAGACAGGGGAATTGGCAAAGGCAGTAAGAAAATCCGCGACCAATATGTCTGTAGATGTGGACAAAATGCAAAATTATGACACAGTGGAAAGCGAGGTCGCTGATGTGTTTATAGTTTTGATGGCCGTATGCAATAAAATGAATATAAATCTGCTTTCGGCTCTGCAAGAAAAAGAGAAGAAAAACTGTGGACGCAATTGGAGTTTTGAAAGATAAATGCTATATAAACGGATTGTAAAATCTCCCCTCATTTACGAAAAACAAAGCAATGGCTGCACCAATTAATAATGCGCTAAAAATGATTACTACATAATCCATGGGATTAAAGGACTTTCTTTTATACCATGTTCGATTCTTGTTCTTTCCAAAGCTGCGGAGCTCCATAGCGTTGGCTATGCGCTCTATTTTGTCAATGCTAGTGATAATCAGGGGAAATAATATAGTAAGAACACCTTTTATTCTTGTGGTTAGCTTCACATTCCTAGAAAGATCAACCCCCCGGGCTTGTTGGGCTTGGCTTATTTCTTGGTATTCTCGTTGTACTGCGGGGATATATCTCAGCGCCAAAGTCACGGAGTATGCAATTTTATAGTTGACCCCGATGGAGTTTAATGAAGCGGCAAACTCGCTCGGCTCTGTGGTAACAAAGAAAATCAAAGCCAGTGGAAGAATGGCAATGTATTTCAGCGTCTGATTGGCTTGGTAAAATAGCTGCTCTCTGGTTAAGTAATATCGCCCAAAGAAATGGACATACACGGTTCTTGTGCCGTAAATCCGTACCCCTTCTTCCGGTGCGAAGAAATAGGTAATCAAGATATTTATCAACATGACTACCCCAATAAACACAATAATAAGCTTCATGCTGCGCCATGGCACCCTGGCGATTGCAAACATTACACAAGACAGCAGCACAATAAAAATAAGCAGCCGTGTATCAAAAGTAATCATAGCCGCGAAGCTTATCAGCAGCACCATCAACAGCTTTGTAGCCCCGGATAGCCTATGTATGGGGGTGTTTTTATCCACATAGCTTAGTTGTGTCTTATTTTTGGACATTAAGCTCTCCCCTCATAATTAATAAACCGGGTGGTAAAGGCGGCTGGGTCATTGATACCGCACTGTGTTGCCAGGTAGAACAGACTTGTCTCTTTAAGGCTGGATTTTGCAGATAGCTCTGGGTTGCAAAGCAGTGCCGCCGAAGACATATCCGCCAGTAGCTGCCCGGCTGAAAATACCAGCGCCCGAGGCGCATACTCCAGCATAAGATGCATGTCATGGGTTATAAGAAGAATAGTAACTCCCCGGCCTTGAAGCTCACGCAAAAACTCCATAATCTCCGTATAGTGGCGGTAATCCTGGCCCGCTGTCGGCTCGTCTAAGATTATAATTTCCGGCTCCATTACTAGGACACTTGCTATGGTTACACGTTTTTTTTGTCCGTAGCTTAAAGCGGATACAGGCCATTTACGAAACTGGTAAAGACCGCAGATCTCCAAAGTGGCGTAAACTCGCTTTTCTACTTCTGCTTCCGAAACCCCTTGGTTACGAAGTCCAAAGGCTACTTCATCAAAGATTAGGGGCTTACATATCATTTGATTAGGATTTTGCATTACATATCCGATATATTTTGCCCGGTTGGCTATGCTTTCTGTGGTTATATCCTTATCTTTAAGCAGGACTCTTCCGCTGTCGGGGGTTTCAAAGCCGCATATAAGTTTTGCCAGGGTGCTTTTTCCGGCACCATTTGTGCCAACTATTGCGGTCATTTCACCGGATGTTATGGCAAAGCCAACATCCTCTATAACAGATTTGCCTTCATTATATGAAAAGTGCAAACCTTCCACCCGCAGCAGCTCTTTTGCTGGCTCCTTTCGAGGGCTAATTGCGTATTCTTGATACCAGTGTTTTATTGCGGCCCTATCACTGTCCGTCAAGGTTAGCGTATCTATTCTTTCGGGGCGGTGGCTCGCGTCAAGCTGTATCCCGGCGTATTTTATGGCAGAGATGTACAAGGGCTCCCTGAGACCGGTTTCTTGTAGTAAGTCGCTGCATAGCAAGGTCTCCGGGGACATATCTGCCAGTATTTGACCTTCTCCCATTACTATTATCCGGTCCACATTTCTGTAGAGCACATCCTCAATGCGATGCTCGATTATTATCACGGTTGTATTGGTTTCATCTTTAAGATTGTCTATTAAATCGATAGCATGTTTTCCTGTAGCCGGATCCAGTGAGGCCAGTGGCTCGTCAAACAGCAGTATTTGTACGGGCTCTACAATAATCCCAGCCATGGAGACTCGCTGTTTTTGGCCTCCAGACAAGTCAAAAGGGGATGCCTTTAAAAAAGCATCCCCTAGTCCGGTCTTATTGGCGGCATGTAGAACCAGAGGGAACATTTCATCTTGGGAAACGCAGTTGTTCTCAAGTGAAAACGCAATGTCCTCGCCGGCGGTTAAGCCTACAAATTGACCGTCTGTATCTTGCAAGACGGTACCTACAATTTTAGATAGTTCGAATACAGATTGTTCTTTTGTTTCCACACCTGCTACTTTGCATGTTCCCGTTATCTCGCCTTTATAGTTGAATGGTATCAGGCCGTTTAGACAATTGGCCAAAGTGCTTTTTCCACTGCCGGAAGGCCCTGCGATTAGAACCTTTTCTCCAGGATAAATGGCTAAGTTAATATCTACCAATGAAGGCTCTGCCTGGGCATGGTACTGGAATGAGAAGTTTTGAAATAAAATAACGGGTTCTGGCATGAAAATCTCCTATAGCGAATTAATTCGCTTTAATTGTCTTTTTTAAGGCTGCCTTTTTTGGGCTTTGCTTTGCTATATGCAAGAATCAAGAGAGCACCGACAATGGAGGTGGTAAGCGAGTTGAGGGCAAAGGCAATAACGCCTTGGGTGAATACGCGGTTGGCAGGTTGAGCGTACATCAGGATGTCGAGAATCGGCGCAATGCCCACCCATGCTATCAGGTGAACAATGGAAGTGCCGATAACGAATTGTATAATGGCCCTTTTGGATTCGAACTCACCTTCTTCTACATTTACACCCTTCATAACAAAGCCGAAGGCAAAACCTACAAAACCGGATACGATAATCCAGCTCCACCACAGACCCCATGGGAATGAAAGGTCTGTAAGTACATGGCCAACAAAACCAATAAGAAGGCCGGCAATTGGCCCAAACAACACCGCAAAGAATGCTAACAACGAATACTGGAATGTAAGATTAGTGTTGGCAAACACTGTGATGGAAACAAAACGAGCCAATAGGAAAAATAGGGCTGTACCTATACCTATGGCCACAATGGTCTTGACACTTAAAGTTTGTTTCAACATTCACAACTCTCCTCTAAGTATATTTTTTTGTAATATGAATATAGCATAGGCATAAGCGCAAATCAAATTTTTGTAAAAAAAAGAAGACCCATGGAATTTATTTTCATTTCATGGGTCTTCTTTGGTTTTATTGCATTGCATTTATCATTTTATCGTCTGGATTTGGGATGAGGGCGGTGTCCAGTAGCTGGCCTTTTTCGGCTGCTTCTTTTTTCGCTGTTTCTAAGGCGGCAGCTACCGCGGCAAGTTCACCTGTGAATATGACTACGGACTTGCCGCACATTCCGTGGGAAATCCGTACCTTAGCTAGAGTAATCCATGCGGTTTTAGCCGCTGTGTCGGCAGCTTTTATCGCTGATGCGCCAGAGTATGTTTCTATTAGGCCTAGGGATGTTTTTTTAGGTAGCAGCGCATCACCTTTAATGGCCGGGAAGATGTCGGGATGGGGGCTTCCTAAAATAAACTCGTCAAGAACACCGGATATGTGACGCGCTGCCTCCAGAGAGGCATTGATGGCGCTTAGGCTACCGGAAAATATAATCATATACTTTCCGGGGCATATTATCTGAGCTGCCAGGATATCCACTTCCGCGGTTTTGGTTATGACATCCAAGGCTGTGATGCCATAAGCAACAGAGTGGAGTTCAATCATTGCCAGGGCTTCACGTTCTGGCGTTTTTGCAAGGGTTAGCTTTTCAGCGTTCATAATTATTATGCCTCGCCTGCAATAACGATTTTATCTGGGCCATCTACAATGCCAACTACCATAGCATCCACAGGCGTTCCTGCAGGAAGGCCGACCCGTGCAGCGCTTCCTAGCGTAACCAGCACAATTTCATCGGTTCCGGCACCTACATTATCCACCGCTACTACGCGCTTAGGTTCGCATCCGTGGAGGCCTTCGATTATTAGGAACTTACTCCCGGTAAGTTTTTCGTTTTTCCTGGTGGCTACAACGGAGCCGATTACTTTACCTAATAGCATAGTTACCTCCAAATTCGGGCGAAAGTCTTCCCAGTGATACCAAAGGCATTGGCCTCATCGGTATCTATATGCATTTCCAATGTAAAGGATGTATCTACCCGCACCAATACATCGCCAAAGATTCCACCCCGGGGGCTGTCAATTTCTATTTTTACTATGTCCTTATCCTTAACGCCAAGTCTAACCGCGTCAGATGGGGACATATGAATATGCCGTCTTGCGGTGATACCGCCTTCAGCAATAAAAACAGAACCTTTTGGCCCTATGAGGGTCAAGCTGGCAGTGCCAAC
The DNA here is from genome assembly GCA_009780185.1 of Defluviitaleaceae bacterium. GTDB lineage: Bacteria > Bacillota > Clostridia > Lachnospirales > WQUN01 > WRAN01. Next base: position 60,201 of record WRAN01000013.1, on the reverse strand, counting down.
TATATCACCGGAATCGCGAAGTGGGGCTTTGATACCTAGATTGCGGCTATCTGTGGCGGATACTTCTACCTGAGTAGCTGACCGCAGTGGCCCAAGCACCCTGGCTTTAAGCACTGTAGCTCCACAGCCTACAATTGTTACCGTTTCGGCGGCGGCATACTGCCCGCCCATTAAATCTTTAAAATGGGTAAGCTCGTGACCAGCCCCGAACAGGGCTTCCATATCCTCTTTGCATAAATGAACATGCCTGGCGGATATACCAATAGGGATGGTATTGTCCGCCTGGCCGCTCATTTCTTGCAGTACTTTTGCCGTGATGCTACGGATTAAGTCCTCATTCATTATTTCGGGCATTATTTAGGAAGGATACCTTCCACATCGTTATGGGGACGTGGGATTACATGCACTGCCACGATTTCGCCAAGGCGGGACGCGGCGGCTTCTCCGGCTTCTACAGCGGCTTTTACAGCGCCTACATCGCCGCGTACCATTACGCTTACTAGGCCTGAGCCGATTTTTTCTGTGCCAACTAAAGTTACATTAGCGGCTTTTAACATTGCGTCTGCTGCTTCAATAGAGGCTACAAGACCTCTTGTTTCTACTAATCCTAATGCTTGAAGTTCCATTTTTACTGCCTCCTTGGGTTTATTTGATTTGGATGTTCTTTTTGTTGGTGGTGTTGGTGGTGCTTGTTGTGTTTCTGTTAGGTTGTCCATAAGGGCCTCCTTCTAGGTATCGCAAGGGGTGAACGCTTTCGTCATTATCATCAAAACCGCAATTTGCTACGACTGATATCTATCATTTTGAGGGTTTCTGGGTGGGGTGCGGCTATTACTAAGGATGACTTTATATCAAAGGCCCTCGTGGCCGCTTCCACTGCTGCTGTTACGCTGGAAACTGAGCCGCTGATGATTATCGTTACCAATCTGCCACCTAGCTTTTTTTCCCATGTTTCGAATTTTACTGAGGCGGCTTTTAGCATTATATCAAGAGTGTTGATGGCATTGCATAGGCTGGGTAGTTCTACAAATCCTAAAGCCGACTTGCTCATATTTTAGGAAGTATAGATTCTACATCGTTGTGAGGGCGTGGGATTACATGTACCGCTACCAGCTCTCCAAGGCGCTCGGCGGCTTGTGCGCCTACTTCTGTGGCGGCTTTTACTGCGCCTACATCGCCGCGTACGATAATGGTTACTAGGCCAGAGCCGATTTTCTCGGTGCCCACCAGGCGTACATCGGCGGCTTTTACCATCGCGTCTGAGGCTTCTATTGCAGCTACCAGGCCGCGTGTTTCTACTAATCCTAATGCTTCTTGTTTCATGTTGTCCTCCTATTTCAGTGCATTTATTTTTAGCATCTTTTCTGTGTTATCTGTGGGGCGTGGGATTATGTGTTTTGACAGTACGCCACCTAAATTCATTGCTGCCTGTTCTCCTGCTTCCATTGCGGCTTCAATATCTGCGATACTGCCTCGCAGCTTCACCAGAACAAGTAGGGGAATTTCCAGCTCGTCGGCGTTGCCGGGTTTGTTTTTATCGAAGGCCTCTATGGTTACATTGGCGGCTTTACATGCTGCGTCTGCCGCCCCAAAGGCCGTTACCAGGCCGAAAACCTCCAGCAGGCCGACGGCTTGCCCTGCACTACTCATTGATAATTGCCACCTTTATGCCTTCCATGCGAAGGTTCATTTTTAGGGCTTCATCTATTTGTGCCAGGGGGTACTTGTGGGTTACCAGCTTTTCCAGTGGCAGACCAATGGCTTTAGCCCGCTTTAGGAAGTCAAAAGTAGTAGCATAATCCCGCAAAGTATACACCCAAGAGCCTACCACAGTGATTTCCTTTTGGCATATATCAAAATGTGGGTTGATTGTAGCTTCGCCATTGTCTACGAAGAAGCCAAGTTCGCAAAGGCCGCCGCCTCTACGCACGAATTTCCATACTGCACCATGTGCTGTCGGTGAACCGGTACATTGGAAAGCGAAATCCGCAAACTTGCCGCCTGTGGCGGTTTTTACCGCGTCCAGCATTGCTTCTTGGCCGCTGTAGCGTTTTACATTGATGGTTTCGGTGGCTCCCAGGTCGCGGGCAAAGGAAAGGCGCTTGTCTTCTCCGTCTACGGCCACAATATTGTGGATGCCCATCGTGCGTAGCACTGCAATCAGCAGTAGCCCAATTGGGCCGCAACCTTGCACAAGTACACGACTATTGAATCGTAGCTTACCTGTAGTTTTGGCCTGTTCTACTGCGTGGATTACAACAGCGGCTGGCTCTACCAGTAGCCTCAAGTCCAAGTTTAAGTCATTGCATACAAAGAACGATGAACCGCCACGGATAAGGATATAATCTCCAAACCAGCCGTTGAAATGTATATGATCGTCAGGAAGCAGGCCATATACTGCGGAAGTGGATGAAAGATTTTGCTTATTCATATCCATCATGGTAATGTCCGGGTCGTCGTCGAACATTACGCTGGTGACGATTTTATCACCGATTTTTACCGGGTTTCCGGCGCTGTCACGGGTGACATTTTTACCCATTTTTACAACGGAGCCAGAGCCTTCATGCCCCAATACTACCGGAATTAACCCAAATGGGTCGTTTTTGTACTCATGGGCATCGGTGCCGCATACGCCGCAGCCTTCTACTTTTATCAGAATCTCGTCATCTCCCGGCTCCGGGATGGGGTAATGCTGGATTTCGAAGGTTTCTTTAGCGGTAAGCATGGCTACCCGGCCTGTACCTGGGGTTGGTTGGTGGCTGGGTTTTTGAGTGCCCATTTCGCTTAACACTTGTTTTACTATTTTTTCGATGTTTACAGTGTTTATGTCCATTTTTCACCTCTTTATCTTATTGAAAGGCTATCGCCCAAAACACAGCGGCGGCTCTTTGTAAAAGTGCTGGCACTGGTCAGGCCTTCTCCGGTGCGGCTGGCTATCGTGAAGGAGCAGAATCCTTCTCCTCCAAAGCCTAGTGCCGCAAAAGATGGGGCATTTTTTACAAAAATAGCAGTGTCCGCCGCTTGGCCGAATTGGGTTAGATAGTCTACATTTTTTGAGTGCATATGAACGGAATGACGATTGCCTGCTTCCAGAGTTACGGCTATGCGGATTCCCTCATGTACATCCTGCGCCCTTACTATGCCTAGTATGGGCATCATCAGCTCTTCTTTGATTAGTATGTGATTCTCGTCTCCTTCGAATATGATACAGCGGATTTTCTCATTGGTGGAGACACCTATCATTCTCAGCAGCTCTTCTGCGCTTTTGCCTACGCAGTTTCTGTTTAGGCGCGGGTGACCGTCTTTTATTTCTAGTACGGTTTCCCGGAGTTTTTCTACTTCGTGAGGCTGGGCTAGATAGCAGCCTTCTTGTTTCATGTAGTGGATTAGTTCGTCAGCGATTTTTATCGTAGCAATTATTCCTTTTTCTGCGATGCAGGGCAGGTTATTGTCAAATGTTGCCCCGGCCACTATATCTGCGGCGGCCTTTTTAATATCTGCGGTTTCGTCTACCAGCACTGGGGGATTGCCTGCACCTGCACCTATGGCACGTTTGCCGGATTTTAGCGCTGCCGTTACCACTCCCGGCCCTCCGGTTACCACCAGCAGGCCAATATCAGGATGTTTAAATAGAATATTGCTGGACTCTATAGTTGGCTTAGCGGTGGATGTTGCAATATTGTCAGGCCCTCCCGCCTCAAAAGAGGCTTGATTTATGAGGTGGACCGCATAGTTGGAAGTCCGAACTGCCGCAGGATGGGGGTTGAATACTACAGTGTTTCCTGCCGCAAGCATCCCAATAGTATTGCACAATATCGTTTCACTAGGGTTTGTGCAGGGGGTTATTGCCCCGATTACCCCAAAGGGGCCTTGTTCTACAAGGGTAAGACCCGCGTCACCGGAATAGGCTTTTGTGGTTATGTCTTCGATTCCCGGCGTTCTTGCTGCTAGTAGCTCATGTTTTGCCCGTTTGTCTGAGGGGTTGCCCATACCGGTTTCTGCTACTGCCATATCAGATAGCAGTCCGGCGTTTTCTAAGGTCTTTTTGCGGATATTGGCTATGATTTTTTCCCGGGTTGCCATGGATAGGCGGGCTACATGCTTTTGGCTTTCTCTTGCTTGGGCTATGGCGGTGTCCATATCCGGGAAGATGCCGTACTCGGCTGGGCTTGGGGTTGGTGCCAACTCCTTTAAGACTTCCGTTACTATCCGCTGGATTAAATCAGCTTGCACTGTGTATGCTCCTTCCAATGAGGGCTAATTCATGGTCTTGCTGTGCGGTGCCGCCACTTACGCCTATAGCTCCAAGTAAGTGGCCTTGATTGTTAAAGATGGGGATGCCGCCTCCTATCGGGAGGATTTTTCCTCCGCCTAGGGATTCCAGGCCGTAGAATGGTTGGCCTGGCTGTACCAGTTTGCTTGTGTCGGCCGTAGGCATTTTTAGGGCTGCGGCGGTGTAGGCTTTGGCTATCGCGGCCTCATAGCTTACCAGCAACGCCCCATCCATTACATGGACTGCTATGGGGTTGCCCCCGGCGTCACAACAGGCGACTACGACGGGTAAGTTTATATCTTTTGCTTTGTATTCGATTTTTTCTATTATAGCCTTGGCACTAGCGAGGTTTAGTTCCTGTGGCTGGCCGCCAATAGCATCTTGCACTGCCTGAACGATTGAAAACTCAAAATCCGTATACCGAGCCATTACATAAAGGAAATCTGACAGCCGGTTGATATATGGGAAGACCCAAAGAGCATAATCGGATACCTCCGCAGCTTTAGAAAGATAGGTTTCGGCCCGTCTTGCTACGGCTCTTGCTAGGTCTAAGCTTGTGGATTTAGGGCAGTTGCCGTAGGTTACAAAGCTAGTTTGGCGTGGCATCATGGAAGTGTAGTGGTCTATATTTTGCTCCAGGGCTTTGGTTTCTTCTTGAAAGTAATCAGTTTGGATAATGCTTTTATGATTCTTGGATGTGGTGGAGATTAAGGACATTGCTTTCATTATATTTTTTTGGATTTCTTCAAATTCTGAACCTACTTGGCCTAAGTGGGCGTTGAGTTCATCAAGTGCGGCCAGTGCTTTGATTATCGGGTGATGTTTTGGGATTAATATGCCGTCTTGTAGCATGGTTTGGGCTTTGTCCCCGGTTTTTGTGTAGATATTTATACGAATACACCACCTTTTACGGCTCGCCCTGCATTGGTGCCGAGTGCTCTGTAATCTGAATCTATCAGAAAAACGGGCTTATCAATGGGGCAATTTCTGATTTGCAGTGCTGCGGTGCTTACGGCTATACCAATGCCTACCCGCAACTTTGAATGATTGGCGGCGTCGAAAGCCAGGGTTTTTACATCAGCACTTGTTTTGCTAAAGATGCTATATAGTATCCCTTCTTCTTCCAGTCCCGCGCAGATTTCTTTTAAGGCTTCGGGGCTTGCGTTTGCTTCATATATGTGTAGCACTATACCCCTCCTGCGTAGCTCATTATTAGCCCGGTGGCTACTGCGTTTCTTGAGCCTTCGGTGCCGCGGATATTGCCCTTGCCGCATACCATGCCCATATCAGCGAAAGCAGTGGATAAAAATCCAGGGATTTCAAAATCTTCTGCGGAGCCTCCTACCAGGATTATGTGTTTGGCCTGGATATTAAGCTTTCTTATTGCTCTTATTGCGTTGTTTACGAATACGCCTTGTTTTGCTTCTTGCCTTACTCTTACTATTTTCTCAATTGGGCGTTCTTCTTCTATTTTTATCATTCCGCCTGGTGCCAATACTACTACCGAGCCAAAGAAACGTGGGTCGATGCCTTCTTCGTAAAAAAGCGTATCACCGTTTTCTAATCGAATGTGGAACATGCTTTCCACTTTGGCGGCGGGGTATTTTTTTATATTTTCTGCGGTTATTCTGCTGGCTAGGCCCAGTTGGGACTGTATCATCAACGTGACCAGCTCTCCGGCTCCTGCCATGGATACGGATTTTACTGTGCCGTTTTCGTCAATGATTGCGGCATCTGTCGACCCGCCTCCAAGGTCAAGAATTGCCAGGGGAAAACCTGCACCTGGTGTTGTTAGTGCGCCTAGGGTAGCCATTACTGGCTCTACTCCTGTGACGGTTGTATATATGCCTGTTTTCTTTGATAAGCCTTGGGCGATAGCCTCCATAGGGAGACGCCCTGCTGTTACCATTGCGGCTACGGCTATAGCTTTTTCCAGGCTGGTTTCTCCGGCTAAGGCACCGGATATTGCTACAGGCGCAAAGGTGTCTACTGCAAAAAGGTCACGGATTTGGGGATTTTCTCCGTATCCTGCTAGATCGGTCATGCTTGCCCGTGCTTTTTCCAGCATGTTGCCTACATTGGTGTTGGCCTCTCCTGTGATATCGCGGATATTGCCTGCGGCCTCTATTGCTTTTGCTATTGTCCCAGCACCATGACTGAAATCTACATCAATGTTTTTATCGCCTTTGATGGATATGCTGCCAATTTTTTGAGGCGGTGCTAGGTTTCTCCACGGGGTTTTCATTACCACTGCGGATTTTGCCCCTATTAGGCTTTTGGCGATTGGTGTTATTTGAAGGGTTTCTTCCGGAGTTAGCTTTAGTAGTGTTGCAATACCATATGGATTAGATAGCATCCCCACTGATTGGCCAGGGGGAGCGGCTTCTATGGCGGTTTCAATACCTTCTTTTATTTTGTGGATATCTCTAACTTCGTCTATTATCGGGATTTTTTTATCCAGGCGGTTATATACAAGAACGGCTTCGTCAAGCTGGAGAATTGCTCCGATGATATTGGAATGTTGATTTATTATTTTCGCGGCTTCTTCGTAGTCGGTTTCACTTGAAATCACAACGATATATGACTCTTGATTCGCTATAGATGGTAGATTTTCTATGAGAATAGTCTTTCCGTAACCTGTTCCCATACCTGCCGGGGTTTTAGGGTTATGGCCTAGCATGGATGATTCTGTGACTATGGTCTGGGTTAATGTTTCCATTGCAGCGCCTCCGATTACCGGGGCGGCTTCGTTGATGCGGATGTGACTGATTTGGTTAAGAGTGATGTCTGCCTGGACAGTAGCTTCTTCCAGTGCTGCCAGTATGCCTGTTGTATTGTCGGCAGTGCCTTTTAGCCCAGTTGTAAATACCGATGTACTGGAAAGAAAACGAATCTTCCCGGCATCATTTTCTTCCGCTAGGCAGACTTCTGTTGTAGAGTTGCCGATATCTACTGCGGCTAGGATTTTCACTTTAGGATTCCCCGCTTTTCGTATATATCGGCGGCATCTGTTACTAGTTTTGCAGATATTGGGGCGTTGTAGGTGGTTAGCAGGGTATTTGCCATTTCCATAAGCTCGGCTTTTGTTGCGCGATATGGGCGAAGCTTGCCATACATCTCTAAAAGAAGTTCGTCTGGAATATCCACTAACTCTGCCGCGCGCTGGAAATTATGGGCAAGATGTGGACGCCCGCTTTCTTTTGCGGCTTCACCTTGTAGCAGTAGGGTTTCTTTAGAGATTTTTATGTCCTCTGGAGAAATTTCGCCTCTGGCCACGGCTTCCAAAGTAATATCCGATTGCTTTTTTCCTGTTTTGGACAGTACATCCATATGGGCGCTTAAAGGATATGGCATTAGTTTTGCCCCCCTTTCATTAATGGGGTCGCGCTTTGCGCGACATAATGCTGGGTGGGTTTATTGCGGTCTGCTTTTTCTGTTTCTTTTATATGCATCAGAGCCGCTTTTACTTGGTATGCGGCACGGATCATTGGGTCGTTTTGGGTCGCTATAGGGGTTACGCTTTCCCCTTTGGCGTATTTTGCGGCGTTTTTACCGATTTGGCGGTAATGGGCCAGCGTGAGTAATGGGGCTTGAGGAAATAGCTCTATATTGGAAAGGATTTGTAAGTCTGTCTGATGGATAATGGCGGTGCCTTTGGACTGAATACCAATGCCTAAACCAGAACCGGAAAGGTCGGCGGCTTCTTTTCCTATAACCGCAACGTCAGAGGACTTGAACACCTGTACGACACTAAAATCCATACCTTCCTCTTCTATTCCTGCCTTTATTTCGGCAAGAACTGCTGAATGGGATAGATCATTTATTGTTTTTGCGCCCCCTGTACCGTAGGCAGGGCCTACGCCTATAACTACTTCTTTGGGGTTTTGGCTGCGGGATGGGGTGTTTTGCAGTTGTTCTAATACTATGCGGGTCACCAGTGCAACCAGTGCTTCATCATGATGCAATTAAATCCCCTCCCTGTCGATTATATTGGGGATGTTTTTTATTTCTTCCCAGCGCTTGCCTCCAACACGATACCCCGTGCCTGGGCCTTTGTAGTTGTTGGGGGCATTGATGGCGGATATTACGTTGTAGTCTTCATCCAAAATGGCTGAGGTTTGCATATAGTCCCCAGTTATCCGCTGTTTTAGCATGTTGAGCACCCGCTGGGCGATGTCTTCAAAGCCTGTTTCATATAAGGCTTTTACTATGTCAAGGCCTGTAAGTCCACGGCGCATAAGGCTTTCTGCTGCGGCAATATCTGCTGCGGCATCCCGGGGTAGGGTGTCTTTGCTTCCGTGGGCGTAGGTCACTGCTTCTACCTGTTCGTCAGTTATTTCCGCCAGATTTAAGTAGCGGAAAACAGCCTGAACAGCCTTGCCTGCGGTTTCGCGTACACGGATTACTTCCTCTTCCGAAACTGGCCTAAGGCCGCCATCTACCATCATGTCACGTTGCAGCACATTGTAATCGTCAAAATCTTCCGCATCAAAGTTGGATCCGGCGAAGAGATTGTCATAGTTGGGCTCACCTGCATAACCGGAAAAAATAAAATCCGTTCCCGGAAGGAATTGAAGCATAGTCCTGGCAGTGCGCCGCATATCCGAATGGGAAAAGCTTTGGTCATTGGAGGATGCTACTTCTAGGTCAAGGATTGCCGCCATAAGATTTTCTGCCAGCACAGCCCTGATGCCAGAAGGTACTGATGCCGTGATTCCGATACAGCTTACAGAGCCGTTTTGGATGCCTTGAGAGCCGGCACCCTTTGCGGCATATAGGCAACGGGCTTCCAAGTACAACATGGATTTTTTCTGGGCAGAGCCCATAAGTGCTTCCGAGCCTGTACCGGATGTAAAGCGGGTTTTAAGGCCACGAGAAGCGTAAGCAGAGGCCAGAAATGCCTTCGAATATGGAGTGTCATCCCCGTCTATAAATACCGGTTCTGTGCCATATACGCTCATAGTTTCGGCGTATGTGGTGAAGCCGCGTATGCCTAGGATTAACTCTGTAGCTTCTTCTACCGCGCATTGTGTCAACACACCGGGACGGCCTACTTGTGAGCCAATAAGCAGGGCTATAGCGTTAAGGGGAGCATAGCGTGCTACGCCAACCGTAGTTTCTTCTTCGGCAAAGCCGCGAAGGGCACCTTCGGCGCTGTCTGCTGCTATTTGTACAGGGTCATCTTTAACGTTGGTTATATGGGCTTGATTGGCTGGGATGCCTCTGGCACGCATTTTTTGCAGAGCCATCATCATTTCTACTACGTTAAGATGGCCCATTACTTCTGTGAGTTTTGCGGGGGTTATGCCCGAGGCAATATTTATTATTTCTTCACGAGAAATATTGATATCAACCAGTTTGTGAGCGATAACTGCTGATGAGATATCCATGAAGTGGGTTTTTGCAGGGTTGATAGTGTAGTCGGCAATGAAAGCGTCTATAAAGTCGAATTGATCACGGGGGGTGCCGTCCATTTCCACAATTGCACCACCAATAACCCTGATAGAAGGCTTAGGGTCATATGGGCTTGCCATAGCGATAAAACCGGCCTCTGGCCATTCGGCAATGAAGCCGTCCTTGTTTACCGGACGGTTATTTAGTATCTCGAAGCGTTTGGATTTCATGTTTATTTAGAAAAATTGGCCAATACTTTACGTACAACAGCTTCTACAACTGCCGCGTCGGTTGTGGCTGGGGCTGATGCAATAGCTTCAGGAGCGCTAGGCGTATGGCAGTTGCAGCCTCTGCCGCCGTTTATGCGGGCGCAAATATCCGCCGGATGCTTTCCAGGCAGGCCCATATCTTTGCGAAGCTGATAAAGCCTTGTGACTTTTTGCTTATCAAGCTCTTGAGGCTTTCCTATTTGGTTGGAAATGAACAGCAATTGGGCGTAAAACTCAAGTGATTCCATTTTGTGATATGCCTGGAGCAAATCTCCGGCATAAGAGAGGGCACCATGGTTTTCTAGTAAAACCGCGTCATAGTGCTGTAGATATTTTGCTACATTATTAGGAATTTCATCAGTGGAGGGAGTGCCGTATTCTGCAATTGGCACACAGCCCAGCATAATTACCGCTTCCGGCATAATGGGCTCGGTTAAAGGGATGCCAACGATAGCATAGCTAGTTGCATATGGCGGATGGGCATGTACTACGGAGTTAACATCAGGCCGCTCTTTGTATACGCGCATATGCATCTTGATTTCGGACGATGGGCGATAGTTGCCTTTTGCTTGCAATGTGTTGCCGTTGGCATCTACTTTGCAAATCATATCCGGGGTCATAAAGCCTTTACTTACCCCGGTTGGGGTGCATAGAAACTCGTTGGGGCTTATCTTTACAGAGATATTGCCGTCGTTGGCAGCTATAAATCCTTTGTCGTAAATCCGCTTACCGATTTCGCAAATTTGTTTCTTAATTTCAAATTCTGATGGCATAGTAGATACCTCTTTCATATGTTTTTTATATGCTTTTCACAAGAATACCACATCAATAAACTAAATACAACATTGTCACAGATATTTTATATTGTTTTCTTCGAAGAATTTTGCCCACTCTCCAGGGATATGGTCAGAAACAACAACGTCAACCCGTCTTAACTCCATCATCTTTGCGAAGGATAAGCGATTAAATTTGCTGCTATCTACTGCAAGTATTAATTCCCTAGCGTTATCGGCCATGGCTCGTTTTATTTCCGCCTCTTCTAGGCTTGATTCCATTACACCTTTTTCAAAATCCAAGCCTTTGCAGGAGATTATGGCTTTGTCTGCTGTTAGTTGGTTTATTACATACGACGCGCTGCTGCCTACTAATGATAATGATGACCCCCTAAGTGCTCCTCCTGTGGATATTGCGTTTATGTTTTCCGACGTGGAACACTCCATCAGGATTTCTACTGAGTTGGTTATTATAGTTAGTTTGTCCAGATTTTTTAGTTTTCTTGCAATGTGGACGCAGGTGGAAGAGGCATCTAACATTATGTTTTCTTTGGGCTGGATTAATTTTTGAATTTTGTCTGCTATTACTAGCTTTTGAGCCTTGTTGGTTTCTACCCGCATCAGGTATGGGAGCTCTGTGGAGAGGCTTTCAGCTTGTACTGCGCCGCCATAGGTTTTTTTCAGCAGGCCTTCCTTTTCTAGCTTCTCCAAGTCGCGGCGGATGGTTTCTTCTGTAACTGAGAATTTTTTCGCCAGTTCTGGAACCAGTACCCGCTTTTCAGATTCCAGGGTAGATAGGATTTGGGTTCTTCTTTCTATGGCTAACATAGTGGCCTCTTTCTTTTTGATTATTCTTTATTTATGTGTATTGTAAAAAGCAAAAGGCTATGTGTCAAATTGTGGACACATAGCCTTTTATTATGTATGATAATGCTAAGCAAGCGCTGTGGGCAGTGTTTTGGCTGGAATCCGGAAAGGAGGACGGCCATGATTGTGATTCCGTTGACCGTATATGAATTATTGTCTTTAATTCTGACCGCAATACTAATCTATATCACTTGGAGAAATTCAAGAAACACAAAAAAATAAGCCCCACGGCTCAATGTGACGGCTTATTTTTTGACTTCTATTAATTTTTACTAGGAGTCCAGTCAGCACTGCCGTGGCACTTGCGACCAAACTGAGGGAGTGTTCGTACCACCGAACGCTCTCTCTTTTATTATGTTCTCATTATATAGCTTATATGCATACTTGTAAACACAAAATCACGGTAAGTCGAATGGAGGAAGATCGTCATCTACTTGCAATTCTTTCACAGCACAAGCCTTCATATCAACTCTGCCATCTGCTAGAAAGGTCACCCCTTCATCTTCCAGCATCCCCTTACGCATATCTGCAAATTGGCCTCCGGTGATGGTGCCATCTGACATAACTACCCGTTGCCATGGGATATTATCCGACTCTGGGCAGATGCGCATTGCTCTGCCCACTTCCCTTGCGGAGCGTGGACGGCCTAGCATCTTTGCTATTTGACCGTATGATATTACTTTACCTTGGGGTACTTTTTTTACTAGTGTATAGACTTGTGCGTAAAAGGGATTCATATTCGCTCCTTTTTCTTTCAAGAAAATTTATTTTATCCCATAAAAAATTGCATGACCAGCATATATCCATAAAACATCAACTTTAGAAAACCCAGCAGTGTCCAACATTTTTAATTGGTCATAAAGAGATGCAGGTCTGCCACAAATATCTTCTTCGTAATCATAACTGTATATGTTCCAACCAGAATCCCTAAAGCTCTGATAAGCGTTTAAACTTCCTGTAAAATCAATTGACTGTTTATATGCAGATACTTCCCAGTCTGCCGCAGCTACTTGCTCAGCATCCTTACACACTGGATTGATATTGTCAGCTATTACAAAAACACCGTGCTTTGGTAGCATGTCATATATATACCTGAAAAAGCTTTCTTTTCTGCCGTCACTTAAATGATGGATTGCAAATGTAGAAACGACCCCATCGCAATTAGCTGGGAAATTATTTTTCTCATAGTTTAGCAAATCAAAGTCTTGATAATGAACTTTGTTGGGTAGTTTTTTCATCAGGGACTTAGCATTTTCCAGTAGTGCAGGGGTAGCATCACAGAAATATATTTCATAATGTGGCGATTTTTTTGCGATTTCATAACTTAGCTGGCCGTCTCCGCAACAGATATCTACAATTGTCATTGGCGAATCAGCTTTTGGGAGTAAGCTGCAAATTCTTTGATTTAATCTGGCCCTGTCTGGAATAAAAACATTTCCGTATGATAAGAAAACATTTATATCATCCTCGCCCCAGACCATTGTGTTTTCTTTATCCGACATATAAACCTCCGATGCCCCAAATAAATGGGAAGCCTTTTTGGGTCGCTTGTTGTTTTGAAAATACTCTCGCAGTTTTTTTGCATAAACCGCACGCTCATGTGGCGGTAGGTCTTCCCTATCGGTTTTGTAAAGATTATCATTTTTATATCTTGGAAAGACATGTAAATGATAATGCCAGACATCTTGGTAGCCACAAGGCTCATTATGTTGCCTGGAGGAAACGCCGTCGCACTTATATACTTTCTTCAATGCTAAGGCTACATCTTTTTCAAAATCATGTATTTTAGCTGACAAATAATCTGGTAGGTCATATAGGTTTTCATAGTGTTGATTGGGGATTATAAGGACATGTCCTTTATTATTTTTCCAACATCCTGCTGATATAAATGCGGTTATAAAAAAATCTTGGTAAATGATATCATCTTGTTTTGTATAGACATGCTCATTTTCTATACCTTGACTTACTAGGCAAAAAGGGCATACATAATTATCTGGCATATGGTTGTACATAATTGGCCTACCTTCATTATCATTTTTAAGAAGCCCAAGACTGATTGCAAAACCCAGTAAACCCAGCACTATTCACCCGATGGATTGTGTTGTTTTATGAATGATAATTTATCCCAATAACCTCTTTGAAGTACGATTTTATTATTTATGACTTGAAAAAAACCACAACCACGCAATCCCAGCGGGTCACGCCATTCTAAAATAACCCAATCACCGTCCTCAAATATGTTTTCAACAATACATACCATTTTGGTGGAGCTAAAATCATTGCGGAACATTTTGCCTATAGCTTGCTTGCCTTGAACAGGTGCATTTGCTACCTGATGATTAATTGCATTATCATCATATAAATTTTCAATCGCTTCAACGTCAGCATTGTTAAATGCTTCAATCCATTTAAACAGTATGTCTTTGGGCTTCATTAATTGCCTCCGCTAATATAATTTTCTTCGCTAAGTATCCTTGTCATCTGTATTGACGCATAATTATACAAACTTAATGCAACCTATGAAAAGTAACAGAAACTTACGATAACAACTGTTTAACCTGTCACCTTAGAAGATACCTATAAAATAGAGGATAATCGCCATTTTATTTAATTCTGGTTATAGATTTCCAAGAAGCCCATATCCTTGCATGGAAAATCTAATCAAACCAAGTCACGTCGTACCTGTCGAACTTTGTCTTGCCGACTGGCACTTGTGGAAAACTATGTGGTCATTTTGGGCTTTGATTATCATTATGGTTTACTTAACAACAAATGCGTGCATATATAACAAGTACCATTCGGGTTATAATAAAAAAGAGGTAACACTTTTATAAGCATTGCCTCACCCTAAAATGCAGATATTGTGATATTTTGTTTCAAAGAGTCTACTAGAGAAATTTCTATGTTATACAAATTCATTGTTCGCAATTATTTTGAAGATTCGCCAAACACTCGCCTCTTATCTTCCATGCCTGGATACTTGTTGGCTATTTCATTATGTGAACTCTTTATAATAATGAAAATTCTTTTTGTTGATAAAAGAAAGAATATGATGGCGACAAACAAAAAATAAATCACTGCTATATGCACTACAATTGTGCGGCTTGCCGAAGAACGTTCAAATACTAATGCAAGTGCAGAAGCCGCCACAGTCGCCAGACTAAAAACTATTCCTGCTCCTAGCTGAAAATACAGATGATTCATTACACCTACTCGTATTAAGGTTACAATGGTTTTGTTCGCACCAAAACCTAAAATGATTGATAATCCAGAAAATAAAAATCCCGCAAAAATTGAACTAACTGTAATGATGAGATTAAGGTGTGCTTCGGTAATTATAGAAACATCAAAAACGCAAGTCACTTGTAAAAGGATAATAAGTAGTAAAGGTATGATAATGTAAAAAAATTGCTTTTTCATGTTATCATCCTTTCAGTAGAATTCACTAATTTTTATCTATACTACCTTTGCAGTTAGATATAGCAACTTTTCCTTGTGTTTAAGATACTCATTTCGCAAAACAGTAAAATAGACATCGACGATGTTACCTCGCTCAAGATCCGAGTCTTTTATTCTAACAGAATATGCTAGTTTCCCCTCAATATACTCATAGTCTTGTGCTTTCACGTTTGGTTCATTTCCAAAAAATTTAGGTTTAATACCTCGTATACCATCACCAAGCGAATTAACTACTTTGCAAATAGCATCTTGTCCTTTTGCTATTTTACCCCGTGGTTTTGGCTTTAATACAATGTCTATATTAAAAATATCTGTACTAGAATGTTGAAACTCCAAAATTTGACTTTCGGTGAAGCCAAAATCTTTAAGCACCGTGGCATCTGGTACCGGGAGGGTATAAAGTATGCGTGATATTGTAGCCCCATCTTGCATTAGCCGTTGTACATTCTTTTCCTCTGCAATGTTCGTAACAGAAAATATGCAGTCTTTATTGAAAGGTTTTACCATATATTCTATGCACTTAGGGGTAGGTGCTCCACTACCAATTAAAAACGAAACAATATTTGTAGTGTAATCAATCAAAAAAAATGTACACTCCTGTAATGTCTTCAACTGTTTTGTTTTCTCTTCATCTGTTAAGACAGGGGTCGCTTCTTGTGTTGAGTTATCACGAATCACAATACTATGTGAATCTTTTTTCTTTGCAATTCTACAAAGCAAGTAATCATCATCATTTTTAAGGGGATCAACTGTAATAACTTCATTGTCAATATATTCAAAACTCCAAGGCCTTATATTACCGTTACTTGATTGTTGCGTCAAAAAGTTATCAAGCAAATTTTTTAGTGTAACTGTTGTGGCTGTGCCACCTATACCTATATTATCAGGCAAGGAAATCTTATAGAATCTAACTGTTTTATTTGGCATAACGCACCCCTTCAACTAACTGCTATGTACTTAATAATTTTATTTTAGCCTATCTTCAAAAATGCGTCAAACCCACATTGTTGCTGTATTGCTTCCTGTAGTGTCAGTATACGTCGACGATACAGTTCAGAGAACATATATACAAATTCCATTTAATCTTCTTCACTCACCTTTACTGAATAATACTACAAATAATATCAAGGCAACCGAAAGACTTAATAACTACCCGCTAAGACTATCACTTCGCCAAACCTAATAAAGGCAATGAAGTGAGTCATTTGTTGACTTAATCCTTATATAATTTCACTAAAGAGCAAGGGGATTCGAACTCTTGCGGGGTTGCCCCCAAACGGTTTTCAAGACCAACAACACCTGATAATATACAATAAAAGCAAGGAGAGGAGTAGTGCCATGACTCAAATCATCCAATGTATTCCCAATTTCAGTGAGGGTTGTCGGACTGATATTGTAAATGAGTTAATTAAAGTCGGACAGTCTATTCCAGGTGTGACTTTGGTAGACCATACTTCAGATACTAGTCACAACCGAACGGTATTAACTTTGCTTGGCTGCCCAGAAGGTATAAAGGCTGTCGCTGTGGCATTAGCAAAGTGTGCCTGTAAAAATATTGATTTAACAAAGCAGTCAGGGGAACATCCCCGTATGGGGGCAGTGGATGTAATCCCTTTAGTTCCTATACGAAATGTAACAATGGGTGAGTGCGTAGCTCTTTCTCAGGAAATAGGCCGACAGATATCTAATGAGCTGGGGATTCCTGTATTCTTATATGAAGAGTCTGCAACTGCCAAAAACCGACGCAACCTAGCAGATATCCGGCGGGGTCAGTTCGAAGGTATGGCTATAAAAATGCAATCTCCTGACTGGAAGCCTGACTTCGGCCCTGCTGAGCCTCATCCTACAGCCGGGGTAGTAGCTGTGGGCGCACGGCGGCCACTTATTGCGTTCAATGCCAATCTTTCTACTTCTGATGTGAAAATTGCACAAAAAATAGCAAAAAGAATCCGAGGAAGCTCCGGAGGGTTGAAATATTGTAAGGCCATTGGCATAATGCTTTTGGAAGAAAACATGGCTCAGGTTTCGATGAACTTGGTCAACTATGAGGTCACATCTATTTATAGTGTGGTAGAGCTAATTAAGGTTGAAGCCGCGCGTTATGGCGTGGGTATTGTTAATACTGAGCTTATTGGCATTGCTCCTGCTAGAGCGCTGATAGACTGTGCTGAGTATTACTTACAGCTAAAGGATTTTAACTTCCAGCAGCATGTGCTGGAAAGTCATATATAAAGGAAGTGATAAATTGGCTATTATTTTAGACGGAAAAGCCTTGGCTAAAAGTATTGTGAAGGAAGTAAAAACACAAGTTAATGCCATGGCTGAGCCTCCGGGCCTTGCCGTCGTGATTGTGGGGGACAACCCTGCATCACGAGTGTATGTAAATAATAAGAAAAAGGATTGCCAAGCTTGTGGGATTGTAAGCACAGAGTATGCACTACCTGAGGATGTCGGCGAAAGCAAACTACTTGCCCTTATTGACGAGCTAAACCAGTCAAAAGATGTCCATGGGATTCTAGTGCAATTACCTCTGCCAGAAGGATATGATGTTCAAAAGATTATCCAGGCTATATCCCCATTAAAGGATGTTGATGCGTTTCATATGCTCAACGTTGGCCGGATTTTTAATGGCGATTACAGTTTCCTTCCTTGCACGCCCGCAGGGGTTATAGAACTTTTGGATTATTATAATATTGACCCGAAGGGCAAACACTGCGTTGTTGTAGGTCACTCTAATATTGTAGGAAAGCCCATGGCAATGATGCTACTTCACCGCCATGCAACGGTTACAGTCTGCCATATACATACGGCGGACTTGGGGTTTCATACAAGACAGGCAGATATTTTAGTGTGTGCTGTAGGTAAAATTGGCTTGATTACCGGGGATATGGTGAAGCCTGGAGCTGTGGTAGTAGATGTAGGGATTAATCGTAGAGATGATGGTAGTATGTGCGGGGATGTGGATTTTGAGGCTGTGAGTCAGGTGGCTTCACATATTACCCCTGTACCTGGCGGCGTTGGCCCTATGACCCGGGCTATGCTTATGCGTAATACGGTAATGGCAGCAAACTAAAATATACAAATGGAGGAACAATACCATGGAGATTTTAAAGGACTATCTGTCGGCAACCGCCGGGAAGGAACTTAATGCCGAAATGCTGACCTTTGTAGCCAATATTAACCAGGTTGCGGAGCAAAGCCCGCAAGTTGCAAAGGGGATAATTCAAGAGCTTGTGGATCAGCGCAGTTATTTGAAGCTTATAGCCAGTGAAAACTACTGCTCTGCGGCAGTGCAAAGCGCAATGGGCAACCTGCTTACAGATAAGTATGCCGAAGGCTATGTAGGAAACCGCTTCTATGCTGGGTGCGATAACGTGGATGATATAGAGCAGCTTGCCTGTGAAGAGGCGTGTAGACTTTTTGGTGCAAAACACGCATATGTGCAGCCTCACTCTGGGGCGGATGCTAATCTTGTGGCATTTTGGGCTATTCTTCGCAAGAAGGTACAGGCGCCTATTATGGAGCGGATGGAAAAGAAGAATCTTCTGGACCTTACTACTGAGGAGTGGAATGAAATCAGGGCAGAACTGGGCAACCAGAAGATGCTTGGTATGGATTTATTCTGTGGTGGGCATCTGACCCATGGGTACAGGCACAATGTTTCCGGGCAGATGTTTGACGCCCATTATTATTATGTAGATGAAAAAACAGGTATTTTGGATTATGAAAATGTGCGTCAGCGGCTTCATGAGGTAAAGCCTTTGGTTTTCCTGGTGGGCTTTAGCGCTTACCCAAGAAATATAGATTATTCGATTTTAAGGCAGTATGCTGATGAAGTTGGCGCTGTAATGATGGTGGATATGGCTCACTTTGCCGGACTTGTGGCTGGTGGGGCGCTATCTGGTAAGTATAACCCTGTGGCTTACGCGGATGTTGTAACCTCTACCACCCATAAAACCCTTCGTGGACCTCGCGGTGGGCTAGTGCTTTGCACTGAGGAATATGCGGAATATGTAGATAAGGGCTGCCCTCATGTAATCGGCGGGCCGCTTCCTCATGTTATGGCGGCTAAAGCTATTGCGTTTAAAGAAGCGGGAACAGATGAGTTTAAGGCGTATGCTTATAAAATAATCGAAAATTCTCAGGCCTTGGCAGCGGCTTTGTTGGCTAAGGGTATTGATGTACAAACCGATGGTACTGATAATCATATGATTTTGGTAAGTGTGGATGCCCTTGGTATTACTGGAAAGCAGGCAGAGTTTGCACTCAGGGAATGTGGACTTACATTGAACCGTAATACTATGCCTTTTGATAAGCAGGGACCTTGGTATACTAGTGGTCTTCGCTTTGGTACTGCGGCGGTTACTACACTTGGTATGGGTGTGGCTCAAATGGAGGAAATTGCTGATATTATGGCTATAGTACTAAAGAGCTTAAAGCCGGCAATGACCAAAAAAGGTGCCGTAAGCAAAGCCAATTATGTACTGGATGAAGGTATTAAGGCTGAGTCGATTAAGCGGGTGAGGCATATCCTGGACGGATTTGTGTTGTATCCGGCTGTGGATACCGGGTTTTTTGAGAAATATTTCTAGGATTGTTAAAGTTTTGACCGTCTCGCCAATGGTGAGGCGGTTTTTTTATGCATAATTTTCTTATTTTCCAGCACAATACTTGTATTACAAGAAATTAGCAATTTTTCTATATCGCGAATTAATTCAGAATCGGACGAGACCGTTCTTCATTTGATTCGCTATGTGTGGGAAAGGTGATTATTATGAGGACTGTGATTGTGGCTTCTATATTATTGGCTTTAGCTGTGGGCAGCGAAATTTATGACGATTTTGAATACATTGTTGAGGATATATGGGAAGTTTCTCACCGGGTTGAGTTTGACCTTGGGGGTGGCCAAGTGGATGGGAACGCTGATGCAAAAGTCGCTTACTTTGAACATTTTTATTGGCTTTCTTCATGGCATGAGGATGTTCCGTCCCCTATCCGAAATGGTTTTGGGCATGTTGGCTGGCGTTGTGTTGATACTGGAAGTGTTTGGGATTTGGATGGGTTTCAGACGTCTATTGAGGAAGAGCGGAGTTTTGAGGCTATATGGGTGCCTTTGATTCCTATTACATTTGAGCTTAGCGGAGGACATTTCCGCAACGATTTTGGGGATATTGTTGTGTATGTTCCTAGAGGAGAGCGAGTTTCGGGGTTCGATATACCTTTGGCTACCCGTAGAGATGGGTTAGAGCTTGCGGGTTGGATTAACCGTGATACCGGTGACGAGCTTATGGTGTTTGAGCCTGGTCATTTAGTCTTTTTAGAGCCTACAACTTTTGTTGCTCGTTGGAGTGGGATTGTTCGGGTAACTTTTGATAATAACGGAGAGCTTTCTTATGTGGATATCCCTGGTGGTACTTCACTAGAGAATATGCCTGATGTGGTGCGTGAAGGTTATAATCTTGTGGGGTGGCTGAACAGCGAAACAGGGGAAAAGCTTGGGCATTGGGATGTGCCGCAGATTTTAATTATCCAGGATACTACTTTTACTGCCATTTGGGAGCCTCCTATGCCTATTGTGTTTGATTTGAATGGGGGAAATATGAATGGCTGCAAGAAGGATGTTGTTTTGGCGGTAGTGGCCGGCGAGTGGCTTTATTATGATGCGAGTATAATGCCTCAGCCTACACGTGAGGGCTATTGGCTTAGTGGATGGCGTGATACCGTTACGGGAAATATCCTTCCTTTGAGGCATATGTGGGGATGGTTTACTCACGATAGAGCCAGGACGGTTGTGGCTGAATGGAGCCCTGGGGTAAAAGTGACTTTTGATTTAAACGGGGGGACCATTCAGGATGTGGAAGACGAATATGTAATGTATGTTCCTCAGGGACATTTATTGGGAAACGGAGCGTGGCATCCTTTGCCTCATGCTCCCGGGGAGCCTGTTCGTGAGGGGTATAAATTTATCGGATGGCATCATCAGACTATTCGTGATTTGTTTTTCTTTTCATCTGGAAAATTAATATATTCACCTATGGTTTTTGTGGCTAAATGGGAAATTGATATGTCTGTACCGGCCTGGAATGAAACCATATCCATTGTCTTTGACCTTAACGGGGGTGCGCTTGGGGAATCTACTGAGCCTATAACACTATATAAAGCCCCTGGGGATTGGCTTTACTCAGGAATCTGGGATTCGGTAAGTGGAGATTATCCTATTCACCCAGATGGTTACCCTTTTGTTGCATGGCAATGCGAAGATGATCTGACTCTTATATATCCTAAATGGAGTTTAATAGAGTCGGTTTCGGGTAATCGGACTTTTGTGGCTTTATGGGGTGAAGATGGCAGTATGATGGAAATAGAAGAGGCCACAACCAATGAGATTGTGGCCTGGAATATTACTTTTGATTTAAACGGAGGAAGTGTGGATGGGAGTCAACGGTCTATTACTGTGCCTATTCCCTTTGGGGAGGTAGTAGGAACAGTACCTGTTCCGGGGAGGCAAATGCACGTCTTTGTTGGTTGGAAAGAGGCGGAAGATGGCCCTATCCTTGCCTCTAAAGCGGTAGAGGCTATAGAGGCCCAATCTGATAAGACATTTGTTGCGGTTTGGGTTAGGGATCATCTACCAATAAATCTTCCAGTCCTTGGACAGGCGCGTAAGTAGTTCCAGCCAGAAGTAGTCGCCCCAGATTACACATTCGTCTACGCCGCTATTGGATACTGTATTGTAAGGGGACGCTTTGGCGTATACGCCATGTAGTAGTAGGCCGTTGGATTCACCAGGATTAGGGATGTAGTTTTGGGCTATAGAGTGTGTTATCTGCGTTGCTACCAATGTGTAGTGATCGGCTTTATCTTTCGGAAGGTGTTTGGCCATTTCCAGCATACCGCAGGCGGCTATAACTGCTGCTGAGGAGTCTTTAGGTTCATTGTTGCCGTCGGTAAAATCTAAATCCCAATAAGCCACCATATCGCTTGGTAGGCGGTTTAGGAAGAAGTCTGTGACTTTGTAGAATAGGTCTATGCATTTTGGGTCTTTTGTGTATAGATAAGAAAGTGCCAGGCCGTAAATCCCCCAAGCTTGGCCGCGTGCCCATGGGGATGAGTCTTTGTAACCTTGGGCTGTTACGCCTTTTAGGGGTGCCCCGGTGTTGATGTCGAAGTAGTATGTGTGATAGGTTGAATGGTCTTCTCTTATTAGGTTTTGCAGGGATGTGGCGGTGTGGATATCGGCAACTTCAGCGTATTTGGGGTCGCTTGTTTCGGTGGTTGCCCAGTATAGCAGGGGGAGGTTCATTAAGCAGTCTATTATTAGGCGGTGATTATCTTCTGCACCGTATGCTCCCCAAGCTTGGATAAAGCCACCTTTTTTGTGAAAACGGGATATTAGATTGTCTGCTGCCATCAGGGCAGTGGTTCTGCCTGTTTCACAGCCTACCAATCTCCACGCCGCTACGCAGGATAGGGTATACAAAAAGCCCATATCATGGTGGTCTACTACTACCCGGTCTATTATGCGCTGGCGGAAGCTTTCTACATGGGCTAGTGCGGCTTCTTTGAAGGCATCCTCTCGCGTTAGTTCCCATGCTAGCCAGTATTGGCCTGTGTGGAAACCGTTGGTCCAGTCATCGTTTTCGGCTGGGGCGTAGTAATTGTCTTTGCTTGCGGCGGGTTTGAATTTGCCTTTGAATATCGGCAAGTCTTCCCGTAGGGTTTGGATTGCTGTGGTGATAGCTTGATTTATTTCTTTCTTAGTAATCATAGTTACCTCCTATTCAGCTTGCGCTGATTGATTTCCGGTATTTATCCGGAATAGTGATTGGGTCTTATATATCTTTTTTATGCGCTGCGGGAGCAACACCGCAAGACTATAATACAACCAGAAAGGCCTATTGACATAATTTATTCCAGTTTACCGGGGCGATAAACTCCATTCACATATTTCTTGGTTTCGAACTTTTTATGTTTCTTGCCAATAATTATCGGTTTCCTAATCTTGCTTTGCTGTTTGGTTTTAGTATTTGGCGTGGGTATTGTGTAAGTTTTGTTTGCAAGTGATTTTCATTATCATGGTAGGTGTGATATAATAATTGGATGTATATTCTTGCTAGCTAGGAGGATTTTTTGTGGTTAAAATATTTAGGGTTCATGGTGACAATATTATAGAGTGCGAGCGGATTGTTGATTATCTTTTCGCTGGAATTGATGTTATTGTAATTTCTCGTGAATTTGTATCGCTTTCTTGCATATGCGTGAATGTTGTATTTGGATTTAATTCTGTGGAGCATAGGTGGAAAATCGAGATGTTTCCGGGGTTCAATAAAGCAAACAGGCGCAGATGGAAAGGTGATATATTTGATTCATTGCGTGATAACGGGGGATTTCTTGACGAAACACCAGATGCTCTTGTGACTCAAATAAATAACGATAAGGAAACAATCTTATTTGCTGTGGAGTTTTGTAGTGCGCTACAAGCAGGAAACCAAGCATGGCAACGTAGTGGACGAGCCTATTCGGTAGGGCGTTCAGGTTGTCCATATATTTACATAGTTGACTTTGTAAAGTATGAGCTTGATTCCACAACTCGTGAGCGTAAAGCACTAAGATTTCCAAATGCAGCCGTACCGTATAGCTTTATTAGCTTTTCAAAATATACGGCAAATTTTGTTGTTCAATCTTATGTTAGGGCCGAGGAATTTCAACCTAGTTACGACAGTAAACTTGCAAATTTTGACGAGAGTATTTTTGCAGAAAAAGATTTGGCCGAGTATATGTTATTGAAAATGCTCAACATGAACACATCCGAAATTGAGATGAGAATACTTGATAAAAATAGCAAGATGGTCGAATGGTTATCTACTGGAAACAACAAAAAGCGTTCATTTGATAACAATGATTGGAAGTCCATTTATGAAACAAAGGCTACAAGCATTACTCACTCACTAGATGAAAATCGATTTAAATTCAGTAAGAGCATTGCCGCAAAATCTATTACAGGCAAAAATCGTGAATTTACTGAACTGGTTAAGCTGAATAGCGTAGGCTATGCTTCTGTTGATTTGCCCTTTGGTCTAATCCCTGCCGACAAACGTCAAGATTTTGCTATAGGTTTGTCAAAACTTTATCCTGTAGACGATGAACTTTTTAAGAAAATTGCAAAACCAGAGTCGACGTTGGTAATTTGCATGGTAAAAGGGTTTAAGCCAAGAGGTGATGATAATCGACCAGACAGAGGTATTCTTCCCTTGATTGCAATGCTTTCGTCGGAAAACACAGAAGTTGTTACATTTATTTATGGCCCTATAATTAAGAGCAATTACAAATTACTTGTAGAATCTCCAACCGAACTCGCTCGTAGAAATGGATTTTGGCGTGTATTCATGTCGTTGTCGGATTATTTTGTGGTGGATGCACCGTTGCTAGACAAGTCAAAAAATTCGCTCGAACAAATCGAGCAAGTAATAGATAATCAAGAAACGAAAAAGTCATATATTGCGCAGAAACCGCAAGGGGATTTTTCACGAGAGCCGATTTCGACCACGTCTAACTCATATCACGAAGATGATGTAGACACGGTTATTCATGCAATATTTAAACATATTATAGACAAAGGATGTTTTGAGGGAATGTGCAATCCTCCAGGAGGTGATTGGAGCGGTTTGTCTGTAATTCTTAACAACACCGAATATCGATGGCTATCACTTCCTAGGGTTAGCCCTGACTGTAAAAGACCAGACCATCTTATTGAGTTGTTTGATGTTCAAAACAAGCCAATATTGCTTGTTGTTGAATCAAAGGACAGGAAGCAAGATTTGGAGTCGGATATAGGCTTACAACTTAAAGGTTATTTGGATTTCTTGTTTTCGTTCCGAGCGTAGAAAGAAATTCTGGCGATAACTGGATTATTTCGGATACCAGTATAAAAACATCAGATTTTGATGTAGTGTCAGCAGGAGCTTATATTTCCGATGAAAGCAATGCACCAGAAGATATTTTTACGAAATCAAGGTGCGACATGATTTTTGCTCTAAACCCAGATACTCAGAAAAATAAATGGAAATTAAGCATCTTTGCTAATACTGCGCTTGGGAAACAAGTAAAAACCTTTGTTTTGGATAGTATTAATAAATCGAAGCAGTCAATAATCGAATTGTAAGAAACAGCCGCGTTTATTTGCGGCTGTTTTTTAGTAGTTTAAATATAGTGATTCTGCAACCATTTCTTGCTTTCCATCCATAACTTTACGAAAACTGGAGTTGCCAGAATCAATAAAAAGATGCTGTTTGTACAATTCTTTTGGCAATGCAACGGTATAGTCATTTTCGCCCCTAACACCATCGTATGATAATGCGTATTTTACGCCTTTTGAATTAAGGGCTTCCAAAAACTTAAGAAAGGGTTCATATTCGATAGTACCGAAGTAGCGCTTATGCTTAGTATTGAAATAGGGAGGGTCCAGGTAAACAAAATCGTTTGGGGTTACATTTTCGAGCGTTTCGCGATAGTCTCCGCAGATGAACTCAATTCCTTGCACGCGGTTAGACCACTCAAGAATTATCGAATGTAATGTCTTAGGGTTAATACCTTTTCTAGTATGATGTAGGGCGTTATTAAACTCCCCATTTCGGTTAAAACGGATAAGCCCATTAACGCACGTGCGTGATAGAAAAAGCAAATCTTCTGCATTTGGTGAGAGGTTAAATCTATCTCGCACTTCGTAAAAGTAGGTATGCCCAATGGTTTGCAATGATTGCCATTGCTTGTTGTAATTATCAGCAAGGCTATCGGGCTCATTTTTAATTTTTTGCCAAAATTCAATTAATGGACTGTATGCATCTCCGCACGTACCAACTTTTGGAGCAAGCGCATACGTTATTGAACCTCCCCCGACAAAAGGCTCGTAGTATTTCTCGAAATTAGGTATATTTTGGATAATAGTAGGAGCTTGACTTCGTTTGCTACCACTCCATTTTATTACTGGCTTAAATTTTGTTTCTAGCATCATGAAGTTTCCTCCTTTTGTTTTACAACTGATTTGTTTGGGTCGATTTCAAGGTATCTACATAAACGAACAAAGGTTGTAGCAAGGGGGGTGTCCCCGCCTAGATATTCGTGTATTTTGGGTTTGGACACGCCTGACAAGCGAGATAGTTCAGCTATGGACTTTATATCTTTATCTATCATGGCTTTGCGTATACTTTTTTCATCAGCCACGTATTTAGACATCTAAACTACCCCCATTTTAGTATTTAGAGTTAGTTGACTGGGTTCTTTGCTAACTGCATTTAGCCTTGTTTCCGCCAATTTGCAATATTCGCTATTAACCTCAAAACCTATATAATTTCTGCCAGTCATTTTAGCGGCAACACATTCACTCCCAGACCCTGCAAAAGGAGTTAGAACAATATCGCCCTCTCTCGAAGCCAATTGAACCATTCTTTTAAGTATTTTCAATGGTTTTTGAGTTGGGTGTTTGCCATAAACAAGCTCACTCTTTTCCTTATTGTTGGGTATATCCCAAACCGTTCTCATTTGCTTGCCATCGACTTTAAGCAAATCACTCTCAAATATACCGCTTTTAGAGTAGTCATAGTCAAAATAATACTCTCTTTTTTTGCCACCTTTATTGCACCATAAAATAGTTTCATGGCTTGCGGTCAATCTGCGGCCTGAAAGATTTGGGAACGCATTTCTTTTATACCACACAACTTCATTAATGATTTCAACGTCAATAAGTTGGCACGAAACATTGATAATGCCGATGTTGTGATATGTGCCAAATACCCACATAGAACCAGTTGGCTTGAGTATTCGCTGTGCTTCCGATAGCCATTGACGAGTGAACTGCAAATAATCACTTAGCGACATATCATCCCAATCCTCCATGACTTTGTTCCAGTTGCCCCCCATTCCCTCTAGCACAACACTATTATCCCATTTCCACTTACCACCCTTTGAAAGATTGTAAGGCGGGTCAGCAATTATCAAATCAATTGAATTATTAGGCAGCAGTTTCATTTCCTCTAAGCAGTTGGCATTAATTATTTCATTAATTGGCAAATTATTCATAAGCTCCTCCAAACATAATTGATAATGTTAGTTTATCATGTCCCGCAAAAATAGCCAATACTATTTTACTGTTTGGAAAATAGTATTGGCTGTAAGATGCCTATGATGTAATGACTACTGAGGTTGCTGCTAGATACACAAAACCCCATCTGGAAATTAACTCCAGATGGGGTTTTGTTAAATAAAAATCATCAACTCTGCAAATATCCCCTCGTCAGGGCATTTGTCAAAGGTGAAACGCACTTCGTTTGCTGTGGTGGGTAGTGGATGCTCCACTGTGCCTGTCCATCCATAGCCTGCATCGTTGGAGATTAATAATTCTTTTTGAACTACACCGTTTAAAAGTGCTTCAATTTTATAGCAAATAGCATAGCTCCCAAATTGCTCTAACGTGAAGGCTACGGATTTAATTCCGCTGGGTCCGTAAAGGGGCACAGATAAAACAACAGGCCATGTTTCAGGTTTCCATGTGGTACTTAGGTCGCCGTTTGTTAGCGTGGAGATGATAGAACCATCTACAATGGTCGGCTTGCCAAGGGCAATATTATTACGGTCTTTTATTGCTGATGTATCAAGAGGAAACTCATTTAGTATGTGCATAGCCAGCTTGGCTAGGTTGGCACCAGAGCCTGTTATGGGGTAGCTATTGCCCTCGTCGGATTTACGGTTTGCCCATTCCCACTCCATCAAGAAGAAATCTTGTTGGGCTGGTCGTTCGCTTTGCGAACTGCTCGCCCATGCATCCTGGGTTGAACTTTCTTTTATAAATCGTTCCCATCGTGGGAGATATAAATCTTTTGTCAGGCCTGACCATTGTCTGTTGGAGTAGTCTGTAAGCTCTATATTTTTTTTGCCGCCCCATGTTGTTATTAGTGTCCTGGCATTAAACTCGAACAGGTCTTTCGTCCAATCGTCCATGTCAGGCTGAACATTGCGGGCGGCGTGGAGCCAGTGACCTACGCCAAAGCGTGGGCTTACGGCTAGTACATCATCCATTAGGCGAATTGCATCAAGGAACTTATCCTTATCCTTTTTGTAAAAAGTTAGTGCTGAAGTGGAAAGTACCTGGGCTGTCAGCTCTACAAAATCGTAGATAAAGGGCTGACAATTTTTTAATCTATCATAGGCCTTAATGAAATATTGTAACGCTTCTTCTAATTGCGTAGGGTCATATTGATATGTGCAGTGCCCCCATGTGGATGCGGAAACAAAGTTATCCGATGGACGCGCATTAATTATTGATTCTGGAGGCCCTTGTACATATACGGTTTTTCTAGAAAGTGCGGAGTTGGCTATAATACTCCATCCGGCTAAGGCGTTTGGCTCCAGTTCACTGTATCGGCTGTGGACGTATTTCTCCAATAAGTTTGCCTCATCATTCTGCCATGTCATGTCTGCCAGTAAGTCATACATGATTCCGGAGTTGGAGTAGGCTTCCATTGTGGAGCCAATGCCCACCATGTTATTTTTTTTGGTAAAGGCTTTGGGTATATCCTCAGTTATAACAGGAATATCCCCAAAAATCCCCATTCTGCCGCCAAAGTTGTGGAGCATACACCATATCCAAGGGGTACCGGTATCCTCCATTGGCTGGGAACAGTCTCTCATTTCTGAGTTCAAATCTAGTACTAAAGTGTGATCTTGATCCATTAGTTGTAATGTTTCTGTTGTGATATTGCCGCCCCATTGCTGTAGTAACCAGATGGCATCGGGGTCGGCATCTATCATGGCTTTTTGTACTTTGTTGTAAACCTGTGAACGCTCCATACCTTGGATATTGCCACCTTCATGGAATGGGTCTACTGCGTAGAAATTGCTCACATCCCCGAATACATTGCGCTGGGCGTTGTAGAAATGCTTTGCCGCTTCTTCAAAAAAATTCCCGGAAGTGCTGGTTGTGCGTATCATATCTGGTCTTTTAAAGCCGATCCATTGGCCTTGTGGCGCGATTGCGTTACGTGGGTCTGTTGGGTTGTCATACTGAGGCCAGCCCATTCTTTTTTGTAAATCTACAGGCACCATACCAGAGAAACCTTGTAATACTGGGGTTATGCCTAGGGTTTTCATTCTGGCGTTGATTTTGCGGCCTAGTTCTGCCTGGTGGGAAAGCCAGCTTTCTGGCAGTGGTCCGCCCCAACTTGTTAGGTTTTGCATGTAAAACCATGCAAAATACCCTGGCCCACAGATATAATCTAGTACATCCTGTGTTGAGTATCCATATTGTGATAGAAACTGATGCAGCACTTCCTCTTGACCTACGATTTGCAACATTAGGTTTATGCCGTTCATTGCGGCCCAGTCTAGAAATTTTTCGTATTCGGGCCAGCCCCAGAAGGCCATTGTGTATGAGAATGTACAGAAATTGAGGGCGTAGCGATAGGTGTAGTTGGTTTGGCGGGTGATTTTACCTTCAAATAGTGGCAGGGTAGGGGGCATGTTTAGGTTGCTTTCGAATAGGGGATTGTAATTTACGTGGCAGTATTCTTTTAAATAGGCGTTAAAGCCGGAGACTTGGGCTACTGGGGTTGTGCCTCGGATTACGATTTTATCGCCTATACACTCTAACTCGTACTGTTCGCTAGATGCTTGGATTTCTTCGAACTGGAAGGAACTTTTCCACTTTGAGCCTAAAACCCTAGTTACGATATCGCTGTCTGGTAGGAAGGTCGGTTTTGATGATTGGAACAAACCCGATTCCTCATTGGTTTTTTCACCATAAATCTTAACTTCCGAAAGTCCTACCTGCATACTATCTGAGGCAAAGGATACCTGTACCCGGATAACCCTTGCCTTAGCACTGACATTGTAGGTAATACCTTCTGGGGTAGAAACAGAGTTATCCGCTTTGTACGCAATCTTGGAAAAATCCTTGACATTGTGGCTGGCATATACTTGGTAATGAAAGTGTACCCCAGGGCGAACTGGGGTTATAATCACTATACGAGTCACGTTGTAAAGTCCGTCAAGATGAAAATCCGCATGACGGCGATGATCATTTTGGGCATCAGGCCATGGTTCTATGGGTGGGGATTCCCATCCTTTATTGTGGAGTATTAATCCAGACATGGGAGTCTCTAAGTTCGATTGTTGGCTCTCCTGAGAGTCCGTCGGTTTCGAATAGAACAATTTCATTCTCTCCTACCTTTAATAATGGAGCTGGGATATATAGCGTCCTGGCTGGGCCGACTTCCCAATAACGACCTAGATTAAAGCCGTTGATATAGGCGACACCCTTGCGGAAGTTGGATATATCCAAGAATGTATCGCAGACCTCGCTTACGGTAAAAGTACCCTTGTAGAACACCGCGGGGTCATCAGATGGATTTGTTTTTTGGGGTAAAAGCTTATCCAGTGGCAAAGAATACATCTCCCAGCCAAACAAGGTGTTATACCCTATGCGCACAGACCCGGAAATTCCGCATGGATAGGCTAAATCTGGGCCATAATTCACCCGGCCCATATTCTCAACCAATATATCCAGCCTAAAACTGTCGTCTTTGGGGAGAGGGATTGCCAGCTTTTCTCCTGGGTTATTGCAGTATAGCGTCCCCAACTGCTTTCCATCTATAAATACTACAGCTCTATCCCGTAGGCCTGATATATTAAGCTCCATTTTGTAGTCTTTTTTTGCTAAGAACTCCCTGGAGACTGGGGGGAGTTTTACTTCTTTACGATATAGCACATATCCGTATTCCTGGCCTAGCTCCTCCATTGTCAAGGGGGCAGCGGCTTTTACTGGCTCAGGTAGGTTATCCCAGATGGATGAATATCTAGCCAGTTCTACTTTTCCATAGGCTTTTTTCTTTGAGTTAGTCACTTTGATATCTGGTGCGGGGCCGAAGTATTTTTCTAATACTGACTTACAGGCTTCGTAAACTGGGGTAGTATCTCCTGCCTCGGATAGTAGCGCGTGGTAGTCATAGCTGGTGGTTGTGGGTTGGTATTGGCCATTCTGGTCTTTATTGGCTCCGTTCCAGAATCCGAAGTTGGTGCCGCCGTGGAACATATACATGTTTACCGAGCCACCGTTTTTTACCATACGCTCTAGTACATCGGCTACGTCTGCGGCGTCTCTTGTGTGATGCATTTCACCCCAATGGTCAAACCAGCCACACCAGAATTCGCAGCACATATCCGGGCCTTCCGGTTGGAACTCACGTAGGTTTGCAAAACTTTCTTCCGGTCTGGAACCAAAGTTGGCGGTTTTCCAGATATGTGGCAATGTGCCGCCTGATAGCATATCTATGTCTGGTCCGTCAGAGGTAAACAGCAGGCAGTCTACCCCCAGCTGGATAAGTAGATTTTCTATATAGGTCAGATATTCCTTATCACTGCCATAGGAGCCGTACTCATTTTCAATCTGCACCGCGATAACCGGGCCGCCCTTTGTGCATAGATACGGTGTAATCTTTGGAATGAGCACATTAAACCAGTTGTGTACCTTTTCAAGATATGGAGGCCATGCGCATCTTAGACGCATATTTCTGTCCTGGTTAAGCCAGCCGGGAAACCCGCCGAACTCCCATTCTGCGCAGATATATGGACCTGGGCGTATTATTACTTTTAGGCCAACCTCGGCGGCGACTTCTATGAAGCGGGGTAAATCTCCAAAACCATCAAAGTTGAACTGACCTTCTTTTGGCTCGTGAAAATTCCAGGGTACATATGTTTCTACGGTGTTAAATCCACAGGCTCTAAGCTTCATTAGCCTATCTTTCCAATAATCTGGATGTACACGGAAATAATGAATTGCTCCAGATAGGATAGGGATGTCCTTGCCATAGAACTTCTGAAAATCTGGCTTCATAAAAATTCTCCTCTGTGTATTTATTTTTTCCTATTTTAACCCTTTACGCTTCCAATGACGATACCTTTAATAAAAAACCGTTGAAGGAAAGGGTAGACTGCCATAATAGGCAATGCACCCAGGAAAATCTGAGCAATACGTACGGTTAGGTCGCTTACATCTTGCAGGCGCAATATATCCTCAACAGACATAAGATTACGGGCTGTTGTATCCGCTTCCATAACAAGGGTTGCAAGATATGTCTGGAGTGGGTAGTTGGCTGGATTGGTCATATAAATAAGCCCGTCAAACCAGGCATTCCAGTGGCCTACGACAGTGAACAGCAAAATAGTGGCAATAGCGGGAAGGCTTAGAGGCAGGTATATCCTAATCATCGTAGTAACATGGCTGGCCCCGTCTATCCGTGCTGCTTCTTCCAGCTCTTTGGGTACACCTCTAAAGAAATTGAGGAGCATTACAGCGTTCCAGACATTGACCGCTCCAGGGAGTACCAAGGCCCAGATTGAGTTTATAATCCCAACACGTGAGATCACAAAAAATGTAGGGATCAAGCCCCCTCCAAAAAACATCGTAACGGCAAAGAACCACGCGTAAGCAGTCCTGGCTCTAAAGACCTCAACCTCCTTAGACAAGGGGTATGCAATCAAAATAACCAAAGTCATACTAATTGAAGAGCCAATAACAACCCGTTGTATGGAAATAAAGAAGGCATCAAAAAACGCGCTTTGCCCCGATAAGAACGCGTAAGCCGATGTGGTAAAGCCTCGAGGCCAAAAAGAAACCATACCTGCAAGGGCATAATGGTTAGACGAAAGAGAAACCGCAAATAAATGCAGTAAAGGACTGATACATAAAAATGTGATTAGAGCCAAAAGAAAAGCGTTGCCAACAACAAATATCTTGCGGCTTACACTGGATTTAATTTTATTATTAATCTTTGCTTTTGCGGCCATAGCTAATCCCTCCTAAAAAATTCTATAATTGCTGAACTTATATGCCGAGAAGTATGCAATACCAACTAGTACAAGGGATACTACGTTTCTAAACAAGCCCATAGCTGCGGAAAGTGAAAACTGCCTGTTGAGAAGCCCCATGCGGTATACCAATGTATCCAAGATATCCCCGGTTTCGTATACCAGCGGGTTGTAAAGTACCAGGACTTGCTCGAAACCGGCGCTTAACAGTCCGCCGATGGATAGGGTTGCAAGTAGGATAATCATAGGAAGCATCCCAGGAAGGGTGATGTACCATACCTGTTTTAGCTTGTTGCAGCCGTCTATATCAGCGGCTTCGTATTGGGCTAGGTCTATATTGGTAATGGCCGCGAGGAAAATAATTAGGTTATATCCCATGCTTTGCCATGTATGAGTAGCTACCAAAATTGTACGAAACCAGTTATTGCTGGCAAGAAACATATAAGGGTCACGGCCAAAAAATAATAGGATCTGGTTTACAGGCCCTTGAAGGGAAAATAACTCACGCACAACACCCCCAAGTACCGCCCAAGACAAGAAAAAGGGAAGGAACATGGCAGTCTGAACCGAGCGCTTAAACCAGGATTTACCTACTTCGTTGACCAATAGTGCCAGAAGCAGAGGAACAGAAATTCCTGTGATAATCCGGGCAAAAGCAATAACAACAGTATTACGAAACGCTCGAGAAAACGTAGGTAGCTGAAAAATAAACCGGAAATTATCAAGCCCTACAAAGGGCGAATTTTCAAAAGAAAGGATGGGCCTAAAATCCTGAAAGGCCATAATGATACCAAACATGGGTAAGTAAGAGAAAATGATAAGTAATACAACCCCCGGAAGCAGCATTAAGTGAAACGGTATTTCTTTCTTAAACTGTCCGGCTTTGCGTTTTTTCATAGTAATCACCTCGTTAGAAATTTTTTCTATACTCTTTGGGTGTTGTACCCGTTTTCTTACGGAAGAAAAACGTAAAATACGAAGGGGATGCATAACCTACTTTTATTGCTATATCACTGATTTTGAGGTTTGGGTCTTCTAGTAGGTCACATGCGCGGTGGATTCTTATTTCATTGATTTTATCTATTATTTTCATACCCGTTTGCTGCTTATATAGCCGTGACAGATAGGATGGATTATGGTGGATTTGTGACGCGATAGATGTTAAGGAAAGGGTAGGGCTGTCCAGGTCCTTTTCTATTATGTCGTGTATTCGTGTTATCAGGTCTGTGATAGCCCGCTTTGAGGCTTGTTTGCGCTTACGGCAGATAGCTATGCCTATATCGTTAAGCTTAATATGGTTATCTGTTGGGGTAAGTAGCTTTGATATATCCCTGACAGGGGGCATATTAAGGGCATCAGAGGTGGCAATCAAGATAGTCAAAAGCCTGGTAATAATGGACGAATCTGTAGCGCTGTGGCTCAAAATTTCCTGGAACGCGGTTTCCCACTCCAGCTCGTTTCCTTTGGTTAGGGCGTTTTTTGCATTGTTAAGATATCTGTCGGTTGATACATAGTGGCGGGCGGTTTCCAGATTAGCCGCGTAAGCCCCGTTGTCCGCGCTTACATCAATAACCTGCTGGTGCTGACCTCTTGCCATTAGGTTTTGTAAGATATTTCTTAAGGCGTGTACATAGCCTGGTAATTCTATGTCTATAATCGGCTTTGATATGAAGGCTACAGACAGCTCAACAGCTTTTGTAGCCAGAAGTGACTGCACCTCCAGCATACCGCTTCGGATAATCTCAGCCAGAGGCAGAGGGGTGTTGTCGCGCTGTTGTAGTATCCAGGCTATATCCGTCTGGTTTAGTATGCTCATCTCCAGATAAAAATAGGTGCCAAAGGCCAGACCTATCTGCTGCTCCAGCCATATTAGGGTTGAGGTGTTCACATATTCGGAAGATGTGCGCACAACAGCGATTAGCAGTGGTTTTGACAAGTCGATAGCCAAAGTAGTGGCGGCGGCAGACTCGTCATAATTGGGAAGTATGCCAAGGATGTGCCAAAGCCGCCGTTCGCGTAAAAGGATTTCAAGGGCCTTGCTTTGACGCTCTGCCAAGGCTAAGGATAGGGCCACCTTTTCGTCTTCCTCTATGGCTATCAGTGCGGTTTTCGCAGCTTTTATGATTTCATCATCGCCTTCATTTTTTAATAGAAACCCTACAGTTTGTGGCATTTTTACCGCTTCATGTATCGCCCCGAACTCGTCATACCCTGTGATAATTAGCACACGGCAACCTATGCGGCGGTTATGGATTTCTTGCAGCAAATCCAGGCCGCTGATATCCGGCATACGTACATCGGTGATTACAAGGTCTATTGGGTGTTTTGTCAGGATAGAAAGAGCCTCACTGCCGCTATATGCCTTGCTTACATCTATATCATCTCCAAGTGCTTCCATTAAAGCATGGCAGAGTCCGTCTGCCAGATTAGGCTCATCATCTATTACCAACAGATATCTCATGGCTGCTGCCCTCCAATCACTAATACCGATTTCAAATTGGAATCGGTATAAGAAAATCACGATGCTTTTATTCCGCTTTAATATTTATCTCAATCTTGAGTCCGCCGTGGGTGCCTTTGGTTACTTTCATTTCTGCCTTTTCTCCAAACATCAAAATCAGCCGCTGTCGTATGTTTTGTAAGCTGGATTGTTCTGTTTCATGGCCTGGAGAGTCCAGTTTTCGTTTCAACTCTTTTAGATCTTTGTCATTTAAGTCGGTTCCGTTATTTTCTACAGATATCCGTAGCCATCCATTATCATGGACAATCCCCACATGGATAAGCAGCATTTCATCATCACTGCTCATTCCGTGGATATACGCGTTTTCTATCAATGGCTGTAGGAATAGTTTTGGCATTTTCATATCCTTACAGGTGTCTGGAATTGGGTCAAACATACAATCTACCCGTCCGGCGTATCGTATATGCTGGATAGCTACATAGTCCTCTCCATGCTTGACCTCAAGAGCTAAGGTCACGGCATCTTCTCGGCTGCGGGTAATATATTGATAATATTGGCTTAATTTTAAAGAAATCTCTGTAACAGTGTCCAAGTCTCCAAGCTTTGCAATGCGGTAGATTTGATAGAAACTGTTGTACAAAAAATGAGGTGTTATTTGCAGATGAAGCTGGCTGAGCTGAGCTTTTTCTGAGGCTTGACGCTCCTTAAAAAGCCCTTTAATCAGACGACTTACATACAGTGTAAAAGTAATTGCCCCTATAATCAGTGCCAATATAAATAGTGCAAATGTACCAATCATAGTAGGCAGTATAATGACATCCGCCTGAGTGTTAGGAAAAAGCGCCACCAACTCAAAGCCTACTAGCTCAAGAGGTGCACGCAATACCCACACAGATTCATCACGGAGGAAGTACGCCTCTACAGCGTTTATAGACGTTGTATAGCCTAATAATTCTATTTTTCTGGGGTCAGAAGTTGTGGTAATAATCTGGTTTCCACTATGAAAAAGGGCAATGGTTAAATCATAGGCCTCTGCCATGATGCCCAAAGACTGACGGATAGATTTACCCGAAACACGGATATAGCTTACGGCATTATCCATTTCTTCGGTTAAATGATGGCCTCGAGATATAACGGTGCCAATAATCAGGTCTGACTCGTGGAGAAAAATAGTGTCATTGCTTTTTTGTATGGCTTTAAGCATCATCCTATCTGCTTCCGTAACAGAGGTAAACAGGGTACGCCATGTTGTGATACGGTCTAAATTGGGCAGGTACAGCCCAATATCCAATACATGAGAAGACGATAATCCAATAGCCGAAAAGCGGGTATTTAAGCGCCTAAGCTGGGTAAAAATATCACCCATTTCATATAGATTGGGATATAAAAGCAGTAGCCTCAGCCCAAAATCGCTGTTGAGTGCCACCTGCTGGTGAAACAGATGCTCTAACTCTCTATCAAGATTGTTGGCCAAATAAGAAAGCTGAAGATGTGTATTGTGGATAATCTGTCGCCGCAGCATGTTCTGGGTATTGATATTAATCCAAAGCCCAAAGGCATATACGGTTAACATAAAAACAATGAACACTATTACGGCACGAGCCAGCATAATTTTCATTCATCCATCGCCTCTATCTTTTTGCCGTATTATATAGTCACCGAATATAAAGAACAGCCCCGGGTTTTGCACCGGGGCTGATGTGGTACATTACACTATTATTGCATTGCGCTAAACTGTTCGTTGACTTCAGCTGTCCATGCTTCTCCGCCTAGGCGTAGCCAGTCTTCTACAAAGGTATACCAGGCATCGTAATCAATGGCTCCCATAATATATCTTGCAGAAAATTCTGCCCACATGTCACTTAAAATAGACGCGACTGCCATCTCTGTAGGTGTTGGGTCACCATAGAACTCATTGAACAAAATCCGTCCGGAGTCCCTGACCTGCATCGTCATACCCCAGCCGCCGTGATGGGCTACGCGAGAAGTGTAAAGCCCCCAAGCTTGATGGAATGGCATAGTCTCTGAAACATGGCCTTCGTTTACAATTGTATGGGCATAGAATAAGTCTCTTTGGTCACTGGTAAAGAAAGCGGATGTGTCCCCTGATAGGATGGCTTCGTTGACCATTACATAGTTAAGATATTGCTCAAATCCTGCCATGTTAAGATATGCAGGTGCCCAGTTGTAAACAAAGCCGTTTTCTGGGTGAATACGGTCGCCAAAGCGTTCTTCCGCGTCTAGGGAATACATAATTTCCCAGTGAAGGTTTAGGATCTTCATAAGTGCTTCTTCTGTACCGGCGGGCGCGTTGGCACTTACCACTGTATAACGAACGACATTGTTGCGTGAGATTACAGCGTGTGGGGCTGGTGCACCGGCTGGGGCAACAAGGGTTGTGGCTCTCCAGTCCGCGTCTGGGTTATTTTCTAGGTTGGAGTTCATAGGCCAGTTGGGTAGCCACCATTCGCCAAGAACGATACCAACTCTGTCGCCTACTATTTCGGCTGTCAACTGGTCCATGTTCATCGTTGCAAACTCTTGATGGATTGCGCCTACAGAGTACATATTACGTAGTGTATTAAGGGCATCTCTGGTTTCTGGTTGAATGGTTCCTGGGATAAGCTCTCCGCCTCTGTTAATCCACGCGGTTGGGAATGCCCCATGACCATGGAAAATACCTCTTGCGTCAGGCATCCAGGTAGTGACTAGTGTCTGTTGTAAGCCAATACCTGTGGTATTGCCTTGGCCACTCATGTCATTTTCTACAAAGGCTACCGCTAAGTCTATAAGTTCTTCCATTGTTGTTGGCACTGATAAGTCAAGAGCTTCAAGCCAATCGTGACGGTACCATACAAGCTGGATTTGCTGGTGTGAGTCTGTTGGAAGTGGTATGCCTAGGAGTTGCCCATCTCTTGTTGCCAGCTCTAGAGGGCCATCGTTAAAATACTCAAACAAGCCTCTGATACCTGGTGAGACAAACTCGTCAAAAGCAGGGCGTAAGTCTCTCAACATACCAAAGCTGGATAGCTCTGCAAAATCTCTACGGCCAAGTTGCATAATGTCAGGTACATCACCTGTGGCAAGGGCTAGTTGGAAGCGCTCTTCGCCTTGGGCTGACGGTACCATCCACATATAGCTAAATTCTACATTGAGATGATCCCTTACAAGTTCGTTGAATGTGTTAGTTTCTGGGGTGGTTCCCGGAGGTACCGCGCCTTCCGGTGTGCCAAAGCTTGCGCCTACATTAATAACCAGGCGGTCAGCCATTGGTGTAAGATAGAAAGGAACATCGGATTCCTCTACCTCAGGCTCGTCAACATCTGGTGTTGTGGTTGCCTCTGCTTGGGGTGTTGGTTCTGGGGTTGGGTCTGCTGCTTGTTCTTCGCCGCCGCGGTTACATGCGGCTAGGATTAAAACCATAGACATCAGTAAAGCAAGAGCTAATAATCCTCGTTTCATTGCAAAAACCTCCTTGAAAGTTAGTGTTTGTTGTGCATATTGCCTAGTGCTTTTTAAGTATAACCATTGCTTCTGTAGATTTGTTTACATAATAGGGGTGCTTCTGTTGAATTATTTACATTTGAATCTTTGCAAAGTCATATGTATAGTGTATCCTTTGCATAATTTTATATAAAGGTGGACTAAAAATGAAAATAGGAATCAGCAGTTACAGTTATTTTGCGCTATTGCAAGATGGAACAATGACCTTGAAAGATGTAATATCGCACGCGGCTAAAACAGGTTACGACCAGATAGAATTTATAGACATAACCCCACCGGAGGGTACGGATATAATCGAATATGCCGAAGCCTTACGCGCCCACGCAGATGAAAATGGCATAGAAATTTCAGCTTACACCGTTGGCGCAGAGTTTATGCTGCCCAATAAAGGTACAAGTGCAGATGAAGTAACCCGTGTAAAAACCTGCCTAGATGTAGCGGCAGTATTGGGTGCGAAAATGCTACGTCATGATGCCACTTGGGGCTTCAAAGGCAAGCAAGGCAGTTACATTGAAGCCATAGATGTCATTTCCCCATATATCCGAGAGGTAGCAGAGTATGGCCAAGGTCTCGGCATAAAAACAATGTGCGAAAATCATGGCTTTTTTATGCAGGATAGCTACCGTATGGAGTACTTAGTCCAAAAAGTGAACCATTCTAATTTCGGTATTCTTATTGATATCGGCAATTTCTTATGCGCTGACGAAAACCCAATATCCGCAGTGGCGCGCCTAGCCCCATATGCCACCCATGTCCATGTAAAAGATTTTTTGGTCAAAACTGGTGCCGGGCCAAGCCCTGGGGACGGATGGTTTCAGTCACGTGGAGGTGAGCATCTTAGAGGTACGGTAATCGGCCATGGAGTAGTGCCGGTTCCACAATGTTTAAAAATATTGCGAGATAATGGCTATACCGGAGATGTAAGCATGGAGTTTGAAGGACTGGAAAACTCCCTATTTGCTTCAAAGGCAGGCCATAAGCTTCTAAAAAGCCTGGTATAGCGAATTAATTCGCTATAGCTTGCACCCCCGTGTGCATTGAACTATATAACAGAAAAAACCTATGCCTAGCTGTTTTTTTCATAAGCATGGGCATAGGTTTTGTCATTGACGCTTACAAGAAAGATGCTACTTTCTAACAAGGGGAACGGCTACTTCAGCTTTGAATAATCCCTTGCCTGCATGATAGTATAATTCCATTGACGGTGCATTGGCATATTCAAACTCCGGATTTTGGGAAAACCATTCTGCCCCTAAACGCTTCCATAAATCCTGTACAGCGTCTGTTGCAGTTTCAATAGTTACCGGCTTCGTTGTGAAAACAATCCAGTCAAGTTCAGGTATGTCGATAATTTCAAAATCATGTGATAGGTCGCTATCAGGCTTGATTTGACATATCATATACCCCATTCCATACTCGTCATGCCCAAGATTTGCTGCAAAAAGCAACATGTCGTCACTGCCGTAAATGTCAGGCCCGTAAATTGATGGCAGTTTTTTGCCTGCTTCGGTAAGGATTCGCTCAGCGGTTCCGTCTGTGGTGCTTGCATTCCAAAATTCAGGAATTTGTGCATATACCACATCATGTCTAAATTTTTTTGATTTGCCAAAAATTGAAAATGCTTTTTTGCGTTCGATTTTATAATCCATCGCTATATCTCCTTTTACAGAAAGATGGAAGTGAATACGTGGATATGATTTCAGAATAACGCCCTTGCCGCGCGCAGATATTGGCGAAACCCCGTGTATAGAGTTAAATGCACGTGTAAACGCAGAATGGGATTCGTATCCGTATTTAAGTGAAATATCAACAACCTTACTTTTGCTTTGCTGTAAATCAACAGCAGCCAAACTCATTCTTCTGCGGCGTACATATTCCATGACAGGTAAATTTGTTATCAATGTGAATATCCTTTGAAAATGATATTCAGAACAACAAGCGAGTTTTGCAGCCTTTTCAAGTTCAATATTTCCTGTTAAATTGTCTTCGATATAATCCATGGCTGAGTTCATTCTTTCAAACCAATCCATTTGTAATCACCTCCTCGATGTTTATTATATCGCTAAAAAAATATCTTTCTTTGCAGATTATGCTCACTTCTGCAAAGAAAGATATCTGTGCAATTGTATTAATATCACCATCAAAACGCCCGTGTTGACGTTGAATTTGATACAATTGCAATCGGCTTTCAAACCCTTGATTCCTGTGACCCTTATGCCTGTGCACAATTATGCTTGCCGAAAAAACATCCTAGCAAAGCAAATATCCATTTGATACCGGCTTTTATAATGCACCCTCTAATAGAACATCAGCACGATACTCTCGACATAAACACGTTACTCAGTTATGTGTGTCCGTTACCTAAAGTCGTTATTTGTAAAAATTGTCACATACGGCTCGCGACTGAAATAATATTATTTATTAGCGTTCGCAGATGATAATCCGGTCTCACGGATTATATTTAATTCTTCAGCAGTCATAAGACCAGCATTGAATAGATTCAAGTATTCCTGAGATGCCGTTGAATCAAATATTAACAAATCATCTGTATTGATTGTGACAGGAACACCATAATCAAATAAGGTTCTTATTTGATGGGTTCCATAGTTCTTTGTGTTGCTCAATAAAATATTACTTGTAGGGCATACATTTAATTGCACTTTGTTCTTGGCTAACCAGTTCATAATCTGTGAAGACCCAGCCGCCGCTATACCGTGTTGAACTTGGTCAAGTTCAAGTTCTTCGGCATGACGCATGACATCATCTGCGCCACCAAATTCGCCAACATGGGCTTTTACTACCAGGCCATGTTGGTGGGCTTTACGGCTCATGGTTTTCATTTCGTTCATGGTCATCGCACCAGAATAATTGCCAATATCAATTCCTTTGAACCAGTTCATATTAAGTACTGCATCCAGTCGATCGTCAACGCTCCAAAGGGATAAGTCAGGAAAAAACAATGTATTAGGTGCAAAAGCGCTATGCAAGCCATTCATGACGGCAATAAATATCTCTGGACTTCCCATACAATAGGCTTCGTCAACCCCATAACTCATTGCCAGCACTGTAATATTATCCGCCTTCGCTTGCACAAAGGCAGCACCCACTCGTGCTATATAGCCATGTATATTCGAAAAATGGCACTTGATATTATCGGTGAACCAAGTGTCCATTTCAGCGATAGAGCGGAGCGGCTCGGTTAGACGTGGGAGTGTAGTACCCAGCATATTCTCTATATATGAAGGCGTTCCGCCGCGCCCGGCATGGCTATGCAAGTCGCTTTTGGGAATGTTATTAACTTCCGAAAGAGAGTTGTTTTCTAATGCTCTAATGAACTCAGTTTTCCCAATTTTCAAAAACTCCCTTGCTGCTATATTATTTTAATTTGTCTTACTTATAAAATCCGCTGGAGTCATAATAAATGAATCTGCTGGGTAGTGTTTCATATTTCCCGTAATAAGAATGGCTTTACTGAACTTTGCTGTATCGTAAAAAATACGGTCTGCTTCGTCATTAAATGGTATGGTACTGGTAGGCGGTGCAACAAGCGTCCCGCCGATTTCGATGGCACGGAGAATAGCTGCTTGTGTTTCTATCGCAAAATTGAACTTCTTATATGCAAGCACTCTCTTATATTCAGCAAGAATGTCTGATGTATAAAACAGTTGCAGTACCCCATTATAAAATTGTCTCATGATTTCGCCAGGGTTGCCAGATAATGAAAGATTTGATGAAATAACAACATTTGTATCAATAACAACCTTTTGCATCATGCCATTCTACTTTCCTGTCGGCATTCATTAATGATGTCGTTGATCTCATCCAGTGCCATTTCAGATGTTCCGTTGATTATTGCTTGTTCATTAGCTTCATACATAGCAGACAATCCTCTTGACAATACGGTTTCCCGTGTTTGATTCGGCGGTGTGGCCATCGACAAAGGAAAAGGGATTCCCTGTGTCCGTATAGCTTGCCGGAAAAAGACATTGGTTGCAGATGACAAAGTTAGCCCCAAATTTGCAAAAAGGCTTTCTGCTTCCTTTTTAATGTCTTCGTCAATCCTTATTGAGATATTAGTTTGAGCCATTATAATCCTCCAATCTTTTTTATTGCATTGTATTGAAATTTCATTGCATTGTCAATTGTTTTATGGGTGCAAAAGGGTGCAAAACTTTGCACCCTACTATCCGGGGCGAAAACTAACGTGCGATTGTATTCACCTCGACGTTAACAACCCGGTATTGACATTAGCTTTGATACAATTGCCGACAGTCAGAAATGCCATGTTTCCTGGGCTTTTTAAGTTATTGAGATATGATCTTCATGTAAGTTTGCACAATAAACGATACGCTTGCTAAAATAACTCGCTTTCATCTGCACACTTTGTGCGGCACTTAAACACGAAACCAGAATCTTCACACGATTATATAGGTTTCGTATAAAGGTTCTGGCTTCGAAAAAATGTCTGTTAGGGATAGTCTTCGCCGTCAAGATAATTTACATCAGAGTCAATCTTATACGTTTTTGCGAAGAATTTTGGAGGGGCAATAATTACTGCTTTTTCTGAATCTGG
The DNA here is from genome assembly GCA_009780185.1 of Defluviitaleaceae bacterium. Taxonomy (GTDB): domain Bacteria; phylum Bacillota; class Clostridia; order Lachnospirales; family WQUN01; genus WRAN01. The sequence goes on along the minus strand of WRAN01000013.1, from coordinate 16,772 downwards.
TTGTACACATACCTCCGGCGTAGTCGCCGTTTTGACTTCGAGATATATTAAGGGAACATCTGAAGTATTAGTCAGCTTATGCGCCCCATTTTCATTGGCGGGCATAACAATGACATCGCCCTCAGACACAGCTTTGTCGCCTTCTGGCGTTCTTAAAATTCCATGTCCGCTCGTTATATAAAATATTTCTTCGTTAGCTGTATGATAGTGATATGGGCAACTAGATTTTCCCAGCAGTATTGTATAAAAATATACTTCAAGTTTGCTACCTGTTGAGAATGGAGTGCATACAGTGCTTCTTAAAAATTCTGGCGGATGTTTTTGCTTGCTGTTGGGGCCAGATTGAAATACTCCCCATTCCAAATTTGAATCCCATTTGCGTCCTATCTCGCTTACATTTGAAATAATGATTTTTTCCACCTTGTATACCTCCATTGGTGTGGTTATTTTTATCGGTTTGTAGCCTAAAATTCAAACTGATAATCATATCAAGTTCATTATTACGCCTTTTTACTGATTCTTTATACCTTGGAGGGAAGATTTAAGACTAATCGCCCATAAAATCCCCCCAATTATAACCAAAAGCACCCGGACCGCAATAAAGGCCCCACTAAGCATAAAAGCGGGTTCCCCATCAACACCAATAGGTAATGTCAGAGGAAAATTATTATAAAATCCGCCACCGAAAATATCCAAAATAAAAGGACGCTGAAAAAAACTCATTAAAAATGAAGCCGGAATCAGGGCATACAAAAACCCAGAATGAATCCTCCCGGCAAAGCTGCCTAATCCCATAAAGAAAATAAAACCAGGTACTATTGTTATAATTGCAGGCAAGATAAATACGGCAAAATCTAGATATCCAAAGAAAGTAGCATAGAAAAATATGCTTAGTGCAATTGCCACAATGCATATGAGCAAAAACCCTAATGTGACAGCGGTACCCCGTATCAGTGAATATTTAACCCTGTTTACAGGTGTAGCCATGGTTAGTACCTCCACTTGCTTTTCATTTTTAGAATAATAAAAGCTAAGTAAAAACAATGTTGTGAGTATTGCCATAGGCATAACCGACGCAAGATACGCACCAAAGCTCCATGAGGAAAACGGAGCGGTAAAGGCCACACCCAGTATTATGTCAGAAGACAGTACATACCAGGCAAAGATGCCGTTGATTATAAGAAGACTGATATAAAATTTGTTTAACAACAGCCGCTTTAGCTCGTATTTAAATTGGGTAGTCAAGGTTTATATCCTCCTCACTAAGGCCGACAGCATCAAGGAAGTCTTGGAATGTGAAAGGTCTGTTCATACCATTTCCGGAAAATTGCTGCTGTACATGGCGCATAAGTTCATCCATCTGTTCTGGCCCGCCTACTAATTCTTCAGCCCGAAGAATCATCAAAGGCATACGGGCGTATAGGTTTGTGCCTCTGTTGCGGTTGTTAATCTGTGCACAGTACATCTCTGGCAGCCTATCCAAAAATTCTGGATTGCGGGAGTAGAAGCATCTATTTTGGATATCTACAGCGGCCTGCCATGCGTCAACAAAGTGCTGCCTGGCGTGTTCTTCTCCGTAGCGATATTTAAAAAACCTATAGGTATAGTAAACCGTCAAGCCTTCGTCAGACCATATATCGCCGCTTTCGCCCCAACCACTAAATACGCCAAGGCCGCCCCACCACATATGCACCATTTCATGTACAAATACCTCTGCGGCATTGGTGCCTTGTAGTGGATTATCCAGATTGCTTACGGTGAAAATACTTTCACCCCATTCGACAAAGCCATCCCCGGCAATACCTCCAAACATAAGAGCACTGCTTTGAAGCATAGAAAGGCTGGGAAGATGCGCCCAGTGCAGCGGCCCAAGGCGCTGGGTAAAGAAGTCCAGTACCTCGGCTATTTCTCCGGAGATATTATATTCCTCCATGATGGCCTGATATTGGCGGCTGAAGATAAAATCTACATTCATATCAGCGGCTACAAAGGATTCTACCATGTAGTCAGCGGCGTTAATCCGTAGGCTTGAGCCGTCAATTGTTGCGTTCCAAATATTTGTGCCGCATGTAAGGGTAATATAATCATCAATCAGTCTGTGGTTGATAACAGGAATCATATTACTAGGTAACGCCAGCTCCAGATTGAAAGATACAGGGATGGAGAGGCCACTTACAGTAGGAATTGATGAAGCGTTGTTGAGTGTGATATTTCTGCGATTAATTTCATTGCCCCAGTTGTGAGGGGCAAAGGCACGAATCATTGTAGGAAAACCCTCATACGTGATGCGTAGGGTTTGCCATGATTCAGTTGTTGTGAAGTCTGTCCGTCTGGCATCCCTTATGATATAGGGGGTGGTAGTAAAATCAGCTTTGTTGTTGTCATATTCAATAGAAATAATTCGATATCCAGGGTTGAGCCAGATACTGGATGAACCACTTGTCCCCTGTCTTGCTCCTTCTGCATTAAACTCAGCAACACCATGAAGTCGGCCTGTTGACGTGTTTGGAGACAATCGGTAGGTAACTTCCGATATTGGTGCTCTAAAGTTATCCCTGGATGGACTTACGAAGTCTTCGAAAATAAACTCTGCCGGGCCATGGTCTACAAAGGGTTGATTAATCCATAAGAAAACCCCTGCAAAGAAAAGCAACCCAGCCGCCGCAGGGATATACGCCTTCCTAATCCCAATCCAAAAAGAACCGAATATATTTTTCTGATATTTGCGAATACACAGCAATGAAAATACCCAGAGTCCACCAGAAATAGTCAGCCATAAAAGTCGGGTATAAAAGGCTATACGTAGAAAATAAAGACTGGAAAACCCGTCAGAAAATGTAAGCACGATAGGGTTTAGCCATGTACCAAATAAATTATTGGATATGAATCCGCTAAAGCTGAAAAATACAAGAAAAGCATATAACAGCCCTGTAAGCTCGATACGCTGGGAAATCTGACTAAGAGCAGAGGCAAACAAAATAGAAATCCACCAAGTAGGCAGCATCAGCACTAGAAAGCTGAGTACATAAAGGTCAATGGTAAACAAAAACCCAAGATTTAACATGGTGTAAGGCAGATAGATCAACAAGCTAAGAAGCCATATCAATCCCGAAAAAGTCATAACAGCAGCTACGCGAATCAGTGCCATAGAACGAGGCGACGCAATAGCATCTATCAACATACTGGCCTGGGCGCGGTATATCCGATTAGATTCCACAATGATCAAGAGTGCCCAAATAACAGCTCCAACTATGGTTCCGGCCAGTACCGGATTGGCGATAAACTGCCCTGTCATGACATCAGGATTGCTAAGCTGCATCCAATATCCCAGTAGTGGTGAGCACAGGCTAAAGACAGCGGCAACCCAGGTAAATTTTGATAGGGCTAGACGTTTTAGTTCTACACGGTAATGAGAAAATATCACAAAACATCCCCGCCTTTCAGGGTGCAATAGAGATAAGCGTCCTCTAGTGTAGGCTCCGCAGCTTCTGCAAAATCGGGCAGCTCATTGGCAATAATTCGGCATTGGATTCCTTTGGCGGTATTTACTTTGGAAACCACTTGGCAGTTCCTGGGTACCTGCTCGCCTATTTGAGAAACGAAAACACCAACATGCCCGGCGGTTTTGGCAACCAGGTCGGCAGGCTCTCCATCAAAGAGGGTTTTACCACCATTAAGAACCAGCACCCGGTTGCAAATAGACTGTACGTCTTCAACGATATGGGTTGAAAGCAACACAATTTTATCCCTCGCCATTTCTGAGAAAATATTGCGGAATTTCACTCGCTCTTCCGGGTCAAGGCCTACAGTGGGTTCGTCCAAGATAATCAATTGTGGGTTGCCCAGCAATGCCTGCGCAATGCCAACACGCTGACGCATACCGCCGGATAGTCGGCGGATACGGGTTTTGCGCTGGTTGGTTAGATTAACCTGTTCTAGTACTGTTTCGATAGCACTTTTGTCTTTAATATCTTTAAGTGCTGCCATGTAGTCAATAAACTGCCAAACTGTAAGCTCATCAAACAGTCCAAAGCTTTGGGGTAGGTACCCTAGTTTGGATTTCAATTCTTTTTCTTGGGAAAGAAGTCTTTTTCCGTCTAGCAGAATCTCACCGCTAGTGGGGGTTAATCCGGCAATAAGCAGCTTCATTAAAGTGGTTTTCCCTGCGCCGTTTGGGCCTAGGATACCAATTAGATTAGGGCTTTCCATTTGGATATTTATGTTTTTGAGAGCTTGTTTGCCTGATGCGTAAGTTTTTGAGATATCATTAATTTCAATTTTCATAGTCAATTTCTCCTTCAATACTGGAAAAAAATGTACCAATTCGGATATAAGTGGATGTATGTGCATGTTCAGCACTGCTAAAATGAATAACAAAATCACCTGGATATGTGGAAACAGATATAACCCTTGTAACCATCACGGATTCTGCGGTCATAGAAATGGTGGGGGCGGAAGTGAAGAGTATCAAGCAGCAAAGCATTACCGCAAAGGATGCAATAACATTACGTCTTTTGGCTGGATGGTAGGAAAGAATCCCCTTGATTCTGCACGCGGCAGAAGATGAGCCGAATGACAAGGGGAGGACCATCTGCTTAACGGGAACCATGTTAAGTAACGCTTGCGCATATCCCGCCCGACACTCGGCTCCTATATGCTTTAGTACCTTAGCGTCACATTTCGCCTCCATGTCACGGCGAAGATAAACCCAACCAAGCCATACAAATGGATTAAACCAATGAAGGCATAATGCGAAAATCCATAGCACATTAATCAGCGCATCCTTGCTGCGGATATGTTGAAGCTCATGTAGCAGCATAAATTCCAGGGCATCTTCGTCCATCCCACTAATTGACATAGGCAGAATTATGCGAGGGCGAAAAACTCCATAGGTCAAAGGCCCCGATGTGTGTGAAGATATAAAAACTCTATTTTTCTTACCAATAAGCGCATTTAAATCAGCTCTGGGGATGGCATCTTTAAACCGCCTGTGTAAAAACAGGGCTGAAACAGCGGCATAAATAAGGGCGACTAAAACCCCTGTCTGCCATGTTGTTAAAACATATGCCGGCAATAAAGTCGATCCTTGAAGATTGGCTTGGGAGGGAGCTCCGTATAAATGAAAACCCACAAAGACGTTATAAATATTAATAGGAGATGGAATGCGTAAAGGAGTCAAAAGCATCACACAGGCTGCAATCCACAAAAGCTGCAATATACCAAAAGTCTTCCATCGTTTAAGTAGTGGCCGGATAAACATGATGGCAACTATCATTACACTACCGGTCAGGCTCATAAATAAATATGTTTCAACAAATGACATGGCTATTTCCCCTATCTATTCCGGTTTTGATGATAATGTAAAAACCTGAAAAGTAACATTTTATACTGATTCCAAATTAATTGGAACCGGTATTAATTCTGCTTATTAATCAAATTTTGGAGCTGTTCCTTTTCCTCTGGCGAAATAGCCTTGCCTCCAAAAAAAGCTGACACAAACTGGCCAATAGAGCCGCTATAGCGTTTGCTTACCACATCTCTAGCTTCCTGGGCTAGTAGGGAATCACGTTCGCAAGTAGCCTTGCAGTAAAAACCGGGGTCACGCCTTGTTATTGCGCCCTTTTTTATAAGGCGGTGAAGGAATGTGTATCCTGTGTTCTTTTCCCAGTCATATTTCGCTTTTGCAATATCTGCAATGACCGTTGCGCGGGTTTCGCCATTGGCCCAGAGGATTTCCATTATGGCTAGCTCTGAATCGCTTAGTTTTAAATCCATGTAATTTCTCCTTTCATTTTCACTACGCGTGTAGTGAGATATTGCCATATACTTTGTATTATGTCAACTGGCATCTATAGCGAATGACATTGAGAAACGTGATTGAAGGAGGGCACCTAAAAACGCGAAGCAAGCGTTTTTTGGCGATTTTGCCTGACGCGCAATCACGATTTCGAAAGTCGTTCGCTATAGTTTGATATACGGCGAAGGGTGTACTATTATATAGCTGTAAGGTATATTTGGGGCAAAGCATAGAAGACAAAAAACAGCATCCGGCAGGCCGGGTAGGGTGCCCGGAAGATATTGCACAAATGGTGATGTTTTTATGCGATAATAGTCGCGCCGGTTTTAAATGTTCCGCCAATGAAGGAGGCATGAATTTAAATATGAAAACTGACAAGAATCTGCACCCGCTTTTTATTGGGTTGTATGACACAAATCTTCTGGGTATTCGTTACCTTTCATCTACCCTAAAAAACCATGGGTATGAACCCAGTCTAATCTTTCTAAAATCCTTTAACAGCTATAATGTAGACGAGCCTACCCCTACAGAATATGAGCTTTTGTATAAGACTATAGCCGAGCTTAAGCCGGGATATATTGGCCTTAGTATTATGTGTTCCTTCTATTTGAATGTTGTGGAAAATATCGTAAAAAAAATAAGGGAAATTTCCGGGGTGCCTATACTTATCGGTGGCGCTTACGCTACACTTTTCCCAGAAGAGTGCCTAAAGCTGGCGGATGTGGTGTTTAGAGGGGAAAGCGAAGAGACTATAATCGAATTTACCAATGCCCTTCGCGACGGGAAGCCCTATGACCATATTGAGGGTATATGTATTAACACTCCTGACGGCCCGCAGCTTAACCCAATTCGCCCTCTTATAAAAGACCTTGACCGCCTTCCTCATCCAGATTTTGGCGGTAAGAATATGTACTATATTAATAATGACAAAATAATCCATGGTGACCCTGAGGTGGCAAGCCATAGATATGAGCTTACAACATCCAGAGGCTGCCCTAACCGCTGTTCCTATTGTTCCAATAGCAGTATACGGGATTTGTACAAAGGCAAAGGGCCGTTTATTCGCCAACGTAGTGTTGGGGATGTTATGTCGGAAATCGCTAATGTAAGAAAACAAAATCCCGGTGTACAACTTTTACGGTTTTGGGATGAAATTTTTCCCTGGAACAAGGAATGGATTGCAGAATTTACTTCAGAGTATAAGAAGAATGTGGCACTACCTTTTGAGGTATGGGGCCATCCAAGGTTAAGCGCAAATCCCGGAATAAAAGACCTGGTATCAGCAGGGCTTTCCAAGATAGTAATAGGGGTACAAAGCGGATGCCCCAAAATAAGAAAAGAAATCTATACCAGAAATGAAAAACAAGAAGAAATACTAGAGTGCTCAAGAATCCTTTCTGAAGCTAAGGTGCCCATGGTAATATACGATTTTATTCTCGGGCACCCATTTGAAACGGAAGAGGATTTAAAAGAGACTTTAAATCTGTGCCGCAGCTTATCCAAGCCTTTTACTTTACAGTTACACGGGTTAAGCTTTTTACCAGGGACCCCTATTGAGGAAATCGCGGTAGGGCGCGGAGTAAAGACTTGGGAAGAAATCCGAGCAGAGCAAAGTCGGCCTCTAAAAGAGCAGTATCACTCCATGGCATGGTGGCGTCAAGGCCATGGTGCCAACAATAGTGAAAAGGTGTACTGGTATACTCTTATTTATCTGACTCAATTCCCCGCAGGGGAGGGGATTATACGAAGAGCCTTGAAGAATGAGAAATTGAAGAAAAACCCACGCCGATTGCTGATGTGGCACCGAATATTTAATTACAGACAGCGGTTCCAAATGGGCTTTAGAAAACTTGGCTTTTTAGTTAAGAAGAGATTTAAATAGATTAAGAAGTTGAATACAGCTTCTAAAAAAGGGGGCTGTCACGTCAAAATCATGAAACCGCTGGAGTATACCCCGCACCCCGCAAACTTTTTGTAAAAAGCTTAACCAAAAACTTTATCGAAAAACCAAAATCGCGCGTATGCGCGATTTTATGTTAAAGTTTTGATTAAACTTTTTCAAAAGTTTACAGGGCTTCTTGCGAATGCATTTGCGTAGCAAATGTGTGAGAGGGATGGAGTCCCAAGGTTTTCTTAACGTACCAGCCCTTTTAACTAGCAATTGAATTAATATTTATTATATATCACTGCTCAGTTCGAGTAAATTGCCTTCGGGATCTCTGAAATAAACGCACCTCATAGCCCAATCCTCAATGGTTTGAGGTTCGCCTATAAATTCTACCCCTGCTTCTTTTAGGCGTTTATAATCTTCGTCAACATTGTCAGAAGGTATGCAAAACTCTATAGTATCAGTAGGGGTGGTTCCACTTGGTAGGGCGTATCCTCTGTAGGCAGACATCATTTTACCGTTAAAAATTGCAAGACAGGGCTCGCCGCCTTCTTTTTCGGCAAGAGTAGTGTAGGGGCCATTTTTGTCTCCTACACTATATTCCCAAATTGGGACTAGACCAAGCTTTTCAGTGTAAAACTCAAAGCATGCTGCATAATCTTTTTGTGCCATAATTCTTACAGTTGTTTTGCTAAAATCCATCATTTCTTCGCTCTCCTTTGTTGTGTATATTTTAGAATGTCTTCAATGTACATTAAAGACATCGCAATTTCATTGTGAAAATCGGACATGTTATCGCGATATGTTTTAGGTGTTATGCCACATATCAGTTCAAAATCTCGGACGAAGTGAGATGGGTCTTGAAAACCTGTTAATTCTGAAACTATTTCAACACTGTTTTTACAATTTTGCAGCAAATGACATGCGACATTCATACGAATCAATCTTGTAAATGTTTTTACGCCTGTGCCGACATATTGTTTGAACATTCTGTTTAAGTGGCGTTCGCTGTAGTGAATATCATCTGATAACTTTTTTACGGCGATATTCCCGGCAGAGTTAAAAACATTCTGAAATACAAGATTTAACTGTGGGGGATAGATAGTACTCATGCTTTCAAGCAATAATATATCAAGGTTGGTCACTAACCGGGAAACACTTGTGGCTTTTTCAATCGCTTCCGAAAGCAGTTTGCTTAATGAAAAATTAATCTCTTCAAAGGGAAATGCTTTGTCTGTCAACTCACTTTGGCTGATGCCTGTAAGTGCGTAGAGCCCCGCTGGTCGGAAGTCTATAGTCACTATCATTTCAGAAGGAGTATTGCCAATTAGACATGGCTTTACAGAAGGCCCGAACAACTTGATTGATAACTTCTTTGCGGTAGATTCAATTACAAGCGTTGCACTTCCATATGATAGTATTGTTGTCCGGTCGGACATAAAATCTTTTGTAGGGAATGTTATCGTATAGTCTGCAATATGTGTTCTTAGTGCGTGATGTGGAAGAATGTATATAAATTCATCCCCTTGAAGCAGTATACGATGTTTTTCACCAAATGCTTGTATGTCATGCTTTGAAATCACATTTTATTCCTCCAGTTTTTAGCTCTATTTATCAGTCAACGGGTTGGCAAGCAGGCGTTTATAGATATCAATATTTTCGCTTTTTTCCCCAATAAATACACCATTACATGTAATAAAATGTTGGCATCTCTTCAATGATACACCAAGCTTTTTTAATGCGTCGTGAGTGATATTGATACTCCTTCGCGCTTTAACAATCCGTTTTGCGAAGGTTGTGCCAATACCAGGGATGCGTATGAGCATTTCATAATCGGCTTTATTAACTTCGACGGGGTATAAATGAATATTCCTAATTGCCCATGCTGCTTTAGGGTCGAACTCATACATGAGATTGGGGGCGGATTCGGGTGCTATCTCCTCTGGTGTAAACCCATATATCTCCATTAATCGGTCAGCTTGGTACAACCGCTTCATGCGCCAGACAGGCGTGGCTGTCTCGGGAAGATCATTATAGCCCTTGGCATTCCCACTATAGTGAAAGGGAGTATAGTACACCCGTTTCATCTTGTATTTTTGGTACAATGCTTTCGATAGGCGCAATATCTCATAATCCATTTCATTAGTGCTTCCAGCCATTATCTGGGTCGCCTGTGATGAAGCGGCAAAAGGCGAATGACGATAGTTGGCTGACCTATAATCCTGTGCTGTTTTTACAAGATCGCATATCTGACGCATCGGAGGGATGATTTTCTCCTTGCTTTTGTTTCTTGCTATTTGTGCATAACCTTCACTTTTTGCCACTTCTATATTTACGCTCATGCGGTTGGCGTAAAAACTGGTTTGGCGAATTAGTTCTGGGTCTGTTCCAGGCATGACTTTGGCGTGTATGAACCCAGTGTAGCGGTGTTCGTGCCTGATTATCCTAAGGGTTTCTAATATTAACTCGCCTGTATGATTGGCATTTTTACAAATTGCTGAGGATATAAAAACCCCTTGCCTGCTTGCTTTTGCCATTTTTACGGATATTTCCGCCGTTTCTTTTGGTGAATTGGTGTAGCGGTCATTGTTATCCCTTCCGGCTCTGAGTCTACAATAAGCACAGTTGAATATGCAATCATTTGATAGCATCATTTTTGGAAGTGGCGGCAGGGTGGACTTAGATTTAATTTCGTTTTTGATGGATGTTAAATCAGGGACATAAATTGCATTGCCGTCCGATACATCGAAAAGCGCATCTTGCTGCATGAGGTTAATTTTTTCGGTTAAATCCATACTCTGTTTGATGATTAAATTTGCCATAATTCCCACCCGTTTCGCATGTATGTTCGTATTATAGCATATACATTCGCATTATGCTATCCAGGCATTTTATAAGTCATTCCTTATATGAGCTATGCGGCTGAAGAAAAGGGTATTAAAAAGGCGACTATCAACTCCTGATAGAGATGATAGTCGCCTTTTTAGCTTGCTCTAGTACAGTCTTACTTGTTAATTAAATCAATTAATCGCTTCTCACGGTCGTAGCGAGTGGTTTCTTTGCTATATTCGTCTGATGCAATAACCTGCTGCTTTGCTAGTTTTAATAGACCAAAGAATGCAATGCCTACCATTATTACTGCCCCAAAAATCGTGAAGCTTATATGGATTGGATTGGTTGAGGGGTTAGGACGGTGGTCAATCACTGGAGTGGGTGTAGGAGTAGGAGTAGGAGTGGGTGTAGGAGTAGGCATGGGTGTAGGAGTAGGTGTGGGGGTAGGCGTAGGTATGGGTGTAGGAGTAGGTGTAGGTATGGGTGTAGGAGTAGGTATGGGTGTAGGAGTAGGTGTGGGGGTAGGCGTAGGTATGGGAGTAGGAGTAGGCATGGGTGTAGGAGTAGGTGTGGGGGTAGGCGTAGGTATGGGAGTAGGAGTAGGTATGGGTGTAGGAGTAGGTGCGGGGGTAGGCGTAGGGGATGGTGTAGGGGTTGGCGTAGGCTCTGTCGATACCACGGTTACAGATCCATGTACAACATAAGCACCTACTGAGTTAAACGCAAGTCCCTCTGCTGCATAAGCAGAAGTAACTGTCACATATATAGGCGAGACGCCCTGCGCGGCATTATTAAGGATTCTAAAGCGTACCGTCACAAGCAGGCCAGTGTTGGTGGTAATATCAAAAGGCTCACTCAACTCAAAATTCAGCCTAAAAGGGTTATCCTGTGGGGATGGATGCAGTGGCATTAACATCAAGTTTGCCAGGGCTATACTGTCCCGTTCCATAATACTTGCGTTGTAGCTTACATTTAAGTTTAGCAATGTTATGCCCATGTTTTCATTTATATTGATTGTGATATCTACATAGTCCCCTGGGGATGCGGTTTCGTGAGATGCGGAAGCGTTGATAGGATAGTCTTGTAGGGCGACAAATGCTGACAGGACATTGACGTTATTAGTGTTGATGCTTGACATTAGCTCAACTGGTAAGCCTGCTAGGTAAGCACGGATTAGGCCTAAATCTGCCGCAGTTACTGCACCATCGGCATTAACATCGGCATTGGTGTGATTTATTGTTACAGGGAAACCAGCTAGATAGGCCCTTAGCATACCTACGTCTGCTGCGGTTACGTAGCCGTTGTCATCTACATCGCCTGGAACGTTGGTTATGGGTGGGATTGTAGGCTCTGGTCTATCAGATGTAGGTCTTCCACTCATTGGTATGTAAGCAGATTCCGTAAGAACGCTAAAGTAATTATTCCCACTACGTACTGCAACTGGAGTAAGGCTATATGAATTGTCTCCAGGGATTGAGCCTACACCTAGAGCACCTGCCAGATTATTTCCCCAAGACCATATATTTCCATTTCCATCAACCACTATAGTATAGCTATTGCCTAAGGCAATAGATTTTATATCCCTTATTTCACCTTGCACAGAAACTTGAACTGCTCTTGGGGCCATAGTAGTAGTTCCGTTACCAACTTGCCCAGATTCATTTATCCCCCATGACCATAAGCTTCCATTCCTTGCCATCGCGACAGAATGGTTAGCTCCCGCTTCAATTTTAATTATGTCAAAAAGCGGCTCACCATTTTCGGTTAATACTAATGCTGGTTCAGCCACTCTAGATGCAGGACGAAGATTGTGACCGATACGTCCTTCATCTCTTCCCCATCCCCAAACATTTCCATTTGCGTCTAGTGCTAGTGTAAAGTCACCGCGTGCTGCAATTGCTACAATATTTTTTATTCCTGGCACTATTGTGGGAGTACCTGTATTACCATCTCGTCCAAGTTGATAGTTAGAATTATGGCCCCATGTCCACACATATCCAGCTTCATCTAAAGCTACTGAATGCAGACGTCCAGCTTCTATTGCAATCATATTAGATACTCCAGGTACTTGCCTTGGACGCAATCTATATCTATCCCTAGCTGTTAATCCAACTGGCCCATACAATCCTCCAAGTTGGCGTTCAAAATTACGCCCCCATGTCCAAACGGTGCCATCAGACCTTAAAGCCATTGAGTGATATTGTCCTGCTGAAACAGAAATTACATCATCAAAATCATCGTATACATCGTAAGGTTCAGTTAACAAACGATAATTGGGTCCTCCAGGGCTTTGAACTGGTGTCCAGCCAGGCGCTACAGGGCGAACCCTCCTAGGTATATCAATTCTGATGTCATTTATAACAATTCCATCGCGGTTTTTACGTCCAATGCCTCCCTGTCCGAATAGGTTCCACCCCCATGAATAAACTGCTCCACCTTCTGGCGAACCAACATCGCGTATTGCTAAAACATGAGTGTAGTTTGCAGCAGCACTAGGCGCTACCTGCATTACATTATTAAGTATGTTTATATTGCCTTCACTAGCAAATCCGTCTTCCCAGCCATCACGAGCATTTTGTGCCATAATAGGAGTGCGTTGATCCGTAGTAGAAGATGCGATTAACTGATGATGGTTATTTCTTCCCCATCCTGAAACAGTTCCATCTTCATGTACTGCAAGTGAAAATGTATTTCCCGCTTGGACGCTTTGCATGTTGTTTAATGATTCGAGTTGTAATGGTACTAATGTAGAGCTTGGATTTTCATTACCAAGTTGTCCGTCCCAGTTACGTCCCCATGTCATAATTCTACCATCTGCAAGTACTGCTGCACTATGACCATCACCTGCTGCAATAAGCCTTGCGTTATATATATTTTGAACTTGTACAGGCGTATAACTATTAATTCTTGTTCCATTACCTAATTGACCATCTCTGTTCCAGCCCCAAGCCCATATAGTTCCGTCTTCATGTAATGCTAACGTATGATCTCTATTTGCTGCAAGCTTAACAACTCCACTTATACTTTCAACTCTGGTAGGTGTTAAAACCAATTCTGTTTCTGAATAGAAACCTAATTGTCCATTGTCATTTCTGCCCCATGTATATACATAGCCATCATGTGTTAAGAAACTTGAATGCGTCCCCCCAGCTTCTATTTGATATATTACAACATCATCTGGGATTTCTATTTTTATAGGAACTAATGCGTATTCTGTTGTTCCATCTCCAATTTGCCCCCGATTATTTTGCCCTAATCCCCATAGGTTTCCATACCTGTCCAAGGCAAGAAGATGCTCATTTCCTGCCGAAATTGCTACTATATTATATAGCCCATTTATTATGGCAGGCTCTTGACTCCGAATAGGTGGCTGACCAGTTGCATTTCTAGAATCCATTTGCCCCCAACCAATTACTCTTCCATCATCACGAAGTGCAACTGAAAACAGCATTCCCGTATCAATAGCTTGTATCTCTCTTAGATAATTATCATAATCCCCTATGCCACTAGATGTAGTAAATATTGGTGCAACGAGTGGCGCTGGATATCTTTGTCTTGCAACACGGATTCTTCCGATTTGACCTTCCCAGCCCCAGCCCCAGGCCCAAACTGTTCCGTCACTACGCAAAGCTAAGTTGTGCATTTTGTGTGATGAGATTGCCATAATATTATTAAACAGTTGTGCTGGATATCTACGAGCTAGATCACTATCCTCAGTCATATTAAATCCAATTCTACTTGTTCCATGGAAAGATCGTGTACGCACAGGTGAATGCTGACTATGTCCTACATTTGAGGCAACGCCTAATTGACCTTCAACTCCACGTCCCCAGTTCCAAACGCTTCCATCTTCTCTTAAAACAACAGTATGATCAAATCCTGCTGTTAGTCCAACTATTGGTGATTCTGCCTCAGTGGCTGTTTGCTCTATGTTTGTTGTATCGGTTGCCTCTGTGTTACTGGTATACATGATAATACCCCAAATAAAGGCAATAAGCACAATGATGCAAGTAGCTATATGTATGCGTTTTGGTTTTTGCTTCACCATTTTCATTTCTCCTAATCTAATCTTACATTGTTTTGAGAAGATACTATGTACGGTGTCATTATATCTCAAATTATACAATAAACTACTGCTTTTGAACAGCTTGTCTCTGAAGTCCGCGAATGTTATTTTTGTGTTATCTTATATGTAATCACACTGTATAATCCAGATTTGATGGGTCGATCCAATATTAGAATAGCATGGCGCACACGAAATTTGAGAACTGGAATAATTGCCACTACTGGCGTTAGCAATTTCCGTTTTAGGACGCAATATAACGTCATTTGTCAAGGGTGGAAATAACGCAAACCAAAAAATATATTAAAACAGGAGCAACTCCCAACTAAATAGCCGTTGAGAATTACTCCTATTTCATAATTGCTGTTTATACAAATTAGGTTAACATTTTATTCAAATCTTCTTCGGGGGTAGATATGGGGGTTAAGTTAAATTTCTCTACCAGTATTTTCAGCACATTTGGAGATATAAAGGCTGGCAGACTGGGGCCAATATAAATGTTCTTAATCCCAAGTGAAAGAAGTGTCAATAAAACGCATATAGCTTTTTGCTCATACCAAGATAACACCAAAGTAAGCGGTAACTCGTTTATCGAGCAATTAAAAGCCTCTGTCAATGCTGTTGCAACTTTAATTGCACTGTATGAGTCATTGCATTGCCCCATATCCATAATGCGTGGCAATCCTCCAATTTCGCCAACATCAAGGTCATTAAAGCGGTATTTCCCACACGCAAGTGTTAGAATAACAGTATCTTTTGGTGACTGCTTTACAAACTCTGTGTAATAGCTACGCTTTTGTGTTGCACCATCACAACCACCAACTAGGAAAAAGTGCTTTATTGCTCCTGCCTCTACGGCTTCGATTACTTTATCTGCTACAGATAGCACAGCGCTATGTGCAAAGCCTGTCGTTAGAGAATCACCACCGTTAAGCCCTGTCATGCTATGAAGTTTATCATAACCGCCTAGTGCAAGTGATTTATTAATGATTTCGGAAAAGTCTTTATCTGCACCAATATGTGTCATTTTGGGATACGCCACTATTGATGTGGTAAATACTCTGTCTGCATAACTAGGCTTCACAGGCATAATGCAATTTGTTGTGAACAAAACAGGAGCAGGGATATTATCAAATTCTCGCTGTTGGTTTTGCCATGCTGTTCCAAAGTTGCCTTTCAAGTGTGAAAACTTTTTAAGTTCTGGGTAGCCGTGGGCAGGGAGCATTTCACCGTGGGTATAAATATTGATACCCTTGCCCTCAGTTTGTTCTAACAGAAGTTTTAAGTCGCATAGGTCGTGTCCAGAAATTACTATGAATGGCCCAGCTTCTATGCTACAGCTCACTTTTGTAGGTGCAGGATTACCGTATGCGCCTGTGTTGGCACTATCCAAAAGTTCCATACATTTTAGATTTATACCGCCAAATTCAGTTACGAGTGCAAATAGTTCATCTGCATTTTTATCTTCTGCAATTGCAGATAAGCCCTTGCAGAAAAATTTGTTTACTTCATCATTGGTTTTACCCAACACATAAGCATGATGAGCATATGCAGCCATACCACGCATACCAAACAATAGAAGTGATTTCAAAGAACGTATATCTTCGTTCGCCTTCCAAAGTTGCTCTATGTTGTAGGAATTAGATGGTTCAGTTGTAAGTTCAGCTTTATCCTTTTTAATTTCAGAAATGTGTTGCGACAATACTTCGTCATTGAAATTTGCGTTGGTAATTGTGGAAAACAAGCCGTCAATTATAAGTTTATAGGTGTTGCTTGTTGGTGTTGAACCGCCCTCAACGACTCTGGCAAGTCCAATAAGTTCTCCTGTTAATTCGTCTTGCAGGGTAGCGGTGTTCACTTTTTTGCCACATACACCACCAGATGTACAACCTGTACCTTTAGCGGTCTGCTCGCATTGGAAACAAAACATTGACATTTGAATCTCTCCTTTAATTTTCTGTAATTTTGCCATCTGTAGAGATGGTAATTATTTGCCACGGTATCATTTTATCGCAATTTTTAAGAGCTATTTTTACTGCATTTTCAATTCCGCTACAACATGGAACTTTCATTCTTGCAACAGCAACGGACTTTATATCATTGTGGCTTAAAATTGCCGTTAGTTTTTCAGAATAATCACCTTCATCAAGTTTCGGACACCCAATAATCGTTATTCTGTTACGCATATATTC
>WRAN01000012.1 GCA_009780185.1 Defluviitaleaceae bacterium | reverse complement strand
GGCGGGTAAGAGCCGGTTTTGGCGCCTGTGCAGGCGCACGGGAGACTCAAGCGGAGGGAAAACGCCGTTTATGCGGATGACAATCCGTACATAAACGGCTTTTTCCCCCGCTTGAGGCTTCCGTGCATAGCCGGAACATGCGCCAAAACCGGCTCTTACCCGCCCGCGCGGCAGCCTTACACCACTATTATATAAATTAGCCCCACGTATCCAATAGACCTCTTTCGAAATCACGTTTTATGATTTCGAAAGTAGGTTTCATTATAAGCCTTTTGCTTCTTCTGAAATCACGCCTTTTGATTTCAGAAGAACTCTAATAAAAAAAACCGCACCTCCAAAAGTCAGACTTTATCCAACCTTCGGGGTGCAGTTCACAATTTACTATATATGGCATTGCAGCACTTTCATTTGCCGCTTAAATCCTTTACCAATAGCAGCAAATCCATCCCTTTCCGTTACCGGAGCATCCAGCAAAAACCTATACAGCGCTTCAATTCTATTAATGTTATCCATCATGCCCCTTATTATGAATGGCTCATAATCTATTTCACCTGCACCGGCCTCATCACAAAGAGGTTCTACTATCTTAGTGGTAACATCCAGCTTCCCAAAGGCAGTACCAATTTTCTCTTCCCCGCTTTGTACTTTAGCCAACAACTCAGGGTCTGCCAGCTTTCTTATGGTCATATATCGCTGTACAGTCCGTTCTGATGATTTGGAGTCTTTGGCTGCGGTTTTTCTTACATCTATAGACTTACTCTCCTTAATCAGTTGGGCTTTCTGAATTGCCAACTCTATCTTCATCGCCTTTGATATATTGCGGCGGCCGAGCTGGTTTTCAAGTATCCATATATATGCGTCTTTGCGGTTGGCTAGATGTATATTGATTGTGTTGAATGGGATGTTATGTTTCTGGCAGATGGAATAACGGTTGTGACCATCTAGGATAACCCCCTTCCAAATAGTTATGGCGTCTCGGCATCTTCCTTGGGATAGGATATTTTCTTCCAGTTGGTTTAACTCATCATCCAATAAAGGCGGGATTAGGGCTTTAAATTCAGGGTCTATTTTTAGCTTAATGCTCATGCTTGGCTCCTTCATCGTATTTTTCTATTAGAGCGGATAGCTGAGGTTGTAAATTGGATAAGCGACTCAGGATTTCTTCTTTTGCTTTGGAGTCGGTTATCGTGGGTAAGGTATCAAAAATATAGGAATACATCCTATCTGCCCTTGCTAGCTGTTTTTGGATTTCTTTGCCCAGCATACGGTGAGCGGTGCCTATTTTTAGTTTGCCTTCTTGGACTTGGGATAGTAGGGCTTGATTGCCGGATTCTTTTACCTCAATATACCGCCGAAGGGTTCCTTCGCTTGTATCGGCATCAGTTGCAATAGCATTTCGTACAAGAAAGTGGTCATCTGACTGTTCCGATACTTTGGCCATAAGCTTCCCTTTTAACTTCCCTCCATCGGATTGCTTTTTCCTAGCTCTTTCACGCAGCAGCTCAGTCATAGAAAGAGCCAGCTCAATTCTCATAGCCTCCGTTAGATTGCGCCTTCCTAGCTGGTTGTCCAGTATCCATATTTTTGCCTCACTGCGGGATGGGAAGTCCATCTGGATAATCTCAAACTGAATACCATGCTCTACGCATATTTCATATCGATTATACCCATCTATTATTATGTCTCCCCATAGGATAATCGCGTCTCGGCATTTTCGCTTAAAGAGGATATTTTGCTCTAGTTGATTGCGCTCCTCCTCTGATAACGGCGGTATAAGGCTCAGGAACTCTGGGTCTACCTGTGGAATTATATGCATTTTAATACTCCTTTTGTGTAATTTTACTTGCAGTATAATACGCGAATATACATTCGTCAATATCATTTTCTTTTAAAATAGGTTATTATAATCAGACCTCTAAAAATAATATGCGAGGCGGGAAGAAAATGAGCGCTATACAGATGAAACTAGGGTACAAAGCTTCATCCTTAGAGTTACCTTATATTTTTATTGATAATTATCTAACCGGGTGCGCCCCGGTTTACCCTCTTATTTACATATATAGTCTTCGGCGGCTCTATGGGGGAGAGGCTGTGTCTATGGCGGATATTTCCGCACATTTTGGTATTTTGGATACGGATGTTGTCAATGCCTGGCGGCATTTTGAAAAGGTGGGGCTTGTAGAAGTAGAAGGGTGCCCGCCGGATATTTCTATTACCTTTTTACCTATAACCGAGCCAAAGGTGGAGACAGAAAAGTCTAAGATAATAGAATTGCCCGAGACTCAGTCTTTAGCTCAGACCGGAACAAAAATCGAAACAAGACCCCAATATACAGTTCAGGAGCTTTCTGTTTACAGAACACAAAGCAAGGATGTAGAACGGCTTTTTTCTAAGGCAGAGACTTCTCTAGGAAAGCTTTTGACCTACAATGATATGAATGTAATCTTTGGCTTTTATGATTGGCTGAGGCTTCCTTTAGATGTAATCGAATACCTGTTTTGCTATTGTCAAGAGCATGGCCACCGCAATCTGCGCTATATAGAAAAATGCGCTATGGATTGGTCTGAACGAGATATAGATGACTTGGACAAGGCTCTTACCTATGTCCATACCTTTGATAAAAACTACCGGAGTATATTGAAGCAACTGGGTAAGTCCGGCTTCCCAACTCCCGCCCAGCGCAAGCAGATGGATAAATGGCTTCACGAGATGAATATGCCTCTAAGCCTGATACTAGATGCATGTGACCGGACGGCTTTATCCGCCGACAAACCTTCCCTTTCCTATGTAGATAAGATTTTGGTAAAATGGCATAAGCAGGGAATAACCACCATTGAAGGTGTAAAGGAAGACGATGCGGCCTTTACACAGAAAAAGGAAGAAAAAGAAGAAGCAAAAGTCACCGCCAAGGCACCAAAGCCTAAAAACAACCGATTTATTAACTTTGACCAGCGAGAAAACGACTATACGCAAATAGAACAACTAGAACGGCAGTATCTTCTGAAACAGCTAAAGGGGTAGGGGTATGGGATATAAATCTGTCTACCGAGAAGTAATGAGGGATTACGAATCCCTAAGAGAGCAGGCGCAGGAACTTCTGGATCAGCGCCGTGGGGTATTGTATGCTAAAGCCCCACGGGTTAAAGAGATAGAAAATGAGGTTAAGGCCATAGGCTTGACCTTGGTAAAGCTTGCCCTTGCCGGGGACGAAAAGGGCATAGAAAAAGCCCGCAACCAAGTTGCAGCCCTCGAACTGGAGAAGAAAAACGCAATTGCCGCCGCGGGTATAGGAGAGGACTATCTTGCAGCGGTTTATCAATGTAACGAATGTGAGGATACCGGTTATAAAGCTGTGGCGGCGGGTCAAATAGCCGAGAGGTGCAGCTGCCTTAAACAGCGTCTTATTGAGGCGTATTATTCCCTTTCTAATATAAAGGGAGTATTGCAAGACGAAAACTTTGACACCTTTGATTATCGCTGTTTTAATCCGGCGGTAAATGAAGCGGAGGGGCTCTCTCCATTAGTTAATATGCAGGCTGTTTACCGTATAGCGACGAACTTTGTACAGGATTTTGATACAAGCTTTAATAATCTGCTGTTATATGGACGTACTGGCCTTGGTAAGACCTTTGTGTGCCATTGTATTGCCAAGGATTTATTGGATGCGGGGCATACGGTATTATATCTAACCGCACCCCGGCTTTTTAAGGTAATTGAGGATTATCGCTTTAACCGTGATGCCCAAGCGGTGCCTGATGAGATGCTGGATGCGGTTACAGATGTGGATTTGTTGATTTTGGATGACTTGGGCGCTGAGTTTGTTACGGTTGTAACCAGCTCCGCGTTATTTGATATTATTAATCAGCGTTTGCTTGCTAAAAAGTCTACTGTAATCTCCACCAATCTTTCTCCCACAGAGCTTGAGCGTAGCTACTCGGAGAGGATTGCGTCCAGGTTTACCGGCTACTACCGGATGATAAAGTTTTTTGGCGATGATGTAAGAGTCAGAAGCAAGTACGGAGGCCGATATGAAATCTCCCCAAAATAATATAAAATTAAGGACTATTGACCTTTTGCCTGAGGATGTGCAAAAGCAAAAAGGAAAACGTAGTCTTATAATAAAATTGGCAGCCGCTCAGGTTGCTATTTTTTTATTTATTGCGCTGATGGTTATAGGGCTTAACCTATTGGATGAACGAGCCGCAGCAGAGTCCCGTCTTCTTATAATAGAAATTAGTACACTGCGGCAAAGCCCGGAATCTCTGGCGATTGCGGATACAAGGCAGCTGCTGATTATGCATACCGCGGAAGAGGCCTTTTTTAATGCCAATCCCGTAGCGGACTTTAACCCTGAGTGGCTTAGGGCGATAATAGAAGTTGATAATGGTCACTTTTCTACGATGAGCTTTGATGGGACCGGGATTATGCTTACAGGAATATCCGATGACTTTAGCGAAGTAGAGCTCATTCGGCAGCAGCTCGAGGATACGGAGGTATTTTCATATGTATGGCTGGGCAATATGAGTTTGCTTGAGGGGTACGTGTTTTTTGATTTGCGGATAAATCCATAAAAATATCTTAAAATTGTGCAAGGTTCGCAATAGACTGACAAGTTCACTCGCCGTATAATGGCGAAAAGGTTATATAAAGGAGGATGTAATAATGGAGCAAAATTTTGGCAATGAGCTGCAACGGGAGGCATTTACATCGGGGCAGGTATTTGGGAAGCGGATAAAGTATTACTTAGTAGTGCTTTTGGCCGTAGGCTTTGGGGCGCTGATGCTTGCAGGTGAGGATGCCCTCACTGTCTACAGAGAAGAAACGATTATGTTGGTGGTTATATCCGCAGTGGTTGCTGTGTTTTTTATTTTACTTGCTCATGTTCTTGTAAAGGGCGGAGAGCTGGTAATATATGAAGGTGGATTTAGCTACACCCGTGGCGGCAATACCATTAGCGTACCCTTTAGCCAAGTAGCGTCTACTTATAGAGAGTCTGATACCGTGGGCGGAGGGTTTCTTGTTGGCGGCCTTATAGGGATGCTTCCTATCTTCCAGGTACACAAGTTTATTCTTGTAAAAAATAACGGAGCTAAGCAGACAGCCCTAAGGCATAGAAGGACACCAGGATATAAGTTTATGACTAGGGAATTGGATATGGCTTTTACCAGGTATTTGCTAAAAGATTTAAGCATTAATACCCTAGCAAGTACCAACATCTCCTTCGGTGACCAGCTACAGCTAAGAAATGGCGGATTAGTACTTACCACAAGAAAGTGGAGAAAGACCAACGAGACCATAATCCCATTTGAGTCTATCTACAGTATGTCTGAAAGCGAGCCAATTCTTTTGGAAGGGCATCCTAATGAGAAGGGCAAGAAAGAAACCCTTGTGAATCTAGGAGTCGCAGGGCATAATATTGAAGTGCTTAGGCAGATAATAAAGATGGTGCAGCAAGGATAGATATATGTAAGAAAAAGCACGTAGGCGATGGGGCAATTCATTCCCAATCTCCTACGTGCTTTTTTGTTTATTACTTCCTTAAAACTTCCATTCCGTAACCAGGTAACCTGACAGAGAATGCACTGCCTTCCCAGTTGCAC
Organism: Defluviitaleaceae bacterium; assembly: GCA_009780185.1. Classification (GTDB taxonomy): domain Bacteria; phylum Bacillota; class Clostridia; order Lachnospirales; family WQUN01; genus WRAN01. The sequence continues at coordinate 82,857 of WRAN01000012.1, read as the reverse complement.
CTGGCTTCTTGTTGCTCATCTGAGTTATTGATAAATACTACACCCCGTGGGAACACGGCAACTTCTACGTTAGGGTTGTCTGATACACCTTCGGCAGTGGTATTCCCTGTTGCCGCATACATTAGCAGATTCATCAGGGCCTTAGAGGCTCCATCCCCTAAGGCAAAGTTAGCGAGGTAAAGGCCGGCTCCCTTGCCAAATTTATTGATTGTGATAGATGGCGTCTTATCTGCTGCAAGCACATGAGCGTTGCCATCGGTTAGGATTACATTGTCTCTTGCTTGTATCGTGAAGTTATCCGGAAGGATGTCTTCAACTTTATCAACATCATAAGCCCATCGTCCATGGCAGGTTTTTTCTCCATTATCTAAATCTACTCCCAGCACATGAGCCATGCGCAGGTAGGTATTGTAGCCCGGTAGTGCGCTCGGCTCTCCTATCCCTACGAACACGCCGCCATTTGCTGTCCACTCGGTCAATTTTTCTATTAGTGCCGGGTTATTCCAGTACTCACCGCCACTCCAGGCGCTTCCGGCTTCACCCGCATTTATTATTATATCTACATCCTCTGGGATATCATCTTCAAAAGATATGAACGTAACATCAAAGGGCAGACCGGATAGGGCTTCCAGTACATGTATAAGCATATGTCCATCGGTTTCATGGAAATGGCCGGAAAGTGTCCAGCTGCGCAATGCACCCCAGGCATGTAATATGGCCACTTTGGGTTTCAACGTAGCAGGGGCGCCAGAATCATGTAGGTTGGATATCAAGTCAAACTCGGCCAGGATTTTATCCATAGCTTCTATAAAATCTGGATAACCCTGGGTTAGACTTAGATAGCCTCCCAAGCCCGAACGTTCAATTTTCTTACGAAGAAGGGCGCGGCGTACACTTACCCAGTAATTAAGGGCATCCAAGCCGGGCTTACCTCCAGGAGAAAATGTAGGTGCTCCTCCAAGTCCTACAGGGAAGAGATACGGATGAAAACGTATTTCATGAACAGGAACATGCACATGGGCGCATAATCTGGCTTCGTATCCCGAGAATACGCACTTGATAAGCCCATCAAATCCCATTTCATGAAAATGGCCGCTATAAGGCTCCATACCTACCCAGCTATCATCGTAGAATACATAAGCCTTTTTCCCCGCCCCGTGAATAATATCTACAAGCTCACGGGTAGCGCTGCGTACATATTTGCCTATAAACTCCATCCAATCCCGTTTTTGCTTACTGGGAACGCGGTGTGTGGCATTATATTTACCCTGACGCACAAAGTCTTCTGCTGTAAGACGGTAGCCGTATGCTTCATAGAAGTCGTCCAAGGCTTCCGGGCATACGGTAAAGTCGTAGCTGGCCCAATCAGTAAACAGATGGCGATTGCGGGTGTTAGAGCCCCATATCCATGCAAAGTTATAGAAAAGTGATGTGAATCGCACAACATCGGAATTAGGATGGGTTTCACACCAATTTACAAACCACTGCTTCAGGTAATCCATAGCCCCCGGCGGGTAGGGGTTAAACTGCATTAGCTTTTCCTTGTCCCAATTGTTGGTGGTGTGGTTATACATAGAGATTTCTTCCCAGTTACGCCATGCCAGGAAGCTTACTGTGTACTGACGGAAAGGGATTGCATTGATGGTTACAGTGCCGTCTGCGTACTTCCAGCTCTCTGCGGGTATCAGTTCATCGGCAGTACGGTCATAGACCTGCCAATATGGAAGAGCGTTTTCGCTGTCGTTTACACTAAACTGCTCCTCAAAGAATCCATCCAATATCCGGATCGTTAGCTGTGAGCCTGTGGCAGTAACTGGCGTGGTGGATAGGAAGTTCTGCTGTCTTGCATGTAGGTTTTGGCGTATCCATGGGTTATGCTCTCTTATTGGGCAGATGGTGGAGTAGATTTCGTAGCCCGCGGAAAGAATCTCGTCAGATAAGGCAGTCCCGTCAGAGTCTCTGATTACATCGGCCCCCCAACGTTTTGCCAGCTCAAGGGTTAAAGATTCATGCCCGGCTTCACCCGGTAATGTAAATTTGCGTTTCATTTTTTATAATCGTCCCTTTCATATATAATAGAAGCATTATAGCAAACAGGAGGACAATATGCCCTTAATTTTGCCCAAAGAAGGTTGGTTCGAGTTGGAAGAAAAGAAGTCCTGCTTTATCGGGCGCTGTGCTTCTGTAACCACAGAGGCTGAGGCGCGCGAGTTTGTAGCCGCGATTCGTGAAATAGAAAGCGGTGCCAACCATAATGTATTTGCATATAGTGTGACCCAAGGCAATATCATTCGCTTCAATGATGACGGAGAACCTAGCGGCACAGCCGGTATGCCTGTGCTCAATGTATATGACAAGGCCGGGGTTATAGATTGGGTATGCGTAGTAACCCGGTACTTTGGCGGGATACTACTAGGAGCCGGAGGGCTAGTGCGGGCATACACAAAGGCCGCTAAAGGGGCAATGGATGATGCTGCTCCTATTGTGCAAGCCTTCTCGAAGATTTACCGGGTGATTTGCGAGTATCCTCAGTTTGATAAAGTAAAGTACAACTTTGATAAATGGGGAGTCGAGGTTTTAGAGGTCATGTACACAGAAAAATGCACACTATATGTACAAGTGCATGATGCCATAGCAGAGCCTTTTTTAGAAGGGGAATTTTATAAAAAAGAAATACTCTGGGAGGGGCAAACAAAAGGCACAGCAGACGCACGCTCCTTGCTGACAGTATTGATTTAAGTTTGAAATATATGTATCATACGAATTTTTATCACTACTTCTGACTGCGATATTAATCCATATCACGTGGAAATATTCACAAAACACACAAAAATAAGCCCACCATCGCACATGTGAGAGCTTATTTTTGACACGCAGTTAATTTAATTGTGAGTCCAGCTACACTGCCGCGTAGCTAGAGCGACTAAACATTGAGGGCGTTCTCTTTAGAGAACGTCTTCTTTGTTATTATACTCAATTCTTCTGCATTGTAAACCCTTGATTGACGTTATCTCATATTTAATATAGCCTTTAATCGTATCTATAGCGATTTCGTTTGAAATTGAGCTTCAGCTCATTTCAAATCGAAACGCCTATATCTTGGAGTGTGAATCCCAATGAATGATCTTTTTGTAGTATTTTCCAATAGCCTAATAGCCTTGATACTATGCATAGTAGTAGGATATATATGCCGGCGCAGCCAGATGATTAATGATACCCATACCTCAGGCATAGCAGAGCTATTGGTAAAGGTGGCTATGCCTTGTTCCGTTTTTATGTCACTTATGCGCCCATTCTCTACAGAACTATTGCTGGAGAGTATGGCAACTTTTTTAATTATTAGTGTGATTTATGTACTGGGCGGGGTGCTTGGTTTTATGCTGGCCCGCATGATCAAGGCCTCCCCTGGAGAGAAACCATGTTTCGCGTTTGGGGTTGCCTTTGGCAACGTTGGGTTTATGGGTATCCCGGTAATATCGGCGGTTTTTGGTTATGAAGGGCTTTTTTATGTTGCGATGGCTTTAGCGTCATTTAATCTTTTGACTTTTACTTGGGGTGTTAGGATGTTTGATAAGTCAGCGGGGCTTAATCCTGTACGGATTTTGCTGCGCAACCCTGCTTTAATGGCTACTATTATAGGGTTCGGATTTTTTCTTACAGGGCTTAGGCTTCCGGCGGCATTGGAGGGCGGCGTGGCTCTTATTTCCGGGATGACTTCTCCTATTTCTATGATTCTTATCGGGGCAATTCTTGCTAAGCAGAGGCTTAAAGAGACATTTATGAATGTACGGGTATTACCTCCTACGGCACTTCGATTGGTGGTTATTCCTATCTTGACCTGGTTTTCACTTAGATGGTTTATCGTAAACCCTATTATGCTTGGGGTCATTGTTACTCTTATGGCAATGCCTGCGGCTGCGGCTACCGCCATATTTGCGGAGCAGTACGATGGAGATAGCATTGTAGCCGCTAGGTTTGTGGTGGTTAGTACTGTGCTTTGCGTTATTACGGTGCCACTTATTTCTCTTCTGCTGTAGCCGTAAGAAAGACTTCAACCCGGAATAGGTCACCTATTACATGGATATCCAGGCGGCCATCCATAAGCTCTACCAGGCTTTTTGCAATGTAAAGGCCTAGGCCGCTGCCTTCTGTTTGGCGGGCTTTATCTCCGCGGATGAACTGTTCCGTTAAGTCTCGACCTGATATTTCTATAGGAAGGGTAGAGGTATTTTGTAAGGCGATAAGGGCTTTACCTTGATACGGCATATATATTATCTCCGAAAAGACACGGGTTCCTCCCAGGCTGTACTTTGCCGCGTTTGCGAACAGGTTTTCAAGTGCGCGATATAGATGCCTACTATCAGCCAATATATTAACTACCGCAGATGGCTGCCTTGTTACTAAGGTTAAGCCTTTATCAAAAAAAACATCTTCAAACTCGCCCGCTACTTGTCCAATCATCTCGGTAAGATTAATGACTTGCATATCTACAGGTAGATTGCCGGTTCCGGCTTTGGAAGCCTCCATTAAGTCGTCTATCAACACCTTTAGGCGGGCGGATTTTCTGTGAAGTACATCTACATATCCCGCGGCTTGGCCCTGTAAGCCTTCTGTTTTCAATAGGTCTACATAGTTGATTATGGAGGTCAGAGGTGTTTTTATATCGTGGGATACGTTGGTTATCAGTTCACTTTTGAAACGCTCTCCTCGGATTTTTTCCGCACTGGCTATATCATACTCCGCTGCTTGTGTAATCATGTGTACCGCAAAATAGGTAAACACACCCATGATAAAAATAGAAACCAAAAGTACACTGGGCAATTGTATAAACAACATCATTACAATAATCTGTGTAAATAAAACCGAAAGAGCCATAAATCCAAGTGGCTGCCATGGCGAATATACGCGGAAAAATTCTACCCAGTAAGTGGTTTTTATAAGGCTTTGATCCCTAAGTCGTGCCACCAGTTCCCCAAAGGCTAAAAGTGCCAGGCAGTAAGCAAAAAAGGGAAGTATGACAATATATCCAAACAAAGATGTCTGCCCATCCCACCATGGAAGAAAAGCCGTCCATGCCATGCGAGTACATATAGCAAACCCGGCACTGCAAAATACAAGTAAAAATAGATAATCAACTTTGCGTAGAGGATATATAAAAGCGCCCTTTCTTAAAATAATTGAAAAAGCAAATACAATAAGACAGGCGAAAAGCAATAAAACCGAAGGCATTAGGCCAAAATTAAACCAGTTGCCGATAAGCCTGCTAAAATAAAAATTATATGCCCGGTTAAAGGATCGCATAAAGGATATTGCCGCCATAAACCCCAGCATAGCCGAGGCTAATCGCACTATCATCAGAGCCAATGGCTTCATGATAGTTTCACCACCTTATACCCCAGACCGTAGATGACTTTTAGGTATCTCGGCTCCTTTGGGTTAATCTCTATTTTCTCGCGGATGTGACGTATGTGGACACTAATGGTTTTGGATACGTTAAAGGCTGGTTCATTCCACACGGCTTCGTAGATTTGATTTGAATTGAACACTCTGTCCATGTTGGATATTAGCAGGTGGAGGATATTGTATTCTAGCTGGGTCAGATTAACGGCTTCCCCTTCTACTTGCACCAGCTTCTTATTATCGTCCATAAAAAGGCCGCCGGTTTGATATATTCCTTTTGAGGTATTGGCTTGAGGTATCCCGCCTATGCCTCCAAGGCGGGCATAGCGACGCAGGGCGGCACGGACTCTTGCCAATAGCTCCACCGGGTTAAAGGGCTTTGTTATATAGTCGTCGCCACCCATATTAAGGCCTAGTATGCGGTCTGTATCTTCGGATTTGGCGGTAAGAAATACAATAGGGACATTGCTAAATTCTCGTATCTTTATAGCGGCGTGTAGGCCGTCTACTCTTGGCATCATAATATCTAGTAATATCAGATGGATGGTTGTTGTTTTGGTGATATCTATGGCTTCACCGCCATCTTTTGCGGTTATTACATTGTAGCTGTCTTGCTTTAGATAAATCTCTAAAGCGTTGAGGATGTCCTGATCATCATCGCAGATTAAGATAGTGTAGTCCATATAATATACCCTCCTTTGTTGTCGGATGAGGCTACAAAGTCTAGCCCTTCTGGTACGTAAATCATTCCCCCTTCGGGGACTTGGTGGAAAATGTAATGGGTGTACCCGTTTTTCTCAAAAGAGAAATATCCCCGGTTGTGAATGTAGTCAATATATTCTTCAAGTACGAAGTTATTTTGCATCATATAATAGGCGTGTATACGCCCTACATATCTAAGATGCCATGGTTCGAAAGCTATGCCTGTAATATGCTGTGTTCCTTCGGGGTAGCGGAGTATTAATCCGTAACGGTAGGAGTTTGCGGCCATCCAGCGGCCCTCTGTTGTATCTGCTAGCTCGTGCATGCCTATACCTACAACTAAAATATCAGCGGCCAGGCCGGTATGATGCTCTGAAAATCCTGGTGGCATTATATAGTCGCTGTTTCCGCCGTCACCGTATAGGTAGGCTTGACGATAAAAATCCCTAAATCCACTGGATACAAAAAACGCTCCTGCGTCTAGCTCGCGGGCTGATGTAAACATCTCTGAAACAGCGCGTAGGGCAGACTGATGTAAGAACATGTCGTCTATCCGGCTTACTGCTACTGTCGGCCATGCTTGAGCAATAAGCGCTGGATCCGGTTCAGCTGGGGCCGGATGGTTGTGGTTTACTAGAGCCAAATATCCAGTGTCTATAATTTGGTGGGTGGATATTGGGGTTAGGGGTAGGCTTGGTATTAGAGCGTCTTCTTCATATGCTTGTGTATACTCGTCAGGGATATAGTAATCTTCGGCTTCTTCGTTGATATAATCCTCATCATTATTTGCAACCATTGCATATACTCCAAAGCCCAAGGTTAAAAGAATTGCAAATAGTACAAAAACCCTTGGCGCGCAACCGCGTCTTCTTCTTATTCGTCTTCTTCTATTTCTCATATTTCTATCTCCTCGCTGTTTTTTCTTTAGTATAAAGTTACAAAATAAAGTCACAGGCAAAAAAAATAAAAGATTTTTCTAAGAATACCAGTAAAACTCCATATCCTCAAAGATTAATGAAGGCTATACTTGTAACCGACCTGTCATAAGTGTGTAATTAACACTTAACTTTACACGGTACGGAATATCATTGTAGAATATGCCCATCAAATCAAAAGATTAGACAGCGGGGAGAGGGATGTAAAATGAAAATCAAGCGCATCATCATTATGCTGATATTTGCACTGCTGGCCATTGCGATTCCCATGTGGGCAGTAGTGGCCAGTGACCAAGACATAGAAGATGAATACTACATAAGAGATAGAAGCGATATTCAAATAGTAGGGGAATTGCAGCCTATGCTTACCTTTGCAGTGTACGGGTATGGAGAGGTGCGAGCAACGAACAATACTGATGGGGAGTTTGTAAGCGGCTCCCAAATACCAGAAGGGACTCAAGTTACTTTTGAAGCAATAGGTCTTAATGTCCCAGGATTTGAATTTCTTGGATGGAGAATAAACGGAGTGCCATATCGTGGCCAAGTATCTCCTTTGCTTTCATTAATAGTAGAAGAAGATACAAATGTCATAGCGGTTTTTGACCATCCATGGGCCAATAGCTCAACCTCACCACCTCCCGCGTCTTATACCCGTGTTGCAACAGTCAACGCAGTAGGCGGTGCTGATGGCAGCGTTAACATAAATATCCCAGGGTATTCAGGCATTGTGGAGTTTGAAGATTTTTCTACCAATACGACAATTGAATTTAGAATAAGCCCGCCGGAAGGCAGATATTTTGATGAGAATACCATCCTTAGCCATAATCAAAGAATTGAGGTTACCCTTGGCCCCATACTTCATGCAGACGGAAGATTGGCTTTTACTATCATGAGCCCATCTGTCAACAGTACTGATGGGGAAGTAGAAAGCGCAAGCGCATTTGCCGTATTTTTTGATGTATCAGGCGGCACTATGCCTGCCGGAGTAAATACTGCACAGTCTCATCCTTATGGCACGGTTATTAATCCACTGCCTATCCCTACCAGGGCCGGGCATACATTTTCTGGATGGCGCCGTGACGGTAATATTGTCACCCCTCCTCTGACGGTTAATGCTGATATATTGCTTACCGCAGTATGGGTATCTGACGGTGGTGACTACACAGAAAGCTCCCAGCAGTTTGCTATCGGATTTAATCCCGCACCCGGCAGCTTTGCAAATGCTCAGGAAACGGGTATCCGTGTCGGAAATGCCGGAGCTGTTATAACCAACATGCCCCAGAACCCTACCCGTAGCGGATATACATTTGGTGGATGGAGGCTTCCCGGAGGTAATACCCTTTCCGGAAACTTGACAGTCAGCGGTGATATGATTCTTACAGCTATATGGAATGTGGCTGGGTCAGCATCTCCTAGCCCGTCTCCAAGCCCCAATCCGTCACCAACCCCGGCCGCGGGTCAGACAGGCACAAGGCCCAACCCACAAACTAGCCCATTACGTATAAGTTTTATTATATTCGGAGTTGTAATGATGGCAGGTATTGCCGTATGCAGCATGTTAAAGCTTACAAGAAAGCAACTGGCCAATGAAGGCCAGTATCGGACAGATGTCGCCAGGTTTAACCGTGAAAAGCGGATCATGGACTTGGTGGACAAAAACATTACTTAGCCCCCCCTCCTCTTAAAAACCCCGCCAATCCTGTATTTTTTACAGGTGCGGCGGGGTTTTTTATTTTATACCGATTCCAATTAAAATCCTATCTGCCTATCGCGGCAAAACTACTTGAAACGCTTATTTCGCGTTTCAAGCCGCCACTCTGTCAGACAGGTTTTAATTTGGAATCGGTATTACGTGCGATATTGGTCTTTTAGTTTTTGTAGTACTTTGCCAAGACTTGCCCTATAGTCCCGCATACGGCCCATACATTTTTTTATTAGGGTATTTTCTAGTAAGGCTGTGTTTGTTTCATAAGCTAGTGCGTTGTTTATCGCTTCGTCTGCCCTTTGCCAGTCATAGTCTTTACGGTAGTAGGTGGCTAGTTTTGTCCATAGGGCTGCGGTTTTTTTGCCGCCTGAGCTCTCGGTTATGGCTTTTTTCATGTGTTGTATGGCTTCTGGCATGTGAGCATGACCGTAGGCTGCATAGATATCTGCCATTTTTTCGTGGTAACCTGGGGTAGATTTATCTAGAGACTCTAGGGCTTTATGGTATTGACCCATTTTTACATAGGTATCGGCTATTTTGTTATTGTCGCCCGCTTTTGCGAAGTAGTCTAGGGCTTTGGAATAATCATTTTTTTGATATGCCATTAAGCCTTGCAGGTATGTGGAGTTGTTTTTGTCCAGTAGTTGGGTTGCCAGGTCATAATTATCTGCTAGGATTGCGGCTTCTGTCAGGTGCATGTCGATGGAAGTATTGTCAGGGGCGAGTGCATGGGCTTTTATAAGAAGATTTACTGCTTCTTTGTAAATCCCAAGTTGCATATTGGCGACGGCCATATTATTTATGATTATAGGGTTTTCTTCGTATTTCAATGCCCGTTGATATAGTGGGATGGCCTTTGCAGCCTCACCGCGTAAGACTAGGTTATCAGCACGGTCTTTTATTTTCTCCCATTCTACCCGGTGTTCCCAGGTTTCTAGGTCTGTTTTTATAGCCAAAAGCTCTAAGTTGCTAAAATAATCTATTATTCCAAGAAAGGCCAGCATCCGTTTACTAAATGGTTCCATGGTGGCCATAGATTTCATTTTTGTGGATAGGCTGGATAGTCCAATCTCCGCTATCCATGCGGTCATTTTAGATGATAAGACATCATCAACTGATTCGCGCCAATAATGATAGACATGATACAGGGCTTCTTCTATAGAATACACCCGTATACCTGTGGCCTTGAAGGTAAATGGAATTGTTGATATTTCTTGAGATACACAAAGCTGTAACATACTCAACTCCTAATAAAAGCTTTTACCCAAAAAACAAATCTAATTGCGGCTGACAATGCGCATCTGGTTGCATAGCTCCCCGCCATGGCTGCTGCCTATTATTGCGTTAACCCCCAATGCCTCAGATACTTCTTCTAGTGTAGTGCCGCATAGCATATCATGGGTGCCTTTGCGGAAGGCATTTTCCGGGATAAATAATGCCGTAAGACCACTAACTTTTCCCTTTAGCTGGGCGATTATATCACGGCCTGTTATTAGGCCGCTTACAGTTACTTCATGACCATAAAAGTCATTTCTTATTACATGTATATCTATAGTAATATCTGGGAAAGACTCAGTAAAGACCTTTGCCAGTTTATATATAAAATCACCAGCGGCTTGGCCTGTGATGATACCTATTTTCTTGGGTGTAGTTTTTTGCCCCTTTTTTACTTCTTCAAGAAACTCATTTTCGAATAGCGCCATCATGCCTACGCCATTATCAAGCTGGGGGAAGTCTTCATAGGCGTTGTAGGCCGGTACGGGAAGTCCAGCCAGTACATACCACTCGTCTGACAAAAATACGAATTTTCCGCCATCCGAGTCTTTAAGCTGTGACTGCCATCCTTCTACCTGCATGATTACATTGATAGCATCTTCCCGAGTGAAACCTTCCAGTGGGTATAAGCTCTCCCGATGGCAGGTTAAGCCTACGGGGACTATAGCTAAGCTTTTTCCTAGTGGTTGCAATAGGCCAATAGTAAAATCCAACTGATAGCCATCATTAATGCCTTTGCATAGCACTACCTGGAAATGCATTTCTAGATTGGCTTTGTGAAATCGGTCAAGGATTTTAAACAGCTCTCTTGCTTTTTTGTTTCCCATCATCATCTGCCTAAGCTCCATGTTGGCGGAATGTACACTTATCCTTATTGGAGAAAGACGATGCTTAATTATCTGGTCGATTTCGACATCTCGTAAGTTGGTTAGCGTGATATAGTTGCCAAGGGCAAAGGACTGGTAAGGATCATCATCTTTGATATATAAGGAGTCCCTGAGGCCGGGAGGTTGCTGGTCTACAAAGCAGAATATACAGTTGTTGGTGCAGCGCCTGTCACTGCTCATAAAAGCAAAAGTTAGGCCCAGTTCTTCGTCACTGTCTTTTTCAACTTCCAGCTCCCAGATCTCGTTGTCAGGCTTTTTTATTTCTATTAAAAGATTCTCCTCTGCCATATGCCAGCGATAATCCAAGATATCATTTATCTCTTGGCCGTTTATAGATAGTAAGACATCCCCTGCCGTAAGCTCTAGTTCTTGGGCTATGCTGCCTGAGGCAACCGCTATGATTTTGTGTTCCTTCATTATATACACCCCATGGGCCTTGGATAATAAAAAACCTCTTGCGCTGGCAAGAGGTAAATATATGCTTGACAAAAAATCCCCGTCCTGGTAGGCTTGAAAACCGATTCGTATTTTGTCAATATGAACCGTTCTAAGAATTTTTTCACACGATATCACATTTCTAGCATCTAATCAACAATTTTTTTACAAAACACAATACTTCAATATGAAGGGGTTGTTGCACATGGAAAAAAACAGAGTACGTCCTTCCCTTGGCCGGGGGCCCATAAGGGCCAGCTATTCCCGTATCGGCGAGGTTTTGGAGATTCCAAATCTTATCGAAATCCAGAAAAAAAGTTATTTCTGGTTTTTAAGGGAAGGGATAAAGGAAGTATTTCAAGATATCTCTCCAATAACAGACTATAACAATAATCTGGTGCTGGATTTGATCGACCTATCCATGGACGACAAGCCCAAGCACTCTATTGAAGAATGTAAGGAGCGGGATGCCACATACGCCGTAAGCTTACGGGTAAAGTGCCGCCTTCACAACAAAGAAGTAGATGAAATAAAAGAGCAGGAAATCTTCATGGGGGATTTCCCTCTTATGACTGAGAATGGCACCTTTGTAATAAACGGTGCTGAAAGGGTTATTGTAAGCCAGCTAATGCGTTCTCCCGGTATCTATTACGATATAGATTACGATAAGGTGGGCAAAGAGCTGGTTTCTGCCAGCATTATCCCCAACCGCGGCGCATGGTTAGAGTTTGAGTCAGATTCTAATGATGTGCTTTATGTGCGTATAGATCGTACCCGTAAAGTTCCTGTTACAGTGCTAATCCGCTCCCTAGGGGTGGGTACCGACGAAGAGATTCTTGCTAAGTTTGGAGACGACCCAAAAGTCGTAGCCACTATTGAAAAAGATATAGCCAAGTCTTATGAAGAAGGTCTCCAAGAGGCCTATAAGCGTCTCAGGCCAGGTGAACCTCCTACAGTGGAAGGTGCGGAAACCCTTCTTAGGAATATGTTTTTTGATGCTAAGCGTTACGACCTGGCTAAGGTAGGACGTTATAAGTTTAATAAAAAGCTTGCCCTGAAATCACGTGCAGCAGGTATGGTGCTTGCTGCTGATGCTATAGCACCTTCTACTGGTGAAATCATTGCCACTGCGGGCTCTGAGATTACAGTTGAAATGGCAGACCTGATCCAAGACGCGGGTTGTCCCCATGTAGATGTAGTAATCGAAGAAGGCCGCAACGCACGTATTCTCAGCAACATGACCGTAAATATCGACCAATATCTTGAGCCTTATGGCCTCACAGCCCAGGAGTTTAATATTAAGGAACGGGTGTACTATCCAGCCCTTGAATCTCTACTCCAGGCCCAAGACGCAGAAGAGCTGGCAAGGCAGATTCGTCTTAATATGCACCGCCTTGTGCCTAAAACAATCCAGTTTGAAGATATTATGGCCGCTATAAGCTATGCCCTTGGCTTAGATGTCGGAATTGGCAATAAGGACGACATTGACCATCTAGGCAACCGTCGTATCCGCGCTGTTGGTGAGTTATTGCAGAACCAGTTCCGTATCGGCCTTACCCGTATGGAGCGTGTTGTAAAGGAACGTATGACCATTCAGGATATGGATATAGTTACCCCCACAGCGCTGATAAATATACGTCCTGTAACCGCCGCTATTAAGGAATTTTTTGGTTCGTCTCAGCTTTCCCAATTTATGGGCCAGGTCAATCCCTTGGATGAGCTTAGCCATAAGCGTCGCCTTTCAGCCCTAGGGCCCGGAGGGCTAAGCCGTGACAGGGCAGGCTTTGAGGTTCGTGACGTTCACTCATCTCACTATGGCCGTATGTGCCCTATTGAGACACCGGAAGGCCCGAATATCGGTCTTATTAACTCACTGGCAACATATGCCCGTATCAATGAATACGGCTTTATAGAAGCACCATACCGTATAGTAGATCAGTCTGGTGACGTGCCAGTTGTAACCAACGAATTCAGATATGTAACCGCAGACGAAGAGGAAAACTATATCATAGCCCAGGCCAATGAGCCATTAACAGAAGATGGCCGCTTTGTTAACCGCAGGGTAGCGGGTCGCTTCCGTGAAGATATACAGGAGTTTGAACCGGGCCGTATCGACATGATGGACGTATCTCCGAAGCAGATTGTATCAGTAGCAACAGCCCTTATACCCTTCCTTGAAAACGATGACGTATCCCGCGCTTTGATGGGTTCTAACATGCAACGCCAGGCGGTTCCACTGATAACCACGGAAGCCCCTGTAGTCGGTACCGGAATGGAGCACAAGGCCGCTGTAGATTCAGGAGTAATGTTGCTGTCCAATGTAAACGGCATTGTAGAAGATGTAACAGCAAGTAATATAGCTATTAGAGACTATGCAACAGGCGCAAAGAAGAGCTTCAAGCTTACCAAGTTCATGCGCTCCAACCAAGGTACTTGTATCAACCATCGCCCCATTGTTAAGAAGGGGCAAGTAGTTGAAGCCGGTGATGTAATAGCCGACGGCCCGTCCACAGACATGGGCGAGCTGGCACTAGGCAAAAATCCACTTATCGGGTTTATGGCCTGGGATGGATATAACTACGAAGATGCTATCCTTTTAAGCGAATCTCTCGTACGGGACGACGTGTATACCTCTATCCATATAGAGGAATACGAAGCCGAAGCCCGTGACACAAAGCTAGGCCCCGAAGAAATCACCCGTGATATCCCCAACGTAGGGGAAGACGCAATGAAAGACCTAGACGAGATGGGTATTATACGCATAGGTGCCGAGGTTGGCCCCAATGATATCTTAGTAGGCAAAGTAACTCCAAAAGGCGAAACCGAGCTTACCGCCGAAGAGCGCCTTCTAAGGGCAATCTTTGGTGAAAAAGCCCGTGAAGTTCGCGACACCAGTTTACGTGTACCCCATGGTGAAAGCGGTATAGTAGTAGATGTAAAAGTATTTGCCCGTGACAGTCGCGATCTAAGCCCAGGGGCAAAGAAAGATGAACTGCCCCCAGGTGTTAATCAACTGGTACGAGTATATATAGCTCAGAAACGTAAAATTTCCGTAGGGGACAAGATGGCAGGCCGCCATGGTAACAAGGGTGTAATCGCCAAAGTGCTTCCCGTTGAGGATATGCCATTCCTTCCAAACGGACGGCCACTGGATATAGTTCTTAACCCCCTTGGTGTACCAAGTCGTATGAACATCGGCCAGGTATTGGAAGTCCATCTTGGCCTTGCAGCTAAAGTACTGGGCTGGAAAGCCGCAACCCCGGTATTCGATGGTGCCAACGAAATTGACATTATGGATACCCTAGATATGGCCAACGACTACGCCAACATGCTATGGCATGAGTTTGCAGAGAAATGGCAGCCAATAATAGATGAAGATATCTTTACAGACCTAGAGGCCAACCGAAATGATCGGCTAGAGTGGAAAGGTATGCCAATAACCCGTGACGGTAAAATCGAAGTAAGAGATGGGCGAAGCGGCGAGCCATTTGACAATAAAATCACTGTAGGATATATGCATTACCTGAAACTGCATCACTTGGTAGATGACAAAATCCACGCCCGTTCCACAGGGCCATACTCATTAGTAACTCAGCAGCCTCTAGGTGGTAAAGCCCAATTCGGCGGCCAGCGTTTTGGTGAGATGGAAGTATGGGCACTTGAGGCATATGGCGCAAGCTATACCCTTCAAGAGATCCTTACCGTAAAATCCGATGATATCGTAGGTCGTGTTAAAACTTATGAAGCCATCGTTAAGGGTGAAAATATCCCAGAGCCCGGAGTACCCGAGTCCTTTAAGGTTCTGCTAAAGGAACTTCAAGCTCTATGCTTAGATATGAAAGTACTAAGCGCAGACGACGAAGAAGTTGAAATCAAGGAGTCTGTAGAAGAAGGGGAAGACCTCAACGTCAATATCGAAGGTGCAGAGTCAGCAGGTGATCATGGCTACGTACGCAAGGCCTCAAGCCTTTCTGAGGATGTGCCAGACGGTCTTGCCGAGAAGGTCATGGCCTCTTTGGAAGGAATATCAGCAATGCTTGATTCTGGTGAGGAACCTCTAGAAGATGAAGAAGCTGATGATGATAGCACCATTGATGTGGATATATCTGACCTAGCAGATATTGTAGATGAGGATATTGATCCGACTGACGAAGATTTGATTAAAGAGGAAATCGAATTGGAAAGCCTAGCGGAGGAAGACCCAGACGATTTTAAGCTAACAGATAAAGATTTAGGAATCTATCCCACAGAGGAGGATGAATAATATGCAGCAACTCCCTAAACCAGGACAACAGCTAACATTCTCTTCAATAAAAATAGGCCTAGCCTCCCCAGAGAAAATCCGGGAATGGTCTCGTGGCGAGGTAAAAAAGCCTGAGACTATCAACTATCGTACTCTCAAACCAGAACGGGACGGCCTATTTTGCGAGCGTATCTTTGGCCCCAATAAAGACTGGGAATGTCACTGCGGTAAGTACAAGCGTATCCGTTATAAAGGTGTAGTTTGTGACCGCTGTGGTGTTGAGGTTACAAAGTCCAAAGTGCGCCGTGAGCGCATGGGCCATGTAGAGCTTGCGGCTCCAGTGTCCCATATCTGGTATTTCCGTGGTATACCATCTCGTATGGGGTTGATTCTTGGCATGTCGCCGAGAGCCTTGGAAAAGATTTTATACTTTGCCTCTTATGTAGTGCTGGATGCAGGGGATACGGACCTAGCAGTCAAGACCCTGCTAACAGACAAGGAATATCGTGATGCCCAGGATAAGTATGGCCATTATCGTACGCTGGCCAATGGTCAGCGTGTACCTTCTTTTAAAGTAGGTATGGGTGCTGAGGCTGTTAAAGAGCTATTGATGGCTATTGACTTAGAAGGTGAATCTGAAGAGCTAAAGGCTCTGCTTAAAGATGCCAGTGGGCAAAAGCGTCTTCGCTATATTAAAAAGCTTGAGGTAATAGAGTCCTTCCGCCTTTCTGGCAACCGTCCAGAGTGGATGATCTTGGACGCTATTCCAGTTATCCCGCCAGATTTGCGCCCAATGGTGCAGTTGGATGGTGGGCGTTTTGCTACGTCTGACCTAAATGACTTATATCGCCGTGTAATCAACCGCAATAACCGCCTAAAACGTCTCCTTGACTTGGGTGCACCGGATATTATTGTGCGTAACGAGAAGCGTATGCTTCAAGAAGCGGTGGATGCCCTTATTAACAACGGCCGCCGTGGCCGCCCTGTTACCGGGCCTGGTAATCGTCCGCTTAAATCCCTTTCTGACCTGCTTACAGGTAAGCAAGGGCGTTTCCGCCAGAACTTGCTGGGTAAGCGTGTAGACTACTCTGGCCGTTCTGTAATCGTTGTTGGGCCAAAGCTAAAGATTTACCAATGCGGCCTTCCCAGAGAGATGGCAATTGAGCTATTCAAGCCCTTTGTTATGAAGAAGCTGGTAGAAGGCGGCGAAAGCCATAATATTAAATCCGCAAAGCGTATGGTTGAGAAGCTGGAGCCAAAGGTATGGGATGCATTGGAAGATGTAATCAAGGAACATCCTATAATGCTTAACCGTGCTCCTACCCTTCACAGGCTTGGTATTCAGGCCTTTGAACCTGTATTGGTAGAGGGGCGCGCTCTTATGCTTCACCCATTGGTGTGTGCCGCATATAACGCTGACTTTGACGGCGACCAAATGGCGGTACACGTGCCTCTTTCTGTTGAAGCTCAAGCAGAGTGCCGCTTCTTGTTGCTTGCCCCTAATAACCTTCTAAAGCCTTCTGACGGTGCGCCTATTACTGTGCCAACAAAGGATATGGTTTTGGGTATTTATTACTTGACACTGCAACGCACCGGTAAAAAAGGCGAGGGTAAGGCATTTGGCTCTCCGGAAGAGGCTGTTGTCGCGTACGCTAATGATGTGGTAGATCTTCATGCAAGGATAAAGGTGCGCAAATCCCATTACAGAGCCGATGAGGGCTTTACCGGAACCCAGATAATAGAAACAACGCCAGGACTTATTATCTTCAATAATGCGATACCACAAGACTTAGGTTTTGTAGATAGGGACGTAGATCCATATTCTTATGAAATAGACGGGCTGGTTAACAATAAATTCCTCAGCAAAATCGTAACCAGGTGTATTAATAAGTATGGCTCTGTAAAGACCTCTGTCACCTTGGATGATATAAAGGACTTAGGCTTCGAATATGCAACAAAGAGCGCTCTTTCTGTGTCGGTATCTGACATGGAAGTACCTGTTACCAAAGAGACGATTTTGGAAGAGGCCGACGCCGCGGTAGAAAATATGAATAGAATGTACCGCCGCGGTCTTATGACTGACGAAGAGCGTGCCGAGAGAGTACTAAGAATATGGTACGAAGCCGCAGAAAAAGTTTCCGATGATCTAATGAAGGGGTTAAGTGAGGATAATAGCGTATTTATGATGCTAGACTCAGGTGCCCGTGGCTCTAAGGTACAGATGAAACAGATGGCAGGTATGCGTGGGCTTCTTGCAAGCCCTTCCGGTAAGACATTGGAGATGCCTATAAGATCTAACTATCGTGAAGGGCTTTCGGTTCTGGAATACTTTATCTCTGGTCACAGTGCCAGAAAAGGTCTTTCAGATACGGCACTTAGAACGGCTGACTCAGGATATCTTACCCGTCGTATGGTAGACGTAAGCCAGGATATTATTATCCGTGAAGAAGACTGTACAAAGGATGATGAGAAACCGGGCATGTGGGTTTCCGCTTTTGTAGATGGTGTTGAGGTAATAGAATCTTTGGCAAACCGCGTACGCGGCCGCTGGGCCCTTGAGGATATTACTCACCCAGATACCGGGGCGCTGATTGTGCAAGGTGATACTCTAATAACCCCAGACCAAGCAGATGCCATTGAAGCAGCCGGTATTAAAGAAGTGCATATTCGCACAGTTCTTAGTTGCCGGAGCCGTATAGGGCTATGCTCTAAGTGTTATGGCGCTAATATGGCCTCTGGCCGTATTGTGCGGATTGGTGAGTCTGTTGGGATTATTGCGGCTCAGTCAATCGGTGAGCCTGGCACACAGCTTACAATGCGTACCTTCCAGGTTGGTGGTGTTGCTGTAAGTGATGACATTACTAAGGGTCTGCCACGTGTAGAGGAAATTTTTGAAGCCAGAAAGCCCAAGGGTCTTGCGATAATTGCGGAGTTTGGTGGGCTGGTTACGATGAGCGATAATAAGAAGAAGCGTGAAGTTATTATCACAAACCCTGAAGTTGGGGAAGGCAAGGCGTATCTTATCCCATTCGGTTCAAGGCTTAAAGTTAAAGATGGTGATATTGTAGAGCCTGGTGACGAGCTTACAGAAGGTAGCATATACCCACATGATTTGTTGAAAATTAAAGGTCTGCGCGGAGTGCAGGATTATATGATCCGTGAAGTACAGCGGGTTTATAACCTGCAAGGTGTAGATATTAATGATAAGCACATCGAAGTAATTGTGCGCCAGATGCTTAAACGGATTAAGGTAGAAGAAAATGGTGATACCGGTCTTCTTCCCGGGTCAATGGTTGATTGGCTTGAATTTGAGCAAATCAATAAGGACACGGAAGCCCAGGGTCTTGAGCCTGCTACCGGGTCACGGGTGCTTCTTGGGATTACCAAGGCATCGCTTGCTACGGATTCATTCCTTAGCGCTGCGTCCTTCCAGGAAACCACCCGCGTTCTTACCGAGGCCTCTATCCGGGGTAAGGAAGATAGGCTTATTGGCCTTAAAGAGAATGTTATTATCGGTCAGCTAATCCCTGCCGGTACGGGTATGCCCGTTTACCGCAGCATTGAAGTAGGCTGCGCGCCGGGATATGATGACTCGGATGATGATGATTTGCCTATTTATCCTACGGTTGCTAGGGGATAGGAATTTAAGTTTGGCTTAACAATATGACCGCCGCACTGATTTTAGTGCGGCGGCTTTTTTGTGTAAAGAAAGATGTTCCCTCAGATGAGCTTTGTGAGGGTGTCTTTAAAAAAAGTCATGTATAGCAATTCCCCCTTTAAACAGTTCCGCCCGAGCCGAAAATAGCGGACGCATCAACGCTTTTTCGGCGACAGGCGGGGCTGATTTAAAGGTGAATTGCTATATCTGCGGGAAATAGTAACATAATTGTAAAGATAAATTCCTTGTTATTATTGCCGAAGTAAGTTATCATGTGGGCAATAGCAATAAGGAATTTTTATTAACAGATATACATGCATTTGTTTGAGTTAGCCAAGATCAGTACATAAATGAGGTGCAATATATATGACTAACATGGGGAGGTATATAAAGTCTATTGCCAGCAATCGCGAGACTGTTAAGCGGGTGTTGGTTCTTTTTGTTGCTATTATTGCCTTTTCAGGTGTGTTGGTTTTTGCTTTAGAGGGTTATGATGAGCCGGATTACTATTACGAAGGATTAAACGATTATGATGAAAATGATGAGCCCTCTTATGTAGGGGATGGGCCTGATAATTTGGGGATTACCTCCTGGGAAGAGCTTCGTGATGCTGTAGCTCAGGGGGTTACTTCTATTGTCTTAGGGGATGATATCTTTAGCGAAGATCATTATGCCGTGGTTATATCCGCTGGTATGGATGTTGAAATCTATGGCAATGGCTTTACTTTATTTCAGGAAACAGAGAATCAGCGACATTTTATTATAGAAGCCGGGGGGATATTACGGCTTTCTCGCGTTGTGCTATCAGGTAGCCTTGTAGATGTTGACTTTAATCATGGGGGCATTGCTGTTCATGGCGGAAGTTTATATTTAGGTCGTGACAGTTTTATATCAAATAACCGTGCCTATTATGGGGGCGGCGTTTATATGCGCGGCGGCACCCTTGCGATAGAATTCTACTCTTATATTAATCACAACAATGCCACAAATGGCGGCGGAGTATATATTCTTGATGGTGGCCATGTTGTTATGCAGGCTGGGTCCATCAGCGATAACCATGCCTCTGAAAGGGGCGGCGGCATTATGGGGCGGTCTGGTGCTTTGATTGAGCTGTCAGGCGGGGTTATTGAAAACAACCGAGCCAATATTAATGGCGGCGGGTTATTCGTGTTGGATGCAAGCAGCCGTTTTGATATGACTGGAGGATTGGTTGCAAGGAATTATGCTCATAACGGTGCCGGGGTATGGTTTGGCAGTGGTGCAAGGTTTGAGATGGTATCTGGCTACATAGAAGCTAACCGTGCCTTTGGATTTGGCGGCGGTGTATTTATATCTGACGGTGTTTTCGCTATGGACGGCGGAAGAATACGAAACTCTAATTCCGCCACCATCGGCGGCGGCGGGGTTCATATGGTTCTTGGAACCTTCTTGATGAATAACAGTGCTCTTGTTTATGGCAACCGGGCAGAGGCCGGTGCAAGCGGCGGCGGTGTTTCCGTTGTAGGCGGGAATTTTTATATGAATAACCAGGCTTTGATAGATTGGAACCTCGCCGGCGGCAATGGTTCCGGTTTGTATATTGCGGGAGCCGGTAGAGGCACCATTTCCGGAAGTGCCGCGATACAGGGTGCAGCTGTGCATCTTGAAGGTATGGCCGAGCTTACCATGATGGGTGAGGCCCGCGTAAGTGATAATACCTTTGACAATGTGGATAACCCTACCCGTTATCATGGCAGCGCTGTAAGCATGACGGGTAACGCAAGATTTTATATGACTGAGGATTCTATAATCCATGACAATGCCAGTCGTGGTGTTGCCATGTTTGGAAGTGCTTTTTTCGAAATGAGAGATAGAGCGGCTATTGCCCGCAATACTGCCGCTGGTAATGGTGGCGGGGTAATGGTCTTAGGTGGCGTTTTTGTAATCAGAGACAATGCTCGTATAATCGGTAATTCTGCCGGGCATAACCACGAAGGACTCGGCGGCGGAGTACATGTTGCCGGGATTAACAGTGAGCTCCAAATGCTTGGAGGTACCATTGGTGGTATTGGCCGTGAAGAGAGGAATATAGCAGCCAGTGGCGGCGGTGTAAGTGTTGTTGCCGGGGCTTGGTTTGATATGCAAGCAGGTGCCAGGATTATCGGCAATTTTGCACAATCTCATGACGGTGGCGGTGTATTTGTTGAAGGCTCTTCTCTTTTTACTATGGAAGGGGGTAGCGTCGGCGGCTCAGCCGCAGCGGAGCGAAACTCTGCAATACATGGAATAGGCGGCGGAGTCCGGGTTCATAACGAAGCTACATTCCTGATGACAGGTGGGGTTATCCATAACAACGTAGCCCTACGAGGCGGTGGCGCCGCTGTTGGTGCCAATATGACCATGATGGGCAACGCTGGGATTATCGAAAACAGGGCAACGCTATTTGGTGGCGGCGTTTATGTGCTGGCTCAAGGTGAGTTTATTATGGGTGGGGATGTCTCTGAAATACGAGGCAACTTTACAACGTCTATGGCATATGGCGAATTAACCGCCGGAGGTGGCGTAAGCGTAACAGGAGGCAGTAGCTTTATTTTAAATAGCGGAAACATACAAGATAATCATGCCCAAAACGGTGGAGGCGTGCATATTGCGGACGGCAGCATTGTAACTATGACCGGCGGCAATATTAGCAACAACTATACCAGAACTGCCAATGAGCATAGTGAAGGCTTCACTGGTGGAAACGGTGGTGGAGTTATTGCTGAGGGCGACAGCACCTTCGACATGAAGGGCGGCAGAATAAATGGAAATATCGCTACCGGAAGCGGCGGCGGCGTTTATGTATATGAAAGCATCTTTAATATGGCGGCGGACATAGACTGGGAAACCTTTGATATTTCTATCCCTGTAATTGAGAATAATACTGCTGCAATAAGCGGCGGCGGCGTTGCTGTATACGGAGATTCCGCAAGCTTTGATATGTGGGGAAGTATTGTAGAGGGCAACGGACACCCACTGGGGCACCCTGACCCTGCCCTTGGTTCTATCTTTCATGGGGCCACTACCATTGTAGGGATATCCCCTCGTTATGGAGGAGGGGTGCGAATAGCTTATGGCGCTGAGTTTACGCTACGGGAAGAAAGTTTGATCCGGCGAAATGTGGCTTTATATGGCGGCGGAGTTAATATATCCTACGAAAATGCCAGCTTTTTAATGACAGGCGGCGTAATTGGCGGCAGCCGTGAGCTTAATCATGGCAATACCGCTACAGGTTCCGGCGGAGGGCTATTTGTTGGCCAAGATGCAAGATTTTCTATTATATTGTCAGCAGCGTCAGTGCTTTCTAATGAAGATGAAATAATAATTCAAATCCCCAATGGCTCAATCGCCGGAAACACTGCCAGCGGCATTGGCAGCGAGACAATAGATGGCGGTGGTGGGGGAGTATATGTGGCTAAAAGCGGAATGTTCAATGCTGAAGGCGGATATATTACCGGAAATCACGCCCCCAACGGGCTTGGCGGCGGTATATTTACCGAGGCCTATGATTACTCTGACCCGCTCTTAGAAGGTTGGGCATATGGAAATCTTAGCTTATCAGATGTTACCTTTGGGGATAACAGTGCCCTTTCAAGCTTCATTCCACCAAGGAATGTGGCGGCACTCTCTCATATCGGTTTTAACTCAACTAGTCAGCCTAGTGGCACGCCAGTAAGCAATATTCACCCTATTAACAACTTAGATATCAACTTCTGGTATCGGTCAGTTCAGTTCAACTTTTTTACAACAGATTACGAGTTGTTTATGAACCCACGGGTGGTTAATCTTCTTAATAGCGCGCAGTTTAGATTGTTTAGGGTTGTGGATGCTTACTTAGACTTGCCTACGAGTGGAGACGGCCTTGTAATATTGGATGATGAGGGGATGCTTAACGACCCGCGATTTGTGGAAGTAAGCTTTGTAGGTGGAAACTTTACAAGCTCCCAGGCGAGGTATCTTTCATTTATTATGGATCCACGCGGGGTATATCAACTGGTTACGGTTGCTGCTCCTATGGGCTTTGACTTACCTGCTGGGCAGTGGCGTATTACTTATAATAGAGATGATGATAGATTTAATACCCCTACAATCATTGGTGGGATACCCATGCCTGGGATTATGTCATCCACAAGTATACCTCTTGAAGAAATTCCGGCTTTTGCCCCGGAAGGCGAGCATTGGTATGTGATAAATATGCAGCCGTTGGAGCTGCCATATGCCGGCGGATACGGCTCGCTTATGTACAATGTAGCCGGAATGGTGATTATGGGGTTTGCGGCGGTGGTTTTAGGAATTGTTGCCGGAGAGAAATGGCGGCAGATGCAAATGAAGCGTGTATAGTAAATAAAAAACCCCCATCCGCAGCAGCGGTCATGGGGGCTTAGTTTTTGATTTAAATCTTATTTTATCATTGAACCGCAGTAGTCACACTGTATATGGAATCCTCGTTGTTTTGTGCCTGTTGCACCGCAGCCGTTGCAGGTATAGGAATCTATGGCAGGAGGTTGATGTCCGCCGCCTACACCTGGACTTGGGAAGCCGCCGGGATTAGGCATGTGAGGTTGCGAGTGAGGGGGCATATGTGGCTGTGGATGAAATGGCATATGTGTTGGCCTGCCAATTATTATCTGCCTGGTTACGGTATCAACTCTGGCATTGACGAAGTAGTTTTTGCTGATCATCTTATACAAGTCTCTTATAACAAAATCTGAGGATTTTCCTACGAAGGAGGCCATTGCATCTATAGATGTAGTGCCGCGAGATATACTGGATACATAGGTTCTAAACCTGCGTATCCTATTTTTTATCTTTCTGCCTTGTATAATCATAAACAAACCTGGAATAATAAAGACCGCACTACCGATAACCGCCTCTGTATCGCCTTCGGCAAGCATTACAATCAAGACAAGGCCAAAGAGCCCTACAGCGCCAAAGCCAACTAGGCTAAGTATCTTTCCTACTATGGTACTCATGGTTATTGATGCTTTTGATGTATGATGCATTAAAATCCACCTCGTTTTGAAGCCCTAATGTCAATACTGCGGCGCTTTAGTAGCGCTGTAAGTTCATCTATTACTACTGTGGCATCTTCTACGGCGTTATCCTTTAGGGCCATTTCTAGCCTAAGCAAAGTAGATTCTATTTGGCTATCTACTTCGCTTTCTCCGGATTTATCTGAATAGCGAATGGATTCATAAAGAGAGTTTAAGCCTTGAGAATGTTCTTTGTTGGCAATATCTGATTGCATAACTAGTATCCGTCGTTCCCATTCGTTGACTAACGCTTTAGCGTCTGAATGAGCTTGGGAGATGCTTTCGGCTTTTTGGAACGCGTGACGTGAAGCATAAAACGCTACTAATATAATAACTATTAGCGCGGGGATCAAAATATACAGCATATCAATTCACCTTCCTAACCTTGCAGGTTATTGCCGCACTCTGGGCAAAACCTTGGGTTTCCGTCTATTGCTGCGCCACAGCCGGGGCATTTTCTATCCATTGCACCGCCGCATTCGTGGCAGAATCTTGCCCGTTCGCTTTCAATTGACGCTCTACACGTAGGGCAGATTCTTGATGTGGCTGATCTGTTAGTATCATTGCCGCATTCTGGGCAGAACCGTGACGTCTGTGGGATACTCGCGTTACAGCCAGGGCATGTTTTTGTTCCTGCGGTGTTCATACCTTGTGCCATTGCTCCAATTTGATTACCCATGGCGCCGCCAATCCCTAACCCCATGCCAATGCCCATCATTCCGGTTTGGGCTTGACCTGGGTTGGTTGCGGCACCCTCTAATGTGTCGAAGGAGCGCTCTTGTACATATGAAAAGCCTACGATATCCATCTCTGCCCGTTTTGCCAATGCGTTTTTAAGTTTCTTTACACCTGGGTCATCTTCCGGGACGTTGATATTATTAACATTGAAGTTGAGAAGGCGTATGCCATATTCATCAAACACTGGAAACATAACATCCTGCATATGATTGGATAATTCCATCAGGTATGCATTGATTTCCAGTGCGCTTATCCCCTTTTTCACCAGATATGATGCAATGGCATCCTTGACCTTAGTAAGATATAGGCCGCGGAAGAACTTTTCTATACTGTCTTTGGTAAACACGGGCAAGGTGCCTACTAGCTTTAATAAAAACTTTTTAGGTTCGATAATTTGCAATCCAAACTGCCCGAAGGAGCGCACAGGAAGAAAGACCTTGTATTTGGGGTCTTGCAGCTGTATAGGAGTAGGGGTTCCCCATTTTATACTCAGAGAGTGTACTTTGTTTATGTACCATACCTCCGCGGTAAAGGGGGAACGTCCGCCAAATGGGATGTTGACCAGCTTAGAAAGGATGGGGATATTGGCTGTTTCCAGCACGTGACGGCCGGGGCCCAGTACATCTGCTATCTGGCCGCCTTTTAACAGTATTGCCTCCTGGGTTTCATTGACTATGACCTGAGTCCAGGTAGAAAGGGCTTCGCTTGGGAATTTCCACGCGAAAACATCCGGGCCACCGTTAAATTTTACAACATCAACTATTGCCATATTAATACCGCCTTTTTTAAGGATATTATAACATGGAGTTGGCTATAGCGTAACTTTCTTGAAAAAAATTTAATGCAAAAAAAGCCACCAAAAAGTTGGCCTTCGTAGCCATAGAAAAATAAAAGAAAAACTTTCCTTGCCAATATCTTTTCATTTGCAAGGAAAGTTTTTTTTGTCGGGCTTGGCATGTAGACTAAAACGAAAATGTCTCTTCTTTCTTTTCAAACACTTCTTCTTTATCAGATTCAGTATATTTAGTAATGAAGTAATAGGCGTATCCTTCCACAATAACCGCAAACTCTGCCTGTTTATCATTGTGATGGCACATAATATGTTTGTTAAGGTTTATGGCTAGTTTAAGAAGTTCTTCAAATGCGTTAACTTTGTAAATCTCATATTTTATTAAATTCAAAGGAATATCCCTGATAATTATTTCATTGGCGTATTTTTTAAGTATATCCAAAGTTTTTTGCTTGCGCTCGTTAGTATCTGCACGCAGTTGTTTAACTCCAAGATAGAAGCAGTAGACTGACAATGTGAAAATGGCCACCAAGAATACAACCATAAAAAAGCTCATTGTAAAAGGTAGGTTGATAACAGTTAATGGTATGGTTTCTATAAAGGTTGGATGGCCAGTAATTATAAATGAGTAAACTTCAGTTGAAAGAGAAAGGCGATACCCGTGACTAAGTGTCTGCCTAAAATCTAACTCAGGAACTGTTATAGTGAAAGTGAAGTCTAAAAACAATTCTGCGGAAAAGCCCCTCACGCCCCGGGCAATAAGATTTTCTGCGTGCATTTGCTGACTTTGCTCATGCACAAAGTGTAAATACGTGTCTATATGGGGTCTGGGATTGATGGTGTAGCTGCCACCTAAGCCGTTTGATGCGCCTGCTGAGTTAATATAGCGCGCGTGAGTACTGCCGCTTAAATTAGAAAGCTCCCGTTTATCCTCAAATACAACAGGGTTCATGTTTGCGTCTCCGGTAGCCATATATCGGATAACCAGATGCTCTGTGGCTGTGTACTCGTAGTAGATTTGAAATTCATCGTCAAACCAGGCGCTAAAACCTGCATCCACTTCAATATAGTCTGTAAAAGACATAAGGAAGTGGAGGTTTTGAGGGATGGGGTTTTCGTCAAATATGTCATTTTCTAAATAGAACACCCTAAAATCAAGCCGTGCCCGCCCAGATACTTCTGTATTGGTCTCGCCACGCATCAGAGCAATCACGTATACCAAGAGCAATATAAACACCACAAAAATCAGCACTGTCGAAGTTGCAAACCGCCAATATCCGACAGCGGTTTTAAATACATTTGCAATCTTTTTCGTCATAATGCCTTCTCCTTTTTTTGTGCAGTATTATTCTAGCCGAATGCATCGAATACAGCTCGAAAGAAAATATATGGCCATCCCAAAAATCGTATAGATGCCCGTGCAATTCCAAGCACATCATCTCCTATAACCGGGACCGGATCCACAATAGGGCTGGCATCGCCTTGGGTTATGTATTCCCTTATTCCGTAAGCATCATGTCTGAAGGCAACAACCCTGTGAATATAATCAACTCTTCCCCTGCTTAGAAAATGGATGACATAGCCTTCATCAACCATTATAGCGGCTTCCCCCTGGGGTACTCTTTCCACAAATGCGATAGAGCCCCTATCAAGGGTACCCTCCATGGAGTCTGTTAAAATCACCACTGGGTATATAGGGAATTCGCCCATGAAAAACGCAATAATAGCTACTATTACTGCTGCGGTAATCACGTTGAATAAGATGGGCCTCTTTGTATATTTAGCCGCACGTTTATCTCGTATGCGTATTGCACGGCGATTATCACTTATTACAAACCTGTAAATAATCGCTGAAATAAACACAAGAGCACAGCTTATAAGCGCCCAGGACGTTGGCTGGATATCCGGCAAAACAGGCAAAAAATATGTTGCCTGTGTATAAATAAAGGATAGAAGAATAACCGACAAAAAGCTTCCTTCCATGGCAAAGTAGCTGGCAACTGCACTAACTACAATTGGGAGCAGCATCCGCTGAAAAAAGGCATCCCAAAAGACCAAATCACCATGAAAAAAGGTGCGTACACCGGTCATATGTCCGTATGCTAGTACAATTGTTACGGCAATTACAACGCCTGTCCGATTTTGATGATTGGTTGCCTTGATGAGTTTATATCTAATGAACTCACCCAGAACCACAACCAAGCCAACCTCCCATAAGTTGCGGATTGGAACAGAAATATTAATCATCATAACATTGGCGCCGACACCAAAAAGGATCGAAACTATAAGTACGGTAATGCCAAACAGTATTACCGATAAAACTGAAATCATGTTGGCGCTATAAGCCTTATGTACAGGCCGGAGGTCAAAGCCCATGAAAATGAGAATTGCTGCCGTAAGCGCCGCGTATACTCCAGGGCGCAATTGCATGGCAATATTAAACAGGTTAAACGCGCTGCCTGGGATTATCATGATTAGGGTCTGGGTAAGTACAAGCACAGCACATACAATTTTAGTAAGCTTCAAGCTATCGTTTTTCATTAGTATCAGCCCTCTAATATAAAGAAATCGGAATAAAAAAATCGGAAATAGCATAACAGCCGAAAGGGAAAACCATTATGCTATTTCCGATGACGATATTACTTAGAGTACAATGCGGTGATAAAAGCTACTGGTCCTACAGTGGTGCGTAGTCAAACGTTATGACAAGCCTTGCGGCAAACGCGTGTGGTCGGCCTGTTACTGGATTCACTGTGCCTGGGCCAAAGTTGTTGGGTGTTATGCCGCTCCAGTTAACCGTAACTATCAGGTCATCTGATATACCCCCAGGGGCTAACGCGTTTGCAGTGCCAGAGAAATTTATTTCGTCGATATCAACAGTGAGGCCAAAATCTGCAATTATTTGTGCGGTAGGTATAGTAACACCTGCAGCATCTTCCCAATGATAGCTTGCGGCAAAAATTTCTGCGGGCATATTGGAGTCGTTAATTGCTGTGGCTGTTAGCCTAGCACGATGAGATGTAACCAAAGGTATATGACCAATGTCAGCAAAGTACATATCCCATGCAATTCGCTGGTCGGTTGTATTGGGGCCAGGTAGCGCCCTGTCTACGATTTCAGCTACTTGCATAGCACCTATCGGAAGACCTGCAGGAACAACAGGGGCATCCGGATTTTGCGATACTGTCCCCGCAACACTGTGCCAACGCACATACCCAGGGGCTTGTAAATTTACATTACCCAAGATATCAAGATGCCCAGGTACAAGAGCAAATGCTGAGCCGGTTACAAATACCAATAAAAAGGCAATAACTAAACCTGTTAGACGTTTTTTATTCCTCATTCTTTGCATTTTTATAACTCCTTTCGCATTTAAGTTTCGTTTTGGCGACGCTCCCTTTCTGTTGAGTTTTATATATTTGCCCATCAGTTGCCGAAAATGCGATTGAACACGCATTTTCGGCTTCCTAAGGGATTCGCCCGAAGGACTCTATGGCAAACGCATAGCTATTGCCGCATTAAGCCTCGTCGTGGCTGAGGCAATTTGAGCTTCGGTGGCATTTGGATTGTCACGGACAGCCCTTGCCCTTCCTAGCGCTTCTTGTAAGTCCGTCCAACCCACGAATGTGAAGTCATCTCGAACTAGGCCTTCCGCATATTCAATTGCATTAATCAATGCAGTTCTATCTGGTACTGGTGGGGGTGGGGGAGCATCAACAAGCGCTTCAATCATATTCCATAGTCTGGTTGTTGCTGAAGTCCTTTGTGCCGGTGTTGATGATGCATTATCCCTAACAGATATTGCACGCAATAGTGCTTCTTGCATATCTGTCCAGCTTACGAATGTGTAGTCCTCTCGCGTCAGCGCTTGGGCATATTCTATTGCTTCGTCCAGTGCACATTCGGGTTCTTCTTGACGGGTTACGGCAATGGTGTATATACGTGTAGTCGTACCATCTTCTGCGGTAATGGTAATTGTGATAATTGTTTCGCCTACAGGTAAATTGGATACTTCCCCAGCCAGATTAACCTCTGCCGCACCAGATACAGTTATTGAAACATCTGCTTCGTCGCAGTTTGGTGTGGCGGCTACGGTTACGCTGTTAATACGATAGAGTACGGTAAGATCAGCCTGCATAGGTGGCGCTGCATAAGGTAGTTGATTAATGCCATCAACCGTTAGCGTTTCCAGTGTTGCATCAGCAGAAGGAGCTACCACACCAAATATCTCCCATTGGGTAGCACCAATACCGGCATCCATTCCAACCCCTGGGGCTCTGGTTGTGTTAATGCGGAAGGCTGTGGTTGTAACCGGCTCAAAAAATACACCATTCCAACGTGTGTTGGTGAAGTTAGTGCCGTTGGATATATTACCAAGAACACCTGTACCCACACCTTGGTCGTTGATTACGAGGTTAATTCTTACCCATTCACTTCCATCCCAATACTCTACAAAGGTATCGGCTCCCGGAGGTGCTACGCCGGTTGTTGTCCCTGCTACGACATCATTCCACCATCTGATTCTTGTACTGTTAATTGTTACGGGATGTGGCCATGTCATTGTAAGGGTGTGGCGGGCTGTTGGGTCATTGTTGAACAGGTTTGGATTAGTATTTTGCGCATTGTGGGTGTGCCAGTGGCCTGTAGCTAAGTTGCCGTTGCGCAAAACCGCAGTCTGTGAATCATGGAAGGCTTGATTGTTAGCTCCCCAGCCGTGTACATGGCTTAGACTTAATGTGCCGCCGTGTTCAACACGGGCAAGGTTTCCGTTTGCGGCGTTGACCGCTGCGGGTACGCTAAGCGTGGAAGCAACTTCCTGTGGCTGTATTCCTGTTAGGCCAAAGATTGCAATGATTAGATTGCTGCTGGCTGTGTTTACATCTGCCTGCTCGGCGTCCGCGCCAAGATCGCGGATTTCTAGTGCGGCGGTAAGCGCTATTTGCATTACTTCCCATCTGTGGGGGAGGTAGTTTGATTCAACTCTGGCTTGCGCTGCGGCAATGGAATTGTCAAGCATTCTGAAATCGGTTCCGACAAAGGTAATGGCAACAGTGTTATGGAAAGCGGCGTTTTCTAACCTTATTTCATAACCCCAGTTTTCCGTGCCGTGTCCGATTGCGCCATTCCAATGCTGTGTTGGCGCGCCTGTTACTATAAGCCACAGGTACTCAGTATTGGCAGGGATGGTAAAGCTGGTGCTGCCCGTCGGGTTTGCGTAGGAGGCGGAGTTCATTGGGCCATATACGCGTGTGCCATCTGATGTCATTGCCACAAAGCCATATCTCCATCCGGCAAGCTGCCTTCTTGCGGCAGTTATTGCAAAGTCAGGATGTCCAAGGCCTTGGAACTCCAGGTTGACAATCGTTCCGCTTTCGGGTACGTCTAAACGGATTGCGTTAAAGCCGTAGCTGTTGGGGGCGCGCATTTCGGAAATTCTGTGCCAGCCGTCGCGTCCGTCTGTGGTAAGGGCGGTCGCGAATTGGTCGGAGTTTGCGAATGGCGCGTTGACGTCCCTTATACGGGGCATATCCCATGTTACAAATCTTCTGCTGGCGTCAAATACTTCGTCGTTGAATTGTTCTTGAGTAATACCTGTGTAGCGGATATACGCTGCCACAATATCTTGCGGGAGACTTGGCACGCCTTGGCGATTCAAGCGTCCGGCAATTGTTGATCCGTGCAGGTATGTCCAGTACTCAAACAACATTGGGGCTGACCACTGCACTGTTTGGTGCAAGAATCCCCTATGAGTGTTGTTCATGAACAGTTGCCCGTGATGTTCCATGTAGAACCATCCCGGATACATTTGCCATACTTTGTGTTGGGATTGAATTTCTCCAAGAGAGCCAACTGCGCCTGGCCCTGCGTTATTGGTTACGTTGGTGGGATACTCTATACGGCTCATTGCTTGGAAAGCGTGGCCTATTTCGTGTACAAATGTCGGGAAGCGATACGGTTCAATAGTTGTAGTAGAGCCGGGCCAATAACGGGATGGGCGCGATGGGACTAAGCTTTGCCAAATGGTACCTATGCGGTTATCGCCTGAGCCTGTTGTTCCGCCGCTGGCGTGCCATGCATTTCTATAGTCGATGAAGGAAATCATTCTATGGGTATCCCAGCGGTGACGGTTATCGGGGTCACCTCTTCTTGGGTTAGCTCTTTCTGGGTTAGCCCAGCCGATATCGTCGCGGATAAACTCGAAAATTCTGTCATGGGCTTCGGCTATTTCTGCCATTGGAAGGAATGTGTTGGTTGAGTCAACTCCGGTGTATTGCGCGGTGCTTGGGCCGCCATTTGTCCATGTTCCGGTGTTTTCCCAGAAGATTATGAAGTGTTCTGTGACGATGCTATGATAGAGGCTCCAGCGGGCGTTGGGGTCATAATCGCGTACAAATGTATTGCCGATTACACCGCCAAGGCTTCCTGGTGGCAGGAAAGTAATTTTTTCCCGTCCCCATCTGCTTTCGTCCATTATGAGGTCAATCGCGTCGTTAATGTCATCTATCGCCGCTTGGATGATAGCTGCGTTCTCTGGAGGGGCGGCAACTATGCCTTCGGCTGTGTACATTGCGTCTTCGATATCATCCATCACTTCTTGTGTTACCCAGAACTCTGTCGCGAGTACATCCATTCCATCTTCGCTTACATAAGTGTCATCGACCAAATCTTGAAGATAGGCCATTAGCTCGGAAAGTTCCTCAATTAGTTCTGGGTGTCCGCCTCCAGGCTCGGTGTTGCCAAGCACTCTTGCCGTGCTAAACTGGCTGATTGCAGCATTAAGGGCATCTGTTGCATTTACGATATCAGCCGTTGTCACAGAGGATGCGTTAAGTGCTGGGTGAAGAGTTGCCCTAGCAGTTGATACCACGTTTAGTAGAGAATCCATTACCAGACGGGTTACCCAGTAAGTGGTATCGCGTACGTCTGTTCCATCCGCGCTTACTTCCGTTGGGAGATTAAGAAGGCCTTGCGCATATGCTACTCTTTCGTTAAGGGTATCCCATTCGTCTGAAGGCGCGGGCCAGTTTTCGCCGCGGAAGTTGAAAGTTCTTTGGTTATTAAGGGGTAGGTTGTCTATCGTCCAGGCTATGCCTGTAAATTGGATGTTAAGTCCTGCTCCCCCCAGTAGCCCTGCTGTTGCAGGCTCTGCCATATAAAGCTTTGTGATATTGCCTAATGTATGCCCATGTATAAGCTCTATATAGTTGCCGGCTTGTGCAACACGGAAGTTATTGACATAGCTTACTATGGATAAATCTTGTGTCGCTACGATGTCTGTCCATCTGATCCAAATAGCATTTTCATCTGCATCGATCCAGACATCTTCCATTATTGAGTCATAGCGGACTCCGGGGATAACATTGTATCTAAAGTGAGTCAGGCGAGTATTTTGTCCAGCCGCAGCGGGAGTCGGGCGCATTTGCACGATCTGCATTATTGCGCCGGGTTCGGGATTCATCTGCCATGGCTCGAGATAATAGGTGCCGCCGCTCCATGGTGCATAACCGTCGCGGGTGGATATTACCATTTGGTGGCCCCTAAGATTCATTCCCAAATTGGCTATTTGCATATATCGGCCTTGTATGCCTACAAAGTACCAAAGTTGGTATGGGTCTGATGGGTTATGTGGCATACCTCTTACAACCGGACGGGGTTCGGGTACATCCACTAAGCTTGGGTTGGTTATGCCAAAAGAGCTGCCTCCGTAATGGCGGCCAGAGCCGTCCTGGTTAGCGAATACACCTGGTAGATTATGAAGGTCATTGCCAAATCTATGGTCAAAAGGCCCGCCATCGGCGCCAAAATCGTCGCCTGATGCAGTAATGCTGTAGACGGTTTTGTAAGAACCATCAGGCATTCTAAATTCATGCGGGGTGACTATGAAGGTGCCGCGCATTGGTGCGGCTGTACCAGCTGACCAATCAAACCATGTGTTTAGTTGTGTGCCGTACATACTGCCGGTCCACCACTGGTATCGTACGCTGTCTAGGATTTTGAAATATTGTCCTCCGCTGTATGGGCGCGCCCCTGGTGTGGGTGCCCTGTGAGCGGGAGAGTTGAACGCGGTTGGTATGCCCAGCTGCCCGACTGCCGTAGGCTCAACTTCCCACATAGACCCAAATTGATAGCGGATGGTTGTCAGGTCGTGAGCCGCTCCTCTGTTGGGTACAAATGCCCTAGGAGTGCGCTGTCCGCGGAAAGTACTAGGTGCTGGGCGGTTCCATCCGGGGATGTGTGGAAAATCTTGTGAAACTAGGAATGATGATGCCAATTGGTATAATTCCGGATGGTAACCTTGCAGTGCCAAGCGGCCTGTAGGCTGAGCGTTGTTTTGGGTTCTGGTGTTAAACCAAATTTCGAAGAGTCCGGCAAACATTTCACCTCTATTATTGCGGAAAGTTCCTCCAAAACCTGGATTGAACCAATCTTGCTCTTGTATTTCAGCAAAGTAGAAAGCAAGCCGTCTTCTAATGTCGTTGAAGAACTCGCGAATTTCTGGGTCTGTTGCGTTATCGGCAAGATACATAATTGCAAAACCGTCAACTGCGTGACCTACTTCGTGGTTAAACACGTTTACACTCATCATTCCGCCTGCGGCGTTTGTGAAATTATTGCGCCCTCCATATCCGGCGGCAGGTGAGCTGCCAAATGTCCGGCCTCTAAACTCCGGTGTAAACACAGCATTTTCCCCGGAGCCGGTGAGGATTTTGTTAAACCCATGTCTTTGCAATGACTGTGTGATTATTCCGTTGAGGAAGTCAGATTCCACATCGTCATAGTAAAGGGTATGAACCAGCATGATTCTGGCTCTTTCAGCGTTTGCAAGGGCGTTTGTCCTGGACATGGTCCCGGCAATACGGATATATATATCCGAATAAGGGGAATAAGGATGTGAAACAGAGCTGTATATAGGAGCGATAAATTGATAGTACGGTATATACAGAACGTCATAGACTACATCCATTGTCGTAATTGTCCCGCCGCCTGCGCTTGCGTGTCGTGGTAATGGCGCAAGTACTTGCAATTGTACGTCAAACGGAACGGCTTTCCCTGTGAATGTGAACATCCCGTCTATGTCGCACCACTCAAAGATTCCAAGTGGGTCATTGTTGATATCGTAGTTAAGCCAGTCATAGAAAAGCGGAGTACTGCTGTTTGGGTGGTTGATTTGATTAATCTCAAATTTATCCCACCAGTATTGCCAATTTTCTACCCTGATACTGCTCATAAAAGTGTGTGGGTTGGCAATTGGGAACTCGTAGTACATGGCAATTTCTATGCCCACTTCTACGCCATCGATTGTAAGGCGGAAGTTTTCAGGTCTTCTAATCGCGTTTTGTTCGTGGCTTATCGTGGTGTCAAACGCCATGCGATTTCTCCACCGTATGTCAATCCAACCCATTTCAATCATGCGAATACTTAATATATCAGCGGAATGAAGTACAAACTCAGGGCTGCCGACAGGCCCTACAGGATTGCTGAAAGCAGATGCGCCAATTATATATCCGCCTGGATGAACGCCAGCTCTAATCCACTTGCTATCATCCGCATTTGACAAGGCATAATTGTTGGCAGTTGCCCCATCGATTGCTGTCCATGGTCCATATTCTGATTCGCCGCGGTACCATTGCCAATTGATATTGGTAACGGGGTTGCCGGGGATATTGAAAGTGACTGCTCCGGCGGTAAGCACACTGCCGACATAAAGGTCGCCGTCAGTCAGTTCAATGTCTCCGATAGAGATAACCTCTGCTTCCACGTCATAAGGCTCGCCCATAACAAGAGTGAACCATAGGTTGGGATTTTGCCACCAGCTTGGGTTGCTGAGATTAACGCGATTTACATGAACTCTGCTTGTGGTATTGGTCCCTGGCTCAAGGCTAGGCGCAATAGCATTAGCGCTCATGGTACGCGGGCCCTCAAACTGCTCTACCCGGTCGTCACGATCTACATACTGAATGGAATAAAATCCGTTGGGAAGGCGGATGATGCGCCAGATGAAAGCGTTGTTAATGGTTTCTGGCCCTTGGCTGCGCCCAGTGTCTGCCCAGACCCAAGAAGCCCAGCCAGGATTATCCCAAGAAGTGTCAATCATTGTATTGCGGGAAACAGAGCGAATTCCGTAACCCACTTGATTGCCACGGTTGTGGACAATTTCAAAAACAGCGTTGGCATCAACGCCTGGAAGAAGCTTGCCGTCTTCTCCAAGTAAAGTTGGGGTGGTTATATTGCCGAACACATGGTGTTGTACCGCTGCGTCCCCGGTGGTTGCGGGATTGCGGCGAATTTCTCCAATACCACCATTAACCGGGTTGCCCGGCGCAAGGTGGATGACAAACATAACACCTTCTCTGAACGCATAGCGCTGAACAGGCAGGTCTATCGTTACATATGCCCCTTCAACGGGTGTGATAATAAGTGTCCGGTATGTCTTATTAAGGGCTTGATTTGCAATAAAGTCGGCCCTGTAATTTAAGTCGCGCTCATTCTCCCATGAAATCATTTCGGGGGTGATGTCACTGTAGGATAGTACTGTCATCCCCATGCCATTACTTATGCGAATCTCAATCCCTCTAAGGTCGAGCATGTCGAAAACGGCATAATCCATAAACGTCGGATATGAGTAAAGCATAATTTCGTATCCCAATGGTAATGGCATAATTTCTGGAGTCTCTGGGCCATAGATATATTCATCGTCGTTTTCATCAGGGTTATAGTCAGGATAATCGTCATTATATTCGTCTTCGGTTTCGTCCGTATTTTCTTCATCTGACCATTCATCCTCCAGGTCTATATCTTGGTAGTGCCCAAGAGGTTCTTCGGCACTATGCGCAAATACTGACACCGGCAATGCGGCGATTAAAGATGAAAATGTCATTATGAATGCCACAATAAAACTCAATAAGCGTCTCGTTAATTGCTTTCTCTTCACGTTAGGCTCCTTTCTCTATCTCAATAGATAACAAACATATGAGCAATTAGTAAATGGATGAAGCATAACAAGTTTCCGTACACCCCCTTCTGAAAATCATTTTTTTTTATTTCCTAGGATTTTGCAATATCACCCCCTTACATATTTCGCCTTTAAATATCTAGATATTTCTGAAATGCCCAAGAAAAGCTATGTTTTTCCAACATCTTTTAGCGCGGCATAAAATGATTCGTTAAATATGTGCATTATAACCAGTAAAATCTATGCGTCAATGGTCATTTTACACTTTAGGTGGAATATTTTACATATTATTTTCGTCATTAAATCAGCTAATATGCTATAGTTTCCGTTGGGAAATGACGATTGGCCAAAATGATATTTCATAGTTTTTCAAGTTGGGGTTAAATAAAAAAGCCCTGCATGTATGGGTTAAATATCCATATTTGCATGACTTGGATTGTCTGATTTGATAACAAATAGCGCGGGAAATAAATGGTAGCCAAATGAAAAATCACCTACTTAAAAGATGTAAAAAATCTTATAAGCAGGTGATCTCTGTCTCATTATTTGTTATTCCTAGAGCTCTTTTGCAAGTCTCGTTTACTTATATCCGTTAATTAGCAGGCCTTCATCAGTATCTACCGTCACAGCAAGCCCGGGAGCTACAAAATCTACTGCTCGCACATCTACTTTTAACAGCGGGATATCCAATGCTTTTGCCACGGTTTCCGCGTGGCTTGTGTCCATATGCTCCCATGAGCCTATTACTATGGCTGCGGCTTTTTTGATATATTCCATCATTTTATCGTTGGTTTTAGTACATATGATTATGTCCCCTTGCTCGAAAAAGGGGCGCTCGTTTACTTCTGTGGATTTAAATACCCTCGTTATGCCTTGTATTACTCCTCGTTTATTGCCTTTACCTTGGGCCAATACATTGCCTACAGTACGCACCTTCATTGTGTTGGTTGTACCTGCTATTCCTACCGGAACCCCGGCTACGGATACGATGGTTTCCCCTGCTTTGGCCAACTTTGTTTTCATTGCCAGTTCTTCCGCTATATCAAATACTTCGCTGTCGCCTATTATTGGGGCGGTGCTTAGTACCGGCATACAGCCCCAGCTTAGATTTAACTGGCGGCATACACAGGCGTCTGAGGTGATGGACAAGATTGGGCAAGATGGGCGGCAGCGGGATACCATTCTGGATGCAAAGCCGGAGTCTGTTATTGGGACTATGCAGGCGGCTCCCAATTCTTCTGCCGTCGTTACTGCGGCAACAGACATTGCGTTGGTGATATTGCGTTTGAAATTGCTGTGTAAGATGTGACTGTAATCTATATTGCCTTCTACTTCTGTGGCTATGCGGGCCATCATGGCAATGCTTTCTACCGGGTATTGGCCGCTTGCGGTTTCGCCAGATAGCATAATTATATCTGTGCCGTCGAATATTGCGTTGGCTACATCGTTGGCTTCTGCGCGGGTGGGGCGCGGGTTTGATATCATGCTTTCTAGCATATGGGTGGCTGTGATTACAGGCTTGCCTATTTGGTTACAGCTGCGGATTAGGTTTTTTTGTACCATGGGCACTTCTTCCGGCGGGATTTCTACACCCAGGTCACCTCGGGCCACCATTATGCCATCGGCTACCTCTAGTATGCTGTCTATATTGTCTACCCCTTCACGGGATTCTATTTTAGCTATGATATGGATATGACTGCCGCCGTTGTCTTCCAGTACTTTCTTTATGTTAAGGATATCTGCGGCGGTGCGCACAAAGGATGCAGCTATAAAATCGAACTCCATTTTTATGCCAAACTTTATATCTTCTATATCTTGTTCTGTAAGGGATGGCAGGTTTACAAATACATCGGGGATGTTTACCCCTTTGCGAGAGGATATGAACCCGGAGTTTATAAGAACGCATTTGACATCGGTTTTGGTTAGACTGGTTACTTTTAACTCTAATAGGCCGTCGTCTATAAGAACGCGGCTGCCTACCTGTAAGTCTTTTGGCAGGTCTTCATAGGTTACGGATACAATATCTTGGGTACCTGGCACATCCCGGGTGGTTAAGGTAAACTCCGCGCCTTGCTCCAGGTAGATTTTATCTTGCTCAAAGGTTTTGACACGGATTTCAGGGCCTTTGGTGTCTAGCACTAGGGGGATAGGTTTATCCATTTCTTTGCGGGCTTTTTTTAGCATGTTGATTATCTTTGTGCGGCTTTCAGTAGTACCGTGAGAAAAGTTTACTCTTGCGGCATCCATTCCGTTTTCAATCATTTTTTTCATTGTTGCTAAATCTTTTATTGCTGGGCCTAATGTGGCTAGGATTTTTGTTTTACGCATACGGGCCTCCATCTTTATTGTTATGGAAAGAATATATCATAAAAGGCTTTGCTTGTAATGGCTTATATGGTACATTCCTTGTAGAAATGCGGGGGAGTAGGGGAGAGGGTACAAATGACCGAGGATAATAACGCATTTGGTAGTCTCGTTGCGTCGGGTAGCGGCAGGCATCTGGTAAAGTCCGTGAATTTTTATATGATTCTGCTGGCGCTTATGGTGGTGCCTATTGGGCTGGGGTATTTTCTTGCCAGCCGGTTTGGATATCGGCCTGTTGGGGTGGCAGGGCTTTTGGGGTTTCAAGGTTTTGGCAGGACATTTTGGTTTTATGTGTTTATTGCTATTGGCGTGGTAGTAGCCGTTGCCTTGGTTGGTGCTGCGTTACTGGTAGTTTTGCGGATGGCAAAAACAGAGATTAATGTGTACAATGAGGGCATTGCCGGGACGGGAGTCCCCCCCGGGATTGGGATAAATACGTCGGATTTGCGACCATTTTCTTTGATGTATAGTCAGATAAAATCTGTGGAGGCAAAGCAGGGGGCTTTGCTTGTAGGGATTTTAGGCGCGGAGTTTGATATCAATATCTATCCGGAAAACCCACAAGAAATAAAAGAGGCCATAAACTCCAGGTTGCCCTAGGGTTTATAGCCCTTATAAAATTCTTTAAACTTTTCGAAACTGGTTTCGGATATGCTGTGCTCTATTTTGCATGCATCAGCGTAGGCGGTTTCTTCGTCTACACCTATGTCCATCAGGAAGTTAGCAAAAAGCATATGGTACTCATAGGTTTTGGCGGCTATGGCGGCACCCTTTTCTGTTAGGGTTATTGTGCGGTCTGAGGCGATTTCTATATAGCCGTTTTCTTTAAACTGCTTCATTATTATACTTACTGTGGGTTTAGAAAAGCCCATGTGCTGGGCTATGTCTACAGAGCGGACACGGCCCTTTTTTTGTGTGAGTACAAGAATGGATTCGAGATAATCTTCTGCTGAGGCTTGGATTTTCATGGCCTGGCCACCCTTTCATGTATTATAATAGAATCAAAGAGATATTAAGGAGAGAAGTATATGACAACATATGGAATAATGCAAAGCCCTAGGCATAAGCGGGTGTATTTAAATGAATCAGGAGGTATTGCTGCCCGTGAGCTGGCCTTTATGGGTGGGTCGTGGAGGAATATCCGGGAAGAGGATATCGGTGGTGTGCCTTATATTTTGTTTGATTGTAAAGAGCTAGATATTCGTATGTTGTCTCGTTTATCATTTACACATGCGATATTTGAATTGCAGGGCAGGCTGCTTGCGCCTGTTATAAAGGATACCGATTATTATATAGACGAGGATATCAGCGCGATACTTAAATATTCTGGAAAGACTAATGAGCTTTTCACCAGGTTGATGCTTAACTTGGCCTTAGCTTATTGCCCAGACGAGAAAATCAAACTATTGGACCCAATGGCCGGAAAAGGTACAACTCTATATGAAGGATTAGTACGCGGTATGGATGTGTATGGCGTGGAAATTGAACCAAAGCCCGCTTATGAATCATTCACATATATAAAGAAGTATCTTGAACTGGCCAGATACAAACACAGTAGCCATACAGAAAAAACAGGTGGTATTGATGTCTCTGGAAAGAAATTTTCAGCTGTTCGCTACCAAGTTGAGATGGCTAGAAGCAAAGAGGAGCAAAAGGATAAAAACATATGCCTATATGAAATGATTGCCGGGGATACCCGCCATGTAGGGTATTTTTACAAGAAAAATTTCTTTAATGCAGTACTTGCAGATTTGCCTTATGGGGTTTTGCATGGGGCAAAGACAAAGCCCCAAGAAGCGGGGCTTACCCGCAACGCAATGGGGCTTTTACAAGAGGCTATGCCAGGATGGATTAAGGTGCTAAAATTTGGTGGTGTAATGGTGCTGGCGTGGAATTTATTCTTGATTGGCCGGAAGCAGATGGAAGAATTATTTGAAAAACATGGGCTTACAGTAGTGGAAACAGATTTTGCCCACAGGCTAGACCAGGCAACTCATCGTGACTTAATAATTGGGGTTTATAAAGGGGTATAACTTATGATACTATACCTTCAACAATACTGAGGAGATGAATATATGAGCGTAACAACCGTAGCAACCAAGAACGCCCCTGCTGCCATTGGCCCATACTCCCAAGCCAAGGTCCACGGCGGCGTGCTGTATGTATCTGGGCAGCTGCCTATGTGCCCGGAAACAGGGGAAATGGAGCAAGGAGATATAAAGGCGCAGACTAGGCTTGTGATGAATAATCTTAAAGCAATCATTGAAGCCGCCGGAAGCAGCCTTGAAAATGTACTAAAGGCTACCATCTTACTTACAGATATGGCAGATTTTGCGGCAATGAATGAAGTGTATGGAAGTTATTTTTCAGGTAGCCCACCTGCTAGGATTTGCTACCAGGTATGTGCTCTGCCCAGGGGTGCTGCTGTTGAGATAGATGCAGTATGTGTTGAGTAGAATCCTGTAGCGATGTGCTAATACCGATTTTGCCGCGATAGGCAGATAGGATTTTAATTGGAATCGGTATAATGTGTAGTTTGATAAATAAAAATAAATCATAGTTGGAGCGTATAATTATGGCAGAGTTTTTTACTACAGCGTTTAATGAAATTGTTAATCACCATATCTATCAACCTGTATGGTGGGTAAGTCAGTTCTTTGCGTTTTTGTCTCTTATCGTTATGTTTTGGTCTTTCCAGATAAAAGACAAGTTAAAGATGATGTTGCTTTTGGGGCTAGGGACTACATTCCTTGCTGTGTCCGCCGCTTTCCTTAGTAACTGGACGTTGACGGTACTGTTTATGCTGGCATCCATAAGAAATTATGTATTTTGTTATCTTGAATGGCGTGTGCTTAAAAATAGGGCTGTTGCGCGCTGGGTCTGGTATTTCTTTGGGGCAGTGTTTATTACCGCTACCGTTGCGTCAACAGTTATACTTGTACATGTTATTCAGGTGGACGTTTCAGGTGTTTGGGTTGAATGGGCGATATGCCTAACCCTTATCGGGCTTATCGTTGGCAATGTAATAACCGGTACTGACTTGATGCGTGTAAGTTTTGTGGCTAATAGGGCATTTAACATTATCAATCACGCGTATTTTGGAAACGCTATTGCTGTAATTATTGCTTGTTTGACTATTTCTTCTAATATTATTTACTATGTGCGGCAGTTAGTGGCTTGGAGGAAGGCTAAGAAGTCGACTAAGATTGAGGGGGCAGCAGTAGCCCATGAGGGTGATAAATAGGAAGGAAATCCGTTACGGCGGTATATGAGACTAAAGTGATATTGACATTGCTCGCGGAATATGTTGGGTGAGTAAAAACAGTTGAAGAGGCGTATGATGTCATCGTTAAAGCAGCTAACGTTGAAGGTGAAAAACTACCGAGTTTTGAGGCGTTTCAAAAGGCATTGACTAAAGATTAATGCTGCATGGAAACAGCCCCTCTGGATGGAAATTGTTCAAGGGGGCTGTTTTTTTGTTTCATAGAAATGGTTTATAATGGGTAGTGGTTGGTGATGGATAATGCTACGACAGTTCCCATTATTCCCTGGTGGCTAAGGATGCAACATTAAGATGAATTACAAAATTATTAGCGATCAGGAAAATGTATAGGGGCAAACTCGAATGTACCAATATGCCCTGGTAACTGAATTAAAATTTCACCTTCCATTTCACAGTCGCGACTTGATGCTGGAGCTGTTATGAATACGCTTAAAGCAAAGACAAATACCAAGAGTAGGCTTGCAAATTTCTTTTTCATTTAATATCCTCCTTCTGTGTCATTATAATAATGTTCTATCAAATTGCGACGAAATTATAAACTGTTAAATAGTGCACGTCAAACAAAGAAGCTGTGATTATAGGAGATATGTTGCTGGCGATGTCAATAATTTTGACTTTAACCTGATTATTACTATTTTTTGATATCTCCTTTTTCGAAGAAGGAAAGCCCTCCCTGAGATTTGATAGGCTCAAGGAGGGCTTTCTGTATTTAGTGCTCGGCAAATAGGATAATGAATTTTTCTAAATAATATGGGAAAGTTATTTATATATCATCATGAAGTTAAGAGAAATCGGCAATCCAACCTATTTATTCCGCAGATGAAGGAGATATGAATAAAGGATGAGCTCAATATTAAAAAGAAAAATAAATCAAAGGGCGGGACAAAAGTGCAGTATCAGCCTGCTATTGTTCATCATCTGTGTGATGATCAGCTTTATGCCACTTGCCACACTTGCACAATCCATACCAGAAGAAAGCATTATCCCAGGCGATGTAGCTGAATTGCCAAAGATGAACGAGAATGGCGAAACGGCGAAGGGATATAAGCCTGAAGATACTCTGTTTAAATATCTGGAGCAAAGCCCAGGGCTGTCCGTTTCCCCCGCTTCGCTTTCGGTTGTAATGAATGAAACCGAGCTTATCGCTGAAATCAGTGCGGGTGCCGCTGTCATTACATTAGGGACAAATATCAATATCAGCGGGGCTAACCTTGCAATACCAGCAGGTGCCGACGTGACATTAGTGGGAAATTTCATCCTAAGCAGGGCAAATACTATTGAAAGTGGAAGCTTTATAACTGTTGAGGCGGGCGCTAGCTTAACGATTAATGGCGTGCGTATAGAAGCCCCATCTGGCGCGACAAATCTTCGCGGTATTTTGGTGAGTGATAATGCCAGGCTGATGCTAAATGATGGTAGTGTTAGCGGCTTTGTTACCTATGGAGATAGCGGCGGCGGTGTATATATCATGAACGGTACTTTTGAGATGTATGGTGGTGAGATCAGTGGCAACACAGCTAATACAGGCGGAGGCGTACTTGCCGCACCGGGTAATTTCGAGATGTATGGCGGTGTGATCAGTGGCAATACGGCTGACACAGGCGGCGGCGTATTTTTTACTGACATCGGGTCATTTAGTATGTCTGGCGGTGAAATATCTGGAAATATAGCAACTTCCCATGGCGGTGGTGTCTATTTGGTGCATGCAACATTTGATATGTGGAACGGTAAAATCAACAATAATACCGTGGTGGACTCGTATGGCGGCGGCATTATTCTTGATGCGGATGGAATTTTGAACATGCACGGTGGAGAATTTAGTGGCAATTTTGCCCCACTGGGGGGCGGCATAGCGACTCATGGTGGCCAATTTACTATGTATGATGGCAAAATTACTAACAATACCGCAGCATTCGGCGGCGGTATTTATGATGAATTTTTCTCAAGCTTTCCTTTCATATCTGCTGTATATAGTGGAGAAATCAGCGGCAATATGGCAGAACAAGGTGGCGGTATCTATGTTGAGCAAGATGCATTCTTTACTGTAAACGATACTAAAATCAGCGGTAATACGGCAGAGCAAGGCGGCGGTATCTATGTTGCTGATAATGCCGCGCTAAACATTACAGGTTTAAGTTCTATTATCGATAACCACGCTCAAGATGGGGAAGGAAGCGGTGGCGGTATATATACGATGGACTACAATAACCTGACGACAGCGAGCACGGTTGTACTAAGCCAAAACAGTGCCCTGTCTGCCTATCAGCCGCCAGAAAACGCAGATGAGGACTACCCAAATATTCAATATGCATCCAGCAGCATCTGGATGTCAGGCATATATTTAAACCCTATAAACAATTTTGATATTAATTATGCTGGCGAAACGCCTATTTCGCCGTTGCCATCACCATCACCATCGCCGGCGCCGTCTCCGCCAGCGCCATCACCGCCGCCTTCTCTACCATCGCCACAACCGCCCTCACAACCATCGTCACCGTATACTTCACCGCCACCCTCATCTCCCTCATCCCAACAATCGCCTCCGCCTTCT
The DNA here is from genome assembly GCA_009780185.1 of Defluviitaleaceae bacterium. Lineage (GTDB taxonomy): Bacteria > Bacillota > Clostridia > Lachnospirales > WQUN01 > WRAN01. The sequence continues at coordinate 37,886 of WRAN01000012.1, read as the reverse complement.
TCCACACCGTCACCGCCTCCTTATCTGCAACCGCTACCACCACCGCTTCCATTACCTCAAGATGACGTCCCGTATCGGCATGCATACCTGATCGGTTCTGAAGGGCATATTCGCCCTAATGCCGATATCGCACGTGCTGAGGTAGCAACCATCTTATTCCGGTTAATCAGCGATGATTTGCGTACAGCCAACTGGAGTCAATCAAACCCATATCCCGACATAACGATTGAAAATTGGTTTAACAATGCAGTTTCTACTACCACACAGCTCGGTATATTTATGGGCAGGCCAGATGGAACATTTAAGCCAAACCAACCCATTACACGGGCGGAGCTGGTTGCGGCTGTTGTGCGTTTTATGAATACGGCTGATGTTTCATATGTAGGAGAAGACCTATTTAGTGACATCCGCGGGCACTGGGCAAGCGCGTATATCAATACGGCAGCAATGTATAATTGGGTGCAAGGCCCTCAAGGGCTAGGCGGTGTATTCAATCCAGACCGCCCGATTACCCGTGCAGAAACAGCAGCGATAATCAACCGGATTTTCAACCGCTTGCCACAGTCCGCGGCTGATATGCTGCCCGATATGCAAACATGGCCAGATAACACAAATACAGATGTATGGTACTATTTATATATTCAAGCGGCATCCAACTCTTATACCTTTGAAATGGACCCAGACGATATTCACGAGCGCTGGATTGCGCTTATTCCTGTGCGCAATTGGGCAGCTTTGGAACGGCCGGATTCCACACCCACAGGGTTTTGAGGAAAATTTATCTTAACCTAAGGTTGAGAAGCCAGAATTTTATTAAACCATGATGTATGGATTAGATTACTCCTTCGAAATATAATCAGGAAAACAGAAGGAGGTTATCATGGTTGAATTGATAAAAATAGGCAAGCAAATAGCCCTTCTAAGAAAAGAGAAGGGCTTTACAGGTGAAAAACTTGCAGAGATTTTAGATGTCTCTCCTCAGGCGGTATCTAAATGGGAAAATGGCAAATGCCTGCCAGAAGCGGCATTGCTTCCGGCTCTGGCAAAGACATTAGATTGCAGCATTGATACCCTTCTAATGCCAAGAGACGAAATATTCAAACTGGAGGATAATGAAAGGGTAAAAGAATTCTATGATAAAATGAACGAAGATGTGAGACTTGAAACCCAAACAAAGGAGTTCGCTAGGTCAAAGGATATAATCTCCCGTTATCTCTTCCACGACAATATGGAAATAGCCGATATTGGCGGCGGAACCGGCCCCTATTCCTTCTGGTTAGCTGAAAAAGGACATAAGATTCATTTATTGGACTTATCCCCAAAGCACATAGATATAGCAAAACACAAAAGCAAAGCCAATAATATAAATCTTGCATCATACACCTGCGCTGATGCAAGGGAGCTACCATATGAAAACGAGAGCATGGATATGGAACATATTCCACCGCTACGATATAGATACCTTAGAAAGAATACTTAAAACCGGAATGTGCGAAGGATTCAGTTTCCCCCATTCCTACTTCCACACCCCCGATGGAATAAAAGAGGAGCTATCCTCCCAAGGCTTTGGGAACATAGATCTAATATCAGTAGAAGGCATAGCCCACGCCTTTGGAGACTACACTCTTCCAACAGACGAAAAAGAATCCACCCGCCTACTAAAATGCATAGAGCTAACAGAATCCATTCCAGAACTACAGGGTATACCCGTAATCTAATGGCCGTAGGCAAAAAAATAAACAAACAACAACCATAATTAATCAAGCAAGGAACTGTCTCGTTAAGACCGTGGAGACTCTGTCTCTAAGCCTCTGCTCGCTTTTTACAAAAAGCGAGGCAAAAGAGGGACGGAGTCCCAAGGTCTTTTCCTAATGCTCCTAAACAGTAACAAACTCCTGCCCACGAGCAGTCTGCCGTATAGAAGTAATAACCAAAACCGGATTATTAGCCTGCCATCCATCTTTTACATCCAGCACCCCAGTAATAGTAACCCAAGTATCATCATCAAAAGGTTCAAAACCATCCCCAAGATAAATTTCAAACCCCACACTACCTCCGCCGCCACAACAGTCATCTAGGTGACGCAGCACAAAATAATACTCATTAGCCCCATCATTCCAACTAAAGAACATGCCTTCCATTCGGATAGTTCGGCCTGTAAAGCTGTCAAGGTTCATTAAAATATTCTCCACCTGCCGCACAAAGAATCGATCCGTAATTTCCTCCACATCATCAGGGCCGGAGCATCCTGACATCAAGGAAAATACAAACACCAATGAAAGAATCACAATAAAAAAACGCATTTTTTTCACAATAATCACCTCACGCGGATTCCAAATAAATTTTTATTGAAACCCGTATCATGCGACGCCTACACGGTTTTTAATAAACTGGGCGGCACTAAAAATTATAAACAACACCAAATTAACACTAACAACGCTGGCCCCAGTAGGCCAATCCAGTTCGAAAGAAATCATCATCCCAACAAAGAAGCAAAATACAGCAACAATAACCGATACTATTACCACAGAAAGGAAGCTCTTGCATAGCCGCATAGCCGTAATAGCCGGGAAAATTATAAGACTGGCAATAAGAAGAGCCCCCATCATGCGCATACCAAGTACTACCGTTACAGCAGTAAGAAAAGCAATAAGTGATTTATATGCATTGGCGCGGGTACCTGTGGCCAGAGCAAAAGTCTCGTCATATGTGACAGCAAAAATCTGCTTATAAAATAAAACAAACATCACAATAACCGCGATACTTAGCCCAACACTAAGCATTAAATCCATTCGAGTCATAGCAAGTATGGAGCCAAACATGGCATTACATACATGGGTATTAAGCCCCGTAGTCTGGCTTACAATTATTACGCCAACAGCAAAACTACTGGCAGAGATGAGGGCAATGGCACTATCTCCTTTGATTTTGCTGTTTTCGTTAAGGCGAAGAAGAAGAAATGCTGCGCCCACAACCACAGGCATAGAAACCGCCAAAGGCGCAAATCCAAGGGCAGTAGCCCCAACCAACGCAGCATAACCCACATGGCTAAGCCCTGTGCCAATCATCGCATAGCGCTTAAGCACAAGGCTAACCCCAAGTAAAGATGCACACACACTCACAACAAGCCCCACAATAAGGGCTCGTTGCATAAAGGAAAATGACAGCATAAAACTGATTCGTTCAACCATGTAACCCCTCCATTTAAATGAGGGCTCTGCCCTCTTACACACCTGTACAGGTACAACACCTCTTGGGATGCTGCTCACCGCTTAAAAATCGTTTGCCTGCGTTAGATTCGGCATAGTCGGATGTTGGGCCAAAAAATATCTGCCTATTTTGCAGGTGGAGTATATGACTGGAGTAGGAAACTGCCGCCTGAATATCGTGAGATATCATTATTATGGTAATGCCTGTGTCCTCACTTAAGGATTTAATGGTTGCATATAAATCCATTGTGGCCAATGGGTCTAGGCCGCTTACCGGTTCGTCCAAAAGTAGCATTTTACTGGTGGCACATAAGGCACGAGCCAGTAAAACCCGCTGCTGTTGGCCGCCTGAAAGCTCGCGAAAGCTTTTGCGCTTAAGAGTTAAAACTCCTAGCCTTTCCATATTGGCAATTGCGATCTGCCTGTCATTGCGGGAATAAAAAGGGATGATACCACGGGAGTTTAGCCGCCCGGACAGCACCACTTCATAGCAGCTTGCTGGGAAATCTTTTTGGGCAGAGGTCTGCTGTGGCAGGTAGCCGATTTCGTTGGGTTTTAAACTATCTCCTGTTTGAATGGATCCAATTTTTGGCTTCATCAGGCCAAGTAAGCCCTTCATAAGAGTGGACTTGCCGGAGCCGTTTTCTCCTACAATGCATAGGTAATCCCCGGTGTTTACTTCAAAATTAATGCCATCTACTACAGTGTGTCCATCATAGGCAAAAGCTGCGTCACGGCATGTAATTAAAGCCATTAGCTAAGCGCCTCCCTTAATACTTCTACATTACGGGTCATAAGTTCTAGATAGGTAACTCCGGCATTAAAATCTGCTTGGCTTACATTGTGAACAGAGTGAAGTTCCATTATGCGCGCTCCGGTGGCCTCGGCTATTACATTAGCAATTAGGCCTTGAGAGAATTCTATTGTAAATATTACAGGGATTTCTTCATCTCTTACTCGCTCTATTAAAAAAGCAACAGTTGCAGGGCTTGCGTAAGTGTCGTTAGCGCAGCCTGGGAAAGCGGCGAAATAGGTCAAGTTATATGCATCTGTGAAATAACGGAATGGAAAGCGGTCGCCAAAAACTACTGTCTGACGTACGCCATCGGCTACTACATCGGCGAAGTTTTGGTCTAACGCCTCAAGATCTTGGATATATGCCATAGCATTTGCGCGGAAATATTCTGCATTGTGTGGATCCATTTCTGCAAGTATATCTGTAAGAGCCTGAACGATTATGATGGCATTGCGTGGGGAAGTCCATACATGCTCGTCTAGATGGGGTTCGTGATGATGGTCGTGGCCGTGATGGTCATGATCGTGGTCGTCATGGTGATGGTCGTGGTCATTATGGTCATGATCGTGGTCACCATGGTGATGGTCGTGGTCATTATGGTCATGATCGTGGTCACCATGGTGATGGTCGTGGTCATTATGGTCATGATCGTGGTCACCATGGTGATGGTCGTGGTCGTGATGGTCATGATCGTAGTCATCATGGTGATGGTCGTGGCTGTCATGGTCATGGTCATGGTCATGGTCATGAGAGTGTCCATGATGGTGGTGGTGATGCCCTTCTTCCATTCCCTCGACTAATTCCTGATAAACCGTATCCACTAAGTCAATCAGACGCACCCGGCGCATATCTTCACGGCCTATGGATGCAAGAACAGGATCAACCCATACTTCTCCGTCTCCACCTACATAGATAAATAAATCAGCTCCATACATAGTAATCATATCCCGTGGGGTAGGCTCAAAAGAATGGCTTTCCGCCCCCGGAGACAGCAGCATCGTAAGCTCAACTCTGTCCCCTGCAATCTGGCGTACAAAGTCAAATTGGGGGAAAGCAGTGGTTACTACCACAATGGGGGTATGTTCGTATGCTTCATTTTCATGTGTTTGATCGGTTGATTCTGATTCATATGCTTGATCAATTGATTCCGACTGACCACATGCGGCCAACATTGACAATAAAAGTATCACTCCTGTTACTAACGCAATAATTCTCTTCATATTTAATCTCCTCCGCTACGCTATTAATTAGTGGTGTGCTCGACCTGCGCGCATTGTGACGACAGTAGCATACAATAAGGCCGAGTGCAATAAACGAAACATTAATATATTGTAAATTTATGCTTGTGACTCAAATAAAACAACTTCTCCAAGACGGCGAGTTTCATTCATATCAATTATCCTTTGATTAGAAGAACCTCGAAACTTGAGCCCAATATCCCTAAGCTCATGGATATACGGGCCATCTATAAGATAATCGGTTATATCAAGCAGGGATTTTACATCCTCATCATCCCGCATTAGCAGCTCTTCATAAGTATGACCTGTATAAGTGGTAATATCTAGCCCCATCCTTTTAACCGCTTCGGCAACAATCGCTAACTCACGAGCTTGCAAAAAAGGCTCCCCACCTGAGAATGTCACTCCTCTAACCTGGCGGTTAAGAGCCTTCCTGCCTCCACCGGAAGGACTAATAGGGCGCACCCCCAAATGAGTGCGCCCTATTGCATCCTTTATCTTTTTAATTATTTCTCTAACGGTATATTCTTCGCCACCGTCAATATCCCAGCTATCTAGGTTGTGGCAGTGAGGGCAAGCGTTGTCGCAACCTTGTACAAACAGCGCAACTCGTATACCCGGGCCATCAACGAAGCTTTCGCTGGAAAAACCGTAAATTCTCATGTTATGCCTCTTTTGTTATCGCTTATGGCCAAATCATCGGGACATAATGTAACCTGTGTGCCTTTACTTGTGATCGCTTTTTTCAAAAGTATCGGGGTAAATAGTGTCCAAAAATTAATTCGAATTCTATTCATCGTGTTTGTGTCTGTTCTCTTCCTCGGCACGTTTGTAGTCGTTGAATCTATCCAGGGTAGAGAGATATCCTGTAATACGCCTCACCCGGCTTATATTATCGCTGCCGCAGTTAGTACACTTGTCTTCATTCAATAGGCCGCTTGTACCACATTCTCTACATATATCTACAGGGAAGTTGACCGCGCCGTATCCCATATCGGCTTCTGCCATAGCGCGGATTAGCCGCTCGTAGGCTTCGATATTTTGGCCAGGGGCAGATTCTAACTCTACATATGATATATGTCCTGCGTTGCAATATTTATGATATGGGCCTTCTATGGCTATCTTGTCCAAGGCGGTGATTTCATATTCTACCGGTACATGGAATGAGTTGGTGTACCAGGTTTTGTCTGTTACGCCAGGAAGCTCCCCAAATCGATCTCTATCCATTTTTGTAAACTTACCGCTTAGCTGCTCGGCTGGGGTGGCCAGCAGAGAATAGTTAAGACTGTGCTTCTTGCTTGCCTCGTCACAGCGGCGACGCATATGACTTACTATAGATATGCCAAGGGCTTGACTGGCCTGACTTTGTCCATGATGTTCACCGGTAAGGGCAACGAGGCATTCCGCAAGGCCGATAAATCCGATTGTTAGGGTACCGTGTTTTATTGCCTCTTCTATAGTGTCACTGGGGCCGATATTTTCGCTATTAATATAAAGATGTTGACCCATAAGGAATGGGAAGTCTCTGCCGCGGAGGTTTTTTTGCAAATCATAGCGAGTATGGAGCTGTTTTACAGCAAAATCCATAGTTTCGTCTAGATATTTCCAAAATAGAGCCATATCCCTTCCGGAGCGGATGCCTAATCTTACAAGGTTAATCGAAGTAAAACTCAAATTCCCGCGTCCATCGGTAACTTCCGGGCCGTTAATATTCCCCATTACCCTGGTGCGGCAACCCATGTAGGCCACTTCTTCGTCTCCATACACGCTGTTAAAGCTCGAATCTAGGAATGAGAATGACGGGAAAAGGCGCTTACAGGCAACTTCCATTGCAAGGCGGAAAAGGTCATAGTTGGGATCTTCTGGCTCCATGTTAACCCCATCTTTAAGCTTAAAGCAGAGATTAGGGAACATAGGGCTTTCCCCTTTGCCAAGGCCACGCTCATAAGCCCTTAGAAAGGTTTCTGTAATCATGCGTCCACCGGGGCTTGTATCTGTACCCAAGTTAATGCTGGAGAAAGGTACTTGAGCTCCGGCACGGGAATGCATTGTATTAAGATTATATATGAAGGCTTCCATCGCCTGGAATGTCTCGTTATATGTTTGCTTGTCTACCAAGGCTAGTATATCAGCATCAGAGGCTTTTAGGCCAAGCTCTTCAAGGTTGCCCCTTAGCAGACGCTCTTGACGGCCTCGTTCTATTTCTACATACACAGAAAGGTCTCTGTCAAAGTATGCATAACTTTGCCCGCCATGCATGTCATTCTGGTTCGATTGCAAGATAATCGCGGCAAGGGCAGCCGCGGAACGGATGCTTTTAGGGGAGCGGATAGTGCCATGGCCGCTATTGAAGCCGTCTTTTAGCATACGGCCAAGAGGGATTTGCAAGCAGGTAAGGGTTTTGCCATACCAGCCTAGATCTTGGATATATATATCCCCGTTATTATGAGCCTCAGCTTCGTCTGGGGGAATCATACGTTTTAAATAGTAATTTTTAGACGCTGCTTCAGAAATTTGCAGTACTTTTGCTGATGGAGAGTTGCCAACATTGGCATTATCCTTGTTGGTTTCCTTTACTATATCAGCAACAGCGTCCATTAATTCGCTTCTGGCTTCACGGATATCTGTGCGCTTTTGACGATATAGGATATAGGCCTTAGCTACCTTGGCATATCCGCCTTCTATTAATACGGTTTCTACCATGTCTTGAATATTTTCAACAGTAATGGTGTCACCGTTATAGGTTTCCTCCAGTTTCTTTACCACTTCCAATGTTAAAGTCATAGGAATGGTGCGGTTGTTGCCTTCATCTCCCCCGGCGGCTGCAAATGCTTTGTCTATACAGGCTGTGATTTTGCTTTCGTCGAAGGGGACTTGTCTTTTATCCCGTTTTGTGATGAATTTCATGGATAGTTCCCCTTTTGTTTTATTTGAACCATATTATTCCAATACGGCCCCTCCAATTTAATTATAGACTGGGTAATAGAATGGGGCAAGCAATCTTGCACAAAGAAAAGATAGTTAAAAATGTTCCACACGAGGCATAAACAATACAGTGCTACACGTAACGGGCAAGTATACCCATGAACAAAGTTTCAAACAAATTGCGTGTCGAATTATTGACAATCATGTATATATATGGTTCAATATGGATACTACAATAGTTGTCTTACGGGATGCCATTTAAATTACTGGCCTTCACAAATAATAACAAGGAGTTTGAGTTATGGATCGCAAATTAGAAAAAGACCGCATAGACGAAATCATCGGCGCTAATATACGCCTAGAGCGGATATCGCGAAGACTTTCACGTGAAGAGCTTGGCAATATGGTAGGTGTGACTACCTCTCATATTGGTCTAATAGAAAAGGGGCAGCGCGGCGCAAATTGTGTAACCTTGATGAGATTGACAAAGGCTTTTGGAATACCAATAGACTATCTATTTTCCTCTCCTCAAGAGGATGGAGGGTCTATCAGAGATGGAGCATGTTCTTCTTTACAGTCTAAGCGAGATAAGGCGTTGTCTCTTATAACTTGTTTGCGCGAAGAGGAGATTGTGTTTGTATTGCAGATGGTTAAGGCAGTGATTAGCATGCACAATGCTAATAAGCTAAAGAAGTAAAAACTAAATTCCGCATAACGCATTTTAAATAAGAGCAATATCCCAAAATGAAGTTACCAAATCATGATCATGTAAAAAATTGCGTGAATTCGTAAAAGTGACTACGAGCAAGTACATAAGCCCACTAATGAGGTGTTGAGCTTAGTGTATTGAGAGACAATGAAAATATTGCTGAATGAGTAGCAATTACTAGCATGAAATACTTATTATTTTTTTTGAATTATGGCATTTTTCTCGTAGAATTCCTCAAATAATTAAAATATACGACTATTGATTCTATCACCCTGATAGGTTAAATTAATAATATCAGCTTGATTCTCATGAAGAAAAAACATATATAAGGAGTGGAGCACAATGGACAGAAAGCTGGAAAAAGACCGCTTAGATATTATAGTAGGCGGCAATATCAGACTAGAGCGTGAAGCTCGCAACCTTTCTCGCGATGAATTGGCTCAGATGGTCAATGTAACTACATCCCATCTAGGCCTAATTGAAAGAGGCGAGCGCGGGACCACTACCGTTACTCTTTCCCTGCTTACCAAGGCATTTGGTATCCCCATTGATCATCTTTTCATCAGTCCTCATAAAAGAGGCCACACAGTGCGTGATGATGTAGATCCAAGCATCCAAGCCAATAGAGAAAAGATCCAATCTCTGATGACTTGTCTCGGCCCTGCCGAGCTTGAGTTTACACTACGTATGCTTAAAGCTATTATTGCTATGAATAATAGCATGGAAGATGTTGACTAATCTCTTCCGAATGCAGTAGTTAGATTCGACATGTCCGCGCCTTTTGGGTGCATAAAAACGCCGAGTGAGGATTGCATTTTAATGTGATACTTGCTCGGTTTTTTTATTGCGAATTATGTATAGCGAATTTGTAATATTTTCTTAATAAATCCGCAATGTCTATAGGAACAAACTAACAATAATCCCGTTATTCCAATTATAACTGGCTTAATATATACTAGGGTCAGTAATTGCCGCGGGTTAACTTGCATTTTATTTAATTCGCTAGCAGGGAGTGACAATTATGCGCTGCGATTTAGTGCAGGAACTATTTTCTGAAATATATGACGGGGTAGCCAGGGAGCAAGCTGCCTTAGAAAGACATATAAAAAAATGCGAAGCCTGCATGCTTGAATACGAGGCTTATAGGCATATGCTAGAAGAGATTAGTCTTCTGCCCAAACCGGGGTTTCCTCCCTGGCTGCACGACACCATAATGGGCAAAATAAGAGAAATCGCCCCCCCAAGCGATCAAGCAATAGATGAATTGATAAATGGGATTGAAACCCGTGAGCGATTACAAGAAGCAAAGCGCAAGAAGGAACGTATGCGCAAATCCGCTGCAATAACCCGCCGTTGGGCAGGGGTTGCGGCTGCTGCGTGTTTTCTTTTAATGAGTATATGGGCAATCAATACCTTTGACTGGCCCATGAGGCACGAGGATAATGAGTCATTTGATTATGTTGATTTTGCGCCACAGGCTGCTGTTATGCCGGCGACTGATGCTATGCCACTTTATGATGAGCCGGAAGAGGAGTCTATAGCTGATTTCGATAGATTGTCTGATGATGTAGTAGCGGAGGTTGAAGCTATTTATGATGCGGATGATATTTATATATATGCGATGCCCCAAATGGCGGAAGCCGCGGATTTTGACATGGAACACGAATCGGAAGACGAAATGGTTTATGATGTCCATGAGCCCTGGGGTAGGAGCAGCGTACATGGGTATGATTATGACTTAGCTGAAGATACTGATGGTATTGATGGAGCCTTTGTCACGGGTGGTGGTATCCAAGATTATGCCCAGCATGATGGTGTGCGTCAGTTTGGTGAGGCCGTTCCGCTTGCTTATCATGGGACGTCTCGCATTTGGAATATAATCTTTATTGCAGGACTGGTATTTTTGTTTATAACTCTGGGACTTGTGGCCTGGAGTTTTCATAGCAAGAATGTATTAATAAGTACCGGACAAAAGAAAGGCTGAATTTAATGCCCCAAGACGGAACCGTAATCAGCAGCATAGTTCATGAGCTTTCCAAGACAATAATAGGGGGCCGGATAGATAAAATTACCCAGCCTGAGCCGGATGAAATTCAAATTGCGATAAGAGCTGGAGGGGCTAATCATAGGCTATTAATGACGACTCAGGCAATGGCTCCGCGCTTGCATTTGACTAATATTAGCAAGCAAAGCCCTATGCAGGCACCAATGTTTTGCATGGTGCTTAGGAAGCATATAAGCGCCGGGCGCATTGTGGAAATACGCCAGCCAGGATTTGAGCGTATTGTCGAGCTTCATATCGAAGCCCTTAATGAGATGGGTGACAGGTCAATAAAAACCCTGCTTATTGAGATAATGGGCAAGCACAGTAATATTATGCTGCTTGACCCCGATACCAATAAGGTTATAGATGCAATAAAGCATGTGCCGCCAAGTGTTAGCTCTGTGCGAACAATACTGCCTGGAAGTGAATATAATCGCCCCCCCGGAAGCAAGGCTAATCCACTGATGGCAGATGAGGCATTTTTTGTGGATGCTGTTTTCAAAGATAATTCGATTATTCAGAAGGCCCTGTATCTAAACTACGCGGGCCTAAGCCCTATATTAGCTAGCGAAATCTGCATAAGGGCCAATGTTTTGCCTGAAACCCATTCCGGTGAACTTGGCAAGGAGGAGCAGGCTCGACTATATAGGGCTTTTTTAGATACTTTTGAGCAAATAAAGGCAGGAGATTTTTCTCCACATATGTATTATGATTTGGATGCCAACGCGGTTGATATTACCGCTTTATCATTTATTATGTATAACCATTTTAATGCGGAGACATATGCATCCCCTTCAAAGCTGCAAGAGGCGTATTATGCAAAGCGGGATACCGGGTATAGAATATCCCAAAAAACCGCTGATTTACGGAAATTAATCTCCACTCATCAAGAGCGCTGCATAAAAAAAGCCTTGATGTATGATAAAACCCTAAAGGATATTGAAGGCCGAGACGAGCTTCGGGTAAAAGGTGAGCTTTTGACAGCATATATGCATCAGATAGAAAGAGGCGCCGAAACCATTACCCTAGAAAATTTCTACGACGATAATAATCCAATAAAAATTGCTTTATCGCACAATCTAACCCCAACAGAAAATGCTCAGCGCTATTTTAAACAATACAATAAGCAAAAGCGTACCTTTTTGGCATTGCGGGAACAAATCCTTCAAAACCAAGAAGATATTGCATACCTAGACAGCGTATCCCAAGCCATGGAAACCGTAATAACAGAAGCAGATATAGCCGAAATAAGGGCAGAGCTGGCAGAAGGCGGCTTCGTAAAGCGAAAATACGCTATCAAAGGCCATGGGAAGAATGGCAACAAGAATGTAAAAAAGCAAATCCCCGTAAAGCCTCTGCGCTTTACATCATCTGATGGCTTTGAAATATATGTAGGAAAAAACAATACTCAAAACGATCATCTAACCCTTCGCCAAGCAAAAAATCACGATATCTGGATGCACACTAAAGATATCGCCGGGTCCCACGTTATAATAATAACCGGCGGCTCAGATGTCCCCGAACGTACTATATTAGAAGGCGCAAATTTGGCGGCGTTTTATAGTAAAGGGCGTAACTCCAGCCAAGTGCCTGTGGATTATGTGCAAAAAAAATATGTAAGAAAACCTACAGGCGCTAAGCCTGGGTTTGTGATTTATGATAGACACCGGACGGTGTATGTAACCCCAAAGGAACCGGCTATAGTGAATTAGTCCGCTATATAATAAAAGCCGAGACACCCCATAGTCGGGGTATCTCGGCTTTTTTGTACCGATTATTCTACTCTCAAGAAGTGACCATCAGCCATTGTAAGCCAGGTGCCATCATCATCTTGACCAAAGCTAATACCACCTTCGAAATTATATTCACCTAAAGCAATCAAAGGCATAATGGAAGATGCTCCATTAAGGGTAGATGTTAGTATATAAGCGAAACCATTATCGTCAATGCCAACAGATAAGCGGACTAAATTGGATACCTGGTTTTGCTCTAGCACGATTTCATAAGTGCCAATCCATCTTTCAAAGCCTTCTGGGGCTGTAACTAGCCCTGGGTCTAACGGCAAACCTAACAACATGCTTTGGAATTCCCCTAAAACAATGACGAATTCACCCTCCGCCTCTTCCATCCAAAACCGTAATGTGGTTTCTGGGCATACAAAGCTGCCATCTGATAGCGGAACTAGTGTCATTGCTGTAGGCATCAGGCCGTAAAGGTAAAGGTGGCCTTCTTCTGAGGCTAGGATTCGTCCAAACTCTGTGCCTCCAAGAATGGAATAGAAGCCTTCGAATACCTGAAGGGCATCAAAGTCCATTTCAATAGGCTCTACTGAGGGGTCAGACACTGGTAGATTAAGGGTTCCGGTTCTTTCTTGTATGGCGCTTGTAAGCATAAACGCGGCTAAATCAGAAGGAAGCGGCATACCTGTTATGCTGTTTACAGAAATCATAACACCTATTCCGGTGTCTAAATCCAAAGCCATATACGAGTGGAAGTGGATAATATTGCCTCCATGTCCCGAGCGGGTAAAGCCAGCTAAGTCAGTAGTATAAATAAAGCCAAGGGCTGGTTCCATGTTAGGGATAAGGAAGTCAATACCAGATGCCATGTTAAAGTTCTGGCGGGTAAACATTTGACGTAAGGAGTTTTGAGAAAGAAGTGGTTCGCCGCCGCTTAGGATGATATGCATAAACTGTGCCATATCAGCAGCATTGGACATAAGGCCACCTGTAGGGGCTGCTCCTATGAAAACAAAGTCTTCTGGTACTCCTGTTGTGGCATAGGATTGGGATATATGCGGCAGATGCCTTTCGGTTATTTCGAAGGTGGATAAGCCCATTCCTGCCGGGGTGAAGATATTATCTTGGGTGTAGCTTACAAATCCTTCGAAGTGGCTGTCATAGTCTGTGGCTATGGCCGCAACAAGAACACCAAGAAGGGTAAAGGCATTGTTGGCATACGAATACATAAATTCCTCTGGAGTGGACATAGGGAATTGGGCCAGAAGCTCGAGGAAGTTATTCATATGGCTGTGGTCGGCTTCTACATGGGAGAACATCCCTGATGCAAGGAAGCTTGGAAGGATGCCCGAAGCATGGGACATTAGCATCCTTACTGTGATATTGCGGTAATCGCCTAGGCCTGATGGATCTGATGGCAAATAAAAATCCGGAAGATAGGTCACTATCGGCTCATCAAGGTCAATAAGTCCATCCTCAACCAATTGCATTACCGCAATCGCGGTAAAGGGCTTTGAAATGGAACCTAGGGAGAAAAGGGTATATTCGTCTACCGGAACACCTGCTGCACTATCGGCATAGCCAAACCCTTGTACCCAGGTAAAGTCATTTTGGGCGTCAACAAGAGCTATTGTCATACCTGGCACCCCGAACATTTCCATTAATACGGGGGCCATTTCCATGGTTTGGGCTATAGTTAGCGGAAGATGGGCTTCAAGCTCTAAGCCAAATAGGATTAGCAGGTCACTGATAAAGATATAGGCTATATTGTTTTGCATGATGATTGGGCGGGTTAGATTAACAGGAGTTTCGTTGCGATATGCTCGTGTCGAGAGAGGATATAGAATAAATGTATCATCTTCTAAAGTTGCGGTAATGCGACGATTGTCATCATCCCAGGTTACTTCTCCGCCAGATTCTTCAAAGAATTCTCTAACAGATATTAGTGGATCATCTACTGCAGGGGCATCTGCAAAGGCAGCGATACCGTTTGTTAGCAGTAGGGCAATCACCAGGAATAAGGCAGTTGCTTTCATTAATACTTTTTTCATTGGTCATACTCCTTTTATTTATAGCGAACAACTTTCGGAATCGTGATTGTGCGTCGGGCAAACCGCCCTAAAACGCTTGTTTCGCGTTTTAGGGTACCCTCCTTCAATCACGTTCCTCAATGTCGTTCGCATTAATTAGCCTAAGAATGGGAAGAACCACTGACCGATATACCTGACTAAAATCCCGGCTACAAGGCCTAGGAATGGGTTCTTTGTAAGGGCAGTGATACCCATTGCTGTTGCGGCTTGTACAGTGTCTTGGGCAGAAGGACTTCCGCCGTTCATAAGAAATACGTTTCTTAGCTGAGGTACAAAGGTGGAGAAAAAGCCGATGATAAACAGGAAGCCGGCGATGGCTTGGATTGGAACATACTTTATCGCTTTGATCATAAGCCCCAGAAGGAGAAGTAGGGCACAGAGTAGCATCATTATTATGCCAGCCATAACAGGCCATGGGGATGCGGCCGTAGCGGAAATAATTGCGCCAACAGGTGCGCCGCCAAACAGCACGCTTGGGATATCTGCCAGGCTGTTGATAACCGTTAAGTGGTCCATATTTTGTGGTATTGCAGGGGCGTATCCTGGAGGGGATGTAAACCCGGCAGTGATATTACCAAAGGCGATATTGGTGCCGATATTTAAGCAGATAAAAGCCAGTGCGAAATAGATTGCGTTAATGGTAAGTTTGGGCTTCATTATTTTAAAGTCTTCCCAGTATTCCTTAGTCCAAAACTTGGGGTTTTCGTTTTGCTCCATATCGCCTTCGTAGCCTGAGTCTTTGGCCATTTGTAATAGGTCAACTCTGCGGCCTTGAATAAAGGCGAAGTCGATTGTTGCCAATGTTACAGATACTGCAATTACATAAACCAGTGCATGTGGGTTTGGAGTAGAGGGGAATACAACAAAGGCGGCGTGGGTGGCTAAGGCGGCAACAAAAGCGATAATTCCCGTGCGCTTTTCTTGTTTTAGCATGTCAAAGCTGATGCCCATAACCATAAGGCCAACCCCGGCCATCATGCCCCATAGTACGGGCTGGCCTGCAAAGTCGGCAATACGGGTTACTGAGCCGGTTAGGCCCAGTGGAACCATTACTATTACCGCAAGAAGGAGGGCGGCAATCCGTTCATTTACATTTTTCATGAAATGTGAAACGGTAAGAATGGAGGATTGTCCGGAAATAGGTGTAACCGACCCGGTAATCCAGTTGCCAATTGCCCCTACTAAGAAGGCAAAGGCAGTGGGTTTCATTTTATAACCCTGTGCCGCTGCCCAGGCCAACATGGTTAGCCCGTTGATTGCCACAAAAACTACTGCAATGGTTAACGTGCTTAAATCTTGAAACATAAAGCAACCCCTTTATATTTTGTGTCCAATTTTTGGACCAGAGTTATTTTATGATGATTTTTGCGATAATACAAGGTTGGCGGGAAGACCTTGGGGCTTTGCCCCAAACCCCATAAGCTTTTTGAAAAAAGCTTAACCAAAAACTTTATAGAATCGCGCCTTGCGCGATTTGGGGATGATTTTTGGGTGCTTGACCGCTTTCTTTGTAGGTATCATACTGGGGATAATATAAATTTGGAGGGAGATTTCTTATGTTGATATCCTTTGACCCTTATGTAAATCCGTATCCGCAGACGCGGAATGCCCACTATGCCCGCAATGGGATGGTGGCAACATCGCAACCATTGGCGGCTCAAGCTGGGCTGGAAATAATTAAAAAAGGTGGTAATGCCGTAGATGCCGCTATAGCCACCGCCGCCTGCCTTACTGTGGTAGAGCCCACATCCAACGGAATAGGCGGCGATGCATTTGCCATTGTTTGGATTGATGGAAAAATGCACGGCCTCAACAGCTCTGGTCCTGCACCTAAGGGCATATCCATCAATGCCGTAAAAGCCTTAGGCCATACAGAAATGCCTAAGAACGGGTGGATACCTGTAACAGTGCCTGGTGCACCTGGGGCATGGGCGGCACTTAGTAAACGCTTCGGAAAACTATCGCTAGCGGAGTGCCTTACCCCGGCGATAAATTATGCCAGAAACGGTTATCCACTTTCTCCGGCGCTGGGGCGTGGATGGGCAGGGGCATATAAATATTACGAAGCAAACTTTAAAGGACCAGAATATGCTCCCTGGTTCGAAACCTTTGGCTGCCCCCAAATTGGGGAAATGTGGTCATCCCCCAATCACGCCAAAACATTAGAAGAAATAGGCGATACTCAAGCAGAAAGCTTCTACTGCGGAAGCCTAGCAAAAAAAATAACCGCCTTTTCCGAAGAAACAGGAGGCTTTTTGCGGGAGGATGATCTCTCGGATTTTTCTCCGGAATGGGTAGACCCTATATCAGTAAATTATCGAGGCTACGACGTTTGGGAGCTGCCTCCCAATGGCCAAGGCTTGGTTGCTCTAATTGCCCTTAATATTTTGAAGGGTTTTCAGCCGGAAGAGAATATGTATCACAAGCAATTCGAAGCAATTAAACTTGCATTTTCTATAGGAAAAAAGGTAATAACTGACCCTGCCCATATGGAAATGTCCATAAAAGAACTGCTGAGTGACAGTTTTACGGAAACCCTGCGTACGCAAATCGGTGCTGAAGCCAAAGAACCAGTATCTATTCTCCCGCCTAAAAGTGGTACTGTGTATCTATCCACCGCAGATGGTGACGGTAATATGGTGAGTTTTATACAAAGCAACTATATGGGTTTCGGTTCTGGGATCGTGATACCCGGTACGGGTATTGCCATGCAAAACCGAGGGGCGGATTTTAGCCTAGATCCAACCCACGCCAACGCGCTTCAAGGTGGGAAGCGCACCTATCACACGATTATCCCCGGATTCCTAACCAAAAGTGGCGTACCTGTTGGGCCATTTGGGGTAATGGGGGGATATATGCAGCCCCAAGGACATGTGCAAGTTGTAATGAACATGATTGACTTTGGTTTAAACCCGCAGGCTGCTTTAGATGCCCCAAGATGGCAATGGCTACAAGGTAAGCATTTCGAAGTAGAACACCAATTTCCCAAGCATATAGCTCAGAAACTTACCAGTCTTGGGCATAGAATAACTATGCCGTTGGAAAGCGGTAGTTTTGGCCGGGGGCAAATTATACTTCGTGACCCTATTAGCGGTGTGCTGGTTGGTGGCACAGAGTCTCGCACGGATGGAGCGATAGCATCATGGTAATCTATCCACTGCTTCTTTCTTCTATATATAAGGAAATGATATGGGGCAGTGAGAGCTGGGATGTATCCTGCCGCCCTGATGAGATGTGCATAGTAGAAAATGGTCCCGCCGCCGGAATGACACTAGAAAGCTATATCAACCAAGACAAAGAAAAGATACTAGGGACCCGTCTAGCCCATATGGACAGATTCCCACTACTGGTAAAGATAATAGATGCCAAAGACAGGCTAAGCGTGCAAGTCCACCCCAATGATTGTTACTTTTCAGGGTTTACCCAAAAGAACAATCCAGGTAGTTGGCATCCTGCCGATACAGGTAAGTCAGAGATGTGGTATATCCTAGTCCCACCTACAGACGGTCGGCTAATCATCGGCCTAAAACCTGACATAACCCCAGAATTACTGCGCCAGGCTTACGAAAATGGTACCGTAGAAGACTGTCTTAATCATCTCCATGTAAAAGTAGGGGATATTATCAACATTCCGCCGGGATTAATCCACGCCCTGACCCCTGGGGTAAAGGTAGCTGAAGTGCAGCAAAACTCGGATATAACTTTCCGACTTTATGACTATAACCGTGTTGGCCTTGATGGAAAGCCGCGCCAGCTTCATGTGGATGATACAATAGCGGTAACGGACTTTAGTAATACAATCCCCAAATCAGCTGTCCCAGGCCTACGCATAAAAAAAGGCAATTGCAATATGGTATATGCAATCGCCAATGAGTATTTTGCTGTGATTAAATATGAGCTTACCGGGGAGCAGGAAGAAATATCCGATCCAGCAGCCTTTTGCATCTTTACATGTGTAGAGGGAGATGCAGAAGTTGCATCCTGTGGGCTTTCAGCAGGAAGGTCGATTTTCATCCCGGCAGGACTAGGCAGATACACAATACGTCCAAGTAACGAATCCTGCATTTTATTAAAAAGCTTCGTTCCGGATATCCAAAAGGATTTTATATCACCCTTGCGGTGTTATGGTTATACTGAGACAGAAATCGCGAGCCACACATGAAAACCCGATACCGATAACTACCCATAAATTATGAATATTAATCAACATTCTGCAAAGTATAATTTAATGCTAGTTAATATATAAGTGATAGATAAAACCGGGAGGCAAACAATGCGACAAATAAAAATGGGAATAGTTGGCGTGACGAGAGCCTGGGATAGGCCTCATTCTTCAGGGGATAAAGTGCTTGATGCATAATGCAATTAAATTCAATCGATTTAGAGCTCTATTTCCTTATTTTTTGCTAGCTGTCGCAATTATAGCGGTATACAGGGTTTCAGGTGAGTTCAACTTATTTTGGGAAGTATGGAGAGTCGCGTCTCCATTTTTCTATGGTTTTTTACTTGCATATATTATTAATATACCATCCAGTTGTATTCAAAGGTGGCTTGCAAAATCAAGTAATAAATTCATCATAAAAAACCGCAAGCTGTTAGGTATATTAATTGTACTATTGATTTTGACAGCGATTATTGTTGCATCCATTGGTTTAGTTGTCCCGTCTATAAGAAGAAGCATGTCGCTCTTCATTGATAATATTCCAGTTTATAGAGAAAATATTTTGACATTTATTAATTATATCAATAACCTAGGGCTGATGGGATGGCATATTAGCGAAGAAAGAGTATTTGATCAACTAGGAAATATGTTTGGTGATTTTACTGTGGAAGATTTTCTACAACCACTAAAAAACATTGGAGCATCTATTATTGCAGGGCTTGTTGCGTTCATTTCATCAATTTATGTTCTTTTAGAAAAAGATAGATTGATATCGCTAACCCGTAAACTGCTGAGGATATTCGCATCTGAAAGCATCAGCCTATTAGTAAATGAGGTTTTAATACGACTTAATAGATACATCAGGCTATATATACGAACCCAGACTGTTGATGGAGTTATTGTCAGCTTATTAACATTTGTTGCTTTATTTGTTATGGGCTCTCCCTATGCTTTGGTTTTAGCCCTTGTGTTGTTTATATTAAACTATATACCATTTTTGGGATCTATAGTAGGAACAATACTTGCGATAATCATAGTCGCTTTTACCCAAGGTGCTACGATTGGTGCCATTTCATTTGCATCGCTATTGATAATTCAGATTCTTGATGTCAATATCATTCAACCAAAATTGATGAGTGATTCATTTAAAATTAGCCCTTATCTTGTAATAGTCAGTATAACAATAGGAGGGGCAATTGCGGGAGTTTTGGGTATGCTTGTGGCTATCCCAATTGTTGCGGTTTTGATAGATATGTTTAACAGTTTTGTTGATTATTATGAGCACATGAAAGTTGAAAAAGAAGAGTGTAAATAGGCACCAACATTACTATTTACGGATGGAAAACTTATGTTAGAATAAATGCGGGTATCCCCTTCTTATATAAGAGGAGGATATCCGCATTTTCTTATGTGACTGATACTGTTTACAAGTAAAAAGCATATGAATTTATTTGGAATACGAATGATATAAAGATTTTATTTTCTCATTTAATCTGCAATAAAGATAAAAAATAAAGGAGATGGAAACATGAGAACAAAGAAGTATGTTGCGGAAATAATAGGAACCTTCACATTGGTATTTCTAGGATGCGGAAGCGCAATATTTCTAGGAGCTGGAGCGGAAGGAGGACACCTGGCTGTAGCCTTTGCTTTTGGTTTATCAATCGTGGCTATGGCCTATGTAATCGGGGGTGTATCAGGTTGCCATATTAACCCAGCAGTTTCCCTTTCAATGCTTCTAGATAAGCGCTTGTCAATAAAAGACTTTATAGGGTATGTAATGTCACAAGTGATAGGGGCCATCGTGGCAGCGGCGTTATTATTTGCATTGGTGGAAGCTTTTGGAATGACTGATCTCACTGGCGGTCTAGGAACCAATGGCGTAGGGGACTTAGGAATAGGTGGTGCCTTCATTGTGGAAATTGTATTAACCTTCATTTTCGTACTAGCAATTTTAGGCGTTACAGCCCAAGAAAAAATGGCAAATGTGGCCGGCTTAGTGATAGGTCTCACGCTGGTACTAGTTCATATAGTAGGAATCCCACTAACAGGAACATCAGTAAATCCGGCAAGAAGCTTGGGTCCCGCGATTTTTGCTGGTGGTGATGCCCTGTCATATGTATGGATATTTATCTTAGCCCCACTAGTTGGTGCAATCCTCGCAGTGGTAGCATATAGATTCATAGCTAAAAAATAGTCTCTATTGTAAATTAAAGGAAGGATCCCGTTTGAGCTAAAAATCTCAAGCATTTCCGCAGTTTTAGCGACAGATAGCCGAATCTGAATAAACTCTCAACAAAAAGGAGCAATCATGCCAACTAGCAGTGATTGCTCCTTTTTTATTAACGAGGGCGGGCGTTACCCATGCGGCAGAAAGACCAATTAAGGGAAGATACTAATACTTTATCACGTAAATCCCATAATCTGTTTAATATCCTAACCTCTACATCGCGCTCAAACAATGCGCCAAATAAATCCCGAATTTCAATGATATCTATAGGCCTTTCAGTATGATGAGAAATATAATAGCCAGCAGTATCATCTTGTAAGTGAAAGTTTATAGGATCAAATTCATATAAATATAACTTAGCAGAAGCTATAATAGAAAACCATCCATGTTCAATAGCTACAACATGGCGAGCGCCCGACGAGAAGAATATATCAATGTCATCAGCCCTGGTATTAATCCCTACATGATATGCCACTCGAGGGCAGTCCCTAGGAGTAAGGAAATTAGGCAAACAGCGCTCATTTAAAGCCCATACCAATCCTTGTGATTGATCCAAGTCTTGCCGATAGGGAATCCGAGGAATAAAGTCCTTTATATTCGGATCCTCACTTACATGAAATAATCTCAAAATAAATCTCCCTCGTCAAAAAGAAGCGATCACTCGTTTGGTGTTACATTCTTTAGCGCCTTAATCAGAATACAAGACAGGAAAGTATCTGTAGCGTTAGCTAACTGTTTCAGTAATCCCATTTTCTAGCGCCAGAAGGAGTAAGGGAGTAAGCTCCTCTTCAAGATTAGCCTCAATACGTTCAATAACAGCAGCGTTAGGCTTGCTCTCAGGGTGCTTTGCAACAAATAAAGTACAGCAATCGTCAAAAGGTCGTATTGAAATATCAAAGGTGCCAATATCCTTAGCAATATCAATAATTTGCTGCTTATCCATAGCGGCAAGAGGTCGCAAAATTGTATACAGCGCAGCAGATTCTACTGCTGCAATGCTTTGGATAGTCTGACTTGCAACCTGTCCAATGCTATCTCCGGTAATAAGACACTGCGCTCCAACTTTTTTGGCATACATACTGGCGATGCGAATCATGGCACGTTTCAAGAAAATTGTTAGCTTCTCCTCATGAACATGCTCCTTCAGAAACATCTGAACATCCGTAAACGGAATAATATTAACGCTGATAGCCCCAGTGTATCTGCAAATCACTTTAGCTAAATCTCGAACCTTGTCAGCGGCTCCTTCTGACACAAATGGGGGTGAGTGAAAGTAAATAGGAGATAGCTCAACCCCACGCCTAGCAGTAACATACCCGGCAATAGGGCTATCTAGTCCACCAGATAACAGGAGTACTCCTTTACCGGAAGATCCATATGGCAGTCCACCAGTACCTTCAATTGAGTTTACGTAGAAATAAACACTATTCCGAATCTCAACCCAAAGAGTAGTCTCAGGGTTATGCAGATCCACCTTAATACCAGGAAAATATTCAAAAATGGCTTCGCCAATCCGAGCTGATACATTATTGGAAAGCAGTGGATATGATTTATCGCTCCGCTTTGTTATTACTTTGAATGACTTTGCGCTAAGGCCGGAATCTATAAAATATTTGATAGCAATTTCACAAAGTTCATCAATATCACGAGCATTGGTTTTAATACATATGGAAAACCCAGCGATCCCAAAAATATTCTTAATCCGTTCAAGAACAAGCTGGACATTAATATCCCCATCCTTTGCCTCAATAAGAAAACGCCCTTGCTCACGCATAACTCGTAAACCACCTGGAAGCCCTTTAATGTTTGCTCGGATGGTATCCATAACACGGCGCTCATAAAATGCCCGGTTTCCTTTACGTAGAGCAATTTCTCCATATTTTACTATCAAAACAGTCTTAGTATCTACCACATATGGTCATCCTCTCATCTTTCGGAATCTATTAACTTCATCAGTAATCAATCCCCTTGCAATTTCTGCTTCCGGGATTGTATTATAAGGAGAAAAACTAAATCGAATAGCAGACTCTGCAACCTGTCGCTCAAACCCCATAAGTTCTAAGTCCGATTTGGCTTTGCTGCGGCTACGGCAAGCAGCACCCATAGATACATAAAGCCCTTTAGCAGAAAGGGCATGAACTAAGACTTCACCCTTAACACCAAGAAAGCTCATATTAAGTAAATATGGTGATGTATCTCCCAAGGAGTTAACTAAAACATCAGGCAAATCATCTATTATGCCCATAACAATGGACTTAATTTTAGCGACATGCAAGCGGTTATCATCAAGCGCAGGTGCAAGGTTTTCAACAGCTTCAGCCATCTGAACAATACCAGACACATTTTCAGTGCCTCCACGAAGTCCGCCTTCCTGCCCTCCGCCAGGCTGTAGTGGCACCAATCTAACCCCTTTGCGAACCCAAAGTCCTCCAACGCCATAAGGGCCATGGACTTTGTGGCCGCTAAAGCTGTACATATCTACCCCATCAAGAGATATCAACTCTTTGCAAAACCCCTGAGCCCCATCGACATGAATAACAACGGAAGGATTCTTGTCTTTGATTTCCTGCGCAATTTTTCTTATATCATTAATATCACCAGTTTCATGTCCAACCTGGGAAATAGAAAGCAAAACGGCTCCATCTGTAGGCAGATTGTCCAAAGGCACCGAGATAGCCCAGCCTCTTTCACATGAAAACTGGACAGAAGAAAGAATGGAGGGATGCTCATAATTAGCTGTAACAATACGTAAACTTTGCCTAGAATGTGCAAGGGAATATCCAACAATAGCGAGAGTGTTTGCCTCAGTGCCCCCAGAAGTAAAAATAATATCCCCTTCAGGGATGTTGTTTTGTCCTGAATAATCAAGTGTTTTATGAATCCCAGCCAAGACTTTATTCCTGGCCTCCCTCAGTGTGCGCTGAGCGCTAAGGCCAAGGCCGTGAGGTGAAGAGGGGTTATAAAAATCTCTGCTAGACGAAATAGGCTTAGTAGTTGCAGCATTATCAAAATATATCAATTCACTGGCCCCATATGCATAATATTTGTGCAAGAGCTACAACTCCTGCAGTTTCAGTCCTGAGAATACTAGCGCCCAAACTCACAGAAAAAGCGGACTTTTCTCTGGATAAACAGTTAATTTCAGTACTTTCAAAGCCGCCCTCCGGCCCTATCCATACTGAAATAGGCTCAGGCGGAATTTTGCACAATGTCGATTTTATAGTATTGCCTTGCTCCTTCTCATAAGCAACCAAAGTGAGAGCAGTATCATTTCTAAGTGCATCTTTGAAACTCATAGGCAATAAAACCTTTGGTAGAACACCACGCATACTTTGACTTGCTGCCGAATATGCAATACGGTTATACCTTTCCATTTTCTTGATTGGATCCTTAAATTTAGCCTCAGAACGAGAAGCATATACTGGAACAATCGTAGAAACCCCAACTTCAATACATTTTTCAATAATCCAATCCATCTTATCTCCCTTGGGAATACTCTGATAAAGAGTAACTGGAATAGGAGGCTCAGTGTGGCAAGGGAAGGAGTTAAGCAAAGTAAGTGTAATAGATGCCGGCTTTCTTGTGACAGAGGTAACCTTTGCGGTGTAATCAGTTCCAAAGCCGTCACAAAGAAGTACATCTTGGTCTAAAGAAAGCCGAAGAACATTAACCATATGGTGTGCTGTATCATTATCAAAGAATACACTGTCACCGTCTTTATTGTGTGGTTTGAAAAAGTGCTTACCCATGAGTAGCAACCAGACAGCACCAGCCTTCATGAGCTGTTTCATCAATAATAGTGAATCCATTCTTTAAAAGATTGTCTTTCACATTGGGAAGTCTTTCATCAATGATGCCGGAGGTAATAAATAGTCCATTATCTGAAAGTAGGGGAGGGATAAGAGATGCAAGATTAATAATGACATCTGCAACAATATTAGCAGTAATGATATTATACTTGAATTGACTAACGATCTTTTGCAATTCACTAGAAGTGAGAATATCTCCTACATAAACATCAAGTAAGGATGGATCAGCAGTGTTAAGAAGAAGGTTTTTCCTGGTGACTTCAACTGCAGCAGGATCAATATCACATCCTAATGCAAATCTTGCCCCCAAGAGCAGGCTAATAATTGATAGAATCCCACTGCCGCAGCCAATGTCCAGGACAGAATCATTTGCGCGCAAGTTCTCTTCTAGTGCTTTGACGCAAAGCATTGTGGTGGCATGTTGGCCTGTGCCAAAAGCAGAGCCAGGATCAATTCTAAAGATAACGTCATTTTCATAAGTATTTATGTCCCATTCAGGCACAATTAAAACCTTGCCGATTTTTATAGGATGAAAATACTTTTTCCATTCGTGAAGCCAATCTGAATCTGAAACCACTTCATGTGAAAGGGTGGACTTGGTAGTAAAAATGTCAGGAAACTGATTAGATATATTTTCAAGCTGATTACATACAAGGCGAAGAGTGTTCATGCTTTCAGTGTCGGTTCCAAGATGGAAGACAATATCTGCAAGATTGGATGATGTGGAGGATAAAAGACTATCATCCACATAGTCCCAGTATTGTGAAGTTTCGGCGAGATGCTTTTGCCTCTCAAAAGGATCAATTATCTCAATGCCATAAATCCCTAAATCCAACAAGAGCCCTATGATTAACTCTGTTCCAGAGGGTGGGGAAGTGATTACAGCCTTAGTCCATTTCAAATAATCAAGTCCTCTCTTTGTAATATGCGCACATCTTAATCTTAATTATTGCGTAAATCAAAGACATCCTCATGTAACACAATCTTAATAATTGAGATAGGAGAAGTTGTCTTTTTCAGACTCAATTTTTAATATTGAGTTGGTGATAATGAAAAAGGAGCACTTCTGCTCCTTTTAAACAAAATTAACAATTACCGATAGCTAATTGCTTAATAATAAGTAATGGAAAACCCCAAAACGTCCTCCCAAATGAGAGCCGAATCCAATACTTGTATGGCGCAGATGAAGAATATAGGCCCTATGCCCTGGTGAATCCATCCATCTGCTTACAATTGCAGCCGGAGTCCATCCACCTCCATTTCCATTACCTCCACTCCACATTTCAATGGTTACGCCAAATGAGTATGCTGTTCCAATAGATCCTCCGTAAGGGCCTTGACGGCTTCCAAGAGGTAAGTTTAAGTTAACCATTGTTTGAGCATAGAAGCGGGTAGCCTGCATCAAATTATCATTTATATATAATCGATTAAGACCATGCTCTTCTCGGACATTATTAATCAAGTTAACAACTGCCAACTCAAAAGCACTTGGGCCACCATTGCTGTGATATTCATTTATCCACTCATCTCTCTCTTCAGGTGTTTGGTGTCTGTCCGGTATTTGTATATTGGACATTGTGCTTAGAAACGGGTCATGCAAAGGGCTCTCTCCCGGCGCAGGTGTTGATGCAGGGGTAGGCGTTGGGGTAGGAGGCGATGGAGATGGCGTTGGTTCTGGAATATATGGTCTAGAAAAAATAAAGTATATGTCTGGTATTGTTGTGCTTGTCAGGGTTAGTGTATCCTCTTCAATATTGTAATACCATGGTACAGGGGCAATGCAAGTCTCTCCGCATAAATCTGGGGTTATACAAAGCATTAATCGGTCACTTGTTGTCCACCAAATAATACTAGTCCCTCCAAATTGAGAGCCTCGTCCGTTGTATTCGAATACATAATGCTCGACCCCATGAGAATACCAAGAGCCAACTAACTCTTGATTCCGTTCTTTTTGGGTTCCTGGGTAATCAGGCCCAGGGGTTGGGGGGGCTGCGTCTGGAGTTCTTGAAAAAACAAAAGACAAATCAGGATATAATGGGCTGGTTAAGGTTAGATTGTCATCTGATATATAATAATACCATTCTACTGGTGCAATACAGGTGTCACCACACAAATCAGGTGTTATGCACAGCATCAACTTATCAGTATATGTTGACCAATAAAAATCTAGTACTCCTACCTGAGAACCTCTTCCATTGTACTCAAACACATAATATTCAAGTTCAGCTAAATACCATGTGCCAATTAGCGCCTGATTTCGCCCAGGAGTGTTGTCAGTGTCTTCTGGTTCTGGTGTTGGTTCTGGAGTCGGTTCAGGTGTTGACTCGACATCGTTTGAGTTTGGGCTCGTAATCATTGCAACTCTGTTTGCGTCATTCCATTCGGCAGAGCCGCCTAAGGCTTCTGAGATTGCACGTAGTGGAAGCAACATTCTATTATTTACCATATGCTGGGGCACATCTGGTGTAATCACGTTTCCGTTGACAACAAAAGAGTTCATTCCAGCTGGTATTATTACAACTGTGTCAGTTTCATGGTTTTCTAATCTTGCTACGCGCTCTTCATAGTTCCAGGTTACCTCAAAGCCCATATGTTCAAAAACACCACGAACAGGTACGAGTACTCTGTTACTACGCATAATTGGGTCTTGATCTTGAAAGCTGACTTGATGTCCATCTATTGTCACTGTAACGGGTCTATTTGCATATGTAGCAAAAAGAGGAATTGCCACCATTAGTATTGATAGTGTGCATATAGCTGCAATCAATTTACCTTTATTTTTCATATTATGCCTCCTACCGCCTATGCTGCATTTGTAAGGTACCATCCACAGCTGTAGGTGTCAATTGGTTAATTCTTAAACATCTGTTACATTTGTGAAAAACAGGGCAAAAAAATAACCCTCTATTCCCAGAAATGTATCATGGAAGATTCATGAATTCTAGAGGGTTATGATTACGTTTTAGATACAGGCTTATTACGTTTTATTGAGTTAGGAGAAATTCCTCAACTACGCTTATCACTTGGCCGCTTTCGTTCATCTGTACAAACAAAGCTACTCACCGGAAAGTTGATGCGCCTATTAATGATTCATCAACTATGTTAGGTCTTGCCGTCAAAAAATCTTCCATGTTAGTGATACGCAAGCGGTTGCCTTCCTCTGAAGTGTCAGATAGCTAAGATTATAATCCACGAACTCGAAAGTTGTTGAATTAGTAATTTCAAATCTTAAAGGCTCCTTGCCTAGCATATTCACATACGGCTCTCCAATACCTTCTGCCATATTATTTCTACGTTGAAGTGGCGAATATACTAACCGTTTGGCATTATATCGAAGATGTCGTTGCGATGTAAGTCTATATCCGGCCAAAGTGACTCAATTCTTTCTCTATCAGATATAAAGATAGCCTCTACCTGGTCGAGATATAAAGTGTTGCCAATTATTGTAATAGGCTCTGGTAGTGCATTTTCGTGGTGCAGCTGCATATCTCTCATCCAAGTATTTTCTGAATATGAATATGTGATTTCATTGCTAGATTGGAGAGAAGCATCAAAGGGGTTGATAGTTCCTGTCGGAATTGGATATAAGTCAGTGATGGGGAATCCTTGCCAACTTGCATTTGAATCGCGGAAAGAGGCAGCTACTAGATATGGATCTGAAAGCCAAGTCGCATGTCCCTCTTTAAACATCTAGAAAAATATCTTTCATACTATCACTCCTCTTGGTGCTGATCTATTAGCTGCTTTAGCTCATCTGCTTCCTTGGCTGATAATTTCTTTCCACCAAAGAAAGATGCCATAAATCCGGGAAGGGAGCCTCCGAAGGAGCTGTTTACAAAATGGCGGCTTTGGCTTGCAATCAGCTCTTCGCGAGTAATTGCAACTTTCACAATAGCACTTCCGTTAACGAAAATCCCTTTTTCGCAAAGTCTTCTGAGGACAGTGTATGTAGTAGACTTTTTCCATTCTAACTTTTCCCAGGCAATATTTACTAATTCTGGCGAAGTCAAAGGTGCTTTCTGCCAGATAATATCTGCAAGTCTTTCCTCTGCAACTGTTAGGGTGTAATTATCATTCATTCATGTCCATTCTCCCGAGTTTAACTGTTTTAAATCCAGTTTATTGCGTTTAGACTGAAAGGTCAACACAATAATATTTCTTTATATCCATTGTTTCATATTGGCTTTTCTCATAAAATCGCGGTATAATTCGTGAAACATTCACGATATATATAATGTAATACATATGACGACTCAAAATTAATTCGTGTATTTCTTCGCTGGGAGATGAAAAATGAACCATAGACGGATTAGGAAAAATAATCGTTGGGTTAAGTTGCGCCCCCCAAGACTTAGACGTCTTCGCTTTAGACGAGGCACTAGGCAGGCAGGTCAGCCTCTTTGGGTATACAATAATGGCCAGTTAGAGCAAGAGAGAATAGTAGCAGAACGCTGGATGCGCCTTATATATGAAAACCCAGTTGGACGGGCTTCAATGTTATGGTGGGTGAAGCGTAAGGCTGTCAGTCGGCTGTATGGTCTATATTGCCGTACCCCTTTGTCTGCGCGTAAAATTCCTAAGTTTATTATGGAAAATGAAATTGATATGACGGGTTGCGAGCCTTCGTATAAGAATTTTGCTCAGTTTTTTTCCAGAGAAAAAGCCGACATTAGTTTCCCAAAGGAGCCTAAAGTGCTGGGGTCTCCTTGCGAGGGTCTGGTTTCTATTAACACGAACATTGCCCCTGAAAAGCTTATCGCTGCAAAGGGTGCGGATTTTTCATTGGCGGAGCTATTTGGAGACGAGGAGTTGGCAGAAATCTATCGAGGCGGCACTATGGTACGGATACGCCTTACCCCTACCAATTATCATAGAATGCATTTTTTTGATGATGGGGTCGTGACTGGTGCTAAATTTCTTAAAGGGGATTTGTATTCTGTTAATCCTTTAGCCGTTGATAGGGTTCGGCGTCTTTATTGCCGCAATAAGCGGGCTCTCGTTAAGTTTGAATCTAATAATTTTGGCGAGGTTGCTATGGTTGAGGTGGGGGCTACCTTTGTGGGTAGTATTGTTCATTGCTTTGATATAGGGCAGCGGGTTAACCGGGGGCAGCAGGCTAGCTTTTTCTTGCCTGGAGGATCTTTGGTATTGCTGTTTTTTAAGGCTGGCGCTTTCGTTCCAGATAAGGATATTCTTACCCAAACCGATGCAGGGTATGAAACGAAATCTTTAATCGGTCATCCATTGGGGCAATAAATTCTCAATTTGCCGTTTAAGGCGGCAGCCTATGTGATTTGTTTTTTTGGGTAAAAGCTCGCACTTTATGCGGTGCATTTCACTCATACTAGAGGGGGAAGTGTGAAATATTTGCGAAGCAAAATTTCATGCCAACCTATTTGTTCCGCCGACGAAGGAGGCATGAATTAAAAAATGAAAATAATTTCTAAGTACTTCCCAGCGCTTGGTAACCTCAACGTTCCTAATGCAATTACTACCATTGGTATGGTTCTGTGCATTGCCGCTTGCTATTATCTTGTTGGCGGCAATTTTATGGCGGCGATGGTGTGCTTGTTCTTTGCAGGCGTATGCGACTTGGTAGATGGCTGGTTTGCCTCTAAGCTCAACCAGCAATCTCGTTTTGGCCAGGCCATAGACTCATTAGTAGACTTTTTTAGCTGCGTAATTATGCCTGTTTGGATTGTCCACTCATTTATGGCTTACAACTGGCCCATGCGTATCGGTCTTGTATTTTATTGTATCTGCGGCCTTTGGCGATTGGCTTACTATAATATTAATGAAGCGGACAAGTCTTTTACCGGACTTCCTGTGCCTGGGGCAATGATGATTGTTGTTATTGTTACATGGGCGATACTTTACGCTAACTTTCCTGTATGGGCCTTAACGGTGACATTCTTTATTGTGGGTATTCTTATGATTTCTTGCTTCAAGCTTGCCAAGTATGGTAAGTGGCAAATTATTATGGGATTGATTGGATTGGCCTTTTTTATTACAGTTCTAATAATTTGGCTTATTTAAAGGAGATGTAAAATGCTAAGAGACTTTTTATCTTCACACAAGGGCGCTTTCAAAGATTACACAGAGCTTAGAGCGCAAATTAACACAAATCAACGCGCTGTGTTGGTTTCAGGAAACATGGTAGCCAATTCCCAGGATTCAGAAGGAGGTGTATCCGCTCGGGTTTACCGCGGCGGTACCTTTGGCTTCGCTTCCAGTGCTACTTACACCCCAGAAGGCGTAAAAAACGTATTATCAGCCGCAGCAGATAACGCGATTTTTATGGATTCACAAGTAAAAAAAGGTAAGCCTCCATTGCCTGATACTATCTCTGGCAATAAAGGTCTTGTCATATCTCCTGGTTTGGCTGTACCTCAAAGTTACTTGATTGATTTCATCCAGGCTATTGACGCAATGATTGTAAAGAAATTCAGAAATCTAAGCAGTCGCACTGTAGTTGCCAATATACTTAACATGGAAAAGCAGCTTGTCGTGAGCGATGGTGCCAATAGCCACTTTTATCAACCGAGAAGCATGGTTTATGTGGTTATGACAGCAGATACATCCGATGGTGTTCCTGTAGAGTTGTATAGACCGCTAGGCAGATTAGGGCATTTTAATGAAAT
This sequence comes from Defluviitaleaceae bacterium, assembly GCA_009780185.1. Taxonomy (GTDB): domain Bacteria; phylum Bacillota; class Clostridia; order Lachnospirales; family WQUN01; genus WRAN01. The sequence goes on along the minus strand of WRAN01000012.1, from coordinate 6,294 downwards.
ATTTACAGACCCAAATCTATTGGAGCGTGAATTGGATACCCTTTATGAGTCTCTAATGAAAAAGCGCGATGGGATATTCCCAAAAGCAGGATTAAACAAGGTTATTCTTGGCCCCAAAATGGCAGGAATGTTAGCACACGAAGCAATTGGCCACACTGTAGAAGCTGACGCTGTATTAAATGGCTCTGTAGCGTCATTTAATCTGAATAAACAAGTCGCAAGTGAGCTTGTGTCCATGGTGGACTATGCCCACACTTATAATGGCGAACCCTGTCCATTGCCTGTTTATGTAGATGATGAAGGCATTGCCGCCGAAGATGCTATATTAATCAAGGATGGCATTCTTACCGGGTATATGCATAACAGAGACACAGCCCGCCAGTTAAACGCAAAACCTCAAGGCAACGCAAGAGCCTTTACATTCTCTGACGAGCCACTAATCCGTATGCGTAATACCGCAATTGTTCCAGGTGTCAGCAAGCTGGAAGATATGATTGCCAGTGTTGATGATGGATATTACTTGGTATCCAGCGGTAATGGTCAAGCAGACCAAACCGGTGAATTTACCTTCTCTGTAGAGGAGGGCTATGAAATCAAAAATGGTAAGATTGGAAGGGCTCTTCGCGAAACCTCAGTTTCCGGTGTAGCCTTTGACATGCTTAAAACCATTGATATGGTTTCAGATGATATGCACTGGGACATCAGCGGCTTCTGCGGTAAAAAACAGCCAATGACCTGTGGTATGGGTGGCCCCGCAATGCGCTGTGATATCAACCTTGGAGGGAAATAGTATGAATAATGTTGCTCAATATGCGTTAGAAAAAGCCCTAAAAGCAGGTGTGAATAAGGTATCTGTTCAAGTATCAAATGGCCGCAAAGATGAATTTAACATTGAAGCCAATAATTTTTCCCTTATGCGCACCCTTTTTGAAGATGAGTTAACTCTCAAAGTTATAACAAATAACCGTAAGGGAACCATGTCCATAAATAAGTTGGATAAGGATTCTGTAGATGGTGCAGTAGAAGAATGTATAGCAATGGCCAAAGCCTCAGCTCCAGATGAGGCCGAAGATATTGCGCCACTCGTAAAAAATGAAAACTTTAGCCGCACCATAGGTGGAGCTGATAAGCAAAAACTGTTTAGTCGCACCCAAGAATTTATTCAAGAGCTTAAAGATAAATATCCGACAGTATCCACAGATATGCAAACGGAATTTAATCACACCAAGGCTATATATCTCAACAGTAACGGCGTAGAGTTTAACGACGAAGCTGAGTGGTATTATGCACAGCCTATGTTTAGTGCTAAAGAGGGGGAAGCCTCATCTTCATTTAATTATTACGCTGTAGCTGCCGATAATTTGGATAAGCCCTTTATGGATTTAGGGATGCTTCGTACTTTAATTGCCGAATCAGAAAGGTCCGTAAAGACCAGGATGGTTGATGATAAGTTTGTTGGCAAAATAATTTTAACTCCGGCTTGTGATGATATGATTTGGTACACTCTTCTTTGGAACTTCTTAGATACAAGCTCAATGATTAGCGGAACTAGCCGCTGGAAAGATGCCTTAAGTACTTTGGTTGCCGACAAAAAGTTGACATTCTCCTCTTCTCCTCTTAACCCAGATATGATTGTCGGCGAGCGATTCACTAGTGACGGTTTTTTAAGCCAAGACTTCGACTATATTAAGGACGGGATGCTTAACTCATATGCCCTTAATCTTTATGGTGCAAATAAAACTGGAAAACCCCGTGCCGCAAACTCAGCTCTATATAATATAGAAGTTGCTGCGGGAGACACTTCTTTATCTGAGATGATAAAAGGCGTAGATAAAGGCATACTTATAAATCGTTTTTCTGGTGCATCTCCAGGCCCAAGTGGGGATATCTCTGGAGTGGCAAAGAACAGCTTTTTAATAGAAAACGGCAAAGTAACTGATGCCGTATCAGAAACTATGTTATCTTTCAATGTTGTGGATATACTACAGAATATACCTGCAATTTCAAAAGAAAGATGCGTGAACGGAATCACGGTTCTTCCGTGGTTTATGTTTGACGGCATAACAATTTCCGGGAAGTAAAATTTCTGGACTTACTAAGGAGATTTAATGAGTAAACGACTGCAGAGCCGTAATGCTATTTGGGTTGTACTAGGGGTGGCTCTTATTGCGCGCTTGATTGCCTACTTTATATCCAGCCACCGCAATGCAAGTGCCATGGGTGCTATGATTATCTTTTGCGACCTTGCTATAGGATATGTAATTTATCTATTGGGGAAAATTGCACTTGCTAACAAAGGCTTAGGTGATAACGCCTGGCCTTTAGTCATGGCAGCTCTGTGGTTGTTTAACCCGGTGGTTTTATTTATTTCATCGTCTACCGGTCTTATAGAGCCGATTTTTGTATTGCTTATATTGCTGACTGCTTTTCTTCTTAAAGGAAAAGTTTATAGCTCAGTGTTGGTTCTTATACTCCCTGTTATGTTTCAGCTTCGCAACTGGCTAGATGGGGTTGATTATGGCGCATTAAGTGCGTTCAACTTTTTTGCGCTAATAGGTGGGATGAATAGACCTCTTGAAACTGTATTTTTAGGGTTTCCGTACTATATATGGGGGGCTGTGTTTGTTCTTTTTATAGTAGCGGGTGCGGCTCTTGCGCTTTTTGCGGATTTCCAGCGTGGTAGTAAGAACTACTACTTTATTATCGGTACGTACTTTATTATATTATTTGTATTTTCTACAGGGATGCAGGCACGTGCGTTGTTCCCTGGGTTAGTGTTTTTGCTTGTTCATTTTATGGAAAGGCGAGATGGCCGAGTTCTTGGGCTTTATTTCGCCTTTTCTGCGTCTTTATTGATTAATGGCTATCAAATGCTTGGCATTGGGGATCAATGGTTCCATTTTTCACGAGATTTTATGATTCTTATCTCTACGTTAAACATTGCTTTAGCTATTGCCATGGTTTTAGTTTTGATAAAATCTATTTGGCCTAGTTATAAATGGATGGCTCCTCCTAGTGAGGGTAGAGATACTATCCCTATAAAATACTATATTTGGATTATGCTTGCACTTGGGTTTTTGATCCGTGTAATTGCGGTTGTGCATATTGACTACGGCTTTGGCTTTGATATTGGTCAGTTTACGGGCTGGTCTACGATACTCTACGAAGATGGCTTTGCGGCCTTCTATGGTCACCCAGATTTTCACCTTACGGATTATCCCCCTGCTTATTTATATGTATTGTATTTTCTTGGCTGGCTGCGTCATTACTTCGAATGGGAACGAGGTAGTAATGCTTTCATATTTTTTATCTTTTTACCAGCTATTTTGTGTGATTTGGGTATTGGTTATGTGCTACATCGTCGCGCAGAAAAAAGTCAGAGGGATTACAGTCGACCAAAGATGCCTACATTGTTGACGGCCTTTTGGATTTTTAACCCGGCCATTATATTAATATCCAGCGTATGGGGGCAAGTTGAGTCCGTTTTCGTATTGCTTCTTCTGCTTTCACTACTTTTGCTTCGGGAAAAGAAACTGCTTTCTTCATATATACTGTTTGGGATTGCCATCCTTACAAAGCCCCAGTCTCTATTCCTTGGGCCGGTGTATCTATTTTCGGCAATTGACTATCTTCAAGAAACAAAATTTTCACTAAAGGGCATTGCTTGGCTGGGAGGATGTATTCTTTTTGCTATGGCACTGATGATTCTGATGTTTGTTCCATTTGATTTGGAGCGGGCTGTTAGGTTCTTTTTTGATGGATTGGGGCTTAGGCCGTATAGCACAGTCAATGCCTTCAATTTCTTTTCTCTTATAGGAGGCAGCTTTAGGCCAATGACTTACCGTTTTGCTGGAATCCCCTACGGCTTTATGGGAATGACAGTGATGCTTCTTCTTGTTGGGGGCACAATGGCAGCATTGTTTGCAGACCGAAAAAGAGGCGGTAATAACTATTTTCTTATTGTCGGTTCTTTATTTTCTTTGATTTATATATTCTCTTTTAGGATGTTGGACCGATATATGTTCCCAGCGCTACCATTTTTGATCCTTGCTGCTATTGAGAAGCGGGATAGGAAGGTGCTGGCTATTTATGTTGGGCTTTCTGTAACATTTTTCTACAACTGTCTTGAGATATTGCACTGGGTCAGGCGTATGGAAATACGCTACGATGTTGTGAGAGCTATCTCGGCCAGTAATGTTATTCTGGGTTGCTTTTTATTATATGTAGTGATTTCTTCTGTTTGGCCAAGGAAGGCCATTGATTTGAAAGGAGAGGCGGAGTGTACCTCCTCGTAATTTTATTGATATCGATTCTTGTGCTTAATACAGGGTTTATGTGCATAGTAATTTTCGCGCAGCGTCGAAACACCGCCGCAACATGGGCCTGGATGGTGGCAGTAGCTATGCTTCCTATTGGCGGATTTGTGATTTATATGATAGTAGGCCAAGATAGGCGTAAGCAAAAGGTGTTTATACAAAAATCCGCAGTAGACAAGGATCTACATACGGTATATAAGGAAATGAACCTAGGTGCCGCAGATGACGAGGCCACAACCGATAACGAAATAACAATGTTTCATGATGTAAGTGCAAAGTTTGATGCCCTTCTTGAAGATATAGAGAATGCCAAGGATTTCATTTTTATCCAATATTACATCTTAAGAGGAGACGAAACCGGTCAGCGCCTTATGCGTCAGCTAGCAAAAAAGGCGATGGAAGGCCTGGATGTTCGCCTTCTAGTAGATGGTATGGGCTGTGCCTTTACTGCAAAAGAAACTTTTATACCCTTAACAGATGCTGAAGGCAAGCTTGGACTGTTTATGCCCCCGGCTCTAGTTCGAGTCAACTTTCGCAATCATCGCAAGCTGGCGATAATAGACGGAGAAATATCTTATATCGGCGGTTCTAATATCGGAAACGAATATCTTGGAATGGGCGAGCGCTTTGGCAATTGGCGGGATACCCACATGAAGCTAACAGGAGGTGCGGTAAACCCAATCACATTACGGTTCATGATGGATTGGAACTTCGCCTCAGGAGATAAACTTGTGCCTGGGCCAAAATACTTCCCCAATCGTGAAGAAGTATTTTCAGGCTCCAGAGTGACCATCATATCTAGCGGCCCAGACACTCAGTATTCCAGTGTGTTATACGCATTCTGCCAATTAATAATGCAAGCAAAAAAAACCGTATACATCCAAACCCCATACTTCGTTCCTGATGATGCGCTATTTACATGTATAAGAATTGCTGCCCTAAATGGAGTAGATGTGCGAATAATGTACCCAGGTAACCCAGATCACCCCTTCGTATACTGGGCAAGCTCGTCATTACTGGGGGAGCTGCTAGGTTCAGGAGTAAAAGGCTATGAATACACCAAAGGCTTCCTTCACTGCAAAACTCTAATGATAGACGGAGAAATCTGTGCAGTAGGCACAGCTAATATGGATGTTAGAAGCTTTAAAATAAACTTCGAAACCCATGCTTTTATAGAAGATAGGGAAGTTACCAAGGGGATGGAGAGGGCATTCTACAAAGACATGAAAGATTGCCGCGAATTGACAGTTGATGCCTACAACCAACGGCCTCGCAGAGTAAAGATTAGAGAGGCTATTTCTAGGTTGTTTTCACCATTGCTTTAGAAATAAAACCTTGTAGCCGCAAAATTCATTGGCCTCCTATAAGAAAAAAAGAAATTAATATTTGTATATATAAAGGAAGCTTTTGAAAATAAAAGGCAGTTCCTTAGGCAAAAAAATAATTACCATAAACTGGCCAGAGAATATTTCAAAATTATTTCAAAAAAGTGTTGACAAGGCACGAATAAGGCCTTATACTAACGCTCGCTTCACTCGTTGAGGCGACAGGAAATATGTAGCACCTGCCCCTTGAAAACAGAATAACCACGAAAAAAAGGGACCCTGAACAGGTATGAAAGTGCCTGATTCAAAAACCTGATTCGGAGATATTGATGAGCTAGTTTCATTGATATAGCTGAATCAAAAAAGCAATGCCAGTAAAAAAGGTAAAGCTTTGTGGCATCGAAAGATGCAATAAAGAAATAAACTTGAGAGTTTGATCCTGGCTCAGGATGAACGCTGGCGGCGTGCCTAACACATGCAAGTCGAGCGGAGATAATCGCTGGACAAGGTGCTTGCACCGAGTCCTTGATTATTTTAGCGGCGGACGGGTGAGTAACGCGTGGATAATCTGCCCCGAACTTTGGGATAACAGCCAGAAATGGTTGCTAATACCAAATAAGCATACACTATCGCATGGTAGAGTGTGAAAAGAT
>WRAN01000011.1 GCA_009780185.1 Defluviitaleaceae bacterium | reverse complement strand
GAATAATTCCCTGCCGTTAGCTCCTATTGCTATGTTATAGCATATTCTGCGGTTTGTCTACAATTTTCCAAAAATAGCTTATGGCCAAAGTATCGGGGCATATAGATACATACACTAGCCACAACCCTCCCTATAAAAAAACCAACAGGCGCAACTCTGTCGGTTTTATAATCTACCCTACTCCGCAATCCCAATAACAAGCCCCACTGTACGCAAGTACTCCGGCTGACTAATCTGTTTAGGGGCATAAGACTTATTAAGCGACTCCAAAATTACCAAGCCTTTCTTACTGTCAATCCTTAACCGCTTACAATAAGCCTCTCCATCATAAATAAATATCCCAACATTATCAGGCTCAACCTTAGGCGCGGCCTTTACAAACACAATAGCCCCATCACAAATCTTAGGCTCCATACTATCCCCCCTAATCCGCACACAAAAATCTGCCTGCTGACTTACCGGGGTTGCCATAAATCGCATTACTTCATAGTCCGTATCGCTATCATCTGTAAGATAACTTCCAAGGCCGGCGGAGGCCCGCTGCTGATATACATTAAGAGTAACCCACTGATCGTCCATTTGCTTACTGCTGCCCTGAGGCTTAGCGCCAAGGAAGTTGACCCTTTCAAGCTCCTTACTCATTACAACGTCCACAAGACTCTTACCATGGGCATCTAACTGGCGATACAGAGATATATGATCATGTTCTGTGTCTGTAAGAATAGCCACCTCGTCTGCTTTGCGGCGGTTTTCTGTCATACCCATAAGATAATCTATGGATACATTAAAATGCCTTGCAAGCATCTGCAACACTTCAGAGTTAGGCTCTCTAAACCCGGACTCGTAATTGGCATAGGTACTGTAGTTAATAGGCAGTGTTGATACCAGCTCTCTTTTCGAAAAATTCTTTTCCCTGCGAAGAGTACGCAGGCGCTCTGCAATAACCATAAAATACGCTCCTTTAAGATGGGAGTACGTGCGTTCGTTATTCCGATTATAGTACACAGATAAAACTATTGCAACAATTTCGTGATATTTTCGATATGCGATGCCATTTATGCGAATTATTATTCGATTTAACTTGACAATATACACCATTAGTGTAATCATATACCCCTCGGACAAGATTATTTTCACACCACAGGGGGAACTTATGTTTATAAATATTGAAATAGAACGCATACGGCGCTACATGAGCCGGGCGGATATGGCCAAGGCACTAACCATTACCCCTGACACCCTAGATGATTGGGTACGCCAAAAGCGCCCCATCCCGGCAGAAGGCCTAAGAGCCCTGTCTCGCCTTTTCGAAGGCTGTAGCATAGACTATTTATTAAAGAAAAGGAGGTGATATATCATGCTAGTTGTCAAGGTTGCTGTATTAACGATTGCAGGGACAATAGGTGGCATAGCCAAGATGATAGGTGGGTTTGACCACATGCTAAGGGCCCTTATTGTGTTTATGGCCATAGACTTTATTACAGGCTGGTTAGCAGCCGCCGTGTTTAAATCTTCAAAGAAAACAGAAACCGGGCGGTTATCCAGCACTGCAGGATTTCGTGGCCTAATAAAAAAAGGCTGTATTTTGCTCATGATAGTTGTAGCAGTACACTTGGATGGGCTCCTTGGCACCAATACTTTAACCCGCGACGCGGCAATCGTGGCTTTTTCTGTAAATGAGCTTTTAAGTATATTGGAAAACATGGGCAGCATGGGAGTTATATTACCGGATGCCCTAACCAACGCCCTAGAGCTATTAGGAAAATCCCGTGAAGATAGGAAGTAAAACACAAAAAAAAGCATCTCAAAAGCGATTGACGCTTCTAAGATGCTTTTCTTTTATACATATTACCCAAAACCGCGTAATACGCGGTTCCTTAATCAAGCATTAACCTACAGATTCTAAATAAGCATTAATTTCATCTGCCAATACATCTGGGTCTGCGCCATGTCCTGTGGCCGCGGCGTCTAGAGTCTCACGTGCTGCACCTGGGCAACCTACACAGTTCATCCCTGCATTTAGCAGAATGGGTGCAATACCCATATCAATCTTTAGGATATCAGATATAAGCATATCCTTCGTAACTTTTGCCATACAAACCTCCTATTGATTCATTAAATTAGCAAACCCAGGAAAGTACCTAAACGCTACTCGTCCCAAGATTCTACCTCGTGGTATAAAAGTCTCGCTCCATTGACGTGAGTCCACAGAGTTAGTTCGATAATCCCCCAGAACAAAGAAATGCCCATCAGGTATCACAAAAGGCTCAAGCCTTTCAGTCTCGGCGTTAAACACACCATGATTTCCAATAAGGTCACCTTTTACAAAATCATATCTCTCCGGTATCTGAGACCCATTAACAAACACATGACCATCCTGGATGATAAGCCTATCCCCAGGAAGCCCAAGTATACGCTTTACATAAAGAGTAGGGTCCCCCTCCGGCCCCCTAAAAACAACAATATCATAACGCTGAGGCGAGCGAAATAAATAAGATAGCCGAAAAGCTACAATACGGTCATTGGTACGTATAGTATCTTCCATACTACCTGTTGGCACTTGAGCGTTAACAATTACAAAGTTGTTGATAGCAAAAGCCAGTAAAAGAGTGATAATTATAGTTTTGGCCCAACTTAGGGCCTCCTGCCATAGTTCTTTTTTTACATCTGGAGTATCATCTTCTTTTACTATCGGCGCACGCACAACGGGCTTGTAATATATCTTTGGTGGTTTTTTCGGATCAATCATTTAATTACCTCAAGATAAATAGTTTAGACTACTTGAGTATAGCACACACGCCCAGAAACATAAAGCTTTTAACGCAATTGTAATAAGCTGGGATTTATTATAGAATACCACAGAATCGGTGCGTGATACGCGTCCCTGCAGGGCAGCGCCCTCATTAAGTATGAAAGGAGTATTTCCATGGAATATGTAAATTTAAACAACGGCATCAAAATGCCAATGCTAGGCTTTGGGGTATTCAAAGTTGAGGATGGTCAAGTATGCGTAGATGCTGTAACAACAGCCCTTGCAGAAGGCTACCGCAGCATAGATACCGCGGCAATCTATGGCAATGAAAAAGCCGTAGGCCAAGCGATAAAAGAAAGCGGTGTAAAACGGAAAGATATCTTCCTAACAACAAAACTATGGAATGAAGTACAGCGCACCGGCAACCCAGAAGAAACTTTTAACAAAAGCCTCCAAGACTTAGGGGTAGATTATGTAGACTTATATCTAATCCACTGGCCGGTAAAAGGCCGCTATGTAGATACCTGGCTTGCAATGGAAAAAATCTATGCATCTGGCAGAACAAAGGCAATAGGCGTAAGCAACTTCATGCCTAATCACATTGAAGATATAGCCAAGGTTTGGAGTGTTGTCCCAGCTTTAAACCAATACGAAATGCATCCCCTACTAACCAGAAAGCCAGTATTAGAAACCTGCAAAAAATACGGAATAACCCCGCAATCCTGGGGGCCTCTAGGCGGCAGTAAGCCAGAAAATAAAGACAACCTGCTAGAAAACCCAACATTACAAAAAATTGCAAACAAATACAATAAATCCACCGCACAAATAATACTACGCTGGAACATCGACTTAGGAATAGTATGCATACCCAAATCCGTAACCCCAAGCCGCATAAAGGCCAACATTGATGTATTTGACTTTAAACTTACATCAGATGAGATAGTCGCCATCGACGCACTAAACCAAGACGCACGCTTCGGAGGAGACCCGAATAATTTCGACTTCTAGAAACTATTATCGGAGGTATAATGACTAACCGTATAAAGTTGAAGCTTAACCAATATTGGCAATTCCACAAAGGAGATGCCCCAGGGGCTCATGATATAGATTTTGCTGACAATCACTGGGACACAGTTCACCTACCCCATACACCACTAGTCGAAGAAGTCAATGTCGTTCATCACTTCCAAGGAATCTGCTGGTATCGCAAGCATTTAGCGCTAGATTCTTCCTACAAGGGAAAGAAGCTGTATATAGAATTTGAAGCCGCAATGCAAGTAGCCGAGGTATGGGTAAACGGAAAGCATAAACTAACCCACATGGGTGGATATTTGCCGTTTATTATTGATATATCTGATGTTGACATCGACTGCGAAAATATAATAGCAGTCCGACTTGATAATAGGGATAACTCAGATATACCTCCGGGAAAGCCTCTTGAAAAGTTGGATTTCTCCTATTTTGGTGGGCTTTATAGAAATGTATGGCTTCATGCTGTAAACAATATCCATATCTCCAACGAGATTTATGCCAACAAAATAGCAGGTGGCGGGGTCTTTGTTCGGTATGAAGATGTCTCTGAACATTCGGCCTGCGTACATGTCTCAACCCATGTAGTCAATACCGGAGATAAAAGAGAAACTGTCACATTAGAAACAACCCTGCTAGATAGAGCGGGGGTTATTGTACGTGAAAACGCAGGTCTTACCGGAGTTATTGAGCCAGGCGGCGAGATGGCTTTTTCTGAGGTTCTTCATGTAAAAAATCCGAAATTGTGGCATCCGGACTCACCACATTTATATACACTAAAATCCGAGGTTTCAACCCATTACTCTGTTTCCGATACCTTAGATACTTCTATTGGCATAAGAAGCATTGCATTTTCCAGACAGGATGGCTTTAGTATCAACGGAAAAAAGCTATGGATACGTGGGGCAAACCGCCATCAGCAATACCCATACTTAGGAAATGCAGCCTCAGACAATGCCCAATATCGTGAAGCTAAGTTATTAAAGGATGCCGGGTTTAATTTTGTACGCCTGGGACATTATCCTCAATCACCTGCCTTTATAGATGCATGTGACCGTCTAGGCCTTATGGCAGTAGAGCCGACACCAGGCTGGCAGTTTTGCAATGAAGGTATATTTAAAGATATTGTATTGCAAAATATCCGGGATATGATAAGGCGAGACAGGAACCATCCAAGCATTATCATGTGGGAAGTAAGCTTAAATGAAACCGGTGATACCAGCGACACAAAATTCGGGGAATGGAGCGGCGCAACTGACCAATTCTTCCGCCAATGCCATGAAGTGGCCCACGAGGAATACCCTGGCAGGCAAATGTTTACATGTGGAGATACATTGGGGCGAAAAGACCCTGAATATGTAGGACTTGACATACCCTTTATAGGCTGGAATAGCGCTACCCATTTCTACGACAGAGATTTTTTACCGGACAAACCCTCCTTTACACGAGAATATGGTGACTGGGAGTTTGGCGGTAATCACAGCACAACTCGCCAAGTTAGAGAAAATGGAGAAAAAGCCCTGCTTGTTAGTGCTTGGAATATGCAGTGGACCCATAACCGGACACGAGGCCTAGGGCTAGTGTTAGGCGATTCAGTGTGGGTAGGCATGGATTACAACCGTGGCTACTCCCCAACAATCCCACAATGCAAAAGCGGGGTATGGGATATTTTCCGTCGCCCAAAGTTCAGCTATTACTTTTATCAAAGCCAGGTTGATGCTACGGCTTTAAAGGATGCCATGGTATTTATAGCGACTTATTGGGCAAAAGAGACGCCAAAGCTTGTAGTATATTCCAACTGCGAAGAATTAGAGCTATATGTAAACGGCAATTTAATTAACCGAAAAAAATGCGACAATGGCGAGGATAGCGATTACAAACTAAATAGAAAACTGTCTGACCCAGCTTATTGGATGGAACAAAAAGGAGTCGAAGATCAGAAAGCTATCCCCAACGATTTCATTAATGAAATGATAGATGAAGATCTTTATTTTGACGGCGGAAATTGCAAGCATCTGGCACATGCACCCTTTACATTTACCAATATCCCATTTGAAAGGGGCAAACTTACAGCCATTGGATATATAGACGGCAAAGAAGTTGCCCGCGACGAAAGAATAACACCAGAGGAAGCTTTAAATATTTGCATTGATGCAGATACACAAGATGTGGCATTGACTGCAGACGGCTCAGACTTTATTTTTGTGCATGCCAAAGTCATAGATAAAAATGGCACCATCGTCCCATGGGACATCCATCAAATAACCTTTAAAGCAGAAGGGGATGCACATCTCATTGGTGAAAATCCGGTATACACTCAAGGAGGTATTGCTTCTATTATATTACAAGCTGCTTTAAATCCCGGCACAGTAAAACTTAGCGCCACCGCTAAGGGACTTAATTTAGGCGAAAGAATTATCTATACAGTTTAATTATATGTACCCCCGCACAAAACCCAATTCCCCTAAGGGGCTGTCTTGCGAATCCCAATGTTTTTGACTTTCGCAAGACAGCTCCTTTTTTTGAGCTTGGCGGGGCAACTTACCCTTCACACATTTGCAGATGAAAATAACTACTCACCTTAGGCGGTATCTCAAATTGAGCCGTCCAATCGGCATAGCAATCCACACATACGTCAATTGCGTGGATTTCTCCATCATAAGGCGAATGATACCCCCATGACTTTGATATAGTCAGATGATCCTCAAAGTAGCCGGATACATTTTTGTCCACATCGCGCCCACAAACATTACAACTTACATCTGTAAGCTCAGGCCTTACTGTAGTCTGATCTAAAAAAACGCGCATCTTAGCTCCCCCTTACATAAAATGCACTTTATTAATCATAATAAATACATCAGCTTTTACGAAAAACTAGGCTGTGAATTTATTATCTCCGTGCAGCACTTTTGTATCCTAAATAATTAGCCCAAGCTTAGTATATTATGTAAAAAATAAATTATGCCCTAATGCGGACTTCGCCTCCCAAATAAAGATAGCTCTAAAACCAAATCTGAACCGCCTTCATCCAAAAAAACAACTCTCACTGTACGCGCAAACACAGGTATTTCGTTAAGCTCTCGGATAAATCCATATCCTCCTGTTCCAACAAAAGTTGCCGCGACCCTAATCTCAACTAGATATTCCTCTTCGAAAATGGAGTCCAGGATAATCGGCTCCGCCACGATAAACTGGGTCACTTCCATATCATGCCCCAAAGCCAAATTATTTATAGCATCCATAGTTGCCGCAATATTTTCATACGGCACAACTTTTGCAAAAGGGCTTTCCATAACTTCTTCCAGAAGCCCTTCATACCACAGCATTTCTTGTAAAAGCCTATCACGAGTTTCTTGTTGCCGTGCTAGTTGTTCCTGGCTATCACGCCAGGACGCAAAAGCAGGATGCATAATAAAAATCGCAACGATAACAAAAAGGCCCATATTCCCCAAAAGGAAGAGCCTCTTCATACTTACCAGCGCAAGGGCATCTTTACTAAAAAAATCCCCCCATTTTATCTTATCCACAACTACACCGCAGTAAATCGGCCGTACAGCCATCCATTATTTATAAGCCACCGCGTAAGTACCGAACCCTGCAAAAGCCCATAGAAGGTCTCGTTAATCCCGGATGAGAAGAACATTATCACAATAAAAAGCCCAATCCACACAACACCGGCACCAATAAGTACCCCAGCAATAAGCCCGCCGCCCCGGTTAAAGGAGTTGACCACAGGAATCATATCTACGATTTTCAAGGCCTTACCCACAAAATGTAAAATCAACAGCACTAAAATAAATACAACCAGTAGCGAAATTACGTTTATCACAATATTGGCAAAAAAACCGGCAATAAAATCCTCAATCGTACTTACCCTAAGAAGCTCAAACATATCGGGCGTATTGGCGTTATATATGCTCTCCCTCATAGATTGAGGCACAGGCAGGGCATTGATCATATTACTGCTACGCATGACATCACTAATGCCAGGACTAGGAGCGTATTCTCTAAAAACCCCCTCCATATTGGTAGCCCCGGCAATACGTTCCCTGATATTTACATATATAAATGAATCCCTAAGCCACCGGGCCACAACAGGCTGCAATCGAGTAGCCAAAAAAATCGCAAGGGCAAAGGACACAAACCGATACAAGGTGCGCACAAGCCCTTTTCTAAAGCCTATAAAGGCACATAAAGCCAGTATTCCAATCATTATAAAATCAAGTGTATTCATACATTCACCTCATAACGGGGTTCAAAAGGAGCGCGCTGTGCGCCCCTTACGAGACATACTACCATATGATAGGTAAATATCCAAACACTATCTTTCCAGACTTCCCAGAAAATGAAGTGAAACCCCATGAGGAGCAATTACAGGGATATTTAACCCTGCGCCTACCTCAGCCCAAGAAGGCAAAGTCACATTTGTTATTTCTTTATCAGATTTATTAAACAGACACACCGCAAATCTGCCATTAATCAGTGACTTAATCAGCAAATCTAAATCATCGGCGAGCTTTGTCCGAGTAGCCTGCTGCAAAAGCGGGTCTTGATTTATGGCAATAAGCTTCGGGTCGGAGATCAGTGCCAAAGTTTTTTCATCCGCTGTACGTACATCCAGCCCCAAAATCAAGGGCGCACTTAGCATACACCACAGTATAAAATGGCTGCGGTTCTCCTCCTCGGTTAAGCTTCCTATCCCTACTTCCAACATATCAGGGTCGTTGTACGCGCCCGGCTTTTGGTATTTGTATAGGTCTGCCGCGATTTCATAATTCCCAATCATTGATTCCCAAGTTGGACTAATATCCCCAGATACCCGCCAGGATGACGCAACATCCCCGGCCCATTCCCAGGGAGCGGTCCGACCATGCTCGCAAACCGCGAAGAAGATAGGTCGCCCGTGAAGTAACGCGGCCTTTTTTAACGCATCTCCCATGCGTGTATAACGCAACATTGAATCGTCCCGCTGGCTGCGTATAGGGTTTGTAAGGGTAAGTGTATTTTTACCTGCCCGCAAATCCACCATCGCCATTACGCGACTTGGCGAGTTCCAACCGCTAGTAGGAGGAAACCACACTTGGGCAGAAGGAACGCCATCCACAGACATTAAAAGAAACTGCCTATGATGTGACCTCTTCTTTATGTAACCGATAGCCACTTGATATCGCCCAGCTTTTGGCATATTAACAGTAAAAGCACACGCCGCGCGAGGGCAGTCCAGGCCATGTACGGCTCCTTCCCTAAGTCTTGCGGGGGATGTAATTTCTCCTTCACATGCAGGTATAACAACCTCACCATCATCCGACGATATACCTATATACAATATAGGGGGAGCCTCTGTGGCAAAATTATTTCCTTTATAGTGAGGGTCTGTAGGCAAGTCCACAACATGGCAGTAGTCATATTTCAAGTATTCGAAGCCCCAAGCGGCAAAGGTCTGAGCGTCCAAATCCTCATACCCATAGCTTCCGGGCATATCTTCACAGGTAAGGCTTCCGCTGGAGGAATATATTCCGGCCTTAAAGCCCAACTCGTTAAGCTTTGCTACAATACCATCCTTACCGGGAAAGCGCCCAATGTCGAAGGATAACCGCTTATTTTCGTCTCGCTGGCTGGCTTGCCAACAGTCATCCAGGTTTATATAGCTGTAACCAGCGGCCAAAAGGCCATTATCTCTAATGGCCTTAGCTACACCCAAAACTGCCTCTTCTGATATGTCTTGTTTAAACTGGTTCCATGTGGACCAGCCCATAATCGGCGGAAGCCTTTTCATATACATCAATCCTTTTTATCCTTTTACACTACCAACTACTATGCCCTTAATAAAATACCGCTGCAAGAAAGGATAAACCATCATAATCGGAAGCGCCCCTAGGAAAATTTGCGCGATTCTTATTGTCCTGTCATCTACTTCTGCCAAAGCCATTATCTCCTCCGGCGTAAGCAATACACGAGCAGCAGTATCTGCCTGCATTACCAGCATAGCAAGATAAGTAGAAAGAGGAAAGTCCGCAGGAGACCGCATAAAAATCATACCGTCAAACCAAGAATTCCAATGCCCTACCGTTGTAAATAAAAGAATCGTCGCCAGTGCCGGAAGAGAAAGTGGCAAAAATACCTTGACAAGGGTAATCATATGCCCTGCCCCGTCAATATGGGCGGCCTCTTCAAGCTCCTTAGGCACTCCTCTGAAAAAATTAAGCAGCATAACCGCATGCCATACACTAATCGCCCCAGGAAGCACCAATGCCCAAATAGTCCCCATAATCCCGGTACGCTGAATTACAAAGAACATAGGAATAAGCCCGCCGCCAAAAAACATAGTAAAAGCAAAAATCCAAGCAAACACAGTCCGCGCCCTAAACACACTTACTTCTTTAGAAAGCGGGTACGCCACCAAAACTACCATAATCATATTGATAGAAGTACCCAGCACCACCCGCTGTACAGATATCCATAAAGCCCGAAAAAACTCAGTCTGAACAGCAAGATGCTGATATGCCGCAGTAGTAAAGCCACGAGGCCAAAAACTCACCTGTCCGGCAATTACATACACATTGGTAGATAAAGACACTGCCAGCAAATGAATCATTGGGCTGACACAAAGCACCGTAATCAGTATTAAGAAAATTGTATTACCGACAGTAAACATCTTACGGCTCGCGCTGGATTTTATTTTATTGCTGGTTTTTCTCTTAACCAAGTTATTCGTCATTGCACTCACCCCTAGAAAATGCGGTAATCGCTAAACCTATAGGCACACCAGTACGCTATACCTACCAGCACCAAAGATAACAATCCCCTAAAAAGCCCGATTGCCGCCGCAGGAGAAAAAAGCTGCTGCCCAAGCCCCATACGATAAATAAGGGTATCCAAAATATCTCCGGTTTCGTACACAATAGGGCTGTACAGCATCAACACCTGTTCAAATCCGGCGTTAAGAAGCTGACCGATAGCCAAAGTAGAAAGGAGAATGATAATAGGAAGCATCCCGGGCAAGGTAATATGCCACACTTGCTTTAGCTTATTGCACCCATCTATATCAGCGGCCTCGTATTGCCCTGTGTCAATATTGGTAATAGCCGCAAGGAAAATTATCAGATTTATACCCATGCTTTGCCATGTATGAGTACCTACAAGGATAGTCCTAAACCAGGTATTACTCCCCATAAACATTATAGGGTCGCCGCCAAAAATCCCTATTACCTGATTAACAGGCCCGCCAAGAGAAAATACCTCCCGAACCACCCCGCCAAGCACCGCCCATGAAAGGAAAAACGGCAGGAAAATCGTAGTCTGCACCATACGGGCAAACCATTTCTTCCTAACCTCATTAAGCAAAATTGCCAAGAGAAGCGGAACCGAAAGCCCGGTAACTATACGCCAAAAGGCAATAATGGCAGTATTGCGAAAGGCTCGCTGAAAGGTCGGAAGACTTATAACAAAACGAAAATTATCAAGCCCAACAAAGGGCGAATTGGCGAAGGAAAGAACGGGCCTAAAATTCTGAAAGGCCATAATGATACCCGCCATAGGCAAGTAAGAATAAATAATCAAAATAACAAGTGCAGGCAGAAGCATCAAATAAAACGGAATTTCCCTCTTAAACTGACCGCTCTTTTTCTTGCGGCTTTTGGGCTTAGACATACAACACCTCCAGGTGTTATGGCGAATTAATTCGCTATATTCAGTTAAAAGTAGGCGCGATCTTAGCAATATGCCCAGATCGCGCCCTAGCTCATATCACTCACAACTGAATTACTGCATTCTCGCAAATTGCTCGTTAATTTCTACGGTCCAATCAGCGCCGCCTGTCGCAAGCCACATGGCGACAAAAGCATCCCATTCGCTTTCAGGCAAGTTGCCGATTATATAGCCTGCATAAAACTCAAGCCACATATCATGAAGGATTGAACCGCGAGAAAGATGAGTCTCAGTGGGAGGCCCGGTAAACTGACTTTCTACAAAGGCTCCGCGCCTTACTATATCAACATTAGTACCCCATCCACCATCAGGGGCTACACGGGTAAACCACTCACCCCATGCGCGCTCGTGACTCCACCAATCATCAAATTCCGCATCGTTAAACAGCATTTGATAGGAGTTAAACAAGTCAACTTGCAGTATAGATGTTAGGCTGTCAGGATTTCCCGCAGCGATAGCCGCGTTCACCATATCAAAGTTGGTTTGTTGCTCAAACGCATTCCAGATAAGCATCGGCCACCAGTGCCATACAAATGCGCCGGGCTCCCCGGTTTGAACAAAGTCATCTTCTATATAAGCAAAAGGCTCTGCCACAAAGAAGATTTCCCAAAACCAGTTAAGCATTTTAATAAGGGCCTCTTCCGCGCCCTCAGGAGCGTTAGCACTTAAAGCACGGAAGTTATTGATATTGGCTCTGCCGCGGATTGTATATCCCAGTTGACCTTCAGCCGGCACAACATTGGTTACACGCCATTCTACATCCGGGTTATATTCCATGCTGGCAACTACGCCACCCCAGTGACCAAGCCACCATTCACCGGAAATAACACCGACTCTGCCAGCAGAAAGCTCGGCCTGAAGCTGGTCGATATTCATAGTTACAAATTCAGGATGAATAATACCGCTGGCATACCAGCTACGAAGCCGATTGAGAGCGTTTTGGGTTTCAGGCTGGATAAGAGCGTTTACAAGTTCCCCATCACGAAGCAGCCAGTTACCTGCACTGCCCCCAACATAAGCACCATATCCATGCATAATAGCGCGTACATCCGGTGCCCAAGAAACAGGGTTGCTATAAATGCCCAGCCCGCGAGTTCCAGGGCCACCCATTTCGTTGTCTACAAAGGCTTGCATCATAGCTTCAAGCTCATCCATAGTGGTTGGAGTGGTGAAATCCAGTGCGTCAGCCCAGTCACCGCGATACCAAATTTGTCCAAGACCCTGGGCAGGATCCAAAACATGAGGGATGGCAAGGAGTTCACCGTTAATGGTTGCAATATCCAGTGGGGTATTGTCCAAGGATTCAAACATTTCTTTTATTTCCGGGCGGGCATAACGGTCAAATGCGGCTCTAAGGCAGCGAAGCTGACCATGCTCTGCCATTTCAAAAAACGATACATGCGAAAGAGTCATAATATCCGGTATGTCCCCTGTCGCTAGGGCAAGGTTAAATCGCTCACCTGCTTGAGCACTAGGCAATGCCCACATGTAATAAAGATCAACACCAATGCGGTCATAGATAAACTGATTGTGAGCACCTTGGTCGGTGGTAATACCAGCCCTTACCGTGGGGCCTGCCTCACCAACGCTTGCACCAAGACGTAAAGTAATCGGATTGGCAAGGGGCGCTAAGTAGAACAGCCCATCAAAATCATCAGGCACTTCCGGTGCTGGGTCATCCGAGGGTTCCGCTGTTTCAACCGGAGCAGGTGTAGGAGTAGCTTCCGCTACAGGAGTGTCCTCTTCCCCGTTACTTCCGCAGGCTGTTGTCACAAAAAATGCCAGTAATAGCATCATTGCGAGTAGTAAAATCTTTTTCATTTCATTTCCTCCTTCTACATATTACACAAAAAAGTAGCAGTTGCTTGCTCTTTTCTTGTTAGAATAATCATAGGTGAGGAGTGAAACGCCGTAAATATCCCTATACAACCAAAAACTTGCGTTTTGTGATATTTATATCCCATTGTGACACACAATAAAAAAGCCCCCTCAAAAGGGAGCTACGGCCTACTAATTTTCCATCTATACGGGGCTACCCCCAATTCTCGTTTAAACGCCCGCGAGAAGTTTAGCTGGTTAGGATACCCCACCATTGCACTAATCTCCCCAATTGATAGTTCACTATCCATCAAAAGCTCGCAAGCCTTTTTAATTCTACAATCAATAAGAAACTGAGTCGGTGAGATATTCAAGGTCTGCTTAAATATTCGGCTTAAATAACTACGATTAACATTGCAGTGGTCGGCAATATCCTGCACAGAAATATCCTCCCTATAATGCCGATGCACATAGGCAATAGCACGCCTTATATGATACCGCTTAGGGCTTTCCGTATTTGCAACATTGCGCCGCACAGAAGACGTAACAAGCAAATCCAAAAACATATACATCTTCCCCACCAGCATCAATGGCGACAAATCCGCGTTGGTAGCAATATCCTTTATAGCAACCGCCATTTTCCCCTGATTTTCCATTTTATTGGCATCATACACAGGGTTTTTGCAATCAAGCCCTGTCTGTACCACCAATTCCTGCGCCAACAACCCGTCAAACTCAACCCACGTATATTCCCAGGGTTCGTCTACATCAGCCCTATAGGCATTGGTCTGCCCCGGCCAAATCATAAATCCTTGCCCGGCTTTCAAAGGATACTCGTGTACCTTGCCATCACTGTCTGTAGAGTGCAAAACCCCTTTTCCGGCATGGATAAAATGAAACAAATAATGATTCCACTCAAACGGCCCAAAGGAGTATCCCGGCACACAATACATATGACCAAACTGGTATATAGTGACATCAGAAAACTTTTCAAACGGGAACATAACGCTGGCACCGGTAGGAAATACCGTCATAACTCAGCCACCTTCTTACAATCCTTAGCAATCTGCACCTGCAAAGCCTCAAGGCTATCAAACCGCCGCTCCAGCCTGATAAAACTCAAAAACTCTACTCGAATATCTTTACCATACAATTCTCCGCCCTCAAAGTCTAGCAAATAAGTCTCAACAGACCGTGGCGCGCCTTTATCGGCAACAGTAGGCCGCACCCCAATATTAGTTACCCCCCGGTATTTTTTATTATCAATAACCACCCGAGTAGCATAAACCCCATCCACAGGCAAATACTTCTCCTCACATGGATACAAATTAATAGTAGGAAAGCCAATAGTACGTCCAAGCCGCTGCCCCGGTGTCACATCCCCGATAATAAAAAATGGAAACCCTAAAAGACCTTCAGCCTCAGTCAGCTTGTTTTCCGATAATAGCCCCCGTATAGCCGATGTACTGGTTTCATTAACACCAACCTCAACAACATCAGCAAATAGCCTAAGAGTATCCACGGTACCTTCGCGCCCACGTCCAAATCGGTAACCCTTTCCCACCACAACAATCCGAGCCTGCAACTCATTAATAAGCTTTTGACCAAAAAAACAACCTGAAAGCGCCGCAAAATCAGCATCAAAATGATGCTCGACCATATAATCCACTCCAAGCCCTTCCACCAAGCGTGCCCTTTCCGGCCCGGTAAAAAGAGGCTTATATCCTGAATCCGATAACACACGATATGGATGAGGCTCAAACACAATCAAAGCACTAGCCAGCCCATTATCCTTTGCCAGCCGCACCACTTCACCAATCAAAGCCCGATGCCCCAAATGTATACTCTCAAATTTCCCCACAGCAAGCACACAAGGCTCAGGCATACGGATATCCCTACCCCGAAGCGTAATCACATCAAAACCTCCAAACATAAGCGGCTTCCCTCAACCGAGTATAACCCAACCAATCCATCCGGGCCATAAAGCCATATCTTACCTTCAGCTCTGGCGGGTAAAATAACCAAGTTACCAGGCAACGTATTTCCGTTCTTCGCCATCTTCATACCTTCAAGCTTAATATCCCCACGTGGAAAAGGAAGTACTTTTCCCACATCCAATACCAAATCATTAAGCCGGCCTTCATCGGCAACCATTCTAATATCCCCAATCTTAACCGCCGTATCCAACGAAAAAGCACCGCTGCGGGTACGCAAAAGCGCCCCCATAGCCGCTCCGCACCCCAAGGCTTCCCCAATATCCATACAAAGACTACGGATATAAGTACCCTTAGAGCATGTAACATCTATTGTAAAGCTATTATTTTCTGGTTGAAACCCCAACACCTTAATCGACTCAATATTAACCCCACGAGGTTTCCGCTCAACAACCTGGCCCTGACGTGCCAGCTCATACAACTTTTTTCCGCCAATCTTTATAGCCGAATACATAGGTGGCATCTGCATCTGCTGTCCACAAAACCCCTCAACCACTTGCAAAATCTTAGCCTCATCAAAACTCACAAGTGACTGATTCACAACCTCTCCAGTCATATCTCCAGTATCAGTAACAACTCCCAAAACCACTTCCGCGATATATGCCTTATCCTGCCCCATAACCATATCAGCAAGCTTTGTAGCCCTTCCTAAGCAAATAGGCAAAACCCCCTCCGCCTGAGGGTCAAGCGTCCCGGTATGCCCAACCTTACCCCGCGTCAGTTTACGAATAATGGCCACCACATCATGGGAGGTATACCCAGCCTCCTTATAGACATTAAAAAAGCCCGTCATAGGGCATCCTCCTTCAAATATACTCCGCACCGCAATTATATAGGCGTTTCGATTTGAAATGGGCTGAAGCCCAATTTCAACCAAAATCGCTATATCTAATTACGGTACAGTAGTATAGATATGTAAGCAGTATGCAAGCAAATATTGCGCTATACCTGCAACTCCCTCTCAATAATATCCAATACCTGCTTAAGCACGTCGTCCATAGTACCAACCATAGTACACCCAGCAGCCATACGATGTCCGCCGCCACCTAAAGAAGCCGCAATATCCCCAACATGAATCCCTCGGGACCGCATACTCACCTTAATCTTCATAAGATCATCCTCAGAATCCTTTGAAGCATTAGTATCTTTAGATATCTCAGCGTCTTTAGCATCATCACGTTCCACATGCCTATACCGCTCATACAAAAACAAAGCTACTTCCGCGCCTTTTGTACTCATCAGATACTCAACAACATTATCCATCTCAGATGAATTAGCTCCTACAGACGCAAGCATCTCCCTAGTAACACAGGCATAAACAATCCGCCCATCCATGGCAATGCCACTGGACCCTAGAGTCAGCCCTAAAGCCTTAGTAGCTGCAAAACTATGTTTATGCAAAAGCTCCCGGTAAATCTCAGAAAAATCAATCCCAGTATCCATCAACCTAGCAGCAATCTCCATAGTAGACTTACTAGTGGCCGAATACCTAAACCCACCGGTATCCGTGACAATCCCAGCATAAATCCCGATAGCAATATCCTTGTCAAGCTCTGTTATAGCATCAATAAGCCCAAACACCATCTCCGCAGTAGAAGAAGCCTCAGGGTCAATCAAATTATAATCCGCAAACCCCTCATTGGTAGCATGATGATCTATACATACCGTGACACTAGCTTTATCAAAAAAAGGCTTGGCAAAGCCCATCCTCTCAGCATCGGCACAATCCAAGGCAATAAAAACATCCGAAGCTAAAGCCTCCGTACCACGATACAAAAACTCCCGCCCAGGTATAAGATTATACTTAGGTGCATAGTTCTCCAACACCACAGTAGCCTTTTTCCCGATTTTTTTCAAAGCAAAAGCCAGCCCATAACAGGACCCAATGGCATCACCATCAGGCCCTATATGGCTGGCTATCACAAAATTTTCTTTTTCACGCAAAAGCTTAATTATTTGCTCCACTGTTAACCTCATCAATCAGCTTACGCATACGCATACCGTATTCTATAGAATCATCAAAAACAAAAGTAATCTCTGGCGTCACCCGTAAGTTAATAATCTCGGCAATGCGCCGCCGCACAAACCCTGTACCGCTTTTTAACGCATCCATTGTTCCTTTTTGCGTTTCCTCTTGTTTTCCCCCATCCCCCAACACGCTTACATAAATCTTGCAATACTTCATATCGCTTGTAGTTTCTGCACGCACAACACTTACTACAGAGCCAATGCGCGGGTCATGCATTTCCGAACGGATAACTTCCGCTGTAACCCGGGCAATCTCATCGTTGATACGTGTCAGCCTTGTGCTGGTTCGTTTCACCTTGGGATTTCCTCCATTATATAGGCTTCAATTTTGTCGCCTTCTTTTATATCGCTGTAATTCTTAAATAGCATACCACATTCATACCCAGAGGCAACTTCACGGGCATCATCCTTAAAGCGTTTAAGTGCTTCGAGAGTACCATCGTAAATTACCCTGCCATCACGAATCAAGCGCACTTGGGCATTACGAGTAAACTTACCGTCTGTGATATAGCATCCCGCAATATTTCCTACGCTGGATGCCTTAAATACCTGCCGGATTTCAGCATGACCCAGTACTTTTTCCTGGAACTCTGGGTCAAGCATACCCTTCATAGCCGCAGATATATCATCTATAGCCGCGTAAATTACGCTATAGGTACGGATATCCACCTGCTCACCTTCGGCAGTAGACTTAGCACTTGGGTCTGGCCTTACATTAAAGCCGATAATTATCGCATTGGAAGCAGAGGCAAGCATTACGTCAGATTCGTTGATTGCGCCAACACCGGTATGGATAATACGTACTCGTACTTCTTCATTAGATAACTTATCCAAGCTACCGCGAAGAGCCTCAACAGAACCTTGTACATCTGCCTTTACTACAATATTCAAATCTTTGACCTGTCCGGCCTGGATTTGACTAAATAAATCATCCAAGGATACTTTGCCTTGGGTGGATTTAATCATGTTAACTCTGCCCTTAGCCACTACAGTTTCAGATAGTTGACGAGCTTGCTTATCACTTTGTGCGGTGTAAATAATATCACCGG
This sequence comes from Defluviitaleaceae bacterium, assembly GCA_009780185.1. Taxonomy (GTDB): domain Bacteria; phylum Bacillota; class Clostridia; order Lachnospirales; family WQUN01; genus WRAN01. Next base: position 82,813 of record WRAN01000011.1, on the reverse strand, counting down.
TAGCGGGCACATCTGCAAGGCCGATAATCTCAACAGGAGTAGATGGCCCAGCCTCCTGAAGACTACGGCCACGGCTATCTGTCATAGCACGAACCTTACCATAACATGCCCCGGCAACAATAGGATCACCAACTCTTAGTGTTCCGCTTTGCACAAGAATCGTTGCCACAGGGCCGCGTCCCTTATCAAGTTTAGCTTCAATAATGCTACCTTGAGCCGCCTTATTAGGATTAGCCTTTAGCTCCTTCATTTCCGCTACCAGCAGAATCATTTCAAGAAGCTGATCAATACCGGTACGCTGAAGAGCACTTACAGGAACAGTTATTGTCTCGCCCCCCCAGTCCTCGGACTGAAGGCCATGCTCTGTAAGTTCCTGCTTTACCCGGTCTGGATTTGCACCTGGCTTATCCATTTTGTTAATCGCAACAATAATTTCAACCCCGGCAGCTTTCGCATGGTTAATAGCCTCAATAGTCTGAGGCATAACTCCATCATCCGCAGCTACAACCAAGATAGCAATATCCGTAACCTGGGCACCGCGCATACGCATTGCAGTAAAAGCCTCATGGCCAGGGGTATCCAAGAATGTAATAGCTTTGCCATTAATGGAAGTGCTGTATGCACCAATATGCTGAGTAATTCCACCGGCTTCTGAGGCCTGCACATTGGCAGAGCGAATTACGTCTAGTAGCGAGGTCTTACCATGGTCAACATGGCCCATTACTACAACTACCGGTGGACGAGATACCATATCGGCTTCGTCGTCCGGCGCCATTGCAAATGCCGCGTCAAAGGCATCAACCTCTACATATTCTTCCACAAAAACGTTAAATGATTCAGCAACAAAAGAAGCTGTTTCAAAGTCAATAACTTGATTTGCTGTTACCATCAAACCTTTTTTCATCAATATCTTAATTACATCGGAATTAGAACGATGCAACTTCTCTGCAAGATCACGCACAGTAATTTCTGCGGCTACAGTGATTTCCGTAACATCAGGCATCTTTGGCATTACTTTTTTGATTACAGGGGGCTTTGGCCCACGATTTTGCCTACCTTGGCGACCTTGGCCTTGGTAGTTATCTTTACGTTCGTTTTTATCTTTTTGGGTCGAACGAGCTTGAGAGCTACGGCTCCATTGGGACTTTCTATCATCCTTAGTGGGTTCGCCTTTTTTAGTATCAGGTCTTCCACTCGTAGCTGGGCCGCGAGCTCCGCCTGGCGCTGGGCCTCTTCCACCGCCAGGTGCAGGCCTGCCACCTTGCATTGGGGGACGCGCTCCGCCAGGGCCGCCTGGACGCTGACCATATGATGGACGCGTTCCATCAGGACGTGGCCTATCGCCATATGGTCTTTGTCCATCTGGGCGCGGCGGTCTATCACCGTATGATCTTTGCCCATCTGGGCGCGGCGGTCTATCACCATATGATCTTTGTCCATCTGGGCGTGGCGGTCTATCACCATACTGAGGCCTTTGCCCATCAGGACGTGGTGGCCTGTCACCATACTGAGGCCTTTGCCCGTCTGGGCGCGGCGGCCTAGAGCCATCAGGACGTGGTCTGTCACCATATTGGGGCCTTTGCCCATCTGGGCGCGGCGGCCTTGTACCATCGGGACGTGGACGACCTTCATAACCGGGTCTTCCATCCGGACGCGGTGGACGGCCATCTTGGCGAGGCGGTCTGTCACCTGTAGGCCTTGGACGGCCATCTCCGGCAGGCCGGCCTTCCCTTGGCGGACGCTGCCCTACAGGTCTACCTTCTGGGCGAGGGCGTAACTCAACCTGGCTACTACTCTCTGGATGAGCCGCGCTTACAGGTGTTGTAGCTTCTATATGTTTTTCTACTGGTCTTTGTATTTCTGTTGCTGGCGCTTTTTCTGCTGGTGCAGCATCTAAGACCTCAGTGACTGCATCACCGACAGGTTTTGGACGGCGCTGCAATGGCTTACCATCTGGGCCAACAGGCGGCATTGGTTTTCCATCCGGACCTAATGGCCTGGGTCTACGCTGAAGAGGCCGTCCATCTGGGCCAACAGGAGGTATAGGCCTACCATCTTCACCAACAGGTCGTGGCCTACGTTGAAGTGGGCGACCATCTGGGCCAACTGGAACCGATAGCGGCTTTCCATCTGGGCCTAAGGGACGGGGCCTACGTTGAAGCGGCCGTCCATCTGGGCCAACTGGCACTGGCAGCGGCTTTCCATCTGGGCCTAAGGGACGAGGTCTGCGTTGCAGTGGCCGTCCATCCGGGCCTACTGGCACTGGCAGTGGCTTTCCATCTGGGCCTAGTGGTCGCGGCCTGCGCTGAAGCGGCTGACCATCCGGGCCAATAGGTGGCATCGGCCTTCCGTCTTCCCCAGCAGGGCGTGGCTTACTAACCACCTCACTTTCAGGGGGTGAAGCCGGTGGCTTTGGGGCGGAGCCGCCTCCCGATGTTAATTCTTTCTTTAAGCGCGCTACAGCAGCGTCTTCAATAGAACTGGAATGAGTACTAGCAGGGACACCATAGCCCTCTAGCTTGCTCATGATATCCTTGCTGCTGACATTTAGTTCTTTGGCTAATTCGTGTACACGAATTTTGGGCATCAAGCCACCTCCGGATTATTACAAAAACATTTCCATCTGTTTTGCTATTTCTTCATATATTTCAGGGGGTACCGAACGCTTAAAGGAGCGCTCTAATCCCCTAATTTTTTTTGCACTTTCCAGGCAGGAGCTGTTTTGGCATATATACGCCGCTCTTCCATGCATCTTGCCTGTGGGATCAACATTCATATCGCCATCTTTGCCGAGAGAAATCCGTATTACCTGGGATTTCTCTTTCATTTCTTTACAACCAACGCAACGCCTAAGTGGCTGGTGGCGGGTCTTCAGTTGCTGGTTCGCCTTCTGCGGCTGGGTCATAGTATTCGTAGTATTCATCATCGTAGTATTCGTCTTCATAGTACTCGCCTTCTTCTTCGTAGTATTCACCATCTTCGTAGTACTCGCCTTCTTCTTCGTAGTATTCACCGTCTTCGTAGTAGTATCCGTCTTCATAGGCTTCTTCCACCGGCCTTTCTACCACTGGGAACACCAAGAAATCTGTACCTTCAACTTGTGATTCACTTTTTATATCTATGCTCCAGCCTGTAAGCCTGGCGGCTAGACGGGCATTTTGACCTTCTTTGCCTATGGCAAGGGATAGCTGGGTATCAGGCACTACTACTTTGGCGGCGTTTTCATATGGACTTAGAACCACCTGCACTACTTTAGAAGGGCTAAGAGCCGAGGAAATAAATGTGGCGGGATCTTCACTCCACTGGATGATATCGAGTCTTTCACCTCTAAGCTCGCTACTTATTAGGTTTACCCTGTGCCCGGATTGGCCTACACATGCACCTATTGGGTCAACATTGGGCTGCGCAGAATACACCGCTACCTTGCTGCGGCTGCCAGGTTCACGAGCTATAGCTTTTATCTCTACAGTTCCGTCATATATCTCCGGCACTTCCTGCTCAAACAGACGCTTTAATAGCTCTGGGTGAGTACGGGATATATTTACTATCGGGCCTTTGGAGTTTTGCTTTACTTCCGATATATAGACCTTTATCCGGTCAGAAAAATTATAGCGCTCTCTCGGTATTTGCTCGCTTGGGATAAGATTGGCCTCTAAACGGCCTAGGCTTACTATTACGTTCCGCCTATCTTGGCGCTGTACTACGGCGGTTACCATTTCGTTTTCCTTGGTAATAAATTCGTTATATAGAATCTCCCGCTCTGCTTCGCGGAATTTTTGGGTTACTACCTGCTTTGCGGTTTGAGCTGAGATACGACCAAAGTTTTTTGGGGTTACTATTATCTCTATTTCATCCCCTAGTTCTACTGCATTATTTATTGTACGGGCATCTTTTAGGCTTATTTGAACTTCTTCGTCTTCTACTATCTCTACGATTGTCTTCTTAGCCATTACTGTGTATGCCCCGGTTTCACGATCTACTACTACGCGGATTTCTGTATTAAGGCCAAACTGCTTTTTACAGGCTGATACAAGAGATGCTTCTATAGCTTCAAATATTACTTCTTTATCTATTCCTCTCTCCTGGGACACCATTGATAATGCTTCGATGAGTTCTCTGCCGCTATCCATTGTCTTGGCTCCTCCTTCTGAATGTTAGTCGAATACCACCAGTTTGCAGCCTCCTATTTGAGATTGCTGGAATCGGTGCTGGGTGCCATCTTCTTCTGTTAGGGTTAACGTATTATTTTCATATCTTGTTAATTCCCCTGTGAACTTCTTTCGGCCATCTTGAGGGCCATATAGTTTTAGAGCTATTTTGTGGCCTATATACCGTGTGTAGTGCTCAGGTTTTGACAGTTTTCTCTCTACTCCTGGGGAGCTTACCTCTAAAAAGTAAGCCGTAGGGATGGGGTCGTGGGCATCTAACACTTCTTCGGCTGCACGACTTACCCTTTCACAGTCTTCCAAGTCTACCCCAGACTCCTTATCTATATATAACCGTAGGATACGGTCACTGCCTTCTTTTACAAACTCCAAGTCGTATAGGTTTACCCCCTCGGTTTCTATCACTGGGGCAAGTAGGTTTACAATGCTTTCTAATTTAGGTGCCGACATAGAGCCGTCCTTTCCTATTTTTGTGGCGGTTTCGCCATAGTACCGCCTTATAGACGGTTAACGATAGACAAAAGATAAGAGCGGGTTGGCACCCGCTCTTCCTATTTTGTGAGTTATGAACTTATTAGTAGAACTATAATACCAGAGTTTTGCTTACGTGGCAAATCTTTTTTAAGTTTTCTGTACTATTTTTGCACTAAACGCTTCTTAAGCGCCCCAAGCCGGAAGAATATCTCCCTAGGCATTTCATCTTCATACAAAAATGCCCCGTTTCCGGAGAAAGACGGCTCTATAAAATCCCACCAGGTCAATGCCTTTATTTCTTCTCTAGCAGCACATAGAGTATAAAATTGCTCCATCCAATCTGCTTGGGTAACTTCGTTCCACCCGTTATGCCATAGCCCTTCGGACATACTTAGCTGCTGATATGCCCATGTGCTGCTACTGGATGTACCAGCTCCTTTTCCACGGGTGCCGCCGTTAACCCCCATTTCTGTAATATGGACAGGCTTTCCAAATGCCTTAAACACATCCAGCATACGATCCACAGCCACCATATCTCTTGCCGGGAAGTATAGCTGGATGCCTACGACATCGAAGTCTATATCTTTTTCTACAAGAGTAGCTATATAAGCTCGTGATGACATTAGGCGCTCCGGAAGGGCACCATAGCAGTTATATCTTCCGGCTACATACTCCGCAAAAGGCAGACAGATATTTACAATGGAAGTGGCGTTGCCATTCGCCTCCCTAAGAGCGCTGCAGCAGACACGGGTTAGTTCTATTAACTGACTTTGGTTTAGCTCAAAACAATTGGCCCAATCATGGGCTTCGTTCATAGAATCCCAAATATCTACCCGGCCTTTGTAGGCACTTACATGGTGGGTAGCTATTTCCTTTGCAGATTTCTTCAAATCCTCAAAAGTCTGATTATAAAGCCACTGTGGGTTCACCCCTGCATGGCCAAACCATAATGGGTGTCCTTTTGGGGTGATATTGGCTGATTCTAAAAATGACAATGCATTGTCGATGTACTCGTAAGTGTATCGGCCTTTTTCCGGGACAGTTCTTCCGGCATAAAAGGGCAGGCTGGCAAAGTCAAAAACTTGAGAAAAATATTTTGCATATCTCGCCCCTGGGGAAGTGTATTTAAAGAAATTGCAGCCCATGCGCAAATCAGCGCGGGGATTTGCATAGGCCTTTGCCATGGAGGACTCAAATAGCGCGGCTTCTGCTGCATAGATAGCATGGGATAGGGCATATAATCTATTTTCTCCTGTGTCTGTGCCTCGGTTTGCAATATGCTCATATTCTACTGCGGCATCCAAGTGAGCTTGGGCGGCTACGGAAAGAACTATATCTTTGCTGCGCTCTTTTGCTTCGTATATATATGTGCGAATAGCTTCTGTTACAAAATCTACAAAGTCCCCTGTATATCCTTGGCCAAAGTTATGAGCCATTACCCAAATCACACCATACATAGGTATTTTTAGTTTTACATGAAGCATGTAGGGCTTGCGGGTTACGGCAAGTTCTGCTATTCCATCAGGCAGAATACGCAAGCGTCTTTCGTCAGGCTCAAATTCCATATCACTGGCGTATAGTGTTTTTAGCACAGCTTCATCTTGGGCTACGCCTCCGGAGCCGTCTATTCTTACTTTTATCCACTCCATTTACTTCACCTCTTCTATCTCCCAGCCTTTTGGCGGGTTGGCAAATAATTGCGGCAGTGCCAGTAGCAATGAACCGTTTCCAGGCAAATATAGAGGTAGGTCGGTTCTTGTACGCTGATAATTATTGCCGCTGGCTACATATTGGTTCTTGGGGGAATCGGATAGCAAAAGATCTACTGCCAATTCGCTATCACTCAGGCTGATTGCACACATAGCCATCATGGCATAGTCCCAACCCCACATGGTTTCTTGCTCCCAGCACTCCAGCACCTTTTCTAACGTGGCTTTCATGATTTCCGGCTGCACTCGTGGGCTTTTGAACAGTCCATACGCACCTGTCATCATGGGATGGTCTTTATTATATTTTTCATAGGTTTCTGGGCACTCAGCATGGCCTAGATATAGCCCATCTTTTATTGCTGGGTCAGGGATATTATCTATTACATGTTGCCATTTTTGGGTATTGTGGCCTAGCCGCTTACCCCATTCACATGCAAGACCCAGGCCAAAGCGGAAGTATTCCATTTCGAACATTGGGCTTTTTACTGTGAGTGGGTCGTATACCTCTTGAGCTGGAATTAACGGAGGCAGCATTTCATATTTCCCTGTTGTTTCGTCTAGATGCAGGAAGCTTGTCATAAATTCCGCCAGCTCCGTAACCACATCCCAATGATTTTCCAGGAAACTATGCTCCTTATATGTGTTTTGATACAGCAATTCCAGCATGTAAATTACATGAGGCTGCTGCCATACCAAAAGTGGAGCAATGGGAGATGGGGCTTCCCGTCCTGTATTTGCTGGCTGTTTTGGCCAGCGTATACCACTGTAACCATTGCTTTTTGCTAGAGCTTTGGCTTGTGGAATAATACCGTAGTACCATTCTAAGCTTGGCATTAGCTTTTCACCTAAGCTCCAAAGAGGAAGAAATGCCGAGTTCCATAAATACATCTCAGAATGGAATCGGCCATACCAGGAATTAACTGTAAGCCCGGTTTCTGCCGGGGGCAAGCTACTCATGGCCTGAATCCTGAAAAGATATAATGAAAGCACCATGCGCCGTTCAATTTCCTTTGCGCGAGGGTCATTTATTTTACTGAAATCCGCCAGGCGCACATCACCCCAAAATTCTGCCCAAGCTAAGTGAGCATTTGACCGCACCGTTTCAAAAGTGGGCGCTGACTTGTTTTCTGGAGAGAAACGAATTGCACAGCAAATATTTTCACCAAAAATCTCGCATCCGTGATTAATAGGATTAATCATGTGAGTATTCAAATCTACATAGTATTCCACATCATCCATCCGCCTATGAGCGGTAGTACCATCCCATGTCGTTAGGTGTTTGTCCAGGCTTTCCCAGTCTGAGCCGCTTGTTTCGTGGTTACCATATGGGAAATCTAGCCTTATACCCAACCCTTTATGCTGGCTTTTTATCCTAAAGGCTACCGTATCGCTTTCCGAATCACAAATGGTCAGCACCTCTACCAGCTCACCATCCAATCTAAATCGGCTAGATAATTTACCTGTATATAAATCCAATTCTTGATAAGTGTCAGTTATATCCTCTGATGTAATTTCTACACCGTTAGCTCGAATTAATCTTACTCTCCCAAGGTTAAATTTATGAGGGTTATGCCTAAGCCAGTGGTAAACCTCTTCGTTACCCGGCTTTGCCTCAACAGGATAATGCACTGTGCGCCCTGCGTGTTCGTAGGCAGTAAGCTCTAAGTCTTCCCATTCATATATTTTCCCATCACCTGTTGGGGCGGTATGCCATCCCCAATTACTCATAGTACAAAGTGGAAAGTGATTTTTTTCATATTCATCATAAAGTGTCTGAAACCCAGTAATATCAGCCGTAAAACAAAACTCCCCATTGCCAACCGACAATGGGGAATCTGTGTTCGCGGTGGACAAAACAGGGTTATGCCTATTAATAAGCTCTTGTCTGTTGATCATCCAAATCCGTCCTTTATCCTTTAATCCCAGAAGTATTGATACCCTCAACTAAATGCTTGTTAAAAAATAAGAACATAACAAACACAGGTACAAGGCTCAATGTAGACATAGCGAACATTGCACCATAATCTGTAATACTAGCCGTATCCGCAAAGAGCCGTAGAGCCAGGGAAACAGTAAATAAGCGTGGGCTGTTGAGATAAATCAGCGGCCCCATAAAATTATCCCATGCCCAGTAAAACTGAATAATGGCCGTTGTAATTAATGCCGGCTTCAAAAGCGGGAAAATTATACGGAAAAACACCGTATACTTATTGCACCCATCACAGATAGCCGCTTCATCCAGCTCTTTTGGGATACTAACCATAAACTGCATTATAAGAAAGATAAAAAACGCTCCGCCAAAAAACGCCGGTACCGTAAGCGGAATAAAGGTATTGACAAATCCCAGCCGATGGAAAATCAAAAACTGAGGAATCATAATTACCTGGCCTGGTATCATCATCGTAGAAAGCATTATAGTAAACAAAATTACCCGCCCCTTAAAGCGCATACGGGCAAAGGAATATGCAACAAAAGATGAACTCAAAGTTACCCCAATCGTAGAAATTGAAGAAATGATAAAAGAATTCCTGAAGAAAGTCCCAAAGCTAACCCCGGCAAACCCAGCCCAGCCCGTAGTAAAGTTATCCCACCGCCAATATCTAGGGATAAGAGTAAGAGCACCGGACACGATTTCAACATTGGTTTTAAGAGAACCGGAAATCATCCACAACACCGGATATACCATTATAAAACCAAAGATTGCCACAAATACATGATACACAATAATAGTAAGCCTACGCTTAGTTACAGCCCTTTGATTAGTCATCTCATCCCCTCCTATTCGTTAGTATAGAACGTCCAGCGTTTGGATGTTTTAAGGATAACCCCAGTTACCGAGGCCACAATAATCAGTAAAATCCAGCTCATTGCAGAGGCATAACCCATATTGCGCCATGAGAAAGCGTGGTTATAAATATATAGGGCTATAAAATTAGTACCCTCAGCCGGGCCGCCACCTGTAATAATAAAAGCCTGGGTAAATGTCATAAATGCTGCAATAGTCTGCATTACCAGGTTATAAAGAATTATCGGGGTAAGACATGGCAGAATAACTTTAAAGAAGATTTGAAATTTATTGGCTCCGTCAATAGCCGCAGCCTCGATATAAGTTTCTGGGATATCTTTAATTCCGGCGGCAAAGATAATCATAGCCGCACCAAACTGCCAGACATTCATAAGAATAAGGGGCACAAGAGCCAAAACAGGGCTTCCAAACCAGTGCACACCGCCTATTCCAGCCATCTCTAAAATGTTATATACAACGCCGCCACGCTGGAAAAGCTGCCCCCAGACAAGGGCAACAGCAATAGAACCACCAATCAATGTAGGAAGATAATAAGTAGCACGGTAACCATGCACACCCTTATATTTCCGGGTAAGTACATAGGCCACAAGAAGCCCAAAGACCATACGCACAGGCACACTTAGGAATACAAACCTAAAAGTTACCCCCATAGAGTTCCAAAACCGGGCATCATTAAACATGCGCACATAGTTGGCAAAACCCACCCAACTATGGCCTATACGCCCCAAAGTCAGATTAGTAAAGGAATAATACAAAGACATAAACATTGGGATAAGCATAAGCCCAAGAAAACCAATAATAAATGGCAAAGCAAAAATATACCCTACCACAGCATCCTTATTCATAAACCGTGAAAACCGCGCTCGCCTTTCAGCGCCTTCTTGCACCTTTTTATCTGTGGTTTTGTCAGCTTTCATAGATTCACCTCGCAAGCTAAGATTTTAAAATGGGGCTGCCCCGGTGTTCGAACAGCCCCATTGAATATTCCATTTGATTACGTCACAAGACACTTACTGCCCCGATGATTTGGATAAAAGCTTTTAGTTAAAGCTTACCACCTGTAAAGCAAAGTCAAATACTTCCTGGGCGGCTTCTTCCGGGGTAATCATCCCAAGAACAAGGCGGTCGATAATATTATCATTGAGGAAATCTTCAACTTCAGCCTGACGTGGGTTACCAAGTACATTAGCGGTACCGCCACCTAATTCACCCAACATATCAATAAACGCATAAGTTTCAGCAATATTGGCTGTGGCTTGTGGACGAAGTACTCCACGTACATGTTCCATTATAGGAATACCGCGCTCACCCTGAAGGATTTCGTTGGCTTCTACATTATTAACCCAGAAGTTAAGGAACTCAGCGGCAGCTTCAGGATGTGCACTGTTACGAGAAATTGAGAACATTTGAGAAGAAACAATATCAGAAGCAATCTGCCCACCTGGGTGAGTCGGAAGTACTGTCATCGCAAGTTCACGGCTTGAGTCAAGGGCCTGAGCTGCATTGGCTAAGGCAATAAACTGGTTGCTGGCAAGGTATGCCATTGCAGAATTGCCAAACACCAGTGGGTCACCTTCAATATCGGTAATACCCATTGCATCACCTGGGTCTGGCATTGCGTTTGCCATAACTAGGTTTTGCCTCATTCTAAAGTATGGCACCATTACAGAAGGGTCATCAAAGCCAAGTTGTGTTGGATCCTCATGCCAAAAATCAACATCCATTTGTGCCATAAACTGAGTCATGGTAATGGCATCATTTGTGAAGACACCCATGCCCCAATGACCCAAAGCTTCGGCAATAGTAATAGCAGCATGTTCAAAATCTGCCCATGTCCAACCAGGAACAGGGCGAGGAACGCCAGCTGCATCAAACATGGCCGGGTCATAAGCAAGGCCCCAAGCGTTTACGCCATTAGAGATACCTACAATATCGCCGTTATGGGTAGTGGTAATGTCAATAAAGTCTTGGGTTGTATTAGAAATGTCGATTATACCGCTTGCGATAAACTCATTAAGAGGCACAATGTGATCAATGTACACAGGATAGTTGGAGCCTAATTGGAACAAATCCCAGACATCACTGGCGGCAGCGCGGGTGTCAAGACTGTTAAAATAGCCTGTGCCATCTGCAAATTCACCAGTTATTACAATATGCGGGTGCTGTTCATTAAACAGGTCTAGTACTTCCTGGGTAATGTCATGGCGATGCTGGGAACCCCACCAAGCAATAGTGAGATGGATTATGTCGTCATCATCATCACTAGAACAGGCACTAAGCCCCAAAGACATGACAGCAATAATAGCCGCACATACAAGTAGCTTCAAAATCTTTTTCATGGTCATCCTCCTAAAATCCCCCAAAGGGAATTAGTCCTATTATTTTACACCGCTAATTCTAACAAAAATTTTCTCGGATAGTAGGACTCTTATATAAAAAAATACCGACCTTTTTTGTGCATTTGCACAAGGTCGGTAGTAATAATAAAAAAAACTCATAATGAAACCTACTTTCGAAATCACGAAACATAATTTCGAAAGAGGCCTAATGCCGATTTATCGCTGTAACTCTGTAATCTGTAGGGCTTGATTGATAATAGGCCTTGAATTTATGATAGAAAAAGCTTTGATTTTCATACCCCACATTCTCAATAATCCGGGATACAGGGATTTGGGTATTAGTCAGCAGATGAGCGGCAACACTCATTCGCTTATCCTGCACCAACTCCTTAAATCCTTTCCCTATATTCTTTTTTATCTCTCGACTGAGCCATGCTTGGTCGTAGTGCAAGATTCTGGATAATTCCGCCAAGGAAGCCGTTTTATATTGAGCATCTATGTATTGAAGTACAGAAACAGCTAACTGATTCTCCTCATCTTTTAGGGTCTGCATTTTGTCCACATAATGCATAAGGTAAAGCATAAGAAGGGCCATGGTTTTCTGGATAGTTGTCAATGTTGGAGGGTCTTCGATTATGCTGTATACCAGATTCTCTACTAAATTTTGCACAGGAAGTATGCCTGCCGCATTGAAATACAAATAACTAACGCTCTTGCGCTTATTCTCAAAAAGAGAGCCGATAATAAAGTCGAAAAGAAGCCCCTTTTCTCCTTCCAGCATGTGATACATCTGCTCGAAAAATACCGTGGGGATAATAAAATTAATGGCTATATCGTCCATCCCCGCCGGCAATATCTCGTGAAAAGCCCGTTGACTTAAAAACAACAAATCTCCAGCCTTCAGCTCTATTGGGATGTCGTTTACAAGATGTATTATACTGCCTTTGCACATATATACAATTTCTATAAAGTTATGCCGATGTTTAGGGCAGTGGGCAAATCGAGTATGAGGATGGATTTCTATGGACTTACTTGGGGCAATTAGCTTACTTGTGTCAATTACATATTCCCCTTTTTCTGTATTAAAAAGGGCTGGGTCATGATGCCCATCATCAAGTATACGCTTCTCCTTCTGGGTTATAGGATATAGCTTTTGCAAAAGACTACTGTTCATATAAAGTCCTCTATACGCCATTCATCCTGCCATTTTATTTGCGGGTACTCTCCATCAAAGGATATAGGAAGCCACACATATCTGGAGTGATTACCTCCTCGCCCTGCATCCGGCGGCCTGGGGGGTGTTTCTTCATCTGGGTTAAAGCGCTTACGGAAGTATTCTTCCGTTTTACGACTGGCCTCACCAGTAGCAAAAGCCTCACCGTAAAACTCAGGCAAATGTGGCAGCCATCTGTCTGCAATGGCAATATATAAATCCTTTTTACCGGGATGCTTAAAAATATAGCTTATCTGGGAATTGAAAGAGGTGCGGCTTGCATCGTCCGGGTGGAGATTCCCAAGCTCACGCCAAGGGCCATGGAAGGTATCCGCGACAGCAATCATGGAAGGGTTGGGGTGATATCCTGTAGTCCCGGAAGTGGCGAGATAATGCATACTGCGCCGGGTAAAATAGGCCGGAGCCTCCCGAACAAATGGAGGATATTTATATGGAAAATGAGTAGAGTAATAACCTGTAACATTAGTATAGTCGTCTGTAAGGTCGGCGCATATAAGCTCCGAATGTACCCGCTCGAAGTAATAATAAGCCTTGCCATCGTCGGCTACAGATAAATCAAAATCCCCGGCGCTCATGCCCAGGGGCATCATATCTTTATGAATTAAAACATACGGCCCTTTTATATTATCTGCGTTAAAAACCGCAGTTTTTTGGGTGCCGTCGTGCTGCATACATTTTATCCAACATACATATTTTTGGGTTTTCTTATTAAATAGAATATGAGGTCTATCCATCATGCTTTGGGATGGATGCATGGGGGAAGAAATATCATCCGGCTCTGGAGGGATAATAATTCCCTCATCTGTCCAGTTATATAAGTCCTTAGAGGAGTATAGTTTTACACCCCAATGCCATATATCACTGCCTGGGACAGTTTTTTCTTTGTTTTCTCCATACCAATAGAAAGTGTCATCTACATGCATTACAGCACCAGCATGAGCTTGGATTGGCTTGCCTTCTGTGTCTAGCCATATTTCTCCTGGGCGGATACTATTGTACATTATGCATCAACTCCTTTAGGTTATTCTACTGGAGTTTTGTTTATTTCACAATAGAGCCCTTGCGCTTACTAGAAATACTGATAATAATCCGTCTTTATCATCCCATTAAAAAGCTTGCGCTTGGCGCGGGCTTTCTTCTTGTATGCGGTTTCGAAGAATTCGTCAGGGGTTAAGACATAAACATTCCAAGGTGTGCGGTTAAATATCCGGCCTAAATCTGCATACAGGCGCTCAACTTCCTTAATTTGCCCAAGGCGCTCACCGTAAGGTGGGTTGATTATGGATATGCCTTTTTCGGCGGGAAGCTTCACGTCACTTACAGGCCTCACCTCAAAACGGATACAATCATCCACCCCGGCCAGCTCTGCATTGGCTTTGGCCAGTTCTATAACTTCTAGGTCGATATCAGAGGCGTGTATTTCCGGCTCTGCATCCACGCGTATTGCTGAGTATGCGGCGGCGCGGGCGTCTTTCCAGTAAGGTGCCGGCACTGTGGCCCAGGACTCACTGGCGAAGCTTCTTGAAAGCCCAGGGGCAATATTTTTGGCACGCAAAGCCGCCTCTATAGGTAGAGTGCCAGACCCGCAGCATGGGTCTAAAAATACTTGGTTAGCTCTATAGCGGGCTATGTCTATAAGTGCCGCAGCCATAGTTTCTTTCATTGGGGCGCCTCCGGCCTTTGCTCTATATCCACGCTTATGGAGTCCTTGCCCTACGCCTGTGGTATCCAATGTAAGGGTAGCAATGTCTTTTAGCAGGCCCACTCGTATCGTATATTCTGCACCGGTTTCTGCAAACCAGGAGACGTTGTATTTCTGCTTTAGCTTTTCTACAACGGCTTTTTTAGTAATGGCTTGCACGTCTGGGGTGCTAAATAGGCCTGACTGTACGGATTTCCCCATAACAGTAAACTTGCCGTCGGCAGGTATCCAGTCCCCCCATGATATGGCTTTTACCTGCTCGAATAAGCCGTCGAAGGTGGTTGCTTTAAATTCTCCCATTTTTATAAGCACGCGGTCTGCGCTGCGCAACCACAGATTGGCTGTGACTATAGCCGTGGCAATATCCGTGCCTTCTTTTGGAGAAAATTCTACATGCCTGTCCTGGCATTTTATATCGGTAAACCCTAGGTTCTCCACTTCCCATTTCACAATGGATTCTATGCCAAAGGCGGCTGTAGCTATAAGTTTTGTCATTGGTATACTCCTTCTATTTCAAATCTCGGCGCTTGTAAAAGAAAATCCCGCCAACGGTTAATATAGCGGCAACACCAATCATCCCCGCCATGGTAATTACATTCACATCATCAAGAGGTATCATAGGTACAAAGCCAATAGGAGATATTCGCATGGCCCATCCAGGCAAGCTTAATAAATCGCCAAAAAAGCCGACTATAAAAGCATAGCCGAAATACATCCAGCAAAGCATCACAAGCTTAGGGGCAAAGCCAACAATAAAAACACAAAGCCCCAGCATCACCCACAATGCCGGCACATACACAATAATAGCCCAAAGCATGGTGCCAAACCCCAGAGGTGTCCCCATTGTAAAGGAACTAACCACCCAAAGCCCTAAAGCGGTAACAAAGGGCATAATCACGCTGGCAGCAAACCCAATTACTACATAAGACATCATATATCTTGTGCGGGAAACAGCAGCACCCAAGATATATTCGGCCCGGTGATCCCGCTCCTCAGCGTGCTGTTTCAAAGTCATACTTATAACCGGGGCAATACACACTATGGCAAGAAGGATATTAAGCAGCATAGTAAATAGCTGCGTAATGGTAAAGTCTGGGGAATGTGGCATCATTGCCATAAAGATTTCATTCTCCCCGGCAAAGTTTTCTGCTTCCCCCATTAGCCCGCCAAGGGACGCACCCAAGGCAAACATCCCTACAGCCCATGCAATAAACCCACCCCGAGTCAGTCGCCATGCAAGCCCAATGGGAGAAAGCAACGAAGCCGACGCCTCTGCTGTCCCCGGCCTCTGGGGGATATATCCTTGATCCATATCCCGCCGGGAATCAAGTAAATAAGTAACAGCACAAATCCCAACAGTCAAGCCAAGCACAATACCAACAGGCCAAAAATAATTGCCAACAAACACCTGGGCACGCATTATAAGCCCAAGAGGAGAAATCATTGCCAATGCCTCATTAGTAGGGTCGCCTACTGCCCTAAGCAAGAACGCCGCAATAAGAAAGCCAAAGGCATACCCTATAGCACCCCTAGCAGTCGGGGAAAGCTGAGCAAAAAACGCCGTAATAGCAGCAAAGAAAAACCCTGCTACTCCAAGATTAAACCCATAGGCAAAGGCCCCAGCCATATTAATCCCATCAATACCAAGCGCCCACAGTAAAACCCCATGAACAACAGCAATGACCAAGTTGGCCAAAAAAGCAGTAATGATTGCGGCATTAAGCCCACTAAGCCGCCCCACAGGAAGGGAGCGGATAACTTCATACCGCCCTTTCTCTTCATCCCCGCGGGTGAGGCGCATCACGATAAAGATATTCATAATACCAATACCAACCATGGTAAATAGATGCATCTCCGCCGCAAACATATATCCAGGCAGAAAATTATCCACGCCATACACAGGCCCTTGCAGTGCAACTTGGGCAGGATTCCCCCTCACTATCAAAATAGCTTGTAGCTCCTGTGGAGACATCTGATTTTGAAACACAGCAGATACAGCCCACGCCAGCACCAACAGCACTACCAGCCATATCCCAAAAATAATCCGCTCCCTGCGTATAAAGAAGGCGGTAAGCCTGAGTGTACCGCTAAAGTATTTTTGCATTACAGTCCCCTATCTACTCCACTATTCGCACGCGTCCCATCGCATCCCAATTTCCATGAACGGGAAAGGCTGGCACAGGCGCAGCAACAGATGTTGACCCGGATTGGTCATGCAATAACCAATGATGAGAATGTACCTGATCTATCTGTTCATACCTTATACCCAACTCATCAACAATCACAAGCCTGGTGATAAGGAGTGCATCAGGGCTTACCTGCCCAGGTTCATTGCCAACGCTAAAGGATATTGCCTCTGTAGTTATCCGCAGCCAGTCCTCACCATAGCCACCTATTTCGTCCCAAATCCGAAGCAAATCCCAACTCATAACCGTTTCATTATCTGACTCTAGATAAAGCCTTAAAGACCTAAGCCCTAACGCGGGATTTCCCTCTGTATTGTTGCGAAACTCTGGCCACAACGTTACCATAGGCGTCTGATTGTGATGCCTAAAAACACTTCCATCATTGAGAGCAAACCAAAACCTCCCACACAGCATATCCGCTAAATCTAACTGAGTAAGCTCACCTGTTACAACAGTATCACCGGTACTGGTAAAGGTAAAAGTATAATTATCATTCAGCGGAAGGGCTAGCGGCGCAGAAAACCGTCCTGATGGCGAAACACTGGCAGTAGCAGACCAAGCCGCCCCACCTTGCCCACTGGCAGAAACACTTACAACATCACCAGGCCTATGCTCCCTTAAATAAAAAGACACAATTACATCTGCCGAAGCCGTCTCACTGTCATAGCCTTGTATCTGCACCTGCTGGCGAAAGCTTAGGCTTGTAGCCTGTAGCAGTTCATCTCTAAGACCATCTATTCTATTGGTAATCTCCCATGTATTAGGCTGCATCATCTGCATTGCATGCATGTTATTCATTTGCTGGTTTTGCAAATTATTTATAGCCCATTCCAACTGCCCCACACGGCGGTTGGTGCATGTGGTGATTATCAGAAGAACCGCCACACAAATCAACAGTAGCGCAATTACGCCTTTAGATATCTCTGTCATATTAATCTCCTGTCTCTAGAAAATCCTCCGGGGGTCATTCCAGTCTACATCATTTTCCCATCTCCAGTGCCAGTTATGACCCCAAGACCATACCTCACCACTATTATTAATAGTAAAATGCTCTCCCCAAATTATGTGGGTACCTGCAACATCCCTCATAATTAACTCTGGCTCGTTAGGGTCAACCATGTTTAATAAATCACCGTTTAATTGTAATACAAAAAGCCTTCCTGCGTTATCCCTATATACTTCGGCAACTCCATCCATCAACTTAATCGGTTCTACACCAAAGTCCGCACCCCATACCCACAGATTATCATCGTCTAATATAGCATAAGTAGTTCCGGCTATTGCCTCTATGCTTTGTAATCTCACTTGAGGCAATCCCGTAACAGGTACCGGGGATAGTCGGCTTATCTGGGTACCATCCCCAAGCTGACCATGGATATTTAAGCCCCAAGCCCATATACTGCCATCTGCCCGTGTAGCAAAAGTACTAGCCCCAGACACGAATACATCCTGCACGCCGTCCATTATGCGTATAGGAACAAGATGGTTTTGGCGGTCATTGGCCCCCAACTGACCTGTATCATTGCGCCCCCATGCCCACAAACTACCGTTTGTAAGTATAGCAAAGGCGCTCCTGTCGGAAAGATAAAAACGAGCAACGTCTTCCAATATAACTTCAGGAACAAGACGATCATACTCCCTCAAACTTATATCCCAAGGAATCAGATGAGAAGATGGGGGGCTTCCATCCCCTAAAACCCCATCTGCGTTAAGCCCCCATGAAAGCAAGCTTCCATCTACAGATAAAGCAAAGAAGCTGCGACTCTGCATATAAAAGGATCGTACATTCTCCATTATCTGCGTGGGCTCGGTGTGATAGACCGCCTCGCCTTCACCATCCCACCATACTATTTCCCCTATATCCTGGCGAGGATGATAGCTCCAATGCCATAAAGTCCCGTCTGCTCTAAGAGCGAAATATACATTTTGATCCGAATAAAATGCCGCAACATTACTCATTACATGCACAGGAGAGGTACCATATCTGTCACCCCATACCCATAATCGGCCATCCGCGCCCAGTGCGTAGACAACATTATCATTAGAATGTACATCAACAACCCCATCCATTACATGTCCGGGTGTCCATGCACCTTCAAACCAGTTTTCGGCAATACCCTGCCCTAATTGGCCATTCCAGTTGTCTCCCCAGCTCCATAGGCTTAAATTCGAATTAACTAAAAAATGAGCGTTTCCACCGGTTATGATAAAAGGGGTTTGACGATTCAATAATGGAACGGCCCCGGTAGGATAGTCGCCCAAGGCAGCAAAACTTCCACCCTGAGCATATGAAAAGGAATAGCTGATATTAACAGGACGCTGACGACGCTCAAAAGAACCGTCTCCAACTTGGCCATCCCAGTTGACTCCCCATCCCCATACACTGCCATCTTCTTTAAAAGCGGTAACATGTTCGGTGCCAACAAATAAATCCCGAATACCCTCAAGAAGCTTTGTTATAAAAGGCCCCTCCATTCCTTCATGCCCCCAGGCTCTATGCCATTCCCATAAGTTATTATCCATATCTATAACATATACTCTGCTATCGGCTGTATAAAAGGAATTAACATCTGCCATCATTTCAACAGGGTATATGAGGAAATCACCTTCATAACCTGGCCACTCATGAAACATATTGCTACCCCAGCCCCATAGCTGGCCGCCGGTATCCAGTACAAACGTGTCCGTGGATGAAAAGTCTATAGATTTCACATTTCTCATGATGCGAATGGGAGCCTGCGGGCGTGTCCGGCTGCCAATCCCTAATTGACCATTGTTATTAATACCCCAGCCCCATAAGTCGCCGCCGGTGGTTATGGCAAACGTATTATGCTGTCTGGGGATAACATGCGCTACGTTGCTCATTATCCGGGTTGGCTCGTTTACCCGTGCTGCTGAAGCGACACCAAGCCCTCCGGCGATATTGCTTCCCATTGCCCATAAGACATTGTCACTGGTAATGATAAAAATCCTTCCATATCCGCGATAAACACTGACTACATCATCCAGCAAATGGTTTGGCTCAAACATTTGCCCCCTTGAGAGTATTGCATACCACAGGCTGCCATCCGTTTGTTGGATTAAAAAATGAGTCTCAGATATGTTTGCGTCCTGAGCAGGAGGTATATATACAGTTGCCACCTCGTCCATAAAATGGACTGCCGGGTCATCTCCTCGTACATACCATAACCGCCCGTTACATTGCAAAATAAAATCTGTATGCCCTGCAGAAAAAACTTCTACTACCGAATTTAAAAGAAAAATCGGTTCTTCCTGCGGCACTACTGCGTTTGTCATCTGCCATTCATATGAAATGGGGCGCCTTTGACCTATGGCCCAAAGGCTTCCGTCTGTTCCTATGGCATAGTCCATCGTATCCCCATGGACAACCCTAAATACCCCTTCCATAATCAGCCGCGGATATACAGGAGCAAAATCTCCAAACCATGCACTGACATTAGCGGTGGGAGCCAGCCCCCATCCCCAAAGACTTCCATCCCCTCTTATGGCAAAGTTGCCCTGAGCGGACAAATATACAACAGAATCTAAAATCATCCCAGGCACATTGCGGGACATCATATCCTCTACCCCTAAACGACCACTCCAACTACCGCCCCACGTCCATAGACTGCCGTCTGCTTCCAATAATAAGCTGGTGCTTCCTTCGGAAACAAAAGCCACCGGCTCCACAGCCTGGTGCCGAGGCCGAAGCGCAGCAAGATTACGAATAGGCTGGCTATTTTCGTGAGGGCAATTACAATCAAAGACCACATCCGCCGATACTATCGGCTGCCTTACTGGAGGATAGGTATTGCCTGTAAGCTCTTCATCGGGTGCTGGGGTTTCAACTGACCCGTAGTAGGGTATCTCGTCTTCTTCATTTCCCCTAGCAAGAAGCCACACAGCACCAAATATAAGAATCCCAACAAAAATCGCTGCTTTTATTATCAAGGATTTATTCTGCCTTAACATTACCATCCTCCGGTTTTGATGATTTGGTGAAACCTTTTTCTTTTGTTACAATATAGGAAACTACGCTTTTCAGCAAACATTCGATAAGGTAATCTTTTTGCCTTACGGCAAAAACCGTTCACAAAAACGCATTGAAGCATTGCGATTTTTGTTCACTGATTAGGAGGATTTCATGAACCCCAAAGCACTAAACACCCTAGAATACCCCAAAATCATAGAAATGCTGGCTGCCCGTGCCATATCCCCGATGGGTAAAGCCCAAGCAACTGAACTAACACCCATGACCGACCTTATAGATATAACCCGCGCCCAAGAAGAAACCACAGCCGCCACAGGATATATCCTACGCAAAGGCTCCCTTCCCCTTGGCGGAATAAAGGACATCCGTCCATTTATATCCCGTGCGCTTGCAGGAGGTATGTTATATACCGAAGACCTGCTAGGCGTAGGGGATTTTTTATATGTATGCGGCAAGGCCATGACCTACGGGCGTAAGGATAAGAATATCGAGGAAACATCTCTGACCCCCTATTTCGACGGAATCCTAACTGCCCCAAATCTGGAAGCGGAAATAAGCCGCTGCATAAAAGGCCAAACAGAAATAGCAGATAACGCATCCCCAAAACTACGCGACATCCGCCGAAACATCCACCAAGCCCATTCTAAAGTCCGCGACCAGCTTCAAAGCGTAATAAGAAGCGGCGCGTACAAAGATATGCTGCAAGACGCAATAGTCACACAAAGAGGCGACCGTTTCTGTGTCCCGGTAAAAGCCAGCGAGCGGGGCAATTTCCCCGGTATGGTACACGACCAATCCGCTTCCGGCTCGACGGTTTTTATGGAACCTCTTGCAGTTGTAGAAACAAACAATAAAATCAGGGAACTTCATTTCGAAGAAAAACGTGAAGAAGAACGTATCCTGCTAAAACTAAGCGGAATGGTTGCAGGCGAGGCTGAAACTCTAACCGCCAGTATAGAAAACCTAACCTATCTAGACTTCGTATTCGCTAAGGGAGAACTTTCCTTAGCCCAAGAAGCCAGCCCGCCGACATTCAATGAGCGGGGATATGTAAACATAATCAAAGGCCGCCACCCCCTGCTAAAAACCGACACAGTAGTCCCTACAGATATCTATCTAGGGGGTGAGTTCTCTATGCTTTTAATCACCGGCCCCAACACCGGTGGCAAAACCGTAACCCTTAAAACCGTGGGTCTACTAACCTGCATGGGCCAAGCGGGCCTTCATATCCCAGCCGCCGACCACTCAGAATTGGCAGTATTTGACGAAGTATTTGCAGACATAGGAGACGAGCAAAGCATAGAGCAAAGCCTTTCAACCTTCTCATCCCATATGAGCAATATCGTAGGCATATTAGGCCAGCTGCAAGGCCAAGCTTTGGTATTGCTAGACGAGCTAGGAGCCGGAACCGACCCCACAGAAGGCGCAGCCCTTGCCATAGCCATCCTACAGCACCTACAAGCCAAAGGCACCCGTACAGTAATCACGACCCACTACAGCGAGTTAAAGCTATACGCCCTATCCACCCCAGGAGTAGAAAACGCCAGCTGCGAATTTAATGTAGAAACCCTACGCCCGACATACCGCCTCCTAATCGGTGTGCCGGGGAAAAGTAACGCCTTTGCAATAGCCGCCCGGCTTGGCCTGCCAGACAATATAATCTCCCAGGCCAAAAATGTATTATCCAGCGAAGAATTGCGCTTCGAAGATGTAATAACAGACCTGGAAGCCGGAAAGAAACTGGTGGCAATAGAACAAGAACGAGCCGCGGTATACCGCCGCGAAGCCGAAACCCTGCGCCAAGACCTAGCCAAAACCCAAGAAAAATTACAGGCCCAAAAAGATAAAATCCTAGCCAAAGCCAGAGAAGACGCTATGTACACAGTACAAAAAGCCAAACAAGAAGCGGAAGCCCTGCTAAAATCCATGCATCAAACCAAGGAAGTAGAAGAAGCTCGCCGCCAGATGAAAGAAAAGCTAGGAGAAATACAACAAACCTTAGGCCCCACAGTAGCAGAGCTGCCAACCCGCAAGCCTCCAGAAAATCTGCGTCGCGGAGACAAGGTCTTCATCCACAGCTTAAACCAACACGGCACAGTCTCCACCCCCCCCAACGACAAAGGGGAAGTCCACATCCAAGCCGGGATAATGAAAATCAAAGTCCACGTCTCCGACCTAAGCCTAGGGGAAGAAGATATAAAAGAAAAATTCGCCCCGGCAGGAGGAGCCGCAAGGGGTGACCGTGCCGCCAAAGCCATGAGTATCTCCTCTGAAATCGACTTAAGAGGAATGTTGCCGGAAGAAGCCACAGGGGTAGCGAATAAATATCTAGACGATGCCTTCCTAGGCGGCCTGTCTATGTGTACGCTAATCCATGGCAAAGGCACAGGAGCCGTGCGCAATGCCGTCCACCAGATGCTAAAAAGGCACCCCCATGTTAAGGAGTACCGATTGGGTAAGTATGGGGAAGGCGAAACCGGAGTTACTGTGGTTACACTAAAATAAGATAACAAAACGAGAGTTGGCTATGCGGCCTGCTCTCGTTTTTTATTAATGCAATATTAACAAAAGAATAATCCCTTCATGATGGTTTGAGTCAACAGCCCATGGTAATATTACTCCACGAAATAAAAAGGAGCTGATTTTGTGATAAAACCACAAACAATACTTATCTGCGAAGATGAAAAAGATATAGCAGGCGGCATAGCCAAGGGCCTAAAGCGTGAAGGCTACGAAACAATACATGCCGAAAATGGCGAAGCAGGTGTTGCGGTTGTAAAGCGCGGCGGCATTGATTTAGTACTGATGGATGTAATGATGCCAGATTCAGATGGAGATAAAGACGTTATGGCTGGCATTTACGCTGCGGAAGAAATCCGCAAGTTCAGCCAAGTACCAATAATTTTCCTGACAGGAAAGGATAGTGAAGGGGATAAATTAGACGGTTTTAGAGCCGGTGGCGACGATTATATAGTAAAACCACACAGTCTCAGGGAGCTTGCAGCACGAGTAAAAGCAGTTTTAAACCGTACCTCTTCACCTCAACCCACCCCAAGTACAAATACCTACAAAACAGGCAATCTTTCCTTAGATGTCGATAGATGGCTTGTCACCGTAGATGGCGAAGAGAAGCACCTCACCCCCACCGAAAAGAAAATACTGCGCTACCTATTGATAAACATCGATTGCCCCTTAAGCTACGAGCAAATATACAACACCGCTATTGATGAGCACGGCTATGGTGATATAGAAAATAACATTCGTCAGCATATAAAAAACATACGCAATAAAATAGAGCCTGACCCTACAAATCCAATATATATAAAAAATGAACGCAGTCTTGGGTATAAGGCGGTGACTCTGCCCCGTGTATGATGTTTTTAAGAATCAATATAATACACTGGCGCTAGCTGGATTGGTTTCGGCATCAATAGCGTTTACCAGAGCACCAATGCCAGCCACATGGGGCAGTCTTTATGCCATGGGATATAGGGGGCTGGTAATCTGGCAGGTTATATCTCTCATGGTTTTTGTTATTTTTATTGTTGCGTCATTTCTACATGAATCAATCGTAAATAAAAAATCAGCTATTACCCAATTGTGGGAGCTTCTCGCATTTATCGGATTCTTGTCCACTATCACAGTATTAACACGACCAAATGTGCCCCGGTGCTTAATAGAGGTTTTTTCCTCCGGTTCAATATGGATCTTTTTCTGGAGAATAGGATCCTTACTCTTATTTATTACAGCCTCTCTAGTTGTAATACTACGCAAAACACCAGAGCAGATAAAAGATTTAACCGGAGAATCCTTCGACGAATTATTGGAAAAGCCAGATTTTTTCCTGTTAGTATTTTTTCTTATATGTATATTTATAACAGGCTTTTCCTTAACCCAAAGAGTACTCCCCCTAGAATCAATCGAGCTGGAAACCTTTGCTGACTTCCGTGGCTTTATCTGGAACTCTGATAGATACGGCATAGTCTTTGGTGTTGGTTTAACATGGGCTTTCTGTTTTTTTGTATTTTCAGAGATAGTAAAGCGGATTAAATCAAAAAATCTGCTAAATACACTAACTTTGGGAAAGTTGTATAAGAAGCATTTACTTACAGAGCGCATTGGCACATCAATTCTTCTATTGATGACGATAACTATAATTCTCCAAATTTTTCTTATGCTTAGAATAGACCCATTGACAATATGGATTGGATTAGTATTACTATATTTTCAAGACTATATTATACGTTATTTATTGGAGCTTGCAGACAAACATAAGCAGTCAATAAAAATAATCCAAGAAGCAGAACGAGACAGAGATTATGTTATTCATGGCTTATCCCACGATATCAGGACCCCACTGATGGCTATAGCAAATCGTGCAGAGCTACTGCAAGACCTAGAATTAGATAAAAACAATGCAGAGGACCTAGAAGTAATACTCCGCAACACAGAAAGAGTAGCTGCATTGTACAAAGAACTTAAAGAAACTAGCGAGGCCAGTTCCCCAATTTTTCGCTTAAATATTGAAGAGGTATGCATATCTGACATCGTTAATCAGGTTTTAACCGACTTTGAAAGGAACTTTAAAGACAGGGATTTAATCGTTGTACCCCCCAATACTGAAGAACCAATGTATGCCAGCACTGATCAGCAAAATCTACGCCGTATACTTGATAATATTATCGGCAATGCGGCGCGCTACAGCCTTCCCGGCACACGTGTTTTTGTGGATATAAGCGATCATGATTGGCGTCCAATCATAACAGTAAGAAATACATCAACTGGGTTAAGCAGTATCCGAAAAGAAGATTATGTTAAGCCTCTTTTTAGAGGGGATGGTGCCAGAAATACCCCCGGTAGCGGCTTAGGATTATATAACGCCAAAAGTCTAATGGAAAAAATGGGGCATTTTGATATTACAGTAGATGGCGATACATTCCTGGTTACTCTAAAATTTGATATTGCTAACCCCAGCATTTTATCAATTGAAGAGCCACCTCACAATGTACCCAGTTTATTCTTAGACCCTTTAAGCGAATCACCTGGCGATATCAATTGGGGTGAATCCAGTGTCGTATATAGTGATCCTGTCTCAGATTTCGCAATTTTTAAAAGATGGCTTCATGAATCTACATTAATGAATGTCACCAATGTGCGATTCTTAAGCTCTAGTAAAAAACGGCAAAAGCCTAAAAGGTCAATTGTAAGTTTGAATCAAGCGATTGAAGATGTAGCCAACAACGTTCGACATCATTTCACTGCCCGCAATATAAACCTTCTGATTCAAATTCCAGAAAAAAATATATCTGTACGTACTGTCTACGATGATTTTTACCACATACTAGAAAATCTGTTAATTAACACTGCGCAACGTGCCATCCCACATACCCATGTATTTGCTATGCTT
Source organism: Defluviitaleaceae bacterium (assembly GCA_009780185.1). Lineage (GTDB taxonomy): Bacteria > Bacillota > Clostridia > Lachnospirales > WQUN01 > WRAN01. The sequence goes on along the minus strand of WRAN01000011.1, from coordinate 56,799 downwards.
GTAGAAAAATCAGATGGAGTGGACGCATTTTATCACGAAGGGCCAGGCGTGGTTATTAAGGGAGTGTCTCAAATACCCATAGATCCAGATGATAACAATCTAACTACAGAACTTCTTGCAATAACTGATGACAAAACCACCATGAGTCAACTGGTTAAATCTACGAAGGGGCTGCTACGTATTTTTGCAAGCGGAGATGCGTTTATGATAAAGCTTGTCTTCTTTCGGCCGATACCAATAAAAAAGGATTCATAATCTGCACCCATATCATGAAAAAGAACCTCGAAAAGATCCCTGAAAAGGGTTCTTTTTTATGTAAAGATTTTCATTAACATAATCTTCATATCCATACAAATCTCCTAATAAATCATTAACCAAAATTAGACGCCTCTTTTATTACATCCAAACTTGAAACTAATACCCCTCCTATATTCTGTACTCATCAACCGGGAGCCAACACATCCCAACCAAGGAGGAACCACAATGACAAAGAACATTAAGCGAACTCGTATCCAGGTTTCAAATGGCAAAGCCGGCCTAGATGTTTACTTAGATATCTCAGGTGCTATGCATTATCTCTACACGTATAAGTCTAGCGGCCTTATTTATCAGTGGCTAAAAGACGGCAAAACAATAGGCGAGCTTTCCAGGATGAAACCTGGCCCAGACACAGTATCTCAAAAAAGATACAACTATGCAAAGCGGCTCTTAATAATAGCCGATGAATACTACAAGCACGAAATCGCCGCATAACCCACGTGTCTGCAAATACATGAATCTCCCCATGTGAAAGAAAGGAGGCAATGCCATAGGGGACATAACTACTAAATACGCTAAAACCAAAAGGAGAAAATCAGCATGACTGAAAAAACTAGTAAAGCAAGCTACATCCCAAACCATAACCCAATTTGCCCCGCAGAAAGAGGTATAAGTATGAAGATTATGAAAAGATTTCTATCAACCATGTTGGCAGTATTAACTCTGTTTACAGCAATGTCTTTACAACCTATACAAGCAGCCAGGCCAGGAATCACAATAAATGGCCGTGCGTACAGCGTTAATCAGGATTTTAATGACACAAACACACGAGATGCATCCCTTAGAGGTCACTTGGGCATTGATATATGCCGGGGCCGCAATAGTTATGTACGCGCCCCTTTTGGCGGTACAGTAGCCCATTCCGGCAACGTCGGTGGTGCAAATGGCAATGTAGTAACAATACGACACAATATTAATGGCACAACCTTTTACTCATTCCAAGCTCACTTAAGCTCCCGCACTGTTAATACCGGAGATCATGTACGGGCAGGAGATATAATCGGAAGACAAGGCTCCCATACGCACCTAAGTTTCTTCCAGGTGTTACCTGGCCATAGTCGCTGGAATGATATGCCGGGCTATTTCCGAAATGCAAGTAATGCCCGTGTATCCTTTAGTGCTCCAAGCGGCCATGTTGACTTTAGAGGTTTCCGCTTCTATGAGCCCAGACGCGTAATAGCCAGTGGCGGCATTTGGGGCACAAGCACCACAACGCCCCCATCTCAAACTCCACGCATTAACTCCATCCACACAAACCGCACCGTCAATGGCGTTACAACAATGACAACTGCCGATAGGCTGGATATACGGGCAGAGCTAAGTGGCCCAGCAGATAGGGCATACATCGTTTTTACAGATACCGGCCAACGCATTAGAATGAACGCCTCTAACCAAAACAGAACCTTCCGGCTATATGGAAACCAACTTCGTGCAGGAAATAACCGTGTAATAAGGATAGAGGTAGTACAAAATAATAGAGTAGTTTATTCAAGAAATTTTACTGTTACGGTTACACAACCAGGCAACAACAGCAATGGCCGAATAACCAATGTGCATCCACGTCATGAAGGCGGAAGCCTATGGGGATTCCAGATTGATACATCCGGAAGCGTAGGCCATACAACCCTTACCTTCAATGGCAATAACACTGTGTTTAGACCCTGGAGAAACGGTGCCAGTTTCTTCTTGAATGGCAACCAAATGGCGGCTGGAAACCGTACGGCAACAGTAAGATTGTATTGCCCTCAGGGAAGGCATATAGATACCCGCACTGTAAGTTTTACAGTACGATAAACCACAAAAAAGGCCGCATCTTTTTCGCCTATTAATCAGGCGATTAAGGTGCGGCCTTTTAAATAATCGTCAAACAAGAACCTTACTTCGTCATAACCCATCGCACCAATCTAAGCCCCAACCTCACAGGCAAAGGCTCAAACCGCTTCCCGGCCTTCTTCAAAAACTTCCGGATAGGAATATACTGCGGGCAAGCTTTCTCACACTTGCCGCACTCGTTACAAGTCCTAGCCCCGGTAGGCTTTTTAGACAGCACTGCGGTACTGGTCATATACAGCATTACCCCAGTAAACCAACTCTGTGCGAAGCTAGTGTTATAAGCCGCAAGCTGTGCCGGAATATTAATCCCCACAGGGCAAGGCAGGCAATAATTACATCCGGTGCAATTTACCTTGTATGATTTCCGAAATATCTCTTTCACATCAGAATAAACTGCCAGCTCCCGTTCATCCATTGGCTGAAAATTATCCACAGATTGGAGGTTGGCCTCCATAATCTCAGTACTACTCATTCCACTAAGGGCTACGGTTACTTCCGGCTGATTCCACAACCACCCAAACGCCCAATCCGCCGGGGTGCGACTTGGGTCAGCCTTCTTAAATACTTCTACCGCTTGCTTAGGCAGCCCGGTAGCAAGCCGCCCACCAAGTAGCGGCTCCATCACTATAACCGCCAACCCTTTTTCCGCCGCCGCCAGCAAGCCCTTCTTCCCAGCCTGATAATTCTCATCATAGTAATTGTACTGAATCATACAAAATTCCCATGGGTATGCATCTAGTATCTTAATGAAGTCTTCCTGTACCCCATGATAAGAAAACCCTATCTGCCTAATCTCTCCCGATGCCTTCTTTTTTGCTATCCAATCCTCTATGCCCATATCTTTAAAGGCTTCCCACTGGGCAAAGCCGTTCACGCTATGTAGGAAATAATAATCCACATAATCTGTACGCAGCCGCTTTAACTGCTCATAGAAATATTTATCAAAATCATCATATGTCTTGCATCTAACCAAGGGAAGCTTCGTTCCTATATAAACATCTTTGCGTTTATTATTCTTCTCCAAAATCTCTCCAAGAGTTACCTCACTGCCTGGGTAGATATAAGCAGTGTCAAAAAAATTAACGCCTCCGTCTATTGCGGCCAAAATCATACGTTCTGTTTCCACCTTGTCACGGGGAAATCGCATACAACCAAGCCCCAACATAGAGAGATTATTTCCAGATGCCTTATCTTTACGGTATTTCATAGGAACCTCCTAATGCTTTTATCCAAAGTATCGGGACGATATGCACATTATATTATCGCTTTTATCCAAATCATCGGAGCAATTTGCACGATAATACATAAGCTGGCGGTATGTTCCGCATTTCCCGCCTGATATCTATTTCATTAAAAAACCGCCCAATAAAATCCTTCTTCAAAAGAGTATATTGGAAGGTGATAAATCTCCCGCCGGGCTTTAGATGTTTCTTCGTCTGCTCTAGTATTTCTATAGATACATCCTGAGGCAAGCTTGCAAAGGGTAGCCCAGAGACAATATAGTCCGCATATGGAATATCATATTGCTTCATATATTTTTCCAGATCTGCCGCAGAACCCTTAATGATATAAAGATTTGCCTCATCAGGGTATCTTTTTTCAAGAAGCTGATAAAATTCTTCGTTATTTTCGATGATTAATAATATCGTGCTAGGCTTTTTTGATTTTAATATCTTTTCCGTAAAAACACCGGTTCCGGGGCCGTATTCTACAATATACTGAGTATTTTCGAAGTCGATATCCTGAATCATTTTTTTAGCAAGATATTTTGAACTGGGGGCTACAGCCCCTACGGTTCTGGGCTTAGTGATGTATTGCCATATAAAAGAAAGACCTCTCATATCTCAGCCTCTAGTCTTCTAGCCGCTTTTACTAGTAAGGCTTTGATTTGCGCGGCACAGGCTCTGTATTCTTCCAGGCTGCCGCCGAAGGGGTCTGAGATATCCACATTTTCCCCAGCATACTCACCAAGATTAAAGATTTTGGTCTTTTCACCTGGATAATCGGACAATAAAATCATTTTATGCGTTTCGGTCATAGTAAGCACCAGCTTTGCGCTTTTTATTATTTCATCTGAAACCAGCGTAGCCCTATGCTTCAAAAGACATAGCCCGTCTTCCTCCATTACTGTTATTGCATGGCGGCTGGCAGGCTGGTTTCCCCAGGCGTTTACCCCGGCGGAGACTATTTCCGCCTTACTAAAAATCTGAGCTGCAAGTGCCGCTGCCATCGGGCTTCGGCAGGTATTGCCTGTACATATAAATACTATTTTATTCTGTAACATGTATAATTCGCCCTTCCGCGGCTTTTTTCATGCGATCCATTATGGCTGCACCCAGGCCTTCTTCCACAAAACCCTGGGCGTAGATTTTTTCTACCCCTAACCTATCAAAACGGCGCAGACTGGCGTATAAGTTATAGGAAACTTCTTCGTGGCTACTTCCTAGCTCTATTATCTCCCCATAACAGTTGCCTAGCTTGGCCCTGACTTGGGTAGTCACCAATATGCCATCTTTACAACTTGCATGTGCCAATATATACGAAGCGATATGCTCATCGTCTCCGATAATCACAGTCATCGGGGCTTTAGGGGCATAGTGACGGTACTTCATGCCAGGCGCGCGCGGGGTATCGGCTTCGGTCAAATTTTCACTTATTTTAAGCCCGGTGGCCTCCTCTACCATCTTTGGGGTAATAGCTCCAGGACGCAGTATAACCGGCACTGCCCCTGTAACATCCACCACAGTAGATTCCAACCCACCGGGGACTTGCCCACCATCCACAATAAAATCAATTTCACTATTGGTAAAATCTGATTCCACATGCTGAGCCAAAGTTGGACTTGGGATGCCTGCTTTATTGGCGCTGGGTGCCGCAACAAAGCAACCGGAGGCCTTGATTATAGCCAGTGCTATAGGGTGTGAAGGCATACGTATACCAATGGTATCCGCTGCGCGTTCCGGATGCCCCCCCAACCATGGAGGCAAGTGGGGCTTTTTTTTCGCAACCAATGTCATTGGCCCCGGCCAATAGGCATCTATCAGGGCCATTGCATAATTAGGAGGATTATCCGCCAACTTCGCAAAATCTGCCTTATCCACGATATGAAGGATTAGAGGATTATCCCCTGGGCGGCCTTTAGCCTGATATATCCTGGCTACAGCTTCCGGATTTGTAGCGTCTCCACCTAATCCATAAACGGTTTCCGTAGGAAAAGCCCCGATGCCACCCTGGGCGATAATTTTCGCACCTTTGAAAATAGCCTGCTCTGTATCCGTCATATCCGGTACAGAACAGGCTCTGTTTTCATTCTTATTCATTATGCCGCGCCACAACACTTTTTATATTTCTTGCCGCTTCCACAAGGACAGTTATCGTTGCGCCCTACTTTGGCCTCGTTGCGGACTATCGTGTGGGAGCTTTTTTGCTCTTTGTAAAGCTCCTTCTGCCTTTCTTGGGTGAAGATACCATCCCACTCTGGCAACGTGTACAAAGAATCGGCCTTGTACTCTACCATCTGCTTATAAAGCCGCCCAAAGTCGATATCAAAGGCTACATGAGTATCCGCCTCAATGGTTTCCAATTCAGGAATACCGTCTACACATTCGTTGATACCATCAAGGAAGGCAAACATCAAAGTTGGTGTCAGTTTTAGCTCTGCGGCTAGGTCTGTAACACTACCTTCTAGGCGAGAGGTTTTATTCCGCAATATACCAGCATATGCGGTTTTTTCCTTTGCCAGATAATCATCCCATACATGCTTTACAGGCTCGCCTTTGGTGTCTAGGGATATACGTTTCCACGCGTCTTGTAGTCCCATAAATTTCACATCCTTCATTGTTTTGAATATTTTCCGCCATTTTACTCCATTTGCCTATATGTTGTATAGCCCACTTCATGAAGAGTTAAACCTTCCGGGGGCATTGTCTTTCCTGCCTTTGTGCGGTCGAGGGAAAGTATTATATCTGAAACAGCGTAAGAGGGCAGCTTCCCAAGGCCAATATACAGCATTGTACCCGCCATTATACGCACCATGTTATACAAAAATCCATTACCGGTTACAGATAATGTGATTAAACCAGAAGGCTGTCTTACAACAGAAAAATCATAAATTTCCCGCACCGTGGTCTTTGCGCTTCCCCCGGTAGCCATAAAAGCCGCAAAATCATGTCGCCCTATGAACATGCTCAAAGCGTTTTCCATAGCCTCCACATCAATTGGCTGGGGGATATGAACACTGTACCGATTAATCAAGGGATTGGGAATAGATGCATTGTAGATATTATAGTTGTATGTTTTATACTTAGCATCAAAACGGGGGTTAAATTCATCTGGCACAACTTCCGCGGCAGTCACTGCTATATCTTTTGGCAAAAACCCATTTATAACCTGAGGCAGCTTTTCCATTGGGATAGAAATTTTTTCCGTAAAAAAAGCCACCCGCTGCCCTAGTGCATGTACCCCTGCATCTGTGCGGCTGGAGGCTTTTGTAGTTATTGGTTGATTTAAAAGAGCCGAAAGCGCCTCTTCCAGCCTTTGCTGGACGGCGATTGCGTTTTGCTGGCGCTGCCAGCCAGAGTAGTTGGTGCCGTCATAGGCGACTGTTAATAGAGTTTGCATTTCATGCCCCTTTCAGCTTTATAATACCTTCATGATATTTGACCGACAACCCCCACTAATGATATCTTCCGTTTAAAGCAAACTTTAAAGCAAACTAAGAAAGGAAAGGAACCAAAGAATGAAAACAAATTGGGATATCCTGGGCATCCAGCCAACCACTGACAAAGAAGCTCTCCGCCAGGCCTATATGACCATGCTTCCAAGCCATAACCCAGAAGATGATCCGGAAGGCTTTCTTCGCCTTCGTACCGCATACGAGGAAATTCTAAATGGCCTAGACCAAAGCAACGAACCAGAAGATACACCCCATACTAAGTTCCTAGCCCAGATCACGGATATATATTACAACTTCCCTAAACGTTGCAGCCTATCCGAGTGGAAAAGCCTGCTGGAAACGCCAGTCTGCCAGCGCTTAGACATGGTAGACGAAACAGAAGCCGTACTTCTTACATTTCTTATAGAACACTACTTTCTATCCATGGATGTATGGGCAGCCCTTAATGCCCATTTTGACTGGCCCAGCCGCACAGACGACCTAAAACAGCGCTACCCCAACGATTTTATAGGCTATATAGTAAAAAAAGCCACAGAGCCCGAACACCCAAGGCATAATCTATTTTCCACTACCAGCCAAGAGTCCACAGATTACGACCAGTGGATATCCCTATTTCTAGAGTTGGAAGCCATGCTCTCCGCCGATAGGCACGAAGAGCCATATTTTAACGAGCAACTCTCCAAGCTTGAGGCCATTCCCCTTTCACATCCCTACTACAATGTTTTACTCGCCAGGATAGGCTTAAATAAAAGTGAATATGATCATGGCTTTTCTATTATCACACCCATATACACCCAATATCCAAATGACCAGCATATCCGATTTTCATACACCGCATTCCTTCTTTATGTAGGCAATGAAAAAGAAGCAATCGCAGAATTTACAATAATGCTAGAAGAAAATCCTCACTACCTAGACGCAAAAAAAGGCATCCTCAATGCCCTAATAAAATTAGAAGATTACGAAGCCGCATATCCCCTAATGAATGAAATCCTAGACATCCACCCATACGATTCTTACACACTATCCACAATGCAACCCCTAACGGAAGAACTGGCAAATCTCTATAACGAAAAACACCTAGCGGCACCTACAGATGCAAATATCATCATAACCCTGGCAGAGTATCACGCAAAACTTAAACACACCAAAGAGTGTCAAGAGCTACTGGCAATGATAAAAGACCCAACCGTAACCCAAACTCTTCGCTACAAAGAAATTTACGCACTCACTAAAACCTTAGCAGAGGAATGGGAAGAGTCGCTTGCTCTTTTTGCCGAGCTTGTATCACATACACAAAAATCATTCATCTATGGCAGCATAGCCGCAGCCCTAAATCACCTTGGCCGCGGTGAAGAAGCTTTGCCAATTTTGGACGAAGGCATAAAGGCCCAAGAATCTACAGATGATGACGAACTAAGTAAAAACCGAAACAAATCCATTTTATATAGCTTCAAACTCCAGACGCTTTTCGCGCTAAACCGCTATGAAGAAGCAATGGAAGCCGCCAATAAATCCTTAGACTTAAACCCAGCCGACGCCTATATACACACCCACAAAGCCCGCCTATGCACCCACCTAGGCCTCTTTAGCGACGCGATAAATAGCTGTGACATAGCCATTAGCATCTATCCGTTTATGTCCGAACCATATCTAATCCAGATGGATATCTTCTTAAAAGAATCCATGTACGATCAAGTGCTCTTGGTTGCTGAAAAAGCCCGCGAACTTGGCCATGTAAGCCCAAAAATCAAGTGCCACACCGCCGAAGCACTGCGTCTACTAGGCCAGTATGATCAAGCACATGAAATTATGGAAATCCTAGTAGCCGCAAAGTACAACGAAGATTATCGCAATGCCATATGCGCAGAAATGGCACAGCTAAAGGAAGCCATCGGAGACCTTGTCACAGCCGCAGCATATATCAATGAAGCCCTGCAAGATGACCCAAGAAATTATTACTGGGAGACCGTATCAGCCAATATCTACCGAAAGCAAAAAGAGTACACCACCGCCATCGAAACTTTCGACAATATCTTAGCCGAAACCCCAACCTATGTATCAGCTTTGGTAGGCAAAGCCAATGTATATGTAGACATGAATGAAATGGATACAGCAACCAAATTACTAAACCAATCCATAGAAGCCGCCCAGCATTACGAGCCTGCGTATGACAGAATAATTGATATCCTAATGGAAGCGTCCAAAAATGAAGAAGCCCTAGACTGGATAAAACGTAGATTATCCCGCTTCGAAACCCTACCCAACCGCATATACGTGGCAATAATGCACACCCGCCTAAACCAGCCAGATCAAGCAGAAGAAGTATACAAAATCGCGATAGACAAATACCCGGAAGCAACCAATGGATTCAGATATTATGGTCTGTTCCTGCAAAGCAATAGACGCTTCAATGAAGCCATCCATCAGTATGAACTCTCATTAAACATCGACCCAAGCCAAATGGATTTATACGAATCCATGGCCTACTGCCTTCAAGAAGAAAAAGAATACCAACAAGCCCTAGAAATACTAGATACCGCCGAAGAAAATGAATCCCCCTACAACGAGGGAGCGCTTGCAATGCGCCGAGCCACTATCTATGAAGATATGCTACGCCCCAAAGATGCCCTAACCCAAATGCTACGCGCCGCAAATCTCCCAGACAAACTAGATGACGAATGGAAAATGTCCTGGATTTACACCAGAATAGGATTAGTATATGCCAAAAATTTTAACGACCCCAAAGCTGCCATGGATTACTTTAATAAAGCCATAAAAGAAGATGAAAGCTGCATAGATGCTATCGACTACCTAGGGGACATCTACCTATACGCCTACAATAACTATGAAAAAGCCATTAGCTACTACAATAAAAAAATCGAAAAAGAACCAAGTGATCCACACACCTACGCCACCCGCGCCCTTGCCTACGCAAAACAGCGAAAATTCATAAGGGCAAGAAGAGACTACAAAAAAGCCCTGGAGCTATATGAAGAAAAAAGCCAAAAAGACCCCTCCCCCTGCTGGAATATATATATAGCCAACTGCAAACTAGGCCTAAAAGAAATACCTGAAGCCACTAAAATGTTCGAAAATGGGATCAACACTCCAAGCTGCCCCGGCGCCTGGTGCAATAAACCTAAATGTGACGTATGCCTATACAACCTAGGCAAGATTTACGAGGAAAAAAAGCAATACGAAAAAGCCCTAGACTACTATAACCAAGCCATAGAAATATCCAACTCAATAAAACATAACGCCGCCAAAAATTCATTACTGGAGAAAATGAAATGAACAACTGGTTAATCTTCGCCTCTGGCGCCGCCGTTTTTGCTGCCCTAACCACAATACTTGCAAAAATCGGCCTAAAAAACGTAGATTCACACCTAGCCACCGCCATAAGGACCATGGTCGTATTAGTGTTTGCCTGGCTTATGGTATTCATTGTAGGCTCCCAACATGAAGTATGGACAGCCTCCAGCCGCACATGGTTATTCCTAATCCTATCAGGCCTAGCGGCAGGCGGCTCATGGTTGTGCTTTTTCCGCGCCCTTAAATTGGGCAACGTAAACAAAGTATCACCCTTAAAAAAATCCAGCACAATCCTAACCATGCTTCTGGCTTTTATTATCCTGCAAGAACCCATTGGCATCCCCATGTTAATCGGTATGCTATTGATAGGCCTAGGCACATGGCTAATGATGGGAACTAAAAAAAAGCAACCCGATAACGAGAGCAAAAACACCGGTTGGCTGTTTTTCGCGTTACTTGCCGCTGTATTCGCAGCACTTACCGCAATACTCGGCAGGATAGGCATAGCGGAAATAGAAGCCAATTTGGGCACAGCCATACGCACCATGGCAATAGTCCCTATCAGCTGGTTAATGGTACTGCTCACAAATAAAAAAGGCCAAAAGCGCATAAGAGCCATTGACCGCAAAAGCTGGCTATTTTTAATACTATCCGGAGTAGCAACCGGAGCCAGCTGGTTATTCTTCTTCCGCGCACTACAGTTAGGCAATGCCAGTCTTGTAGTGCCAGTGGATAAACTTAGCATTGTACTTACGATGGCCTTCGCTCGCATTTTCCTAGGAGAAAGGTTTACAAAACGGAGCCTTATCGGCCTTGCACTGCTTACTATTGGAACTATTCTGCCTGTAGTTTTCTACCTGTAATAGAACCACAATATTCGCATATACTGGATTTTGCAGGTGCCCCACAGCCAGGGCATAGTATATGCCGCTTTTCTTTAGTAGGGGCAGAGTCGCCCTCCGGCGAGCCATGGAGAAACTGGCCGTTTTCCACTTTGGCTACCCCAAAATATCCAGTACTAATAAGATTACGCAGCTGTTCTTCTACCTGATGATCCAGCTTGTTCATTGCCTCGGCAATATCCTTAATGGATGTAAGACCCTGAATAAAAATAACTTCCCCATATCGGATGAAGCGCTTCTTATCAAAATAAAATGCAAGTGAAAGAGCGGCAGATATCAGACTCAAAACAAGCAAGATAACCCACACCACCGTCACGGATACAAAAAAAGCTATCACCCCAAATATAGCAGTCAACACCAAAAACACAATAATCAATTCATTTCCGTGCTTCACACCAAATTTAATGTGCTTATTTGTAGATGCGTCCATACAAAACTGCCCCCTAATTAGCAACCCTTTTACTATTATTAATTATATGTTACAATTCCCCTGATTACAAATTCCTAGGAGGGAAACATACTATGTACATGGAAAAAAGAAGTATTGCATCATGTATCATCTTATCTATTTTAACATGCGGAATCTACAGTTTTTATTGGGACTACAAGATGTGGGACTCCCTTTACCGCGCCAATGGCATGATGTCTAAGGCTGGCACAGACCTTATTCTATCCCTGGTAACCTGCGGCATCTACTACATCTACATGCACTACAAAGCAGGCAAACTTGAAGCCGAAGCTTACAGGCGTCACGGCCTAGGCCAAAAAGACGAGTCCGTAGTTTACTTAGTACTCACCATTTTCGGCCTTGGTATCATCTCCCAAGCTCTTCTCCAATCCAGCATCAATAGCCCACTAGCCGATGCCGTAAACAGCAACCTTCACAACCAACATCAAAACCCCCACGGCCAATTCTAAGACCTAATGGAAAAACAAGCTTCAAAGCAGGCTTCTAAATTAGAGGCTGCAAAGACATTCATTATCTTCACAATTATAGGAGGGATAGCCTTTGTGGTATCCCTCTTTTTTGATTTCAGCCTATGCCCCATCTACAACATTACAGGAATCCCATGCTTCTCTTGTGGGATGACCCGGGCAGTAAGAAGCCTACCAGATATCAGGCAAGCCTTTTTCTACCATCCTCTATTTTTCATTCTTGCACTAATCCCACCCATGGCATTTCTAAGTGAAAAAAAGCGGAATAAAATCTATATCATCATGGCAGTATTACTGGTTGGAGCATGGATTATCCGCATGATTATAATGTTCCCCCATACACCGCCAATGAACTATAACAATAATTCACTATTCGAGTTAATTAGAGGGTTATTAACTTCAAGTTAAGTTCCAGCAAAAATATAAGTCATAATAATATAAATGCTGAAAAAGGGGCATCTCATTAAATTAATGAGATGCCCCTTTATAGATAAATACATATTATTTAACTTAGTAAGCCCGCCCCCATATTACCATCTTATCAGCGGACTCTCCGCACACAAAGCATTTTTTCCCGACCTGCTCCTGCTCAAAAGGCATACACCTTGATGTGGCGGTAGCTTCATTCTTAATCTTTTCTTCACATGCATCAGCGCCGCACCACATGGCCTTCACAAAGCCTGGAGTAGTATCCAGGATGTTCTTTAACTCATCCATACTTTGAGCTTGGTATGTGTTTTCTTGCAGGCGTTTTGCGGCTTTTTCATACATATTATCTCTTATACTATCCAGTAGCTTTGCCACTTCTTCTTCCAGATTATCTAGGCTTACAGTTATCTTTTCCCCAGTGTCTCTACGGGCTAGTATACACTGATTAGACTCTATATCCCTAGGGCCGATTTCCAGGCGTATGGGTACACCTTTCATTTCATATTCGGCGAATTTCCAACCGGGAGAATGGTCAGATTTATCTACTTTTACTCGGAAGTCTTTAAGGCGGGCTTGCAGCTCCTCTGCCTTTTCTATTACTCCCGGCTTATGAGCCGCTACAGGGATTATCACTACTTGTATCGGCGCAATAGCAGGGGGAAGCACCAACCCATTATTATCGCCATGCACCATAATTATAGCGCCAATCATCCTGGTGGATATGCCCCAGCTAGACTGATGGGCATATTGAAGCTGATTGTTCTTATCCAAGTATTGAATACCAAACACTTTAGCAAACTTATCACCAAAATCATGGGTAGTGCCCGTTTGCAGGGCCTTGCCGTCATGCATCAGGCTCTCAAACGTATAAGTCGCAAGGGCTCCTGCAAATTTTTCTCGCTCGGTTTTTTGGCCTTTTATTACTGGGATAGCCAGCTTGTCCTCTGTCAGGTTGGAGTAGATATCTAGTATAAGAAGGGCTTCCGCCAAAGATTCCTCAGCCGTTGCATGAGCAGTATGGCCTTCCTGCCATAAAAACTCCCGAGTACGCAGGAATGGCCTGGTGGTTTTCTCCCAGCGCATTACATTACACCACTGGTTATATAGCTTGGGCAAATCACGGTATGACTGAACCGTATCCGCATAGTGGGCGCAGAACAATACTTCTGATGTAGGGCGGATACAGAAGCGCTCTGTCAGCTCTTCTGTTCCGCCGTGGGTTACCCACGCTACCTCTGGGGCAAAACCTTCTATATGGTCTTTTTCCATTTGAAGCATATGCTCTGGTATCAGCATCGGCATATAAAGATTTTCATGGCCTGTGGCAGCTAGCTTTTCATCCAGATGCTTGCGGATTAGCTCCCATATCGCAAAGCCGTAAGGGCGAAAGATTATACATCCTCCGGTTTTGGAGTACTCTGCCATTTCTGCCTTGCGTACTACATCTGTATACCACTGGGCAAAATCTACGTTCATGTCAGCGATGCTTTCTACTCGCTTTTCATTTCCTTTATTCTTTGACACTATTACTCAACCTCGGATTCTATTATTATTTCTGGCTCTTCCTTCTTCTTAAAAAATGAGCCTAGGTCAAACTTAGAAAGGATGCCAGGAATCATATCCAGCACTTTGTTTACACTTTCTTGATTTTTGATGTTTACCAACTGCACGGTACCACCTGATATTACCACTACTGCGGAAGGGGTCATTTTCGCGCCTAGTGCGCCACCTCCGCCGTCTTTGCCTTCAATTTTTCCACTATCTTCTCCAGTATTTGCTACCATTGCGGTGCCCATACCTAGAGACACATCCACTAGCGGTATAAGGATTACATCACCGATGTGTACCGGATCACCTACTACGGTCTTGGTGGATACATACTCGTCCAATTTTGAAAATAGCTCTTGCAGATTGTCTTTTACTCTACTCATGATAAATCTCCCTTCGGGTTATTTTAAAATATGCTTGTGGATTACTGTCCTTATAGGTTTTTTAAGATATAGCCATAAAAATGGCCACAATAGCCTGCCAAGACTGGCCCGGCCTGATGCAGTTATATCCAAGTGCAGAGCCTTTTCGTGATAGCTTCCTAGTATACGGATACTATCTCCAAAGCCGATTACGCCCCGTGCTACTTCATATGCGCCCATCGCCCAGGCGGTTGTAGCAGGGTCATCAAAGCCTACAACTCCATGAATATCAAAACGTCTGGGCTTTAAGGCTCTAAAGAATTTACCTAAACTTTGGAAGGTCAAGGCCATGATAATTTTACGGTCAGGATATGTCAAGACGGCCTTTGCCTGCCTTAAAGGCTTTAGCCAGTCTTTTTTCCCTTTCTTTTCGTTTTTTGATTTCTTATTTTTTTCTGTTTTTTTCTCTTTTTCTGGCCCCTTATCTTTTGTTGTTTCCCTTACATTATGCTCTTTCGTCTCACGCTTCTTAATTTCTTCTTTTTTTGGAACTTCGTTTATTTCAGGCTCTATGCGTACCGGGGTAGATTTGGCGCCACCTGAACGCATCCATGCAATTCGCAGTCGTGTATCAGATTTTCTGTCACCGTAAGTAAACACAAAGTGGATAAGACGCATGAAATAACTGACTTCTATATGTGCCTTCTTTTCCTCTCCAATTTTAGCGTCGATAGAATACCGCAGCCGCCCAAAACAAAGGATTATAAAGATAATCAGCACAAGCAGAATCAGTGGGGACGCAATTATCCCCAAAAGCACCATCAATGCTATTCTTCCTATCCGCTTCAATACCTTCATGCTAGAACCTACCATAACCCGAATTGGCTTCATGCCTTAAATATATTGTTGCCCCTATAATAATTATCACCGGGATAGCCCCAGCCAAAACCCCAATAAAAATAGAAATATTAATAAAAAACTGCAACGGCACCATCATTACCAATCTATCCCTAGGGGGGAACAATATCCATAAATCATTGTCAAAGAATATCAAATGAAACATCTCAAAGGCTCGGTCAAAGTCAATGGCAATAACCGCCGCCAGAACACCAGAAAGAATCAAGAAACCAGCCATAACCTCACGGCTGCACCGTGCCAGCAAGTGCTTTATCGGAGCCTTAGTAATAGCCATTAGGCATAAAAGGCCGATAAAGGCAAAAAAGGCAACGTTACGCACCATAAACAGCTGGTCATACAACACACGTACATCAATCATATGAGCCTTGTCCCGCTCGGAAAAAAACTCCTGTTCTACCCCGCCTACTGTCGCCCGTATGCCATCCAAATCATCACGCCTGGCACGCATATAATCCAACAGCTCTACAGTTACATACATCAGTTCCTCGTCAGTCATGCCAATATACTCCGCAATCTCCTGACTGGCATATTGCTGCCTAAAGAATGGCATAAAAAATGTCGGAAAGATAATGCTTTGGCATACAATCAACACCAGTAAGCATAACGCAGTTGCATAACCCATTACATAGCGCATAAATAATCCTCCCTCTAAGTGAAAACTAAGCCTTTATCAGAGAAAACAACCCTATTTGTTCTATATATCTTGCTCCATATCGGATAAAATTTCCTTTAACTCCTGGCTAAAATCCCGTATCTGTCGCTCGTCCTGCCCGTCCAGCATATCGTCGTACTGGCGCAGTATATCTTCCAGATACTTTCGTCTTTCGCCTCGACTTTCTTCGTAGAGGCGCTCGCCCCAAGCCAGTAGGTATCTATATTCTTCTTTTTCTCTTGGATGGATTTTTAACTCTTGCATTGCCTCAAGTTTTTCAACCAGCTCCTCCGGGGTCAAGGAACCGGGGCTTTTTTCAATTACAACTTTTTTAGCTTCCCCGGTAGATACAACCTTTACTTCCGCCTCTAAAATCCCGTTAATGTCATAAGTAAACCGAATATCCACAGATTCTTTGCCGGCAGGGCTGGGAGGGACCGCTACGGCTACCTCCCCCAGCTTTATATTATCCTCAGCACGGCGGCTTTCTCCCTGGAGTATCGCAGAAACTATTTTTTCTTGGTTATCGTTAAGAGTATAGAAACGCTCCACACGTGAAATAGGCACAATAGCGTTGCGCTCAATAATCGGGGCATAATGTCCACCTTCATAAAGGCCGTTGGGCCGCTGTATCGCGATTTCCGTACCAAGGGTATATGGACATACATCCGTAAGTACAATTTCTGTAAGAGACGCATCCCTGGCCTTTAACGCAGCATGAACAGCCGCACCCAAAGCCACAACTTCATCTTGATTTATATAAGACGCAGGAAAACGCCCCAATAGCTTCCCAACAAAGCTACGCACCAACGGAAGCTTTGTAGCACCTCCTACCAACAATACATTGCCTATATCCGAAAGCTTTAGATTAGCATCGCTTAAGGCACGTTTAATCGGGTGGCGCAAAGACGAAAACAAAGGTTCGCAGTATTTTTCATACTGGGTCTGGGTTACATCCACTTCAAGGACTTCTTCACCAAGATGAAAGCGCATACGCGCCTGTGTATTTTCTGATAACTCCATCTTCGCATTTTCCGCGGCTTTACGCAGTGCCGCCATTTCATGTAGATCCAACTGGGCTAAATCTAGGTCATGCTTCATAGCAAAGTGATTTATCAATACCTGAGTAAAGTCTTCCCCGCCAAGAAAATTATCCCCAGCTACGGCCCGCACTTCCATTACACTTTTATATTTTTCTAAAATAGAAACATCAAAGGTACCGCCTCCAAGGTCAAATACCAAAAACTTCGTGTAATCTTCTTTTTCGTGAAGGCCATAAGCTAACGCAGCACATGTAGGCTCATTGACAATACGCTCAACCTTTAAGCCCGCAAGCTCACCTGCAGCCTTGGTTGCCCTACGCTGGGCATCAGAAAAATAAGCCGGTACACTAACAACAGCCTCTTTAATAGACTTATCAAGAAAGGCTTCCGCGTCTTCCTTCAAGCGACGGATAATAAGGGCTGAGAGTTCCTCTGGCAGAAAGCTTTTATCCCCAAGGGCAAAGTTCTTTTTTGTACCCATACTCCGCTTAAAAACCGAAGCTGTAAGTGATGCATGGGTAAGTAGTCGTTCTTTGGCTATTTTTCCTATCAACATCTGCCCATCTTCATCTACACCCACTACTGACGGAGTCATAAACTCCCCAAAAGCATTGGGTATAAGCTTTGGGCCATCCTCGGTATAGTAGGCGGCAAGGCTGTTGGTGGTACCAAGGTCAATTCCTATTATCATACAAGCTCCTTTAGAATGGGGGCTCTGCCCCATCCCCTCGCCGCTGGCGCAGGGCACAGCCCCGCTGGCTTCCTCGCTTTACTGCGGGGCTGCGCTTCGCGCAGTGACTATAATGGTATATCTAAAAAATCCGAAATTGTGTAGTCTGCAATTTTCTGTATTTCACCCCAGTCTTTTGCTGAGGTTTTATCATAAACGGCACAGACTTTCATTCCTATAGACTTAGCACTTTTTACTGCGGGAAGAATGTCATCGTATAAAAGACAATCCTCTGGCATAACCCCGAGCTTCTTAGCTGCCAATATAAATACATCGGGCTTATTTTTCCCGCACCCCACATCCTGGGCAGTACATATTGCATGAAATATATGATAGATGTCGTGTTTATGCAAGGTTGGAATCATAATTTCTTCAGGCAGGCTGGTGGCCACCGCTAGTTTTGCCCCATTTGCTACCAGACTCTCTAGGTAATCCTTAGCCCCAGGTTTAAACTCCACCTCTGATGTATAGAAATGAATAGCTAAATCCAGCCACTCTTGCTGCACTTCTTCCGGAGTTTCATTTAATCCAAATCGCTCAATAGTATATCTGGAAGATTCCTCAAAAGGCATAGGTAAAATAGCCGAGGCATAATCATCAGGACAGTCTAAACCTCTTTTTCCAAAGAAAGCATCATCAATCTTGCGCCATACACCCATGCTATCAAATAAGGTACCGTCTAAATCAAATATATATGCCTGCATCTTTCCCCCCATATTGTTTATCATCGCTAAATATATCACTATAATTTCCCCACGACAAACAAAAACCCCGATGAATCTGCAAATCCATCAGGGTTTAATATCACGTTTCTCAATGTCGTTCGCTATACTATAGCGATTTATTACGATTTAAATGGCTTATAGCACCACCGTCTTTCTTGGTTTTGTGTAATATTGGGGAGAAACTTCTTAACCTACACCCACTTTTCCCCGTAGGCGCACGAGGTAGCGGGCACTTGATATCATCTCTAGTTGGTTCACGAGGCAGCGGAAAATGAATCTCTCGCACGGCTCTTCGCACATCAGCATCCGGCATAGGCAGCCATCTGACAATATTATCTTTACGAGGCACACAAGCGGCGGGAGGCAGTTCTCCAATACCAGGTACAAATATTACATGCTCTGCAATTACAAAGTCAGTATCCTCACTTTCTCTGCCCTGCCCTCTGGTTCCCCAACCATCGTCATACAAGGTCACAACAGCATATATTCGCGTATAAATTAATGTAAAACCATAAATAAAGGTGTAAATCGGCGCAAGCAAAAACCGAGTAGGCTTGTACAACATATAAAAGCCATTATGCTTAAAAGAAATGATGCAGTGATATAAAATCACATCCATTAGGTGGAAATGAAATCCCCTATTAAGCACCGAAATAATAAATGAAACAGTAGCAATCAGCCAAAAGTACGTTTCGGCAAAAGCCCAAAACAGATACCACAGCTGCCTTGGAAACATATCCTTTATAGATTTCAAGCTGCCAATATACCCAGAGCGAGTCCATCGGCGCCGTTGAGACAAAAACTTCTTCCATTTATCCGGAGCAAGGGTTTCGCAATAAGCTGTGCTCTGGTATCTAGTCTTTCCTCCAGATTTTTTTGAAAAGGTCGTGATAGCCCGGTCATCCCCGGCAGACACCGTTATTCCAAACATGTTATCCTCATGAAGTTCGTCCAGATTTTCCAGTATAAAATCCTTTTTATGTAAACTAAAAGCCCCACTACATACAACCACATCCCCAGTGACAGATTGAGCCGCTCTCCCAAGCTGGAAAGACCCAAAATATGTAATAGATTGCAGCTTCGTGAGGAAATTTTCTTCCTTGTTAAGTATCCCTATATTTCCTACGCTGGATGTGGTCTTACCATCTTCGAAAGGCCTCAGCAGTTCTGTAAGCGCATTGGGCAAAATCTCACTGTCTGAATCTACAAGAAAAACATAATCCCCCTCAGCCATATAAAGCCCATCAGACAAGACTGCCCGCTTCCCTCGATTCACTCCAAAACGCACCAGCTGAAAATTAGGGGCCTCCACCAGATGGTCTTTGGCAAAAGACTTGGCCACATCAAAAGCCAAAGTATCTTTACTTCCATCATCCAAGAAAAGTATCTCATGAACCGGGTAATCTAAAGCTAATATATTCTCAAAAATCTGCACCACTGATGTAGGATTTTCATTAAAACAAGTAATAATAACCGAAACCTTATAATCCTTTGTAAGCTCCCGCTTTGAAGGGCGATACCACAAAGCGCATACCTGTTTTATAAGCAAGTAAACAAACATAAGCCCACCCAAGAGGTACCACTCGTCGGCCCTCAGAGTAAAGCGCCAAATTGCAAAAACACATAAAACCATAAATAAAAGTGAAGCCAGTTTCCCCAAAAGCGTAAAGGGTCTGTCTAGCTTTTTTACTTCGTTGCGGTCAATAGAAGTGCTATCCTTACGATAGCGTATGTATAATTTTTCCTTATCTGGCATTTGGGGTTCACCTACTTCCGTATGCCATTATTCTAAAATATCTCCTTTATTGGTTTTATCATATGTATAATCCCAATTATATTTGTAGCAAGAATGTCATTCAACGACAAAGTTGTTACATTTATGGGCTTTTTGCTTACAAAGGCGTTACATATAGCGATTTCGTTTGCAGCGGTAAATAAAAAAGGCCTGGCATCAAACCAGACCTAAAGCCTCCTTCATAAGAGGACAGACCTTCTCATATATCCCATCAAAATCCGAAAAAGGCAATGGACTCTCCCCAAGCCCACATTCAATCGTATACCCCGGCCGGTTAAACTCTTCAATAAACCAATCCCGATATCCCCCGTGAGATGACTCACTAGGCACATCTTCCAATAAATATCCACTAGCTTTCGCCAGCCGCTTTGCCAGCTCTTCTGCCCCAGGTGGCATATGATCCCGATACCGCCAATAAATCTCCTCGCCCTGGGTATGAAGGCTAAGAGTAACCATAGGCTTTACTAGCCTTGTATATTGAGCCATGGCTCTACTTTCTGGTTCACTAAGAGGGTAAGGCCCCACATAATCCCGCGGCCCTGGCTTTGTATACCCACGGGCAAATTTATGAGCCTTTGCAAGTTCCCACCCGGCAGGATAATTAGAATTCAAATCCACCCCAGAAGCATTAGCCTTCCAATGCCTATGCCCTCCCCTCTTAACCATCTCTACACCATCCGGATTAACCAAAGGCACCATATGCAAAGTAACCCGCTCATACCAAGGCTTATAGCTCTCCACACATTCCTCAGCAAACCGCAGTAAAATATCTGTAGTAATCCACTCATTAGCATGGTGAGCGGCGTTATACATAACAGCAATCGGCCCATGCCCCACAGTTATTGCCCTAATCGGCCTCCCTTGAACACTAACCCCAATCACAGACTCTTTAAAGCGCATACAATTCCCTCCTACTAAAATTACCCTATTCTATGTCTTGCGGCATGTTTTCGCCCTCTTATAAATATACATGTAATAAAAAAGAGGTGAACCATGCCACGAAATAAAATCTCCAACAGATTACTGGCCATACTGTCAGTAGCAGCCGCAAGCTTGGTGCTACTAGTAGTAGCCACTGCCCTAAACCCACCGGCCACAACCGGCAGCATCTACAGTAATATGTACATACACGGCATCCCAGTAGGAGGCCTAACCCCAGACGAAGCCCACGCCGCACTAATGCAAATCTTCCAACCCAGCCTAGACACAGTAGCAATAACCTTCAGCCACGAAGGCCAAACCATAACCCAGCGTACATACAAAGACCTAGGCATACAGCTGGACTTCTCAGACGCAATATCCTCCGCAATACAATACAGCAACCGCCGCAACCTTCCCTCCCGCATAGCTAGAATGTTAGGCCGTCCCGCAAAAATAACAGAACCTCCGACCCTACGAATGAACCAAGAAAAAATCACATCCCAATTACAGTACATAGCCAAAGAAGTCCAAACCCCAGCAACAAACGCCGGATTCTCATATAATAACGGCCAAATAACAATAACCCCAGAAGCCTCAGGCCTATCAGTAGACACAGAAACCGCCATATCATCTCTAAACCAGCTAATATCTACATTATCCGGCGGCAACGTAGAAATGCAAACGTCAACACTCCCCCCGGTCTTTACCACTGCTGACATGCAATTCACCGTCTCTAATATGAGCAGCTTCTCCACCCCAATAACCACAGGAACCCACGATCCAAGAGTCCGCAACATCCAGCGCGCGTCCGACCGCATCCACAACCAAATGCTATATCCAGGCGAGGTCTTCTCCGCTAGCGCCCTAATAGGCTCGCATCTGCCAGGCAATGAATACGAAGCAGCAATAGTACTAGTACGAGGCGAACCGGTAGAAGACATAGGTGGCGGCATCTGCCAAGTAGTAACCACACTATACAATGCTATACTGCTAGCCGAACTAACAGTTGTACAACGCCACAATCACTCAGCCAGAGTTAGCTATGCAGACTACGGCTTCGACGCCACAATAGCCGGAGACTATTACGACCTAAAATTCAAAAACAATACCCCTCATCCAATCCTAATAGTAAGCCAGCTAAGCTACAATAATCTAACAGTAACCATCCACGGCAAAGACGACCGCCCTCCCAATCGCAGCCTACAGTTTTCAAGCCGTAGAGTAGACGTAATCCCTCCAGAACCCTACAAAGAAGTAATAGATCAAGACTTGCCCCCAGGGGAGCGCGTAGTAATTCTAGAAAGCCAAATGGGCTACCGCTACGAAGTATTCAAACACATATTTATAGATGGTCAAGAAGTAGAAGAAATAAAAATAAACACCTCCTCCTATCGCCCTCTACAAGGAATAATAAGCATAGGAGCATCGGAATAAATCCTCAAAAATCTCCCGAACCGTGCGAAAGCGCGGTTCTTTTAAAATTTTTCCAGATTGGGGCAGCGCCCCAAGGTTTTTATTATTTCCCAATCCCAACCCAGCCACAACAATCATTTGACACATATCCTCAAAAAAGAGTATACTCCTGTGGCGCTATGGCGCTAAAATTGGAGGTGTATCAGATGAATGTGGCAGTAGTAATAATAGCTGCCGCTGTAGCTTTAATCTGTGGAATAATTGTTGGTATTTTCCTGGGCATTGCCCACAGGAAAAGAGTAGCAGAGTCGGCACTAGGCTCTGCCGAAATACAAGCAAAAAATCTAATCGAAGAAGCCAAAAGGGCCGCTGAATCAAGGTCCAAAGAGATGATGCTGGAAGCAAAAGAAGAAAGCATCCGCGTAAAAAACGAGGCTGACAGAGATGCGAAAGAACGCAGAAACGAGTTGCAGCGTTTAGAAAAACGCTTGTTACAAAAAGAAGAAGTGCTAGATCGAAAGCTGGAAAATCATGAGAAAAAAGAAAACCAGCTGCAAAAACAAAAAGAAAAACTAGAACAAAAAGAGCAAGAAGTATCAGAAGCCCTAACCCAGCAACACCAAGAACTAGAACGGATAGCAGGGCTAACCTCTCAGGAGGCAAAGCAAAACCTAGTAGCATTAATAGAACACGATGCCAGAATAGAATCGGCCAAAGTGGTGCGGGAAATAGAAGCTACTGCCAAAGCCGAAGCCGACAAAAAAGTGCAAGAAATCCTAGCCCAAGCAGTACAGCGCTGCGCAGTAGATCATATTGCAGAAACTACGGTTTCAGTAGTAAGCCTACCCAGTGACGAAATGAAAGGCCGAATAATAGGAAGAGAAGGCCGCAATATCCGGGCACTAGAAAGCTTAACCGGGATAGATCTAATCATAGACGATACCCCGGAAGCAGTAATCCTTTCAGGGTTTGATCCAATGCGCAGAGAAATCGCCCGCATAGCCCTAGAAAAACTCATACTAGACGGCAGAGTTCACCCTGCCCGCATAGAAGAAATGGTCGAAAAAGCTCGTAAAGAAGTAGACGCCCAAATCAAAGAAGAAGGCGAAAGCGCCACCTTCGAAACCGGTGTACACAATATCCACCCAGAGTTGGTTCGCTTACTGGGCAAAATGAAATTCCGTACCAGCTATGGTCAAAACGTCCTAAAACACTCAATAGAGGTGGCCTACCTAAGTGGAATAATTGCTGGAGAATTAGGCGCAGACGTAACCCTGGCAAAACGTGCCGGCCTACTACACGATATAGGCAAGGCCGTAGATCACGATGTAGAAGGTAGCCACGTATCCATAGGTGCAGCACTATGTAGAAAATACAAAGAAATCCCCTTAGTAGTGAACGCAGTAGAAGCCCACCACGGAGATGTAGAGCCCAACACAATAATCGCAGTAATAGTACAAATGGCAGACGCCATCTCAGGTGCAAGACCAGGTGCAAGACGTGAAACCTTAGAATCATATATAAAACGCCTACAAAATCTAGAAGCAATAGCTGACAGTTTCAAAGGCGTAGAAAAATCCTTCGCAATACAAGCAGGCCGCGAACTCCGCATAGTAATCCTTCCAGAAGAAGTAAACGACGCAACTCTAAACCTACTAGCAAAAGATATAGCCAAGCGCATAGAGGAAGAACTGGAATACCCAGGCCAAATAAAACTAAGCCTAATAAGAGAAACAAGAGCAATAGAGTATGCACGCTAATAAATAAAAGAAAACCGCGCAATGCGCGGTTTTCTTTTAAACATTATTTTACTACCCTATTTTCTCCTCAAAACTATCGCACTCGGTATCACATTTATCATGAGGATCTGGGGTGCTATTGCCTACAATGATATCCGTAAGGCTACAGCAGTGAGAAGGCGTATCGTTGAATTTACACTTGCTTACATTACACCTAATGTGTGAATTTGCGGCCATGTTAGTTCTCCTTTCATATAAGTTTTGTTTTATTCTGCCCTACAAGGGCAAATCTATGCCTACAGAGGTGCATTATGGATTTAAAAAAATTCGTTCGAGACATCCCCGACTTTCCAATCCCCGGTATACTATTTAGGGATATAACCACAGTACTCAAAGACCCAGCCGCATTAGTGGGCGCAGTAGACGCAATGATAGACCTGCTAGACGGCATGGAGTATGACACTGTATTAGGCCCGGAATCTCGCGGCTTTATCTTCGGTATGCCAATGGCCTATAAGCTGAGGCGAGGCTTTGTACCTGTGCGCAAGGCGGGTAAGCTACCGAGCGAGGTTGCCCGCCGTGAATACGCCCTAGAATACGGCTCGGCGATAATTGAAATCCATAAAGATGCTATCATCCCCGGACATAAATACATCATAGCAGACGACCTACTAGCCACAGGCGGCACAGCAAAAGCCACCGCAGACCTGATAACCCAGATGGGCGGGGAAGTCGTGTCCATGCTGTTTTTCATAGAGCTAGCAGATTTGGGGGGCAGAGAAGCCCTGGCTGGCTATGATGTACGTTCGGTACTTGTATATTAAGGAGATTTTATATGAAAGAGCTAAACCGCACCTACGACCCATCCAGGGAGAGTGAAATCTACGCCCGCTGGATGGAGAAAGGCTATTTCAAAGCCAAAGTAAACCCAGATAAAACCCCATACACGATAATGATCCCCCCCCCTAATATCACCGATAAACTCCACGTAGGTCACGCATTCAACAATACAATCCAAGACATATTGATCCGTACAAAGCGCATGCAAGGCTATGAAGCCCTGTGGCTGCCTGGCACAGATCACGCCGCAATTTCCACAGAAGTGCAAGTGGTAAAAGCCATTGCAAAAGAAGGCCTGACTAAGGACGATCTAGGCCGTGATGCCTTTCTGGAAAGAGTATGGCAATGGAAAGAGTTATACGGTGGCACAATAATAAGCCAACTGAAACTAATGGGCTTCTCCTGTGACTGGGACAGAGAGCGATTTACAATGGACGAAGGGCTCTCAGACGCAGTACTAGAAGTTTTTGTACGCCTATACGAAGAAGGCAAAATCTACAGAGGCGAGCGGCTGGTAAACTGGTGTACCAAATGCCAAACTACCATCTCCGACGCAGAAGTAGAACACGAAGACGGTGAAGGCCACCTATACCACTTTAAATATCCTATCCATGGAGAAGCGGGCGAATATATTACCTTCGCCACTACCCGCCCGGAAACCATGCTGGGTGACACAGCCATAGCAGTCCACCCAGAAGATGAACGCTATACTGCTCTTATCGGTAAGAACGTAATCATTCCTATGGTAAACCGCCAAATCCCAATAATAGCAGATTCATATGTAGACCCAGCCTACGGCACCGGGGCAGTAAAAGTAACCCCAGCCCACGACCCTAACGACTTCGAAATAGGCCAGCGCCACAACCTACCCATAATCAATGTAATGAACGACGACGGCACCATCAACAACGCAGGCACCCATTACAAAGGCCTAACCCGGGAAGATGCCCGCACAAAAATCATAGAAGAAATGACTGCCAAAGGCCTATATATCAAAACCGAAACCATAACCCACGCCAAAGGTACCCACGACCGCTGCCATGTAGTTGTAGAGCCCTTGATAAAACTACAATGGTTCTTAAAAATGGAGGAGCTGGCCAAGCCAGCCTTGGAAGCCTACACCTCCGGCAAGCTAAAATTCAACCGTGAGCGCTTTGGCAAGGTATATCAACACTGGCTTACGATAATCAGAGATTGGTGTATCTCACGCCAAATATGGTGGGGGCATCGCATCCCTGCATACTTCTGCCCAGAAGGACATATAACTGTTGCCAAAACCACTCCCGAGGTCTGTTCCACTTGCGGAAACACCAATCTGCGTCAAGACGATGACACCCTGGACACCTGGTTCTCCTCAGCACTATGGCCCTTCTCGACCCTAGGCTGGCCAGAAAAAACCCCAGACCTAGACTATTTCTACCCCACAAATGTACTATGCACAGCCCAGGAGATTATCTTCAACTGGGTTGTACGCATGATGTTCATGGGCGAAAAATACATGGGAGAAGCCCCGTTCACCAACGTAATAATCCATGGCACCATCCGGGATGACAAAGGCCGAAAAATGGCCAAATCCCTAGGCAATGGCATAGACCCAAAAGAAGTAATAGAGAAATACGGAGCCGACGTGCTACGTCTTACACTTCTAAGTGGCAACGCCATAGACAGCGACTCCCGCTTCTACTGGGAACGTGTAGAGTTCTGCCGCAATTTCATGAATAAGCTATGGAACGCCACCCGTTTCGTTCTAATGAATCTGGAAGATTACAGTGATGACTCATGTAATAATCCTCTGGAAGTAGAAGATCTCTGGATACTATCCAGAATAAATAGCTTAACCAAGGAGGTAACCGAAAAGATAGATTCTCACGAATTGGGCATGTCTACACAGAAAATCGTAGACTTTATTTGGGACGAGTTTTGCGATTGGTATATAGAAATGGTAAAGCCCCGCCTATATGCCAAAGAGCCAGAGAGAGCCATGGAGCGCCGTGCAGCACAAGAGACACTTCGCAAAGTGCTTATGTCAGCCCTTAAACTATTGCACCCAGTAACACCGTTTATTACTGAGGATTTATTCTTGGCCTTGCAAGATAAAGAAGAGACCATAATGCTTTCTTCGTGGCCAACTTTTGATAAGGCTATGGATAATATTGAAGCAGAAAATTGCATTGAGCATATCAAAAGCGCCGTGCGATCTGTACGTAATATGCGTGCTGAAAAGCAAGTTGCGCCCTCCCATAAGTTTGAAGAAATAATAGTTCAGCCAGCAGATGAATATGCCAGAAAGCTGTTTGAAAGTCGGAAGGATTTATTCAGCGCTCTTGCAGGGGCTAAATCAATAATTGTAAAATCACCATCCCGTGAGTTATCCCATGCAACTTTTGATAATAGTCTGAAGCAAAGCCCTAAAGGTGAACTAGTATATGCAGGATTTACTGCCGGATATTTATATGTGCCGTGGACTGTGGATACTGCAAACGAAAAAGTCCGCCTCACAAAAGAAAAACAAAAGCTCCAACAAGAACTGGCTCGCGTAGACGGCAAACTAAATAACCAAGGCTTCATGTCCAAAGCCCCGGAAAGCCTGATAAACGAAGAGCGAGAAAAGCAAGCAAAGTTTACTGCAATGTTGGAAAAAGTAGAAGCCGAGCTTAGCGCACTGTAACCACAATCCAAGTAAACTACCATAAGCCCTTGTCAAGTCGTTGACAAGGGCTTTTTATTACAATATAAATGAATATCCATTTCAATTATCTAGGAGTGACACCATGGAAAAAGAAACAAGCAAGCTATCTAATGTACGACAGATACTTTTAGACCAAATAAACGCAGTAGCTCAGGGACTCCAGTCCCGCAAAGACAGCGTAATAGAAGCCCGCCGCAGCATGTCCAGAGCCACCGGAATAATACGGGACTTTGATGATGTAGTTCTACTTACCATGTACGCAACAGAAGTAGCCCAGCAAGAGCAAGCTTACGGTAAAACCAGCATCCACCTAAAGCATCTACAGCGACTACTGAATACCCCCTATTTCGCCAGAATAGACTTCACAGAAGATGGCTATTCCCCGGAAGAAATCTACATCGGCCGCCATTCTCTCCTAGATGAAAAGACTCATACTTACCACGTATACGACTGGCGTGCCCCTATCTCATCCTTATATTATGACTACGGCATAGGCCGGGCATCCTTTGAAATCCCCCCAGATGCCAGGGGGCAACTTCCCCCAATCCAGGGGGAGATAACCTTAAAACGCCAATTCCAAATAGAAAAAGGAGAGTTGAAGTACTTCTTTGACTCAGACCTGGCAATAGAAGACGATATCTTACGCCAAGAGCTTTCAAAAATATCCGACGCCAAAATCAAGACCATAATCCACTCCATCCAAAAAGAGCAAAACGCCGCCATCCGTAGCGAGTCTAAGGATGTACTAGTCTTTGGGCCCGCAGGAAGCGGAAAAACCTCAGTAGGCCTTCATCGATTAGCCTATTTGCTGTACCGCCACAGAGAATCCCTCTCCTCTGCCAAGGTGCGCATATTTTCCCCAAGCCCAATTTTTGCTTCATATATAGAAGGAATAATCCCCGACCTAGGAGAAGATGACGTAGAAACCCTAGATTTCCCAGGCCTAATGGAGAACTACTTACCAGGAAAACGCGCCTTCCACAATCAATACCAACAAATAGAATACCTATCCACTGCCCCAGAACGTGATGCCCGCCGCGCGTGGCTTGCACAAAAGTACTCCCCCGAATTCATAGCCTATCTGGAAGAATATATCAAAAATTACACACCATCCTTCGAGGCAGTACGCTTCAATCAAGACATCCTATGCACTTCCGAGCGCCTAGCCGCCCTATACCAAGACCGCACCTCCCACAGCACCCTATCCACCAAAACCGCCAGAATTATGACTTATGTAAACCAGCGCTACGACGAATATTTTCAAAAAAACAACCGTGCCATAACAGAGCTGTTCAACGCCATCCACGAAGAAAACTTCTCAATGGGTGATGCCCGCCGCCTATTCGAAGAAGAAAAAAGCATAGTAATCCAAGACCTGCGCAGCCGCCTAATGCCCCGCGCAAAGCGTATATACGAACGTCTTCTCACCTCCTGGGGCAAAAAGCAGCGCAGAGCCACAGGCAATGACAATCTACCGATAGGCATAGCCAAAGAAGCCCTTAACCAAGAAAGAATATACTTCGAAGATGCACTAATGTTGATGTATATCGACATATTAACAGGCCGTATCCCCCAGGAAAAACAAGTAAAACACATCCTAATAGACGAAGCTCAAGATGTATCCGTGCTACAGCACCGCATACTAAGGCGATTATTTACAGACAGCCACTTCACAGTGCTGGCAGATGTAAACCAAGCCCTATATCCCAGTATAAACCTACACGCCACTGACCATTTACAAGCCGAATACCCCACAGCTCAGCTAATCCCCCTAACCACAAGCTACCGCTCCACCTACGAAATAAGCCGCTTCGCCACCAAGGTACTTGCAGGCGGCGACAATATAGACCTATCCTCACTATACATGCGCCATGGAGACGAGCCAGCAATAATCCCAAGCCAAAACCCTATAGCTACCACCTGCGACATAATCCGCAACCTCCCCGAGGGCTACAATACCGTTGGCATACTGCTATCCACAACAAGAGAAGCGAAGCGATTCTACGAAGAACTCCAAGCCGCAAACCTCACAACTCCCATCAAGCTAATAGCAAATACAAATGCCAGCTTCGCCCCGGGCATAATGGTAATGGCTCTTCCCTATGCAAAGGGCCTAGAGTTTGACGCTGTAATCTGCCCAGAATACGGTAGCAACATCTTTGAAGGCCCCTTCGGTCGCAAGATGCTTTACCTAATATGTACAAGAGCACTGCATAACTTATATCTCATTACAAAATAAGGAGCGCTCGATGGACAAGAAAAAAGATAGGCTACAGCCTATAAAAAAGATGCTGTTCGCATACTTGGCCCTTTCAAAGATTATGTACTGGATTTATTATGTCACCGAGTTTGCAGGAAGTGGATTTGATAGTGTTGGCCAGATGGTATTAACCCGCTTTATTACAAGGGATGCCTTCTTAATCGCTTGTGTTGTACTGTGGCTTATATTAGATAAATTAATCAAAAATATTTATATTTATTTTCTAGTCTGCTATGTACTAATCCTTGGACTGGTCTTTGGCCATATGTGGATCCAGGAGCTGTACTTTGGGGTAGAGCACGGATACGTATTTCTAACCATGTCATACTTAGAGTTTTTTATCAACTTTACCATCACCTTCATAGCAATCTCGATAATCATGGGTGTGAAAGATTATATGAAGAAGGTAAAACATAAAACCGAAGTCACTGATTTATCTCAAGACATATTAAGAGATAACAATAACGCAGTAATATGCAAAGATGAGCTAAGAGCTAAGCTGAATCTGTTTTGTCAATATAGCGGAGATTGGGAGTTTCAAGGTAAGGAAATGGGAGAACACGCTACCGAGAAAAACAGTGCAGTATCCAAAGAACTGACTCAGTGGGTCTTCTCAGATATCACGGATAACTCCTTTAGTTGGCAGAAGCAGACTAGCAAAGATGGTGGTGTTACCTGGGATGTAGTATTTGAGTTGGAGGCACGTAGGAAGTAAGTATGTAAAGCAATCATTCCAAAAGGTAAAAATATAAAAGCCATGAAGCAACCAAGCTTGGTCAAATCATGGCTTTTTCTAAGTTTGTTTTTTTCTAATTAAACACCGACGCCACTCTAGGAACTACATAGCCGCTGCCTCCACGACCCTGCACATCCTCAACCATTGAGACTACCAATAAAGGATTTTTGGCATCTTCATCTGTAGTAAATAAAACAAACCATCCAAGCTCTGTCCCGGCTCTATCATCTTGTGTCAGCTTTATCTCCGCCGTGCCTGTTTTACCGGCAAGGGTTACACCGGGAATCCGTGCTGGCTGGCCTGTTCCATATTCAATTGAATAAATCAGACTATCCAACACAATCCCTGCCGTTTGGGGCGTAAAGGCATTGGGTATCCATACTTCGGGCGGATAAGGCCTATCAAGAATAAGCCACGGTTCCAGGATATTACCATCATTAACAAAAGCTGCATAAATCGCGGCAAGATGTACGGGATTCATAAGTATTTCGCCTTGCCCATATCCGCTGTCGGCTAATTGAATATCGGATTCAATTGTCCCTGTTCTTGATATTGTAGAGGAAAATAGCCCGTATTCAAAAGGTATCCGCTCTTCAAACCCAAGCGCCCTAAGCTCTCTAGCAAATAATTCTG
Organism: Defluviitaleaceae bacterium; assembly: GCA_009780185.1. Classification (GTDB taxonomy): domain Bacteria; phylum Bacillota; class Clostridia; order Lachnospirales; family WQUN01; genus WRAN01. Next base: position 25,387 of record WRAN01000011.1, on the reverse strand, counting down.
CACCAATTTCTAATGAAGCCATCGCAAAATAAATATTATCTGAAATAGCCATTGCGTTATTGAGATTGGCTGGGCCGCTATAATCTCGCACCGTTGTAATAAAATATCCGCCCCAGCTCTCGTCCAGTTGCCATCTTAATCCACTGCGCCTGGTATCCACATCCGGCTGAATAACCCCGGCTTCTACGCCAATAGCCGCGGTTAGTGCCTTCATTGTCGAACCGGGGCTAAATGCTGATCTAAACCTGTTAAACAATGGGAGGCTTTCATCTTCACTAAGGGCAGTCCAAATACTCGTGGTCATACCGCGAATAAAATCATTTGGGTCGTAGGCAGGTGTGCTTACAAGAGCGAGCACTTCCCCGGTTAAAGGGTTTGTGGCAACAGAAGCGCTTTTATCGGTGTCAAATAAAGAATAGAGTTGTCTTTGGATATTTGCGTCGATGGTTAGATGTAAATTGTTGCCGTTTACAGGTGATTTGCGTGCTAAGGTAAATGTTCTGTTTCCTTCACCATCAACTATAAAAATCTCTCTCCCATCTCTGGCGCGAAGGTGATCTTCAAATATACTTTCCAGTCCCGATCTTCCGATTACGCTGTTCATATGATAACCCTGATCTCTAAGGGCCTCTAACTCTTCGGCGTTAATATTCTGTATATACCCTGTCAAGTGAGCCGCGCTTTGGCCTAATGGATAATACCTGACAGTAGTATTACTAATCATAATTCCTTGAACAGTTAGTAACTCATCTATTAAATCCTGAGCATCCCAGGGAATAGTTCTTAATAAAACGAAGGTGTCATCTCTTACATAGGAAGCACCAAGCCTTCTTATAATGCCCTCAGGTGTCATTTCTAGAAGCTCCGCGACTTTGATGATATCTTCCTCATCATCACTCATTCTCCCAGGCACAAATCCTACATTTGAGGCAGGGCCTGGCCCCGCAAGCATTTCCCCGTTTCGGTCGTATATGCTGCCTCGCCGTGCCGGCAAAATACCGATCCTCACCCTGTAATTGTCTCCAAACTCTGGAAAAATCAAGCGTGATGACCAGTGCATCCGGTATTCATTATCCGAATTTAAGTCGAAAAAAGCATATCCATCATGAGTTATTGCCCCAGCTATTGTATCCATACGCAAATCAAACCTTACAATTTTTTGTGCTGTGAGGGGATTATTCTCATACATTTTTGTGATCGTAACCGCAATATTATGAGCCCCAATCCCTTCGTAGATATTTCTATTTCTTTCTATGAAATCTTCTTTTGTGACATTCGATTGGCTAAATGACGATAACATATAGTACATTTCTTCGAATTGTCCATTTTCTATAAGAGCAAAATACTGTAGCAGAAGTTCATTGGGAAGCATTGGCCCACTTGAGATTGAATCCACACCCTCCTCCGATTGATCTTGTGGGGATGAACAGGATACATTAAAAATTAGCAACGCCAACACAAGCGCACATAGCAATTTCATTTTCTTTTTACGCACTAGTCGCCCTCCTCGTCATCATTCTCACTAGTTACATCATCGGGATAATCAGGTTCTGGGGGTAGATTAGACACCTCTGAATGGTCTTCATACTGCTGGTAAGGTTGCGGTGTTAGAATTGGGATATATGGAAATGAGGCCTCTGGTATATATGAATCATATATGCCATCACCCGGCATTTCATCATAATACTGCTCTTCATAATGATGGCCGTCACAATGAGGACACTCATGCCCTTCTAATACAGCAAATGGGAACTCTATATGTCTATCACCTATATTGGCTCCATGAGCATGATCCGGCAGAGGTATGGGACGCACAATACCTACACGAGTTTCTATAAAATATGGATGGCAGCTTGATCCTGCCAGGTACCCATGTATCGTACAAATAGTAAATTGTTGATGAACCGGACACGGCTCGGAAGGTAAAGTACCTGACGCAAAAAGATCTGAATGTACACGGTTACCTCGCGGGTCTATACGACACAATTCCGTAGCAGGATGCCCGGAATCCCTGCACACCGAGTGAACAGCAACAGTTGAAGGGCGCTCTGGAAATTGTCTCGGCGACAGGTCTTCATGGATGCGCTCCATTATATTGCGCCATATGCGCATATGATAAGAACCTGACCCTGGAGGAAGATGCTGATTATTGTCATACCCCATCCACACAGCCGCCGTGAAATATGGCGTGAAACCGGTAAAGCCAAGGTCTCGGGTATGTTGTGATGTACCGGTTTTACCGGCAATAGGGATATCCCTGCGCAATTGCTGGTCGCTAAAATTGGCAGCGTGGCCAGTGGCGCCTGAAGCGCGTAGAGTATCCCGCATTGTGTCTGTTAAAAGATATGCGGTTTCTCTGCGTACCACTTGATGAGGCTCATGTATATTTTCTAATAAAACATTGCCGTTGTGGTCTAAAACATGAGTGTAGAAGATCGGCCTGTTGTAGTTTCCTTGGTTTGCAACTGCGGCGTAAGCTGCCGCCAGCTCTAAAAGAATAACGCCTTCGGTAAGGCCGCCAAGAGCCAAGGCGGGAATCCTGTCAGAAAAAGGACGCCCGCCTGTTTCCCCTTCCAATGTTGTAAAGCCAAAGTTAAGCATATAGGCAAAGCCAGTTTCGATGCCGATATTTTCTACTAAGGCTCGCACCGATACGATATTCATTGACGTATGAATAGCCCTGCGGGATGTAGAAAGACCATAATAACGCCGCCCCCACCAGTTGCCCGGCTGATAGCGCTGCCCACCTGCAGGTGTGATTACCCATGGCACATCATCAATGGTGCTGGCTGGAGTAAGTATACCCAAATCAAAACCGGCGGCAAAAACCATGGGCTTTAGCTGGCTTCCAGGGGAGCGTGTGGCCATAGTAGCGCGGCAAAAAGCGCGGCTTTCGGTTTTGTCTCCTCTTAAACCCCTAATCGCAAGCACGTGCCCATTATGATGATCCATCAGAACAAAGGCTCCCTGGGGTTGCGGAGTAAAAATCCGGCGTTCGCTTACAATTGTGTCATTGGAACCCAGCAAATCATACTGAGCTTGGGTTATAAAGGCTTCTGCTTCATCCCTATTGCGGACAGTGCCCTGAACGCTGTGTTCACGTCTTTGTCCTGTTATTTCGTTTAGAACGGTCACCAGATACAGTACATCAATTTCAAACCTTGCCCCGGGGAACAAGGAATCATCTAGGAAGACATCGTCGACTATGGCCTGCATTTGTGTATTCTGGGTAGAATATATCCTAAGCCCCTGTGTAAAAATGATTTGATCCGCTTCAAATTCCGTAATGTTAAGAGTCTCTACTAAGTCGTCCCGCAACTGCGTAAGAAGAGCGTCTGTAAAGCAGTCAAAAGGAGATACTGTCTCTCGTATCTCGCCGCCGTCTCCCCTTACAATTGTGTCGTAAACGCTGATGCAGTACGCTTCATAAAATTCTTCATCGGTTATAAAGCCCAGCTCATGCATTTTTACCAGCACCAGCCTTGCTCTTTCCCAGTTATCTTCCGGGCGTATGTCTGGTGGAAAGCGTGAAGGATTTTGTGTAATTGCGGCTATTGTAGCCGCTTGTGCAATGGTCAAATCCCACACATCTACACCGTAATAAAATAGCGCCGCGGCTTGTACACCGTGGTTTGTACGGCCAAGGTTAATAGTATTTAAGTAAACTTCCAATACATAGTCTTTAGCTGAGCGTACGCAGCCGTCATGAGCCTCTACCAAAGCTCTTTCAAATTGTACGGCGAGATATTGCTCCTGCAATTTTGTTATAAGGTCGCTGTCAAAACGCTCTAGGCGGTTTTTTATTAACTGCTGAGTAATAGTACTGGCTCCTTGAGCTCCACCGTCTTCTGTCCCAACAAGAGCCCACAGCGCACGGCCAATGCTGCGGATATCTATGCCATTGTGATAGTAGAAACGCTCGTCTTCTATTGCGATAAAAGCATTTCGCACATGCTCGGGGATTTGATTAAGCGTTACATTGGTACGGTTAACACCTGCATGAAGGCGCACCAGCTCCTCCCCTGTAAGGGAACAGATTATTACAGATGCGTAATTTATTGGGTGAATTTCATGTATATGAAGCTCCGGGGAATTGGCTATAACACTACGCCAGGCACCATAACCTATGCCTGCAATGGCAAAACAACTTATTAGCAAAGCCGCCAGGATTGTACGTAAGAACATCAAGCTTATTTTATTGCGTATACGAGTTATTTGAGATTTTTGGCGCTTACGCCTTCGATTAATACTTAATTTGGAATAGTTCATTGTTCCTCCTATCCGCCCTATTAGTGACATTCCATTGCCAGTCATCCATGAAAAGCCTTCGTCATTATCATCAAAACTGATATTACATTTGTAAGATTTAAGGCAAAAGAATATTCTTTTCTGTTGGCCTCTCTACACCTGTTGTTGGCAGCACTAAAAATGCATAGATGACATCCCTGGCAATTTGTGTAGCCGCCGCTGGCATAACCCTGGTATCACCAAATGGAACCGTAACGTAAATTGCAATTTGAGGGTCATCAAAAGGCGCAAACCCTCCAAAACTCGTATGAGATAGCCTATTTACCATCTGCTCCGCAGTGCCGGTTTTACCCGCAACAGGTATCGGAAAACCTCTAAAGTGTCGGGTTGCCGTACCCCACCCCTCTGTTGTTTGTAACATTCCGTACTGCAAAATATCCCATGTGCCCTCCGACAATTCCATCCCAGTATAGTCCGGCACAGGAACAGTACGGCTTAATATATCGCCCCTGTAGTTTCTAACGGTATCCACCAAATGTAACGGCAGTCGCACACCATTATTGGCAATTTGAGCAATATACCTTGCCATCATAGCAGACGATGTATTGTTATAAGATTGGCCTATCGCCGCCCTAATAGTATCCCCATCAAACCAATCCCACTGGTTTCTAGGGGCAAATTCGTTTCGTCTAAGATGGATAAACTCCTTGTAATCCGGAGACGCCATGATATTAGGGGTTATTTCTCGGTTATATCTATCTGCAAACTCTCCAATTTCTACACCTGTTCGCTGGTTAAGTCCGAAAAACTCCATAAATTGATTAAGAGTATCTATCCGCTGGCGTTGGTTATTGCCCAAAAGCATAGCGGTTTCAAAGAAAAAATAGTTGCAAGAGGTTGAAATAGCTTGCGTTACATTGATACTTCCATGTCCGACGCTGGAATTACATCGGGCAGTAGGCCTGCCCGCACGGGTAAAAACAACTCCGTCACGTATTCTGGTTGTTGGTGTGATAACCCCTGTTTCAAGACCCGCCGCCGCAGTAATCATCTTGAAAGTAGAACCCGGTGCCAATGATTCCATAAAAGGCCGGTTTATCATGGGGTGAGTAGGATCATCACCGTTTATTCGGAAAAAATATTCAGCATCAATGCGATTAGCCAGTCTATTAATGTCATAAGAAGGGTAAGATACCGCCGCAAGAACAGCCCCGGTCTGCACATCTACAACCACTATCGACCCTGTAGCCGGATCGATATTTATCATTTGCGGGGTTAGTTCCCCCATCCGCAATTTCTCGACAATAAGGGAATTTGCCGATACTCTCCCAGCTGTAGCCCTAGCGGAAAAATCATCATAATCGGATAAAATCCCCAAATCCACCATTGTCGTAAACACCATTGCCGGAGTGATGCGCCCGGCATCTACGCCACTTGTTAGTATGCTAATAATACGATCTCTATCTTGCCGCGAAGCAGTGGCTTCCGGAAACCGATCTAAAATATACTGACGTAATATATATGCGCCAGTTTCGGCTTCTGCCTCCAATATGTCCCGGATCGGAATCCATCCAGCGCTGAATAAATTATTAAATATCCGCTGATGGGTAATGCGAGAATCCGCAGGGCCACTGCTCTGTATCCTACGGATAGCAATTTCTGTCAGATAATCCTTCAGGATATAGTAAGTTTGACGCTGCATCTCAATATCTATCGTAAGAAAAATATTATTACCTGCAACAGGTGGGGTCACATCAGCCACAGTACCTATTCGCCTACCTGTAGCAGGATTAATCTCCACTACCTGAACGCCAGGGGTCCCCCGAAGAAGATGCTCCTGAGAACGCTCCAGCCCGGCCTTTCCGATAATATCATCCAGGGCATAGTCAGGATTTACCTCCAGCTCCTCAGCATTTATCACACCTGTATACCCCAGTATGTGGGAAAGATATATGTCATATGGATAGTATCTAACGGTGCGTATTTCTATTCCAATACCGGTATAGAAAGTATTAAGTTCCTCAATTGTTGCAATTGTATAAATAGATACATCTGTTGCTATCACAAAAATCTGCGGCCTAAACCGCCTTTCAAATATCATTGTGCGGAAGTTTAAAATACGCCGGGCATCCTCGTTAGATATTTCCGGGTCTATGCCAAACCACGTTCGCAGATGTAAAAAAGAATCTGCTGCGGTGGCATTAGTTGGGTCGGGTATAGCCATATCATCTTTCCAGCGAAATTCCCGGCGACTTTGCACCTCAGGGGTATTGCCTCCTAGGTTAAACTCATATGGCCATACTTCAGTCATCGGAAAATCATTTACAAAATCCTCATTGTTCCGCTCAAAGAGCCTTGTCAATTCCAGAAGTGCCTCATTTGATATAGCAATAGTCGGATCCATAGTTACAACAAACGCAGGTACATTAACGGACAGCGGTCTTCCAAGGCGGTCATATATATTGCCTCTTTGCGCCGGCAGAATTTGCTCGACGGTGGTGATGACAGGGGGCAGAGGGATAAATGTATCAGCTAATATAATTTGCAATTCAAATAATTGAGCAATCATTACATAAAATAGCACTGCCACTATGACTGACAGCCATAATATCCGATGCGTAATAAAGCGATATGATGCTGTTGCGGTATCTTTAATAAGATCAATCATTTCATATTTACCTCAAAATCATAATTTTTAATCTTACACTTGTAATACTTATCAATATATTACAAGTGTAAGATATGAAAGTCAAGGGATTTAACCCATAAATTAAGTTTGACGACGAAAGACAATATGTTATAATAATATTACATATGTAAGAATAAAAGCAAAATCGGGAGGCAATCCTATGGGAAAACCAGAAATATCAGATGCGGAATATCAAGTAATGAAAGTTATCTGGTCAGCAGGCTCTCCAATTAGCACCAATGAAGTTGTAGAAAGGCTGGAAATGACTACAGCATGGAAGCCAAAGACAATACACACACTGCTTTCACGTTTAGTCAAAAAAAATGCATTGCAATATGAAAAAGACGGCCGTGTATTTGTTTATACACCTCTTGTAGAGGAATCGGAGATACTTGCTATAGAAAATGACACATTCCTTAATCGCTTCTATGACGGCGCTTTTAACTCAATGGTTGTTAATTTATTAGAACGAGATAAGCTCTCCGACGATGATGTAGCTGAGCTAAGGCGCATCTTAGACAAGAAATTAGATCGAAAGCAGGTGAACCCATGAGTACATTCTTCACTTTTTTTATTGCGACAACTTTTGTTTCGTCCATTGGTGTACTGCTTATTTTTTTGTTAAAAAAAGCGTTAAAAAAACACATATCCGTAAGATGGCAATATAACCTGGGTTTATTATTTTTTGTTTTATTGATAGTACCACTCATCCCAAGCAGTTTCTTCGCCACATTAGACATGGGTCGCTGGTTAAGTATTTCATATCTGGGAGAAGTCACAACAACAGGCACCGCAATACCTACAGGGGAAGGGGCCATGGGTGTATACGGTACTGATTGGTTGCAAGATTTTGCGATACCGGTAGAACGTTTTGCACCGGGATATCTGCCGATAATCTTTATGTGGATATGGATTGCCGGTATTATTGTTTCGGCAATATTTCTAATATTAAATAGCCGAAACCTACGGCTAATCAAAGAGTCTGTAAAGCCTATCGAAGATGAAGAAATACTTTCACTATTTTTTCGCTGCAAATATGAGGTGGGCATAAAAAGTAAAGTTCTGCTAGGTTCATCCATTCTTGTAAAAACACCTATGACGGTAGGTTTTTTTAAGCCCCAAGTTATACTGCCCGCAGGGAAAATATCATTAACCGATGTGCGATACGCCATGCTTCACGAACTGATACATTGCAAAAACAAAGATATAAAAATCAACAGCATTATGTGTTTGTTGATTATTATTTATTGGTTTAATCCGGTAGTTTATTTTGCGTTTAAGCAAATGCGTTTAGATAGAGAGTTGGCTTGTGACGCTTCTGTTTTAGAGATACTCCCAAGTGATCTTCATATTGGCTATGGAGAAACTTTAATAAACTTTGTAAAATCCCTATCAACCCCGCCGGTGCCACTTTTTGCGGCAAGCATGGGGGATTCAAAACCACAAATCATTAAACGTGTCAGATGTATTGCTTCATATAAGACGGAGTCGGGCTTACTAAAAATAAAGAGCATTTGCCTATTTTTCCTTATGGTTCTTCTTATTTTTTGCAAGATACCTGTCATTTCTGCATTGGCTGACAGTGGTGGTGATAGGTTTCATTTTCAGGCTGATAATGTAATCTATACAGACCTATCCCATTTCTTTGACGGTCGTGAAGGGAGTTTTGTACTTTATGATTTGGAGACCGATTTGTTCACCATTCACAATAGAGATATGAGTGTGACAAGGGTTTCACCAAACTCAACATATAAAATATTCAGTGCGCTTATCGCATTGGAAACAGGCATCTTAGACGCTGATGACTCATTACGAGAATGGGATGGAACGATGCAAATCTTTGAATCGTGGAATCAAAATCAAGATTTGGCATCGGCCATGCAAAACTCCACTAGCTGGTATTTCCAAGACTTAGATGTACAAATTGGAATAGAATACGTGAATTATTACCTAACGCAGTTATCCTATGGTAATCAAAACCTTACTGGGGGCATTGAAGATTTCTGGCTAGAATCATCTCTACGTATATCACCGGTAGAGCAAGTAGAGATTTTGACTAATTTTTATCGCAATAACACGATATTTGATTCACAACATGTGAATACATTGATGGACGTTTTGCAACTGTACGAGAGGGATGGAGCTATTGTATCTGGGAAAACAGGAACTGGTTTGGTAAACGGTGATGCAATTAACGGCTGGTTCGTTGGATATATAGAAACTGACGGACGTACCTTTGTATTCGCAACATATATGAAAGGACACGATACCTGGGGCAGCACTGCCGCCCAAATAACGCTTTCAATTTTAGAAGATATGGGAATACTGTAAGGAAAATCCCCAAAACCCCTTGCACCGCAGCCATATCACTGCTATATTCATTAAGTTATAGCAAGAATAAGCAAAAGAGGTGCCAAATGGGAATACTAGAAAAAATCTTCGGCAATTATTCCGAAAAAGAAATAAAACGCATAAAACCAACCGTGGATAAAATCAATGCACTTGAACCAACAATGCAAGCCCTAACCGGTTGCGAGATAAAGGGCATGTCACAGAAGTTCAAAGACCGCCTGGCGGCAGGTGAGACCTTGGATGATATCCTGCCTGAGGCTTTTGCATTGGTGCGGGAGGCCACAACCCGCCTTACAGGCAAGCGCCACTTTGACGTTCAGCTTATGGGTGGCATAATCCTCCACCAAGGCCGTATTTCTGAGATGCGTACAGGTGAAGGTAAAACACAAACGGCTATCCTTCCCCTATATCTTAACGCCTTATCAGGCAAGGGTGCCCACCTTGTAACGGTTAACGAATATCTTGCCAGTTATCACGCCGAACTTATGGGCCAAATCTTCAGCTTCCTTGGCCTTACAACAGGCTGTATACTCCACGGCTTAGAGCCCGCGGACCGCCGTGCTCAATATGCCTGCGATATCACCTACGCCACCAACAACGAACTGGGCTTCGACTACCTCCGTGACAACATGGTTGTATTTGACGACCACCGGGTACAACGCGGCCTCCATTTTGCAATAATAGACGAGGTTGACTCGATTCTTATAGATGAAGCCCGTACCCCTCTAATCATATCCGGCCCCGGCGGAAAGGCCAACGAACTATACCGTGCCGCTGACAATCTGGCGAAGAACCTAAAAAAAGGCCGAATTGTAAATGAAGACGAGGCTCTCAATAACCCCCTTTTACGCCAGGAGTTACAAGAAGAAGGGGATTTTGTTGTTGACGAAAAAAAGAAAACCGTGTCCCTAACCCAACAAGGCATAGAAGCCTCTGAGAGATATTTCAGGCTAGAAAACCTATCTGACCCGGATAATGTAGAAATCATGCACTTTATCAACAACGCCCTAAAGGCCAACTATAATATGCACCGGGATGTAGACTATGTGGTTAAAGATGACGGTATTGTAATCGTAGACGAATTCACAGGCCGCCTTATGCCGGGCCGCCGCTATTCTGACGGCCTCCATCAAGCAATTGAAGCCAAAGAAGGTGTAAAAGTACAAAGAGAAAGCCGTACCCTAGCCACCGTTACATTCCAGAACTTTTTCAATAAATACACAAAAAAAGCCGGCATGACCGGTACCGCGTTAACAGAAGACGGCGAATTCCGCGAAATCTACGGAATGGACGTGGTAGCAATCCCAACCAACCGCGCCATGGTCCGTAACGACAAGCCAGACGTGGTATACCGCACAGAGGCCGCGAAATACAAGGCCATTGTAGAGTCAATACAAGAAGCCCATGCCAAAAAGCAGCCCGTACTGGTAGGTACCGTAAGCATAGAAAAATCTGAGCTGGTTAGCTCACTTCTAAGAAAAAAAGGCATCAAACACGAAGTGCTTAACGCCAAACACCATGAGCGCGAGGCCGATATCATAGCTTTATCCGGCCAATCCGGAAATATAACCATAGCCACCAACATGGCCGGCCGTGGTACGGACATTATGCTGGGTGAAGGTGTCAAGGAGCTAGGCGGATTAAAAGTAATAGGCACCGAGCGCCATGAAGCCCGCCGTATAGACAACCAGCTTCGAGGCCGTGCTGGCCGTCAAGGTGACCCAGGGGAATCCCAGTTCTTTATTTCCATGGAAGATGAACTAATCCGTCTATTTGGCGGTGACCGCATGTCTCGTGTAGTAGATGCTATAGGGATGAAAGAAGACGATGTAATCGAACATGGTATGCTTTCAAAAGCCATAGAAAGTGCCCAAAAGAAAGTAGAAGGCAATAACTTCGGCATAAGAAAACACCTACTGCAATACGACCAAGTAATGAATGAACAAAGAGAAATAATCTATGGTGAGCGCAATAAAATCATAGATGGGGAAGATTTGCAAGAAAACATAAAACGTATGCTAAAAGCCGTACTGGATAGAGCAGTAGACGCCCACACAGCAGAAAGTGATGACTCAGACGATTGGAAGATAGCAGATCTTAACAAGCAATTGATGATAATCTTCCACAGACCCGCAGTAGAAATCACAAGTGACGAGCGTGACACAATAACAAAAGACGATATAAAAGAGCGCTTATACAACGAAGCAATAGAAATCTACGCCCAACTGGAAGAAAAAATAGGTACAGAAGAAATGCGCAACTGGGAACGAGCTTTCCTAATGAGCTCAGTAGACACCAGATGGATGACCCATATAGACGAAATGGACCAAATGCGCCAAGGTATCTCACTCAGATCATACGCCCAGCGCGACCCGCTGGTGGAATACAAATTCCTGGGCTTTGAAATGTTCGAAGAAATGAGCAATAACATCCAGCAAGACACTATCTGGAAGCTCTTCAACGTCCATCTTCAAACAGGAGACAAGCAACCCCGTATGCGCCAGCTAGTAAAAAAAGAAGACCAATTCACCCAACGTGATGACACCGCAGTAAAAAAACCCGCAAAGCGCAGTGAAGCCAAGATAGGCCCTAATGCCCCTTGCCCCTGCAAAAGTGGTAAAAAATACAAACACTGCTGCAAAAATAAAATCGTCGGGTAGCCATGAACGCAATGTATATCATAGGGATTGCAACACTAGTACTTGTAGTAGTACCCATCCCTCTGGTGTGGGTACTCAGCAATCTTTTTCCAGAAGGTCAATCCCTTAAAATTCGCGATTTTATCATAAGAGAATGGAAACGAATACTACTATGCGGTATCGCCGCTGTGTTATTGTTTGCGTTCGCCCCGGAATATGCTCTGCAAGTGATATTAATAGGCGCAGCAATCCTAATCGGGCGTGCAATCGCAATTAATAGAAACAAGTAAAGGAAGTGAAAACATGCTGGCATTAGAAGAAATTATGCGCAAACTGGCGCCATACAAAGCCAAGCTTATAGAAATGGGGGATTCACTTTGACCTGGCGAAGGCCAAAAGTGAAATCGAAGCCCTAGAAGAAAAAACAAACGACCCCAATTTCTGGGGTGACACCACAACATCGCAAACTGTTTTGCGAGACTTAAAAATCCTAAGAAGCAAGGTAACATCCTTCGAAAAACTTCAATCAGCTTACGACGACGCCCTAACCATATGTGAAATGGGTATAGAAGCCCAAGACGCTTCGCTAATAAAAGAAGCCGAGGAACTGACAGAAACATTCGAAGCAAGCTATGACCAATTGCGGGTAGAAACCCTACTTGGCGGCGAATACGACAGTTTAAACGCCATAGTAAGCCTACATCCTGGCGCTGGTGGTACAGAATCCTGCGACTGGGTAGGCATGTTACTTCGTATGTACAGCCGCTGGGCAGACCGCCGAGGCTATAAATTCGAGCTCTTAGATTTCATTGACGGGGAAGAAGCAGGAGTAAAATCCGCAACCTTCCAGATATCCGGAGATAACGCCTTCGGCTACCTGAGAAGCGAAAAAGGCATACATCGCCTTGTACGCATCTCCCCCTTCGATTCTTCTGGCCGCCGCCATACATCCTTCGCTTCTTGCGACGTAATGCCGGAATTAGACGAAGCCGACTCCATTGAAATAAACCCGGAAGACTTAAAGGTAGATACCTACCGAAGTGGCGGAGCCGGAGGCCAACACGTAAATAAAACCGAATCCGCTATCCGCATAACCCATATCCCATCCGGGATAATAGTGCAATGCCAAAACGAGCGCAGCCAAATCCAAAACCGCGACCGTGCCATGAAAATGCTAAAAGCCAAGTTATACCTTAAGCAAAAGGAAGAAGAACTAGAAAACCTAGACCGCATAAGAGGCGCAAAGATGGACAATGCCTGGGGCAGTCAAATCCGCTCATATGTCTTCCACCCATACAGCATGGTAAAAGACCACCGCACCAGCGAAGAAACAGGCAATGTACAAGCAGTAATGGACGGCGCCCTAGACCCCTTTATGAACGCATATCTTGTTTGGGATCATAAAGGCCGTGTATGAGATTAATATCACCGCCCAAGACGCAAACCGCCGGGCGGATAAGTTTCTTTTTATGTACTTCAACAACGCTCCCCACTCTTTGATATATAAACTCCTACGCAAAAAACGAATCAAGCTTAACGGAAAACGCGCCGCAGGCAGCGAGCTGCTGCAAGCAGGGGATGTGCTGGGGCTATACCTCTCTGGGGAGACAATGAATGACCTTCGCACCCAGCGCATAGTAGAATCTAGCGCACTGCCAGAGATTATATATGAAGATGAAGACTATCTAATTGTAAACAAGCCTGCCGGAATGGCCTCCCACGGAGGAATGAAAGGCAAAGAAGCCCACCTATTAGCCAGAGTTTTGCACTATTTACGAGAAACCGGAGCATACCCTCCAGACGCGACCTTCACACCGGCTCTATGCAACCGCCTTGATGTAAACACCAGCGGCCTGATAGTATGCGGCAAGAACTACCAATCAATTCGAACAGCTAATGCCCTATTCGCAGCCCAAGGCAGTGTAATAAAGGAATATCTAACAATTGTAGACGGCGAGCTCCACGGTAGCGCCACCTTAGAAGGCCACTACCAAAAAGATACCGCCGCCAACATAGCCCGAATAAACAATACCGCAAGTGAGCCGCGCGCCATTACCGCCTATAAATCTCTTGATATAAAAAATGGTCACACCTTGTTATCAGTAAACCCAATAACCGGGCGTAGTCACCAAATCCGTGCACATCTAGCATCAATAGGCCACCCCCTATCAGGAGATAAAAAATACGGCGGCAAGGCCGTTCCAGGCATACCTGGTCAGCTATTACACTGTCACAGACTAATTTTCCCTGACGGCAAAACCTGGACGGTACCGCCACCAGAGACATTTATAAAGCACCTAACTAAATGGAAGCTGAGGTTACCATGAAAGCAATCATACTACTGGCAGGGTACGCCACCCGTATGTACCCCCTAACCAAAGACCAACCCAAGGCACTACTCCCCTTAAAAGGCAAACCCGTAATCGACTACATCATAGACCAGATTAATCGCATCCCCGCAATAGACACCATCTACGCTGTAACCAATTCTAAGTTCTATCCCCATTTTTCAGAATGGGCCAAAACCGCCCCAACCACCATCCCCATAGAGGTACTTGACGACGGCACCACCAGCAACGATAACCGCCTGGGAGCTGTAGGTGACATCTTCTTCACGATAAAAGAGAAGTCCATCGACGACGATATCTTCGTAATAGCCGGTGACAACTACTTTACCTTCGACCTGCGAGAGCAATACGACTTTTTCAAAGAAAAGGACGCGGATACCCTAGCCGCAAAGGAAAGCGACGACATAGAAATGCTACGAGCCTTTGCAGTAGCGGAGCTAGACCCAGAGGGCAAAGTACTTTCCCTAGAAGAAAAACCCCAGCACCCCAAATCCAACACCGCAATCTACGCCAGCTACTTCTACCGCCGCAAAACCATCCCTCTATTCAAGCGTTACTTCGATGAAGGCAACCCACCAGACGCCCCAGGATACTTCCCCCAGTGGCTGCATAAAATCACCCCGGTATACGCATATATAATGGACGGGGATTGCTATGACATAGGCACGATAGAAATGTACAATCAAATGAAGTAGAATTGCTTATGGCCAAAGTATCGGGGCATTGTGTCCCGCATAAATACAACAAATCAAATATTTAATATGAAAGGTGATGACGGATGAACATAATCCGAACCAAAGTAGTAGAACTAGAAATTATCCCAGCAGTAGTTTACAAAATCAAACTAAAATCCGGAGGCAGCGGAATAAAAATGCACCGCACAGACCAAGACGCAACCTATTTCGCAGAAATAAGCACACGCACCGGAGATGTAATTATCAGTGGTAATCATGACCCGAACCTCTTCCCAGATGAAGCCTTCAATGAAGCTATAGACTTACTTGCAGGCCTGCCATATTCAGCCCGCGGCAAAGTAAAAATCATGGTATCTGATGATGTAGACGCAGAAGAAGTATGCACAGATGAAGTAGAAGGCCAAGCCCTTCCCACAGCCGCTTGCATGTTAGAAAGCCCAGAGTTTATAGCCCTGGTAGACCGCTTTAGCGACGAAAACGGCAAAATCAACTACGCCCTAATGAACAAGCAATTTATGCAATTTGCCTCCACCAGCAAGGTAGTAAGCGAAATGATAGGCCGCCGTGAGTCTGAAGGCGATATCCGTATGTTTATTATTAAGAATCGCGCCGCCCATCTAGCCAATAAGCGCGAGCATCTATCTGACGACGAAGCCAATGCCCTACTAGAAGCCCTTAATGAAATCAACCCACGAAGCGCATTCAAAGAGCTAAACTTATTCCTACGCCGCAGATTAGGAGGCAGATAATATGAGTAACCCAATTATCACAATAGAAATGGAAAGCGGCGGAATCATCAAGGCCGAGCTATATCCAGAGATAGCGCCCAATACAGTAAACAACTTTGTAACCCTGGCACAAAGCGGATACTACAACGGCCTAATTTTCCACCGCGTAATTCCAGGATTTATGATCCAAGGTGGATGCCCATCAGGGGAAGGCACCGGAAGCCCCGGATACTCCATTAAAGGGGAATTTATCTCCAACGGTTTCAAAAATGACCTAAAACACGAACCAGGAGTACTGTCTATGGCTCGCTCCAGCAGCCCCAACTCCGCAGGAAGCCAGTTCTTTATAATGCACGAAACATCACCCCACCTAGACGGCCAATATGCCGCTTTTGGTAAAGTAATTGAAGGCCAGGAAGTGGTTAATACCATAGCCAACACCCCACGCAACTACTCAGATAAACCTAACACCCCACAAAAAATGAAATCCGTCACAGTGGATACAAAAGGCGTGGATTATCCTGCTCCAGCAAAAGCATAAAATGTGAGATATAAGAAAACCTCCTATCATAACCGATAGGAGGTTTTTTGTATTGATACATAACCGACATCTGGGCAAGAGCGTCGCTTCGCGACTCTACTTAATGTTCTCTGGCTTTGGCAAGGAGTTGACACGATACCCAACAGAAATAATGGCATCAAGGCTATAGAAAGATAATTCTCTCATAACACTTCGGTTGCCTTCTTTTTGAACTGCCGAGATTTTCTCGGCAGTTCCCGTTTCCGCTAATTCGCCCGATTCGTAAATATTTTTTAAATGAAGTGATATATTATCCGAAGAGCAGTCGAACAATTCACCCATTGCTTTTTGAGTAAGCCAAAGCATTTCATCTTTAATAAGGACATTGATTTCGCTATCGTTATCCAGCTTGTAAAGCTGATAATTTAAAGAACTTATACTCTAAAGGGTACTTCAAAAAATGAAGTATCCTTTAATATTACTCAACTGCCCTGTTTGCGGTACAATCAGCGGTTTTTGAGAACCTATCAGAAGGGAGGGCAGTATATAGACTGGATAGGATTACAGCCTATACCAGTTTTTTAATAGTAAGCGACAACTAAAATGCCGAAGCGGTGGTACACCGTGGAAAGCTTCCCACCGCTTCAAAGGCAACACCCGCAGGTGCAGGGAAATTGTATCATAGCACAATCCCGCCTTTCAAGAGTGTTGCTTAAACTCGTGGACAAACAATCAAGAAAGGATGAATTTCAATGACAAGTATTCTCGAAGAACTGTACAAAGGAAATCTAGGTTTTGATAGTTGGAATTACGGCAAAGATTCCCCATTCGTTAAAGCCGCCCAAAAGAAAATGGAAAACATGACGGCATTAGCGGAAACCTTAAACGATTCTCTAAATGAATTATTGAATGGCTATATCGAAGCGCAGGGGGATATTGAAGCCATTACCCGTTATGACACTTATGTTGCTTCTCTAAAATTTGGTATCTTGCTAATGATTGAGATTTTCGTCAAAGGTGGTGTTGAAAATGAGTAGCGAGTACATTCCAGTAGTCACGGCAAGCACGGCTTACTATGAACCCAAAACCGAGCAGGAAATGGACGAAATGGCCGCCATTATGAAAGTGGGCGATATGATTCTCAACAAGTGGGTTTTCAATGGCTTATGGTATACACTTGGGTTACTAGACAAAAACGACCCCGAAACAACATGCCTGTTCCCCAATATCATAATAAACGGGGAACCGTTAAAGCCCTTAACCCGTTGGGGCTTGGCACGAATGGAATATCTAAAGGAACATAACAAATCCGTAGCCGCTCAATTCGGCGTTGTTGAACTCCACAAACATTGCTTAGAGATACAAGAACAGGCCGAAGAACGAAAGCACAATATGATGAATGCCATACGCAAAGACTCCGCCAATAAGGTAACGGAAAAGGACAAAGCCGCAGACCCGATGGCATGGGTAGGACGTATGAATAACTACAATTATCCATAACTTACGCGCACCGCAAATTTGCAATTGCGCTTGGTCGAAATTTCAGGTATAATGTAAACTAGGATAGTTGTATGCAGCTGGAGGTTGGCAGAATTATGAAAAACCTAGATGACCATGTTGTCATTTTCAAAACTGATGATGATAAAATTTCGGTCGATGTGCGCTTTGATGAAGAAACCGTTTGGCTAACATTAGACCAAATGGCGGCTTTGTTTGAAAAATCGCGCTCTACAATTAACGAACACGTTTTGAATGTCTATGCCGAAGGCGAGTTAGAAGAAGATACATCAAAAAGAAAAATCGGAAATTCCGATTTTTCTACGAAACCTACAAACTATTATAACCTCGATGTAATTATCTCCGTGGGCTACAGGGTTAAATCTTTGCGCGGTACACAATTCCGCAAATGGGCAACAGGCCGACTTAATGAATATATCCGCAAGGGTTTTACAATGGATGATGAGCGGTTAAAAAACGGTGGCGGAAGATATTTTCGTGAACTTTTGCAGCGCATTAGGGATATTCGCAGTAGTGAGCGCAACCTTTATCAGCAAGTAACAGATATTTACGCTACCTCAATTGACTATGACCCGAAAGCAAAAACAACACGAGAATTTTTCGCAACGGTTCAAAACAAAATGCACTATGCCGCACATAAGCATACGGCAGCAGAATTGATATACGAGCGTGTTGATAGCGACAAGCCAAATGTAGGTATGACGAATTTCAAAGGTGAGTACGCCACAAAAGGCGATGTGATTATCGCAAAAAATTATTTATCCGAACGAGAATTAACTGTTCTAAACTTACTCGTGTCGCAATTTTTGGATTTTGCCGAATTACAGGCACTTGAAGAACGCCCCATGACAATGGCAAATTGGATAGGAGAACTTGACCGCAATTTGCTTGGCAATCGCCGTGATGTGCTGCAAGGCAAGGGCAAAATCAGCAAACAACAGGCATTTGAAAAGGCTGAAGAAGAATTTGAAATTTATCGTGCGCGTGAAATGGCGCAGTTGGTTAGTGATTTTGACCGTGCTGTTAAAGTGATAACGAAAAAAGATATAAGCGATACTGAATAACGCTTGAGCGGGGGTTACATTTGTGAATAAGAAACAGCTAACGGAGCAAGAGATACGCTCAAATTTTATTAGACCCGCTATACAAGATGCGGGCTGGTCGGCTTCGCAAATTCGTGAAGATTACGCTATAACCGTTGGGCGAATTATTGCTCGTGGTGGTGTGTGTAAACGTGATAAAACAAGCATAAAACGCGCTGATTATATTTTATTCTACAAGTCTCACATTCCTTTGGCTGTTGTAGAGGCAAAAGACAATAGACACTCCGTTAGTGATGGTATGCAGCAAGCATTAGACTACGCCGAGCGAATGAACATACCGTTCGTATTCACATCAAATGGTGATGGATTTACGTTTCGCAACAAACAAGATGCTTCAGAGGTCATAATCGGTCTTGATGAATTTCCCTCACCTGATACGTTGTGGCAGATGGTAAAAAAACATAACGCAATCGACGATTCGTTGGAAAAAGTAGCCATCCAACCTTATTACACGGAAAATGAAAATAAGCACCCACGATATTATCAGCTTAACGCCATAAATCTAACTGTTGACGCAGTAATGAAAGGTCAAAACCGTATGTTGCTTGTTATGGCTACGGGAACAGGCAAGACGTACACTGCTTTCCAAATTATTTGGAGATTATGGAAGGCGGGCATTAAAAAGCGGATATTGTTTCTTGCTGATAGAAACGCACTTGTAGACCAAACATATGCCAACGACTTTGCGCCATTCAAAGATAAAATGACAGTAGTGCGGAACCGTAAAGTAGACCCTTCATATGAAATTTACCTTGCGCTTTACCAAGGGCTTACTGGTGATGATGGCAAAGATGTGTTTAAGCAGTTTTCGCCAAATTTCTTTGATTTAATCGTCATTGATGAGTGTCATAGAGGTAGTGCAAAGGCAGATAGTGAATGGCGAGAAATTTTGGATTATTTCAGCTCGGCTTCACAAATAGGATTAACAGCAACTCCTAAAGAGAATAAAGAAGTGTCTAATATTGATTATTTTGGTGAGCCAATTTACACTTACTCCCTAAAACAAGGTATTGAAGATGGCTTCCTTGCACCATATAGGGTTATCCGTGTTTTGTTGGATAAAGATGCCGCAGGTTATCGTCCATATGATGGGCAAGTTGATAAATTCGGTAATGAAATTCCCGACCGCATTTATGGAACATCAGACTTTGACCGTGAACTGGTTTTGGAGCAAAGAACTAAAATAATAGCACAAACAGTCTCCAATTATTTGAAAAAGCACGACAACCGCATGGCTAAAACCATTTTCTTTTGCGTAGACACAGAACACGCTGACCGTATGCGGCAAGCACTTGTTAATGAAAACAAAGACCTTGTAATGGAAAATGAACGATATGTAATGCGTTTAACAGGTGATGATGAAATTGGCAGAAAACAAGTTGGCAATTTTAGTGACGTAACAAGTGACTATCCTGTTTTGGTTACAACATCAAAGCTACTAACAACTGGCGTTGATGCGCAAATGGTTAAATTTATCGTCCTTGATTCTTCAATTAGAAGCATGACGGAGTTTAAGCAGATTATTGGGCGCGGTACTCGTGTTCGTGAAGATTTAGGCAAGATGTTTTTTACTATTTTCGATTTTCGTGACGTAACACGACTTTTTGTTGACCCCGATTTTGACGGACCCACGGAACAAGACGATGAATTTACGCCGGGGCCTAATGGTGAAATTCCATCGGAGTTGGATGAAGTGCAGGAATCCACCCCTGATAATGATAAGCCAAACCCTAACGATTTTCCAGAATGGGACGAGCCACCAAAGGGCAGACGTGCGAAATATTATGTTCATAATGTTGAAGTTACTGTATTAAAAGAGTTGGTGCGATATATCGACAAGGACGGCAAGCTGATTACAGAATCGCTAACTGACTATACTCGCCGCAATGTTCTTAATCAGTATGCAACATATGATGACTTCCTCAATGCATGGAATAGTGCAGATCGCAAACAAGTTATTTTAGATGAACTTGCTGAACAAGGCGTTTTAATAGACGAATTGCAAGAGCAGATTGGGCAAGAATTTGACCCATTCGACTTGCTATGTCATATCGTATTCGACCAGCCCCCGCTCACTAGGCGAGAGAGGGCTAACAATGTAAAAAAACGCAATTACTTTGGAAAATATGGCGAACAGGCAAGTGCTGTTCTTGAAGCATTGTTGGAAAAATATGCAGATACAGGCGTAACAAATATTGAAAGTATAGATGTGTTAAAAGTAAATCCGTTCCAACAATTTGGTACGCCATTACACATTGTTAATCGCTTGTTTAACGGTAAAGCAAATTTTGACCAAGCGATAAGAGAATTGAAAACAATATTATATGAAGCCGCATAGTGCGCATTTAGGAGGACATCAAAATGGCTAGTTCAAGCACTACTAAAGCCTTAAAAGACATTATGCGCATGGACGCAGGTATAAATGGCGATGCACAGTATATCGAGCAGATAACGTGGATGCTGTTCTTAAAATCTTTTGATTTCAAGGAACAAGTATGGGAATTATCCGAGGATTACTACCCTATAATACCCAATGAATTTCGTTGGAGCGTGTGGGCTGATGATAAAGAAGGCATTACTGGTGATGCCCTGCTTGAACATATCAACCAAATGTTCATAAGCCTGCGTAATTTAGAAGTGGAAGATTTGCCGATACAAGAGAAAAACCCCGAAAAAGCGGAAGCCATTTTGAACGTTGCACGGCATCGCAGACGGCTTATCCGCAATGTTATGGGTGGCATAAATAACTTTATGAAGTCTGGAACGTTATTGCGGCAAGTTGTGAACAAGTTAAACAGCGAGATTAGTTTTGATGATATTAAAGGCACTCATCTGTTCAATGGGTTGTATGAAAACATGTTGAAAGACCTGCAAAGTGCAGGTAAAGCGGGTGAGTTTTATACGCCGCGACCTGTAACAAAATTTATCGTTGATATGGTTGACCCCAAACTTGACGAACTTGTGCTTGACCCCGCTTGTGGAACTGGCGGATTTTTAACGAGTGTAATTGACCGCTACAGCATTAGCACAACGGAAGAATACCGAAAATTGCAATCAAATATTAAGGGGATTGAGAAAAAACCATTCCCTTATTTGCTGTGCGTAACTAACCTTATAGCACATGGCATTGATGTTCCAAATATCAAGCACGACAATACGCTCCGCACACCTACACAAGATTATGGAATCAAAGATAAGGTGAATGTTATCGTAACTAATCCCCCATTTGGTGGTGCAGAAGAAAAGGCAATTTCTCAATCCGTGTCGCCTGACCTTCGCAATACAGAAACCGCCGATTTGTTTTTAGTGCATTTGATGGCATTACTAAAAGATGGCGGGCGTTGCGGGCTTGTATTGCCTGATGGATTTTTGTTTGGTACAGGCGTAAAGGCGACAATCAAAAGAAAACTTTTGGAAGAAAACGACCTACATACTATTGTGAGGTTGCCCAAGAGCGTTTTTTCGCCATATACAGGCATCAATACTAATTTGCTGTTTTTCACAAAGGGCAAGCCCACCAAAGGCGTGTGGTTTTATCGCTTAGAAATGCCAGAGGGTTATAAAAACTTCTCGAAAACTAAACCCATGCAGGACAAGCACTTTGACCTTGTGCGTGAATGGTGGAATAATCGCACCGAGAGCGATGTTTCGCAGTATGTGCCAGTAGAGGATATTGCGGTTGGCGAATACAATCTTGATTTGTGCGGTTTTCCACATGAAGCCGTTGAAATATTGCCGCCTGATGAATTCATTGCACAATACTTGCATAAAAAGGCGGTTGTTTCCGCAAGGATTGAAGATATTTTGGGGCGCATAACAGCCGCTATGGAGGAAAGCTAATGAAAGCAACAGAGCTAAGAAAATCCATATTGCAAGCGGCGGTTGAGGGGAAACTTGTACCCCAAGACCCAAATGATGAGCCAGCTTCAGTATTGCTTGAACACATTAAGAAGGGGAAGGATAGACTTATTCGTGACGGAAAAATTAAGAAAGGGAACCCCTTATCCCTTATTTCCGATGAAGAACAACTTTTCAAGTTGCCCAAAGGATGGAATTGGTGTCGCTTATCAGATATTTGCATAGTTATAACAGACGGTGACCACCAGCCACCTCCGAAAACTGATAGTGGAATCCCTTTTTTGGTGATTTCCAATGTTTCAAAAGGTTATTTGGATTTTTCAAATACACGGTATGTTCCGCAAAGTTACTTTGATGCACTGTCTGATGAAAAGATTGCGGCCGAGGGCGATATTCTTTTTACCGTAACTGGCTCATTTGGTATTCCCATTATAGTTGATGGCGATAAGGCTTTTTGTTTTCAACGCCATATTGCACTTATTAGGGCAACACCACATATTGATTTAACTTATTTACACACCTATCTTCTATCCCCGTGTTGTTATAATCAATGTGTTAGCGTAGCTACAGGAACTGCTCAGAAAACAGTGCCGTTATCTGGAATAAGAAACTTGATGATTCCAATACCGCCATTATGCGAACAGCAACGCATTTCAACAAGAGTAGTTGACTTTATGAAGCTGTGTGATAAGTTGGAGAAATCGGAAAAAGAGCTTGAATTGCTAGAAAGCCAGTTTGTTGAATATTTGCCAAAGTCTGTATTGCAAGCGGCGGTGCAAGGCAAACTTGTGGCACAAGACCCCAATGACGAGCCAGCCACCGAACTCCTAAAACGCATTAAGCAGGAGAAAGAAGGGCTTATTCGTAATGGAAAAATCAAAAAAGACAAGCCCATGCCACCAATCAGCGAGGATAAAATCCCTTATGACTTACCAGAGGGATGGACTTGGTGTCGATTTGCAGAAATTATTGAACTAATATCAGGGCGCGACCTCGAAAAAAACCAATATAACGATGAAAATAAAGGTATTCCATATATTACTGGAGCAAGTGCCTTAGATGGCGAAACTGTATTAGTGAATCGTTGGACGGACACGCAAGTAGTAGTGTCGCAATTTGGAGATATATTGCTTTCATGTAAAGGAACAGTTGGAAAGATAGTGACGAACCATATTGGCGATTGTCATATAGCACGGCAAATAATGGCTTTGCGTATATTTTCTGAATTGGTTTCTGCTGATTATATAAAATTATTCTTGCAAAGCTACGTTGTACAATTGAACATCAAGGCAAAGAGCATAATACCTGGCATTTCTAGAGACGATGTATTACATGCATATTGCCCATTGCCCCCACTTGCTGAACAGCACCGAATTGTAGCAAAAATTGATGAACTTATGACAATGTGCAATGAATTAAAATCTGCACATACGTTACCAGTTTTGCGTGAAGCGATAGATGTTGCAAATATAATCCCATTCCCACAAAAATCACGCACAAAGCCAATTGTCGATAGCGTTACGCCAATCGGCATAGCGGCTCGTGGCAATATAACAGACGGATTATCCGAACAGGCCAGCCGTGATGCTGATGAATTATTGGGGGATGACTAAATTGGCAGACCCCATTGCAACAGCAAGGAAAGTCTTGGAAAGCAAGCAAATTGATGGTGTTCCTGCATTAGCTCTACAAGATATAGCGACAAATGAGGGTGTAAAATTTAAGTTTGATAAATACCCTAATGATTCATGGGATGGCACGTTGCTTTTCAAAGGCGATAGACGTGCCATTCTTATAAACACGCAAAGAGGGTTAATTGGCAGACATAATTTTACCTTCGCCCATGAACTTGGGCATTATTTTCTTGACCATCAGCCGACCGCCACTATTGATGGTAAGCCAGTAATCAGATGTACAACAGCCGACATTAGAAATAGCGCTAATTCCAATGAAGTGGAAGCGAATCGTTTCGCTGCGGAGTTGCTCATGCCAGAAGAACAATTTCGTCTTGATATGGCGGGCGCACCAATAGATTTCGGGCTTATCGGTAGCTTGTCCAACAAATATATGGTGTCCAAGCACGCTTGCGGTATTAGAATAGCAAATTTCACGCAAGCACCATGCGTAATTATTCGCACAAATGGCATGAGCATTATTGGAGTGACCGCTTCACGTTCAGCCAGTAATTTTTTGCGTAATCTTATGGAAATCCCTACAGGAACAACTGCACAAAAAGTGATAACTACAGGATTTTGGCAAAAGGAGTTTGTCGAATGTTCAGCAAGCCTGTGGTTGCAACGAACTATACACAATGAAGCAATATACGAGTGTACCTATGTTCCAAAAGATAGCAAATTTGCTACGATAATTCTTAAATGGTGATTATGAAATATGCTTGTTACCGCTTTTTTTATAGAATTTCCGAATTTAGACCGACATGTGTTGAAAATTTTATCCGAAACTAACTTGACAAAACAAATGTAACTATTTTTATTTCCCTTTTTATTGCCCAGTCATTGTGCAGCATGATAAAATAAAGGGGCGCATTTAGAGCGCCCCTTGCTTTTCCTGGATTTTTTATTGTTGACTTGTTATTGTGTGCTTTTTATTGTGCGCTTTCAGTAACAACACTAACTTCATCTGCGTCCTTTATCTCCTGACACGACATACACAAATACCTTTCCACTGT
>WRAN01000010.1 GCA_009780185.1 Defluviitaleaceae bacterium | reverse complement strand
TTCAGCCTCCAAGTCGGCATAGAACTCGTCAAGGCTTGCGAACATTTTTGTAGGCAGTTGCTCTGCCAATATTTTTTTTGTTTCCAAAACAGCCGCTTCAGTTTCGGCATTATATCGGGGATGGACCACATCAAAAGGCAGCCCGCCAACCATAAGTGATTTGCGCAGGAACATTATAATTGCATCAGACGTAGTTATTCCAAAACTCGAAAACAGTTCTTCTGTTCGAGTTTTAGTTTCAGGGTCAATGCGTATATGAATATTTGCTGACTTAGTCATTATTCTCACCTCCTCCAAAGTATATCCAAACGTGTGTACAAACGCAACCTAAAACTTTGAATGAAGACTGCTGTTACTGACGTGCAAAGCACAATATGTCCCGATACTTTTGACAAAAGCAGTTTTGATGATACCGACAAACCTTTTTTACACAGCCTCTTTATGCATCCGCTTAACCAAATAATTAACCCCAAACCCAAGCCCCAGCAGCAAATAAAACACTCCGCTAGAGCCTATTGTACTATCAGTAGACATAGCCCCCACGATAAAGGCTGAAATCCCGCTAATAAGCCCAAACTGTAACCCAAAGAGAAAAATCCCTTCCCTCTTATCAGACCGCACAACAGATATAAAGCTCATAACAAGATAATATCCAAACAAGAACATAAGCGCCAAAGCTGAAATCCCACCGGTACCAACCCAGGCCTGAAGAAACACATTGTGTGCCTTATCAACCGGAATATAAGGATTATCAAATAAAAACATCTTAGCCACTACTTCATTTTGAGGAAACACCTGAGTAAAAGTATCCGGGCCGCTTCCGATAATCACACGAGAAGGCAATAGCGGAAATGTACGCGACCAAATATATCCACGATTAGAGCCCCAATCCTCCCGGCCATAAAACCCTATTGCCGGTACAGGTTCGTGCACATCAATAATATCATCGTTAAGGGCCATGCTGTATATCCGCCCGCCATCTACAATCATTATTATATCCCTGTATATAATAGCATCAGGAAAGCGCATGATATTAATATTCCTATAACCCGGCACATCAAATCTATAAGTCTCAGGCCCACCGGGTTCCGAATGAGGGGTTACACCGGAGAGGGCAACAACCTGACCAGTAGCATCATATACCCGAATCTCTTCTATCGGCTGCAGACTACCTTCAGGCCTCTCGCCGCCTTCTATCAATACCATAGTAAACCGCTCTTGCCCATTCGTTATCAGTGTAAATCTATCTTGGTTAAACTCAATATTATTAATAGGCCGAGGCTCTCTACTAAGCGCCTCATCAAATCTAGAAAGAGCCGTCTCAAAGCGGTAATTGACTACAGGCACAAACATTACCACAGCAATAAGCCCAACCACAACTACGCCTCCAAGAGCATAGCCCCAAATACGCTTATCACTCCTTTTTGGGGAAGAGTCCTGGCTCTTTTTACGCGTGTGTATCTGATAAAAAAACCTACATACAACTGTAACCGCAACAACCCCAATAGCCACAGCAATACCAACAAATCCACCAAGCGACCGGCTGCCAAACACCCCAACCAGCATAAGGCCGCCCCCCATAAGAAACGCAAGACGCACCGCTATACCTTTTAAGCCTTTCGCATCAAAGCTAAGCCCACAAGCCAATAAAATCGGCGCAGCCATAGCCGTATACTTGCCAAAGGTATTGGGGTTATACAATGTCCCATAGGCAATCACAAAAGGCGAGGTAACACCTTCACCACCTTCTGTCATCAGCTCAATTGTTGCCTCATTCATACCCAGACGAAGGAACCACTGCCCAAAAGCCGTCATAAAGAAATCCCGCTCAAGAAACTGGCTAAGGCCAATAAGCCCCATAATAATAGAGGAAAAGGCCAATCCATACATCAAAACCTTAGCATGTCTGGCTTTCTTTACATAGAACATAGCAGCAAAAAACACAATAAAATAAGCCACTAAAATCCACATACCCTCACCACGCTCTGCCGCACCCCTCCAAGAGGTATAGCGGTACGCAGTAAATAATGTAGATAATAAGGCCATAAACAAAAACACAGCTATAGCAATAACAACCGGAGATTTAAACAATGCCTTAAAATTGATATATTCAATACTATCCATAAAATATTCCACAATACAAAAAATCAAAATAAAACTAGCCGATATCCCCAATACCCAGCCCTTATAATAAGAAAAAAAATCCGGCCGATGAGCAATGCCATAAAGCGCTTGAAGCTCCGGAGGAGTTGGGGTTATTGCAAAACGTACAACTATGGGCATAATCGCTACAACCAACAGCAAAAGTGAACCATATATCCAATCACTAAGCGGGACAACATCATTATTATTTACTAATTTTGCTTTCTTCCTAGGCATAGTGTCCTCCAAGTAATATAATCAATATAAGTATAGCATCTGCAAAGGAAGAATAAAACATGGATATATCTCATCTGCCTCATTCCCCAGGCTGCTACATCTTTAAAGACAGCGCAGGAGACTATTTATACGTAGGCAAATCCAAAAACGTAAAAAACCGTGTCGCATCATATTTCAACAAAAACACCCCGCCCAAAGTCCAAAAACTATCCAAGCTAATAGCCAAAATTGAATACCGCCCCGCCGCAACAGAAATAGATGCCCTATACCTAGAGCATAGCCTAATAAAAACCTACCGCCCACCTTTTAATGTCCAAATGAATAAAGATTTCCACCCCCACCATATCTGCATCAACTGGAATTACGAAACACCGGGGCTATACATATCCGACAAGCCCGATCCTCAAGTTACAAGATACGGTAGCTTCTCCTCCCCTTACGATGCCAAAGAAGCCCTGACCATCATAAATCGTGCCTGGGCTACCCCTACATGTGGTGTTGTTTTTTTTGCCATAAGCACCCCAGGCCGCGGCTGCCTTAACCTCCATATAGGCCAATGCATGGGCCCATGCCAAACCCCAAAACCCACAAACTACAATGAAAATCTAACAAAAGCCGCGTCATTTATGCAAGGAAAAAACAAACAAGCCATAACAGCCCTAGAACAAGAAATGAAGCAAGCCGCCAATGACTTAAACTTCGAAAAGGCTGCAAAGCTTAAAGATACCCTAAATAACCTAGCATATTTACATCGCCGCTTCTCCTACCGAGTACCCTTTGCAGGTAGACGTTTATGTATATTTATCAGAGGATATAATGAGCCTGGATTCCTACTCCTATACTATAAAAACGGCCAATTAAGACATTCAATCTACAGCAGCAATGAAGACTGGCCGAAAAATCGCGATTATTTCATTAACACAATAACAGGAGAGATCCCAAACAATGAAGAACAAGCAAAAATATACACTACAGCCGCAACAGGAGAAATACGTGCAAGAAAATTATACGTAGACGTAACCAAAACCAAAAGATCCAACCTGCTGTCAAAGCTAGATAAAGCCGCAGCACGCTTCCGATAACGATTTCGTTTGAAATTGAGATTCAGACTACAGATTATAAGAAACAGGTGATTTTATGCGACTATTTGCAAAACAGCTTCTACTGTCGTTGGGGATATTGGTAATCAGCATTACATTCCTGGCAATTGTACTAACTCAAGCCATAAGCGGCTATATGACTAACCAACGCAAAGATTCTCTCACAGACTCAGCCCAGCGTGTAGCCCGTTCTGTAGAGACAGTGTTCATTAATGTATATCTCCACGGAGATATTAATCTAGACCCCTTGGTAACCCAAATCGAAAACCTAAGCGATTTACTCGGCGCATCTGTAGTGATTATCTATTCAGACTTTAGGGTTTTGTTTTCCGGGCTGCCAGGAGGAAGCATACCACCAATAGAATGTCTGGAGCCTATAATGGAAGGAGAATCCATCATCATCCCCCAGGGAAGCTTTCAAGCCGAAGGGGGAGAATCACTGCTTATAGCCGGCCATCCTATTGTCTTCGCCAATAGAGTTATTGGGGCAGTACTGGTAAGCGTCTCCATGGCAGAGCTAGAAGCAGCAATCTCCAGCATGTATCAGATAACAATAATAAGCCTAATCCTAGCCGCTCTACTGGCATCTATCCTTATCTATTTTTCAAGCGAAACCGTAATACGCCCCATAAGACAGATGAATAAAGCCGCCAAAGTCATAGCAGGAGGCGTATTCGAAAACCGTATACCCGTCAAAACAAAGGACGAAATAGGCCAACTAGCCACACAGTTTAACACGATGGCAGAAAGCCTATACAATCAGGAACAAATCCGTCGCGCTTTTATATCCAACATATCTCACGACATCCGTACCCCTCTAACCTCCATGCTGGGCTTCATGAAGGCGATAAAAGATGGAACTGCCCCCCGCGAAAAACATGAGTACTACCTAGACATTGCATTAACAGAAACCAAGCGCCTGATAAAACTATCCAATGACCTGCTAGATATTCATCGTATACAAGATAAAGAATTTAAACTAGAGCTAACTCATTTTAATATCAACGAGCTAATAAGAACCACGATAATGGGCTTCGAAGAACGAGTCATCCAAAAGCAAATAACCGTAACCAGCCGCTTTGCCAATCAAGCCGATATGGTCTATGCAGATAAAGATATAATCCAGCGCTGCCTATATAACCTACTGGACAATGCGATAAAATTTACTCCAATAGTAGGAGAAATAACCATAGAAACCACTAACAAAGGTAAAAAAATACAAGTTTCAATAAAAGACAACGGCTGCGGCATGACAAAAGAAGAACAGCTCAACGTCTTTGACCGCTTCTTTAAAGGAGATCAGTCTCGGAATGAAGATAAAGGCAGCGGCCTTGGCCTTTCTATAGTAAAAGAATTTATTCGCGCCCACGGAGAAGCTATTACTTTAGAAAGCATCCCAAAAAAGGGAAGCACCTTCGCCTTCACTCTAACCACAGTTGAAGAAGAAAGCTTGTAACCTATATGTAACCATCTTGTAAACCCCTTTTGTCGGTATTGTAATTATACCGTAACCCGCAAAACCCAAATCCCATGTAGAATAAGCCATACGAAATCGCAAGCAACTCACCACGACATAGATACAAATCCTCACGGCTTATAGCTTATGGACGCGTATTATTTATACCCCATGGGGCAGTATCAAAAAGCGCTCTTTGCACCTTGTGCATTGGGCGTTTTTTGTTTATATATTATATTAGGATTTTAATTGGAATCGGTATAAGGGGGAACATCATGTTATCAAAAGCAATAAGCGGCGCAGTAATAGGAATTGACGGATATCTAGTAGACGTAGAAGTAGACCTAGCCCACGGCATACCCGCCTTTGATATAGTTGGGCTACCGGACTCAGCGGTAAAGGAATCCCGCGACCGGGTACGTACCGCCATACGCAATACCGGCTTTAAGTTCCCGGTGAATCGTATAACCGTAAACCTTGCCCCGGCTGATATCCGCAAATCTGGCCCGGCTTTTGACCTACCTATAGCTATTGGCATTTTAATAGGAACAAAAATGATACCCGATACTGCTTCCCAAGAATCATTTTTTACCGGAGAGCTGTCTCTAGACGGAGCTGTTAGGCCTGTAGCCGGGGTACTTCCTATGATATTGGCGGCACGAGATGCAGGACTCACCTCCTGCTTCGTCCCCGAAGCCAATGCTGAGGAAGCCGCATTGGTAGATGGAGTAACGGTATATCCGGTAACAAATATTATCCAACTGGTAAACCACTTTGGAGGCGAGCCTATCACCCCCGTATCCGTAGATATCCAGGCCATTTTCCGTGAAAATGCCGCAACCCACCTAGCCGACTTTGCAGATGTAAAAGGCCAAATGGGGGTAAAACGCGCACTGGAAGTAGCAGCCGCAGGTTATCACAATCTACTAATGGTAGGCCCGCCGGGGGCAGGTAAGACCATGCTGGCAACCCGTATGCCCACAATTATGCCCGATTTGGATTTTGAGGAAAGCCTGGAAATAACCAAAATCTACAGCATAGCAGGGCTTTTAGGCAACAAATGTCAGCTAATAACCAATAGACCCTTCCGGGCACCACATCACACAGCCTCCTTCATGTCCCTAGCCGGCGGTGGACGCGTCCCAAAGCCTGGGGAGATAAGCCTAGCCCACAACGGAGTTTTATTCCTAGACGAACTTACAGAATTTCAAAAAAAGGCACTGGAAATACTGCGTCAACCCTTAGAAGACGGTAAAATAACCGTCTCAAGGGCTTCTGGCGTATGCACATATCCCAGCGCCTTTTTATTATTAGCATCTATGAACCCCTGCTCTTGTGGTTACTACGGCACCGCAAAATGCCGCTGCAGCCAGCACGAAGTTGACCGTTATCTAAGCCGAGTAAGCGGCCCACTGCTAGACCGCCTTGACATACAATGCGAGGTAGTATCTGTAGACTACGATGCCCTAAGCGGCGCACCGGCAGAAACTTCACAAGAAATAAGAAAACGAGTCTTACAAGCCCGTAAGTGTCAGGAAATCCGCTTCAAAAACGAACCAGTAAAGGTAAATGCCCACATGACCGCGCCCCTGATAGACAAGTATTGCATGCTGGGTGCAAATGAAAAAACGCTATTACAACAAGCCTTCGACAGAATGAACCTAAGCGCTAGAGCCTACCACAAAATACTAAAGATATCCCGCACAATTGCCGACTTAGCAGGGGAAGAAAACATCAACGTAATGCATATAACCGAAGCCATATCATACCGCGGCCTGGATAGGAAGTACTGGTAAGCAGTATCAAGGGCAATAAATAAAGGAGCGTGAGGTCTTTTGCAACTATCAAATATATCACAATTGGTTTTTGTCATCACTGCTATTGTCAGTATTATACTGGTCTTCATTTCCGCGTCACATGGTAATCCTAATGAAGGAAGAATCATAAATGAAGATAATTTTATTGTTTTCACGCCAGGCTTATCTTTGGCGGCGTTAGCCATTCTAATATTTATATCCGGTTCATTTGCATCTTTAATCTTATTCATTGCCCATAGGGTTACTATCTTTTCATGGGTATTGTGGTTGCTATGGGCGCTTTTTTTCGTTTCAATCGCACTAACTATATATCTCATATATGGAGCTATCTATTACATGTCCTTCAAAACAAATATACACAACGACGAACTTAGGCATAAAGAACTGTTTTATCCTGAGTTCACATTTACCTTTAGGGACATCACTCGTGCCAGGTTTAGTAGAAGAATGGGAAACTTAATTTTAATACTTTATACAGAAACAGAAACACTCTTGGAGGCCGAAGAGCACTTTGTTGGGTTCGATTTGCTTATAGCTGCCATAGAGCGCAAAGGCATAATAAGGATAGAAGAAGAATTGTAGGGTTATACATTTTCAACTAATAAGTTTATGGTGCGTACAATAAAAATGCTTCCAGCAAACCTTCAAAGATAGCCTGAGCAACCCATAATTGGTACTCGGCTGTAGTCAAAGTGGCAAATTCCTGGGGATTACTCATAAAACCTACTTCAATTAAAACCGTTGGGATTTCAGAATACCTAAGAATTGCAAACTCGGCGGTTCTTGAGCCTCTGCAATTGCGGCCTGTGTGGTCAATCACCTGTCTTTGTATAATTCTGGCCAAATTTTGACTTGTTAATGGACGCAAATCGTCAAATTCGTTCGGAAGGTAGAATGTCTCTACTCCGTTTATATATGGAGTATGCCATGCATTATGATGAATGGTAACCATTATATTTCCATATTCATTGGCAAACTGGGCACGGTCGTACAAACTTACAATGTAATCAGCGGTACGCGTAGTATAGGCAGTCATATAACCACATTCTTGTATTAACTGAATCAGCTTTTCCGCTATTGCCAGGTTAAGATCTGCCGCCCGTACATCGTCATAAACCGCACCAGGGCGCCCGCCATGCCCAGGGTCTATCACCACAACACGGGAACCGCTTCCCTGTGGGGGCGTGGGGGTAGGAGTAGGCTCTGGAGCTATAGGCTCTGTGGAATCTGCTGGAGAGTTGATAAAAACGATACGATCTCTAAAATCAACTTCAAATCCCAAATTTTCGGCCACGGCTCTAAGCGGAATCATTGTGTTGTCATTTATAATCTGCGCCGGAATGGGCATTTCTGAATGATGTCCATTTACAGTGATAATCCTGCTTCCAATCGTGAGAGATATATGTGTTTCGCCATACGTAATATTGACAGTTCGCGTGGCCCCCTGCCATTCTACCTCCGCACCAAGTCCCGTTTGGAAAACTGCCCGAGCCGGTACCAGGGTCCTGTCTTGCTGGATTATCGGGGGCATTGGCATGTCAGTGACAGCTTGCCCATTGATTACAAGCCTGATAGGAGTAACCGCCATAGTGCGCGAGGGGCTTATAATAGCGGCTGCTATACTCATGATTACTACAAAAACCGTACATAGTTGTTTTATTTTCTTCAGTTGTTTCATTTTCTTTAGCTGCTTTATTCGCTTCATATGTAACACTCCCTTTTCAGTTCTCTTTTGTTTAAACAGCAAACGACAATATCGTAGTTAAAATAGCATAATTTATGCAGTATTACAACAATATTGGAGCTTGCACATTGGAGTGATATTTCAAAAGCCGCCATTGTGGGAATTTCATCATCCAACAATGGCGGCTTTTATATTTAACTAATTATCTCAATACCTCGTGTATCCCCATCCCATGTAACCACTGCGCCAAAAAACTCACTTATAAACCGCAGCGGGACCATTGTGCGTCCATCTATTATCTGAGCGGGTACATCCATACCCAAAGATGAAAGCTGTGGTGTTATTTCACCTATGGGTATGTTTAGGGTTTGGCCGTTTAGATTTAGGTGGACGGTTAATGGCCTGCCGGATGTGGCGTTTGTCCAGTCTACTTCTGCGCCCAGTACTTCGGCTATAAAGCGAAGTGGGACTAGGGCGCGGTTGTTTAGGATTATCGGGCGAATGTCCATTGTATGATCTGGGACGTTGCCTGCCAGGTCTGTTATTGTGAAGGAATCCAGAGATAGCACCAGCCGCCTTAGATTGGCTACATAGGAAACAGTAAACTCGCCCAGATTACGAGTGTTGACCGAGAAAACCATATTGCGGCTGCTGATACCGCCGCCTATGATTGTGTCATCGTGAAAGGCTACTATCCGGTGGTGGTTGACTCCGCCATCTACAAAGCCCAATAGGTCCGCGTGGATGGTGTAGTATGCGTCCGGCGCCTGTAGTATGCTGGGTAGTTGGCTGGTGAGGGTGTTGTTTAGGCTATGATTGGCAACCGAGAAGGAGATATCCGCTATTACAAAGCTGCTAGTGGAGGCTGAGGCAGAAGTTTCGATATTGATGTTGAGATCGTTGAAGCTATCGCCCAGAAGCGTCTGTAATTCTGATGTTAGGCCTTGTGATAGTTCTACCCGCACGTTTGGAAGGGCCGGGCCCGGGGTTGGAGTCGGTCTTGAGGTTGGGCTAGGACTGGGGCTGGGCCTTGGGGTTTGGTTTTCGGTTGTATCATGGGTATCGCCAGTTGGCGGCGTTGTTGTGCCACCGGATGGAGGCGGAGCTGCCGCTGTTGCCGGAAAAACCGCTGTCACGGTGACGGTGGTGCCTGTAGTAACGGCAGAATGTATGACCGATGTAGCACCGATAACGGTTAAGGTGTCTGCCGCAAGGCCGTTGAAGTCGAACCCAGTGGATGTCGTCAATGTAAACTCGGCTGTATATACTCTGCTCGGCCCAAAGTTTGCGCCTGCCGCCGTTCCGCTGCCATGAGTCCATGTGATTGCGCTTGCCGTTGTGTTGGCAAGAGTAGCCGCGGTACTTGCTACAGAAGCATTGCGTGCTGGGGTTGTGACGGTAATTGCGCCGCTAGTGATAGAGGTTGCTCCAGTCACTGTAACCCCACTAACCGGGATAAACCCTGTATTGCCGTTATAGTTATAAGAAATGCCGCTTGTGCTGCCAGACAAACCCCATGATGCCGAGCCTGTAGGCGAAACTACAAGGTCTGTGGCGCTACCTGTAACGTGGGTTGCAGAGGTTGTGCCATTCCATGCAATAACAATACCATTATCCGAGCCGCCTAGGTTGTGGTTAAATGTGCCGCGTATTACATTGACAATTGATACCCCTATACATTGTACAACACCACCGTTTAGATGGAATATGCCGCCAGGGCCTACGTCAATAGTGACATTGTCGGAAGGGGTAGCACTGGTAGTTGTATTGCCACTGACTGCCCCATCACTCATGGTGCCTATCCCGTCTAGTATCGTTATGCCGCCGCCGGCAACAGCGGTATTGCTGTGTATTACGCCATTATTTAATGTGAATGATGAGCTAGTGTGTACTATCCACACACCACCGCCACTATTAGCCGTATTGCCGCTGATTGTGCCGCCATTCATATGGAAAGTCCCACCATTACTCCCACTTACACCTAATGCTACGCCGCCGCCGTTTGCGCCAGTGGAATTATTGCTAATTTCACCGCCATGCATGGTGAATGTGCCACCATTGCCTACAAATACACCGCCGCCTGAACCTAAAGCACGTGAATTGTTTTGCAGCGTTGTGCCGCTGTTCATTGTTAGATTGCCCCCCCATACATTTACAAGCGCACCGGCAGCATCAGGAAAATTACCGCTTGCGCCATCTATGGTGATATTGCTTAGTGTTAGGGAAGTTGTACTGCCATCCACGTCAAAGAGTGGGCCTATAACATCGCGTGTAAGGGTGTGCGGCCCGCTGCTGCTACTTGTTAGTGTGATGTTTGCACCATTGGGTATCACCACTGGTGAAGTGATGTCAAAATCCGCACCAGCCTGTATGGTGGCGGTGCCTGCGCCTATGGCGATGAGGGTATCTGTAAGTTGGTTAGAATCCATGACAACGAAGTCGCCGCCTGTAACAGTGATTGTGTTTATCGTCCCACCGCTGCCACCACCGCCATCAATCCCGGCACCGATACTTGGCCCGTACTGGCTTCCTGCGGTAACGGTACCGCCGCTGATGTTGATGGTACCGCTATCGCCGCCACCCCCACCGCCGATGCCCGCGGCGTTCCAGGTTCCTATGGCGTTTACAATGGCAGGTGCATTAATGGTGATATTGC
This sequence comes from Defluviitaleaceae bacterium, assembly GCA_009780185.1. Classification (GTDB taxonomy): domain Bacteria; phylum Bacillota; class Clostridia; order Lachnospirales; family WQUN01; genus WRAN01. The sequence goes on along the minus strand of WRAN01000010.1, from coordinate 93,298 downwards.
CGCCGGCGCCGCCATTGCCGCCGCCGCCAAGGCCTGCGCCGCCGGCGGTCGGGCCTGACCCGGCACCGCCTGTGGCGTTTACTGTACCGCCATTAATAGTGATTGTACCGCCTGAACCACCATTGGGGTAATCACCGCGACCACCGCCGATACCTGCGCCGCTAGAGTCCCCACCTGTGGCATTTATGGTACCGCCGTTAATAATGACTGTGCCATTATTACCACCGGCACCACCTATGAGACCGTTGCCGCCAATACCGGCGCCAGTTATATTGCCTGTAGCGGTCAGGCTGCCTGTAGTACCCTCAACTATCAATGTTGCGTCGTGGTTAACACGTATGCCAGCATTTTGTCCGCCCATTGCTGCAAGTGTGTTGACCCCTTCAATGTTTAAGGTCAAGTTTGAGCCACTGTTTAGTTGAAGTGGCGATGAAGCAAAAAGAGTTATAGTTAAATCATTAATTGTTATATTTGCAGTTGCATTAGCACCTACAATAATATGCCTCGCCGCGTTGCTGGTACCTGTGACTCCAATATTGGCACTGTCTTGTACAAAAAGGATAGTGCCGTCCCATGTTGTATTATGAGAGTTTGCGGGTGGTGCACCATCCGACCATGTGCCTGTGCCGATGTCAAATACAGGAGGGGTTAGAGGCATTATACCCAAGGGTGAAATTATCAAGTCAAGACTATATAGGCTTTCCACAAAATCAAGCCCATCATACGCCCGCAAAGTCCACACACCGTTATCAGTAGCCCATACCGTATCAAAGCGCAGTTCCCCACGGGTGGAACCCAACCCTGCACCTACAGCAATGTTTCCCATATCAGCACGCCGCACACCATCTTGATACCACCACAGGGTAAAGCTTGTGGGTGCCGAGGCTACTACCGCTGACGAAGCTACACCCAAGGCCATCCCACTTATTGGGTTGCTGCTGATACCGATACCGCTTCCCACTGTAAGCCCACTCGGTGACGCGACCGTGACATTTATGTAGAAAATAAGGCCTGTGTCACCTACGGCGGCTTCATAACTCGCGGGGAAATGCCCACGCTCAAACTCTACCGGGTCACCAGGGGCAAAAATCAACGATAACTCCGCACCCCTTACCTGGGTCGCCTGAGTAGGCACGATTGCAATAACTATTACCACCACCAGCAACATTGCAATCAGCTTTTTGATATTGCCATGCTTTTTGCTTTTTTTCATAGATACCTCTCCTTAAATAAGTACTGGGGCAAAGACTAAAAAAAGCCCTCTGCCCCATATTCTATACTATTATAGCGAATTAATTCGAAATCCGTCCAGCCTGTCGCAAAAAACGCGTTGAAGCGTTCGCGATTTTCGGCTCGGGCTAGACGGTTTCTCATTTAATTCGCTATAGCTGGTGGTATGCCAGCGTACGAGCTATACTTCAAGCCCCATAAAGCCAAGTTGGTTGCTTAACGTTGTTCCGGTGATTACATAGGCCCCGGTAACGGCGTTTGTTTTTCTGTAATTAAGCCATGTTTGGCCTACATTATCCTTGCCCCAAAATACGTCTGCGTGAACGGTAAAGGTTGCACCTTCCGGAACGCCGTATTCACCCGGGTCTAAGGTTCTGGTTTTGCCCAGGGTAATATCCTTCTGGTCACCGTGTACGCGCTTTGATTTGCCGTCGCTGGTCTTGTATACGAAGTCAAGCTTCACAACAAAACCACCCTGGTTTCTTAAAGACACCTTCCCTACTTCTCCGGCGGTGTTGGATAAAAATTCATTCATTTGTTGTTCTGACATGTTTGTTCCTCCTTTGAAATTATCAAAATTATCATTTTAAACAGCAACAATTGATGTCTTCTCGTTAAACCACTGGAATCACTCTCCTTTTTTGTACTGCTCAGGGCCTCTTACATAACTGAGATTTTTTGTATTGATAAGGTCTACAGGCGTGATAAACAATGATGGCCTTGGTATGTGAGGGCCGATTTTCTTAAATACTTTATTTAGCAAAGTCATAAACCTGTTGACAGCAGACGCGGTATCCGTCAGGTCTTGGCCTGTTAGATAGCCGCCCCTTTCCAGCTCGGTTTCGCCTATATGAGTTTCGTATAAATTGCGTATTATTTCTTCTTCATTTATAGAGGGCGGAATTTTAAAAGTCTCTAGCCTCTTCATTCCTTTATTTTTGCCAACCAAATCAACCAGCCGTATAGCGTTATCAGCCTTTTCGTTTTCAAAGACCGCACCACTGCTTTTTAGTTTTAGGCGGGACCTGCAACCCGCATCACGGAAACATTGATATACAAGCTGTGAGCACATCATTGCTCCGTTTCTTTTGGTAATTTTCTTGAGCAGCTCATCCAAAGACCAGCAGGCAATGGTCAATATCAAGTCAACGAGTTCCTTGTACTTGGGTGTGTATCTATGCTTGTGATAAATAATCATCCCCGCAAGTATCACTAAGGACGGATAATCGTAGGGTATATGAGCGTTGTAATACTTTTTTGCGGCTCCCACTACCTTGGTCATATCGGTTTGGGTGCTATGGCGCAGATGATAAAACGGAACTTTAGCGGATTTACATATAGGGGTCACTTTTATACCCTCCGGCCCCATTTCCACTACATGTTCCTCGTCATAAACCATCGCGGCATGGCTTACGTCAGAACCGGTGAAGTAACCTATCAACTCGCCAAGTATTTCGCCTTCTACTATCCTAAAAATAAACACATCACCGGGTATGTAACTGTGTCTCACTTGCTTACGCCTCCTTCATACAAGGAACGAAAAATGCCCCCCTGATTTATAACAAATCAAAGGGGGGCAATGCGAAAAGTGCCGAAAATATGACTTTTTACTTACAACTCCTGCTCAAAAATATATCCCTTTCCGTATACGGAGTTTATCGTATACCCCGTACCTTCAAGGCTATTACGCAGATTATACACAGCCGTTTTAACGGTTCTATTATCTCCCAGCATTTTTTTCTTCCATACCTGTTCATAGATTTCTTCCGCGCTCAATACTTTGCCTTCATGCTGCATAAGAAAATACAAGACATCAAACTCCCTTTTTCTTATACCCAAGTCATTTCCGTTAAACAATACGCTGTTAGATATCATATCCAACATAAGGGGGCCTCTTGTCAGTTTTTTTAGCACTCTGTTTGAGCGGTGCAAAATGGCTTCTATCCGCATCTGTAACTCGCTATTATCGTATGGCTTAGGAAGATAATCGTCCCCTCCGGCTTTAAAGCCCTCCAGCTTATCTTGCAGGCTCCCAAGCCCGGATAAAAACAAAACAGGGATATCTCTTTCCTTCTTTAACCCTATAAGGAAGTCTATGCCACTACCGTCAGGCAGCATAATATCCAGCACGATGATGTCCGGCTCTGACTCCATAACCGCCTTAGCTGCTTCGGCCAAATTCGTGGCAGTGCGAACATTGTAACCGCCCCGCCTCATAAGCATTTCCATATTCAGCTGCAATATTTCGGGTTCATCTTCTACAAGCAGAATATCATACATTCCTTATCCCCCTGTCTTATAAAATACCGGAAGGGTGAAGCTGACCGTTGTACCTGTTTCATCGGAACCTTTTTCATCTGTGCCAATTTCAATCGTTCCGCCGTGGGCTTCTATTATATCCTTGGCTATTGCCAGCCCAACCCCCGTACCTGTGCCGCCTGTAACACCCCGTTCAAAAATACGAGGCATCAGTTCCGGATTTACTCCGCTGCCGGTGTCCTTAACCACCACTATGATATTGTCACCTTTATGTTCAGCGGAAATAGTAATAACGCCTTTTTCCGTATGAGTATTGGCGTTGGTTAAGAGGTTTGCCATTACCTGAACTAGTTGGCCTATGTTTCCGACTACACGCTGCATATCTGCGCTAATGTCTAAAATAATATGATTGCCGCGCTGCTCTAATATCGGGTGGTAGCCTTCTGCAATATCTGTCAGGAGACCGGATATATCCAGCGGCTTCATTTGCTCCAAGCTTTCTTGTAGCGATGCAAGGCGCAATGCCTTTTCAGCCAGCTGTGCCGCACGCTTTACTTCTTCTTGGGCACGCTTGAGGGAATCGCCGATTTTTTCGCTTTTGCTTGTTAGCTCCCCGCCACTGTTTTCCCCTATCCTAAGCTCTTCAAAGAGCTCCGCGGCCCGTTGGACATGCACGGATATGAGGGTCAGAGGGGCTTTTGTCTCATGGCTCATGTTGGCAAGGTATTCTGTTTTCATACGAGATAGACTATCAAGTGCTATATTCTCCGCGGTAAGGCGCTGTTCCGCATCCTGTGACAATATAAGCTCTGACTCTGTGCGTCTAAAGTTTATGGCAAGGGCTACGATATTTATAAATACAAATACCAGCGCCCCCACCTGCACTAAGTTTAAATTTATGTTCACATGCCCCGGAATCCGAAGAAAGGCATCAGCGGCACCAAGCAATAGATTTGCGACACTGCCGACTAATACAAGCACATATTCTATATGCCGCATTTCCGGGTTCTTGAAAATAATCGCAGCCATGTTTATCAAAATCGCTGTCATGCTAAGCACAATAAATCCATTGGAAAAATCACGGATTACAACCAACGCGTTAAAATGAAAATCAGCGGAGATATATGGCATGATAAATGAATATGTTATATACGTTACAAGAAAACCAAGGCTACCTACTTTAATTATTTTATTTATACCGTCTCTAAATATAGCATCTACATAGAGAATAATAAAAAACAAAAACCCAACTGTGCTGGCTGTTTCTACTACAGCAGTATGAAAAAAGCTGATATTAGGAAATAGTGTATTTATTAAACGGTAATCAAACTCTATACTCCGCAAGGTAATCATAAGGCATACTAGCGAAAACCATAGAAAATAAATCCGGCCCCTGAAAAATAAAAATACACCAAAAAAGAGCAGTGCCGCCATTAGCGAAACACCGATAGAGATACTGATACGGATATGGTTAAGAGTATTCATAGCCGTAATAAGAGGGCGCTCGCTAATTAAAATAGATGAAAGCCCACCACCTTCCGCCCGGACAAAGCCGGAACGCTGTATGATTATTTCTGTAGGCTGGGCACCAGCTGTGAAAAACGCGGTAAAATATTGCCTGTCAGCCATCATGCTTTCTCGGCTTTCCCCCACCACCCCAACCAACTCCAGGATTGCCCCATCCACCCACAGGGTCATTGCGTAACGCGCACTGTAGCCTGCTATACCATAGACCGTGCCTTCGGTTAGGTTTAGCACAAGGCGATAAGTAGCAAATGAAGATTGACGGGGCTGCGAGATTATAGCCTCGGTGGTATTGCCGTTTTCAAAATCATCTGGGTTATAAAGCATGTTTGGATGCCAGTCAAATAAAGCCGGTGAGATTCTGGCAATGTCCGTAGAAAAATCAAAATCAATTAGCTGGTCATGATTGGTTATGCGCCGTGTTTCTGTGGTTGTTAAAACCACGACAGACGCAAAAAGCGCAGTAACCAGCAGCAGGAAAATGATAGCGCTTAGTACATGTTTGCCTAAAACTATTTTAACATTACTCATATAAGACACCTCATAAATTTGCGAAATATGTCTATTATTCTTATTGTATCATACCTAACAAAGAAAGCCTGTAACTGTATAATCGGCTACAGGCTTTTTGCATAAAAAAATCGACAGGCAATTAATATGCACTGTCGATCATTCAAAAACATAAATAGCGGAAGCCAGATTTGAACTGGCGACCCTACGGGTATGAACCGTATGCTCTAGCCAACTGAGCTATTCCGCCGAAGGCTTTCTTACTAATAACAATGCCCCATAAGGGGCACTGTTTAATGGGAACAACAGGACTTGAACCTATGACATCCTGCTTGTAAGGCAGGCGCTCTCCCAACTGAGCTATGCTCCCAAAATGTCCTTGGGCTAAAACCAAGGACCTGCTCTGGGTGACAAGATTTGAACTTGCGACCTCTAGACCCCCAGTCTAGCGCGCTACCAAGCTACGCCACACCCAGATACATATTAGTCTTGCAACGGAGGAGAGGATAGCATAGGGGTTATAGGTTTGTCAATAAAAATTTTCAGCGACTCTAAATTACTCACTAATAACCCTCTCTTGTTATCAAAAGACATTTGATAATTCAGAAAAGGCAGTACAAAGAGATTTTCGGTTTTGATGATACCGACAAAGGTTTTTAGCTTTCCCAAACAAGGGCTCTACCTACAGCCCTCTTCCATCCATCAACTAACCCCTTACGCACATCCCAATCCATCTGGGGTACAAACTCCCGGTCAACCGCCCGGTTACATAATATATCGTCGGTGCTTTGCCAATACCCTGTGGCAAGCCCTGCAAGATAAGCCGCTCCCAATGCTGTGGTTTCCGTGACCTTGGGCCGAACGGTTTTCACACCCAATACATCCGCCTGAAACTGCATTAGAAAATTATTGGCACTGGCACCTCCATCTACTTGTAGCGCATCAAGAGGAGTATGGGCGTCTTGTGCCATGGCTTCCATTATTTCTAAGGTTTGATAGGCCATAGATTCCAAAGCTGCCCTTATGATATGGGCTTTATTAGCTCCACGAGTCAGCCCTACCATCGTGCCTCTTGCATAGGCATCCCAGTATGGAGCTCCCAGCCCTACAAAGGCCGGCACTAGGTATACCCCATTACTGTCTGCCACAGACTGGGCAAAGCCTTCAGATTCCGCCGCATTAGAAATGAGTCCTAGCTCATCCCGCAGCCACTGTATTACCGCACCTCCGATAAATACACTGCCTTCTAAGGCGTACTGTATTTTTCCGGGGCATGAAGCAGCCATTGTGGTTATAAGCCCTTGCTTACTTTCTACTGGTGTATGGCCTGTGTTCATGAGTAAAAAGCATCCTGTGCCATAAGTATTTTTTGCCTGACCGGGTTTAAAGCAGGCCTGGCCATAAAGCGCCGCCTGCTGGTCTCCCGCTATCCCTGCAATGGGGATACTACCTCCAAATACATCCGTATCGCCAACATGCCCGGAAGAACATACGACTTCGGGAAGTATACACTCAGGGATATTTAGCTTTGAAAGTATTTCCTTATCCCACTGACGTGTATGTATATTGTAAAGCATAGTCCTGGAGGCGTTGGTATGATCTGTGGCGTGGATAGTGCCTTTTGTCAGTTTCCATATAAGCCATGTATCTATTGTGCCAAAAAGAAGCTGGCCCTGATGGGCTTTTTCCCTTGCCCCTGGGATATTGTCCAGCAGCCATTTTACCTTAGTGCCAGAAAAATACGCGTCTAGCTTTAGACCGGTTTTCTTTTGAACAACCTCTTCAAATCCCTCTTCACGCAATTGGTCACATATTGAGGCTGTACGGCGGCATTGCCACACTATGGCATTTGCTATGGGCTTCCCTGTTGCACGGTCCCATATAACCGTGGTTTCCCTCTGGTTGGTTATGCCTATTGCAGCTATGTCCGCTGGGGCAAGACTGGCAGAGATTATAGCTTCGTGTCCAACCAGAGCCTGGGATTGGTAGATTTCTTCTGCGTCATGTTCTACCCAGCCAGCCTGGGGGTATATTTGTGTAAACTCCTTTTGAGCGGCGCTTACAATCTGCCCATTCTTATTAAAAATAATGCAGCGTGAACTAGTAGTGCCTTGATCTAAGGCCATAATAAACTTGGATGCCATGATTATTCTCCTTTGTATAAAAATCATATAATAAAGCCTGTGCCCTTCTAAAGAAGAACACAGGCTTTATTTTACTCGGGCAGAGTGATTACTACAACCAGCATATCCCCCTCCTTGTTTGCGGATATCTGTCCACCCATTCGCTGGGTTAATTCCTTTGCTATTGCAAGCCCTAGCCCAGTGCGCTTGTGGGTTCTGGCTGCGTCTGCTGTGTAGAAACGGTCAAATATTCGGGCTATGTCAATTTCATTTAGCCCCGCGGCTTTATTGGCTATTTCTATTTTATTGTCTTTAAGGGTTACTCTTATATAGCTATTTCCATGAATATAAGCGTTTTTTACTAGGTTTTGAAATATCCGTTTTAATGCGTCTTCATCGCAATTCCAGTACACTGGGGAAGATGTGATATTGCTTTCTACAGTAAAACCCTTTCTTGTAAGCTCTACATAACTGTCTGTTATAGCATCCTTTAGAACATTTCCTACATTCACCTTTTTTACAAAAATATTTTCGTCCATAGCGCGAGAGAAAGTAAATAGATTATCCATTAAAGCCGTCAAGGTATCCAGACGGCCTTTAATAATACCTAAATAGCGAGAGACGGCTTCCTCATCTGCACCGGCAAGCATTTGCAGGTACCCCTTAGCTGAAGTAAGGGGTGTCCGCAAATCGTGGGATATGTTGGATATAGCCCGTTTTAAATCCGCTTCTGTTCGTTGGGCTTTAAAAAAATCCTGGCGGCTTTTTGCAAGTAAGTCATTAGCGCTTTTGGCTAAACTGACAATATCTTTATCAAAGGTTTGGGTGGTTAGCTGGGCATTAGTATCTGTTCGGATAATCTCATCCAGCCGCTTCCCCAGCTGCCTTATATCCTTTTTAACCCCCAAAAATCTAACTAACCCAAAGACTAAAATTACCGCCAATATCCCACATATAATCCACAAAGCTGTCACTTTAGTTCAGCCCGCTTAAACAAGGCCACCCCAGCTACAGTGCTAACCACTAACCAAAAAACGCCAACGCTTAAAGCTCTTAGTATTTCAGCCGTTCCCATACTAGGGAGGTTTGCAAGCCCCATGATATTTGAAAGCAAATCATATTCAAATAGCCTAACTATATTCTCGTTGGCTATGGCCAAAAGGGAAATAAGCAGAGGAGGAACCAGACAAAAAGCGATGTACGCTCCATTGACCGCGGCAGTGCGCTTAGTAGTAAAGGCCAGAAACACGCCAATAGATACTAACGCAATAAGCAACACCAATTGAGCGGAATAAATCTGCAAAAGCCCAATCCAATGCCCATCAGGCACAGGACTGCCGAATCCACCAACGATTGCAGCCATTATCATACTAGACCCCACATAGAAAATCAGCATCACGATACTTAACAAAACCCCTAAAATCAACTTAGAGAAGTATAGCTTTGTACGAGATGTACCCCAGGATATATCATTTTTAACTGTTCCATTAGAAAATATGGTTCCAGCTACGATAATAATTATCGGTAATAAGAAGAAAGAGAAGTTCTCCATAGATATAGCCAAAATCCCTGGAATGGTGGCTGCATTTATCCCTGGCTCTATAGCTTCCCTAAAAGCGTCTACTGCTTCTGCCGCCGATTCAGGTGTAAAACTTACACCACCAACACCCCCTCCCGCTTGCGAAGCGAAAACAACCAATGCTCCCATAGCAAGAAGTACCGCAAAGGTGATATATATGCCCTTGCCCCTAAGTATTCTATAAATATCTGCACAAATTAATTTTAGCATGATGAAAAGCCTCCTATTATTTTATTTCCGCCCGCTTAAAAAGGGCGATTCCACCGATTGTACACACTGCAATATAGGCAGCACCTACTCCAAGTGCAGATAGAATTACATGGGTGTCCAGCTGGCTAAAAGAACCAAGTCGAACAATTGAAAACATTAAATCAAAATCCATGAGCCTAATGATCCCAGGGGCAACTGTTTCAGAAAGCATCATAATAATCATTGAAGGAATCAAACATAAAGCTATATAGGCGGCTATTACAGCACTGCTGCGCTTGAAAGTAAATACCATAAAAATGCCTAAGCTCGTAGCACCCAACATAACAAGCAACTGAGATCCAACGGTTTGAAAAAGATTTTGCCAATACCCAGAAGGGACAGAGCCGTCAAACCCTCGTAAAATTATAGCTATAATCATACCCGATAGCATATAAAATACTACAAGTATAACGCTTAGCCCTACCGCAAGCAGTAGCTTGGACAGATATAATCGTGTACGGCTCATCCCCCACGCAATATCATTTTTTACGGTTCTATTGGCAAACATAGCCCCTGCGGACATAATAACAATCGGAAGCAGAAAGAATATGATACTATTCATATTATTATACAAAACCGTTGCGGCGCTATGCCAACTATTGTATAAGTTTGGCGCCTCAACGCCGACACTATCTTGCATATAGCCATAATTAATACCTACATGCAGCCCCTGACCTATTACCAAAATATTTAGAACAATCAGCACAGCAAAGGTGATATACATGCCCTTACCCCTGATTATCCTGTACATATCTGCACGAATCATGTTCATCATTATTCGGCCCCTCCAATGGTTTTGGTGTAGTAGTCCTCTAGACTGTCACCGACTTCCTTTATAGCAGCTACGCGAATACCTTCTTGGCTTAGGCGGAAGGTGACTTCTGATGGGTCTGATATTTTGTCGTAGACACGTAGCTCGCTTCCGGAAACTTGTTTGTAGTTACTTACACCCAAAACGGTTTCTAATATTACAGCGGCACGGTCAACATCATCTACGGTTATGGATAGAGCCTGCTTACATTCTTCTTGCAGTTCTTCTTGGGTTAAGGACTTCAGCAAACGGCCATTGTGGATAATGGCATATTTATTAGCTACCTGTGCAAGCTCTGATAACAGGTGGCTTGAGACTAGTAATGTGATACCTTCCTCACTAAGACGCCTTATTAGGTCACGCATTTCAATTATCCCTGTTGGGTCCAGGCCATTTGTCGGTTCGTCTAATATTAGGAAATCTGGGTTAGACAGAATGGCCACAGCAAGACCCAAGCGCTGTCTCATTCCCAGTGAGAAATTTTTAAACTTCTTTTTGCCGGTATCAGTAAGGCTTACGGTTTTAAGTGCTTCATCTACGCGGCTTTTATCCGCTATGCCTCGCTGAATACGATAGTACTCTAGATTTTGCACTGCGGTAAGGTTTTCGAAAAGTGCTGGTGCTTCTATTACCGACCCCATGCGGGTCCTGGCAGCGGTTAATCGTGCCGGTTCTGTTTCTCCAAAAAGTGATATTTCGCCGCTATCTGGGCGAGATAAGGATGTGATAAGGCGCATAAATGTGGTTTTACCGGCGCCATTTTGACCGATAAGGCCGAAAATATCGCCTTTTTCTACTGTCAGGCTTACATTGTCCACAGCGGGTCTTCCGCCGTAGCGCTTTGTTAGGTTTTGGGTTTTAAGTATGCTCATGTGATGAACTCTCCTTCGAATTTGTTTTATGGGTGTATGATAATGGATGGGTATTAAATAAGTTTTATTGAAGTCTTAAAAAAGTCTTAAATATTTATAGGCATAAAAAAATAGACCCCCTTGTTAAAAACGGTCTATTTTTTGCCCTAAGTTATTAAGCTAGGAGTCCAGCCGATACGCTGGAGTAGTTGCTTGTAACTGAGAGGTTCGCACACGCCCGTGCGGCCTCTCTTTTATTTTGTAGTCATTATACTCAGTTTATACATAGATGTAAACCACCTACCCCCCCATTTTAAACCCAATCCCCCAAACCGTTTTAATATATTCCACCCCTGGGGCAAGTGCTGCCAGCTTTGCCCTAAGCTTACTGATATGCACATTGATAATATTATCATCCCCCATAAATTCATCGCCCCATACGCTTTCATATAGATTATTCTTGGAAAACACTTTATTGGGGTATGACATCATATGTTTTAAAATTTCAAACTCCCGCTTAGAAAGCCCGACTTTTACACATCCGATACAGGCATCATAGCCTTCTAAATCCAAGATTATATCCTTAAATTTCAGAGTACTATTATCAGCAGCTAAAGCCGTTCGGCGTAGCTGTACGGAAGTCCGTGCCAGCAACTCATCATTGTCAAAGGGTTTTACCAAGTAATCATCTGCTCCAAGGCGCAGCAACTTTACAGTGGTTTCCTTATCTGCCATAGCAGTCAAAACTATAATCGGCATATCGGACGTTGCTCGTACTTCTTGCAAAACCTCTTCACCTGTTTTCCCTGGAAGCATTAAATCCAAAATCATCATATCAAATCCGCCCTGGCGCAGATGAAGCAATGCCTCCGTGCCAGAAAACGCAGACGTTGGGGTGTAGCCATTTTGGGTCAAAAGCTCGCACAGCATTTCATTTATAAATGTATCGTCTTCAGCAACTAAAATCGTTTTCATATAATCACCGCCTTTTACTATCTACAGCATACCAAAATATATTTCCTTTACAACCATTTGGGGCAATACTATACTTGAAGCCTAGAAAGGAAGGAAGTCAATGTCTGCTAATTATAAAAAAGTCCCCACATCTTTACAGTTTGCACAGCGTGAAGAGGAAGTCCTCTCACTATGGAAAGACTCACAAATCTTTGAAAAGAGTATGCGCGAGCGGGAAGGTTGCCCTCTTTTCGTATTCTTCGACGGCCCCCCAACAGCCAACGGCGTACCCCATATGGGCCATGTAATAGGACGAGCAATAAAAGACCTATTCCCTCGCTACAAAACCATGAAAGGTCACCAAGTACTGCGTAAAGCAGGCTGGGATACCCACGGCCTTCCGGTAGAGCTTGAGGTGGAAAAGCAGCTAGGCATAAGCGGCAAGCCGGAAATAGAACATTACGGTGTAGAGCCCTTTATACAAAAATGCAAAGAAAGCGTCTGGACTTATGAATCCATGTGGAAGGACATGAGCGAACGGGTAGGCTTCTGGGCGGATATGGAAAACCCTTATGTAACCTACCATAATACCTATATAGAATCTGTATGGTGGGCGCTTTCACAGATTTATAACAAAGGCCTAATCTATAAAGGTTATCGCGTAGTCCCCTACTGTCCCCGCTGCGGCACCCCACTTTCCAGCCACGAGGTATCTCAAGGATATAAAGACATAACAGAACCTTCAATATATGTACGCTTCCCAATAGCCGGGAAGGAAAATGAATATCTGCTTGCCTGGACCACAACCCCATGGACACTGCCATCCAATGTGGGGCTTTGTGTTAATGCAAAAGAAGAATACGCAAGGGTTTTGATGGATGGCAAAACATACATCATGGCCAAAGCTCTAATAGAGGATGTATTAGAAGGCCCATATGAAATACTTGAAACATTCCCAGGGGCACAGCTTGAAGGGCTAAAATACGACCCATTATTCAACTTCCAAAAGCCTGATACAGACAACTACTGCAAAGTAGTTTGCGACGGATATGTAACCCTAACAGCCGGCACCGGGATTGTTCATATTGCCCCAGCCTTTGGCGAAGACGACTCCAGAATCTCTAAAGCCTACGGCCTTCCCCTATTACAACTGGTTGACCCGCAGGGCTGCTTTATTCCAGAAGTAGATCTATGGGCAGGGAAATTTGTAAAAGACGCCGACCCGTTAATCATAAAAGAACTGGCTTCCTGTGGCCTACTTTTTAAGAAAAAAGCTTACACACATAGCTATCCCTTCTGCTGGCGCTGTGACACTCCACTGCTGTACTACGCAAGAGATGCCTGGTTTATTCAGGTAAGCGCCCTAAAAGACCAGCTAATCGCCAGCAACGAAACCGTAAACTGGATGCCGGATCACATAAAAAAAGGCCGTTTTGGAGACTTTATTGAGAATATCCAAGACTGGAGCGTAAGCCGTGAGCGTTACTGGGGCACCCCTCTTCCCATATGGCTATGCGACTGCGGTCATAAACACTGCGTAGGAAGCATTGAAGAGTTAAAAACAATGGGACAGGATGTTCCGGATAATATAGAACTGCACAAGCCCTATATAGATGAAGTAAAAATAAACTGCCCCAAATGCAGCGGCATCATGACCCGCACTCCAGAGGTAATAGACTGCTGGTTCGATTCAGGTTCAATGCCCTTTGCTCAGTGGCACTATCCATTCGAAAATAAAGAGCTGTTTGACAATCAGTTCCCTGCGGACTTTATATCAGAAGGTGTTGACCAGACCCGTGGCTGGTTCTATTCACTTATGAGCATATCCACTATGATCTTCGGCAAGGCACCATACAAAAACGTATTAGTGTCAGGCCTAGTACTGGATAACGAAGGCTCAAAAATGAGTAAGTCCAAAGGCAATGTGGTTAATCCAGAAGAAGCTCTTGCCAAGCACGGAGCCGATGCACTTCGCTGGTATTTCTTTATAAACTCTGCCCCGTGGCTTAATAACCGCTACTCCGACGAAGCAGTAACCGAAGGCGCTCGCAGGTTTATGGGCACACTTTGGAACACTTATGCCTTCTATGTGTTATACGCCGACATAGACGGCTTCAACCCCTATAAATACGAAGCCAAAGACCTTTCTGTAATGGATAAATGGCTAATGTCACGCCTTAACACATTGGCGAAAAAGGTGGATGCATCCCTAAGCAATTTCGAAATAACCGACCCTGCCCGCGCTCTAGACCAATTTACAGACGACTTATCCAACTGGTATCTACGCCGCAGCCGAGAACGCTTCTGGGCTGACGGCATGAAGCAGGATAAAATCAACGCATACAAAGTACTACACCACGCCTTAGTAACCATGGCAAAACTAGCTGCACCCTTTGTGCCATTTATAACCGAGCAAATATACCAAAATCTTGTCCGCGGCCTGGATAAATCGAGCCCGGAAAGCATACACTTATGCGAATATCCATCCTACGACGAAACCCAAATCAATCCGACCCTAGAAGCTGACATGGCCGCCATTATGGATATAACAGCCATAGGCCGCGCCGCCCGTAACGCCGCCGCCATTAAAAACCGCCAACCATTGCCAGAAATGCTGGTAAATTTGCGCCAAGGCACAACTGAGCCCGCACAAGATTTGCTGGACGTAGTAAAAGAAGAGCTTAATGTCAAAGCCATAGACTTTATAGATAGCGCAGAAAATTATATCGAATACCGCTTCAAGCCCCAGCTTCGCACGCTAGGCCCTCGTTATGGAAAGCTGGTGCCAAAAATCACCGAGGCTCTCAACACTAACCCAGCCGAAGTAATGACTGCACTACAAAGCGGCACCTGGCAAACCACTATTGATGACACATGCATAGAGCTTACAATGGAAGATGTACTAACAGAAACCGCTCAAAAAGAAGGCTATGCAACATCCCAAGATAAAGGCATAACCGTAGTCCTTAACACCCAACTCACTCCAGAACTAATAGAAGAGGGCACTCTGCGAGAGCTAATGAGTAAACTGCAAAACATGCGCAAAGACGCTGGATTTGAAGTAGTAGACCGCATCTGTGCCGGATACTCAGATTACGCCCCTGGATTGGGTGAGGTAATTAAAAATAACAGTGACCTAATTGCCGCGGAAATCCTTGCAGATAAACTAGAAGAAGCTTCACCTCCCGAAGACGCCTATACCAAGACCTGGAATATCAATGGCGAAAACATTACGCTGTGGGTAAATAAAATCTAAGTGGGTTTTGATGATTGGGACAAAGGCTTCGACATTTTTCGGGTTTTGATGATAATGACGAAAGCGATTTCTGGTTTTGATGATAATGACAAAGGCTTAACAGGGTGACAATGTGAAAACTCGCTTTAGAAAACCAAATATCAGCATTAGGGAAATCCCCGCCTTTATACGAGGCGGGTTTTCCTATGCAGGTCGGGAGATTAGCCAGCTAAAGGGCACCAATGTCTGGATATTTATTATGTATGGGCTGCTGTTCGATACGGTTAATAACCTATGGCGGCCTTTTTCTGCTGTATTCTTGCAGCGGCTTGGCGGCGGAGAGCTGGAGATTGCCCTTTTAAGCTCATTGCCTGGCGCTGTGGGCGCTCTGGTACTTTTGCCTGGGGCAATGCTGTTTAGGAGATTTTCAGACCGAAAGCGGGCTACAGCTACATTTATTCTTATAAGCAGAGCATTACTTCTTGGTATTGCGCTGGTTCCTATGTTACCGCCTGTTATACGGCCTTTGCTATTTGTTATCCTGGTGGCTATCATGAACTGCCCGGACGCACTTTCTCAGACTTCATTACAAAGCTTCCTTGGCACGGTTTTTAGCGGAAATACCCGCGGCCAGGCCATTGCGCTGCGCGCCAAATTTGGGCAAGCCGTCGTCCCGGTGGTTACAATTGCTACCGGGCTTATAATCACTTTTATCCCCCGTTCAGACGCTCAGCGCATGATTCTATATCAAATATTTTTTGTAATGGCATTTTTATTCGGGTTATTGGAGGTAATGGTCTTTAGGCGGTTCAAGGTTGCCCAGGCCCCGCCTGATACAGCCGCAACCACATCAGATTGGGCGCTTATTCCTGTGATTATTAAGGATAAAAAGTTCCTGGCCTTTTTTATACCGGCTCTGATTTTCATTTTTACATGGCAAGCCGGGTGGCCATTGGTGGCTATCCATCAGGTTATGGTTATCCAGGCCACAGAACTATGGTTTGCTATTTTTGCCCTAGCTTCTGGAGTTGCGGCATTTGCATCCGGTGGTATGTGGCAGCGCTTGCTTCGTAAGCGAGGCAACAATTCGGTTTTTGTTGTTGCTGCGTTTCTTCTAGCGGTTAATATGTTTTTCTTTCCTATTACCCCCAACGTACAGCTAATGGCAATATTAAGCTTCTTTACCGGGTTTTCTTCTGTTGGTATCAATGCCGCCATCCTTAATGGCGTGCTGGAGGCCACACCAGATGAAAACCGTATGATATATCTGGCGTTTTACAATACTGCCACCAATATCAGCCTATTTATCGCGCCGTTTTTTGCCCACACACTATTTGCATGGATTGGTAACCGCAATGCCATGTTTATAGTAGGCTTTATGCGTTTTGGCGCTACGATAATTTTATGGCTTGTGTATAAACTAAGGAAGAAAAAGTAGATTTGAAAAAAATACATCTCATAATTACCCCTCGTTTGATGAAAGCTATAAACATCAAATCGGGGGGATTTTTTATGCAATCAAATACCAAATTACACGAGCAGTACACAATAGACTCCGCCACAATAGATGAATCCATAATAAAAAAACTAAACCGTCCATTCACACCACAGGGGAAAGTCATATCTGCCTTTCTTATGTTGATGTGCCTAAAAGCAATATGGCTATTCACCACCCGTGCCCAGCAGTGGTACCTACTAGGCGGTATGATGTTGGCATTCCTTGTAATAAAAGAAATTTTCGCCCTTGTTTACACACCGTGTAAAAAAGCTCTTACCAAAGATTACAAAGTAACCGCAATAATTACCTGCTACAACGAAAAACCAGAATCCATTGTATCCATACTAAAAAATATAATGGAACTAGATTATCCTGTACACGAAATACTATTCCTTGACGATGGCAGCGCATCATCTTTGGCCTATGATGTAGCCAAATCCTTTGCCTCAGATTACGAAAGCAGCGATACCAGATTTAACATAATCCGCTTCGAAGAAAACCGAGGCAAGCGAAAAGTCTTAAATGATGGCCTCCACCGCGCCAAAGGTGATTATGTCTTCTTATTAGACTCTGACAGCATAATAGCAAAATCAGCCCTAACCGAGCTTCTACGCCCATTCGAAGACGGTAAAACCACTTCCTGTGTAGGCAATATCGGCATCCTTAATAAAAAAGAAAATTTTCTCACAAGGCTCCAATCTATATCCTACTTTGGTTCATTCCAACTGGGGCGTGCAGCTCAGTCTGTAACCGGGGATGTTTCCATATGCAGCGGTGCGTTTAGCCTTCACAAAAAAGATGCAATCACGCATAAGCAGGAAGAATTTGTGGATTATTCCCTATTTGGCATACATGTTTCCGCAGGGGATGATAGAACTCTTACCTCTTACTCAAAGATGTATGGCGGCAAAACCCGCTATCAAAGCACCGCCTACTGCGAAACAGAAGCCCCCAATAAGTGGAAGAAGTTCATAGCCCAGCGGCGCCGCTGGCAACGTTCTGCCTATATAGGCAGCCTAAAATCTATAAAGGATACATTCCCCAGGCATTTTATATACCAGTTTTGGGTCTTTGGTGAGGCTTATTTTTGGCTTATTGCCATCATTCTGTTTATATTATCCATAATGGTTCGAGGGCTTTATTTGGATAAAATGGATTTCATTATCTATTTTATTATCGTTATGTATAAGCAGAATATCTTTTACGCTCTGTGCTATCCGATACGATTTTTGTTTGCACCGATATATTTCCTTGCTTACGGATTATCCCTAATAACCACAAGGATATACGCTGCCGTTACAATCCAAGACGATGACTGGGGCACACGTGCATCTCGCCGCCGCAAAGTTCACAAAAAACATCGCTCCTATGATATACTCAGGGCGTAAAAAACTTTAAGGAGAGTCCAAATGAAAAAATACGCCCTAGTAGGAACCGGCTCCCGCGCCGGAATGTTTTACGAAGCCATAGCAAAAACTTACAAGTCCACCTGCGTAATGGTTGGCCTGTGCGACCAAAGCCAAACCCGCATGAACTACGCCAACAAAAAATTGGCTGCCCTAGGTCACAAAGAAGTCCCGACCTATAACCACATAAGCTTCGAAAAAATGATAACCGAAACCAAACCAGATGTAGTAATAGTAACCTCCACAGACCGCACCCATCACGACTACATCGTTAGGGCAATGGAAATGGGCTGCGATGTAATAACAGAAAAACCCATGACTATAGACGAAAAAAAAGCCAAAGAAATAACAGATGCAATAGCCCGCACAGGCCGCGATCTTCGCGTAACATTTAACTACCGCTACGCCCCCAACAACACCAAAATTAGAGAGCTAATAATGGACGGTGTAATCGGGGATGTATTTAGTGTGCATTTCGAGTGGCTACTGGATACCTCTCACGGCGCAGACTATTTCAGGCGCTGGCATAGGAATAAACATAATAGCGGCGGGCTATTAGTCCATAAATCCACTCACCACTTTGACTTAGTAAACTTCTGGCTGGGAGCCGAGCCACAGCATGTATTCGCATTTGGTGACCTTAACTTCTACGGTCGCCACAACGCAGAAAAACGGGGAATGACCGAGTTCACCTACCGTTCCCACGGCAGCAAGATAAAAGACGACCCATTTGCGATTGATATGGCATCCAACGAAGCCATGAAAGCCATGTACCTAGATGCGGAAGAAGATAGCGGCTATATCCGGGACAGAAGTGTATTTACAGACGATATCAGCATAGAAGACACGATGGGAGTAATAGTAAAATACAACACCAACGCTATCCTGACTTATTCCCTTAACAGCTACATGCCCTGGGAAGGTTTTTCTGTAAACTTCAACGGCTCCAAAGGCCGTATAGAGTACAAAGTAATGGAAAAATCATATGTAAACGCCGGAGGCAACAGAGACGACGAAGGCGCGCTAAAGAAAAAAGATATCATGGTATTCCCACTTTTCGCGGCGCCATACGACGTTGAAGTAGAAGAAGCAAAAGGCAGCCACGGCGGAGGCGACGCGGTAATGCTAGAAGATATCTTTGGCACACCAGGCAATGACAGATTCAAAAGAGCAGCCGGAGTAAAAGACGGAATCATGTCCATAATGACAGGCATATGCGCCAATAAGGCCATAGCAAGCGGTATGCCTCAAACTATAAAGGAGCTGATCCAATGACCCTAAGAACCAACGTTGACAAGCTACCCATTATCTCCGTAGGAGGAGTGGTATGGCACCCCCGGGGAGGTGCCAAAGCCCGCATTTCTGTAGACGGTCAAGCCTTTTGGGTACCTAGCGTAGCAGGCGTAACCTACAACGCAAAAATAGGTGACAACTGCATGGGCTGGGCAGCCGACCACCTAGAACCAGGTGTATCCACCCGCCATAAAGACAACTCTCACAACGAATCCTATCTAATGCTAAGCTGCGTAGGCAACGAAGCCATAGTAAAATCCGGTGACGCCAAAGGTGAAAAGGGCTTCGTAACAGGAAAACACGGCGGCTGCGACCATGTAATAATCTACTTCCCGGAAGAAACCCTAGAAAAACTAAACATAGACGATAACATAGGCGTGAAAGCCACAGGCCAAGGCTTTGCATTACTAGACTACCCAGACATAATCCTAAGAAACATGTCCCCAACTCTACTTTCTAAAATGAACATCAAAGAAGAAAATGGCAAGCTAAAAGTAGGGGTAGCCAAAATGGCACCAGCTGCAATCATGGGTTCAGGCCTAGGCTCATCCTCCTCAGTAACTGGAGATTATGACATCACCGCCTTCGACGAAGGCATGGTAAAAGAATACGGCTTAGACCAACTACGCTTCGGCGACATAGTAGCCCTAGTAGATGCAGACAACCGCCACGGTTACAGTTACCGCAGCGGCGCTGTATCAATAGGCGTAATTGTTCATGGTGACAGCGCAATCTCTGGCCATGGCCCTGGTGTATGTACTCTTATGTCTGCAAAAATCCCAGTAATAGAGCCATTTATTGACGATAATGCAAACTTAGCCAACTACTTTTTATAATCGTGAATCCAAATATTTTCTATTAATATCCACAGCGGCGGCATTTGGCTTAAATGTCGCCGCTTTTTCATTGTACATACGCGCCTTCTCATATTCCCCCAGATAGCAGCTACATACACAGGCTTCAATACAGGGGATATACCCCCAATAATCTTCGAGTACAAACCCTATAGTTTCTGGTTTAGTAAGCCCCGCGCCCAACTCAAACCACCTAAGAGCCACAGCATACTGCTTAGCATTTTTAAAGTAATACCCGATTTCACTACATATTTCAGCCCGCGGAGTATCGTATTCCATACTTTTTAACAAGATAGGCAAAATATTAATTCTGTCCCCCAAAGCGGCATAACAAATAGAAAGGTTGTAACACGCAGCAATATTATCCTCTACCCATCCCTCCTTAGTAGCCAGGAACTTTTCAAAATAATAAACCGCATTAACCCACATCTGATGATCCTTCAGCTCTCGGGCATAATAATACGTCTGCCGAGGCGTAAAACTCTTGAGATTAGCGTAGATATCCAAGTTGCGAGTGGATGCCTCCGCCGATTTTTCTTTCTTATGATGCACTTCTATATCACTATGTAAAATATTGCCTTCAAGGGGTATAAACTCATGAACTGGGTCTTGCCATTTATACCCTTTCTCTCGCTTCAAAAGCCGCTCCCGGGACACAGAAAGGATAGGAAGTCCTTGTTCGTCAAAATGAGTAAGATACTTCATCATCACTATATCAACAGCCGGGTCGAGGGAAGCTCTAAGCTCCTTCAGCTTCTTTTGTGACTCAGGTGGCAACACATCATCCGCATCCAGCCACATCTGGTAATCCATCGTAGCCTTACTAAAGGCCTCGTTGCGAGCCGCCGCAAAATCCTGTATCCACATAAAATCATATACCTTATTTGTATATCCACTGGCAATTAGCTTGGTCTTATCGGTAGAGCCTGTATCTATAATAATTATTTCATCCACCGCGTCTTGTACACTTCTAAGGCATCGCCCCAGTACCTTCTCTTCGTTTTTTACTATCATACATAAGCTGATTGTCGGCATTTTCCACCCCTTAATAATAATATGCCCATTTTATGCACACATTCTTGTATTGGTTAAGGGGAGCGGAGGCGCACGTAGCGCGCCCCACACGGTTCTTTAGTTGAGGAATAGTATAAAACAAAAAGGAGAACACAATATGTCCATGCCTAAGCCCCCAAATCCCCAAGACCTCCCAACCAAAGAGCAGGCCCTAAGCGCAATAATAGCCTCAGTAGCAATGGAAGAAGAAGCCCTAGCCCGGCTTATAACCGCCGAAAGCGAAAAAATAACTCACGTGCTAGAACTAATGAAAGCCAAAGGCCTAGACCCAAAAGATCTGGCCCACCTGCTGGCAATAAACACAAGCATAGCCCAAGTAATGAACACAATAAAAGAACTACAGCTAATGCTAATAAAAAAACTAGCCATAGCAACTGAACACCTAGGCCCCCCTAAACCCGAACCCTGCACTGCCGTATTCATAACCCAGCCCCCATACAAATGGCAGAAAAGCCGAGCTTTATTCTTAATTGAAAAAGAAACATGCCCCGACATAAATCTAAGCCGCCAAAACGGAGAATGTATCATAACCCTGCCAGCCGGAAAAGACATAGATATAGCCCTCACACTAAACGCAGTTAATAATAAGCGCTGCCCGATACTACTAGACATAGAATTCTATGAAGGCAATAAGATAGTACGGCGGGAAGGAATAACCCACAAAAACACCGATGAAACAGTTGAAATTATTCGCAGTCTAACTTACGCAACTTCACAGTCAAAAGAGGATAAATCCATGGTAATAAGGCTGGTATCCCCAGAAAATTTAAGCTGCGTAACTTCCCAAATAGAAGTAACTGCATAATAAAAGGGGCTGTCATGAGAATGAACAGCCCCTTTTAAATTTAATCACCATATCATCACGCAATAATATCTACATTAGCGGTATATCCGGTTGCGTATTGGTATACATAGAAAGCACGGTAAAAATGGGAGATTCACGCCCATCCTATATCGAATTTATCGTCGGCTGTGCTAAGCATATGCTCTATAAGCATAGTCTCGTTGACGGTGGAAATATCTACACAAATGCTGATTTCAATCCCCTGTTTATTTTGTGGTACATATGCTGTAATCAGTTTAGGGCTTACAATAGTGCTATCGCTGTGTATTCAATGCATAATAAACAGCTTCAATACCCTCTTTGGTTATAATAGTGCTCGGATGCTCAGGCCCCAGCATCTTTTCCTTAATAGCTAAAGCTTTCTCAAACTCCTCCTGCGCCTTTGTGTACTCTCCCTGATAATAATAAACAAAAGCAATGTTACTGTAGATTGTTGCGGTGTCTGGATGGTCTTTGCCTAACACCTTTTCTCTGATATCTAAAGCCTTCTTATGCCACTCCTGTGCCTTTGCGTAGTCTCTCTGACTTTCATATACACCCGCTATGTTATTATAGGTTGTTGCAGTGTCTGGATGGTCTTTGCCTAACACCTTTTCTCTGATATATAAAGCCTTATTATTCCACTCCAGTGCCTTTGCGTATTCTCCCTGCCTAGAATAAACTAGTGCTATGTTATTGTAGGTTGTTGCGGTGTCTGGATGGTCTTTGCCTAACACCTTTTCTCTGATATATAAAGCCTTATTATTCCACTCCAGCGCCTTTACGTATTCTCTCTGACTAGAATAAACTACCCCTATGTTATTGTAGGTTGTTGCGGTGTCTGGATGGTCTTCGCCTAACACCTTTTCTCTGATATCTAAAGCCTTATTATTCCACTCCAGCGCCTTTGCGTATTCTCCCTGACTAGAATAAGCTAACGCTATGTTATTGTAAGTTGTTGCGGTGTATGGGTGGTCTTTGCCTAACACATTTTCAATGATATCTAAAGCCTTCTTATACCACTCCAGCGCCTTTGCGTATTCTCCCTGACTATTATATACACTCGCTATGTTATTGTAGGTTGTGGCGGTGGATGGGTGGTCTATGCCTAACACATTTTCAATGATATCTAAAGCCTTCTTATACCACTCCTGCGCTCGTTTATAGTGTCCTTGATAAGAAAATCCAAAGCCACCCTTATGGTATAAATTAGCTATGCCTTTTTTGTCCTCATCATCAGTTAAAATTATAGCGTTATTTAAAAATGCTTCCACATGTGGAGTTAGACTTATAAATGAGTCGCGAGAGACAATATCTCCATACTCAAAATAATATATTTTTCTGAAAAGGGATAAGCAGGACAACGCCCATTGCTTATCAAGTCCTATTTTATTCCGCACCACTTCCTGAAGCAGACGATGCATGGAATACCCATTACCATCGTCTTGCCTTTTCAAAAGAGAATACTGAGTCAATTGCCTCCAGGCTTCATTGCCGATTAAGCGGTTTTTCAACGCTTCACTCAAAGGCATAGGCAACAGCTCCGCGTTTTCGCGAAACAATGCATCATCAATATCTTCTGGCGCCATATAAGCACACAAATACAGTAAATCCCGTGCTTCATCCTTGTTTATCTTTTCAATGGAGATTTCCATAGTTACTGCAAGAGGCTTATCATAGTGGTTTACACCATACATATCATCCAATACTTTCAACCCATGGCTTTCAAGCAAGTAGATATAATCTACATATGTATCCCCATTGGTTTGTATATATGCCGCCGCTTGCTCCAAAGCCAGCGGAAGATACCCTAAGCGCTTGGCAAGAACCGCCGCGTTTTCGAGGCCTTTGTCCAGCCCGGTACGGCTTTCTAAAAAGTGAATGGCTTCTTCCTCTGTAAAAACATCAATATCAACCCTTTTGCCAAAAGGTACATGATTACTTCTAGTAGTAATTAATATATTGCCTCTATTATTTCTCGGCAACCATGGAGTGCTCGCAGAGATACCATTCACATTATCATAGATAAACAACCATTTACTTTCAGAGTCCATCCAATCTAAAACAGCTTGGAGTATTAACTCATCATCCTGCTGCTCTTTGGGTATTAGCCCCATTTTAGTCGCAAAATTCTTATATGATGCCAATACGGTTGACTCTGTTTCAGCCATAACCCACCACACACACTTATATTTATATGCATATCTATAGACATACTCTAACGCTGTTTGGGTCTTGCCCAATCCACCCATTCCCGCAAGTGTTTGGGTTAATGCTATAGTCTTCCCGCTTTCAAATCCGACGCAAATATCTTCAAATACTTTATCCCTTCCGGTAAAGTATTGATTTTGCATAAACGGAAGAGATGACATGCCGCTAGGAGTCCACCCTGGCATGGCTCCAGGAAACGCAGGGAGGGAAGCAGAGCTAGTTCCCGGGAAGATAGGGCGAGGCCTGGGAATATCATTGGTATCAACACCGTTTAAAAGCTGTTTTTCTGCCTCTTTTTCTTCTACACCAACAAGGTCAATATAAGTTATGCTTGCAAACAGGCCTTCAGGCTTAAAATCATACACCCTTACAGGTATGAGCAACCGATTTTTACTGGCAGGGTCTTTCGTAAATTCCACCGCCCACTCTGCCTGGCAATATTCAGAATCCATAAAACTTGGAGACAACACGGCTATAGCCCGTTCCGAATTAACTAGGGCCTTTTGCATATCCAACACAAAATTTCCACCTTTTCGAAAATCCCATGCTTGGATATAACAAGTATATCCACCACTTTGCTCAAGAACAGCCGCAATCCATTTTGCCCACTGCTTATCATTTTTGTTGTAGCTGATGAAAAAATCCCTTTTTTCACTCACAGCTTCCGCCCCTTCCTATCTATAAAAGCCCATAAACACAGTACGCGACCGCTTTCGTCATTATCATCAAAACCGCTAAATCCACCACCCACCCCATCAATCCCCACTATCCGGCACCCGATTCAAAAACCCTCGAAGCAACTCCCGCCCCTGCACCCCACTCCTAAGCAAATTAAACTGAACACCATAAATATTCCTATGATGCACAGCCGCAGGAAAAGGATCAGGCACAGAAAGCCTAGCCTCACCCCACAAATCCCCTTCATATCCATCCTTCACCTGAAAGGGCATATCAAAACGATACATACCATCACTAGCACCACAAACATCCTTCACAAACTCAACAGCATGCGCCCCCTTAGCAGGCTCACATCCATACGCAAAAGGCACAACATGCCCAGATAGCCAACCCGTCCCAGGTATCCACCCCTTGGGGCCATCTATACCTTCATAAAGCAGTTGCATACACCGCCCCATTACCAAAATAAGCACATTGCGATGCTTAACCACTTTTTCCAATTTAGGCAGCAGATTCTGACTTTTCAGGCCTTTAAGCATAAAAGTAGGCTCATCATTGCCTGATAAAATAATATGGGTAGTTTTAGGCACATCCTTGACGCTTTTAAGCATTTTGGGCTTATAGCCAAGAAGCTGGACTTCACGCAGCACGGTCGTATAATTCGTGCCATTGGTACTGACTATTCTAATCATCTTTATCCGTCTCCAATAAATAACTTTTACATAATGTATGATAAATCGGCAAAATTGTCCAGTTTTGCTTCTTTTTTTGCAACCAGGGGCTTTCCGAAAGTTAATGTATAATATTACGTTAGTCCATGATAAACGCCTACAAAAAGCCCAGAATATCATTCGATTCTGGGCTTTTAAAATTTTTTTATTTTGCTATTGACTTATGCAGTCAATACAATTATAATTGACCCATCGAGTCAGTCAATGAAAGGAGAGTGGTTTAATGAGTGCCCCTCAATACGATAAATTCCATTCAATAGAAGAAGAAAAACGTGAGCGTATCCTAAACGCCGCAATGACGGAGTTCCTAAACGGCTTCAAAAAAGCCTCCACAGATAATATAGTCCGGGAGGCAGGCATATCCAAAGGTCTACTATTCCACTACTTCGGAACCAAAGAGAACTTATACAACTTCCTGGTAGACAACGCCGTAAACATCGTCCAAACAGAATTTATAGACCTAATCAACACCCATCAGCCAGATATCCTAGATAGCATCTGGCAACTAAGCCTTCTAAAACTAGAGCTATCCCAACGTTACCCCACAATATTCGAATTTCTAACCCGAGTATATGTAGACGATAAAGACTGCCCCGCCAAAGAGCATTTAAAGAAATTCCACCAAATACAAGGCAAAATAATAGCTGACGTATACGCCCACTGCGATAAAACCCTCTTCAGAGAAGATATCCCACCTGAAAAAGCCATAGAAATAATAATGTGGGCAGTAAACGGCTTTTCTCACAGCAAAGTAGACCAGGCAGGCCACGACAATATAAGCTCAGTAATAAAAAACTATGATGCTTTCCTAGAAGAATTCAAAGAACATCTAAGCATTTTGAGAAAATGCTTCTATAAAATGTAACCTTTTGCCTTCGGCAAAAACCATTCGCAAAAACGCGTTAAATCATCGCGATTTTTGCTCGATAAAATGTAATCTTTTTGCCTTCGGCAAAAACCATTCGCAAAAACGCGTTAAAGCATCGCGATTTTTGCTCATTGATTAGGAGGAATAAAAATGAGTTTAAGCGTAGAAATCAAAAACCTAAACAAGTACTTCGGTAAGTTCCAAGCACTCAAAGACATAAACCTGGAAATAAAAGAAGGGGAAGTCTTCGCCTACATCGGCCCCAACGGAGCCGGCAAATCCACCACCATACGCACCCTACTAGGCATCCTACAAGCCTCTTCAGGCCAAGTAAAAGTCTTCGGTAAAGACGCATGGAAAGACGCAGTAGAAATCCACAAGCGCATAGCTTACGTCCCCGGCGATGTAAACCTATGGCCAAACCTAACCGGAGGCGAAGTAATAGACCTATTCGTACGTCTACGCGGCTCCCACGACAAAGCCCTGCGCGAGCGCCTAATCCGCGATTTCAACCTAGACCCAACAAAAAAATGCCGCACCTATTCCAAAGGCAACCGACAAAAAGTAGCCCTAGTAGCCGCCTTCGCCTCAGACGTAGACCTATACATCCTAGACGAGCCAACATCCGGCCTAGACCCACTAATGGAGCAAGTCTTCCAAGACTGCGTAATGGAGCAAAAAAACAAAGGCAAAGGTGTATTTCTCTCCAGCCATATAATGTCGGAAGTAGAGCGCTTATGTGACAGAGTGGGCATAATCCGCGAAGGCCAGCTAGTAGAAGTAGGCACACTAGACGACCTTAGGCACCTAACCAGCTACACAATGACAGTATCCACAGAGCGCCCTATCGAAGGCCTAGAAAACATAGAGGGAGTATACGACATAGCCAAAGAAGGCTATAGCGTAAAATTCCAAGTAAACACAGACAAAATGGGCATAGTAATCAATCATCTCCAGCCCTTCGGCATCACAAAACTAGAAAGCACACCACCGTCACTGGAAGAGTTATTCATGCGCCACTACGGGGCAACTAGCTAAAGGGGGCCAACATGAAAGGATTATTCGAAAATAGTTTGCAGCTAACCCGCTTTATGCTAAGGCGGGAACGCATCACCTCCGCCGTATGGATTGTGCTGCTGTTAATAATTGTTGCCGGGCTGGTACCGGGCATGTACACAGCTCTGGATTATTACGCCAGATTAGAACTTATAAGCGTATTTGAAAACCCTGCAATGGTAGCTATGGCCGGCCCGGTCTTTGCCGCAGAAAATCCTACATTTGGGGCAGTATATGCCAACCTAATGTTTGTATTCGTTGCGCTAACGGTAGGCATTATGAACATCTTCTTAATAGTACGCCACACCAGGGCAGACGAGGAAAAGGGGCGCTACGAAGTTGTGCGCTCTCTTCCTCTAGGAAGGCTTGCCAATATTAATGCCGCCATGATTACAGCCTTGATTATCAACGGCATCTTAGCCATTACCATGGGACTTGCTATGTACCTAGGCGGAATGGTGGGAGACACATACATGTGCCTTGCAGGCTCAATGTTATGGGGTGTTGGCCTGGGCGTTACCGGTCTTGTATTTGCGGCACTTACAGCACTGCTTTGCCAGCTATCCGCAATCACTCGCAGCGTTATGGCCTATTCCTTCGTCACACTGATAGTTCTGTACTTAGTGCGGGCTATAGGCGACATGAATACAGATTTAGAATGGGTTGCACTAATCAGCCCACTCGGGCTTATATTGCGCACTCAAGTATATATTCAAAACAACTGGTGGCCCATTTGGATAATGCTTGGCACAACTGCTGTTGTAGCGGCAGCAGCCTTCTACCTGACCTCCATCAGAGACATAGATCAGGGCATGATCCCAGCAAAACCAGGCAAAGCAGATGGCGGTTTCTTACTAAAATCTGCCCCCGGTTTAACCTTCCGGCTCCAGCGCTTTACAATAATCATGATAGTCGTAGGCATGTTTATCCTAGGCGGCACATATGGCGCAGTACTTGCAGATATAGAATCCTTTGTCGCCAGCAATGAAATGTACCAGACCCTGATACTAGGCCCTTTTATGGACATTAGCGTATTAGAAGGCTTGCCTGTAGATGAAGCCATTGCCATTATGAACCAAGCACTAAGTGCGGCAGGCGTCACCGTAGCAGAAATGTTCTCAGGCTTTATCAACGGAATGATGGCAGTAATGGGCCTAGCCGCCCTTATTGTGTTCACCACAAAGGCCAAATCAGAGGAAAAAGACATCCGTACAGAGCTGGTACTAGCCGCCTCCGTAAGCCGCACTAAGTACCTAGCCGGGTTTGTAGCCATTGCCATGATATCGGCAATACTATTACAAGCCGCTGTAGCCCTTGGAATGTACGCTGTAGCCACAACAACGTTAGTAAACCCAGGTGACTTGTCCATCAGCTTCGTACTAAGGTCAGCTTTAGTATTTGTACCCGCCCTGTGGATTATGGTGGGCATAACCGTCCTTCTAGTAGGCTTACTTCCCAAAGCAACCGGCTTCATCTGGGGATACCTTGGCTACTCCTTCTTTATGGATATGTTTGGCCGGATAGATATCTTTCCAAGCTGGGTAGCCCGTACAACACCCTTTGGATGGGTGCCGCTTCTGCCACTTGAAGAGATTAACTGGATTACTATGGCAGTTAAGGTCATGATTGCAATTGCCCTTACCGCTGCCGGGTTTTACTTCTATAATAAGCGGGATATTAATGCCGTTAATCATTAATTGATCTCTATCATACAATATAAAAGCCCCTGCGAGACGAACCTCACGGGGGCTTACTTTGTGCAAAAATAGTGTTATCTAATTCGCATCTAAGTCTGTACAATACCTTTCAATAACGTCAAATATTTTTTGAATATGACTTTCCAAAGATGCAAACCATTTTGATTTACTAGACGAACTTGTAGCGTTTTCAATTTTGATAATATCGTCTGTTATCTTATAAACTAAATCCCAAATTTCTTCATAAAAAGGCTTATCATGATACTTATATACCTCTATACCCACAGTAAAAGACTCCAGAACATCTTTAAATTCGTCAAAATTAAAATCTGAGATTGCAGGAATTATATCAGCCAGCTTAATTAGACTATCCTCAATCACCTTTTGAAAGACCCTATCAAAAACACGATTCTTCAATGTCTTTTTATTATAAGACTCGCTCATCTTATAATTTTTCACAGAGAAAATAATCATTGCTATAGCAGAAAGCCCCATCCACATTAGCGAGCCTATCATATGGATATATGACATTAAAGACGTACCCTCTGATGCATTTATAACTACCCCTACAAGCTCCCCATACTCCATAACGATATCCTCACATAGCTCTGCGTAAGCCGTTGTAAATCTGCTTAACTACTTCACTTCGCGGGGATTCAAAGCTAATGTACTCTAAGACATTCTCTTTTCCTACATTGCCAATAGGTACAGCTATAAATCCTTGAATAAAAGATGGAGATACGAAGTCTACGTAGTCAGGAAACGCGATAATATTTTCGCCATCGAAAACAACACGGTCTTTTGCTTGTTGCTCGTATATATCTTTTCCGTAGTCGAAGTCACCAATCTTTGAATACTTGTTTTCAAACTCCAGCATAATTTTTTCTTTTTCCATTATCACTCACCCCAAAACTAAATACTAGTTGAAATACCACTCCGGGTATGTATAGCTGACACCTATCAATTATACTCCTTTCGGGTATATCTCTAAAATAATCGTTTGTTTTATTAAATCCTACAATACTTCCACCATCGCCTAAGAAGCTTTTGCGCAAAAACAATAGGTTATTGCCACTTAATACATAGGAGTAGGCATTCTCATCTTCTTCCGCAATTGCATTAACAACTGTTGTAAGTCCTGTGCCTCCACTTGGCTCGAGACGAGTTGTGATTCCCTCCTGGAAGGTAGATATAAAGTAAAAATCATCCTCTGTATACATATCTCCAAAATGTAAACTATGGTACCCAATAGCCATGTGTATCTTTTCTTGAACATTCTGAAAAAGCTTATCATCTCTATACATGAAACCCAGCTTATCAAACATCCTACCATCAAAAAGGTTGATAAATGACATATTAATAACATTATTACAGATGTCAATATCTAATATACAGTCTCCATCATTATGTTTTGCGTTCGATATCAGCTCAAGTACTACACTATATGTGTTTACCGTCGTAGAGTGAGGAATATCATACCTTTTTAGAAAGGATTCGACTTCTTCTGCAATCTGACCTGATATATTTCCCACTGCAATGGCATCACTGTTCAAGACTCTCCGGTACCATTTATCGGTCAAATGTTGAGGATTTTCGTAAAAGCTTATGAAATCCGTTTTATTTTCAATATATTTTAATATCCCCTGATTCATCATAAACCTATACAACGCTGTATTTTGAAATCCCACAGACTCCAACATGTAAAACGCAGGTTGATCAAAAAAGACTTCAAAAGTAAACTTCCCATGCTTTAAAATATAGTATGCCAACAGTTCCAAAAAAATATAGACATTTTTGTCCTGAAAGTCAAAAGTTCTCATATTCAAAGCAAATATATACATGCCTGAGTTGTACTTATCCAAAAATGTGCTAACTGCACTATATAGCTGTGCCAATTGCCTTCCAGTAAGTTGTCCGTTGCCTGTATCAAACTCAAATCTCCACCGCTTTATATTGCTGTCAAGTTTGACTTTACGCTTACTTATTGTAAATGGCTTTGCTCTATGGGGACAAAATAACTTTTCCATATATCTCATACAACCATTATATCACAAAAAAAGCCGAGCCTCACCGATAACATTTGTCGGCTAGGTTCGGCTTTCTATTTACATACTACTGCCAAGGCATCAAATCCCACTGATACTCCAGTGCAAGCGCCGCCGGATTAAACAGCCGCACCAGCTCCTCTAAATCCTCACGAGGTACAGGGATAAACAAGTGACTAATCCTATCATAGCTATACCGTAAATCTAAATAATTAATCCTATCGCTGACAGAACCGCCCAAAAACCAAAGTTCAACAGCAAATCCCATCCACGGGTCTGTGGGTTGGTACATAGCTGCATAATAAATCTCAGAATCCCCTGGGAAGTGAATCTCCCCATATTCCCCCATATCCAAGAATCCAGACCCATCAGGAAGCCCTGACGACAAATCAAAAAACAAAGCCGACACACCTAAACTCACCTGCACACCTTCGCTATTTTCATACACAGCATAAAAAGCAGATGCAATACTGGTATCTTCTATAGATAAGTCACGAGTAAAAATCTCACCCACAGGAGGCGGATTTTCTTCCGAAAGCCCTAATCCATGAAAAATTTGCTCCAGAGGGGACATAGGGCGATACGAGATTATCATATTGCCAGATCGGTCATTTACAAAGACTTCACGAAGCGTAAAATCCCCCACATTTTCAGGCAAATCCAAATGAGGGTAGTATCGCCTAAGCTCTTCTATGCCAATGAGGGTACGCGCACCGGTAATAAGAGCATAATTACCGCATGCAGTACGAAATTGATAAGCTTCATCTACCCCAAGCTCCCCAATATCATCCATAACCTCCTGCCATAACTCTTCCACTTGATGACGAGGTACACGCAGCGGCGCCCACCATTCCCCCTGGATTGCTCTAAAAATATGAGGAGGCAAAGCTCGTGAACCCGTTGGCGGCGCATCCGGTTCAGGCATTGCCCGCCGCGCGATAGGTTCAAGATAATCCCGATGGACGGCAGGTACATAATACCGCGCATAGGCTCGCCATTCACCAGGCTGATCCGCGGCCCATATAGGCAAGTCAGTTTCTATAAGAAAACGATAAAATGGCATTACTATTTCAGAGTCCATAGCATTTCGGTATACAAGTTCCACAGAAGATGCTAAAGCAGCCTCCCGGCCCGGCCATTCGGCATCTGTGCGCTCGGAAATAAAATATCCTTGCAGAAGCATCTCGCGAGCTTCTTCTGACGTAATTATTGGGAAATTTCCCAATTGAAGCGACTCGAATCTGCCTTGAGGGAATGTAGACATATACATCCACACCCACTGCGTATGCTCCGGCTCAAAGGTAAAAACCTCTACCCATTCAAAATTGAAAGCAAGGATAGCATCAAGGATACTCCCCCCCGAATCAAAATATCTATGGCGCGTGTATATCCTAGGGCCACCCATATCAAGTGAGTGCTCTGCCTGGGCAAGAGTAGGGACTTCCATCGAGTTGGCTACAGTAAAAAATTCGGCCAGATACTCAATAGCTACCTGGATCTCTTCATCTGTTACCCCGTGACCAAGGCCTGCCCCGATTGGTAACACCATAATACTTTCAGGGAGGGTAAGACGTACAAATAAGCTTGGCTCAGACCAATGCAAAAATGCAGTAAGTCCCTCCGGCCAGAGATCCATAAACTCTTGCGGGTCAACATCATCCAAGTCCAAGACAGGAAAGCCGGAGGCAATAGCCATTAATCTATTCTTAAAATAATTAATATTTCTCCGGATTGCATCAGAATCATCTTCTGTCAGTTCCCCGTTAATCACTGCTGTATGATGGCGGAATACGGGCAAATTATCTATCTGCCTAGCATTTTCATGATAAAGCCATGGATTATTTACAGTCATATGACTGCGTCCATCTTCAAGAATCGCAAGAAACTGTGATTCATGGACACGAGGCAGTGGCAGCAAATCACCGTTTTCTATCAAGTCTATGGGTACTGGGGTCTCCTGGGCTGGAGTTTCCTCTACCTGGGAGCCTTCATAGTAACCATCTCCATTATCTGCCGGCACTTCCCCTATCCCAGAGCTACCAAGCAAGAATGCCAATATTACAACACAGCTCACCGCCACTGCACCAATAAGCACAGCAGCAACATTGCCCCATGATAACCAATAAGGGCGGGATTTTTTCGTAGCACCAATAGCCTCAGCCGCTTCCGCTACAATATCATCATCAATACCCTCAAAACAGGCAAGCAATTTTTCTCTTTTTTCTAATCCAGAATTACTCATATAATCACCCCTTCTTTCTCAAGATGCCCACGAAGATTTAGCCTCGCCCGGTACAAAATAGACTTAATCTTACTTTCACTAAAATAAAATTGATTGCACAAATCCGAGATACTATCCCCAAAGAAGTACCGCCGGACAAATACCACTCGGTTAGTGGCGCCCATCCCTCGAAGACAATCATTGATAGCCTTAACCGTCTCCGAATATTCAAATCTATCCTCCACAGTCTCATTAAGAGGTATCGCATCCCCAAGTTCGCTAAGCAATAAGTCAGCCTGAGAGCCGCCGCGCTTAGCCGCCCCAGCAGCCCGCCAGCGCTTTAGTGACAAGTTCCGGGCAATCTTAAAAAGATAGGCCCCAAAAAACTCCGGCTTCTTAGGAGGGATGGCCTCCCAAGCCCGATGCAATGTATCACTAACAACTTCCTCCGCATCCTGATTATCCGCTAAAATATTATAGGCCACCTTATGCAAGCTCCTCCCATATCTTCTACGAGAAATTTCAATAGCCGATTCATCCTTGGTCCAAAATAACTCAAGAATATTACTATCTTCGATGGAAACCACCCCCAGGGAAATTTAAATATAGCAATTCACCTTTAAATCAGCCCCGCCTGTCGCCGAAAAAGCGTTGATGCGTCCGCTATTTTCGGCTCGGGCGGAACTGTTTAAAGGGGGAATTGCTATAAGTGATTCTGAATTAATTTGCTTATACATATCATAACCCCAAAAATAAACTATAGTTGCGCAAGGCAATAAAAAAACTCCCGACCATTTTTAATGGTCAGGAGTTTTCTATATCCTAGTCTTTTACATCCTAGCGTTACATGCAGTTACTAAGGACGAACAATCGCTTTCATTAGCTCGACAAGATCAGTAGAGTT
The DNA here is from genome assembly GCA_009780185.1 of Defluviitaleaceae bacterium. Classification (GTDB taxonomy): domain Bacteria; phylum Bacillota; class Clostridia; order Lachnospirales; family WQUN01; genus WRAN01. Next base: position 58,614 of record WRAN01000010.1, on the reverse strand, counting down.
CATATGCTCTGCAAGTTCAGCTAGATCAATATGCTGCATTATCTGGCTGGGATTTGCCGCAGGAGCTGGATTTAATCCGTCATAGATCTTTTCAAGAAACTTAAGTGTTTCGCGATTTGTGGCTTCACGCGCATTTACAACCTGATGGAGCGCCTCAGCCTTTGAATTATGCCCATCAGAATCCATAAGATTCAAAGAGCTGATTGCATCAGCAATATAAGCATTGTCATTGATGATCGCATCTATTTTGGCTGCGACCCATTCCAAGGTCATTTCTGGTGCGGTAACACTGTTTACGTTTTGCTCAGTTTGATTGATGTTGCTGTTAATACTATTATCCATTGATTTATCCTCCAAATAATCACTTGGCGGACAATCTAAACACAGGGTAAACTCATCTATGAAGATTGCCCGGCCATTTTTAACAAGGCCTTTGGCCCGTTTTGGGTAGGTAGCTTCATATTCATTCCCCGCCGCGTCAACGACACGTATGTTTTTTGTGATGGGTGTCTCCCCCTTATCATAGTTTGGCGAAGCATAAGCCATGCTGTTTTTATTAATGGGTGTCGTCCCCGATGGCCTAACCATTGTAATGGATAATTCAGCGAAACACAAGCATTTATTCCCTGACAAGCCTACAACAAACCTCCACCTTACCAGTCATAGGAAACATATCCACAGGCTGTGCAGCCGTAAGCTTATATCCACCATCACCAAGCCGTTTTATATCCCTAGCCAAAGTAGCCGGGTCGCAGGAAATATACACAATAGTCTTCACATTGGCAGTAATAAGAGCATCCAATAAAGCATTCTCACACCCCTTACGAGGAGGATCCAAAAACACAACATCTGGTATAACTTCACCTTCAACTAGCATCTTAGGAATAACATCCTCACAGGCCCCGCAGATAAATCTGGCATTTGTAATACCATTTATCTCGGCGTTTTTTTCCGCATCACTGATAGCATCCGCCACAATATCAACACCAATAACTTCTTTAGCCAGGGATGCGGCCTGCAAAGCCACGCCCCCTACCCCTACATGGGCATCCATTACCGCTTGGCTACCATCAAGTCCTGCCATCTCCACTGCAATCTTATAAAGAACCTCAGTCTGCACAGGGTTAATCTGAAAAAAGCTAGGGGCCGATAGCTGATACCATATCCCCCCAATACGCTCCCGGATAAAACCTTCCCCAGAAACAACTCGAAATCCGCTTCCCATTACCACATTGTTCTTTTCTCTATGGCGGTTGATGATAATGGTGGTGGCTCCGGCCTCAGTCAAGGCAGTAGTTAGCTCTTCTTCCTGAGGTATACCATTACCGTTTACCACCAGCACCACCATTACCTCCCCGGTGGCGAGACTTGTTCTTACTACGATATAGCGCACAACACCTTTATGAAGGGTTTCATCATAAGGGCGTATCTTGTACTTTTTCATATGGGCACTTATAGCTTTAAGCACCGGTACATGAGCCGGGTGCTGAATCATACACTGTTCTAAAGGGATAATCCTATGGCTTCTGGGGGCGTACATGCCAATAGCGAAACCATCCCCATCTGGCACCACCGGAAAAACAGCCTTATTGCGATATGGCTGCGGCACATCCATGCCAATACAATCCGCAACCGGGGCATCGGTTACGCCTCCGATCCTGGCAAGGGCATCTTTTACAATATCCTTTTTGAAGCCTAGTTGGGCATTGTAATCACAATTTTGCCACTGACACCCACCGCATTTTTCGGAAACCAGGCAAGGACTTTCTATACGATGTGGGGAAGAGCGGATTATTTTTTCAATCTTCCCATAACCATAACGAGGCTTTACTTTTAGCACCCGCACCAAGAGCTTATCTCCGGTTATGGCACCTTCGGTAAAAAGAACAAAATCATTAACCCGAGCTATACCAAATCCCTTAGCTGTTACGTTTTCTATTTCTACTGTCAATTTGTCATTTTTCTTTATCATTTTTCATCTCATCTCTTATTATTAAAGGCGTGGAACGCTTTCGTCATTATCATCAAAACCGCAATTTGTACTTCACACAAAATCTGAACGTCTTAAATATCGATTGAGTGCCCTGTTGTATCCTGTCCATGGCCCTGGGGTCTTGTCTGCATCAAGAGTCTCTTCATAAGCCTTTAGCTTCGCATCCATATTGTCTGCATAGTGCAGCAAAACAGCCTCGGCAGTGCATGGTAGCTTTGGCGAGCCGTACTCATATTCCCCATGATGAGACACAATAGAGTGCTTAATCAGGCTTGCCAGCTCGTGAGGGAAGTCAGATATCTTTGATGCTTCAAGGGTTATAAGCTCACAGCCCATCACTATATGACCTAAGAGCTGCCCGTCGTCTGTATAGTCATTATGAGGCATTTCCGATAATTCATATATCTTTCCTATATCATGCAATAGGGCACTAGCCATTAGAATGTCTCGGTTAATATGCTTATAGCGGCTACTCATAAAATCACATATTTGAGCCACAGCCAATGTATGCTCTAGTAGCCCTCCCATGTATGCATGGTGCATATTCTTAGCGGCTGAACGAGATTTAAAGGCATCCTCTCGATCCTTATTCCCAAAGATATTGGTAAGTAGTTGCCTTACTTGGGTATGGGATATGGATTTAATAATCCCCTGGATTTCGCCATATAGTACATCTATATCTTTGTCTGTCATGGGGATATAGTTTCCTGCTATATATTCTCCTTCGCGACTGCGGCGCAGCTTATTCACTTTCAGTTGTAGCTCGTTTTGAAAAGTGGCGATATTGCCATCTATTTTTATCATATCCCCCTCTTCAAAACTTTGGATGTCTTTATTCATTTCCCATACTTTTGCGTCTATGGTACCTGTTTTGTCCATAAGCCTAAGAGAGAGATAGGTCTTTCCTGACCTTGTTTTTAGATTTTGCTTTTGCTTACATAAGTAGTGCTCAATTACATGTTCGTTCTCCTGTAGATTTTCGATATAGCGCATTTTATTTCCTTTCTAGTGGGTTATCCACATTACATTTACATTACAATGCCTAAAATCCATTATACACTCAAGTTTGCGACACGTCAGCGTCTTGAAAACCTCACGACAATAATGTAAAATCACAGCCGAATGTTGTAGAAAAAGGAGTTGTACTTATGAACGAAGCAGAAAAGCGCAGTGACCTTTTAGGTCTGATTATCCTGTTTTTTGTGTACACACCACTGGGCATACTACTAAGCTTTTTTTATGTAGTATTCCAAACCAGCGTCCATGACACATGGGTAAACATCATTGCCGCATTTGTAATCGGTGGCGCACTTGCAGTTGTTGCATGGATTATAAAACGGATTATGAAAATCACCAGCAATGGAGCCTCTATTGTAGTAATCCTCATTGGTACTGTTATAATCCTATATGTTATGTGGAGTATGTGGTTTGTACTAATGTTTGAATGGTTTTACGGTATTGGAGAAATGTACGGCATCGGGGACATGGGCCTTGTTTTCTCGGAAACCCGTTCTATGATTTTCGACAGCCCAGAATTTATACGATTTTTACGTCATTTCAACGAACACGGCACCTGGCATATCAATGACAATGTATGGACCGGCCCCATGCTGTCGGTTGTATGGATAGGGGAAGTCGCAATTATCGCAACCCTTCCTATGCTTGCCGCTTATTCTTCTGCTGGGTTATTTATAGCCGAGATAAACGCGTGGGCAGAAGAACGCCTAATGAACTACGGCTTTACTCAATTCGATGATTACGAGCTTGACCGTATAGCGTCTGGCGATATCGACGCAATAATAGACAAACCCCTAGAATCCCGCAACGGCCCTATGAGTGCAGTAGCGGTGTGCTACCACAAAAATGAAGCCACTGATTTTATAGGCATATACAAAGCTCACTGGGACAAAGACGGTGCGCTATCCAAAGGCCGCCATGTAATGACCGTAAGGTTAGGGGCACAAAAGATTGACGCACTAGATGCAGGCCTGCAAGCAAAACACTATCCCGTTGCAGCTAAACAAGAAGCAAGAACCGAAAGTGACACCACTACCACCGAAGCCGAACCAACAGTAGAAACCGTTCACGAAAATATCTGGGGCGAACCTGTGACACCACAAGAGGAAACATTAGAAGTGGAAGAGTCAACATCGGATACCCAAGAATAATAAGAGTACTACGGAGAGGCTTTTCCTCTCCCTTACATATGCAACTTAGGAGAATGAAAGATGGAAAACCTAGTCAAACAGGCAGGCATAAGGCTTCTTTCTATTATCGTTATTTTTATTGCCCTAATAATATCAATACCCATATATGTATCTGCCAGTGAGCCTGGGAGTCCTCCAGAAGTAACCATAAGGTTTGCCCCAAGTCCAGGCAGCTTTTTGGAAGATGACAATACCCAAGCAGTGCACACAGGGCAATTCGGTTTTAGAATAAGCAGCTTCCCAGAACCACGGCCACCTGCGGGATATATTTTTATAGGATGGTTTTCAAACGGCATCCAAATCCACCCCCCAATAGCCGCCATACGCAATACAACCATTCTGGCCGCCTATGCTCCTATCCCAGATCCCTATGCCACAGACAGCTTTGCGATAGTCTTTGACCCAGGTGAAGGCCTGCTCCCCCAAGGGGTACAATTTATCCAGGCACATACATATGGAAGCCCATTACTAAACCTACCTACCCCCACCAGAGAAAACTATACCTTTGGGGGTTGGCTATGGAACGAAGAAATTATAACCGCTCCATATATCATAAGAAGTGATATGGTAATAGAAGCGACATGGGTCACAGCTCGTGAAACAGAGCATGTACATACCCCTGTCTACCCGAGGCATATTCCGGCCTTTCACTCCGTTGCTGCCTTCAATCCTTTTCCGGGAACCTTTAGCAGAGGTGAAACAGGCCTAAGATTTGTCCGAAATTCAACTAGAATACAATATATTCCAGACCCTCCAACCCGAAGCGGGGCAGCGTTTGTAGGATGGCGGCTTCCTAGCGGCGAAATTCTCGAAGGAAACATCCTCGTCAGAGAGGACATTATGCTAACCGCTGTTTGGGATACATCGGAAGGGGCTTTAGCAAGTGTGCCCCCTAGTCCCTTAGCAGAATCAAGGCCTAACCCTCAAACAAACCCCATAGCAATAAGCATCGCCATTTTTATTGCAATCGCATGTCTGGCGTTAGCGGCATATGGAATACTAGAAATCACAAAAAAACGCACAGCCGCCACTGTTAAATACCGTCTAGCCATGGCCAGATACCTCCGCGAAAGCAGAATGGTGTTTAAAAATCGTAGTTAGCCTTTTTATAACAAAAACGGCCGCCACATCTGACGATGTGACGGCCTATTTTTATGTTTGTAAATACTGCATTATTATGGGATAATTGTTGCAGCACATCCCAAGCCATTTGGTTATTATTGGCATATGAGGGTATAATCTAATAAAAGAATACGTATGAAAGCAGGCACTAATGTTCACACAAAACTTAGGAATAGACTTAGGCACAGCCAATACTCTAGTTTACGCAAAGGGCCAAGGCATAATAATAGACGAGCCCTCGGTAGTAGCTATCAACACCACCACTAAAAAAGTAATGGCCGTTGGCGAAGAAGCCAAGCAGATGATAGGCCGTACCCCCGGCAATATTGTAGCAATCCGCCCCCTAAAAGACGGAGTAATTGCCGACTTTGAAACCACGCGGGAAATGCTCAGATACTTTATCCAAAAAGCGCGCGCAACTCGTTTCTTTAGCCGCAAACCTAAAATCGTAATCTGTGTACCTAGCGGCGTCACAGATGTAGAAATGCGGGCAGTATTCGAAGCCACATTCTCCACAGGCGTACCCAAAAATTCTGTAACACTAATAGAGGAGCCAATGGCAGCAGCTATAGGTGCCGGCCTTCCCGTTTCCGAGCCTATAGGCAGCATGATAGTAGATATAGGCGGCGGAACCAGCGAAGTTGCAGTACTTTCACTTAGTGGAATAGTGGCCAGTCGCTCGCTACGCACAGGTGGTGACGAGTTCGACAATGCCATAATTCAGTATGTACGCCGAGAACACGGCCTAGCCATAGGTGACCGTACAGCGGAAGACATAAAAATCAATCTAGGCTGCGCATACGAGCCATCAGAATCCGTATACCAACCAGTAAGAGGCCGCGACCTAGTATCAGGTCTACCCAGAACCATAGTAATGACAGAGGTAGAGGTCCGCCAAGCTCTTTCCGAGTCACTGGAAAAAATCATAGACGCAATAAGATTCACCCTAGAAAAAACACCACCGGAACTAGCCAGCGACGTAATGGAAGCAGGCATAGTACTGGCAGGCGGCGGTGCCCTGCTAAAGCGCCTAGACGAACTAATCACCAACGAAACAGGCATCCCAGTACAAGCGGCCGGAGAGCCACTAAAGTGCGTAGTAGAAGGCACAGGCCTAGTACTAGAAAATCTAAAACTCCTATCCAATGTACTAATAACCCCAAACAAAATAAAACTATAAGGCGTAGGGGTGTACTATGGAATTCTTACACAAACATAAAAGACTGTTTCTTGCCCTAGGCATAACCATATCTTTACTAGCAATAATCATTACAATTACCGGAATAGCCCCCACCAGCTTTTTGGGCCGGGGCTTTGGTTATATTGTCACCCCCATGCAGCGAGGCGCATCCTCCGCCACTTCATGGATAAGCGGCCGCATTGATGTACTAGCCCGAAGCGAGCAAATACTCACAGAAAATGCTGCACTTCGCGAAGAAAATATGCGACTAAGTAATATCATAGCAAGTATGCCGCATCTGGAAGAGGAAAATCGCCTTTTCCACGAAATGTTTGACATGGAACAGCGCTATCCTGAGCTATCCATGGTAGGAGCAAGATTGATAGGCCAAAACCCTAACAACTGGGAAGCAAATTTCATTATAGATAAAGGCACAAACCACGGAATATATCCCAACATGATAGTCCTCGGCTTTGGAGGAGTGCTTGGCCGTATAGAACATGCCTGGCCTGGTTATTCACGTGTCGTATCCATTTTAGACACACGCTTTGCCGCCGCTGCCAGAAACGCCCGCACAGAAGACGTTGGAACAGTTCACGGCAACATGGAACTAGGGCTAGATGGCCTTATGCGCATGGATCATATAGTAGCCTCAGCTCGCTTTATGCCAGGGGATCGCATATATACTTCCGATCATGGAGCCTTTTTCCCACCAGGGATTCTAATTGGCACAGTTGTAAGCGTCCACGCAAGCCCCGGCGGCCTTACCCAATACGCAATAATCCAGCCCGCTGTAAGCCTAGATCGGATTGATGTCGTACTTATAGTCGACCAGCTGTTTGGAGAAGGCCTGGATTTGGCTATTTTTGGCGAGGATGGGCAATGAGAATAGCGGTAATGAGTGCTCTAATTTTAATTAACTATGTATTACAGACTTCCGTACTGCCTCATGTGGCAATACTAGGGGTAATTCCAGATACAGCTCTTATTTTTATAATCGGCTATGGCATACTACGTGGAGATATTGAAGGAGCCATCTTCGGTTTTTTAGCTGGATTACTTCAAGATGTTTTTTCCGGCGGGCCAATTGGGATGTTTGCCCTTATGGGCTTCCTCATTGGCTATATCTCAGGCAAACCTTTTAGAGATTTTTTCAAGGATAATTATTTCCTTCCCTTTATCATCGTACTTGTGGCAATAATCCTCCAGCAGTTTGTGATTTATGTAACATCTTTCTTATTTTTGGGTTATTTAGATTTCACACACTACGCACTAAGTATTATTCTACCCACAACTATTTATACTGTCAGCCTATCCATACCACTGTATAGCCTCCTCCACTTCATCAACGGGCGAATAGAGAATTGGGAATCTAACAGGCGAAACTTATTCGAAGGAGATCGAGAATGAAAGAACTCATAAAAGACATCTTCCTAACTATATTTCGGTTTCTAACCCATAGGATATTATGGCTGTTTATACTAACAATAGCTCTCTTTGGCAGTATGCTAGTCCAGATTTTCGAGCTGCAAATCGTGCTGGCTCATACATTCCTCCCACCTCCTCCTGTTGTCCATGAGGTTGTAGTCCCTACCCAGGCTCTCCGTGGCACCATTTATGACAGGCATGGTCGTCCCTTAGCCATTAATAACCTGGTCTTTGTTGTAAAAATGGATCCAAGTGTCCCAATTACCAACGAAGCCCTATTCCAACTATCCCTTCTTTTTGAAAGAAACGGTGAAGACTATGTAAGTAGTTTTCCAATAAACATAGCACCATTTGAGTTCAACGAAGCCATAGCCTCAAGCACCCACCAGCAATTCCGCTGGAAGGATGACATGGCAATACCCAACCCACGCTATGCCACGGCGGAAGAAAGCTTCATCAATCTACGCGACCGCTTTAACATCGACCCGGATATGAGCGACGAAGACGCTGTCCGCATCCTCAATTTCCGCACGATGATATTCCGCGAGCGCCTAATCCATATCGAGCACTATACTCCCGTTCCCATACTATTTGCCGTAGATGTCTCCCAAGAAACCATAGCCGCGATAGCAGAAAATAACACCCTTTTTACCGGGGTATTTATAGATATTCAAGCCCAGCGGGAGTACCCGGCAGGTATTTATATGAGCCATATAATCGGATATATCCGCCAAATAACCGCAGAAGACCTAGCCGCCAACGAACATCTAGGCTACAGTCACAATGATTTATTCGGCCGTGCAGGCCTAGAGCGTAGCATGGAGCAATTCCTAAGAGGCACCCCAGGTTTACAATCAATAGAAGTAGACCGCCGAGGCACCAGAATCGGGGAACCCACAATAATCCAAGAATCCCAGCCAGGAGATCGTATTTTCCTAACCATTGACCTCGAGTTACAAATGGAAGCTTACTATATGCTAAAATCCTACCTAACCCAAGTATTAATCAATAGAATGAACCGAAGAGATGCCCGAGAACGAACTGTTACCCCACAGGATATTTTTATTAATTATGTAACCGGCCATAATCTAGATATACGAGCCGTACTAACCGCAGAAGAAGGCCATGCAATGGCTATGCAGCGTTATATCCTACAACGCGCCCCCGATGCTAGTGATGCCAGAACGCGAGAAGAAATGGAGCATATCCACGGCATAATAGTAGAAGGAATCCGCTCAAACCGTATCACCCCAGCCATGATGCTGCTGACCCTGATAGGAACAGAACAAATATCAGACCCGGACGGAGCCATAAGCGAGCAACTAATAGCCCGCCCCAACACTGCTAGGGATGTACTAATACAAAAAATAGAAACATGGGAAATCACCCCACAACAAGCCCGTCAAGACCCATACACCGCCTCCATGGTAATAGTAGATGTAGAAACCGGAGCCGTACTTGCGGCAGTATCCTATCCATCCTATGACAATAACCGCTTAGTCAACAATATGGATGTCGCCTACTTTAACCATATCAACTTCCTATGCCCCACATACCCAGCAATCCCCAGAGCCTTTAGGGAACCTCGCGCACCTGGCTCCAATTTCAAAATGATAACCGCCGTAGCCGCACTGGAAGGCGGATCAATAACACCCACACAACGCATTACAGACCGAGTAGCTTTTACTCGCGCAGGCAACCCACCGTTCCACTGCTGGTCAAGAGGAGGCCATGGAAGTATTAATGTAACTCAGGCCATAGCCGTTAGCTGCAACTATTTCTTTGCAGAAGCCTCCTTTAATCTGGGGCGAGGTACTGAAAATCGCACGCTGGAAGGCATAAGAATCATGAATCAATATATGATGCATTTCGGCCTTCACGAGCCTAGCGGGGTAGAAATACTAGAACTTCACGGTCAAGATATAGGCTTTGATGGTATAAGAATAGCTTCCCCAGAGTTTAAACGCTTCCGAGCCCTTCAGGCCAACGAAAATGCCCCCCCTCATGACACTAACTGGTTTGACGGAGACACCGTGCGCACGGCCATAGGCCAAGGCTTTAACGACTACACCACAGCCCAAATGGCCAGAGCCATGAATGTATTCGCCAACCGCGGCACCAATTATCCCCTGCACCTAGTAGGCCATATAGAAAACAGCCATGGTATAACGGTAATGCGTACTGTGCCAGAGCCAGTATGCATGGGCCTTGAGTTCCAAGAATCCACATGGGATGCGGTAACAGAAGGTATGCGCCTGGTAACCCAACCAGGGGCCGGTGGTACAGCTGTAAACCTATTTAGGGGCTTTCCTATAGATGTTGCAGGAAAAACCAGTACCACCCAGCAAATCCCCACCCGCTTTAATCACTCAGCCTTTGGAGCCTTCGCGCCAGTGGAAAACCCGCAAATCTCTATTTATGTAAACGTTCCTTTCGGCGCGACACTGGCATATACCCAAATTTCTGCCCGGATTGCCAGAGATATGATAGGTGTGGCACTAGGGCTAGGGCTGGAAGCTGAGCATCCAACCCCTATAAATACATTACAGCCATAAAGGAGGTACGACATGCCTCAAACCAGAAAAGAAGTACTTGAAGCAAAGCAATGCGTAATACTAAAAGGCCGCAGAGACGGCATCAGCATCTTGCTGGACGATAAGGCCGATTTCGACCTAATTAAAGATGTACTACGCAAAAGAGTAGCAGGTTCCCGTAACTTTTTTGACGGAGCTAAGTCTACAGTCACATTCAAAGGCCGAAAGCTATCTCCAGGTGAAGAACTGATTCTATTAGAAATCATACAATTCGAGACCAACCTGGATGTAGGCACCGCAGACACCCCCAAAGAGGAGATTGCCAAGCTGGTACCCGCTTCGCCTCCTGGTGTACAGCCTTTAATAAGCGAAACATTCTACTACAAAGGGGGTATACGTTCCGGTCAAACCATACGTCAAAACGGGTCCGTAGTAATAATCGGGGATATTAACCCAGGTGCCGTAATAAAAGTTACAGGCAGCATAGTAGTATTAGGCGCTCTACGCGGCATGGCCTGGGCAGGCGCCCCAATTGACGACGACTGCACCGGAAGCACAGAAGCATTTATTTCCGCCACCGAGTTTAAACCCACCCAGATAAGAATAGGCAGAGTTGTTACTTACATCCCAAAAGATCAGCAGCACACAAATGGTTCCTGGGCATACATCAACGAAGGACAGGTTTTTATAGCACCGCTATAACCTTAATAATGCGGGGTGAGGAGCACCCTTGCGGTTATATATAAAAGAGATAATAAGAGTAAAGAGGGGAAAAAATGAGCGAAGTTTTTGTAATTACCTCCGGTAAGGGGGGCGTGGGGAAAACCACCACCACAGCCAATATCGGAACAGGTCTGGCAAGTCACAGCAAAAAAGTAGTAATGGTAGACGCGGATATAGGTCTAAGAAACCTTGACGTAGTAATGGGCCTAGAAAACCGCATAGTCTTCGACCTTGTAGACGTAGTAGAAGGCAATTGCAGGCTAAAACAAGCCCTAATAAGGGATAAGACTTTTTCAAATCTATTTTTACTGCCCACAGCTCAAACCAAAGATAAATCAGCAGTAAGCCCAGAGCAAATGCGCAAGCTATGTGCCCAGCTAAGAGAGGATTTCGACTATATACTTATAGACTGCCCCGCGGGGATAGAACAGGGCTTTAAAAACGCCATAGCAGGGGCCGATAAGGCCATAGTAGTTACCACCCCAGAAATAAGCGCCGTAAGAGACGCGGATAGAATTATAGGAATGATAGAAGCCAGTGAACTCCCACCGCCACTAATGATACTTAACCGCATAAAGCCAGAAATGGTATTGCGAGGCGACATGATGACCCTGGAAGATGTATCAGAAATATTGGCAATAGACGTACTAGGCATAGTACCCGATGATGAAAGCATAATAATATCATCCAATAAAGGTGAACCTTGTGTATTAGACTCAAAATCCCTTGCAGGGCAAGCCTATAGAGACATCACCAGGCGGATATTGGGGGAGTCTGTTCCACTTATGGATTTATACAAATCCGATGGTTTTCTAAATAAAATAAAGAATTTCTTTTCAAGATAGAAGGAGGGCATATGTTAGGGTTTGGCAAAAAAAACCAAAGCCCCTCTTCCAGAGATATGGCAGTAGGCAGGCTTAAAATGGTACTACCCGCCGACAGGGTAGATGGTGCATCTCAAATGCTGGAAATGATGAAAAAAGATATGCTGGAAGTAATACGTAAATATGTAGAAATAGATGAAAACGACTTCGATATTCAGATTTGTCCGCCATCAGGGGGCAACGATAGTCCCGACTCCAGGATAAAGGCAGATATTCCAATTAAAAATGTAAGAAGGCGCAGATAATAATGACAAGAAAAGATGCCATTTTGCAGGGGCTAAAGTCCTTTGACTATCTTCTGGCACTTACGGTAATTGCCGTAAGTGTATTTGGCATTGTTATGATTTATACCTCAGCCAATCATAGCGGTATGCCGGTAGCACAGCAACTTGCCTTTGGGGGACTGTGGCGCTTACAACAGGTACATGTAATCTCCGGCACTGTGTTGATGCTTATCTTTGCGTGTATTGACTATAGGCTTATAGGGCGTCTGTATTTAATAATTTATGGGGTTTTGATGGCACTGCTTTTGGCACTGTTTATTATGGGGCCTGACCCTGCTACCAATACTGCTAGATGGCTTCCCATTCCTATACCAGGCCTTGGGGTTCTTAGCTTGCAGCCTTCAGAGTTTGCTAAGATATTTATGATTATTTTTTTGGCAAAATTTCTTGAAGTAAAAAAGGATAGCTATAATAAGATATTGTGGCTAGGATTAGTTCTATTTTCCATTGCTGTGCCTGTATTTTTTGTTGCTACCCAGCCTAGCCTTTCGGCGGCATTGGTTATTACTTTTGCATCTTTGGTTGTGCTGTTTACTGCTGGTCTAAAATGGCGGTATATCATTATTGGAGTAGCTATAGTTGTACCTATTTTGGTGTTTTTCTGGCTGGATTTACAGCGGGAAGAGCCTATACTTTTATATAGAATTTTTGCGGAATACCAAGTCACTCGCATACGAACCAACCTATACCCGATCCCAGGCTCTGATGAATGGCGACAAATAGAAGAATCCCGCAGAGCTATAGCTGCCGGAGGCCTGACGGGCCGCGGATTTATGGATAATCAGATATATTTAATCTTTGCCCATAACGACTTAATCTTTTCTGTAGTTGCTGAGCAGTTTGGTTTTGTAGGCAGTGGAATTTTACTTGGCGCAATCTTGATAATGGTGGTAAAATGCATCCTTATAGCACTAAGAGCAATTGATATGCAGGGCAAGCTTATTGCAGCAGGGGTTGCAGGTATGCTAATCTTTGAGACCTTTGTACATGTAGGAGTAGTAACGGGGCTGCTTCCTGCCACAGGTATGCCCTTCCCATTTATGTCCTATGGCGGATCAATGATTTGGGTGCATATGATTGCAATGGGAATGGTGCTTAATATCGGTTTAAAACGAGAAGTTGATGAGTTAGATGAGGACTTATTATAAGAGAGGCGGTATGCTATGAACATTGCTCTTGTAGCACATGATAATAAAAAGAAGTTGATGGAGAACTTATGCGTGGCTTATCGCCATATCCTGAGCAAACACCGGATTTATGCCACTGGTACTACCGGGCAGCTGGTAGAAGACGCAACAGGGCTAAACGTAAGTAAGTACCTGGCAGGGCACCTTGGAGGCGGCCAGCAAATGGGGGCGCAAATCGCCCTTAACGATATAGATCTGGTAATCTTCCTAAGAGACCCGCTACATCAAAAGCAGTATGAACCGGATATCATGTCCGTGCTAAGGCTTTGCGATGTGCATAATATCCCCTTAGCAAGCAACCTAGCCACGGCAGAAGCGCTTCTTCTAGCTCTGGATCATGGAGATTTAGACTGGCGGAATAATGTAAGACGATAAAACACAAAAAGCGGTGCTCCAGACTGAGGGGGCACCGCTTTTTTAATGAAAGAAAATATAGCTCATACTAATATCTCATGATAAAATAAAGAAAAAAAATTTCAGGATCGGTATTAAATGAAAAAATTGAAGACCTTTGATGATTCATTAGAACCTCACAAAGAGTATTTATCACGTTTTTTTAAGGGGAATCAGTAATGCAATATTTTATAGGAATAGACGGCGGCGGAAGCCGCTCGCGCCTTGTTGCAATAGATAAAAATAAGAACGTCATAGCCCGCTGTGAAGGCGACACAACCAATATAGCCGCCGAAACTTATAGTGGTGTTTTTGGCAACATAAAAAATTTACTGGGTGAATTCTGCACTGCTGCGGCAGCATCCTTAGATAATTGTAAATCCTTATATATTGGCAGTGCAGGTGCATCTACTGGCGAAAACGCAAAATTATTGGAAAATATCTTTAGAGATATCGGCGTAGGTGGTAAGATAAAAGTCACTAACGACGCGGAACTGGCCCTTTTGGCAGCAACCCAGGAGGAGCCTGGCATTATTATAATTGCCGGTACAGGTTCTGTGGGATACGCGATAGATAAGGAAGGTACAACGCACCGCGCGGGAGGATGGGGGCATCTTATTGACGACGGTGGCTCTGGCTATCGTATTGGCATGGATGCAATAAAGGCTACCTTGATGGAGTTGGATGGCCGCGGCGCAAAAACTATCTTAACCAGCATGGTGACCGGATTTTTTAAACAAACCGAGCCTGCGCAAATCCTGAGTTATATCTATGGCAACTCATTTCACAAATCCAAAATTGCTAAGATTGCCGTGTTGGTTGAAGAGGCCGCAAACCAAGGCGACAGCACAGCAATTGCCATCGAGGCTCAAGCTGCGAGGGATTTAATAGCGATTACACAATCTCTAATTCATAAGACGCAGTTGTTTTCGCACAATATTGTATTAAGCGGCGGTATTATTTTGCACAATAAAAATATCCGTACCATGTTCGAAGCGGCAATCTACAAGTCTTTTCCAAACATGCAAATAATCCCCATGAGTGAAAGTGCAGAACTTGGCGCGGCCCATATCGCTTTTAAATTAGTGAACTAACCCTTCACCAAAATAAAAGCGAACGCTTTTTTCAAAAGTATCGGAACATATAGATTTACGAAATGCGAAACCACTGGACTCCACCCTCCCGCAAGCTTCGCTAGAGTATCCCCCACACCCTGGGTTGCTTTTTGCAGCAAGCCTAACCAAAAACTTTATCAAAAATCAAAATCGCGCGTATGCGCGATTTTAAGTTAAAATTTTGATCAAACTTTTTCAAAAGTTTGCAGGGCTTGGGACGGAGTCCCAAGGTTTTATTATACATCATATGACATAAACCTCACACCGGATAAAATAGCATCAGAAAATGTAAACTCGGCACTTGACCCAGTAAACCCTGCCCAATTAGGTGACCGATACATAATGGTTGTGCCCTGACTGTCATCAGGCTCTCCAAACAGGGCAATAACTTCTTCTTGGGTTGTTTCTCCAATTATAATGCCTTCTATAAACAAATTGCTGTCCATCAGTCGTGTAGTAAAACTATCAATAACGATTGTTCTTATAATAGCGTCACGCATTGGAATTTCTACACTAAATGGATTTATAAGTCCAGCCGTAAAGGTGGCAATGCGGCCCGCTGATGTCTGGTATTGGAATGTGATTGATGTAATTGTGTTTGCGGCAATATTACCTGCCACGACTTCTTGTTGATGAGGCGCAACTTCAAACTTAGTTTCTTCAAAATCCGCAACCGTTTGACCTACCGCGAAACGAACATTATCCAACTCCACCCAAAAACTTGCCACATCTCTTATATCGCTTTCTGATGATGATGGCATTTCTGATCCAGGCTCTTCCATAAGGCTCATTATCCATTCCATAATACGCATACCCAATTCTTCGCCCGTCAGAAACTGGCTTGGAGCTGTAATAGGTGTGCTTCTACCCACAACAACGGTACCATCTTGCCTTAAAGATATTCGCCCAGGAATATACAGCTCGATATTCTGATGAGCTGTGTTGCCATCAGTCCATGCACGCTCGATAACAAGCCGCGCACTGCTTAAATTGCCGCCACGTAACCAGCCGGCAAAATCGTCTTCCAATGCTACCCATAAACTATCATCAATATCAGCAACAGCTTGCAAAGATAGAAGCGTAAGACTAACGTCGTCTAGGCTCATAGCTTCCAATACTGGTTTAATATAATTGCCAACAGATTCGCCTGCAATGTCAATGCGGAAAACACCTTCACTATTTTGACTTAGGTAATGTTCCAATACCTCATCTGTAAAAGCACCATAGATACCGAGCCGCTCCTCGTTTATGGCTGCTCCCGTCATTTCGTTCCAGTATTGCATATGTGTATATGGGCCGACGATGTCAACAAACGGAACGTCCTCCATAGAAAGTCCAAGGGACGCCAAATCGCTAAGCATTTCTACCATGACAAGGTACAAGGCCGAGTTTATATCCATATAAGCCATGCCGCCGGTCAAAATCATTTCAATTTCTGAAACCCATGCACCATTCCTGTCTCGAGACAAATGGCTTTCTGCAACTTCGTCTAACCCATCCGTCCTAATATGCGAGGTCGTTACATATAGCACTGCACCGTCTACAGCAATCAAGTCAAATCTTGTCTCCGCTGTCATGGTAAGTTCCCGCACTTCTTCCAATGCATGAAACTCGGAATCTAATACATGATAGGCAGTGATTACGGTGTCTGTTGTGGCTGTCATGTCCTGCGAATAGGCAGGTGTAGCTTCGGCGTAAGCTTCAGTTGGTGTATCTTCTTCGGAGGCAGTATCGCTACCGCAAGCAGTAAAAATGATACCCGCTAACATCATGATTAATGTTAAGGCTATTAATTTCCTAACTTTTGAACACATTGCAAATCTCTTCCAGTGATTTATATTTTTCATAAAAAATCATTCCTTTAAATTTTATATTAGAGTTCTTCTGAAATCAAAAAGCACGATTTCAGAAGAAGCAAAAAACTTATAATGAAACCTACTTTCGAAATCATAAAACGTGATTTCGAAAGAGGTCTATTACTGCCGTACAGCAATTTGATCCTATTAATGTTGCCTCCTTTTTCTGATATTAAGAATAAGCACCACCAAAAACGCAACGCCCACAAGTGAAGTGCCTGCTACAGCCATCACTGGCGTTGCGGAACCATTTCCACCTGTCAGAGGCAGCTCGATCTGCCGCAAATTATGCACAAACCATCGTACATCCCCGGGAGTTGGGGCACTTTCTATATATATAAACGCTGGGATGACCACATCGCCGATACTGGCAAATGCAATACCGCCTGGCGCAGTTTCGTCGACCCACATTCGCCATTGCCCCATAGGGATTTGAAAGCCTGACGGAGCCATATACTCCACCAATTGGTAAATGAATCCGGGAAGCATATAAAACGCCACAGGCTCGGCACCACTGCCGCTTTGACTTATACTCCTTTCCATTGTCACATTTTCCCACGGCGCATTTGGGTTATTTAGCGCGTCTACGACAACAAGTCCATCCATGCCGGTACCTACGCTATCATCTCCGGTGCGGAACACTCTAAACTGTGCGCCGTGTAGTAAATTAAATACTCGCGGAGATTCATGCAGGCGGCCACATGTTTTATAAAACTCAAATAACACGCTAGGGACGCGGAAGTTTATATCAAAGTTATTAAGTGGATGGACAATATAAGGTGCAGGATCTATAGGCTGGCTTGTATTTTCAAACCCAAGATGAGGCGTAGCCGCTATCGCGTTGACCGGCGGGTGATATAAGGCATAAGCCCTATTACCAAAGAACTCTATGTTAGTAAGATTAAGATTGCCAAAGGCTGTATCAGGGCCTGAAATACGTGTTAGCGGACTTGCGTATTCATAGGCTGGGGCTGCGGAGAATATACCGCCTCCCATGCCTGCGGCTGTGTTATAGATAATTTGGGCACCATCCGCTGTAAAGTTGGCGTTACCCGCCACCCATACACCGCCGCCGCCTTGGTTAGCCGCCGTGCCTGTTGCACGATTACCCTCAATATGGCGCATAGCGGGATGTACAACACCGTAACTGTCTACAAAGTCAGCCATAATGAAGGTTCTTCCACTGGCGACCCATACGCCGGCACCGTTTACGGCTGTGTTGGCATTGGCAGGGATGGGTATACCTTCGCTATCTGCGGGGCCGCCGATTACGCCGCCATGCATGTTGAAGGCGGCAGGCGAGTCATGAAACACACCGCCTCCATTAACCGCAGCTCGGTTACCATAGATTTGACCGCCATACATTGTAAAATTGCCGGCTGAGTTTACGCCGCCTCCGCTTCCGGCTGACGCGCTGTTATTAAAGATGCGACCATCGTGCATACTAAAGCTGCTATTCGCAAACACACGCACACCACCACCGCCACTGGCACCGGCAGGAGTAGCTTCGTTATTATGGATTTGACCGCCGCGCAAAATAAAAGCTGTACCATTATCCGCAAGAGCTACTCCTCCCCCCTGGGCAGTGGAGTGGTTTGTATGAATCTCGCCGCCACGCATAGTAAATCTGCTTTGCCCTTGAGCACGTACTCCCGCTCCGCCTCCGGCGGCATTATTGCGAACATATCCAGCATTTAAATCAAACATACTAGGAATATTGCTCCCAGGAGCAACACCGGCCAATAGTACACCGCCGCCGGTACCAGTAGCTATGTTATGCGCAATTGTACCTCTTGTGGGTTCCCCATAAAGCATACCTTCACACATAACAACTCTCGCACCGCCGGATATATGCATGCCAGCGCCGGTTGGCGCAGTGTTAGCATACATAGAGGTGTCACCACCTACTACACCGCCGTACATATTAAACCTTGCGTTCGCACCCTGCACATGAAGTCCGCCACCGGAGGCACCAGAACCGGCAGCAATGTTAGAAGAAATTGTGCCACTATGCATATTAAGAGTTGTCGTGCCAACCACTCGCACCCCGCCGCCGATAAGTGCGGTATTGCGGCGTATTGTGCCACCAGCGCCATCAGCGCCGACATCCATCGTGAAGATGGTTTGGGCTATATGTACTCCGCCGCCATTTCCCGGTACAACATTATCCTCAATAAATCCGCCGGTCATAACAAAGGAAGGGTTGGGGTTTTCGGAATCTGGCACGTTAAGACCCCTTACACGTACCCCGCCGCCATGAGGGGCATGATTGATACTTATGGCACCACCGTTCATGATAAAATGACCGTTGTCATGAACTTTTACGCCACCACCACCATCACCGTCAACCGCTGTAACAGCGATTACGTGGTTATTTGTAATAAGACCATCATGCATGGTAAATGATGTATCTATATTTCCACCGGTGCCTGTAACAAATACGCCACCACCACCAGTACCGTGCCCAACGGGATGCTCAATCCGTACTTCATTATCACGGATATGGCCATAATTCATCGTGAAATCGGCACCATTGTCTACCCACACACCGCCGCCTCCGGTGAGGACGTTTCCGACTTGCTGTGCAATGTTACCTATTATCGAGCCGCTATCCATCCGAAAGCTTGCACCATTGCCGGAAATCCACACTCCACCCCCTCTGATGGCACGATTACCATAATTGAGGTTAGTATGGCCGATTGTGCCCCCATACATAACGAAAGACCCATTGTAAACCTCGATAGCGCCTCCATTAGTTTCTGCAAAGCAGTTGAAAATAGCACTGCCTGACTGCATAACCAAGTTTGCGTTATCAACAACTATGCCACCACGTGTTACAAGTGTTGTAGCAAATCTGTTTCCATCAAGTACAATATTGCTTAGAGTTAATGTGGCACCACCGCTTACAGTAAAATGTCGCCCATTACCTCCAGCACCAGGAAGACGCGATATCGTAAATGGAGTGCTGGGATGAGTATGATCTGATAAATCGGTGTCATTGCTGGCAATGATGACACTCCTGCTTCCGGAAATACTAAAGGTAGTGCTACTAGGCATTGCAACATCGCCTTGTACACTTATCACACGATTTCCATCTAAAGCAGACCCAATAGCAGTAATCCAATCCAATGGGGTAGCGCCAGGATTAATAGGAAATGGTGTACCATAAGGTGAATTTATAACAAGCGGCATAAAATTAACATAACCGCCACTGTTCCATGTGTGCGCAATTGAGACTATGGTATATGTTGCTGACTCTGGTTGAGTCTCATGGGTTATCTCATATGTCCAGCCATAAAAGGGTAAAGAAATCCCTACATTCTCTTTTTCAAGCCCCACAGGGATGCTGATGTGAATATAACCCCTGTCATCCAATACAACGCTATATGGCATATAAGGGTATATGGTGATATTGCCTACATCATCAGCGGATATATTAACAATAAGCCCCGGTGTAATATCAGGGATATAAAGGTCTTCGTCATCATAATTATAGTAAGGCTCCTCATTTATCTGCCCATGCTCGGGGTTAAAGTCATTATATTGACTATACTCAGAACATGACGTATAACCATCTTCAGGCTCGTTATAAAAACTTGTATAGGCATCATCGTCTCCGTTATGTTTTGCCTCATACTCATTGCAACTCTCTATGTAAGTTTCATATGGGGTTACACTGTCCATAAACTCATACAGGGAATACCGACTATAATCGTCATAAGCCAGTACTGTAACTACCACTACCAGAACTGTCAGCAAACTAAACAGTAACAGCACACGCTTAATCTGCACAAATCTGTTGTGTGGATTTTTTTTGCATCGCTTAACTAAGATCATCAAATAACACTCCTTTATACAAAGATAGAGCTTAAGATAACCACTGCTAAACGATTTCACAATAAAAAAAGGTTTCTGGATGCGGCAGTTTTACACAAAAAAAATCCCTCGGGATTTAGGTATCCAGAGGGATAAATGCTCTTTATTTTGGGAAACAGTTATGCTTTGTTGAAAAAAATTTAAGGGTTTTAATAAAATTTTTTATCAATTTCTATTTTTACTACAACGCTTTTTAAAGTCAGTATGCAAGAAATGCCTACCCCCCTAAAAACATATCTTCATATATATCACACATTATTGCTTTAATTTTAGCCAGCTTGGTTTTGGCCTTTTTCTTTTCGTAATGTTCCACAAGCTCTCTGCAAAATGCCAAAACCAAGGTTTTCTCAGATGCTTCGCTGTGCAAGTGGTTTATAATGTATGGTATTGCTACATCCTCAATGTAGCGTGTAGATTCAGGATTGTCGAGGGTTGTTAAATGGGATATAGCATTGATTATAATTGTTAAAGTTTCATTTCCTTGGGCATAGGACCTTCCTAAAGCAATAACTTCCTGGCACTCTTTTTTGTTCTTATCGGATTTATTCATTCGCATGATACAGGACACTTTAGCGAATATCATGGTCAAAAGTGCATAGGTGAGACTGTAGGCATCACGACGCCAGTTGTCGCTTGTAATAACAAGTTTCTCTATAATCTCTAATCCCTGATTAAGCCGCCCCAACGCTTCACTATAATTTTTTCGTAACCGATTTATATTTCCTAAACAGGCTAAAGCCGCACCCAATGCAAATTTATCGTCAATGCTTCTGGCATGTTGAATGACAATATTAAACATTTTCTCAGATTTATCAAACTCATAAACATGCGAATATAAATCAGCCAAAAGAAAGTTCAAATTCACTCCATCTTTGTTAGTTCGATCCCCACGAAACTCGCGCTTACCGCACTCTGCATATCGGATAGCGCAATGCAGCTTGCCCAGCTGACAATACACTCTAGCTATATTCATAAGTATTCTGTAATCTGGCCTATCGCTGCCTAATAGATCAACCGCCGTTAAATAATGATTTAACGCACTTTTGTATTTACCATTAATATCGTAAAGTAAACCTTTATTGTTGTGATACAAATAAAGAGCCTTAATGCTTACATTATCCAGCAGTGCCTCAGCAGCCTCCATGCTTGCTGCCATACTAGAAAGGTTTCTTTCTTTAAACAGCAGTCGGCTCTCTTGCATCATATATTGAAAAATTAGGTCATATTCGTATGGTAGAGTTAATATACTCGCCATCTCTGGCTGCATGGTTCTTGCTTCGTCGTTTCTGTTAGCGTCCAGCAGTTCTTCCCATATTGCCAGGCGGTCTTTATATAATTCTAACTCCGGAGGCAGTAGCGGGGCATTGCTAATATTAAGAAACTTCCTTATGGCCTCTAACACATCTTGGTTTGGCTCTGCTTGCCCACTTTCAAAGCGACTGATATCAGACTTGTATTTTTTAACGGCTCTTGCTACTTGGTCTTGAGATAAGCCCTGTGCGGTTCTTATTTCTTTGAGTTTCTCGCCTAGAGTTAAAGTATTCATTCTAATGCCTCCTCCTGTTTTGTTGTAATTTTACAGGCATAGTATTTCATACTGGCAGTATGTTATGCAAGTATGATCTGCCTATTTTTACACATAATCATATTAACTTCTTGCAACTATCCCGCCAACAACCTCACTTTCACACCATAACCATTCAAAATATGTCATAAATTTTCCTGGAAGGGTAAAATGAAAATTTATTGACATTATAGGATTTTACCGTATACTGTGACAGTAAGCTTAAGGCATTTCACCTATGTTTGCACATATCTCACATGGCAATGATTGTAAGCACTATGAAATCACCCCAATGAAACACAGGAAAGGGAGTTTAATATATGGCATCAGCAGTAAGTTCAGCCATAAAGGAACCAAGTGTAAAAAAGCAAAAGCGTAATAGACTATGGCAAAGAATCTACAGGCGCAGATTTCTTTATCTCTTATTTTTGCCAGTGTTCATATACTTTGTTGTTTTCAGATACCTGCCTATGTGGGGGCTTTTAATAGTCTTTCAAGATTTCCGCCCGTTCTTAGGTTTTGCGGGCAGTAACTGGGTTGGGCTTGCGCACTTTCGCAATTTTCTTACAGACCCTAGATTCTGGAATGTAGTTGTCAATACAGTTGTTTTAAGTATCTACGGGATAATCTTTGTTTTTCCAGCGCCTATTATTTTAGCGCTTATGATTAATGAGTTACGCAATATGAAGTTTAAGCGCATTGTACAGACTATCAGCTATTTGCCATGGTTTATATCAACAGTTGTTGTGGTTTCATTAATAACATCTATCCTTTCACCTACTATGGGACCCATAGGGCAGTTATTTAGGTCAATGGGTCGAGATCCGATAAATTTTCTGGGTAGGGTTGAGTACTATAGGACTATTTTCACGCTGTCCAATATTTGGTCTACTGTAGGTTTTGGTTCAATTATTTTCCTGGCAGCTATAGCTGGGGTTGACCAGCAACTTTATGAGGCCGCGATTATAGACGGAGCCGGTAAGATGAAACAGTTACTTCATGTTACATTGCCGTCTATTATGCCTACAATTATTATCATGCTTATTTTGCGCATGGGTTCTATCATGGATTCAGATTTCGAGCGCAACTTCCTCTTGGGCAACGAAGCTACACGCCCCAACGCTGATGTTATTGCAACATTTGTATTTAGAACAGGTATTCACCAAACCAACTTCTCTTTTGCGTCGGCGGTTGGATTATTCAACTCCCTTATTGCGTTAATATTTGTATGGGGCACCAATAGGATTAGCAAAAAAACTACTGAAACTTCGTTGTGGTAGGAGGACACCCAATGGCAAGAAATAGAATAAAAGAACCTCTCTCCAGGAAAATATTTGTCATTTTTAATATCACATTTATGCTTGCGTTATGTGCGGTGATTCTTCTTCCGTTTTTGCGCATCACAGCCATTTCCCTTAGCGGCGCAAATGCTGTACGGCGCGGAGAGGTAGGGTTTTGGCCTGTAGATTTTAACATTGAAGCGTACCGAAGAATCTGGGAAAACGGTGCTATATTCTTGGCTTATCGCAATACATTATTCGTCGTTATAATCGGCACAATTGTTAATCTTATTCTCACATCTTTTGCTGCCTATGTTATATCCAAGAACGATTTGCCAGGGGTTAAATTTTTTACTGGAATGATAGTGCTGACACTATGGTTTGGCGGGGGTATGATTCCTACGTTCCTTGTAGTTCAGAGTGTTGGTTTGTATAACAGCTTATGGGCACTTATCTGGCCCACGGCCATATCTACTTTCCATGTAATTATTATGCGGACCTTTTTCAAGCAGCTGCCTGCCGAACTGGAAGAGGCGGGGCTTATAGACGGCTGTAACGAGATGCACATACTGTTTAAAATTATTTTGCCACTTTCAAAGCCTGTTTTGGCTACAGTAGCACTTTGGATTGCAGTATTCCGTTGGAACGATTTTACACAGCCAATGCTGTACCTTTTAAGTCGCAACTTGTTTACATTACAGGTGGTACTAAGGGAGATTGTTCTAATTAATAACCCTGCACTTTACGGGTTGGACGGGGCCGCAGTTGATGATACGATGATTGACGTTGTTACAGCATCGCTGCAATATGGTGTAATTATTTTTGCAACATTGCCAATCATATTCATCTATCCTTTCTTACAGAAACATTTCGTTAAAGGCGTAATGCTTGGTTCTGTAAAGGGATAGGTGAGTTGATATATAATGACGCATTTGCAATCAAATGTGTAAGGGGCTTAAGCCCCATAAAAAGGAGGAAACGCATGAAAAAAGCATTTTTACTGATTGCTATTTTGTTGGTTGCTGCCTTGATGTTTACAGCATGTTCAAGGGATGAAGAAGAACAACCAGCTCAGACAGTTCAGCCTGACACTCAAGAGCAAGCTGCAGCAACCCCAGATCCAGTTGAAGTAGAAGAACCTGAAGTTGAAGATGATCGCATGTTTGCAGAAACGTTCCACATCCGCTGGCTAGAAGAAGGCCGCCCTCATCTTTACGATGACAACAACATGGTAGAGCAAATGCTTAACGAACTACTGAATGTGGAAATTGAGTACATTCAAATCCCCTTTGTACAGTTCGAAGAGCAAATGGGCCTTATCTTGGCCTCTCGCGACTTGCCAGATATTATTAACTTCCTCAATTTAGCTGGCACAGCAGAGTGGGCAATGCAAGGGGCTATCATTCCACTTGATAACTTATTGGAAAGCTATGGCCAAGACATCATGTCTCACTGGATTGAAGATGACTGGCTTAGAGTTCGCTCTGCCACAGATGGCCTGATTTATGGTATACCGGCAATTACAGACGTACCAGGTGCGTTCTCTGTTATGTATCGCCAAGATATGCTGGAGTATCTAGGGCTTGAATCTCCAACAACTCTGGATGAGTTCGTAGCTGTTTTGGAAGCAGTAAGGGATGGCTTTGATGATGTTATTCCTTATGCAGGCTTACTAAGGCCTTTTGAAAATGCTTTTGGAATCAGGTCAACAATATGGCAGATTTACAACGACGAATATGTAACTCGCTTCACCCATCCAAATTATGAAGCGTATCTGGAGTTCATGGTTCAAATGTATGCCGACAGGCTTATCGACCCAGAATTCTTCACTCGTAATACAGTAACTGCCAATATCGAAGAGCTATTTTTCTCTAACCGCGCCTTTATGACAGAGCAATGGGCAGCGTTTGCTGAAACCGCTACAAGAACTATCAACGAAATTGTTCCAGAAGCGATTATGATTTCTACTGACCCAATACTTGGGCCTCTTGGACATCAGCAAATTATGGGTAGAAGCCGCTGGATGTCAGCCGGTGCAATAAGCTCCCAGGCAGACCGCCCAGAAGATCTTATGCGCGTGCTTAACTGGTTCTTTACCTATGATGGTATAACTCTCACCAACTTCGGTGTTGAAGGCGTAACCTTCGAATATGTAAACGGTGAGCAAAGACTGCTTCCTGATTACGCAAGCTTTATCGAATCTAGAAGAGTAGGTATCAACAAGGCTGTTGCCCCAATAGTCATGACCAGTGAATATTTCTTCCAAGCACAGCTTATGGGCCAAACTGTTGATCAAATAAGCCCAGAAACCCGTCTTTTCTATGATGGTATGATGCGTAATATTCCGTTTATCTACCTACCAGCCCATATCTTTACTACACCTGCTTTCACCGCAAATTGGACAAATATCGAGCAAGTACTACTTGACTCCGAAGTTCAGACGATAATTGGTGCCCAGACTATTGAAGCTCATCTAAACAATATCGCACGGGAAAGAGCCAATGGCCTTGACGAAATTAAACGCGAAATGAACGAAGCTTTTGATATGGTTCGCTAGTATTTAATCACTTTAGGGGCTGCCTTAATTAGGCAGCCCCTTTTTTAGTTCTATCATGAAGTCAAGCTGTAATCTATCTTCGCCTGTGAAAATATGGGCTTCAATGTCATCACCTTCAGGATTACGCTTGAAACCGCATTGCTCAATCATTTTCCTACTTGCAATATTATCTTCAAAACACCCCGCATATATCTTGTCCAGCTTTAATATTTCAAAGCAATATCTAACGCCCAGTAAAAATGCCATTGTTCCGTATTGTTGATTTCTATATGCTTTGAAAATTGTTATAGTCAAGTCTGGCAATCCAGCAGATAGTCCTATTCGTCCGATGACTGCATTGTCTTCGAGCCGCATAATGACCGCTCCCCAACGCCAACTATTCGAGTTATTATCGTTTTTGAAATTTGTGCAGTATTCATCAAATGAGTATGGGATTTTCCAGTTGTAGCCCCAAATAGTTTCATGTTCATTCCATGATTCGTACAAAATTTTATTATCGGCTTCGATACATTCTGCCAAACATAACACATCATTTTCTATATACTTTTTTCTGTCCATATTTTTCTCCTAAGCAAATATAAATTTTGTACGCACACATATATGATTATAGCATAGTAGAAAAAACATATAATCAGCATCAAAATATAAAGGGCGTCTGGAGTCATATGATTTTCTCAATAACACCCAAACGCCATCTTATACCGATTCCAATTAAAATCCTATCTGCCTATCGCGGCAAAACCACTTGAAACGCTTGCTTCGCGTTTCAAGCCGCCGCTCTGTCAGACAGGTTTTAATTTGGAATCGGTATTATATTACAGATATATCAATACTTGGCATTCCACTCGCGTATTTCTTCCCCAACAGGTGCGTGTAGGCTTTTATACGTGAAGTAGACATGGCCTTTTAGATCATGTAGGGTTGTGTTTAACTGGAGTTGCCGAGTCATCTCGCCTTTAAATTCTGGCCTATTATCATCAGCGGCGCGATAGGCGGCCATACCAATATATAGATCTACTTTTGTGCCTTTACATACATCTGCCCACCAGGGCGCAAGCACTTTATAATCTGCAATGTCGAATCCGATGTGCCAGTAAATCTGCGGGACAATGTAGTCCATCCAGCCTTCTTTTATCCATTTATAGGTATCCGCATACAAAGAACAATAATGCTCGCCGCCTGCCGTATCACTGCCTCGTGGGTCGGATGATTTGTTCATCCAGATGCCTGAGGGGGATACACCAAAGCGTACATTAGCCTTCTTGGATACATCATGGAAACCGCGAATTAAATCGCTAACACATTCCCTGCGCCAGTCATCTTTGGCCATGCCATTGCCGTATTTGGCATAGGTTTTTTCGTCGTCAAAATCTGCCCCTGGGTAGAAGTAGTCGTCTATATGAAATCCATCTAAGTCATAGTTATTAATCAGTTCTGCCGCGCCGTCTATGATTAGCTTTCGCACTTCTGGGATTCCGGGATCAAAGTACCATGCGCCGTTATAGTCCTTACCTTCGTATTTAACCACCCAGTCAGGATTTTTTCGTGCAGGGTTTTCTGGTGCCAGCTCCGCAAGAGACTGCATTTTTTGTGACATATGAGCAACCCTGTATGGGTTGACCCATGCGTGTATTTCTAGATTAGCGGCGCGACATTTTTCTATCCAATACGCAAGGGGGTCGAACCCATCCTCTGGGGCCTTACCTTGTTTGCCTGTTAGATAGTATGACCATGGGAAAATTGATGATTTATACATAGCATCTGTAGTCGGACGCACCTGCACAATAACTGTGTTAAGCCCTACTTCTACGGTTTTGGCAACGATGCCGTCAATTTCGGATTTCATTTGAGATACTGATATGCCTGGTTTACTTGGGAAGTCAATGTTGTTAACAGTTGAAACCCATACACCTCGTAATTCGTTCTTCATTTTCTAGCCTCCTAATCAATGAGCAAAAATCGCGATGGTTTAACGCGTTTTTGCGAATGTTTTTTGCCGTAGGCAAGAAGATTACAGCTTCAATGAGCAAAAATCGCGAACGCTTCAACGCGTTTTTGCAAATGTTTTTGCCGCAGGCAAAAACATTACAGCTTCTTGGTGTAAGTATAAGTCAGAAGAAATTTTTTTACAATCAAGCGCAAAATAAATATTTTTTCGTTGACTTTATGTCAAAGTGAATGTAAAATAATTGTGTACAAATGTAAATTATTTTCATATCTTGGGGCTGATTTGATGGATAGTCATACGGAAATCAGAAACGCTTATGCAAGTTTTAGTAAATCACAAAAACGCATAGCCGATTATTTCTTACAAAACGCCCACCATGCCAGCGGCAAAACCATCGACGAAGTTGCGGAGCGTGTAGGGGTATCCACTGCTACAATTGTACGCTTTGCCAGGTCAATCGGGTTTTCTGGTTATAGGGATTTCATCATGCGCTTTACCGCTAGTGTTACAGAGGCCAATAGCGGGTCTGACACAATGCCAAACTATCTTGATGCAATCCCAGGCGATTCTATCGAGCAAGTTATAGGGCATATTTTTGCAACCACAAAACAAAGTATAGAACAAACCATGACGGTGACCGATGAGGCTAGTATCGCCCATGCAGTAGAGCGTATGCGTAAAGCAAAAAGGATTGACTTCTTTGGAATGAGTGCTGGGTCAATTATCGCCCAAGATGCCCAACAAAAATTCTTACGTATCAATAAGATAAGCTATGCGTTTTCCAGTAGCCATATCCAAGCCACCGCTACATCTACACTTACACCTGATGATGTATGCGTTGTTATATCATACTCTGGCGAAACAACAGACACCCTGCGCATCGCTGAAATTTCTAAAGAAAAAGGCGCATGTGTGGTATCCATTACAAAATACGGTGATAACAGTATCAGCAGGTTAGCAGATATTAATCTTTTTGTTTCTTCACTGGAGTCTGAGTTTAGGTCTGCGGCGACGGGTTCAAGGATTTCGCAATTGTGCATCATAGACATATTGTACACATCACTTATTAGCCTAGAGTATGACTCTGTCAAACAGTATCTAGATGATTCGCGCAAGGCGCTTAAAACTAAATATAAATAGGGGGCTCACGGTATGATAATTCGTAGTTATAAGGCATCAGATGGATGTGTGGCTATGAGTTTGTGGAACGCATCCTTAAAGGAAGATAGATTAAACAAAGAAAATTTTTATACCCGCATAATATGCGATGTAAACTTTGACCCTAACTTATATTTATTGGCAGAAGAAGCTGGAGAAATCATAGGCTTTGTTTATGGTGCAAAGGGCGCGAACCCAGAAAAAGCTTATATCGTCGCAATGGGCGTATGCCCAAAGCATCGCCGAAAAGGCATAGGCACAGCCCTGGTTAAAGAATTAGAAGCCCTTGTTAGGGGCCAAGGTGCAAAAACCCTAGATGTAGGCAATTATTCCATAAATTATTTTTTCCCAGGTATAGACGAAAAGAATTACATCCATGGGATAGCACTCTTTAAAAGCCTAGGGTATGAAGATAAAGGAACTTGCAGCTCCATGGACATTAGCCTACGGGAGTACGAAACTCCTGAAAAATATGTAGAGCGAAAAAAAGAATTGGAAAAGACAGGCTACACCTTTGGCAGTTTCAAGTGGGAAGCCGCCTTACCTATGTTTGAGTTTTTCCGCGCATATTTCCCCCACTGGCTAGAAGGAGCCCGCGCAAATGTACTGCGGGGCTACGGACATGAAACCATCCAGCTTGCCTGGAACCCAAATGGCGAAGTTGTAGGATTTGCAATGCGCGCTGGAGACGGAACGCCAGGGCGCTTCGGCCCCTTTGGCGTTGCCGAAACAGAACAAGGCACAGGCCTTGGGGGGATACTATTTCACAATCTAGTATCTGACATGGTAGAGCGACGTATTTTTTACACCTGGTTTCTGTGGACTGGCGGGCGAAACTTAGATATCTACGCCACTTGGGGCATGAAAAAATACAGGAACTATTCTATTTGGGGGAAAAATCTATGAAACATATAATGGCAATTGGTGCCCACATTGGTGATGTTGAACTGACCTGCGGTAAAACCCTAGCCACCCATAGCCTAAAAGGCGATAGGATATCTACCGTTGCAATAACAGCAGGAGAGCGCGGCGCACCGCCGGATAGATGCCCTGAAGAATTTAAACAACACAACATAGACTGCGCATCCCGCTTTGCCGAGGCCATTGGAGGCAAGTTTTTCTGCTTTGATTATCCCGATGGCGAGGCCCCCGACAGTGAAGAGCTGCGCCTAGCAATATGCGATTTGATTCGAGCGGAAAAACCAGACGTGATATTAACCCATTGGCATGGCACAATGCATAAAGACCACCGGATAACGTCTTATGCCGTGACAGATGCAATCTATTATGCAGGCCTTCGCGGTTTTGAACGCAAGGCCGCAGATGGGACGGTATTACCCCAGCACAGAGCAAACGGGCCATATTTTGCGGAAAACTGGGAAGACGCTTCAGGGTTTGAACCATATATCTACATTGATGTAAGCCCAGGCTACGATCTTTGGTATGAGCATATACAGGGTTTATGGCTAACCAATAACTCCCCATGGTTTGAATATCGCGATTATTACGACGCGTTATCCCGCCAGCGGGGCATACGTATACGTAAAAAGCGCGCGGAATGTTTTGATGTACAGCCACACGCCAAGCGGGTTGTGCAAGAGGGTTTTTAAGCAAGTTACGGTTTTGATGATACCGACAAAGGTTTTTTCAGATATGAAATGGGCAGATAGGAGGAAATCCCAATGGCAGTAAAACTAGGCATCGACCAATTAGAAAAGTATTCGTCCGTTTTCGCAGGCAAGCGCATAGGGCTTTTAACAAACGGCACCGGAATCAACAAAAAATTCGAAAGCACCGTTGACCTCCTTCATAAAAATTTTAACCTAGTAAAGCTCTTTGCTCCAGAGCA
The DNA here is from genome assembly GCA_009780185.1 of Defluviitaleaceae bacterium. GTDB lineage: Bacteria > Bacillota > Clostridia > Lachnospirales > WQUN01 > WRAN01. The sequence goes on along the minus strand of WRAN01000010.1, from coordinate 27,476 downwards.
TGGGGTGCGCGGCAACTTGCAGGCAGGCGTAACCTTAGAGGGTTATCTGGACGAGCGCACACAGCTACCAGTAGTAAGCCTATATGGTGCAAACCGCCGCCCATCACCTGAAACCCTTGCGGATATTGATATCTTTGCTTTTGACATACAAAATGTAGGGTCACGGTTCTACACCTATCTATTTTCCATGGCGTACATCATGCAAGCCTGCGCCGAAAACGGCAAAAAAATGGTAGTTTTCGATCGCCCCAATCCCCTTAACGCCAAAGATGTTGAGGGCAACATCCTTGATCTTTCGTGCAAATCCTTCATAGGCCTATACCCAATGCCACAGCGCTATGGCCTGACAATCGGTGAATGTGCGAATCTGTTTAACTCTGAATACGGCATAAACTGCGACCTCACAGTAATCCCAATGGAGGGCTACCGCCGTGATATGTATTTTGAAGAAACAGGCGTAAACTGGGTACTGCCATCTCCAAATATCCCCACGATAGACAGCTGCTTTGCTTTTAACGCAACCTGCATCTTCGAAGGTACAAATCTGTCCGAAGGCAGAGGAACCACAAAGCCTTTCAATTTTGTAGGCGCGCCCTGGATTGATGGCGCAATTTTAGAAGAAGCCCTAAACGCATTAGAGCTGCCGGGTGTAAAATTCCGCGCCCATTACTTCACCCCCATGCCGTATCATCCAAAAGACGGCAAACATCAAGGAGACATGTGCGGCGGGGTAGAACTACATGTGCTGGACCGCAACACATTCCGCCCGGTGAAAACTGGTGTATCAATGCTATACACTGTCCGTGATTTATACCCCGAGTTTAAATATTTACCCCCCTACCGTGAGGGCGGCAGACAGATGATAGACTATAACACCGGCAACACCTACATCCGTGAAGGCAAATACACTATTGACGAAGTTATGGCCTTGTACGCAAGAGAAAGCGTGGAGTTTATAAGAATCAAATCAAAATATCATTTATACGAATAGAGGATATGATGGATATTAAAACCCTAACCTTAGAGCAAAAAATCGGTCAAATGTTTCTGCTTCCCATTGAGGGCACAGAGCTATCCCCTGACACAAAAGAGCATCTGCTAAAGTATAAAATCGGCAATTTTATATATTTCGCCCGTAATCTTACAGATTACAAAAGTATCCGTAAGCTAAGCGACAGCCTACAGCAAACGGCCAAGGAATCCAGCGGAATCCCGGCATTCATATCCACAGACCAAGAAGGCGGAATGGTAACACGCGCATATTCTGGTGCGACCCATTACCCCTCCAACATGGCAATAACAGCCGCAGGCATGGAGAGCGCTATGCAGAAAATGGGCGAAATGGTAGCCCGCGAGCTTAAAGCCCTGGGTATCAATCTAAATCATGCTCCAGTCCTTGACGTAAACAACAACCCAAATAACCCCGTAATAGGCATACGCTCCTATAGCGATAAGCCAGAAGTAGTAGCAAGAATGGCAACGGACTATATTCGTGGACTGCAAAAAGGCGGCGTGCTGGCAAATGCCAAGCACTTCCCAGGCCACGGGGACACCCACAAAGACTCCCATCTGGCGCTGCCATCTATAGAGCATGACATGGACAGGCTAAACCATGTAGAGCTGGTACCATTTAAAGCCACAATTGCGGATGGCGTAGATTCCATAATGTCAGCGCATATCATCTTCAAAGCTATCGACTCTCAGCACCCTGCTACATTATCATCTAAGGTACTAACGGGTTTGCTGCGCAACGAACTCGGCTTTAAAGGGCTGATTTTAACAGACAGTATGACGATGATGGCAATCCAAGACAATTATGGCCTAGAGTTAGGGTGTATCATGGCAATAAACGCGGGAGTAGACATTCTATGTTTGAATGCAGACCAAGAAGGCCAAGCAAGCTGCTTAAAAGCGGTGCTTGCAGCAGTTAATTCCGGTGAAATTCCAATAGAAAAAATTGATGCTGCTGTGGAAAGAATCCTCAAATATAAAGCAATATACGCCAACGATGACACCGATCCACCCCTAGAAAAATACCCCACTCACGAAAGCCTTTCCGACGAAATAAGTGCAAAAAGCATAACCCTTGTTAAAGGCAGTGACGAACTCCTTCCACTAAAAAGTGAAAATATCTTTGTTATATCCCCTCCGCCATCAACAGCTAATATTGCGGATGATACTATCATTAAGCAGGAACTCTTTTGCGAAAAAGCCGCGGCACTTCTTGGCTGCGCCTATCAGGAAATATCTGTAGACCCAGACGCAGACGAAATTGCTGCTATTATGAAAAAGGCAACAACAGATATAGTGCTATACGCATCATACAACGCGATACAGTTTACAGGCCAGATAGACCTGTTTAACGCCCTTAAAGCCGCAGGCAAAAAAGTGATACTAGTATCCTTGCGCGTACCTTACGATATCCTAAAAATGCAAGACGCAGACGCATATATCGCCGCATACGAATACACAAACCGCTCTGTAAACAATGCAATAAAGGCCATTATTGGCGAAATACCTTTTGAAGGCAAACTTCCTATAGAGCTATGTTAGAACGGCTGCAAAAGCTCAGTACAAAAAATGAAAAATATGTAATCGGGTTAATGTCTGGCACTTCGGTTGATGGTATTGACGCGGCACTGGTAAGGATATCTGGTAACTATACCGCCACTACCGTAGATGAGATTGCTTTTGAAACATACCCATATCCAGAGGCTACCAGAGAATTAATCTTCCGCCTTTTTGACGATTCAAATTCCGCAGATATATGTCATATGAATTTTCTCTTAGGCGGACTCTTTGCAGACGCGGCGGTGAATATCACAAAAAAAGCAGGTATAGATATCCAAGATATTGACTTGATAGGCTCCCATGGGCAAACGATCTATCATATCCCTGAGCCGACCAAGGATTATCCTTTAAAATCCACTTTGCAAATAGGTGAAAGCGCCGTAATCGCTCACAAAACTGGTCGGATAACCGTATCCGATTTTAGAACTGCAGATATGGCGGCGGGCGGAGTCGGCGCACCACTTGTACCATATACGGAGTTTTTGCTTTTCTCCGGCAGCAATAAGAATATCGCACTGCAAAATATAGGAGGCATAGGCAATATAACAGCTATCCCGCAAAATGCTATCCCTGAAAGTATAATTGCTTTCGACACTGGCCCAGGCAACATGATAATTGATTATCTTACGCAAAAAATTTTTGGGCGAAGCTTTGATAAAAATGGCGAAATCGCGGCAAAAGGCGCCGTATGTCCGCAGATATTAGCACATCTTATGGATAGCTGGTTCATAAAAAAAGCGCCTCCCAAAGCCACCGGCAGGGAGCTTTTCGGTAAAAGTTTCAGTGAGAAACTCTATACCCTATGTAAGGAAAAGAATATGCTGGACGCGGATATTATAGCAACGGCGACAGCCTTTACGGCCCAAAGTATCAGCTACTCGTTAAAGCATATACCCTTTGACATAAGCCAAATTATAGTCGCTGGCGGCGGCGCGTATAATCATGCGCTAATGCAAATGATAAGTAACAGCCTACCCAGTATTAATATCATAGCTTATGAACAAATAGGCAAAAATAGTAATGCGAAGGAAGCCGTAGCATTTGCCATTTTGGCCAATGAAACCATATGCGGAAATACCAGTAACCTACCTTCGGTAACTGGGGCAAGTTGCAGCAAAATATTAGGAAAGATCAGCATATAAAGCGAATCTATGAATCAAATTGCTATAGGAGGACAAGCATGGCGTATTTTCTTGGCGTAGACGGTGGAAACCTCAAAACCGATTATTTACTTTGCCACGAGGATGGCACTTTTGTTGATATTTTACGCCGTCCAACTTGCAGCCATGAGCATGTAGGCGTAGGCTATGACGGAATGCAGAAAAAAATGCAGTCCCACCTGAACGATCTGTTTATCAAAAACAATATAACTGTAAAAGATATCGCCGCGGCAGCCTTTGGGTTAGCGGGTGCAGATTTGCATAATCAGCATGAGGAGCTAAAACAGCGAATTGTAAATATTGGTTTCGGGAAGTTTGACCTTGGCAATGATGGTATCTTAGGAGTTAAAGCCATGGCAAGCTCAGGCGTTTGCGCAATAAACGGTTCTGGTGCAGTTGTCGTAGGCATAGATGACACAGGGGCACAGCTGCAAGTAGGCGGAATAGGCCAATTAAGCGGCGATTATGCAGGGGGAAACCATATAGCGAGAAGTGCAGTAGAAGCAGTATATAGACACTACTTTCGCATTGGCCAGTATTCCCATGCATTCCCCCAAATAATGGATGTGTTCGGAATAAGCACCAAAGCGGATTTGCCTACCCATGTAATATCTAAAGGCAGTTTGATATGGGAAAATGCCAAGGAAATAATAAATATAGTTGATAATGCCGCCGCCGCAGGGGATGAAGTTTGCAAAAATATACTTGATAATGTAGGTATAAACTGCGGTGAAGGCGTATGCGGATGTATACGCAACCTTTCCTTTACAGGAGAAATTACAGTAGTAAAAGCCGGCAGCATTTGGACAAAACTAAAATATCAAGGTATTTCCAATATTTTTGAATCAATAATCAGACAAAATATTAAGCAGAGTATCCAGTCCATTTTATTGGATGCACCCCCTGCATTGGGGGCCGTTTTCTGGGCAAGAGAACTCTTAAATGGCGCTTGTGATACAAAGTACCAGGAAGACATGCGAAAATTCCTAACAACGCAAAAATATGAAGAACTAGTGAAGGCGGAATAATAATGGTAGATATTAAGCGGCTAGACACAGAGCAGCGCAACCCAAATACCAGCAACATTGATAAGCTAAATACACTTCAAATTGTACAGCTTATAAATAGCGAAGATAAGAAGGTTGCCGATTCCATAGAAGCGGTTCTACCCGCTATTGCCTCCGCAATTGATGCAATTTACGAAAGGCTTCGTGACGGAGGTCGGCTGATTTATGTAGGAGCAGGGACTTCCGGCAGACTGGGGCTTCTAGACGCAGCAGAATGTCCACCAACATTTAGTGTAGACTATGATATGGTTATCGCCCTGCTTGCAGGTGGCCCCGAAGCCTTTATAAAGGCAAAAGAAGGCGCCGAAGATAGCCTGGAGCTTGGTGCCGAAGATTTAAAGGCGATAAATTTTTCTGCCAAAGACGCGCTTGTTGGCATTGCCGCAAGCGGACGTACCCCATATGTAATGGGCGCAATGCAGTATGCCCGCTCAGCAGGAGGCTTTACAATAGGGCTTTCATGCACAAGCGATTCGGAAATATCACAGGTTGCCGATGTAGATATATCACCCCAGCCAGGCCCAGAGGTTATAACAGGGTCTACCCGTATGAAAAGCGGAACCGCGCAAAAAATGGTGCTCAACATGCTTACAACTGTGGCGATGATAAAACTTGGCAAAACCTATGGCAATTTGATGGTAGACCTAAAGGCCACCAATGAAAAGCTGATTAGCCGCGCGGTAAATATAGTATGTATGGCCACAGGAGTCTCAGAAGAACGCGCCAAAGAAGAGCTTATAAAATGCGAATTTTCTGCCAAAAACGCAATACTAATGATTTTGGCAAATGTGGATTTCGCAACTTCTACGGAAGCGCTTTGTAAGTTTGATGGGCGGATTTATTTGGCTCTGGATTATTTAAAGCAAATTTAATCATAAAAGGTTTTAATCATCTCACGGCTTAGCTTAAACTTCTCCAGATAAGAATCAAAATCATCACTAATGAACCCAAGATAAAGTAAGTCTGTATAAATAAGTGAAGCATTCCTAGACGCAATAGCACCTACCCTAAGATCATGCTCTAATGAAGGCAGTACTAGTTTGGAATCCGCCAGCTTATATAGAGCGTTATTATTATGCTGAGTTAGTGCAATTATATAAGCTCCCTGCTTGCGGCCATATTCTATAGCGGAAATTATTTCTTTTTTATCTCCGCTATAGCTTATGCCTATCACCACATCTTCACCTGTTATATTTACAGATGAAGCCACTTGGGCGTGAAAGTCTACATTGTATACAGTCTCTACCCCTATTCTTGAGAGTTTGTGAGCCAAATCCGTACAACAGGCACCGCTTGCGCCTATACCGAATAAGAAAATATGCCTGGCCTGACGCATACTATTAACGGCATTAATCATAGCTTCTATATCTATTAGCTGGTAGGTTTGTTCTACTACATTGATATTAGCTAATCGGCTTTTTTTTATGATTGTTTCTATATCATCACCATAGCTAATTTGCTGGTGTTGGATTAGCCCAGCACTATCCTTTTCTGATGCAATATCGGCAGCCAGGGCCAGCTTAAATGCGCCAAAACCCTGACAGCCGATTTTTTTTGAAAAGCGCACAATTGCCGCCGGGGAAACACCAGCCTCCTCCGCCAGTTTGTGAACACTGCTGCGTATTGCTTCTTCTGTGAAATTGCTAATATGGTTGATTAGCCTTTCCTCAGCCTGAGTGGGAGCGCTATAGTTTTTAATTTTTGCAAGTAGATTCAATTACCTCATGCCTTCCAGTTTGAGTACTTTCAATCTTTAAACATCGCTTTTTACATAGACAAAGACCGAACAACTCGCAATAGCCAATATGGGAACCACAATCCAAAGTATCATCCCAACAGAAAGAGGTATACCGCCTAGAGTAACTGCCTGCCATAAAAGCATGGGAAGCCCCCATAGATCAGAACTCATGACATAGATCAACGTAGGAAAACTCTCACCCCATGTATTGGCAATAAGAAGCCCCATGAATATCGCAAAATACGGCAGCATACTACGCACAAGACTAGATATGTTTGTGATTTTGGGATTCTTTATTCGTGTTAGGTATGCAATAGGCAGAACAAAGGTTATATTAAAGGTATTGACAAGTATAAGAGCAAACCGGGTATTAGTAAGCCCAAAGTAGCGGAAATAAAAGAATTCACCAACGATATTATTTGAGATAGTAAGCATAACAAGAATCAGCACAACCGCAATTTTATTATTAATATTAATACATAGCCACAAAGTCAGCATAACTAAGGGTATAGCAAACAAGATTGCCGATGATATGGTTGTAAAAACGCTATTAAAGATTGCGGCTCCGGCACCACCATACACAACACCGGCAAACCCAAGGGGTACAATTAGGCAAAGCACAAACACCAATCCACAAACAATCCCGGGCACTATACCTGTCATAGTACCTTCTCTATCTCCTCGCGGATTGATATCAGACTCCCCACCTTCAACCCCAGTGCGAATACATACAAATACAATCAGCGAAACAAAAACCACCGCAAGCATCTGCAACACAGTTTTCAAGGCCCATGAAGCAGAAGCAAGAGACATATGCATCATCATAAGCCCTTGCTGACAACTAAACATATCAAACGTCTCCGCTGTAGAAAATACCAAGGGATTAGACAGCATAGTATGAAGCTCCATGTTGCTGGATAAGAATCTTACAACATTCACCGCAACGCCTATGGCTACTCCGCAGACAGCACCATGTAGTATATTTTTTCCTCTGTCATTAAATAACCCAGCAGCGCAAGCACCTACAAAGGCGCATACCGACGCGGTTCTTACCGCGGTAAGCACAACCATCACAAGCCTGAAAGTGCCAGGATTAGCAAGTGAAATACTTGGAAGAATAGACACCACAAGAAAGGCCAAAACAGTATCAGGAACGAAAGCCGGCAAAAGCAGCAAAGCAGCAGCAAGAGAGCGCCGCCCCCCCTTAGCCATCCCGCCAACAGCTCCGGCCATAGGCACAGCAATGATCACAGCCAGCAATGTAGGCAGAACAAATAAAATCAATGAATTGCCAAGCATCCGCCCTAGTGCCCCAGATGAAGATAACCTGCTAAAATTGGCAAACCCTACCCATGGGCTGTTTAACATGCCAAAAATAATACCATAATCCTGCAATGACATAACGAATGTGTTAATCGCCGGGATGCCTGCGAAGAATATAAAAAATCCAAGCCCTCCCAGTAGAAATAAAATTGACACTGTTTTAAGATTGCTTTCGTTTTGTGGCATTTTGCCCTCCTTCAAAATCAATGTTCTCTACATATGACTATAACATAAACCTTATAATTATAAAGACCCCTCCAAGATATTCTCCCTGGAGGGGTCTTTATGCTTAAACTATAAACCCTTTTTAAGTATCAAAAGCTTTTGATCCGGTACAATCTTGCCGGGATGCTCGATATCGTTGACTGCCAGCAGCTCGTCGATAGCGGTATTATATTTCTTCGCAATCTTCCAAAGATTATCCCCATGCTGCACAATATACACCGTCATACTGGCCATATTAGCCAGCGCTTCCGGCTCTAAATCCGCGAACTCTATATTGTGTATAATCCGAGTCTCTTCTTCTTCTATTACTTGGGTATTAAATGTAAGAAGGAACCGGACTTCCGTTTCTTGGCCGCTTAGCATACTAAAGGCCACATGATCTATAGAAGTATCTACATTTACTCTCATATTGGGGCGTGCGCCTTTTGCTTCAATTACCTGCCTAAATGGCATAACCGTGCGGAAGCTGCCCAGCGGTGCCGAATCGCTTTCTGCTACATATAGAATATCAGTGGTGATTGCCCCTTCTACTACCACTTTATCCTCTATTACTTTTACTTCGTCCAGGTAGGCGTTGCCTTTTACGCGGAACACTTGAAGCATACTGGGCGCATTGCCACCTAATGTTACTACTTCTTTAATAGGTGCTTGGTTGCGGTTTAGACATACCAACCGCGGGTAGCGCACTAGAGTTTTACCCAAAGTCAGACGCTGGTTGATTACATATGCATCTTCCAAAATAGGCAGTACTTCTGTGCTGTAGACCTTCATCTGCACCCCTACAGACACTTCAATTTCCAGCACTCTGTCTTCTCCATCGTCGTCTGAGCGTACTACTACATGATGATCCATTACCTGTAGAAGCACATCTGCAAGCATATCATCCTTTGCGCCTGATACATCTATTGGGCCATTGAAAGGTATCTCGCTCTCTACAAATTCTATTACGCTGTCGTCTGTATCGCCGCGATATAAGGTGGTTACTAAGATTTCACCGCTTAAATTGACCCTGCCATTATTGATACGGATATCTCTGTTGGTGATATTGGCAGTAACTAATAATATCTCCCGTACATTGGGCTTGCTGGATGGCAATAGCAGAGAGTCCTTTACAGGGAAGCGCTCCTGTTTATGCTCTATTGTACGGTTGATATTAATATTATTTTTAAGGAGCTGATTTTCCGGCACATCATGGATATGTACGACCATTTCGTGGGCATCCGACCGTTCTGCGTTAATATTAACGGTTACAATGGCACGATAATTTACTTTGCGGTCATTTAGCATCCGGTAATCTATATGGGTGATTTCTGCTTTCGCATTGACCCACATATCCTTTGTTACTCCGTCTACATTGATAAAGTCATCTATCTGGCGAGTAAGATTTACGGCGCAGGCTTGCTGTTCTGGGCCTTTGGATATGTATAGCAGGGAAATATTAAGCCGGCCTACGAAGTTGACCCTGTCTGCACCTACTTCTGTACGGTCTATGATTATTTTTTCTTCTGTCTGCAAAAGCACAGCCATATCCGGCCTTGAGTCTGGGACTATTATATCCCCCTCAAGCATAATCTGTGTTTGCTCGCTACCTACGCTTTGATCTAGGAAGACTTGCTCCCTTACAAGTTCAAATGCCACGCCCTGGCCCTCCTTTATATTTGTCCATTAAAAAACCTCCATCTGGTCATACGTTACTGTATGATGGAGGTTTTGGTTTTAGTACTTATGAGGGAAAGGCACTGCTATTTCTTATAATTAGGAACAATCAGCTCTAATCCTAGGCAGTCGGTAATAGGCTTAAAGTCATCCCTATTGGTTGTGCATACTGAATCAACATTTCCATCAATCGTTTCTAAACAAATGATACAATCACCAAGAGTTCTGCAAGCATTTCCTTTTGGAGGGTTTATTGCAGAGGATTGCAATAATGCATTCTTTGTTCTCTCAGTGATGTTATAATCATATTTCAGTTGGTCTATTTTCGAGAAATTATTTTTCCATAAAGACGATATATCACAGTGATTATCTGTTTTCCTGCAATTTAAGTTTCTTAGTTTAGGACAACCTTCAATGTATTCAATACGAGCATTAGCGCGGTTGCACATTGAACCACTCAGTAGTTTTTTATTAATTCCTTTATAGAACTTCTGGATCAGTAAATCAAAAAAGGACTCCATGTGCATTTTTATATAATCCATATCATTCCCGAACAATTCGCGGAGAAAAATAAATATTTTATGTGCCCTGTCTTTACTACGCCCAAAGGCTTTTTCATTTATTTTTTTCTCTGCTTCGTATATATCATCATTTTGTGCAACGATACTATATATCATTGTACAGTCACGGACGATAGTGGCATAGTACTCTCCCAGAACATATTGGGTACTATAGCATTCATTATTAGCCATCATGTCACGAATACGCGATTTTCTATCTGTGCTGCCAAAAATCCTATCGATTTGCACAGTCGTATCTAGAACGGCAGCCATGTTAATCCTCCAGCGATGGAAACATGTCGAGACCATGCTCTTCCAGATAGTCGTGATGAGCCAGAAAAGATTCTTTATCTATCGTATTTATCATGCAATCACTTGCGACATGGATCATCGCATCAACTTTGTCCCATGTCATTACTTCCTCACAGCTATGGCGCTTAAGCATAGTAACAAAAAGCAAAAGAGTTCGCTGAAGATAACGCTCTATCTCAGGATCCAACTTGCTAATTATCTCCTTAATAACACGCAATATTGGCGCATAATGCTGAACCTGAGAGGGTATATCATCGGCTTCTTTTAGTTCTGCAAGGTACTCAATCACGTTTCTCATTCTATTGTAATAAGAAAAATTATCCATATCCCTATTATAGCCACCATGAAGCATACTAATGCCTCTTTTTTGGTTGCGAAGGGCATAAGCTTTATGATTGTTGATATGTTTTGCTTTGCGGGTTTCAAAAACATATGACTCAGCATCAATATTATTGGACTGAACAAATAATGTAGCGGCATCAATTACTCGCCCAGGATTTGAACTAACTTCAAAGCCACTATTCCGCTGGGCCAGAGATATGCCTTCCTCTACACTTTTATATGTTGATTCTAATCCGGAATCTAACATAGCTTTTTCTATTCTTATAGTACTCAATTAGCTCTCCTCTTCCTCAAGCGCTATCTTTATGGAAAGCAACTCTAGCACTAGATTATCAATGTCGTTTTTATCGCAAACAAAGCTAATCCTATCCGCATTATCCAAAATCATCAACCTGTCCTTTGGGGAGCCCATGACAGATACAAGCTTTCCTGAAGTAGCAATGGTTAATTGTGCAAATGCAATATTACTGTTTTCGTCTGATACATGCTTACATATGCTATAGTCAAAACCTGCAATTTTATTTTTTAAAGGATTTAGCTTGAGGTCGAAGAAGCTTCTATAGCTCTCATCAATTATCTGAGTATTAACACACTCAACCTTTTTGTAAAATATATCCACACAGTGATTAACCACGCTTTCGTCGTCGATTATTTCCGCCAACCAGCTTCTTGGATTCTCATTTATATCGTTTAGTAGAATTTTCTCGATAATACATACTATTTCCTCTTCCAAGATTTCAACAAAGTCGTCATATGAGATGCTTTGAAATCTTTCCTGGAAATCTTCTTCAGGAAAGACAATCTCAGCTGATACACAAAATCTATTATATCCAAATAAAATCAAAACATCTCCTGAGCTAATTAGTTCACGGGCTATATTAACCGCTTTATTAAATAGATCGATATCCCTCCTGTATCTATAACCTTGGAGCGGTGTATCAATTTCTACATTTGCCATAATCCAGTCTCCCTTATGTATATCATGTTATGATTTTTGAAGAATGTTGTAGAATTATACCATACCATAAATAAAAGCATATATCCCAAAATCATTAAATACCCATTACATCATTCACTTTCCAAGGTCAGCTGAACTGTGCTATCAAATTTATTAGCCGCAAGCAATTCCTCAACATTTCTAAGGCCGTAGTACAGCAAAAATTCATCACTGGTACCAAACAGAATAGGCCGCCCTGGGCCGTCCAGCCGCCCTTTTTCTGTTACCAGGCCGTATTCCATCAGCCTGTTCACTGCGTGGTCGGCGTTTACGCCTCTTATATCTTCTATTATTGCCTTAGTCACCGGCTGTTTGTAAGCGACTATTGCCAAGGTTTCTAGCATAGCTTGAGATAGGGCTTTGCGTGGCTTTAACTTTAACAAACGCTCTATAGATTGATAGTAAATAGGATTAGTACAAAGGCGATAGGAGTCATCTGTTTCTTGTAACTGTATCCCAGATTGGTTGGCGGCATAGGCTTCCGCCATACGGGTCAATAGGTTTCTGGTAAGGGGAATATCACAACCCAGCGCTTCAGCAAGGCTTGCCAGTGGCACGCTTTCTGGGCTGGCAAATAACATTGCCTCAAGCATTTTTTCTCTATCAGTAGAATGTATGATATTTCCTCCTCAAAATGAGTACTTCGCCCTCAATCTACGCAGCTTCGCAGTATACATCTTCAAAGGCATTATCTTGCCTGGCTTTCATCATACCTCGGCGAATCATCTCCAGAAGCGCCAGAAAGGTAACAATCATTTCATTCCTAGAGCGGCAAAAATCAAACAGCAATGAAAGTCTAACACTGCCTTCTGCTTCCATCCGCTTATGGATATAAGCGATTTTTTCCGGCACAGTAAAGCGCTCCCGCTGCATTTGCCCAAAACCTGCACGAACCTGATCCCGCTTTGCCGCCCTTCGGCTCATTACATCGGTGAAGATTTCCCATATCCGGTCAAGTCCTACCCCCTCCATTATAGGGGTCTGGCTATCTATATCTGCAGATACCTCTTCTAATAACCTCGGGTCACCAGAACCGGAAAGCCGTAGCCCTGGCGGGGATATCCTGGTTAGTTCTGCCGCAAGGGCCTGTGCCTCTTGGTAGGCTATAATCTTACGCACTAAGGCCTCACGAGGGTCTTCTACTTCCACATCTTCCGCTTCAACTTTGGGCTTGGGCAGTAACATCCGGGACTTAATCTCCAATAAAGTGGCAGCCATTAACACAAACTCACTCATTTGATCCATATCATAACTGTCATCATCTTTTAACGCATCTACCGCATCCAGGTACTGAGCCGTTAGCTGGGCTATAGGGATATCGTAAATATCAATTTCATTACGCTGAATAAGCCTAACAAGCAAATCCATAGGCCCTTCATAGGCATCAAGCTTTATTTCCATTTACACTACAATCCCCCATACAAAGCCGATAATCCGGAAGGAAACAGGCCAAAATAACCGTGCAAGGGGGCCTACGCCCCCAAACCACGGTACAAGGGCTAAAATCAAGAAAACCTGAAGTGTTTTCTCATAGTGATTAAGCCTTGCAATTGTGTCTGGGCGTGAAAACTGCAATAAAATCTTATTGGCAGCAAGAGGATACACTGGAATAAGATTAAACAGCGCCAGATTTATATTAATAAACGCGAAATTAGCCAGCAATACAAGGCTTATAATTACGAGGCTGCTTTCAGGATGTGAAAAGCGAATCAGAAGGAACAGAATATTGGGGTCGCTTATAGGCATAGCCCGCACTGCAATAATCCCAACCAAGGCCGCCGACCCGATACCCAGCAAAAAATTAACCAACACCGGAGTCAGATAGGTAACAAGTACCCCCCGCTTCCTGTCTCGGTAATGCAGGGCGGTAGTAGGGGTGGGATTACCCCATCCAAACCCAAAGGCCATCGCAAACAAAAAGCCAATGGGCTCAAAATATTTAAAAGGGTTGGCAGTAAGATACCCTGTATTCCTTGGGGTTGGATCACCCTGGAACGTACTGCATAAAGCCTTTACCCATTCATGGATAATCGGTGCAAAAAACGCCGCCGGAAGTAGATAGATATACTGCATACCACCCTCATTTCATTGAATCAGGATTCCAAATACACGTCCCAAAACCGTGCAAGGCACGGTTTTTATTAAGGTTTTTGGTTAAGCTTTTTTCAAAAAGCTTATGGGGTGTGGGGTGAAGCCCCACGGTCTTACGCCTTTTTTACAGCATCTCGTACTTCAGCACCGAGCTTTTTAGTAAGATTATCCACTATCAACCGCAATGGTTTTTGTACATCCTTGTCGGCAAGGGTACGATCATTTGCCCTAAAGCGTAGGGCATAGGCCATGGACTTATAACCTTCCGCGATTTGCTTACCTTGATATACATCAAAGAGCTTAACATCTTCAAGGTGAGAACCCCCACGCTCACGGATTGCCAACTCCACTTCCGCCGCTGTCACAGCTTCCGGTACAACAAGAGCTATATCACGAGTCAATGCCGGGAAAATAGAAGGAACCTTGAAGCGTCGTGCCCCAAGAGCAAGCTCCCCAAGTGCCTCCATACACAGCACAGCGATATATGCCTTCTTGTTTATCTGGTAGTTCTCACATACTTGTGGGTGTAGCTCTCCTATATAGCCGATGGGTGCCGGAGGATGGTTCTGCCCTCTGCCCGGCAGCACCTGGATTAGAGCAGTCTTGCCGGGGTGGGTAAAGGGAAGTTGATGGCGGGCAAAGCCGATACCGACAACATTTAAAGCCGCCAATATTTCCTCAACATCACCTTTGATAGAAAGAAAATCCATATCCGGCCCAAATGCCGCAAGCGTTAAAAAGAAAGGCTCGTAAGGAGAACTTGCATCCTCGCCCTCTTTATTAGGGTGATAAGTCCTGGCAAGCTCGAACAGGTACGCCGATTCGTTGCTATTACTATCATTCCGCCCAAGGCTCTCAAGCAAGCCATTCAAAGAAAGGGTACGCATTATCCCCATATCTTCCCCTAATGGGTTTCTGATAACCATAGCGTTACGGTCTTTATGGTCATCAGGGAGCAGTAACTTGTCAAAAACCTTAACACTGTCAAATGGGAAGGTTTTAGCTTCGTAATAGCCCAGAGCCACAGCGGCATCTTTAATGGTATTCACAAGCGTACAAGAAGGGCCATAGGACGTCGATTCCTGTTTTCCATCAACCCTCTGTACATACCGAGAGGGTATATTATTATGCCCATAAAACCGAGCTACCTCTTCCGCAAGGTCGGCTGAGCCTGAAATATCTGCCCGGTGGGTAGGAATTATAGCCATATACTCGCCGTTGGTGTCAGTAGGCCTTGTTTCTATACCCACCCGAGTAAGATAGGCACAGATATCATTAGCGGAAAGAGTCTCAATCCCTAACAGTTCTTTGATTTTCTTTGGGGTAAAGGCGATGGTCTTAACAGTGCGAGGATTAGGATATACATCCACCATCCCAGGTACTACCTTTCCGCAGCCTAGCTCTTCTATTAACTCCATTGCACGGTTTACACAAACAAGAGATAAGTTAGGGTCAAGGCCTTTTTCATAACGGCCGGAAGCATCTGTACGCATCCCAAGCTTACGGGCACTTAGGCGTATATTGGCAGAGTCAAAATTTGCGGATTCGAAGAGGATTGTCTTGGTATTATCTGTAATACAGGAATTGTCTCCACCCATTATCCCGGCAATACCTATGGGCTTTTTATAGTCCGCAATCATTAGTGTAGATTCTGTAAGAGTACGCTCTTCGCCGTCCAGGGTTGTAAATTTATCCCCATCAGCTGCTGTACGCACCACTACACCATACTTCTCATTCATACGCGCCACCGTGTTGATATCAAAGGCATGAAGAGGCTGGCCGTATTCCACCATTACATAGTTGGTAATATCCACGATATTATTAATAGGCCTTATCCCCGCCATGTTAAGCCTGCGGCGAAGCCAGCTTGGAGAAGGGCCAACCACAACATCTGTCACGACACGGGCAATATACCTGGGACAGCGGTCAGTATCTTGGACATCCACCGTTACATAATCGGTAATATGCCCTGGGCCTTCTTCTTTTACATTAATAGCAGGGGCCACAAAAGGCTGGGAATAAAGAGCCGCCGCCTCCCGCGCAATACCTATAACGGCATTGCAATCCGGGCGGTTAGAAAGGATATCAAACTCCAACACAGCCTCATCCAGCCCAAAGATAGGCTTTGCGTCTATGCCCAAAGAATATGCCTGGGAAAACACATAAATCCCGTCCTCTGGAGCTTCCGGGTAATCATCTCTGGTATAGCCCAGCTCTTCCACAGAAACTAACATCCCGTTAGACTCTTGCCCACGCATTTTAGACTTCTTAATCTTGAGGCCATTTGCAAGGTTGGCACCATGGACAGCCACAGGGACATAATCCCCTTCCTTGAGATTGTCGGCGGCGGTGCAAATCTGTAGCACCTCACTGCCGATATCTGTCTGGGTTACCCAAAGCCTGTCGGCGTCAGGGTGGCGAGTGAGTGATTTAATCTGACCTACCACCACACCAGAAATTTCAGCATCCGGCTGGGTTATGGCCTCTACCGCCATACCTGCGTTGGTTATTTTCTCCGCAAAGGCTTCCGCCGTATCTTCTATGGGAATTATGGCCTTTAGCCATGACATAGGAATATTCATGTGTTCTACACCTTTCTTATACTAAAATCGGGGTTGTTCCAATCATCAAAACTGACTAAGGAACTGCATATCATTGTCAAAGTATAGCCGTGGGTCTGTAATCCCGTTTATTGCCGAGGTTATCCGGTCTGTTCCAAGGCCAAATGCATAGCCTGTATACACTTCTGGGTCAATACCTGACATACGCAGTACATTGGGGTGTACCATGCCGCAGCCCCAAAGCTCTACCCAGCCGCTGCCCTTACATACCCGGCACCCTTCAGGAGCCTTAGCCTTACAGGAATAGCAGGTAACATCCACCTCTGCGCTAGGCTCTGTAAAGGGGAAATAACTGGGGCGTAAGCGTATGGCCGTCCCCGGCCCAAATATATGCCTAACAATAAGCTCAAGCATACCCTTTAAATCCCCAAATGTTATACCCTTGTCTATTACAAGCCCTTCCATCTGATGGAAGGCCGGAGTATGGGTTGCGTCTATTTCATCCCGGCGGTATGTCATCCCTGGAATAACCACACGTATAGGGGGAGCCTGAGCTTCCATTACACGCACCTGCATTGGTGATGTATGGCATCTAAGAAGCAAATTATCATTAAAATAGAAAGTATCCGCCTCATCCCGCGAAGGGTGGTTGTGAGGGGTGTTGAGGGCATCAAAGTTATTGTATACGGTCTCAATATGAGGGCCTTCTAATATATTAAAGCCAAGGCTTACGAATAAATCTTCCAGCTTTTTATGGGTAACAGAAATAGGATGCAAGCGGCCAATCTTGCGCCTGCGCCCTGGAAGGGTAACGTCAATGGACTCAGTTGCCAAGGCATTTTGCTGCTGGACTTGAGCCATATCATCAATGGCAGACTTTATAGCCAGGGTTGCCCAGTCTCTAAGCTCATTGGCAGCTTGTCCAGCTTGTGCGCGCTCTTCTTTAGGAAGCTGACCAAGAGATTTTAATAAGTCTGTGATTTCGCCCTTTTTGCCCAGTATGCTTACCCGCAAATTTTCTAGGGCAGTCATGTCTTTGGCCTCAGCTAGAGCGGTTTCTATTTTTTTTCGAAGATTATCAATCATGGGGTTGTCCTTCCTTTTTCCTAAGACTTGTTCTAAGGTTTTCTTCAGGATTATAGCATAAAAAAGCCCTAGTGAGGAAAATACCCCCACTAGGGCCTCTTACTTATACTAACAATGTATCGGTGCTAAACAGGAACAACAATTAGGGTGTATACAACCCCAGAATTAACATAAACACTGTCACCACTACTGAAGCCTGCCTCCTGTCCCTGCATCAGAGGCCACTCGTTACCTAGTACCCAAAAACGTGCTACATTGCAGTCCGCGTAAAACTCATTTATAAAACCTACAAATCTGCCATTTACAAGTCGGCTCGAGGGAACATAAAACGTAATTGTTTCCGCTTCTTGATCAACTACGCCCTCTATACCTCCAACCGTCAACCGTGATATACGGCCCGGCATTGGGATGATAACAAGATCGTACACAATCCCATCTTCTATAAAAACCTTATCGCCGGAAGAGAAACCAGCCAACTGACCTTCTTGTATCGGCCATTCCTGTCCGTTTACATAAAACATTGCAACGGAGCCGTCGGCAATAAGTTGATCTACAGTCCCTACAAATCTCCCGTTGATAAGATCAGTATTTAAGAT
The DNA here is from genome assembly GCA_009780185.1 of Defluviitaleaceae bacterium. Lineage (GTDB taxonomy): Bacteria > Bacillota > Clostridia > Lachnospirales > WQUN01 > WRAN01. Next base: position 9,191 of record WRAN01000010.1, on the reverse strand, counting down.
ATGGAAAGTGATGGTTTTTGCACTTTGGTCTATAACGCCTTCTACGTCGCCTATAGTAAGGCTAAAAATCCTGCTACCTTCAACAAAAGGCGTACCCCGCGTGTAGCTGATATCAAAGTTATTAAAGCCTTGAGTAAATGGTGCTGTCCACTGTGTGGCGTGGATGTTGGCATGGTAAAGCGCGTCGTCTTCCGGCAGACGGTTAAAGGCTCTTGAGGCTTGGTTATCTGAAAATACTACATCTGCACCAATAGTTATGTCGGATAAGTCATTTGCCCAAATACCTCCGCCGTCAGTGTATGCGGTATTTCCGGTAATACGGCCGCTGTGCATAACTAATTCAGATTGGTTAAATAAAATTATACCGCCGCCTGAACCATCACTCGGATGAAAATCGGGTAATCTAGCGCCAGTGACAGTATTATCTGCAATTGTGCTGTTAGTGATCTCAAGCCTGGATGAAAAACCAGCCATGATTCCAGCGCCGCCATTGCGGGCTTGATTGTCAATAATTGCTGAATTATTTATATACAAATCCGCAAACATGACAGATATGCCCCCTGCCACATCCGATGTCGCAGTGTTGTTGCGGATAGTACCATTAATAATACGATTACCAGGCCCGCGGCTAGCAAGAAATAAGCCGCCACCAGATCTAGCTGTATTATTTTCTATTACGCCCCCGTACATAACAAACAACTGCTGCCAAGGTGACGACCCCTGATGTTGCATTCCTACACCACCACCAACACCTTCAACAGTGTTACTGCATATTACGCCACCCCTCATTATGAAGGAGCTTCCATCGATATGCACACCTCCGCCATTCCCGCTAAGTATTTCATTTGTGGCATTATTTTTCTCTATTCTCCCATCAAACATTGTAAATACTGAAGGCGTTCCAAAAGGCGAAGCATAGACAGTTACCCCGCCACCCATTTGACGGCCAAAAGGTTCATTATCGCTGGAATTGTTCCGTATAAATCCGCCAAACATATAAAATCTGGAACCTCTTACAAAAACCCCGCTGCGGCCATGATTATCTTCAATTGCCCCAGACATCATGCGAAATACATTATAAGGGCTTACGTAAACACCATTTACATTGTTACGTATAGATCCACCAAACATGTCAAATGCAATAGGCGGCCGCGGCACAAGCGGAAAGCCAACTCCAAGGCGTACTCCTGTTTCAAAAGAATCAATTGTACCGCCCATCATATTAAAAGTAGTGTTGTCACGTAAAAGCACCCCATTATAGGCTAAACCATCGCTTGTATTGCCACTAATCCATCCGTCAAACATTGTAAAATAGCCGCCGCTAGCAACCACGCCATTGCCGCTATTGTTTACAATCCTACCCTGAAAATTATTAAATGTGGAATTGTGAAATGATACACCGCCACCATGATTAAATTGTATTAATCCGCTGACAAAATTGAATACACTATTGTGCAAAACCACACCAAAACCCTGAGCATTTTCAACTCTTGCCTCATAAGCCATTGTTAAATATCCGTTATCTACATATATATTGCCACTGTCACTGCTAAAATAATTACTGCTCGTTCTTGAAACAGTTATACCACGAGCCAAAGTCAACTTTCCTCCACTATGAACAGAGATGACTGGCCCAAAAGAATGTTCCGGTATAGATATCGTGTAGTGCCCAACAAGCGCAACGTATTGGCTATTACCAATAATTAAAGATGACCATGCTGATAGCTCAATATCATTAATAAGCTCTATTACAAGTGGTTCCGGGTATTGATACTGTGAAGTGCATATTGCATTTCTAAGTTCATGCTCATTTGATACAAATACATCTGCCCATCTATACAGATACAACATGTCTGGGGGCATAACCCAAAGTGATAACGCATCTGCTGCAGGTTCATTAGCGATAATATGCTCCTGTGCCGCGACAACAGTAATAGGTGTCATCGTGAGGATAAGCGAAAGCAAGCAAGTGATGATCATTATTGATTTCCTTTTAAACATTTGTATGTCCTCCCTTTTGCGCTATTATAAATTTGCCTAAGACTTTCAGTTCTTAGCAAGCACAATCATACAAGTCCCCCCTTCATTGTGTATGTATAAACAAGATAAATTTTGTTGTGGAAAGTAGCATTACACAAATTGGTGGTGAATTTTGTCAATATTACGTATAGAATACATTCCTACGCTAATAATGTCAAACAATAAATTCTATGTGCCCTCTTGCTGATCTTTATGCCGCATGTTTTAAATTCAGATACTCCTCACCCACAATGCAGGGCGAACCCCTACTTTAAACAGCTCTGAACTAGAACGATTAACAAAATCCCCAGTCATGGCAATTTTGCCTTCTAAAGTGACTATAGTAACAAGATAGGGTAAGTTTCCTGGAGTCCTAAGCACCCATCTAGATGGAAGATTATCCGTATTTGTGGCCTTTCGCGCATCATTATATTCATCGTCTATAAAGAATTTATTATTTGAGCTTTTTAGCTGTCCACCTAAATATCGTACCACTTCCTGTACAGACAAAAGAAAAATTTTATCCCTTGTATCCCCACCACCATCAAGGCAATACCACGGATTGCCACAATTAGATACCTGTGTTTCAACTATCTGCTTCTGCTCCGCCTCTGTAAACTCACTATAAAAATCAGAGTTAAGGAACTTACGCACATCAGAATCCGCCCAGGTTATATTTTCAAATACATCATGGTACTTATTCGGGAGTATAATTTTTTCTGACAGCAGCAAAACCTTATTATCTCGCTCATCCAATACTCGCCATTTGTGACCGCCAAAGCTCACCACCCGGTTTTGATGATTGGGACAAAGGCTTTCCTTCTCCCTTCCGGCAGGCCTCCAAAGAGGATATAACACAGCAGTATCAGCAAATACCATAAGCTCACCCACTGGCTGATAGCCAAACTTTCCATACACCCCACCACCAAAATAAGGGGTGCTGGCCTCCAGATAAGTAGGTATCCCCGCCGCGTCAAGAATATCAAGATGATATTTTAATAGCGCTCCGCCTACACCCATCCCCTGAGCCTCGCGAAGCACCACAAAACCCACAAGCTGATAAAAAGGCGCCATGGGCGGCTCACTGTCGTGAGATCTATCACTAACAGCACGAAACTGCGGGGCATATTCCCCTACAACTTTATCAGTTTCATGATAAATCCCGCCATCCACATCATGAGGAAGCCAAACCGAAGCGCCTATCATGCCCATTGTTGGGCTCTCCACCACATGGGATACGCACCCAGCTGCGCCAAGATAAATTTTATAATAATTAGCAACAATTCTATGTCGGCTATCATCACAATCAACCGACCATTTGAAGAATTTATCGTGATAGTATCCAGTGGACAGTAAGTCCGCTACCGTTTCAATTTCTCCAGGATTTATATCCCTAATAATGAAATCAAATTTAGCCAATGCCATCATTCCTTTGCATATTATTGATTGCAAAGTCATTGTAGTATTTTTGGTGACGGCCTTCAAGTAATGGCAAATCCAGGTATTATCAATATGTAAGACCCCTCAGCCTATGAATATTGCCTCATAGATTGAGGGGTCTTTTAGTGCAAACAGTTTCGCTCTAGTTAGTAAAGGTATGAGTAATTGTCTGACCAAGTTCGGTGACTATAATCGTCATCTCCTGCCAATCCAAATCCCTTCGTATCTGCAATGATGGGATGTCTACTTGGTGAGGAGCGACATTGCTGGCAAAATCTCGGATATTTGCGCGTTCTCCATCTACATACAACACAATATCGTCAATCACTACTCGGTGTGTATTGGTGTACCTCGGCCCGCCTTGGTAGAACCAAATCACGATATGTGTACGCCAATCTTCCTCAAAAACCTGGGTGTGGAAATATGGTGCTGTTTCTGGGGTATACAGGCTGTTGACAAGTATGGCTTCAATTGTTTGGTCAAATACTGTTATTGATAGTGTGATTGTCTCCCATTGGCCGTTTTTATTTATGTCTATATAGTTGAAATCTTCCAGCCAGCCTTGATTTGCTGCCCATCTTTGGTTTAAGCGGACAAATTCCATTGCATCGTTATCATTTTCGTCTATTGCGGTTATTGCTGCACTAAGTGGGAGTGGCGTGTTTACGCCGTCAAGTTGTGTCCATATGCGGATGGTACCTGATTGTGCTAGGTTTGCGTTTGGGCTACTTGGGGAGCCGCCTTTGCCGTTGTTGAAGATGTTTAATGATAGTAGTCCGCCAGGAGCCGGTGTTGGAGTGGGAATTGGGCCTCTCCCCCCAAATTCCTCTACAAACCGTTCTAAGTCACTCACAGTTAATATCAGTTCATTGTCTGGGGTAAAGCTCTCAAGTACTGCGCTTCCGTCTGCGCCTGGAGCTGGGATATGATATACGGCTTGGCTAGATGATTCTAATAATAAAGGCAGATGACCAAAACCTTCATCTGTAAAACATCGCATAAAGAATATTAACTCATCACCATATGCAATTGGGATTTTACGCTCATTAATGAGCTCATAATTGCCTAATCTCCCGCCTCTTTGACCAAGCTCCAATATATCACCTACTTCAACGTCCCCTTTAAATACCTCTAAAACACTGAGTCGATAAATTGTTACAATTTCATAATACCTTGATATATCAACCTCTCTTATTTCATTATTGAATCCTATAACGTACCCACTACCCATATAGGTATTTATTCTTTCAACTCTATTATCTAAAACCTCTGCGTGAACAATATGTGTTGCGCCACGGGCAATTTGGTTTATATCAGTGCGAATCCGGAGTAATCCTGTAGGCACATACTCTGTTATTACACTGGTTTGTGCGCACGCCACAAGAGCAAAAGATAAAAATAAAATTATTACAAATGAACTAATGCCTTTTTTCATATATGCTTCTCCTTATCTTGATATTAGAGATGCCTTGAAGTGTCTTCAAACACATCTATACATAGATATGATAATTTTTTTACGCCTATTTATTAGTCATATATCATTTTTACACTTTCTATATCGTAGTCAGTTGGCCCTAATATTCCAATTGCATAACTTGGTATGAACATTAAAGAGAAAATTGTGGGTGGGTTATCTGAAAGACCAACAACATGTCCTAACTCATGAGCCATCACACGTTCAATCAATCCGTCAAGTGTTATGAAGTCACTTGCTCCATCATCATAATAATGTTCAACTATACTGCGAGAGTTCAAGTATATCTCTATTTTTGTAAGTTGATTGCCTGTTTGATTACCTCCGAACTGTAACCACCCAAGATGATCACTATCCCACCGAGGTTCAGCTCTAACAATATAGCTTGACGAATGGTCAATATAAAAGTGTACTGGGGCGTCACTTCTATTCCAGCTTAACCTGCCCCTATCCATAGCTGGGCGCCAAAATGCAAGATCAAGACTCGGAGCCACCTCTAAAGGTATGAATATGGTGTTTGACCAATACCAAAAATCTAAATGTCTGGTTTGATCAATATTCGATTCCCATCTTGCAAAAAGAGTAGTGTTGCTGCTTGGAGAAAGACTGGTCGCGTGTACTCTATTACCCCCAACAATAGCATCATACCAGCCTACAAACCTACGCCCAAGTGAAGTGCCTTGCCTCGTTGGCGTAGGAAAAGCGCCGCCTTGCATCAGCGAACCTGGCACAACAGTCCGGGTGCTGTTTGCTTGACTTAGATAACCTCCCATGGGGTTAAAGGTTATCGTCACGGCCCATCTGGCATAGAGTCTCATATCTCTGTTTACCCTCATTGTATAATCAACCATTTCATTTCTGTCTGGAGCAGTTGACCACCCATGGAAAGTAAAATTAGTCCTTGTAGCAGTTGGTAGATGCCCTATTGCCGCTCCTGGAACTACATACCGCCTCTGTTCCGTTACTGTACCTCCATTGCCAACAAAAGTGACTTCAAAACGTCTAAACCAATGGGCATGTAATGTTCTATTGCCTGTGACAACGAAAGACCCAATTGCAACGCTAAACGGTTCAATTGAGTAAGCTTCATTGGTTACATAGCCTCCAAAGCTGCCACTTTCATACTCATATATATTTAAATCAAAATCAACGCCATATAAATCCATATCCAACATATCTTCATCAAATGATGACATCCCGATTTGCTGGAAATCAAACCATCCCATAAATGTATATCCTGTTCTTTGCGGTGTTGGTAAAGGCATAAGAGCTGTGCCAACTAGCGTCCCAGATGGTACGGTCATTGTTGTTGGGATTCCACTCCCTCCATTTAACATGAAGGTTAGCGTAAAGTTTTGGATTTGCACTCCGGCTTGGGATACGGAAATTGTACGCGTTGGTGCCCCGGTAGCTGTTACGGTTATCGTGCCAGTTCGTGAGTTAGCGCCGGTGTTGGCTGTGGCGTTGATTGTAAAGGAGCCGTTATTACTACCGCTTGCCGGAGATACTGTCAGCCATGAGGTTGCGTTGCTGGATACATTCCAGGCTCTATTGGAAAATACATTTACATTTATGCTATCCGCAAAGTTTGACGGAGTCCAGGTGCTTAGGGATAGACTTAGACTTCCGGCTTCTGCTGCTTGGGATACGGGAATTGTTCGCGTTACTACCCCTGGAATTGATACTGTTATCGTTCCATTTCTTGCTGTCGAGCCAGTATTTGCAGATGCGCTCATCACAAAGGATGCGTTACCACTGCCGCTTGACCGTGATACAGTCAGCCATGACGTGGCGTTGCTGGATACCGTCCAGTTGCCATTGGATGTGACGTTTACTGTCGCCTGGCTTGAGTGGTGAGTCTGGAGGTGCCAGCCTGATGAGGATACTGCAAGGTTGGCCTGATGTGCTGCCTGGGTTACGGTTATAGTCCTTGTAGGGACACCAGGTACTGTAACCGATACAGTTGCCGATCTTGTAGATGAATTAGGATTTGCAGGTGCGTTCATTGTAAAAAACCCGCCGCCGGTTCGAGTCGATGGGGTTATGTTTGTGATTGTCAGCCATGATTGATTGCTTGATATTGACCATGTGCCATTGGCATTTACAGTCACTACCGCCGAAGATGCTGCGGATGTTGGACTCCAGGAAGATGTGCTAAGAGTAAGTGACGGAGGATGACCCTGCTGGGTTACACTTATGGTACGCGTTGGTGCACCTGGGGCTGTTACTGTTATGGTTCCACTTCTGGATTGGGTACCGGGGTTGGGGGACGTTGTTAGCCTAAAAGACCCGTTACCTGTGCGGTTTGCTGGGGTTATGTTTTCAACCCTTACCCATCCTAGATTGCCATTATTTATAGTCCATTGCCTGTTGGAAGTTACTTGTATCGTGGTGCTGCTGGCATTGAATGATGATGTCCAGGAGCTTGCAGATAAGTTTAGAGTTGCTACATTGAATGGGGTTATGCCAGTAGAATCAAGGTTATAGTTGTTACCTGCTTCCATATATAGAGATGGGTAAACCAACTCGTAAAACCCATCAATATTCATAACCTGAGGCTCATCAGAATCCCAGTCAAAGTAGTACATTATTGCAATTTCATAAGGTTCGCTTGAAGGCTCGAATGGAGAAGTTCCATCCCAGTTCATATGTTCAAGTATCGCTTCATCAAGACGCTCTGCCAGAACGCCGCGTACTACTGGTTCTTCGTCGCCGAAATAGTACAGCACAACGATATCTAAATCATCTTCATCCGCTTCAAGGGCTGTTATGCCGTGATAGTTGGAATCGGATATCAATGCCCCATCTAAATAATCCAGTGGGACTTCTCTTACTGTAGTCCCGTCCCAACCGAAGTAATATATCATTGCTGTTTCAGTCAGTTCAGGCGATTCAATTAATTCTAGTGATTCGAATAATGAATCGAAGTCAAAATCATCGTCCCAGTTATCGCAAAATTCTAGTGTTACATCAGATAAGCCATTTGTATGGGATTCGCCTATATCTGATGGGACACTATCATGCGCCATGGCTGAGCTATTTAGTGACACAATCATGACTATCGCCAACAATAGGCATACAAGTCTCATTAGCATGTCTTTCACTTTCTTCTTTTGCATCTTCTCATGAGTTGAAATTCTCATTGCTTCCTCCCTTTTGTGTAAGAAATAAATTATAATCTTCGGTTTAGCTTTGCTGTGCACGCAAAGCTAAATAAGCGCTCATTTGCTATTTTTTGGTTATCATACCGTATGATTATTTCCAATGCAACTATATTTCGCTATTTTTTATCTTTTTTCGATACGTTAGGATATATTTTCATTTCCCATTCTATTGCCCAACAATTATGCAGCTTGATAAAGTGAAGGGGCGCATTTAGAGCGCCCCTTGCTTTTCCTGAGTTTTTTACTATTGATTTGCTTTTGTGTGCTTTTTACTACGCGATTTCAGCAACAACACTAACTTCATCTCGATCTTTTATTTCCTGACACGACATACACAAATACCTTTCCACTTTGCCTTTTCCGCTTACTTCCTCACATGTTATAACGCTGTCGTCATCCGGATTGCTTTCTCCCAGCCGCATAGTTGCCATGCCATCCTCATAGCTGATTACTAGCGTGTCCCCTGTGCTTGCACCCAGTTCTGTTCTTAGCTGCTTAGGGATTAGAATCCTACCCAACTCATCAATCCTGTGCTTTACCTCCAGTTTCATTGTACTGCCTCCCTTTATTAGTAGTAAGCTAACGACAAGCAAAAAGCGCGAAGGGAGACTCTGTGTATTTACACATCGTCATCGCCTTCGCGCTCAATAAACTCAAAATCAAATTTATGTAGCGTTACATAGATAATACAATCGGCTTGCCGACAGCATACGCGCATACAACAATACCAGCCGCCAACCTCTAGCTTGGAGGGGAATTCAAGCTTGAAGAGGGGCAGTGAATGTTATATACTTCGTGGGCTGCGGTAGCAGGTGTATACCTGTGTCTGGAGGCGATGTTTCCTCATCCCTTCAGGCGCCATTGAGGGTGCGAATCTCAATGGTTCCGCAGTTGCCTTTTTTCATTTACTTCTTTTCTTGCTTTTCTTACTTACTTCTCTTGCTTTTCCTACTTGCTTCTTATTTCGGCTGGAATAATTCCCTGCCGTTAGCTCCTATTGCTATGTTATAGCATATTCTGCGGTTTGTCTACAATTTTCCAAAAATAGCTTATGGCCAAAGTATCGGGGCATATAGATACATACACTAGCCACA
>WRAN01000009.1 GCA_009780185.1 Defluviitaleaceae bacterium | reverse complement strand
CTCGTCAAAATCAATCTCTGATATTCCTCCAAAAGGAATCTCAGGTGCAAAAGAGAATTGGCGCATAACAATACAATGCGTTACAACAATGATTTTTTTGTATTTTCTATAACGCAAAAGCGCATTTTTAGCGCGGTTAAATACAGCTATGAGGTTTTCAAACTTTATTTCACTATCGTTCGGGCATACTCCTTTGTACTCAGAACATAGTTCACTTGCTTTTAGTGATTCTTCTTTAGACGAATATTGAAAAGACAAATCAGGCATCCACTCATGCAAATCTACTTCGATTCTTATATCTAACTGCCTATTTTTAGATATAATCGCTGCTGTTTGCAAAGCCCGTGTATATGGAGAAGAAACTATTATTTCGGCATTGTCTAATCTATTGTCAAACGAAACATTTTCAGCAATTGTAATGCCATTTTCGGTAAGTTGGGCTAAATCAACCCCATGACCAATATAATTCCTTTCTCTAACAAATGAGTAATCAGGTTCACTATGTCGCAAAAAAACTATTCGCTGCAATACGTACACCCCCTGCAAATTTAAAAATGTATTTTTCATCCTGTGTAAAAGATGATATTGATGAACGCGCTCATTTTCTGTCTGATATGCGCCAGCCTAATAAATATAGAATTGGCCAAATAAAAAGTGTAAGATGAAAAAGACTCATATCGAAGAAGCCCACACCCACCACAACGTCAATAATGGTAATCAATAATAGTAAAATACCTACATGTAAAATTCTTTTTCTTGATATGGATAAAATACCGAAAAAACCAGCAACAACGCAACTAGCGGATGCTGCTAGTGAGCTAATAATCCTCAGACTTTGCTCTGTAGCTGCGAAATCAAGCAAATCTATCACTAATGCGTATCCCCCCAGAATAATCATTGCAACAGATGTTACTATCAATAATAAGTTTTTGCCTTTCATTTTACTGCTCCTTCAAAATTAATTTCTCTTTATTTATACAGATACGTAGAACCTTTGCATATTGCTTTACGCATCAAAGCCTTGAAAAAAGCCGCAAACATGTCATAATCACATTTAATAGCATCACAGCTTTACAAAATATCGGAGGCAAGAATGGCAAACTACAACGTAGGTTCACTTATAAAACGTTTACGTAAGCAAAAAGGCCTGACCCAAGAAGAGTTGGCCTTCCCCATAATAGACAGAGCCACCCTATCCAAAATAGAAAGTGGCAAAGTCATGCCCAACAATAAAACTTTAGAAAATTTATTAGAAAAGCTGGGCTTCGCCCCACACAAAATTACCGACTTTTTCCACGATGAAGAAATGGCAGACGCCCTCAAAATCCTTAACGAGCTAGATAATTTACTAACCTTTCAAACATACGACCAGAAAGACCCTGTAGTAAGTAAAATAGATGATCTGATACAACAACTGGAAAACAATGAAAAATATATGCAAAATGAGCTAAACCGTCAAAATATCTTAATTCTTAAAGCCACCAACGCTATCAACAAAAGGTCAACATCCTTAGAGGTAAGATCAATACTGTCCGATGCTATAAAAATAACCATCCCAACATTTAATATAAAGAATATCCGCGACTATTACCTATCCAAGCAGGACCGTACGATTATTAGCCGACTGGCTGTATCTTACAGCGAAGAAGGAAAAACGGATAAAGCGGTGGATATTATGTATGAACTAAAGCTCAACTTCGATAACCATTGTATAGACAATGATGAAATGGGGCGCGAATATCCCACGATAATAATGAACTTGGCAAGGTATTTGGGAGAGGACGACAGGCTTAATGAGGCAATTGAAGTATGCGATGTCGGGATTAAAGTATGTATAAAAAACCATAACCTATACCGCCTGCCATTTATCCTGTGGCTAAAAGCAGCGACTCTTGGCTGGCTCGGGAAAGCAGAAGAAAGCAAGAAGCTATTCACACAAATAGTTACTGTAATGGAATTATTTGAAATGCACGACCATCTAATTGGATTAAAAGAGCAGGCAAAAGTGGTACTTGGTATAGATTTGTAGACAAGGATCAAATTAATTTACAACTCCATAATATCTACATAATATTTTCAAAACATATCCCAACTAATATATCCACTGTGAGGCCTGCATAAATTATTTCGGAAGGAACATGCAAATGAAGCAACAAAATCTTATGAAAGCATTAACAACAGTATTGGCTATGGTGGTGGTAACTGCGCTGCTTTACGGATGCGGCAGCGACGAGGCCATTCATGCGTCAACAAACAACAATTCAAATACTTATCAATCCACATCAGATAACAGTACGGAAGCCCCGGTTACCCCTGATGAGGTGCCGTTATCAAATAACTCCCAAACCTTTAATCTTACAACGATTAACACCACCTTTGAGGAGATGGAATTAAGTCCTGCGGCATTATCCCTTGAAGATGCCGCGCAGATTGGCGCTAGATATATCCAGGATATTTTTGGCGAAAGCATAGATGGTATGTATGTAGAGCTTGAGTTTTCGGATTGGGAACATGTAACACGAAGCCTATGGAATGGGGCTGTATCCGTTACCAGAAGAAACACCTTAGAGGATAGGGCGCAGCTTAGAGAGATAAACGAAGTGTTTTCGGCCCGACTAGAAGCAGGCGAAGATTTTGAAGATGTAAATGCTGATATGGAGGGATTGTTCCGTGACTTTATCTACACACCCGCTCGTTTTTATTTCGTAATAGACGCCGTCACCGGTCAGCGGATTAATATTTGGAAGATGGCCCCGGCAGCGCTCAATCGCCCACTACCACACTATATGTCTACGCAAGAATATATAGATCGCGAATGGGATGGAGATTGGGAGTCCGCTTTTGAGGCACATGTTTCTCCTCAGGAAATAGAGGAAATAAGTCAACTGGCCATGGTATATGCCCAAAGACATTTTAATACAACAGTAGTAGTTGATCTGGTATTTGACAGTGCATTTGCAGTATTGTTATACGCAGGTAACGGCAATTTTGACCGAGATGCTTCTGTAGTCTTCCTCGCTACAGATGAAACCGGTCGCGAGGCTCATTTGACATTTGAACTATCCAGCCGTACATTAACCTCCATTTCCACAATGAATAACGATTTCATTCCATTCGAATTTGATTATGAAATGATGGAAGGCGGCGAGCGCTTCGATCCTCCACGTGAAGAAGAAGGATATAGGAGCGCATATGAAGAATATCCAGCAGAACGAGATGACGATTAAAAGATATCACCCCTTACGATATCTGTGATTGTTTTCCTCCTTTTAAAAAAGCGCAGAACATATGGTTTCATATGCTCTGCGCTTTTCAATTGTATCTTTTATCCCATCTGCCCAAAAGTCCGAGGATATGCCACAACGTCTCGGATATTCTTCATCCCAGTAAGGTACATAATGCATCGCTCAAACCCCATACCATATCCGGCATGTTTTACTCCGCCAAAGCGGCGTAAATCTATATATTCTTCGTAATCTTCTGACTTTAGTCCAAAGCGGCTTATTTGCTCTTGCAATATATCAAGTCTTTCTTCTCTTTGGCTGCCGCCAACTAGCTCTCCAACTCCAGGCACCAACAGATCCGCCGCTGCCACGGTTTTGCCGTCATCGTTTACCCGCATATAGAATGCTTTTATATCACGTGGATAATCTGTAAGGAATACCGGGGCATCGTAAACTTCGCAGATATAATGCTCGTGCTCCCTCTGTAAATCCAGACCCCATTCCACCGGATATTCAAACTCTCTGCCTGAGGCTTTCAGCAGCTCAATGGCCTTGGTATAGCTACACCGTACAAACTCAGCGCCTGCAACGGCTTTTAGTCTTTCTAATAAACCAGGCTCAACCCACTGCTCGAAAAACGCCATTTCTTCTGGGGCATGTTCTAATACATAATTGATTACATATTTCAGCATAGCTTCAGCGGTTTCCATATAGTTATCCAAATCCGCGAAGGCCATTTCTGGCTCTATCATCCAAAACTCTGCCGCATGAGTAGTGGTGGTGGATTTTTCTGCCCTAAATGTAGGGCCAAAAGTATACACATCTCTAAAAGCCATAATAAATGGCTCTACATCCAACTGACCAGTAACTGCAAGATATGCTCCGCGGCTAAAGAAATCCTTGGAAAAATCTACAGCTTTTTCTTCGTTCTTAGGCACATCGGTCAAAGGAAGGGTTGTTACCTGGAACATCTCTCCATGACCCTCGCCGTCGGTACCTGTAAGAATAGGCGTGTGAATATAAACAAAATTCCGCTGACGGAAAAACTCATGTATCGCATAAGCTGCCAGCGACCGCACCCTAAACACAGCAGAAAAAGTATTGGTGCGCGGACGTAAGTGAGGAATAGTACGAAGAAATTCGAAGCCGTGGCGCTTCTTTTGTAGTACATAGTTGCTTGGGCATTCACCTTCTAGATTTATAGAAGCTGCTTTAATTTCAAAGGGCTGCTTTGCGCCGGGGGTTTCTATTACTTGGCCAATTACAGTTATACAGGCACCTACGCCAAGCTTTCCTGTTTGGTCAAAATCCAGGCCATCCTTTAAGTCGTTATCAAAAACTACTTGAACAGACTTAAAAAAGCTGCCGTCGTTGAGCTCTATAAAGCCTACGCCCTTAGAGCTGCGGGTGGTGCGTATCCACCCGCCTATTGTTACATCCTTGCCCACATACTGAGCAGAGGATTGAAATAACTCTTTGCACTTGGTGTACATATATTCACCTCGGATTTTAATTGGAATAGGTATTAATTATTCTTTCCCTAAAGCTGCCTTTAAAAACGCCTCGAATATCGGGCTTGGCTTATTTATGCGAGACTTAAATTCTGGCCTAAACTGTACCCCCACAAACCAAGGATGACTGCTTGTAGGCAGCTCAATCGCCTCAATATGCTGATCATCTGGTGAAAGGGCGGTCTCTATTAGACCTTTGTCTTTTAGCTCTCCCCGGTATTGGTTATTTAGCTTGTACATATGGCGGAACCGCTCGTATATAAGGTCTGTGTCATATGCTGTGTAGATATGACTTTCTTTGATTAGCTTACAAGGCTGCGCGCCTTTTCTCATTGGGAGATTTCCATCTGTCTCCAATGAAGGTGTGGTTGTCGGGCGGGGTATTTCTATTATTAGGGGCACTAAGCAGTCTTTGTTTTCCTCTATGCTGCCTGCATCGTCCATGCCTGCTACATTACGGGCAAACTCAATAATGGCGCAGTGCATCCCTAATCCTATGCCCAAGAAAGGGATATTGTTTTGCCTCGCGTACTTAGCCGCGCTTATTAAGCCTGGCATATCTCTTTCCCCATAGCCTCCGGGGATTAAGATGCCATTTAGCTTAGCCAGTTTTTTTGCGGCATTGGAATCAGTTATTCCCTTTGAATGAATCATTGTGGGCTTAATTTTTACACCCAGGGCAATACCAGCATGTTCCAAAGCCTCAAATACGCTTAAATATGCGTCTCTTAGCTCGTATTTACATATCAGGCCAATCTTTACTTCACCTGTTGCGTTTTTATATCGCTCTACTAAGTTTCGCCACTCATCCAGCTCTGGGGGATGCTCTGGCTCTAGTTGTAATTTTTTACATACGATATCTGCAAATTTTTCATCTTCCAATATCAAGGGTATCTCGTATAGGCAGTCCACATTCATATTTTCGATGACATTTTCTCTCTTTACATGGCAAAATTCCGCAAGCTTGTCCTTCATGCCCTCTTCAAGGGGGCGCTCTGTACGGCATACTAGAGCGTCGGGCTTTATGCCCAGAGATAAAAGTTCCTTAACAGAATGTTGGCTGGGTTTGGATTTCATTTCGTCTGCAAAAGACAGGTATGGCACCAAAGTCACATGAACGAACATTACATTGTCATGACCTTTATCGTAATAAGTTTGGCGGATAGCTTCAAGGAATGGAAGGCTTTCTATATCCCCAACAGTGCCTCCGATTTCAGAAATAATGATATCGGAATTATCGCCAGCTCTACATATGCGCTCCTTAATTGCATTGGTAATATGAGGGATTACTTGTATCGTATTGCCCTGATATTTCTTGCTTCTTTCCGCATTAAGGACTTCCCAATAAATTCGGCCTGCGGATACACTGTTGAATGAGTTGAGGTTTTCGTCGATAAAGCGCTCATAGTGACCCAAATCTAGGTCCACTTCTGCACCATCTTCTGTTACATACACTTCGCCATGCTGGTCTGGGTTTAACATTCCGGGGAGCATATTAATGTATGGGTCGAATTTTTGAATCGTGACCCGATACCCCCTGGCTTTCAATAGCCGTCCCAATGACGCGGCGGTGATGCCCTTTCCTAATCCAGAACATACACCGCCAGTCATGAAAATATATTTTGTTTGCATAAGAAAACCCCGCTTCTAAGATAATAGATGTGAAATCTTTTTGCCTTCGGCAAAAACCATAGAACTAATTCAGCGTTAAAGCGTTCGCAGAATTAGTTCTACTGAATATATGAATACGGAAATATAATTTACTAAGCAATGCAGGAAAAGTCAAATGCGTGTCGAGTATTGACATGGGCTTGACAGGTGCTTAGAATACGTAGTAGTTGGTGGAGATTTGTCATAAATCACCCAGCGCCAAATATTTCATACAAACCATGAAGGGATTGAAGTGAAATGAATTTTGAAATCGCCTTCGCTTTAGGCGTCGGAGGGGCGTTAATCGCTCTGTTCTTTGCTTTTTTACAAAGCAGAAAAGTAATGAAATTCTCTGAAGGGACTTCCGCAATGCAAAAGATTGCCGAAGCCATCAGAAAAGGTGCCAGCGCTTATTTGCGTAGGCAGTTTAGAGTAGTTGCAATATTTTATGCAATAGTTGTAGTAGCTTTGGCGGTGCTGGCTATCTTGGGCTACGCGTCTCCATTTATCCCCTTTGCCTTCCTTACCGGAGGTATTTTTTCACAACTCTCTGCGTTCATTGGTATGAAAATCGCAACAAAGGCCAACGTACGTACAGCCAATGCCTCCAGCGAAAGCCTTAACCAAGGCCTGAAAGTGGCCTTCGCCTCTGGAACGGTACTTAGCTTTACAGTAGTTGGCCTTTCTATTTTGGACGTATCTGTATGGTTCTTGGTTCTTCGTTTTATCTTTAACCTGCCCGCAGGCGAAATCGCCGAGAATATGGTAATGTTTGGGGTTGGTGTTGCGGTATTTGCACTCTTTGCCCGTGTTGGCGGCGGTATCTTTACCAAAGCTGCCGACGTAGGCGCAGACCTTGTGGGTAAAGTAGAAGCAGGCATCCCAGAAGACGATCCAAGAAACCCTGCAACAATCGCCGACAACGTAGGCGATAATGTAGGTGACGTAGCCGGTATGGGTGCAGACTTATACGAAAGCTATATCAAATCCATGCATGCAGGTATCGCGCTCGGTTATGCCGCTTTCTACCGTCCAGGAGAAAGCTCTAACTTAGTATGGGCTGCAATGTTCCTTCCTGTGGCAATCGCTATCATTGGTATGATCGCTTCCTTGATCGGTACATTCTTAATCCGTACCGGAGAAAAGGCAACACAAGCACAGTTACTTACCACATTGCGTAAGGGCACATATACTGCCGCCGCCCTTGCAACCTTGGCCTCTGTGCCTCTTGCCTATTTTATCATGGGTGACTTCAACGGATGGTGGGGCTTGTTTATTGCGGTAATGGTGGGTGTACTTGCGGGATGTTTGATTGCGTATTTCACCGAATATTTCACCTCAACCCATTACAAGCCTACTCAAGAGCTGGCCAAAGCCAGTGAAACAGGTTCTGCCACACTTATCATTGGCGGTATCTCTCTTGGTATGAAATCTACCGTGCCCCCAGTGCTTATTGTTATTGCAGCCATCGTTGCCAGCTTCCTTGTATCCGGTGGTTCTATGGGCAATTTTTACATTATCTCTGTAGATGGTAATGCGTTCTCTCATGGCCTTTACGGTATTGGCCTTGCTGCGGTGGGTATGCTTTCAACCCTTGGTATCACTCTTGCAACAGACGCTTACGGCCCTGTAGCCGATAATGCCGGTGGCATCGCAGAAATGGCTCATATGCCGGCAGAAGTAAGAGAAAGAACCGATGCGCTAGACGCACTAGGCAACACAACAGCAGCAACAGGCAAAGGCTTTGCTGTAGGCTCTGCCGCTCTTACCTCACTTGCACTATTGGTTTCTTATATTAAAATTGCAACCAGCCATGTAGCATATCGCGCAGGCTATATAGAGCGTCCCTTCTACGGCTATTTATATGAAGACAGCGCAGCACTCATGGAAGGCCGCCGTATTCTTAACTTAGATCTTAGCCTGGATAACCCCTCTGTTCTTATTGGGCTGTTCCTTGGTGCTATGTTGGTATTCGTATTCTCTGCCATGACCATGAAGGCCGTGCAGCGTGCAGCACAAAGCATTGTGCAAGAAGTGCGCCGTCAGTTCCGTGAAATCAAAGGCATAATGGAAGGCAAAACCGACCCAGATTACGCCGCCTGTGTAGACCTATGTACAAAAGGTGCGCTAAAAGAAATGGTAATGCCTACGATTGTATCGGTAGTGCTGCCCATAATCACTGGTTTAATTTTCGGTGTTGAGGGTGTTGTAGGCTTTATAGCTGGTGCAACAGTTATTGGCTTTGTAGTTGCCGTATTCATGAACAACGCTGGTGGCGCTTGGGATAACGCCAAGAAATACATCGAAGGCGGCGCTCATGGCGGCAAAGGCTCTGAGTGTCATAAAGCCGCAGTTATCGGCGACACAGTGGGCGATCCGTTCAAGGATACCACAGGACCTTCTTTGAATACGCTGTTTAAGCTGGTTTCTACCGTTTCCATCACTATCGTAAGTATTATCGCCGCTTTCTCAATCTTCTAATACCTATTCCAAATTAAAACCTGTCTGACAGATTACTAATTATGACTTATAAAAGCCCCTGGCAAGGATTGTCCTAGCACAGGGGCTTTTTGTATGTTAAAATGCAAAATATATTTTTAAACAAAAAGGAGGATTCACCCATGAAGAGATGTATTTCGCTATTGCTGGCAATTGTTATGGTAATGATGGCAATAACCCCAGCACTGGCAAGAGAGCCTGATGTGGACTTTATTGAGGATACATTTACATTCCATGTAAATGGTCGTCCCACAGACCCTGTAAGCCGTAGATGGTATATGATGGATGGCAGAAGCTATGTTAATCTACGGGAAGCAGCGGATGCACTAGGCGCTACTGTAGAATGGGACGGAGAAAATCAAGTCGTGCACTGGAACCCTGCCGAAGGCGGGAATATCATATCTATCTCATTTGCGGAGGTAGGTGGCTTTAATGAAGACGGTACTATTTGGGTGCCGGAGAATTTTATATGGGATGTGTTTTGGCTAACCAGTGCCCATTTTTCTGGGTCGGTAACTCGTTCGGATATCCCGTACGCTTCCCCTGTTGTAAGAACAACTGATCATGGTCAGATGGCAGTAGACTTCATTGAAATAATGAACGATACTCTTTATAACCGTGTGCCATTTTCTTATCGTGAGTTGGAAGCCGCCCTGTGGATTAAATCCACATTAATAGAAATGGGTTACGATGAAAGCGCTGTTGAAATCCAGACATTTACAATTGAGGATCTGCTTGCATCGCAAGGTTTCTTTGGTGGTAGCCTCGGGATGTACGAGCAGTTTAACGCCTTTGACTCAGACTTGCGTGTAGGTTTTGATGATGCAATTGATCTGATGATTGAACTGATGATTGAGCAAGAAAACGAATGGATAGCGATGATAGCGGAAGATATGGGCATCTCTTTTGAAGAAGCAAAGGAAATGATGTCAGAAAGCTTTGGCATGTTTGCTGATATGTTTGACAAGTTTGTTGAATCTGCTGCCCGCGAATCAGCGCCTTGGCGCCTGGAGATGGCCAATGTCTTTGGTCTTTTTGACTTAGACACTGAGTTCCAGCCACAGAGCCAGAATGTTATCCTAACCGTACCCGGCCAAAGTGAGCGCACGATTATTGTAACCGCACATTATGACTCAATCATGGTACCGGGTGCCAGTGATAATGCCTCGGGCACCGCACTGCTTCTAGAAAGCGCTTATCGCTTGTTAGATGTGGATAATTACTTCACCATCAAGTATGTGTTTATGGGCGCAGAAGAAATCGGCTTACTTGGGGCATTTTATTATGTAGATAGTCTTACCCAAGCCGAGAGGAATAATATCGTCCTTAACATAAACGCCGATGTGCTCTTCGAGGGCCCTTATTTCTTCTTTGGGGCAGGTGTCCATGACAATTGGTGGTTAGCAGACAACGAAGTAACCTTGTTGGTTGCCGAAGTTGCCGAAATGGTAAATGCCACTTATGGCACAGCATTAATTAATGCACAACCTTTGGCTGAAATGCCTAGTGACCAGCTTGCATTTTTGCAAAACGGCCATTCCGTTGTAGCCCTTGTCGGCCTTGCCCGTGCTGGTAGTGAAGGATATGAAGAGTTCTTTGGATGGCATATGTACCCAGGCTTCAGCGCCTCTATTGTGCATACAGATATGGACGATTTCCATTATATCAACGAAAGATGGCCAAACAAAATCGGTGACGCAATGTGGACATTCTCATTATTCTTGGAATATTTATTGGTTGCCGAGTTTGATTACCAAAGTCTGCCTGGCGTAACCACAGGCACTGGTGTCACATTGCCTGAAGGAGATGTTTCTGACCATCCGATAGTAGGCACTTGGGTTTGGGATGATAATACCCAGTGGACATTCGTGTTTAACCCTGACGGAACTGGTTCTCGCGGCTTACCAGGGCAAATGAGAGAATTTACGTGGTTTGCCGATGATTTTAGTCTGCTTATCACAATGGATGGCAGGGATATAACTGAGTTTTGGGAGTTGTTTGGCATTGATGATGATGCTTTGGTGCTAAGCCTGCAATGGAGTAATTTCTTCTACACCAGGCAATAGAATCTTATATAGCGAACTATAGCAAAAGCCCCTGGCCAATACTGGCTCAGGGGCTTTTCTCTTTATTCTACAAACTAGCAGCAGCTACACTCTGCCCAACTCTGCGGGCTCTCTCATCCGGTGTATGCATGTTGAAGCTATACCCGGCATACTCCTCAGCAATAACCTTCTTAGCCACATCCAAGATAATATTTCCACCTTCACCAGACATAACCCGGCCCAAAAGTAGTACATGCTTAAAACCATACATATCCCAATAATAAGGCAATGTATGACCAAGATAGCATCCAACTGAACGATAGATATCTTGTATCATTTCTTTATGCTTTAGCTCTTTCATCATTTCTTGCACTTGTTTTAGTTTTTCTCCTGGGGACATTTCGTCTTTGAATGTTATTCCGGCTTTCATAGCAAGTTTTATTACTCCATCTTGAGAGAAGTATTTCACTCCACAGCCGATATCCCCAGACCATTCATCCTGCATAGCATTGGGGGACGCGTCTACCGGGGCAAAGGCCAGTTCATTTAGCCAACCCTTGATTTGACAGTTTTCGTCAACGTATCCGGCAGCTTCACTTGTTCCCATTGCTATGCCTAGTACGTTTGTATCTTTAAACTCCATAGCACCGGCTAGGGCGGTTACATCGCCGTCATTGACTACGGCTAGAGGCACATCCCCTATTTCCTTTGCTGCACGGATATAGATATCCTTTACTTTGGCTTCAAAATCCTCTGGGGAGACTTTTAGGAAGAGGGATGCAATCATGGTGCGGTTATTGATATAAATCCCTGCGGAACTTACTCCGATGGAGTCCACACGTGGCATCTTGGATGCGGCGGTCTTCATGGCGGATACTATGCCTTCAAAGTGATAATCTGGGTCTGGAGTGATTTTAGGATGCCATACAACTTCTTCACTGAAAACGGCTTCTCCGTCTATTACAGCGGAAACTTTACGGTCAGAACCTCCGGCATCAAAACCTATACGGCAACCAGTGGTTTTACCTCCTACGGGCTTTGATTGCTCATTTTCTTGCGGGGTTTCTTCCAAAGGAAGGCTATGGACTTCAAAGGGCCGCTCGTATACTCTAGCCATTGTTACATTATCAAAAGCATACTTCCCTGTGGATGAAAAGGCTTCCTTTATATAAGTAGCGACACCTTCATCCCCACAGATAATTACCTTATAACCTCCACGCGCCCACAGTAAAAACTTTACCATTCGTTCTACAAAATATCTATCGGCTTCATGGTTATTGCCTGTGATTTTGGTTTTATGGACTGTTCGAAGGCCATCTCCTCGCTCTACACAAATGGCGATTGGTTTAGTGGCTAGTTTTAAAAATTCACGATTAAAAACTCCCATTGGAATAAAACCTGGGTCATATTTGGGGGTGTTGGCCAATTTGACTTCGATACCTAGATGATTCATATGAATCTCCTCCTATGAGAACGCCTTTACGCGCTTAGTAACTTCGTCTTTGAATCTATCAATGTACATATTGATAAAATCAGATGGGTTTGTATCGCTGTTTATTAAGTCGGTTATGTCTAGACCGAAGGTTATTCCTTCGTAATCGTCTACGCTGTGGCTTGCGAAGAAAGTGGCATTGGCTAGCCTCCGGCCCTGAGTGGCTAGGTCATAGCGTTTGCCTCCTGATACCTGGCTGTCAAAAACCCCGACAAGGGATGACGCCACATTGGGATATGCCCCGGTATCATGTATTACTTTGTCCTCGTCACATAACCAGTCAAGGCCACGCCATACTTCCATGGATACGATTTTTTTGGGACGCTTTTCTGCTGGAATTTCTCTTAATGCGCGAATTACATGTAGGCATACCGCTACATGGGTGTCATGCTTGTCTGCTAGGTTATGGGTATATAAGTTTTCTGGTTGGCAGGTTAGAATTAGCTCTTTAATTTCATTTACAAGGTATTTATTAGCAGGGTCTTTTACGTCTCCGCTTTTATATGCCATAAAAACTTGAGCGTTATACTGGCCGATATGGGTGGCGGTTTTTTGCTCTGTTACACGGATTTTCTTCATATCCTCGTCGGAGTAGTTGGCATAAACTCCGCTTCTGGGGGAACCGCCACCATCTGTAACCACTACCCCTGTAAAATGCCGATCATCTTTGCCATAACACTGGGAGATTGGCCCATAGGCCATAATCTCAATATCATCTTGGTGTGCTCCTATACATAGGTCTGTGGTTCTAGGCAGCACCTTAGCCCATTCTTGATATGTTGGTACATAAATCTCTGCAGCTGTGTTTTGAAACATATATTTTCCCCTTTCGTATTATCTTACTCCATATTACATAGGCCACGAATATTGTCAATTGTCGAAATAATGCATATATGCCATATTTCATTTTCAAGCTTGATTTTTCTTGGTATATATATAACAATTGATCTGACTATAAAAAAGGAGGAATAAAAATGGTAAAAATAAAGATAGCAATCGTAGGATACGGTAATATAGGAAAAGGTGTATATGAGGCTGTGAGTGCCGCACCGGATATGGAAGTAGCAGGAGTTGTGCTTAGAGATATATCCACAGCCAAGGCCAAAGGAGTACCTGCTGATCTTAAAGTAGCAGGACACGTAACCGAGCTTGGAAAAGTAGACGTAGCTTTACTATGTATACCATCCCGTTCTGTTCCTAGTACCGCAGAGGAACTTCTATCCCAAGGTATCCATACTGTAGACAGCTATGATATCCATAGCGATATCTACGAACTGCGTGAGCGGCTCAGCGCCTTTGGCAAGAAAAACAACTCGGTAGCCATAATAGCCGCTGGCTGGGATCCCGGCACAGACTCCATGATACGCGCGATACTAGAAGCAGCGGCACCCAAGGGGCTAACCTACACCAACTTCGGCCCAGGTATGAGCATGGGGCATACTGTCGTAGCTAAATCTAAGCCTGGTGTAAAAAATGCCTTATCCGTTACAATTCCCTCAGGCACAGGCCTTCACCGCCGCATGGTATACGTACAACCTGAAGAGGGAGTCAGTTTTGATGATATCGACAAAGGAATAAAATCCGACCCATACTTCTCAAACGACGATACCCATGTAATACTTGCAGATGACATAGATGCCCTACAAGATATGGGGCATGGTGTAAACATGGTTCGCAAAGGCGTATCCGGAACAACCCACAACCAGCTTTTCGAGTTTTGTATGACAATAAACAACCCAGCCTTAACCGCTCAAATCATGGTCTCGGCAGCACGAGCCGCAACTCGTCAGTCGGCGGGCTGCTATACATTAATAGAAATCCCTATAGTAGACATGTTACCCGGTAACCGCGAGGGTATAATCCGGCGGCTTGTATAATGGATATACGCATAGCCTTATGCGACGATGAAAAGCAGCAACGTGACTATCTGACCCTTTTGCTAAGAAAGTGGAATCCTAAAGCCCACATCGAAGCCTTCGAAAGCGCCGAAAGCTTTAAAATGATGCGAGAAGAAAAGACCCCCCATGATATCCTTCTGCTGGATATACAAATGGGGGGTCAAGATGGAGTATCCCTTGCAAAAGAATTGCGTGCCGCAAACGAAGAACTGATAATAATCTTTATAACAGGCGTACCAGATTTTATCCAGGAAGGCTATGACGTAGCCGCACTGCATTATCTAATGAAACCTGTAAACGAAAGTAAGCTTTTCACTGTACTAGACAGAGCAGTAAGCCAAGTATCAATCACTCCAAAGCCCCTGCTGCTTCCGGTGGAAGGTGAAACTGTAAAGCTCTCCTTTGGCGACATTCTATATATAGAAAGCTTCGCCCACTATCTGGAGGTTGTAACGGTTTCTGGTACAATCACAGTAAAAATGCCCACATATAAACTAGAGCAGCTTTTAAGCGATGAGTTTATAAGATGTCACCGTTCCTACTTGGTAAATATGAGGCATATAAGCAAAATCACCAAAACAGATATAACACTCGATAACGGCAAATTCGTACCTCTATCCAGGCGTATGCAAAGCTCAGTAAGCGAAACCTTTATAGCCTATATCGCTGGAGCATCACCTCAATGACCGCTTTCGTCATTATCATCAAAACCGGGGAGGATATCACATGCTATATCTTTTCATAGCCTTAGGCATAGTAACTTTTATAGGCCTAATCGTCCTAACCATCCGCCTATACCTTCCATTTGTAATAGACAAACGTATATCTACCTTCCAAAATGACCTAATGATAAAACACTACAACGAAGTACAACACATATACGACCAAATGAGAGGCTGGCGCCACGACTATCACAACCACATCCAAGCCATGAAAGCCTTCCTTGCCCTAGGCCAAGAAACTGAGCATCACGAATATCTAAACAAGCTGGATGCAGACCTAACTCAAATAGACAATGTAATAAAAGTCGGCAATGTAATGGTAGACGCGATACTCAACAGCAAAATCTCGATAGCCAAAGAAGGTCAGATAAACATAAATGTAAAAGCCACAGTGCCAAAGGATATATCTGTCTCAGAAATAGACCTGAGCGTAATAATTGGCAACCTAATGGATAACGCCATTGAAGCCAATCTAAAAATCCCAGACCCGGCAGCCCGCTTTATACGCATATATATAGGAAATCATAAATCCATGCTATATATATCCGTTACCAATGCTACGGGGATAAGCCCAATAAGAAAAGGAGGGCGATTCCGCTCTACAAAAAAATCCCCTTCCCATGGCTTTGGGCTTATACGGATAGATCGTATAGCTGCCAAATGCAGCGGCTTTGTAAACCGCCAATCTGAGGAAGGGGCTTTTGCAACCGAGGTTATGCTACCTCTTTAACTCTCCACATAATCCATTACAACAGGCACATATAAATCAATATCATCTTCCAATAGCGGTTGATAACCTCCTGGAGCGGCCTCGTCAGGGATAGATTCATGTGTAGATTGTTCGTATTGATTCTCATCTTCATTGGATATTTCATATTCATAGGGCTCATAAGGTTCTTGATCTGCATCCCTATCTCCACAAGCGCTAAGGCTTAGCAATATTCCTATAAAAACCAGCAATATCAATTTTCTCATAAAAATCACCTCATAAAAAATATATACCACTCGTGCACGAATTTCAACCATTCGTGCACGTTTTTTATTTGCGTGGATTTTTCATGATAATATCCTTGCGAGGTGATTTTTATGAAAAAGAAAGAAAAACCCATGTTCACGGTAAGGCAAAACAGCGCCTATGTAATAAAAAAAGTCTGGGACCGAGATAGATATGTTCTGTGGCTAATACTAGTGCAGATAATCCTGGCAGTTGCTCTAGCCACTGTTGCAATTTTTCTCCCTGCCACAGTAGTCGAGCAGATAACCGCCGATGTGCCTTTACGCACTATGGTTATCACGATTCTTTCATTTACAGTAGCCCTTACCCTAATGCATGCTATAAACAGCTATATCAGCAGCACCATGGATGTAAGGCGAATGTATCTGCGTATCTTTATGAACTTTGATGTGCTAGAAAAAGTAATAACAACAGACTACGCCAGTTTAGAAGAAAAGGCCTTTTCAGATTCAAGGCAAAAAGCTATGGAAAACCTATTTAACAATAATGCTTCCTCAGAGCAAGTCTATGTAACTTTTACCAACCTAGGGATTAATCTACTGGGCTTTATCGTTTACATCCTGCTTCTGGCGGCTGTTAATCCTTTAATAATGGCCATAACAGCAGTTACGGCAGTACTGGGTGTAATAGCAAGGCAGTGGGCTAACAAATGGAGACATACTAATGACAACATGTTAATTGCCCCTGCAAAGCGTACATGGTATACCCAGCAAGTGGGATCTGACTATAGCCTCTCAAAGGATATTCGTCTCTTTGGTATGGTGAGATGGGTAAAAGAAGTCTATGAATCTAATCTAAAGCTTATCTACAGCTTTCACCGCAAGGCACATGGAAGGCAGTTAGTTGCCGATGTAGTGGCCGCCATAGCCTCTTTTGCCCGTGAGGGGATAGCTTATGGCTTTCTTATTTGGCTGGTAATCGGCGGGGAGCTGTCTGTGGATGGATTTGTGTTGATGTTTGCTGCTGTAGGTGGTTTTTCCACATGGGTAATGGGGATTCTTAATGAGTATGCCCAGCTAAATATGCATAGCTTAAACATCTGCCGTATCCGGGAGTTTTACGAGTATCCCCCTAGGTTTAAATGGAATGAGGGAGAGCCCATTGCCCCGATAAGAGGTGCCTCCTATTCATTAGAGCTTAAAAATGTAAGTTTCCGTTACCATGGGGCAGATACCAATGCCCTGGAAAATATAAACCTATCAATAAAACCAGGTGAAAAGCTGGCAGTAGTAGGCCTTAACGGTGCAGGAAAAACCACAATTGTAAAACTACTTTGCGGCCTATATGACCCAACCCAGGGCCAGGTACTGCTTAACGGTCAAGATATAAGAATCTATAACCGAGAAGACTACTACAGCTTATTTACTGCGGTTTTCCAAGAGTTTAATATCCTTCCTGTTTCAATATCTGACAACTTAACCAATGAGGGCAAAAATGCGGATATCACAAGGCTAAATAATTGCCTACGCCTAGCTGGCTTGGACGAGAAGATAGCCTCCCTCCAAGGGGGTATAGACTCTTTGCTAATAAAAGATGTACACCCAGAGGCAGTAGAGCTATCAGGTGGTGAAACCCAGCGCTTAATGCTAGCCCGAGCACTATATAAAGACGCGCCGTTACTAATCTTAGACGAACCCACTGCGGCTCTAGATCCTATAGCCGAAAGCCAGCTTTATGAAAAATATAACGAGCTCTCCCATGGCCGTACATCGATCTATATATCTCACAGATTGGCCTCGACCCGGTTCTGTGACCGAATTATCCTAGTCAGCGACAAAACCATAGCCGAAGAAGGCACACATGACCAGCTAATGGCTAAGGGAGGCCAGTATGCAGAACTCTTTGACATCCAAAGTAAGTATTACAAAGAAAATGTCCCTAAGATAGACGCAAAGGAAGGAGCTTAAATCCAGTGAAAAAACATATAAAACTAATGCTTCGCTGTATGAAAATGATCTCCGCTTTCCCAAAACCCATTTTTCAAGCCTCTGTATTTGCGGCATTATCCAGAGCTGCAATCCCTTTTATCAATATCTGGTTTTCTGCCCAGATTCTTAATGAGCTGGTAGGGGCAAGGGATCAATCCCACCTTATTCTGCTGGCAAGTTTGACAGTCGCCCTTAATCTGATAGGCCAAATAGTAGTCCGAGCCTTTGCAAGATGGAGTGATTATTGCAGGGAACACTCGTTTAGTTATATAACAAAACTACTGTCAGATAAGATGCTAACTATGGATTTTATTGATGTAGAAAACCCAGAAATACAGCAAATCCACTCAGATATATTCCAGCATCACAATGGAATGGGCTTCGGTCTTAACCGATTTATTTTCTTTTTTGACCGCATAATTGAAGGAATAATAAAGATAGCCCTGTCTGTAGCATTTGCATTCACTCTTTTTACAACTCGCACCCCAGAAGGGTCTCCACTTGCATTTTTAGATTCCCCCTTAGCTACGGTGGTGGTTTTACTTCTTCTATGTATATCCATGTTTCTTGCCCCCTATATGTCTATGTTAGGCGGAAAGATATGGGTTAAAGCATCAGAGGTAAACAATAAAGGTAATCGACTTGCTTTCTTCTACTTTGGAAAAATGATGCAAAAAAATGAGCTGGGCAAAGATGTACGGATATATAATCAGCAAGTTATCATAAGACAGAATATGGAAGTGTTTAGGGAAGGCAGCCTTTCAAAATGGTTCGAGTTTGCCAGATATTCAGGGAAGTTCCAAGTCGTTAGCAACATATTAAATCATATGTCAGGTGGCCTGATTTACTTGTTTGTGGCTATGAAAGCCTTTGCTGGAGCCTTTGGTGTAGGTAGCATAGTCCAATATGTAGGGGCAATAACCCAGTTTGGCGGCGGTTTTAACGATATATTCGTAAGCTTAGGCGAACTAATAAACAATAATGCCTATGCTGAAAAAATGTTCAACTTCCTAGATATCCCCAACAACAAATATCAGGGCACTCTCCCAGTAGAAAAACGAGATGATACCGATTTCGACATAGAATTCAAAAACGTATCATTCAAATACCCAGGTTTTGAAACCTACGCACTAAAAAACGTTTCCTTCAAACTAAAAATAGGCCAGCGCTTGGCAGTAGTAGGTATGAATGGCAGTGGCAAAACCACGATGATAAAACTGCTATGCCGCCTATATGACCCTACTGAGGGAGAGATAACCTTAAATGGAATAAACATAAAAAAATACAACTACGACGAATACATGAACATCTTCGGAGTTGTATTCCAAGACTTTGCGCTACTGCCCTTCACTCTAGGCCAAAATGTAGCCGCAAGTGTTTCTTTCGACGAAGCCATGGCCAAGAAAGCCCTGTCAGACTCAGGCTTTGAAGACCGTTTAGAGACATTGCCTCACGGCCTGGACACGTATCTGTATAAAAACTTCGAAGAAGAAGGCGTAGACGTGTCTGGAGGCGAAGCCCAAAAAATCGCCCTGGCCCGTGCCTTGTATAAAAATACCCCATTCATAGTATTGGATGAACCAACCGCCGCCCTAGACCCGATAGCGGAATACGAAATCTATACCAAGTTCAATGAAATAGTAGGGGATAAAACCGCTGTATATATCTCCCATCGCCTATCTTCCTGCCGTTTCTGTGATGATATAGCCGTATTCCATGAAGGCGAATTAATCCAAAGAGGGTGCCACGATGAGCTATTAACCCAAACCAGCGGTAAATACCACGAGCTGTGGAATGCTCAAGCCCAGTACTACAACGTAAGCGCTTAATCATAAGCACATAAAAGGCACTTTTGCGACAAGATTGATACATTACGTGCATTGTATCAATCTTATCGCGAAAGATGAGGTTTCTCGTCACACATAAGTACCTCTTGCAAATCTTTTACATAAACCTCCGCTCCGGTAAGCTGGGTGGGGCAGCCTACCGCTATGGGTGTCATGCCCGCGGCCAGCGCAGCCTCAATGCCGGCTTGCGCGTCTTCAAACACGATGCAATCCGCCGGGTCTATGCCCATAGCCTGCGCACCCAGTAAGAATACAGCCGGGTCGGGCTTTGCATGTTGGGTAGCGTTACCGTCCACAATAACATCAAAAAGTTCCGTTATGCCAAGTTTGTCCAAAATTTCCGGCGCATTTTTGCTTGCGGAGCCAAGTCCGATTTTAATCCCATGCTTTCTCAGCTCAAGTAGTAGTTCTCTTGAGCCGGGCAGCATTTCGTCCTGTTTAAGATCGCGAATATAAGCGACGTAGCGTTCGTTTTTTTCCGTTGCCATTGCGTGTTTCTCTGCCGCGGAGAATTCGCCGGCCATGCCGCCAACTTCCAGCAAAATTTCTAAGGATCGGTCACGGGAAACGCCTTTTAAACGCTCATTATGCTCGGGAGTGAACTCGAAGCCAAGCCGGTCCGCAAGCTCCCGCCATGCAAGGTAGTGGTACTTAGCGGTGTCCACAATAACACCGTCCAGGTCAAAAATAATCCCTTTCATCTCATAAAGATTTTTCATCACAAATTGCACTCCTTATCCAGTTATAGCGAACGACATTGGGAAATGTTTTTCTTCAATAATTATTTCCAAACCTGTATTATTTTCCACTTTGAAAGTATCAATACCATCAACCCGCTTAAAAGAAATCGATAACGAACCATCGCCTACAGACACATTCTTGATTGCTGCGGTATCCCAAGCTGATGGCATACAAGGTGAAAAATAAATAACTCTGTTTGGGACATCTGGCGATATGCCGAAGAAATACTTTACGATGGTTGTAGCGCAGTAGATAGTCCATCCCTGTGCAAAGCACCCGTAATCAGGGGACATTTCCGATATACTGCCCGGTGTTGCCATACCAAAAGTCGAGAACATACGCATCAAGATATCCAATGCCCTGTCGGCATTGCCATACCGTGCTTGTGCTGCCGCATATACATTGCTCGAAATCGTCATCGCGCGGAAGTCAATGCCCAGGCCGCTTAAATACGCGCCATACGGACCTAGAAAGCGATTTGTGTGCAAGTTTGTCAGTGCAATTTGCGCGTATTCTTCTGGGGCTATGCCCATCTCCATTGGTGTGGCTATAACCCATGACGCGTCCAATAACCATCCGGATTCCGTTTGGCATTGTCCATTACTCTCTTTTTTCGAAATTTCAGATTCCAGATATGCCCGATAAGGTTCGCTGTCAGGGCCCCCGTTATACATTGTCGAAGAAAGCCGTTCTTTTACGGCCTCACTTGTAGTTACCGTATCGGCAAATAAGCCTTTTTCCGGCAGCCAAAAAAACTCCATGATTGCGTCCTTGATTTTTGCCGACTTTAAGCGGTATTTCTTGGCCGCGTCAAGATCGTTCATCAATACGTGGATTTTGCCGAATACATCGTATGCGACAGCGGTATATACCGCTGTATCAATTAATTCCATATCCATGCCTTGAACTTCTATTATTCCATAGCCGCTGGGAAATCCGTCATTATCGCTATCCATTTCGTCCAGCCATTCAATGCCCTTTTGAATATAAGGAAAACATTCTTCGATAAACGCGGTATCTCCCGTCCACTCAAAATATTCCCAAACAGTGTTGATAAACTGTGCTGTTTCTTGCGTGTTTCCTGGATTGCTGACTACGTCATTGCTCACAATCTCATGGATGATACGTCCATTTTTATTATGTTTCTCCGATGCCTGCCTCAAAATGCGTAAAGTTTGTTTCGCTACATCAAATCTGCCTGTGGCAAGAAGCCCAAGTACTGTGTAGCACCCGTCACATCCAAACCAGTATGGGTATTCCGGCAGTCCTGCCGTTACACCCCTCCCCATATCCGCCACATTCAATACTAACCAGTCTGTATTGACTTTAACCCATTCGTAGACTTCGTTAAACCTGCTGTCATTTGTAATCAATTCTGACATTGAGCGAATTTCTTCATACCGTCGTTTTTTTGTATCCAGAAGCTCTTGGTGCTTGTGTAGGGCATGATATTGATCGATACATTCCTCACAGCTTTTATATGATCCCGCGAAATAAAAAACAACTTCCTTTGTTTCCCAAGGTTCTAGAAGAAATGAAAATGTCATGCTTACAGAAACACCGGCGCCGCTTGTTATTTCAGATGCAAAAAATTGCCCTATGCGAGTACTCTCAGGGATCGTATCACTTCCCACAGCGGCATACCACGGGTTAGCACTGTCTTTGGCGAGGAATAAATTGTCGGCCTTTATAAACTCCGCGCTGTCGGAATCTCCGTCATATATTTCTTGTTTTTCTGAGAGCCAGGTAGGGCGCAGGTCAGTCCGCGCAAGCAGTTCGACTGATATATCTTTTTGCTCGGCGCTGCGGTTAAACAGTTTGTAAATAGCAACGCAGCCATTAATACCGTCAGGCGCAAACTGAAACCGCTCAATTCTTATGGAAGTATGCCCCAGGTCTTGATCGTACAAGAAGAGATTTCCATACGGGAAATTGACAAACTTATTGGCACGGATCCATGTGTTGACTTTTCCATCCGTACTGTGATCTTCTAATCGCAGCCAAAAACCATCCAACAGCTTGATTGGATGGAGCCACATTCCATTCATTTCTTTCTCGATATGGTGTCCCATATCTGGGAAAGAGCCGTCTGTCGAACCAATCAATTTTAATTCCTCGCTTGCGCATACGCATAGTCGAATAGGGTTGTTGCTTGATGCTTGCATATAGATACCTCCTAATACCGATTCCAAATTAAAACCGGTATAATTTTTTGCAAAATTAAACTCCGTCATTTGCGAGTCGTGTGAAGTGTCTATCCTTCTCGCAATGACGGAGTTTGCCGTGAACTAAATCACTTCTAAATCATTTTTCTATATCATTTTTTATCGGTAAAATTCTTATCGGCCTGCCATAAACTCGTCCAATTGTCTTTGGGCTTCTTCTATGACAGCACCTATACCCGCCGCATCCAGTGCAGCAAGGAAAGAATCACGACCTACCGCAAATTCAGCCTGCCCGGTTGTCCACTGGGATATGTTATCCCAGACAACTCCCCAGACAGCTCCCAGCTGATTGCTTACCGGTGCCTCATTGAATGTAAACTCTAAGAATGGTGACAAAGCGATGCCGTCATCCCAAGTACGTAATTGGTTTACGTCTGCTTGCGGAAGGTTGGCTGAGAAACGCGCAATGCGAGTATCATCCCACATCCACCTGTTTATGCTAAAGTGATTGTCTCCTGTGCCTATAGAAGTGTCCACGCCATCGTTGACCAATGTGTAATTTACGCCTTCAATACCAAACGACATAAGGTCCATGTTTGCTTGGCTGCTCTTTAGCCAGTTGACAAAAGCTACCGCTTCGTTCACGTTGTTGCTGGTGGAAGGGACTGCAAGCATGTTGTCACCTGAGAAGAAGTTCATCGGCCTGGCCGGCTGAAGGACAACTGACTCGATCCTTCCATCAGGAACGTTGTTAGTGAATATGTCTATGCGTTCGGCTGCTCTCATGGGGTTTGCGTTTACAACAGCAACGAAACCGTGATCAAAGCCCGCGTCTCCGCCGCCAAGTCTTTCTCTGACTTCTGTGGACGGTATCCAGCCTCTTTCGGCCCATGTCCAAATTCTTGCCATTAAATCATTCATTCCGTCGTAATGCCAGAGTGATTGTACAGTCCCGTCCTCTGGATACGCGAACAGCAGCCAGTTAAGGAGAAAATGAGCGTCAACATAAGCAGGGTATAGGGTTTCCGGTAGCCAGCCTATTGCGCCATACACACCATCTTCATGTTCATGAACGGCTTGTAAAAACTGTTCGAGATGGTCAACTGTGGTAATCGGCGGAATTCCGTGTGCTTCGCGAAGGTCTCCTCGGATATTGAGTACGCTGCGGTTGTAACTCATCGGAGCAACACGCGGCATACCATACTGCTGACCGTCTACACTGGCACCCATCCTGAGAAATTCAGGGGTATGCTGGTTGATTGCCGGACCATGTGCGGCAATTGCGTCACCAATCGGTTGGAATATTCTTAGGCGTACGTGCTCAGCTAAGTAATTCCTATGGGCCCAAGCAAGGTCAATAACCTCACCAGCGGTGACAGCCAGGGCAAGCTGTGCAAAATAATCGTCGAAATAGTCGATTTGGATATTGAAATTGTATCCGTCGGCTATCAGCTGTGCGTTCACCGCTTCCAGCACCGCGTCTTGTGCGGGCGAAGCAGAGCCGACGAAAACCGCGCGAAGCATTTGGATGTCGTCCTCCTGCCCTTCGTTGCTGTCGTTTCGGCAAGCCGCAAACACGACAATCATCATCATTAACACGATAATAAGTGCTAAGATTTTTTTCATACCTATTCCTCTTTTCTTTATATTGGTATGCCCCCGCGCTACTTTAACGCGAGTCAGCAAAACTTTTCCTGATAGAGTCCTATCCATAGTCCTATCCTTTTACGGCGCCTATCATGATACCCTTAACGAAATAGCGCTGTACAAAGGGATATAGCAAAACAATAGGACCAAGCGTAACAAATAATGTAGCTAGGCGGAATGTCTGTGTTGGCAGCTGCATGTTGCCAATAGCTCCGTGTATTCTAATATGATCCATCATGGCATCTATACGAAACAGCATGTATTGCACAGGATATAGTGACGGGGTTCTGATAAACCACAGAGCCATACTCCAGTCATTCCAATAAGAAAGCCCAATGAATAGCCCGAGTGTAGCAAGTATGGGAAGCGAAAGGGGGAAGATAATCGAAATCAGGGTTTTCATAGGGCTGCAACCGTCTATTTGGGCAGCTTCAACCAAAGATGGTGGTATAGATCTAAAATAATTTCGTGCCAAAAAGACATTGAAAGGTGAAACCAACATAGGCAAAACCAGTGCCCAAGGTCTATTTGAAAGCCCATAAAGTTGAGTGCTGGCTAAAAACCATGGCAGCAGCCCTGCCGAAAAGACCATAGGAATATAGAAAAACAGTGCGATTTTATTTCTATATTTCAGCGTGGGTATAGATAAAGCAAAGCCTGCCATGCTGCAAATTAAGACACTCAAGAATGTTCCGATTGCGGTAACTAAAACCGTTACAAGGTATGCGTTAAGAATTGTGTTATCTGAAAATACCGTCCTATATGCATCCAATGAAAACTGAGCAGGTATTAACCTCATTCCGTATCTCATCAGGCTCGTTTCGTCAGCGATTGAAGACATAAACGTTAATATTATAGGATAAAGGAAGATAATGGTTGCTAGAATGAAAATTATATGCATTATTACTTGCCCGCTGATTTCACTTTTTGTTAATTTTTTCATTATCACAGCATCCCTTCATAAAGTCTCCTTTTTCCTAGAATAGTGCATAATCCTTTTCATAACGTTTCACGAGCCAATTTGAACCGAATACCAACACAAAACCAACAAAGGACTGGTATAATCCGACGGCCGCGGCGACAGAGAAATTAATGGTTGTCATGATATTTCTAAAAACAAAGGTGTCTATGATGTCTGTATATACCCCCAGCTGGGGTCTATCAATGCCGTAAACAAGATTCCAAACAAGTCCGAAATTGCCGCGCAGCATACCTCCTATGGCAAGAAGAGTAAGTATGATTATTGTTGGCAGTAGCATGGGCAATGTAATATGCCATATTTGCTTTAGCCTTGATGCTCCGTCTATGGCTGACGCTTCAAACAGCTCATTGTCTATACCCGATATTGCGGCAAGATAGATTATAGACTGATGGCCGGCAGCCATCCATACACCTGAGAAAACAATTATCCAACGCCAAGGACCAGGTTCTCTGGACCATGCAACTTGATCTCCGCCGAAAAATGTGACTAGCTGATTGGCAATGCCCATCCCATCAGGAAAAACAACCCTGACGACAAGTTGGGCAACGATGACAACAGAAAAGAAGAATGGCAGAAACATGACATTTTGATAAAACTTTTTTGAGAGGTTTGAGCGCAATTCGTTAAGCATGATAGCCAGCGACAGTGAAATAACATTAATCCATATTAAAAATTGGAAATTCAGCCACATCGTGTTTCGGGTCGTTCTCCATGCTGCTCCGCTTAAGAAGAAAAATTCAAAATTTCGCAGGCCCACCCATGGACTTCTAAAAGCATCGACAACATTAAACTGTTGAAAGGCTACGATGAGGCCGGGCAGCGGAACATAGGCAAAGGCGAACAACACCAGTGCCGCAGGCAATACCATGATGTAATAACCCCAGTTGCGCCGCATCTCTAATAAAAACCCCTGCTTACGCGGCCGCGGCGCGGCTGTTTTATCAGGCATATATGATTACCACCTCTCGTTATACTTCCGGGAAAGAGCCCTTTATGAAATTAATGCATTTACTGGTTTTGATGATAGTGGGGAAGGTTTATTTTCGGTTTTGATGATACCGGCAAAGGTTTAAATCGGCGTTTCAAGCATATCTTCAACAATATACTCAATGCCGTTAATTTCTAGTGTTACTGCTTCTGTTTTTGTCAGATTTTCGATATTTGCGGATGTTTTGGTAACATCAAATTTTAGTTTCTGCCCGCGCAGCCACGCATAGAAGGTGAGGCTCTCCCATGCATCAGGTAGATGAGGTGCTAGTCTTAGCTTGTCGCCCACAAGCCTTAGTCCGCCAAAGCCCAGTACGGCAATCTGCCATATTCCCCCGATAGATGCCGCATGTATGCCATCATCGGAACTGTGCATATTCGCGGAACCCATATCAATATTGCATGCACGTACGAACAGGTCATACGCCAGCGAATAATCACCCATATCGTTGGCGAGTACGCTGTGTGTGGATAATGAAAGAGAGGAATCATGGAGGGTGCGCGGCTCGTAGTAATCCCAGTTGGCGCGTTTTTCCTGTGATGTGAATGCATCTTCCATCAGAAGAATCAGAAGTAATACATCTGCCTGTTTACATACTTGGATTTCGTTAATCTGGTCGTGGTTAAAGTCATTGTATATTGTCCCGACACGGGTTTGGTTTTTGTACTTGGTCAGATCCATTTCTTTAAGGTTTAAAAACGTTTTGTTTTGCGGAATTACGCCGTCTTCACGGGATACGGGCACATAGATTTTCTCCGCTTTCTCTTTCCATGCATCATATTGCGCGGACAGTTTTAGTTTATTATCCAGTTTCTCAAAGAACAGATTGCCTTGCAGCTTATCGTAATAACTTATGGCAAGGTGTAAATTCCAGCGGGCAAAATAGTTTGTGAACGCGTCATCGTCTATGCCGTCTTTATATTCATCCGGCCCTATTACATTGTTTATATGCAATAGCCCATCGTTGCCTTCTTCCAAACGTGATGCCCAGAATATTGCGGTGTCAAAAATTATTTCATATCCGTAACGTTCCATAAAATCCTCGTCGCCTGTTGCCATGTAGTACTGCCATACGCCATAGCACACGTCACAGGAAATATGAATTTCGATAAGTCCGGTTAAAATAGGGATTGGTAAACCCGTTACAATATCCGCCGCACCATATAGTGGTGTGACTTCGCCGTCTGTAAGCCACGCGGATTCCCAAGGGAATTGCGCCCCCTTGTATCCGTTGCCTTTGGCTTTCTCTCTTGCGCCGGGCAAGGAAAGATAGCGGTATTCTTCCAAGTTGCGGGCGACAGACGGCTGGGAATAAATAAAATAAGGTAGCATGAAAATCTCAGTATCCCAGAACACGTGACCTTTATAACCCTCGCCGGAAAACCCTTTCGCGCCAATGTTCATGCGATTGTCGTGGGCAGGAGCCATAATTTGCAGGTGGTATTGAGCGAAGCGAAGAGCAAGCTGATCCGTTGGATTGGACGATTGTACTGTAACAGGTATGCTTTGCCATACAAGTTCCTGCCATTTTGCCGCGCTTATTTTAAGAATCTCATCGTAGCCAAGTGTGGATTCCGCTTTAAGTTCATTTAGGGCGGAGGCTTGCAGTTCATCAAGAGTTTTATTTTCGTTGGCCCTGTCTCGTGATGTATGGATTGTAGTAATTTTCTGAATAGTCAGGCACTTATTTTTCGCAACCTTCGTTTTGTAGACAGAGAAAATTTTGCGTCTGTCCATTGCAATATGCGTATCGGCGTTTTCGGAAAATGTAACATCTGTTGTGAACACAAAGTGGATGTTTGATTGGGTTGTCGTCTGCACCAGCTGCATGTATTTCCTGTCGTAAAAACGTTTTGGACCTTCGGAAAAATGCTGACTTCCGGTGTTGGTGATCTGTGCGTTTATGCCTGTTGAAACGGTGATTTCCATATCTGCGGAAATTGGCGTTATGTTTATTTTTTGTGCGATTGTGTGCAAGTTTTTAAGTGACACTACACGATAAAATTCCAGCTTATACTTGTTGCTGTCTGGTGCGGTCCATAGGATATATCTATGCAGCTCCCCTGTGCAAAAATTCAATTCGCGGCTGTATTCTTCAATCGTGCCTTGCATCAGCGAAAAATGCTGCCCGTTAAGCTTGATGTCCATCTCCAATACATCGGCAGCGTTTGGCAGCTCGCAGACTTCGTTTTCGTCAAAGCGGTTGTATGTACCGGCTATAAAAAGGCCGCGTTTTTCGCCAACATAGCGCTCCTCTGTTGAAGAGCGCAAGCCCATGTAACCGTTACCTAAGCACATAATTGCTTCGCATTTGCCCAGGGCGGTGGGGTCAAACTTTGTTTCCTTCAGTATCCAGTCATTGCTCGCATCTATACCCATAAGCCACTCCTATATACAAAATTAAATGTTCGAATTAAATGTCTGAAAGAAAACCGAAATCACAAATCCCGTGGGTTGACACAATTTGGCAGGTGGTGCTGGCAATTATCTAATCAAACAAGGCGAATAGCGGCCTCAGCAATGATTTTATGAACATTTGCCAATGCAATTCCTGCAAAACAGTGTAAGTCGTAAATTGTTTACAACAATAATTTATCTGTTTGCAGCGAAATTGTCAAGTAATGTTTCTGTAATTTTGCAAGTAATTTTTACGAAATATTATGAAATATTTTCGCTGCGGTAATTGCGCCAATAGGATGAAAGCGATATAGTATAGACGCAATGCGTATATTGTTTTTTTAAGGAGAGTATATGAAGCCTACAGTCAAAAAAATAGCCGAAGATTTGAAATTATCTCAGGCAACAGTATCAAAGGCATTGGCGGGACGCCAAGAAATAAGTGAAGAAACAAGGGGCAGAGTAACGAAGTATGCCCACGAAATTGGATATTTGAAAAGCCCGGCTGTGCGCAGGCGCTTGGGTGTGCTTGCCGTAAACCCATCTGATATGGATGACAGCCTTTCGTCATTGACATTTAATTTACTCATGGGCTTTCAGCAATATGCAAGCTGCCTGCAGCAAGATGTGGTGGTGATCCGCGCAAATTCAAATGAATTAGAGCAAGCAACGCTAGACCTACTTGCCCACGCCCACCAAGTGGACGGTCTTTTTGTAACAGGCTTAAAAAATACTGACCCGTATTATGTACAGCTGGAAACTACAACAACCCCAATAGTTACAATGGATATCCAATCCTCCAATCCTTTGGTTGGGCAAGTTGGCACAGACAGCATCGCTGGCGGGGCACTTGCGATAAAGCATCTAGTAGAACTTGGGCATAAAAAAATAGGCTTTGTAAACGGCCATAAAGAAGCATATATATCCCAGGAAAGGCTGGCGGGATATTTTTCCGCACTGCAAATGAATCAAATCCCATATGACCCCACGCTTTGTTTTGACGGCGACTTTAGCATGGAAAGCGGTGCAAATGCTGCCGATTATTTTGTAAAAACTGACGCAACCGCTATTTATTTCGCAAGCGATTTAATGACACTTGGCGCGTTGCGGCGCTTCCAAGCTTTGGGCGTTAATCTGCCGCAGGATTTTTCTATTATGGGGTTTGATAATTTATCCATTTGTCAAGGATGCAGCCCAACCCTTACCACAATTGCCCAGAACCCAATGGCTATCGGCGAAAGTGCGTGTGCGGTACTGCACGGTTTAATTCAAAAAATCCCCATCAGACATGTGCGGATTGAGCCACGGCTTGTAGTAAGAGAGTCCACAGCGAAGATTTAGTGTATAGTCTGAAGCTCAATTTCAAACGAAATCGCTATATCTTGTTTTCTGGTAAATATTTATTCGATCCGTTTTTCATATGATATAATGGCCTAAATTTACCGTAGTGAGGAGAATCAATGAAAAAACTAATATTAGCCTTTGGCGTATTCACCGCACTAGCCGCCATTCGCTCCTGGATGGTAAGTGGCCCAACCAATAACAATACCATCTTCTTAGGGGGGATAACCCTAGCCATCGGGTTATATGGCTGGTTTTTTGATAAATTTAAGAAAATGCGCTGGCTTACTATTACCATTGGTGTAACCCTTGTGTCCTTATTGGGTTTCTCATCATTTCTTGGGATATATGGCAGGCGAGCAACCGCCGACTATACAGAAGATGTAGTACTGGTACTAGGTGGAGGCATAAGGCAAGGAGAGGTGCGACCAACACTGCAAATGCGCCTGGATCAAGCTATAAAATATCATGCAAGTAACCCGAGTGCCTTAATTATCGTAACCGGCGGCACCGGCCATGGAGAAGAAATCTCTGAAGCCGAGGCCATGGCAAGATATCTAATCCAGAGTGGTGTCCCAGCTCAGCAGATATTGTTGGAAGATGCGGCATATTCAACCTACACCAATATGTCCTATTCCTACAACTTAATAGCCGAACATTTTGAAACCCCGCCACGGGTGGTTGTTATTACAAGTGATTTTCACATGTTTCGTTCGGCGCAATTTGCCCAGCAGCTGGGTGGTGAAGTAACTACTTACCCAGCGCCTACCCCATGGATAGGGGCGCCATTTTATTATTTGCGTGAAGTAGCTGCTGTTATAAAGATGTGGCTTATTGGGCGCTAACTAAGCTCATTATGTAAAAAATGCCTCCCAAGGGTTGTTATCCTTGGGAGGCATTTTTGTTATGCTAAAGTTGTATGAGTTTCTTTTAGCTGCTCTATGATGGGGAGTTTTTGCGGGCACTTGGTTTCGCATACTCCGCACTCTATACATTTAGATGCATCGGCACTCTTTACCCAGCCTTCACCGCGGATAACCTGACCGTATGCGTTTTTCGCGTGGTCTGTAAGGCCGTATACTCGGTGGTTGTTCATTATATTGAAGATATGCGGGATATTTATATTCTCTGGGCAGGGCTTGCAGTAGTCGCAGGAGGTGCAGTATAGCTGGGCTAGTTTTTTATTCTCTTCCATCATTGCTTTGACTTGGGTTACTTCTTCCGGAGTTAGTTTTCCGGTTGCTGCCGCTACTTTTGCGTTTTCTATTAGATGGTTCATTTCACCTATGCCTGACAGGGCGATATTTACATTGTCGTTGGCCAGTACAAAGCGCAGCGCCATTTCGGCTGTGCTTGCTGGTTTTTCTTTTAAGAGTCCGCGGATTACATCACTTGGCGCACCCAAGCGCCCGCCGCCTACAGGGCCCATTACTACTACACCTAGGCCGTTTTCTTTGGCTATCGCAAGGTTTTCCTCGTTGGAGCGGTCGAGTAGGTTATATTGTATGAGCACAGACTCGAAGCGGCCGCTTTCCAGTATATGTTTACAGTTTTCTGCTTTATCGTGATATGAGAAGGATAGGTGCTTTATAAGGCCTTGGTCTAGTGCACGCTGTGCGGCTTGAAGGGGGCCGTCGGATAGGCTTTCCCATCTTTTGAAGTTTTCTAGGCCTATGCCCCAGAAGTGATAAAAGTCGATATAGTCTGTGTCTAGGTTTTTTAGAGAGGTTTCCAGCCGCTTCATCCAATCATCGGCTGAATCATTTTCTATTGGGTTTTTGGTAGAGATATATACCTTGTCGCGATAGCCTTTTACGGCTTTGCCCACGATATCCTCGCTTAGCTTATCTAAGTAGTATGGGGCTGTATCGATATAATTAACCCCAAGGTCAAAGGCTTTTTGCATCAGTGGAATAGAAAGCTCGTGATCTACTTGTTTGTTGTCTCCTTCACCAATCATGGGAAGGCGCATGGCACCAAAGCCCAGGGCCGATACCATTTTTCCTGTCTTGCCAAATTCTGAATAGCGCATATATGCCTCCTTTTTAATGGGGCTTGGCCCCTCTGCGGGAGTGTGCTTTGCACACTTATAGTTATAAAAAAGCCGCGCAATGCGCGGCTTTTAGCTTTTGGTATAGATTATACCGCTTTATTAACCAGTCTTGTAAGCTTAGATTTCTTTCTTGCTGCAGTGTTCTTATGATAAACACCTTTGGAGCAAGCTGTGTCTATAGCAGACACTGCTTGGCTTAGAAGTGTTTGAACCTCGTCATTTGAACCAGTGCCTACCGCCGCGGTGAGCTTTTTGATGGCGGTTTTGGTAGAAGACTTGATATGCCTGTTGCGAGCTTGCCGTTTGGCGGTTACAAGGATTCTTTTCTTTGCAGATTTAATATTGGCCACGATTTCACCTCCTTCAAATGAGGACTTTGCCCTCACGGATGAACTTTATATCAATCAATTTTTTAGTAACTTGGTGATTGTACCCAACAATCCATAAAACGTCAAGAAAAACTGTTTAGAAAATTCCTTTTAACTGCATTTCAAACATACGGCAATACATACCTTTTCGTTCCATTAATTGGGGGTGGCTGCCTTGTTCTTTTATTTGGCCTTGATCTATTACCAGTATCTGATCGGCTCCTGCTATAGTACGAAGGCGGTGGGCTATCACAAAGCTGGTGCGGCCTTCCATTAGTATTCCCATAGCTTTTTGGATTTTAACCTCGGTGCGAGTGTCAACAGAAGAGGTGGCTTCGTCTAGGATTAATATGGCCGGATTTGCCAGTATGCACCTAGTTATGGCAAGTAGT
Source organism: Defluviitaleaceae bacterium (assembly GCA_009780185.1). Taxonomy (GTDB): domain Bacteria; phylum Bacillota; class Clostridia; order Lachnospirales; family WQUN01; genus WRAN01. Next base: position 80,795 of record WRAN01000009.1, on the reverse strand, counting down.
TGGCGCTGGCCTTGGCTTAGATTGCGGCTGTTTTCTGTGAGGATGGTGTTATAACCATCCGGTAGTTGGGCTATAAAATGGTCTATCCCGGTAAGCTTTGCGGCGGCGGCTACTTCTTCCTTTGTGGCGCTTTGGTTGCCGTATCGCAGGTTGTCCATAATGGTGCCTGTGAAGAGGTAGGTATCTTGCAGCACTATTCCGAAGGCCTGGCGTAGGGAATTGCGGCTGTACTGGGTTATGGGATGGCCGTCTAAGGTGATGATGCCAGCATCTATATCATAGAAGCGGGTTACAAGGTTTACTATTGTGGTTTTACCTGCTCCTGTTGGGCCAACCAGGGCTATAACCGAGCCGGGTGGAGCGTGGAAGCTGCAATCGGTGATAACAGGGGTGTCTTCCTTATAGCCGAAGCTTACTCCGTTAAATCTTATATTTCCTTTGGGTGTGTCAAGAAGGATAGCATCAGGCGGGTCTGGGCTTTCTTCTGGTTGATCTAGGATGTCAAAAACCCGCTCGGTGCTGGCCAGGGCTGATTGTAGCTGGTTATATACGCCTGCCATCTCGTTAAGTGGGCGGCCAAATTGCCGTGCATAGGCGATAAATGTAGCTATTATCCCCACAGTGATTGCGCTGTTTATCGCCAGTACACTCCCCGCAAAGGCCACTACCGCTAGGCTTAGATTATTTATTACATTCATTGCCGGCATAATAAATCCAGACCATATTTGTGCCTGTGTTCCCGCACGGCGTAAATCTTCATTGATACGGGCAAAGTCTATGATGTTGCGGTTTTCGCAGCCATAGGCCTTAATAACTGCCATACCTGAGATATCTTCTTCGATTTTCGCATTAAGAAGCCCAAGCGAAACTTGCTGGTCACGAAAATGCTTCCGCGTCCTTGATGCAATGCCTTTGCTAACAAGGAAAAAAAGCGGCACCGAAACCAAAGCAAAAAATGTCATAGTAGGAGAAAGCCACAGCATCATAATAAGTACCCCTGTAAGGGTGATTGCAATAGAGGTCAAGGAAACAAGGGCCGTGCCCAAAATCCCGGCAATATTATCTGTATCATTAGAGAGGCGGCTCATAAGTTCCCCGTGCATATGTGAATCGAAGAATTTAATAGGAAGGGATTGCAAATGTTTAAACAAAAGCCCCCTAAGATTTTTTACAAGCTTCTGTGACGCGCCAGCTACAACCCATGTCTGAAAAAAATTAGCAAGAGCGTCCCATGCGTAAAGGATAGGAAGGAAAAGAAAAATAAATGCCAATTCAGGCACATCTTCTGGGGCCGTAAGCCCATCAATAATGCGCCCGATAAAAAAAGGCCCGATAAGCGCCGCAGCTGCAGCCGCAAGAGAAAGGGCAAAAATAATCACTAATTGGGGCCAGTCCTGACGGAAATAGCCCATAAGGCGAAGTACCGTTTTGGCAAAATTCTTAGGTCGGTCATTAGCGCGCATAAAGCGATTGCCCCCGCGATTAAGGGGCTGGGCAAAGCCTATTCGGGGTGGGGGAGGTAGTGATTGGGACATAACTTCTCCTTTAACTTGGAATTAACTGAGAATGATAGATTTCCTTGTATACATTGCATGTTTCCATAAGAAAGTCATGATTACCAAACCCTGCAACCCGGCCGGCATCCATAACCAGGATATTGCGCAAGTTCATCACAGAAGAGATGCGCTGGGTTATCATCACTATTGTAGGGACAGGGTTTAAGGAATGAACAGCACTCATTATTGCGGCTTCTGTTTCCACGTCTACTGCGCTTACACAATCGTCCAAAATCAATATCTGTGCCTTGCGTACAAGGGCGCGAGCGATTCCTATCCGCTGCTTTTGTCCGCCAGAGAGATTTACACCTTTTTGCCCGATAATAGTCTCATACCCTTCTGGGGACGCGGTTATAAAATCGTGGGCCTGGGCCGCCCTTGCTGCCGCCTCTATTTCTTCTTGGGTAGCATCTAGCTTACCCATTCTTATATTGTCGGCGATTGTACCGTAGAAAAGTGTATTTTGTTGGGCGACATATGCAATAGATGCCCGAAAATCCGGGTTTATGGGAATGCCGCCGATTTTTATCTCTCCAATTTGAGGTGCGTAAAACGCCGGAATCAACTGCATCAGTGAAGTCTTGCCGGCCCCCGTTGAGCCAATAATCCCTAATGTCTCCCCACCAGGCAGTACAAAGGATATATCTTTCAAAACAGGTTCACTTCCGCCACCGGGATAGGTGAAACTCACTCGGTCAAATTCGATAGACGCGTCTTCCATATAGCAAGTTAATTCAGAATCAGTTGCCTCGGCAACATCCTCTTCCGTCAAGATATCACTGACCCGGTTAGCCGAAGCCTTAGCCCGTATAAACATCTGATAAACATTGAAAATCATCCGCAACGACATGGTTATCTGCATCATATAATTGAGAAAAGCTACGACCTGACCAACCTGCATCTGCCCCCCGGCTATCCAGCCACGAGCCAACCACAAAGTGGCTACCAGCGCCATATTAACCGCAAAAGAAATAATAGGAAAAAACACTCCAACAACACGAGTAGCCTTGATGGCCGTATTGGCCAAATCAGTATTAGAGACATCAAAACGCCCAATTTCGTGGTCAAAGGTATTATATGCCTTAACCACTCGTACCCCAGAAAGATATTCCCTAAGCACAGCGTTGTTACGGTCAAGAGCTTCCTGCATCTTAGAAAAAAGCGGGAATCCTACCTTCATACTTATGTACATAAGCAGCGCAATAAGAGGCACCACTACCAGCAAAATTAAACCGAGCCGCGGATTTAAAATAAAAGTCATTCCAATGGCACCAAACAGCAAAATAGGCGACCGTACAAAAACCCGCATCATGCTATGAGTAAATGATACAAGCTGTGATGTGTCATTGGTCATACGGGTAATCAAAGAAGCCGTATTGCGCCGTCCTAGTGCCGCGAATGAGAAATTATTAATTTTCGCAAATAAATCCAGTCGTAAATCCGCCCCAAACTGCTGTGATACCCGGCTGGAAATCACACAGCGCGTAACCGCGCATCCTGCCCCAAGCACCGTAACCAGCAACATAAGCCCCCCAATGCGAAGGACAATAGGAAGTGCACCTTCCATTACTCCCTGGTCGATTATTCGGGAGACAATCATAGGCTGGAGCAAATCCCCAAAGGATTCTATAAATAAAAATATAAAGGCTGTTGCAATAAGCCGCTGATATCGCTGCCAATAAGGAATGATATGCCGCAAGATAAAGCCCCCTTTACCTGGATTATCATACCACAAGTAATGCATGAATCCCACTTGACACCCATATAATCAGTAAAAGTAATTCTGCGAACGCATCAACGCAGAATTGCTTTTACGGTTTTTGCCGAAGGCAAAAAGATTTCATAATCAGTAGAAATAACTCTGCGAACGCTTCAACGCAGAATTATTTCTACGGTTTTTGCCGAAGGCAAAAAGATTTCATAATAAAAGGGGTGTTTATATATGAAAGAACGCAAATTCAGCGGCCTACAAATAGCCGCGGTATACGCATCTGTTTTTCTTGGGGCGGGCTTTGCTTCCGGACAGGAGTTACTACGCTACTTCGTTGGCTTTGGCCGGATGGGGGTATGGGGGCTTATCCTAGCTGGGATGCTATTCTCACTAACAGGCTGGGCAGTGCTTTCCATCTGCCGTAGAGAAGGGCTTGAAACCTATAGCCAGTTCATGCAGCACATACTAGGCAAGCGTCTGGGCACAGTAATGGAGTGGATGGTTGCTATTTTCATGTTTAGCTTGTTTGTGGCAATGCTTGCCGGAGCAGGTGCAACCGCCAGACAAGGATTTAATTTACCCTTTACTTTGGGGGCAAGTCTGGTTGGAGTAGTTGTGTACATAATCTTGCGCTTTGATTTGCAAGGAATGGTTAAGGTGAATGTCATCCTCGCGCCTTTCATGATTATCGGCGGAATAGTTATCGGCGTTTTTACAGCGGTGGCCCAAGTTGCTCCGGCGTTTGCCACCCATGCCCGTGGGATGATGGCAGGTTGGGTGATATCTGCCGTTTTATATGCTTCTTATAATCTTGTAACGGGGGTGCCTGTGCTTACCGCCACCGCTCCACTGGCAACAAAAAAACGCGACCCGTTTCTTGGCGGCGTTTTAGGCGGTGGGGCTATTACAATACTAGGGCTTTGCATGGCACTGCCCTTATTCTTGCATTACAGCCAAGTTGTAGACTTTGAGATTCCTCTTCTGTTAATCGTTCTTCGCCACGGAGCCTTCTTTAGCGTGTTATATCTCGGCGTTTTGGTATCAGCTTTGGTTACCACTGCCGCATGCAACGGTTTTGCTGTTGTGCAGTGGATTCATGCCCATCTACATCTTAGCAAGCAAAAAGCCGCAGCGCTTTTGTGTATCGTTGGCGTTGTAGCGGCTCATATTGGTTTTTCCAATATCATCATTTATGTATATCCAATATTTGGGCTGCTTGGACTTTTTAAGATTATTGTGATACTTTTCCATGGATATGCTAGAATAAAGAAAGAGTAAATTACTAAGGATGAGATAAATGTTCAAACGTATATGCATTGTAGTATTAGATAGTGTAGGGATTGGTGCGTTACCCGACGCCCATGAATATGGAGATGTAGGGGCACATACCCTAGGCAATATTTATGCCCAAAGAGGAAAATTGGAAATCCCCAACCTATTAAGTCTAGGCTTAGGCCATATTAAGGACGCAAGGCTGCCCGTTACGGGTAAGCCTATTGCGTCCTTTGGTCGTTTAGCGGCAAAAACCCGCGCCAAAGACACCACAAGCGGTCATTGGGAACTAGCGGGCCTAATAATGGAGCCCCCCTTCGTAACAGTAACAAGCTTTCCGGAAGAGCTTCTAGCCAAATGGCTGAGCCGTGCCGCAGACGAAGGCATTATAAAACCAAACCAGCTAAACTGGCTGGCCAACCGCCCTGCCTCCGGCACCCAAATAATAGACGAATACGGCGAAAAACATATGAAAACAGGCTTCCCCATAGTCTATACTTCAGCCGACAGCGTATTCCAAGTAGCTGCCCATGAAGAAATTATCCCCATAGAGAATCAGTACCGCTTATGTCAACTAGCCCGGGAAATGCTAGTCGGTGACTATATAATAGGAAGAGTAATAGCACGTCCCTTCCTAGGGGAGCCTGGAAACTTCATCCGCACCAAAAACCGCAAAGACTATGCAGTACCCCCGGTTGGAGAAACCTTGCTAGACGCACTAGCCGCCAAAGGCCAAACCACCCACGCAATAGGCAAAATAGATGATATTTTCTCCTTACAAGGCATAGCAACCTCCAACCACATCACCAACAACACAGATGGAATTAAGGCCACAATAGACGCACTAACCAACAACAAAGACGCAACTATAATCTTCACAAATCTAGTAGACTTTGACATGCACTACGGTCACCGCAACGACCCAGAAGGCTATGCCAAAGCACTGGAATACTTTGACAAAGAGCTGCCAACAATAATAAATGCCCTGCACGATGATGATTTATTAATAATCACAGCAGACCATGGCTGCGACCCAACTACCCCAGGCACAGACCATTCACGTGAATATGTTCCAATACTAGCTTACGGTGGCAAAGCGGTAGACTTAGGCACAGGCGATACCTTCGCAGATGTAGCCGCCACCATATACGATGCCCTAGGCCACGGAACCTGGCCTGTTGGCAAATCATTCTATAGTCTAATTACAAAGGAGAGCTAAATATAGGCGAAACAATGAAAGGCATGAGCCGCACTCATTACGCGGGAGAAGTAACCGCAGCAAACATAGGCCAAACAGTAACTGTAATGGGTTGGGTAAATAAGCGCCGTTACTTACACAATCTAATTTTCATAGTAGTACGTGACCGCACCGGCATCGTACAAGTAGTAGTAGACGAAAAACGCGTATCGGCTGAGATGTATCAACTAGCCAAAGACTCCATCCGAGGAGAATATGTAGTAGCTGTCACAGGTCTGGTAATAGGCCGTACCCCGGAAAACGTAAACCCAGACATGGCAACCGGCGAAATAGAAATTGATGTACAAGCTCTTAGGGTGCTATCGGAATCAGAAGTTCCACCATTCCAAGTAGCAGACGAAGACGTAGCAGTAGATACCCGTCTAAAGTATCGTTATATAGATTTACGCCGCCCAGCAATGCAGCACAATATGATCCTGCGTCACAAGTTCTCCCAAAGCATACGCAATTACCTATCAGAAGATGGCTTTATAGAAATTGAAACCCCGATACTAACCAACTCATCACCGGAAGGAGCGCGGGACTATCTGGTGCCCTCACGGGTTCACCCAGGAAATTTCTATGCCCTGCCTCAATCCCCCCAACAACTAAAGCAACTACTGATGATTTCAGGCTTTGATAAATATTTTCAACTGTCAAGAAACTTTCGCGATGAGGATCTGCGGGCAGACCGCCAGCCAGAGTTTACCCAAATAGATATGGAGCGCTCCTTCGTAGAAGAAGACGATGTTCACGCCACAGTTGAGGGAATGATGGCCAAAGCCTTTAAAGACGTACTAGATGTAGATATCCCCATACCCTTTGAGCGTATAACATGGCAGGATTCTATGGAGCGCTTTGGCTCGGATAAGCCCGACCTGCGTTTCGACATGGAACTGAAAGATATTTCCGCGCTAGTAGCGAGCAGTGACTTCCAAGTATTTACTCAAGCATTAGAAAGCGGCGGAAGCGTCCGAGGCATTAACGCCGAAGGATGTGCCGCGATGCCACGAAAGCAAATTGACGGATTAGTAGAATTAGCTCGCACACACAAAGCCAAAGGCCTAGCCTGGATAACCTTAGCGGAAGACGGCACAGTAAAATCCACTATCTCAAAGTTCTTCACCCCAGAGCAAATAAATGAACTAGCCTCCGCCTTTGACGGTAAGCCTGGAGATTTAATCCTACTATGCGCTGATAAAAACTCCATAGTATTCAATGCCCTAGGGGCAGTGCGTAACGCCGCCGCAAAATGGAGAGGCATACTAGACCCAAAAGAATTCCGCTTTTTGTGGATTACTCAATTCCCTCTATTCGAATACTCAGAAGAGGATGACCGTTACTACGCCGCCCACCACCCCTTCACCTCCCCGCTGGAAGAAGACGAGCATCTTCTGGAAAGTAATCCAAGTACCATAAGAGCGAGAGCCTATGACTTAGTACTCAATGGCTTCGAACTAGGCAGCGGCAGTATCCGCATCCATAGACGCGACCTGCAAGACCGTATGTTTGCTGCACTGGGCTTCACCCCAGAAACCGCAGCCGCTAACTTTGGTCACTTCTTAGAAGCTTTAAAATATGGTGTTCCCCCACACGGCGGAATAGGTCTAGGATTGGATCGTATAGTAATGCTAATGGCAGGAGAAGAAGCCATACGGGACGTAATAGCCTTCCCAAAAGTAAAAGACGCATCCTGCCCAATGACCCACGCCCCAGGCCCAGTAGCCGATACCCAACTAAAGGAACTTGGTATTCGTACTGAGTAGATTTGTTTTTTTGGGTAAAAGCTCGTAATAAGTTTATGAAAGGTGAATCAGTATGCCAAGCTATCCCCCAGATATATGGTTCCCAAACCTAGGAATATGGTTCCGCCGCATACCTGTTTATGTATTTAGCATAGGAAACTTTGCAATATATTGGTATGCCTTCTTCATTGTTCTAGGCATAATCTGCGCTGCCCTGCTTGCCTTTTGGTACGCAGCCAAGACAGGCCAAAAAGTAAGCGATTATATGGATTTATTAATCCTTGGTATTATACTGGCTTTCGTAGGCCTCAGGCTCTATTACATGATCTTCAATTGGCATCAATTCCGGGGCCGAAATGTAATACTCGCGTTTTTCAATTTAAGAGAAGGCGGGTTAGCCATCTACGGCGGCATAATAGGCGCGCTACTAGCCGGATATATCATCTCTAAAAGAAAAAAGATCCCTATCACAACAATAGTAGATACCGCCGGCCCCTCACTAGCGCTAGGACAAGCAATAGGCCGTTTTGGTAATTTCTTTAACCGAGAGGCGTTTGGAGGCTATACCGACAACCTATTTGCGATGCGCATAAGAGTAGATCAAGCCATGTACACCACCCCAGAGCTATTGGAGCGAGTGTATACTTTTGCCGGAGTAGAGTACATGCAAGTGCATCCTACATTCCTATACGAAGCGGTTTTCAATTTTATTTTAGTTACAGCCCTTGTGATATACCGCCCACACAAACGCTTCGATGGGGAAATGATTTTCCTATACATGCTAGGCTATGGTCTGGCTCGCTTCTTTATAGAAGGTCTGAGAACAGACCAGCTAATGTTCTTTGCTATACCCGCCAGCCAAATAATGTCCATACTGTTTGTATTAATCGCGGCGGTAATGCTGTTTATGGGCTATACAGGCCGCTTAAAAAAACCAGAACCAGCCCCGGCGAAGAAAAATAGACGCCGCAAAAAGTAAAGAAAGGAACGACCCTTTGAAACCATCAGTAACCGAAACTATTAATTTCTACCAAGGTCACGATCCTGCCACATTAGTCGCTACCTACGGTAGCCCCCTATATGTATACAACGAAAATATTTTTCGTCAGCGCTGCAAGGATATGAAAAATTTAACCTCATACCCCAACTTCCGTGTAAATTACGCTATTAAGGCCAACACAAACCTAACCTTACTGGGCATAGCCAAAGAAGAAGGCTTGCACGCCGACGTATCAAGCCCAGGCGAAGCCATAGCCGCTCTAAAGGCAGGTTTCACCCCTGACGATCTATTCTTCATAGCAAATAACATTTCTGCGGAGGAGATGTCCTTTGCCATAGAGCGAGGTATAACCCTAAGTCTGGACTCTATATCTCAGTTAGAAACCTACGGAAAACTAAACCCAGGAGGCAAAATCGCTCTGCGCTTCAATGGCGGGGTAGGTGGAGGCCACCACGAAAACGTAATAACCGGAGGGGATAAAACCAAATTCGGTATACGAGCCGTTTTCATTCCAGAAGTTAAAGCCCTACTGGACAAGTACAACTTGCAGCTTATAGGTATAAACCACCATTTCGGCTCCCAAAATCCGGAAGAGCTATATCTAGCCGGAGTAGAAGAGCTATTATCCATAGCCCGCCACTTCGAAAATCTAGAATTTATAGACCTAGGCGGCGGCTTTAGCATCCCATACCACAAACAAAAAGGCGAAGCTCCAATGAACCTTGCCTACCTAGGGCAAACCCTAACAAAATATCTGACTGACTTCACTAAAGAATACGGCAAACCCCTAACCTATATGATAGAACCAGGCCGGTATATCTCGGCAGAATGTGGCGTACTATTGGGCACAGTGCATAGCATAAAGCAAAATGGCGAAACCAAGTTTGCAGGTACAGACCTAGGCTTTAGCGTACTTGTTCGCACAACTTTATACGAAGCCCATCATGATATAGAGGTATACAATTCTTCGGAAGGTCCTCTCACGCCCATAAGCATAGTAGGTAACCAATGCGAAAGCGGCGATTATATAGCAAAGTCCCGCCCTCTGCCCCCAATAAAAGAAGGGGACATACTAGGCATACTAGACGCCGGAGCCTATGGCTACTCTATGAGCTCAATCTACAACCATCGGCCCCGCCCTGCGGAAGTGCTAATAAAAAAAGACGGCGAATTAATACAAATCCGCCGCCGCGACACATACGAAGATATGCTGGCTAATATGCTATAGTCATATCCAATCGCAAGGGTTTACAGATAAACAAATCATTGATAATATAGATTTCACAATTGTATAGAATTAAAAAACTTAAACTTCAGGGCAGGGTGAAATTCCCTACCGGCGGTGATAGAGTGTGCTAAATTTCACATTCTTTAGTCCGCGAACATCCTTTTTTGGGATGCCGACTCGGTGCGATTCCGAGACCGACAGTGATGCGTGTGTTGTAAAACAAACGCTAAGTCTGGATGGAAGAAGGCGGTGTTATTTTATTTGCCTTAAAAGCCCTGTGTATAATCATGGGGCTTTTTATATGCCTCTAAACAGGAGGAGTTTATGCGAGTAGAAACAAAACGGCTAACGGTGTTGGCCATGTTTAGCGCCATAGCCTTTGTGTTGGCGGCTTTTGTTAGGGTGCCGGTGGTGTTATTTCTTAGGTATGACCCCAAAGACGTTATAATTACTATTGCGGGTTTTATTTTTGGGCCTTTGGCGGCGTTTTCTGTAACGGTTGTTGTCTCTGTAATCCAGATGTTTACGGTAAGTCAAACGGGGCCTTGGGGATTATTGATGAATGTTATTACAAGCACAGCCTTTTGTTGTACTGCGGCATTTATTTATAAAAGGAACCGCAGTATTAAGGGTGCAACAATCGGGTTAGTAGTGGCCTTTTTTGTGGCTACAATCGTGGCAATGCTATGGAATTACTTAATTGTGCCACTTTATATGCCAGGAGTTACTCGTGAATCAGTTACTCCGCTGTTACTATCTGCATTTCTGCCTTTTAACTTAATTAGTAATGGCCTAAACGCCGCCTTTACATTTATAATTTACAAGCATGTAAAAAAAGCACTTCAAGCCGCAAACCTGCTGCCTTCACGAACTAACGAAGTTTCCACATCAAAAGTTAATATTGGCCTTATATTGGTTGCCATTTTTGTAGTTGTTACCTGTATATTGTGGATATTGGTTTTATAAAGAATACACGTGAAAAAATCCCAGGTAGCAACATCGCCACCTGGGATTAATATTTTCCGTTTACATAAATAAAAATTATTACTGGAAATTAGACTCAGAAGCCTCAGTCCATCCATGCTGTCTAGCCATATTAACAGACCTAGCAATCAAAAACGCAATCGCATTATCTTCGCTAAGGTTATTAACATGAGCCTCCAATAAGAACCATGGCTCATGGTTCCCAGTGAGATAATGAGGCGGAGTAGAAAGATGCAGCATCATCTCAAAATTTCTCTCAAACCAATCTCTAACCGCCCGGCTTCTTAGCTGCAACACAGGAAGCGTAAAGTCTACCCCTGCTGGAGTAAAATGGTTAAGGTTGACAGCGTAAAATTCCCCGATAGGTGGCGTTTCATCTCCACGTGATAACGGGTTATTCATCTCAATCTCTGCCCTCTCCAAGGCTGCGATATTTTCTTGTAATCTGCTCTCTGCCCGTGTGAAGCCCTCTTCATTATAGAGCCTGGTAATAGCACTGGCCCAATAGGAAATAGCATGCTCACTAAAAGGGAAATCCCCAGGGCTATTAATAGCCAATCTAAGCTGATAATCTCTAACAAACAAATCTATTAGGGTCTGGTTATCCACGATCAAAACCCCAAGCCCATTATGGGAAAGGGTAATACGCACTGTTGAAGCTTGTTGGCGTGGTGTTGGTGTAGAGATAGGTGTTGGTGATGGCTGCTCGGTTTGGACGGGTTCATCCTCAATTATTTCTGGTGCGTCTGATAATACAATAGCCCATTCGCTACTTACAAACGTATCTTCTGCAAAGGATAAAATCATACTCCGCCAGTCGATACCGACAAAGTCCCAGTCACTGTAAGTATCAAAAGTCGTAGATGTAACCTCATATACAATATCGTTCCACCGATAGTCATCAAAATCAAGCCCCATATGATAGCGAAGTTCCTGAAGGCGTGGTCGGATTACATATTCAACATTTAAACGGGTAAAAGGCATATTAAATATATCTGCCTCATCTTCATAAACATTCTCATATTCCTCGTAGAGGGGATAATCCTCCGCAGGATACGCATATTCTTCTAGGGGTATATAAGCTTCATCCTCCAAAGGATAAGGGGTAGGTGTAACATCGGCATTTACAGAGGCGGCAGCCGGACTTCCTCCAAAGACATTAGTAAACAAAGTAGTAAGCCCAAATGACAATACCGCAAGCAAAATAAGCCCCCCAGCACTCATGGCTATGGTACTCATCTTAAACCCAAGTATCCTCTTGGAATCCTTTGCTTTCTTGGCACTGCGATAAGTATAGGAAGGTTTCTTTCGTGGCTTAGATCCCTTTGGTTTATTTATCTTAGTCCATGGCTTAGGTTTGGGAGACGCAGGATCGTATCCATACACTTTGTAAGTCCCGGATTCTTTATCAGCGTGATTAGACTCAGGATGAGAGCCTTGCCGGGCCTCTCGTCTAAGTCTGGAAATAAGGTCAAAAGTCGTCTCTTCAGGATTATGAAAACGGTCAGACATATCCGGCTCTCCTTTGTAAATATGTACAAGGCGCATTTTACTATAAATTCCGCAATAAAAAAACCCTGGGAAAATCCCAGGGCTTAATTTTGCAAGAAGTCTACTAATCAACAATTTTATACATACCAGACGCGTCATCCTTCCGGACGGTCTGATTGACCTCCAGCACCTGAAGTTTTGTAAGCTTATCTCCAAATTTAATCTCAATAATGTCTCCGGTCTTTACCTCGTATGACGCTTTAACAACTTTGCCGCCCACGGTAACACGTCCAGCATCACAGGCCTCATTGGCTACTGTACGCCGCTTTATTATCCGGCTTACCTTCAAATATTTATCAAGTCTCATGACTTTTACCTCCTGAGCAGCGGACATTCCCAAAATGCTCCATACAAATATGAGGAATCCCCGCCTCTTCAAATTCTTCTCCATAAGCAGTAAATCCCAATTTTTCATAAAACCCTCTGGCATGGGTCTGGGCATGCAGGATCTGCCGCTCTCCACCCATCTGACAGCAGGCATCAATAAGGGTTTGCATTATCCCAACCCCCAAATGCTGCCCACGGTGGGATTTTAGCACCGCTACTCTTCCTATTATATAGTCATCTCCAAAAATCAAAATCCGACCGGTACCCACAGGTTTATCGTCTTCATATGCCACAAGGTGAGCACAGGCATAGTCTGTACAATCATTTACATTAGATTCTTGTATTCCCATCTCGTCAACAAAAACTGCTTTACGTACATAGAAGGCATCCTCGAGCCCATTGTCCCCAAAAAACCATTGTAGTGTAATTATATAAACCGCTCCTTTATAGCCTTAATAATCCGTCCACTGGCCTGGCCGTCCCCAAATGGGTTAGGAGCCGTTGCCATTTTATTATAAAGTTTCGTATTCGTCAGCAACTTGGCTCCATGGTTATAAATCGAATCCTCTTCAACCCCCGCCAAAATAAGCGTCCCGGCTGTAAGCCCTTCCGGGCGCTCTGTCACTTCCCGCAAAACAAGTACAGGCAAATCAAAAGCTGGCGCTTCTTCTTGTAGGCCACCAGAATCCGTCAACAGCAAATACGAGCGCTTCATCAAATTATGCATGTCAAAAGCACTTATGGCATCGGTAAGCAGTATGCGTTCATGTGCGGATAAATATTTCTTTGCCGTCTCCCTAACATTGGGATTTGGATGCATAGGCCACACCAACATAGTATCCGGATAATCCTCAATCAGCCTAAGTACCCCTCTGCATATGGCTTCCATAGGTTTACCTTGATTTTCATTGCGGTGGGCAGTCATCAAAAGAATCCGCTTACTATAATCTAGCCCATTAAGAGCCTCGTTCTCATAATAATAACTATCTTTAACGGTATACTTCAAGAAATCCAGCCCAGTATTCCCCGTTACATATATAGACTTATCAGGCACATTTTCTTTTAAAAGGTTCTCTCTAGTCTGCTCGGTGGGCGCAAAATATAGATCCGCAAGGGCGGTAACCAGCTTGCGATTTATTTCCTCCGGATAAGGGCGATACTTATCATAAGTACGAAGCCCAGCTTCTACATGGCCTACTGCTACTTTAGCATAAAATGCCGCAAGGCTTGCTGCAAAAGTAGTTGTAGTATCCCCATGTACCAGCAGTAAATCCGGCTTAAGTTCTTTTAAAATAGGCCTGAGCCCAGACAGTACTTTGCTGGTAACATCCTCAAGGCTTTGCCCATGGGTCATAATATTTAAATCAAAATCCGGCTTTATCTCCATCGGGTTAAGCACCTGATCCAAAAGCTCCCTGTGCTGTGCAGTCGCGCAGAAGTATGGTTCAACCCCTGGTTCATCTTGCAGCGCCATAAGAAGCGGAACCATCTTAGTAGCCTCCGGCCTTGTTCCAAATACAGATAATACCTTAATCATCTCAACGCTCCCTGCCTTTATTTTTTTTAGTATAGCATAAATACTGGCATGAAAAAGGTTTGTCGTTATCATCAAAACCGGATTTCCCTCAAATCTTGCAAATTCCGGCATACATATTATAATGGTCGGAAACCCACCAGCATGGTGAAAATAAAGGAGGTGCCGGGAATGGACAGCACGCATAGACGTTTAATCGAAAACACATATAAAAATCTAATCACGGAAATAAAATCTTATCGCCCGGATACCTCTCTAACATTAATAGAAGATGCCTATCACTTTGCCTTAAAAGCCCACGAGGGGCAGTATCGCAAAACCGGGGAACCATATTTCATGCACCCTCTAACCAGCGCCTTAATACTTGCGGAAATGCGTTCAGATATGGAAAGCATAACCGCTGGCATCCTCCACGACGTAGTAGAAGACACCCCGGTAACCCTAGAAGAAATCACTTTTAAATTCGGCTCCGAGGTAGCTAACTTGGTAGACGGCGTAACCAAGATAGCCCAAGTCAAATATCTAACAAAAGCCAATGACAATCCCCAATCTCAAGAATCAGAAGAAGTAAAGCTAAAAAAAGGGGAAAAAGAAAAGCAAGCAACCAAGGCCAACGAGCAAGCAGAAAATTTCCGCAAACTCTTTATCCATATGTCTCAAGATATAAGAGTGCTTCTTATAAAAATAGCAGATCGCCTACACAACATGCGCACCCTAAGCGGCCACACCGAAGAAAAACAGCGCTCTATAGCCCAAGAAACATTAGACCTCTACGCCCCACTGGCCCACCGCCTAGGGATAGCAAAACTGCGATATGAGCTGGAAGACCTAGCCTTCAAGTATCAAGACAGAGCCAAGTACAACGATCTTTCGGCAAAAATCCAAATGAAGCAATCCGAGCGTCAAGCAGTGGTGGAAGATGTCCTTGATATCATTCGCAAGCGATTAGAAAAAGAAGGTATCAAAGCTACGGTAGAAGGCAGAGCCAAGCATTTTTATAGCATCCATAAAAAAATGAAATCCCAGGATAAAACCCTGGATCAAATATACGACCTGTTTGCTGTGCGCGTACTAGTTGATGAAGTAACTGATTGTTACGCCGCCCTAGGATGGGTACACACGATATTTACCCCGGTACCAGGCCGAATCAAAGACTATATAAGTATGCCAAAAATCAACCGATACCAATCTATCCACACCACCGTAGTAGGCCCCCACAATGGCGAACCCGTAGAAGTACAGATCCGCACTCACGAAATGCACCAGATAGCGGAATTCGGTGTAGCTGCCCACTGGAAATATAAAGAGCGAGACAAAGGCGCAAAGGATAAATGGCTGCAAGAAATCATGTCCTGGCAGCGTGAGGTAATTGATAATCACGAATTTATGGATGCCCTGAAAATGGATCTTAACGCGTTTAAGGGGCATGTATACTGCTTCTCCCCCCAAGGTCATGTATATACGCTAATAGACGGCGCAACACCAATAGATTTTGCCTACTATATCCATTCCGCGGTAGGCAATCGTATGGTAGGAGCCAAAGTCAACGGACGTATAGTCACCAACGACTACAACCTGCAAACCGGAGATAGAGTAGAAATATTAACAAGCCAAAATGCAAAGGGCCCAGGTCGAGATTGGCTAAAAATAGCCAAAACCGCTCAAGCCCGTACAAAAATAAATCAGTGGTGGAAGCGCCAAGACAGAGAAGAAAACATAACAAGAGGCAGGGAGCTGCTGGAAGCCGCTGCCGAGGAATACAATACAACTTTCGATGAACTAATGACCCATGACGACCCAGAAGACGGTGTTCTTAGGCGCCACAACTGTAAAGACCTAAACCAGCTATATGTTATGGTAGGGGTAGGAGGATTAAAAGAAAAGCAAATCGTCAACCGCCTTTACCGAGAATATGAAAAGACCCTGCCGCCCCCTACAGATGAAGAGCTAATAGAAGGCCTGTTATCAGAAAGCGCAGAACTCCCAGACCGCAAAACTCAAAAAGGCATAGTAATACGTGGAATAGGCGATACCGATGTACGCTTCGCAAAATGTTGTAGCCCCGTACCTGGGGATGAAATAGTAGGTTTTGTAACCCGAGGTCGAGGCATGAGTGTCCACAGAACTGACTGCACGAACATCATCCACCTAGACGAGCTAGATAAAAAGCGCTTACAAGATGCCCATTGGCATGTACAAGAGCGCTCAGGCCACACATATCACACAGATATCTGCCTACACTGTGATGATAGAGACGGCCTACTGGCCGATATTTCCCGCATCCTCTCAGACGAAAAAATCAAGGTAACTTCCATGGATGTACGCACCCATCAAGCGGAAGCTGTATTCCGAATTGGAATAGAAATAGCCGACGGCGAACGATTAAATCAACTTTCTCAGCGGTTGCTTAGAGAAAAAAGCGTATGCGAAATTACACGCGCCACTTCATGAAGATACAAATAAAAGCCGAACACAAATATATAGACGAAATCCAAACTATAGCCCAAGTCTTCTTCCCCCACGCCAAGTTTACACCGGAAGAGTCAACTCAATGGGCTATTTACAGTTGTATTGAAAAGGCCGAAGTCTATGAAAGTGGAATCTTGCGTGGAAGCCACAACCAAGCAATATCCGGCCTAAACGAAAAACGCCATGCTATGTTAGTGCTATATCACGCGCTGCAAAAGGCCGTAGGTGCTTTTACCCCATGGGGAGCACTAACAGGAGTACGCCCAACCAAAATGGTACGGGAATGGATGGCAAAGAGCCAACCCGACTCTGAATGTATCAATACACTGACAAACATATTCAAAGTTCAGGATGACAGGGCAAAACTGGCAGTAGAAGTAGCCCATGCGGAAATAAGTCTAGCAAAATTAATCACCAACACCATAGGTTTATATGTAAGTATACCTTTTTGTCCATCACGCTGCATCTATTGCTCCTTCAACACAGCCCACAAACCATGGGACGAAGACATGCAGGCTAGGTATATCAAAGCCATTATCAAAGAAATCCCGAAGCTTGATGAAAATATTTCGTCAATATATATAGGTGGCGGCACCCCAACAGCCCTAACAGATGATATGTTGGAAAAGTTACTGTACGCTGTCCCAAAGGCGGCGGAGTTTACCGTAGAAGCAGGCCGCCCCGACACCATCACTCGCAGTAAGTTAAAAATAATGAAAAAGTACAACGTAAATCGCATATCAATAAATCCTCAAACCTTCAATGACCGCACTTTAAAGGCTATAGGCCGCAACCACACAGCCAAAGACTTCTTCCAAGCCTACGAAATGGCCCGCGAAGAAGGCTTCATCTGTATCAATACAGATATAATAGCAGGGCTGCCAGGAGAGACGCCCGCCGATATGCATCACACAATGGAAACCTTGGAAAAACTGGCCCCCGAAAATATAACCATCCATACCCTAGCAATAAAACGAGCCTCCAAGCTAAATGAGCAAAGAATAGACCAGTCCTATCTTTCCCCAGAGGCTAAAATCATAGAATCACAACTTAAGATAGCTCATAATGGATGCGTTTCTCAGGGCCTCAATCCTTACTATTTATATCGTCAAAAAAACATGGCCGCACTTTTCGAGAACACAGGATATAGCCTCCCAGGCAAAGAGTGCCTATACAATGTAGGTATGATGGCAGAAATCCATACAGTGCTGGGGGTAGGAGCCGCTGCGGTAAGCAAGTATATAGAAGGCACAAAGATTACCCGGACATTCAATCCAAAGAACCCAGACATTTATATAGAAAGAAGGCAAAACGTATGATACAAGCCCCAAAAGGAACCCACGATATCTACGGAGAAGATATGCGTCTATGGCGCTATGTAGAAGACGAAATCCGCAATATAACCGATGCCTACGGCTACACAGAAATCCGTACCCCAGCTTTTGAGCATACGGAGCTATTCCTCCGCGGGGTAGGGGATACCACTGACATAGTGCAAAAGGAAATGTACACCTTTGAAGATAAAGGCGGCAGAAGTCTATCTCTAAGGCCGGAACAAACCGCAGGTGTAGCCCGCACTTATGTAGAGCGGGGCCTTCACAATCAACCTCAACCCACAAAGTTATTCTATATCGGTCCAAATTTCCGTTATGAAAAACCTCAGCACGGGCGGTATCGCCAGCATCACCAATTTGGAGTTGAAGTCTTTGGTGCATATAGCCCCGCCACAGAAGCCGAGGTATTGTCTCTAGGTTACACCCTAATAAATAAACTCAACGTAGAAAATGTACTTCTTCATGTTAATAGCATCGGATGTACAGATTGCCGCCCTGTTTATCATCAGCGTTTAAAAGAATATATAGGAGATAGATTGGAGAAATTCTGCTCAACCTGCCGTGAGCGCTTCAACAAAAATCCTCTTCGCATACTGGATTGCAAAGTAGATAACTGCCAAGCTTTACTAACAGACGCACCCATGGTACTAGATGCCCTAGATGAAGAATGTCGTACCCACTTCGAAGAATTACAACTCCTGCTAACCAACATGAATATCCCTTTTATAGTTGACCCAAAAGTAGTACGAGGTCTTGATTACTACACCCGCACCGTATTCGAATTTATTGCCCCAGGTTTTACAGTACTTGGAGGCGGGCGTTACGATGGCCTAATAGCCCAAGTAGGAGGCCAAGCTACCGGCGGCGTAGGTTTCGGGATGGGTATAGAGCGCCTAATCCTCCAATTGAAAGAACAGGCCAGTATCCCGGCAGTAGAAACCGGCCCAACTATTTTCATAGGAAGCGCAGACCCTGAAGGCGCAAGGCAGTCTCACCAACTAGCCTATATCCTACGCCAGGCAAGTATAAAAGCAGAAAGCGATTTGCTAGGGCGAAGTGTAAAAGCCCAAATGAAGTACGCCAACAAAATCCAAGCAAGCTATACCACAATACTGGGATGTAGCGAGCTAGAAGAAAATGCAGCTATGATAAAAAACATGCAAACAGGAGATCAAACAAAAGTAAGCTTTGAAGAGCTGGCGGCTTTCTTGAAATGATATGAGATGTGTTTAGATAGAGCGGTTACATTAAGCATTTATAGGAATTAAAATGCTTAATGTGACCGCTTTTTTTATCAGTAGCCCTATATGGTTCAAAGCTGCGGTTTTAACCAGTTACAAAATATTTACCCACAAAATATTACATATATGTTAAAATCACTCTATGCAGATTCCAAGTAATTTTGCGTTCTATAGCGAACGGTTTTCGAAATCATGATTGCGTGTCAGGAAAAACTGCCCAAAAACGCTTATTTCGCGTTTTCGGGAACCCTCCTTCAATCACGTTTCTCAATATCGTTCGCTATATATAATTGGAATCTGTGAAGAATCAAAAATTGGAGTGATTATATTGATCGAAGTACGCAACCTCACCAAGGTCTACGGTCAACACAAGGCCATCGATCACATAAACTTCACCGTAGACGATGGCGAAATCGTGGGCTTTCTTGGCCCCAACGGCGCAGGCAAAACCACAACAATGAACATCATGACAGGTTTTATTGCAGCCACCAGCGGCGAAGTAAGTATTAATGGGCTGGACATTGTAGCAGATGCCCAAAAAGCCAAAGCCCAAATCGGCTATATGCCGGATACCCCTCCTGTTTACGGGGACATGAGAGTAGACGAGTATCTTAACTTTGTGGCCGATATCAAAGGTGTACGCCGCAGCCTTAGGAAGGACATGCTGGCAGAAATCAAACGCCAAGTTCGCATAGAGGATATGTCTCGCAGGCTGATAAAAAATCTCTCCCGGGGTTATCGTCAGCGGGTAGGCCTTGCCCAAGCAATGGTAGGCTACCCCAAAGTCATAATTATGGACGAGCCCACCATCGGCCTTGACCCAAAGCAGATTATAGAGATGCGAGACGTAGTAAAAAACCTAGGCAACAAGCATACCGTAATACTCTCCAGTCACATCCTCCAAGAAGTAAGCGCCGTATGCGACCGGGTTATGATTATAAACCGAGGCAAAATAGTAGCCAGCGACACCCCCGAACGTCTCTCTGCCAAGCTTAGCCGAGGCAATAATCGTATGCAGGTACGTGTAAAAGGAGAAAAATCCAAGATACTAAAAGCCTTGGAGGAATATCCGGTAATCCGCAATGTAGAAGCCAAATCAGCAACAGAACCCGGTACGATAGATTTAATCCTCTCCGGTGAAAAAGACGATATGGATATCCGGGAATTTATCTTCAGATGTATGTGCAAAAACAACCTTCCTATATTACTAATGAAATCTACAGAACTAACCCTGGAAGAAATCTTCCTCCAATTAACCGGAGATGTGCGCAGCGGCCCAGCAGGATATGGTCAAGGGGCCATCACAGGTAAAACCGATACAATGATAGATGATTTCTTCGAAGAACCTAAAGAAGAAGAGTCAGAAAACGAAGCATCAGTATCCGATGCATCACAAGAAGACGAATCAGCAGGAGGTGAAGCTCATGATACCCATATATAAAAAAGAAATGAGAACCTATTTCACTCAGATGATGGGCTATCTGTTCCTTGCCTTTATGATTCTGCTCATAGGATTGTTCTTTACGATTATGAACCTGATGTTCAGGGATGCTAATTTTCAGTCTGTACTTTCCAATACTACTATGTTCTTTCTATTTCTGGTTCCCATTCTTACGATGCGACTCTTCTCAGAAGAAGCGCGTCATAAAACCGATCAGCTTCTTTACACTAGTCCACTTTCCGTCACTCAAATCGTACTTGGTAAGTTCTTAGCTGCCTTTACTTTATTTGCCATAGCGACAGCCATTACTGTTTCCTTCCCGCTTATGCTTAACATATTTGCGGATAGCTTACCTGTAAGCCGCATAGTCGGGGCTTATATCGGTTGGATTTTAGTTGGGGTTAGCTGTATCGCTGTTGGGGTATTTATATCCGTCCTTACAGATAATCAGATAATCGCCGCTGTTGGTACCTTTGCGGCCTTGTTTCTTATGTTCCTTATGGAAGCCTTTGCAATGAGTATGCCCACTTCCAACTTTGCGTCCTTTATATTTGTAGGGCTTATTATCCTTGCTGTGGCAGGGATTTGGTTCAACTCTACGCGTAATATTCTTTCGTCAGTAGTTCTTGCGCTTTTGGGCATTGCAGTTGCAATTGGTTTATATCTTTTTAATAGCTCTATTTTTGACGGCATAATCGTACGTACGTTGCTATGGTTTTCTGTCTATGCGCGGTATGACAGCTTTGCCGCCGGTATCCTTAGCATTAGCGATGTGGTGTACTATGTATCATTTATCGTGTTGTTTATCTATCTTTCAATTAATGTAATAGAAAAAAGGAGGTGGCGTTAGTCATGAAACCCCTCAATATGCTGAAAGACAAGCGCTTCCGCTATGGTACAATGTCCACGGCCATGATGATTGTGGCTATTGTGATTTTTGTACTGGTTAATCTACTGGCTGATGAGTTTAATCAAAGCCGAGACCTAACCGCAGAGCAGCTTTATACCCTTACGACACAAACCCACCGTTTCCTTGAAGAGCTGGAGATGGACATAACCTTAACTTATCTTACCCGAACAGGTGCGGAAACCCATATGATTACACAATTATTTTCAGAATACTCCGCTGTATCTCCACGTATAACCACAGAGGTCCGCGACCCTATGCTTAGCCCTACCTTTGTCCACCAGTTTATAGCTGATGCTGATGGTGGTATCCCGGATGGCAGTGTAATTGTGCAAAGCGCACAAGGCTTTAGGGTGGTCCGTCCCGCTGATATGCGTACGATAGGGGTTAATCCCCAGACCTGGCAGCAATTTATCGAAAGCATAGATGCCGAGCGGGAAATAACCCAGGCCATACATGCCCTTACTTTAGGGGATCCAACCATCCTCTATCACATTACAGGTAGTGGGGAAAACCCGCTGCCGGAAGCCTTTGTAGCGTTTTTGGAATCTGAAAACTTCGTGGTTCGTACCCATGACGCAGTGCTTGCCGATATTCCAGAAACCGCTGATGCCCTATTTATAACAATGCCGACCCGTGACTGGGGCTCAGCAAAAGCAGACCGTATTTTGGCATATCTGGACGAACAAGAAGGCAGAGCTTTTGTATCCCTTGGGCCATCACGTGAGCGTTTTCCTCAATTGGACAGGGTACTGCAAGCCTTTGGCCTGCGCCTAGGTGATTACTTGGTACTGGAAGGAAATCAAGCCCGTACCTTCAACAACGACCCAACTTGGATGATGCCTATGTGGGAGCTACATGAAGAGATTACTGTCCCTCTTATGCTACAAGGCTTTACCGGCCTACTGTTTATGGGGCCAACAGGTCTGGATATCCTGGATATGAGAAGAAACAGCACAATTATAGAACCTTTATTCACAACTTCCAGTGAATCCTTGGGTCTTATAATAGACACGCCTGCTGATGAGGCGCCCGAACAAGTAGAAGGTCCCTTTAACTTGGCAGTAGCCGTTACCGATAGAACTTTCCTAGATACAACCCGTGAAAGCCGCATGGTTGTGGTGTCCACATGGTCGGTTTTATTTGAAGATGTAAATACCTTTATAGGCGGGGGGAACTGGGCATTTATCGCAACCAGCCTCAACTGGCTTCAAGACCAGCCTCCAGGTATATGGGTGCCGGCCAGAAGGCCTCCTGGTTCTACTCCTGTTATGTTATCAGACGCACAGGTAGTTACGATGACTGGTGTGGTTATGGGTGTATTACCTGTTAGCTTGTTTGCCATAGGTATATTTATATGGTTTAGGAGGCGTCATAGCTGATGAAAGGGATTAAACAAGCTGTAACTTTGGGTTTAGCTCTTATAATTGTTGCGGTAATGGTGGGGCTGCTTTTTTGGCAGCGTAATAGGGAAGTAATCCCGGAAGAGCTACCTGATATCCCAACACAAAGCGTTCGCCTAGTAGATCGCAGTGAGAATGAACTTACTCAAGTCGTATTCCAAAACCAGGATGGTACAAGTCATGTAATGCTTCCTTTTGAAGATGAAGAAGGCCAGCGGCAATGGGGATGGGATGAGATAGATTATCAACTCGACACCACCGATACCCGCAATAAAATCCGCGGCGCTTTTGCCTTATTTTCCAATCAAGTAATCCACGAGGATGTTCATGAAGTTGAGGGAATAAGGCTTGAGGATTTTGGTATGGGCCAACTGATTGTAACGGCTCATTACGATGACGGCACTACAATGAACTTGTATCTAGGTGGCCCAACTTCCGATTTTTCTGCCTACTTTTTTATGGTAGAAGGTAATCCGGGTTTGTTCACAATATCACGCCTCAATGCCCATAGATTTTTATTTGCCTTAGAGGATATGCTGGAAATTAGCCTGCCAATCTTTGATACCGAAACCCTTGATTATGTGCTTATAGCAGAGCGTGACAGGGAAGTGATAGAGTTCTCACGTCAACCTCATGACACGTTTGAAGATATGACATGGCATATAATGGATCAGCCCTTCCCGGGCAGAGAAGTGTTTATATCAAACTTCGGCTATCATATCCTGGAGCGTTTTGCACCATTTAGGCTTGGAGACCTAGTAAATATTCATCCAACAAGCCTTGCTCCTTACGGCTTAGATAGCCCTAGCCTGGAGTTTATATACCAGGCACCCCATGGGGAAGCACATCTTTTGTTTGGCGATGTGTTCTTTAAGGATACCGATGGGGATGAGGTTGCATATATCTATGTGAAATTTGCAGATAGACCTCATGTTTTTGAGGCTCGTTTCGAGGAGATGCGCGTCCTTACCAATGTAGATGTTCTGCGCTTTATAGAGCGGTTTATCGCACTTATGGATATCCAAGATGTAGAGCGCCTTCACGTTATAACTCCTGATAATGAGTACGAAATAATTGTTAATCATGTAGAAGACTCGACAGATATAGCTCCCACAGTAAACGGAATAGAGGTAGCAGATAGGCCCTTTAGGGGTGTCTATAGGCAGCTAATAGGTCTAGGGATAGATGGGGAAATCGAACCATTTATCCCAACAGAACCCCCAGTTCATGTTGTCACCTATTTCATCATAGAAGGCGATGATATAGTAATAAGATTCTACGCCTACGATGATAACTTCCTAGCTGTGTCTGTAAACGGTGAGGAAATCTGGTTTGTAACCAACCGCCGAAGCTTTAATGATTTTATAAGGCTAATGGATGAACTCATCGCTGAATAGCAAGGATTAACAAATATCTTCAAAAGCCGCGCGATGCGCGGCTTTTTTGCGTTTATTCGCATTGACACAAATGGCAAAATTATGATACCTTTCCTTTGTGGAAACATTACGACTATGAATAGGAGGCATTCAAATGACGGAAAAAGAACTCCCTTTAAATGTGCCTGAGGAAATAATAGAATCAGACGCAGTTGAAATAGATGAAATAATAGACATAGTCGAAGCCAAAGACATAGAAGAGCCACAAGAAACCAGTCAATACACTACAGAGCCTGAGTCTGCAACTCATATAAACACGCCGCTACCTGCAGAGCTAGCCCGAATAGAAAGCCAAGTAGCTGCCCTTGGAGACCTATTCACATCCCGTATCCTACGTACAGAATACGACGAAAAAGTAATAGATAACATGCATACAGAGCTACAAAGGCTGAAAACAGACCTTTACTCAAAGCTAATCCGCCCTATAATTATGGATTTAATCCAAATGCGCACAAGCATTATAGATATTTCAGAAGCATACAGTAAGAAAGACCCAGAGGAGCAAGTCATTCCATTAAAAATGTTCAAAGGTTTCGCAGATGAGGTTCTAGAAATCCTTGATAGAAACGGGGTAGAGCAGTACAAAGCTGTTCTTTTAGAAGAAGAGTTTATCCCCTTAAAGCACAGAATAATGGATAAAATCAAAACTGACGACGAAAGTTTAAATAAAAAAATAGCTATATCTCATTCAGATGGATATATCTTTTCAGACAAAGTAATTTCGGCAGAAAAAGTAACCGTATATACTTATGACCCCACAATAGAACCACAAAAAACTCAGGAGGATGAGAAAAATGGCTGATTTTGTATTTGGCATTGACCTAGGTACAACCTATTCATGTATCGCTTATGTGGATGAAAGCGGTAAACCTGTTGTAATCCAAAACTCAGAAGGGGAAAACACCACCCCCTCCGTAGTCGGCTTTACCCAAGAAGGCGCAGTAGTAGGTGAGATTGCAAAGCAAACCGCAGCTATGGATCCAGATAATACGGTATCTTTCGTAAAACGCCTAATGGGAGAGCAAGATTTCGCCATCCATTTTGACGGCGAAGATAAATCACCTGAGGATGTTTCCGCTTTGATCCTGAAAAGAATCGCAGAAGACGCATCAAAGATGATTAACGCGGAAGTAAGAGATGTAGTTATTACCTGCCCCGCATACTTCGGCGACTCTCATAGAATAGCGACCAAAAACGCAGGTATTATTGCAGGCCTTAACGTAATGGCGGTTATCAATGAGCCAACTGCCGCAGCGCTGTTTTATGGTGTTTCCAAAGATCAAGGCAAGAAAACGATTTTGGTATATGACCTGGGAGGCGGCACCTTTGATGTAACTATTATGGACATCAATGACGGGAGAATAGAAGTTATTTGCTCGGAAGGTAATCACGAACTGGGCGGCAAAGACTGGGACGAATCCCTAATGCACTATATTTATAGTAAGTTCGTAGAAGAAACCGGCTATTCAGGTGATTTTGACGCATCCATGCAGCATACCCTCCGCCTAAAAGCGGAAACAGCAAAGCAGCAGTTATCCCGCAGAGAATCAACGGTGGTAATGTTTGATGCTGCCGGGCTGATGGCACGTGTTGAAGTAACCAAATCAACCTTCAACGAGCTTACATCTGCCCTGCTTGAGCAGACAATAGATGAAACCGATAAAGCCATAGCCATAGCCAAGGGTAAAGGCTATACCGTAACAGATATAATCCTAGTTGGCGGTTCGACAAGGATGTCTCAAGTGGAAGAAACTCTAATTGCAAAATACAGAATGACACCACAGCTTGTGGACCCAGACGAAGCAGTAGCCAAAGGTGCTGCCCTTCACGCCCTATACTTAGCCCAAAAAGAAAACGAGTTGCCGCCACCTCCAGGAGAGACGAAGCGTGTTCGCGAGCTTCCACCAGGGCCACGAATCGAAATTGACATCGTACACGCCACCACAAAAAGCTATGCCCTGGAAGTACTGGTAAACGACGAAGCCATGTGGAATAACCTAATCATTAAAAATAACCCACTGATAAACAATGAAATCAATGCAAAAGAACAATATGGAACCAACACCGCCAACGCTCCATCGGTAGTATTAAAAGTATATGAAAATGATTTTATGGACGAATACTTCGAAATAAAACCCAACCAAAAAATCCTAGGAGACGCAGTGCTTAATCTCTCAGGAGATCTCCCCAAAGGCGCACCTATAGAGGTAACCTTTAGCCTCAATTCTGAAGGTCTACTAACAATAACCGGCCGGGATCTAACCAATGGCGCTTTCATAGAATCGCACATGCAAATCGAAGGAAGCCTAACCCCGCAGCAAATCAAAGAAAAAACCGAAAAAATCGGCCTTACAAAAACTCAGTAAACACCTATACTTCGTACCGCAGATAGTATATATGGGGCTGTTGCATAGCAGCAGCCCCTATTTTTTATATGGAGGATGTCCATGGGAATAAAAGTAGGTATAGACCTAGGCACCACCTTTAGCGCAGTAGCTCGCGTAGATGAAATTACAGGTAGGCCCATAATTATCAAAAATGATTACAACTCCACAATAACCCCATCAGTACTATGCTTTCAGCAAAACGGACATATTCTACACGGCCAAGACGCAAAGGATATGCAAGCCCAAGGAGATATAAATACTGCCTCCTTCTTCAAAAGAAGCATCGGCAATCCTTCAGTATCTGCCGACTACTTAGGCAGAAGCTATACCCCAACAGATCTTTCAGCAATCTTACTTAGGAAATTAAAAGAAGAAGCCGAAGCACAAATCGGCGAAACTATAGATGCCGCCGTAATCACAGTTCCGGCTTATTTTTCTGATATAGAAAGAAATGCAACAATCCAAGCCGGAAAACAAGCTGGCTTAGAAGTTATTGCCATAATCAACGAACCAACTGCCGCAACCTTGGCCTATGGCCTCAACGAAAAAGGCAAAGAACAGATTATAATGATTTACGACCTAGGCGGCGGCACTTTCGATGTAACCATCGCCCGTGTTAATGACAATGAAGTAATAGTACTGGGCTCCGATGGCAATCACGAGCTGGGAGGAAAAGACTGGGACGACTGCATAGCCCGATATCTGGTAGACCAGTTTTATGAAAAATATAAAGTAGAAATCAACGATCCAGGGATGACCAATACCCTACTAGTAGCAGCGGAAACCGCAAAAAAACAACTGACCATAAGAGACACCACAACAGTGAATATCCAGTACCAAAATATAAACGGCCAAATAGAAATCACCAACGAAATCTTCGAATCCATTTCCCAGTTTCTCATAGGCACCACCAAGGATGTAACCCAGTCACTACTTGAATCCATTAATCTGTCATGGCGTGATATAGATGGTGTAATCCTGGTAGGCGGCTCTACCAGAATGAAAATGATACAAAAATACGTAGAAACAATGTCCGGCAAGCCCCCTCTAAAAGGCGTTCACGTAGACGAAGCAGTAGCTCTGGGAGCTGCTATCCGTGCCAATATGACCCTTCAAGGAAAGCCCACAAAGACTCTACAAGGAGCTAAAGCCATAACCGACGCCACAGCCCATTCCCTAGGGATGATTTCCATAAGTGAAAATGGTGAGCGTTTTGTCAACAGCAAAATAATCCCCAAAAACCATCCTATCCCCGCAAGCCAGGAGCGCCCCTTCAGCTTCCGAACCCGTTCAAAAGACAATGAGCTGGAAGTATATGTATTACAAGGCGAGCATTATCGCCCACTCAATAATAAAATTATCAATAAATATGTGATTACCAAAATCAAGAAGACAAATCAACCTAACTCCATTATCAATGTAACCTATCACTACACCTCTGACGGAGTAATACAGGTAACAGCAAAACAAGCCGAAACCGGCAAAGACCTAC
Organism: Defluviitaleaceae bacterium; assembly: GCA_009780185.1. GTDB lineage: Bacteria > Bacillota > Clostridia > Lachnospirales > WQUN01 > WRAN01. The sequence goes on along the minus strand of WRAN01000009.1, from coordinate 52,540 downwards.
CCATAAGAGTAGAACCCATACCCGCCGACATGTCCTGGACAGATGGTCATCCAAAAGATCAGCCCGGACAAGAAGCAGTTATGCCTGATGTAGAAATAATGTTGGCAATAGATCTGTCAGGCAGTATGAGTGGCCGCCCGATAACAGAATCAAAAAAGGCCATGCACGGTTTCGTAAAACAGATGAACCCAGACCATGTAAAAATAGGCATAATGGCCTTCGCTGATAGAGTAAACTGTGTGCTTGAGCCAACAAATAACTACAAAGCCGTAACTAAAGCCATAGACACAGTAGATCATGTATCTGTAGGCGGAGCCAACAGAGGTGAACCCTTTACTTTAACATTACAAAAGCTTCGAAAAGGTGAACTTCGCTATCTAATAGTACTTACAGATGGCTGCTGGTCAAAGCCTGCCGTAGCCATATCTGTAGCAAAAGAGTGCCACAAGGCCGGAATTGATATAATGGCCTTGGGCTTTGGTTCCGCAGACAGGCAGTTCCTTAAAGACATTGCCTCGATAGACGCCTTTGCAGACTTTACCCGGCTGGAAGAGCTGGGTAGTTCCTTTTCAAAAATTGCTCAAGCTATTGGAGATAATACAGGATTGCGGAGCGTGATTACATGAGCCAGCATCAGATTATATTCACATCGTGCAAGCGGGGCATAGATGGTATCGGTGACGGCCAACAAATGTATTCATACAACGAAGATTTCAAGGATAGTAACGCCGACAATATAAAGAGCTTTTTTTCTTATCATGTACCATCACTTCCCTTTGGGGAGATAATGACAGAAGAAAAGGCCAAAACCATGCCCCAAGCCTTTGAATACAAACGGCTTACTAATAATAATTGCGCCATTGCTCTCAAAACATATCTCGGCCGTGACTACATGGGGGCAACAGGCCGCTTCGGTAACTTCATGAGCCATGTTGTAATTTCCCCTGTGGCAGAGCTTGCTATCTATCCCGCAGAGTTATACCAAAGCGGCTTACTGCGTGCCCAGATGGATTTCGAAGAAGTTAACTCCACAGACACACCGCCTTTTCTTCCAACCCCCGACATAACCCCAGGTCGTAAAGTAACCCTTGAAACAGTAATAACGTTCCTTGACCACGAAAACCGTATGGCAACATACAAGAATATGCTAGCCGCAATGTTCCAATATAAATCTGCCCGCAAAAGGGTAGTAATCTGCGACTACCAAGAAAATACCATTATGTGGATTGCTGCTTTGCATTACGCCCTCCCATTAGAAATGGCTCTAGGCGTCAACTTCACCACATACGAGCATGATCCGAATCGGTCCCAATTTCAAATTTGTGGTGTAGTCCCTCAAGGGACATCTTATGGTGCTACTGCACCCAATGCCCACTTTACTTTTGATTTTATCAATAATGTTGTCCCTGATGTAAAAGCAGTGGGCAACTTTTACGATTTTTTAGATATAGGCAATATTCTAGATTTCCACAACTTTATAGCAAATAAATTAAGTTTAATAAACGCAAATGAGGATTATCCCAAGGCTTACAATCTATTTAGCTTCCTAGCCGAAGGGTTCAGTAATCTTTCTCTGGGAGCCTTTACAGATGCGGTTCACATAGCAGAAGAATATGGCAATGAAAAAATAAAAATAGAAATAATAAACGAAATCGCAAACCAAAAAGATTTTATAGCAGCAGCAGACGAGGACTACGCTTTAGAAATCATAACTGTGGCTCTAGCCATGTACCCCAAGGTAGACATCGAAATACAGAAAAAAATAAAAAGCCTAATAGTAGAAAGAATCCTAGCCACTTTTGCCATACCCACAATAACGAAGGAGGATTTCAACAAACAATATGGCTACCTGTGCTACTTATGTAAAAAAACAGGTTTAAACATCTTTATAGAATTAGTAAATGACGAAAATATAGGCAGTTTGCTGGCCATGGTTAAAAACTCAGAATACCAATGGCAGTGGGATTTTGTAGTGGAAATGCTATGCGATTACGCTATAGACCAAAAGCTATCCATTGAAGACCTGTCTATGGATCACAAGCTGGGTAGGCAAATAGGAGAAGTATTGACCGAGAGACTAGATGCAGACACCAACAGCGGCTTTGTGTTAATAACTAGAATAATATCCAGATTCTCTGATAATTGGGAATATCTAGCCAATATCGCCCTTAACATAGAAGGCATAATTCTAGATGCACCTGACAAGGATGAACTTCTTATAAAACACTGGAAATACACATACAATATGCTTGCGGCAGAGCATAGCCGCCAGCGGCAAAATATCTATAATCTATTCCTCTCACTAGATAGGAAGGATCAAGCCTTTGATATGTATAGCACCTTCATCTCCAAAGCCGCCAATGTAAAAGCCGCTACAGAAATCTTCAAAGAGCACATTTCCTTGAAGAATAACGAATACTTACAGGAATACCTGTTACAGATATATGACCATTACTTTATTTTCATTGCCCCAAGAAAAGAATCCGCCGCAACATCAGCCAAGAGGGATTTACTAAAGCTAATCACTAAAAAAGGCGTGGTTCCAGATTTTACTCATCGTTTAATAGAAGAAATATTAGAGGATATATCTCTTAGCTTTCTGTCACGAGATGACACAGAGATGGTAATCTCCTTGCTTGATTATTTCCGAGGACAAAGGGCAGAGGATACTCCCTACCGATTGGTGCTTCTTGCCACTGGGATGCTGGTAACAAAAGCGCGTTCTGCTTATGAGCTAGACAACGCCATAAAGGCCGCAATCGCTATTGCTACTACAGATACCATAGAACTAGGTAATCTAACAGGGATAGAAATAGATAAATACTTTGCGTGGGTAGTTCCTACGATGTTTAGTTGCAGTAAATCTTGCCAGGATTTAATTACAAGCTATGAGGTTTTTAGCCATAACAGCCGTTCTTCTGGAAGCTTTATTGATGTCTGTGCATATGAATCCCTTCGGGCAAGCAAGGAGACAAAGGAATTTAGTAATATTATTTATTTTTTAGAATTCCTATTCACCGTAGGTAGTATTGATGATAGGAAAGAAGCCGGAAAGATATTTTGTAAACTAAGTAAGCAAAATTTAGCAAGCTTAAATGAAATCGCAAAAATAGAGTTTGCAGACAACAAGAAATTCCTTTTATACTGGAGCGAAGTATATGAGGTTGCCGAAAGCACTAACCCGATACTAGCCAGCATAGGCAATTTCTTTAAGAAAAGGAAGAAATAACATGAAAATATCCGTTATAGGCTCCGGAAGCTGGGGTACCGCCATTGCAAATCTTTTATACGAAAACCGCCATGATATAACTCTATGGTCATATTCCCAAGACGAGTGCAATGATTTAATCAACTACAAAGAAAACCGCAATTTCCTCCCAGGAATAGCCATCCCAAGGCTTATCAGACATACAACAGACCTAAGCTGCGCAAAAGGTGCAGATTTATTGGTATGTGCCCTGCCATCCTTTGCGGTAAGAACTACAATGAAGAAACTCGCCTCATATACTCACCCCGGCCAGATAATTGTAAACCTATCAAAAGGCTTAGAAACAGACACCTTCATGACCCTAGCAGATGTAATAGAAAGTGAACTTGTAAGTTGTCATATAGGTGTAATGTCCGGGCCCAGCCACGCCGAAGAAGTAGCAAAAAAAATACCGACCACCAATGTTGTGGCCTTTAAAGACCCCTCTATTGCAAAGCAGGTACAAGATGTATTTATGAACCCATATTTCAGGGTTTACACTAATACAGACATAATAGGGGTGGAACTTGGAGGCGCACTTAAAAATGTAATAGCACTATGTGCTGGAATATCCGATGGCCTAGGTTTTGGCGATAACACTAAAGCCGCCCTAATGACAAGGGGTATGTACGAAATAACCCGCCTAGGTGTTGCCATGGGTGCCAAACCAGAAACCTTCGGTGGCCTATCAGGCATGGGTGACCTGATAGTAACCTGCACCAGTATGCATAGCCGTAACCGCCGAGCCGGAATACTAATAGGCCAAGGCAAAACACCAGGAGAAGCGGCAATGCAAGTAAAAATGGTGGTAGAAGGCATAAACACTTGCCGGGCAGCGAAGCACCTAGCCGACAAAATGAATATAGAAATGCCTATAATAAACCAAGCGTACGGTGTACTATTCGAAGGAAAATCCCCAAAAGCCGCTACTCTAGACCTAATGGGCAGAGACAAGAAAAACGAAACCGAAGCAGGATTTTTAATGCAATGAATATACAGCCAATAACCTCCGCCATACGCAGTAAAGCCACAGATGAATACACAGCCTTAATAATGATCTACGAATACATCCAAAAAAATGTGAAATACGATTACAAAGAACTCGAACATGCACTTAAAGGCTGTGTCACAAGGCGGGATGCATATACCGCTCATGGTGCGTTAGTAGATGGCTATGCTGTCTGCCAAGGCTTTGCCGAAGCCTTTACTCTCATCGCTAAATCAATAGGAATAGAGTGCATAACCGTAGGTGGCCTATCAACAATCCACTCAAACAAACCAGTAAATCACGCCTGGAATATCTTCACGGTAAAAAATAAACACTACCACGCAGATGTAACTTGGGACACCAATATATATAAGGTGCTGGGGAGCTATAGCTATAACTACTTCGCTCTATCAGACACAGAAATAATGACAGACCACGAATGGGACTTCACCCAAACCCCACCATGCACCTACTCAGACATGTCCTATTATGTAAAAAACAAACTAAACGCCAATAATAAAGATCAATTAGAAGCTATCTTTATAAAAGCAGCAAGAGACCCCAGCGTCCCAGTACATGCAAAATTGTCTCTTAATATAGACCTGCCAACTCCTTTCGAAGAAGCTCAAAAATACTTATTACAATTACTAATGAAAAAAGCCAGTAAAATACCTGGCTTTGGAATATCCGTATCCGGTTTCTGGAACGAAAATACACGCTGCTTCACAGCTAGATTTGAGCCATAGGCCTTGCGTTTCGGGCAGTATACGCCCCAAACTCCAAGGCCTCTTTATATGCAGGCAAAAATGCACCGGTAACAACCACAAAGATTATCCCGCAAAGACCGGCAAGCACAGTAAGTATGGTCATAAGAGAGTTAAGATTAATCCCGCCGCCTCTGATAAGTATTGTAACCGCAGACATAAAATATTGTAAAAATTCCGGCCCAAAAACTGAAAGCACAGCCGCCATGCCCCATTCGCCGGAAAGGGAAACACCGCCAATAATAAGAGCTATTACATAAAAAAGAGTCAGCATCAAGATTCCAATACCTGAACTAACAACATGAGTCTCTATAATAAGACGCAGAAGTATCACAATAATAAGAGCCCCAGCCCCAAAAAGGATGTGAAAACTGCCAAGAACAAAAGCCACAGATACAGTACTAATTAAAGCAAAAACGTTCCCAACCTTAGCCCATAGTTCATAGCGGGCTTTAAACCGACCAACCGTTTCATGGGGCTGAAACCGTTTTTTAAAGATTATGTCCTCGTAATAGGCCTTAAAAATTACTTGAAGTATTACAGTGATGGCTACAAGAACAATAAACCCAATAACCCACACCATATTAGCTTCCAGTACATAGGAGATGTAACCATTTCGTATTAAATAAAATAGCTCTTGGCCTGTTGTATTCACAGTCGATATTGGAGAGTTGCCAAAGGTTGCAAGAAGCCAGCTCACGATAAAAAGACAGGCCACGGCAATGTACCCAACTGCCCAAAGCTTCTTGCTTCCATCATAAAGAGAAAAATTCGGCAAGCCATTGGTATCATATCCCATAGGTAATTGCCGCTTTATAATAAATTGGCTGTAAAGTGAAAACCCAATTGCGACAGAGTACATGGCCACCATACCATAGAAAAACCAGGTAAACTCAACATAGTTACCAAGACCGCGGTTCTCCATAGTATTTAAAAACATAAACATGAAAGCCAGTAAGCACACAAGTCCAAGTATGGCAATATTACGAAGCCATGCAAAGGACTTCTTCGTAAACCCTAAAATAATAATCACCACAGGTACCAATACAAGTCCAAAGACGATAGGATAGGGTTCCCCCTCCACAGCGCGTCTGCCCACAGCAAAATCGTAACCGGAAATATACACCCCGGTACAATTCACAAATACCCAAGGCATAAAAAAGAACAGCAAAAGCGCTAATGCAATAACCTGAATGAAAATCTTAATAAAACGCTGCTTACCACTACCCATAGCCTTGCCACCCTTCTTGTAGCTATTTCGTTTGAAATTTTACTTCTTACGTTTGGCGCCAGCCTTAACAGCCTCCCACTTTACACGCCAGTCAGGGGTATTCTTCCCAAAGGCTTTAGCGGCAGCCTTTTCAATATCATCCAGATGATCACTAACATCTGCAAACTCTTCTCCAGCGATAGCCAAAAACATTTCATTGCCATCCTCGGTTAAGCTGAAAAGGAATGTTAGGAAAAATAGAATATAGCCATAATCCCCAGTGTTTCTATTATCTTCAAAAATACATCGGTTGGCCAACGCAGCCACCAAACACCCAGCAGATGAAGGCGAATGAGCAAAAAGATTATAACCTTTGATCAGGTCTTCAGAGTCTTTGGCCACAGTTATAAGACCGTATGCCACCTGAGTCATAAACTCGGGCAAAGGATGCACATTTTCAAGGCTGATACGCCTATTGCCGCTATAAATTAGAATATGCTGAAGCAATGATCCCAATTTTGTTTCAGTGGTAGCCTCGCACAAAATCATAGCCGTCACATGTTGAAGTAGCGGTGCGCTAAGAACCTTATCACCGGTGTTATTATAATAAAACAGCTCTAAGCTCTTCACATATTCCCGGTTGCTACGGGAAAGTTTCCCAAATGGTATATCCATAACTAGATAATCTGCAAGCTCATCCAAAAATGGTAATACCACAGGCTGCTTTATCTCTCTTATGTGATCCAGCATTAGTGTAAGGGCCGCTTTGGCATAATCTTTATCTCGGGTAGTAAAGCATATTTTCCGAATGACTTGATAGTACGCACTGCAAAGATTCTCCCCATGCGTTAAAAGGTATTTAGAAAAATCCTTCGCGACAGTGATATGATCATAGAAAACCTTAACCGCCACCCCAAGGCTATCCGCTCTGGATAAAAATTCAAGGTAAAGATCGTATGCGATATCATATTGATTAAATTTTATCAGCCCCGAATATATCCCCTTTGCCTTGCCTTCATATTTATCTGCAAAATGGGATGTTATCCTTTCCCACAATCTATTTTTAATAGATTCAGCATCCGGGCGCTTTCTAATGAAGGCTGTAATGGCATTAGCGGCATCTATTAGGCTAAGGGGGTTTGGGATAAATAGGTTCATGACTGCGCTTATGGTTTCTGTATCAGGTTGCCCGCTGATAATATGCCCAATATATCTCCCCTCATTGGAAAGTGCTCCCTTACTATCTTTCCAAGAAAAATTATCTAATCCATTTTCGCTGACATGATTTATAAAAAAATCAGCCGCGGCAGTCCATTTCCACTGCTTAGATCGCTCACCCAGCAATATCTTATCCAGTTCGTTGTTCGTCAGCTCTGCCATAAGTTCTTGAAATATATTGATGTTGTTCTTCCGGCTCATATCCCTATACCAGGTAAGTTTCTTCTGAAAACCTTCTTCTGTAGTGTTGATATCATCTAAAAGCTCAATTATCTCTCTAATTACAAGTGATTTTGCATATGCACGGCCTGCAGCAGTTTTGGAGTTAAGCACATACTCCCGCATTTCACGGCTGTATTCAGAGTTTTGCTGCATTAGTTGCTTGTAATTTGCCACTAAGTAGGCTGCTAAATCTCCATACTTATCATCCCTGGCATACTTTGACCATATGGTAGTAGCCTCCTTAAATGCTGCGATATTCAGTTCTTCCGGTCCCTTTGTAAACATAGTATACAGAGAATAAATCCCGCCGTATAAGTCCTCATCCGCTTCAGGATAGTCGAAGTTTTTTATAACGAAATCTCTAAAATCCTCATCAAACCCAAAAGAGGACACATCTTGAAGCGCCATAGTTAGATTATCACTTATAACTAAATCTTGTGGCTCAATATAACCGTTTTGGTAGTCAAAGATGTAGTTGGCATATGTTTTTTCGTGGCTATAATCCGTGCCTGTGGGCAGAACCCCGCAAATCCTAGATTCTGAGATTTGTGGACTAAACTCATAGGTTGTAAAGCTTACCTTTAACGCAAGCTCACGAGGCAGGGCATAATGAAGTGCCGCAATCCAGATACGGGTATTTTCGGGGGTGTCGCATATAACAACGCGCTTACCGTCTTTCTTATGTTGAAGCATCGCCGCCACCATTTTCAGATATGACTGGCTGTGGCTTTCGTCACTTAAAAATTGCTGAACAACTTTCTCATCGATAAAACTTCCCGGCTCTAGCACAGGGGTAGGTAGAAGGGGTGGTACTTGATTGGAGTTTGCACCTGGAGGAGGAGCTGCTTTAGCTGGGTCACCCCAAGGCTCGCCTCCAAAATATTCGGCGGGGTATACGTCTTTCCATCCACCGGGTCTGGCAACAACCAAATCTTTAATACGGCATACAACTATGTGGCAAAGATAGTTGCCTAATCGCCCTCCATCCCTATAATCCTGAGTCAACATAGTGTTAAGGGCGATAATGCATGAATCTTGGGATATTTGACGGTACGTAAAAATAGGTGGCAGTTTCGCCACAGTTTCCTCTTTTAAAACCATGCCCCTTGGCCGTGGATAAACATAAAGGCCACTCATTGCCATCTGAATATTCTTAGGGAAGCCATGGGTATGAGAGAAAACGGTTTGGCCGCCGTCACCATTAATCCCTTTGGCACATGATGTGTGTATAAGGTGATGCTTACTCATAAATTCAACTCCTTCTAAATGGGGCTCCGCTGTGGAGGCGCGCTTTGCACGGCCTATGTGACTTTATGTTTAGTCCCTGTTTTGGGCCTAAGCTGGAATATTTCTCGCTGGGTTTCATCTTTCAAGAAAGGCTTTATATGGGCATTTTTAGGAAGCTTGCCAAAGCAGCTTATCCTCAGGCTCCCTCTAACTGGCTGCCCTTCTACTTCCCAGTAAAGCTTTGCGGTAGATCTATTCATAGGCATACTGCCAATGGCATAACGAATTTCCACGTCAGGCATATAGAACTGTACTGAGGCGGATTCGAAGACAATGGTTACTCCACTGGAAAACATAGAAGTTTTTATTGAATAAATAATCGCAGCCCCAGGAGTATTTTTATATAACCAGTGACTGGGAGTGGAATAATCAAACTCTCCATCTCCTTCAAAGATAGCGACAATAGAAATATAGTAATCTCGGGACTCCAAAGACTCAATATGAAGGCCACCATCAGATATATAGCGCTGCATCGGAATTTTTACTTGATATACCTCCGCAGTTTCCCCGATATCCGGGTAGTCCATAGGGTGATGCATTACCAAAAATCCCAATGCTGTCTTCGGTGGATTTTCTAAGCGTATACGCAGCCTGTTGCCGGCTCCATCTTTTACAACGCTAGCGATAGTTACCCCCTTGACCTTACTTGCCCTTGCCGATGCGCCAACAACTACAGAATCTGAGGTAACAATACATGCATGTACATACAGCGTTTCGTCACTGTTTATCGTAAACGCAGCGGCAGAATCTGATAGCCGATTTAAATTTATAATGTTCATCTTATTAAGGAATTCTTGCCTTGGAATTATATCTCCAGGGGTGTAGATGGGCTTTGAAAATGAGCCAAATAAGTCTACCTGCAAGCCATCCGGATTAGCCCATGCGGCTTCGAATATGTCCCCATGGCCAGCTTTTATGCGTAATGTTTTTATATAGGAGGGAGGGGCGTAGGGGGAACCTTTTTCCCTGGCACCAGTGGTTCTTAGCTGCTTGCCTCCTATGATGTAAACCAGTTTTACGGTATAGGTATATATCTCTTGGTTTACCAGACCTATATCCTTAAAGCTTGAAGCTGTTGTAGAATGAACATATGTCTCAGCCTGAGTGCCGCTTTGTCTATATATCTCAGCAGTGGCTCCTTGAGGCAGGACTTCCCATCTAAGCTCTAATGTGGAATCATTGGGGGTGATAGAAAGACCCTGTATTTCAAAAAGATTTATCACAGGGTCGGCACTAATGAGAGGCCGTGATAAAATATCTGCCCGCCTAGCGAAAACTCCATAAAAATATGCAACGCCAGGCTTAATCTTAGAATCATATAATTCATATGGGACGCTAATAGGGTCAAAAACTACGCCATCATCAGCACGCTTAGGCGAAGCATTTTCTTTCCGGACTATTACATAATCTACAAGCCCATAAGAAGAAGATTTCACCCACTGAATTATATTTTTACGGCCGTCCGGGTCTGGTTTAACCACAATATCTCTTGGAGGCTCAGGCGGGTATTGCTCCAGTTGGGCACGTATACCAGGGTAATCTCTACAGCGGTCGAAAGCGGATATTAAGTTGTCGATTATTTCTTTTTCGTTGTTGGTTCGTATTGCGTCCTGGGCTTTTTTATAGGCTTGGGCTGCATTATCAACGGCGACTCGTATTTCCTGCTCTAGGGCCGGGTCACTAATTTCTTTTATATCCGCTTTAAGAGCCTTTAGTTTTTCACCAGCTTCGTAAAAATTCTTTTTTACTGCCGCATCGCGGATTTCTTGCATACGTGGGCCGATTTTATCTTTTTGGGCCTTCAGTCTTGCTTTAAGATTTGGGATTTCAGGATTCGTGGGCCATAAGCGGGCGGCTTCCCCAAGTTGGGACTCCGCAGCGCTAAAGCTCATAGATTCTACTAAATCTTTGGCAATTTTAAGCCTTTCTACTGATTCCGCTACATTGGCAAGGTTTAAACCACAGCTTTCACATCTGTTTATTTTAGGCTCATTAAGATGTTTACACGCTGGGCAGTTAAGCTCTATATTACAGTTAAAACATATAATAAGTCTGCCTTTATTTTCGTTGACAGAGCTGCAATATCGGCATAGGACTACATTTCTCCCAGCTTGAGGCTCAGCGAAGGAAATCCCTCCATTTTTACAATAAGCAATAAAAAGTTGAGATGCCAGATTAATATCATTGCCTACAAGTTTACTAATAGCTCCTATAGCCTCATCCCTATAAGATTGGGATAGGGGTTGTTTGCCCGATACCTCAAATATGGTTTTTATATACTCGTCGCTTGTCTTTAATAAGGCATCATAAGCCAGATATCGGTCATATTCTGCTCTGGTAGCATCATTATCAAATATTTTCTCACATATTTTGCAAAGCCTGGTAATAACCGTGGTGGTACCATCATGGATGCCTACCCTTGATTTATTTAACTCATCGGCTCTGGCCAGCAGCTCTTTTAATGTTAGCTTCGAATAAGTGGGGTGGGCTGGGAAAAGAAAAGCATAGAGGTTATCTGCATCACCAGGAAGATTACCCAACAGGTTTTGAATGGTGGCATAATCCGCGGGCTTGTCAGGAGGTGTTTCATAGTATTTTTTGTAAATGGATTGGTAGTCTGCACCGGACTCAGATACTACTTTGTATCCTAGCTGCTTTGCGCGATTGCCTACAAAATCCTTTGTTATAGCGGGGCTATTTTTATATTGCTTTGCTATACGGTCAAAAACATCCTCTTTTATTTCTCCATTGCCTAAGCTGGCGCTATTTAAAAGCCTGTCAATAGGAGCGCATATCCGCTTTGCGTCTGCGGCAAGCAGCTTCCTTGTGTCAGCAGATAGCATGGCTGTGGATATATCGTCAATCATGTCTAGGTATATGCCATACAATTGGCCATACTTCATATCAATTTTATTCCGCGACCAAAACCTCTTCTTATCATCTATCCGCTGCCGGATTATAGTTTCATCATTTACAGGATTAGGGTCAAACTCTAACTCAAGCACAAGATACCAGTTGTAAGCCATGTTAGCGCAGCCCCTTCCTGTCCACTACATACAAGAATATGACCGCCAAAATCAGCGCAAGAAAGAAAAACCCAAGCAGTACATAAAGATTATCTGTGATATAGTTAGCGGTGCTATTAAAGGCGTTATGAGGTGTATCCCAAATAAAATTCTCATTATCAAACCTAAGTGCTGACCCCATAGCCCTTATGGAGTAATTGCTGATAGCAATGGTATCAAGATTAACCCGTACCTGCTCGAATACAAAACCAGAGAATAGAATCTGAAACAACATTACAAAGGGAATAGAAAGAGCCGCCCGCTGAGGTTTATTGCGAGAAATGGCAGATACCAATAGCCCAAGCTGGGCAGAGGCAAACATAGTAAAAAATACAGAAACATATAAAAGCCCAGTACGCTGCCCATAAATGCCATATGCATTTACCAGGTAAGGAAAGGCCAAAATCCCACTCATAACAGCACAAAGCACCAGAATTAGTAACGTCTTGGATGCAATTATAGCTGTAGCCGGTATCCCCATTCTAAGTTCCCGGCGTATCATGTCATAATCCTTACATACCATATTAATTGAAAGCATAAGGCCAAGAAGGATTGCCCCACAAGACATAGCAAAAACTACCGGCAATGCGTCGGCATACTCATTAAAGGTATTGGGGGCGGCAGCCATCCAAAGAAAGCCCATGCATATAAGGCTTACAAAAGAAAGGATCATTGCATTGGTTCGGTAAAGCTTGAACTCCCTTGTGATTAAATTATCCCAGATGCTGCTTTGCCTTTCTCGTTTTACAGGGGGCGCATATATCTCTTCTTTTTTAGGGGATGGGGTGGGGGAATCCATACGCTTGTACATCTTTACCTTACCCTTTGAAGATGCACCGGAATCATACTTGAATATCTCTATTTCCTTTACAGGCTTATCGTCGTTGTTGATATTATCCTGATAATGGGTGGATAGCAGTATAGTTATGTTCCTTTTACTGTTAATCTCATCCAGCACACGGGATAAATCTTCTCGACTGTCTGGGTCTAGGCCAGAGTCTGGTTCATCTAACAGTAAAACATCCGTTTTGCGAAGAAGCTCTATTGCGATACTGACCCGTTTGCGTTCCCCTCCGCTTAGGGATTCTATTTTTTCATTAGCTCTGTGAGAGAGTCCTAAGTCCTTCAATATCTCATATACATCCGTGTCCACTTTAAAATGATTGCGGTAATAAGTCAGAAGCTTAGCTGGAGTAAGGTCTAGATATAGTGAATCAATTTGGGGTACATATCCTACATGTTTTTTAAGAAGTCTATTATTATCTCGCCAGGTTAATTTTTTCATAAACACAGCATCGCTTGTGACCTGTTTATCATACCCCCCTAAAATCTTGAGAAGTACAGTTTTTCCTGCACCGCTTTTTCCTACAACATATACCAGCTCCCCTTTGGCGATTTCAAAATCCATCTCTGAAAGAATACGCTGGCCCGCCCCAGTAAAGCGCTCTGTTTTAAGGCGTTTTGCCTGTATTATTACTTCCTTTGCCCCAATATGTTGCAAGGTAAACGCCTCGCTTTTACCTTGCTCTTGTAGCGGGGTGTCTGTTTTAATCTTATCATGCTCATATAAAGCCAATACCTGCTTTGCAGTCATGGGCTGGTCGTTCCTTCCCTTTACGATGTACAAGGTGTTGCTGCCTTCTACGGGCTTCCTCTTGGCTTTTTTCATGCCTACCTCCCAGCAAAATGGTGAGTCGTTATTAGTTTAAATAGAATTTCCAGCGCCTCGGCCACTGTCATATCTTCATGAGGGGCGATATCGGCCACCCCATCTTCTGTAAAGCGATAGGGTACAAAATCCCTGGATATAAGGTAATTGATATGATTGTACCAATGAGAGTTTGGAGATTGAGGGGTGCCAATATGGTATTCAGCCGCCGGCATCAGTCCATCTATTTCAAAGCCGAAAAACTCAATATTCCCGGCAAGCATCATAAACATATGGTTGCGTCTGAGATGCTCGTTAGGATTAAACTGTCCATCAGGGAAGCCCTGCAATACATGTGGTGACCGAGGGCAAATATCTACTCGCAGGTTCTGCCCAACATTAATACGCAGCAGAAGATTTTCATCATCTATATCCACAAAAGGTTGAATGGGAAGGTCAAACCGCAAATCTTCTATCCAGTGGATATGCATAAGGGCGGAATAAAACTCCGCACGAGTGATATATCTGTCAGTGTTTCCACCAAAAAAAATACCTCTATCCCGCAAAAAGTTGACCCTATCCGTGGTATATCCGTAAGGTGTAGAGGTAAGCCGGAATGTTCCGGTGCGGTTGAAGTAAATATAAAGATTTTCACTATCTATAAAGCTGCGAGGCAGTACCCCGTGCTCAATTCCATGCTCATCAATAAAAACTACAGCGTTATATAATAGCCGCCCACGGTCATCTCTCATAAATTCCATGTCAAGTGGTATCGTAATAAGAGCGCTTCTTCCTGGGTTTTGTACATGTATTTCTGCGTTATGTCTGTTCTTGGTTGCAATAGTTACGATTACATCTCCGATTTCATCATCTTCTTCGTATTCAAAATGAAGACGTAGGCCTCCGGCCCGCTCTGCGTCCAAATTTTCTTCTATAACTGTTCTGCCATAGAAGAAATCAGATGAAATATCCAGATTACCGTAATGGGTGTCAATAAGTAAGTATTTCTCTCGTGTCCGCATAAAGCGGCCTATATCTATAGTAAAAGCCCTAACATCTGTCATCTCCGGTGGCGTCTCAAAATTATCCAAATCCCCTACATTGCTTTCTCTTATAATAAGATTGTCGGTACGGTTAAACATAAGAGCCAGGTCGTTGTACAGGTCTTCAATAAAGGCATTGATATATCTCCTTGCTACAAAGAAGTCGTCATATTCAATATCGCTGAGTATCTGGCGGAAATTTAAATCTATTTCTATCTCTTCATAAGTTGAGCCATCCCCTACACGTACATTGCCCAGCGTATCAGGCCTGCCCTCTACTCTAACTCTTACATCATTGATTGCTGTATCTATTCTATATCGGGCGGCCTGAACCGCTTGCTCATCTTCACTATTGCAACTGGGAAATACTAGCAGCGCAACACATATAAAAGCTAGGATAATAACTCTTTTAATTTTCATAATAGCCTCCCGCGTTACCTTAATTCGAAAACCTTTGTCGTTATCATCAAAACCTATCGGCCTGCCAGTTCCACAGTCCGGAAGGGGAACCCGTTAAGATATACCGTTAATAGGTAGTCACTTAAATCCGCAAAATCATGAGTAAAGAGATTTATAGACCGCTCATTAAAAATCCAATATGAAAAAAAGCTGATGGAACGATTCTGATCTATTACTTCTCCATCACTTAACCTCACAAGGGCAAACTCAACACGCTGAAAGCCCCATCCAAAATTACTGCTGTCCACAGTAAAATTGGCTGAAATGGTAGTAGGCCCGCTAAGGTTAGTGCGGGGTGTAACTTCAACCATAGTCACATGCATAAATGCATTGTCATTAAAATTGCGCATATTAACCAAAGCAAAAACAGTAGGCACTGCAATAAGCACCAAGAGTATCAACAAAGACACCAGTTTAAACATCCCGGAAAATATCCTAAGCCTATAATTAATTCCCCGGAAAAACTCCTTTAAGCTAAAAGTCCCGCCCTTGCTTTTGATGATGTTGTTCTCTTTCAATATCCATAAAAATGGGTCTTCTACTCTGTGAGGAGAGGGTTTTGTCGTAGTTCCGTCTGGCGCGCGCTTATAATCAAACCCTAAGGATGATACGGAAAAAAAGGCGTTAGTTTTGTAGTGAGTATCCAATAGCTGCATAAAGGACTTAGCATGCCATGTACCCAGCAGCCCATGGGTTTCTTCTTGTACTTGATAATGGTCCCCTAGGTCAAAAGCGCCTTCTTCGCAATGAGGACTGGTTTCCAAAATCCGCTCCGAGCCATCTAGTATCGGGGGCTCGATATACTTGTTAGTATCCCATTTTAGTGCGTCAATCTTGGAAAAAACTGCGGCAACAGGTATATCTATGGTCTTACGAGGCCCAACATCCAATCTTTCTGCTATAAGTTCAGACATGCGTTGTATTACATTTTCCGCAGTGTCGTTTATCTCCACGCTAATACTTCCATCGTCTAAAGTTTCATAAGATTCTGAAGACTGCATCTTAATTTCCGTGGGTATTCTGTTAGATATTTCAGGAATTTGTGTAGGGTCAACTAAGAAAATAATCCCTGCGGATTTGCTAATATACTGAGTAACATCTCTCATGCGCTCTAGTGCCGCAACATCCTCACCGGCCACATCAAAGATAACGAGGTTGAAGTCTTCATACTTAGTCTTAAACAATGCCTTCCGTGTAAAACGAACAGAATAAATATAAGGCCTATACGCGCCATTGTTTATATTGTGGACAGCACTCGCTGTTTTAGGAAGCTTCTGTGGCTCTTTCGGATAATCAGGATATAAATATACGCCGTAAGTGTCATGATATTGTTTATTAATATCATCATTTAACCCATTCATTGACGCATCAAATCCAAGAGGGATAATCCGATCCTTAAGCTCTTTAATGGCAACCCCAATAAAATTACTTTTACCAGAACCTCTGGTGCCAATTATAGAAATAAGTATATCATTGCCATTTAAGGTGCTTCGGGCAATTACATTATGGCATTTGGGGCAGAGTATCTTGAACGACTCATAACCACAGGCACAGTGGGCTGATTTTGGTATACCCTTCACATAGCTTGGGATAATTGCAGCTTTTATAGGCTTTCTGGGCCCTCGCTCATACCGTTCCAAAAGATTATCGTTTACCTCTGGGCAAAAAGGCGCACCCGAACTGGTAACACGTGTATCTTCGCATCTAAAATGTATCTGATTAGCTCTGCTTACCTCACGGCAGTAAGGGCACGTGAACTCTTGTTTTTTTGCCATTTATGAACTCCTTAGCTCCCTTTATTTTACAATGAAATCATAGCGTTTTTAGGAAGTTAAGTCAATAAATCGAGAGCTTTGAAGAAGCTTGTCACAATAAATTATTTTTCCACATATAAAAAAATCACCTGCATAGTTAAACAGGTGATTTAAATAAGGTTTTGCGTATTCTAATATTCTTTCTTATCAAAGATCAGAGTCCCAGCCACAAAAAACACAACCCCATACCCGGCCACAATAATAAGCATATGCATAAGCCGAGATGCATCAGGCCTGACCCCAATCCAAAGCCGATGCCACCCAAGAAACGAGGTAAACAAAAGCTCAGACAAAATAGGGATAAACACGGGCATAACACTCATAACCATGTACAGTACAACCAAAATAAACATAGTAAGTGACCCGCTGCGCCCAAGAAGCGCAATTAAAGCAGCAAATGTAGCAAGCACCGCCAAAGTAGGCAAAGTAAGAGCATAAGATGCAAAAGCCTCCCACATCCCAATAAAACTAAGCGCCCGCCCCATGGTCTGGTTGAAAATCAGGCTTATTGTAAATATGCAAGCTAGATAAAAGGCCACATAAGTCATAACCCCAAGTAGTTTAGCCCCATACAACTTCCACCGCTCAATGGGCCGAAAAATCATGGCTTTCATAGTATGCTCGGCGCCTTCAGTAGTAATAAGGTCAGTGACCCCCATAAAGATAAGCAAAGGCAAAAGCACCTGTAAAAAGAAAGGCAGTACACCCATAGGTGTAGGGGTAAGCACAATAAACAGGCCGATATTGCGCCCAATAACATCTGAAAGAAGACTGCCACCTATCGCCCATATAAGGCAGATGGCAATCCCCAATATAAGAAACACAATATATTTCTTGCGCCTTATTAGCTTATCCGTCTCGTTGCGGTAAGCCGCATAAAATAATCTCATCAGGCATAACCTCCACGGGACTTAGATACAAGGTCAATGAAATAATTCTCAACACTTGAGTACTCAGATAGTATATCATCCATAGCACTTAGCCCAAGAAGCTTCCCTCCATGGATTACCGCAACCTTGGTAGCACATAACTGAATCTCATTGGCTAGATGAGAAGATACCAGCACCGCCGCCCCTTTATTGGCAGCCGCAGTAATTACATTGCGTACCAGCACCATGCCTTCAATATCCAAGCCGTTGGCTGGCTCGTCCAATATAAGTAGCTCTGAAGCCGGAAGCAATGCAAGTGCAAGACCAATGCGCTGGCGCATACCAAGGCTTAGATTGCGCACCTTGTCATTCCTATACATGTACATTTCTACAATTTCCAAAACTTCGCTAATACGAGCTTCGTCCACGTGCTCGTAAAACCGCGCCGCCATTTGAAGATTCTTTAAGGCGGAAAGATGCTCGTATAAAGCCGGAGCTTCAATTAAGCAACTGGTATGTCCCATCGCCTTTTCATGCTGGGTTATAGCATCAATTCCACAAACCCGGATTTCACCCTCATTAGCTCTTACAAGCCCGGCGATAGCCTTCATAGTTGTGGTCTTTCCAGACCCATTAGGCCCAAGTAGCCCCAGAATTTCTCCAGGGGAAAGGGCGAAGGATATATCCCTCGCCCCTCGGCCATTTCTATATAACTTTGTGACGTTATTAAGTTCTAGTATCATTATCTCACCATACTTAGAGTTGAAGGTGTGGAATCAACCCTAACATTATCCGCGCGGCTGGGCCAGCGGTCTGTTATGCTGCCCTGGTTGATGTTGCCGTCCTCATCTACAGTGAAATAAAGTGTCCCATTGCGGCGACCTGCAAGCTCTAAAAACAGTTCTTCTGTAAATAGCTCACTAGCCCCTGGGAATGGGCTTTCGGTCATTGTTGTGCCAATATCTGAAAGACTTAAATCAATGGCACCTTCGATTTCATGGGTATCACCAAAGATATTTTGGATGGTAACAACAACAGAGCCAACAACACTTCTAAGATTGCCGTCGCTGTCAATATCTGCATGTCCAGAAATACGGTCTATACTTATGCTTACAATTGGGATTTCTAATACATGAGAATCAATAAAATCTTCACGGGTATATTCCCTTGTATTAAATCTGTTCATTTCATCAAGGGCTACATCTATCAATACCCGAACGATTTCTGGTAGCTGGCTTCCTGTGATTGCACCACTTACACGACGCATATCATCGCCCTGTGAGCTGATGGTGAGATTGTTTTTTAAATCGCCTACAAATAGGTCAATAACTAACTCGGCCAATCTTAGTTGGTTAGAGTTGCGCCCAGCTGTGCCAAACATTTCATATCCTGGAGAATGGCTGATATGCCCGCCACCCATCCTGCGGACAGAATACCACTGAGTGCCATCATTGGTTATGGTAGCATGATTGATTCTTAGTTCTTGGTTGGCATAGCTGATATGATATGAATCCCATCCCATGCGAGGGCTTTCTGAACGCTCTCTTGTGAAAGTGCTGTCATTTCCGATTTGGGTCATTATCCAGGCTTGCTCTTGTACTTGGCCGTCTACTGTCAGGGAGACTTCACCTTCCAGTGTGAGATTGTCTAAAAATAGGGCATCAAATGCCGCGTTTTTAAGTGTCTCGTATGGTGAGCCATTTATAGCCGATACCATCAGCGCCCCAGTTAACATGGCCAGTGCAACCAATAAGCAAATTACCCTAGTAGAAATCCGTCTTTTCATTTACATCCTCCTCGCGGCCATATGGCCGTCATTATGCAATGTCGCATTATATTCTTATACGATTTTTTTTACGTTTTGTTTCATCGAGTCTATTATACAGTAGAAATTGTTCTCTGCACATATTAAATTCCTAAGATTTATGGTTTACTATTGAAGGTGACTTTAATATAATCAATTAAAGCGAATAGGTCGTTTATTCGGTTTTGATGATATCGACAAACCTTTTTCGGTTTTGATGATACTGACGAAAGCGATAAAGTAAAGCTTACGACCTTGTTAGGGGGCTGGAAAATTGCGCGTTATTGCTGGGTCAGCTAGGCGCACTACCCTTGTTACACCAGAGGGGGTAAATACCCGCCCAACTGCTGACCGTATTAAAGAAAATCTATTCAATATAATTTTCCATCATGTGGCCGATGCGATTTTTTTAGATTTATTTTGTGGTAGCGGAGCCATTGGTATTGAAGCTCTAAGCCGTGGTGCTGCCCGTGCTGTGTTTGTGGATTCGTCAAAGGAGGCAATACAGGCTACCCGTACCAACTTGGCTCGCACTAAGTTCAAAAACCAAGCTAAAGTGTATCAAATGATTATACCGACGCTTGATTGGCTGGGAGAAGAAAGATTTGATATAATTTTTATGGATCCACCATATGAAAGTGTTTATTTATTGCAGGCTTTGGCTATGATAGGTCAAGGCAAAATCTTATCTGATGATGGTATATTAGTAGCAGAATGTGCGGTAGGTGAGATAGCTCCTAAGGTTGACGGATTGGTTTTAAAGGACATACGAAAATACGGAAGTACACAGCTACTGTTCTATATAAGGGAGATTTAATGAGCGCAATATACCCCGGAAGCTTTGACCCGATAACCAACGGGCATATAGATATCGCAAGAAGAGGTGCTGCAATTATGGGGCGCCTGATTGTGGCAGTGCTGGACAATCCTCACAAGACTCCGTTATTCACCGTGCAAGAGCGAGTAGACTTACTGCGAAAGATTTTTCTAGAGGATTCTAATATAGAAGTTGAAGCTTTTTCAGGGCTACTAGTAGATTATGCAAAGAAAAAGAATATCCGAGCCATAATTCGTGGGTTGCGCGGTTCGGATGACTTGGCAAAGGAAATGCCATATGGAATATGGAACCGCCAGCTATCAGCAGGGGAAGTAGAAACAATATATTTAACCGCAACCCCAGCACTTGCCCATATATCAGGTAGCATAGTAAAGGAAGTGGCTACTTACGATGTTATGGCAATTGCCTCGATGGTCCCATCTGTAGTACTTAGTGCGTTAAAGGATAAACTTAGATAAAAATATACTAAAGAAAATTTAGGGGGAAGCACAATGGATGCATTGTTAGATTATTTAGATGATATAGAAGAGGTGCTGGAGAAAAGTAAGACGATTCCATTAACCGGTAAGATTTCCGTAGACAAAGACAAAATATTAGAAATCATTGGCGAAATTCGTCTTAATCTTCCGGAGGATATCCGTTTTGCCCAGCGTATTGTCGGTGACCATGATAAGATTATAGACGATGCAAAGCACAGGGCGAGCATTGTATTGGATGATGCAAAAGCCGAAGCCAAAGCTCTTACCAATAACCACGAAATCTTCCGCAGGGCTTCAGAGCAAGCAACGGATTTAATGGAGGAAACCAAACGCTCAGCAAGAGAGGTGCGCCTAAACGCTATGGACTACGCAGACGAAATACTAGAAAAAGCCGAAAATCAAATTAAGCAAACTATGGAAAATATGGATCTTCAGCACAAAAGGATAATGGAATACTATGAAGGCATAATTGATATAATCTACGAAAACCGTCAGCAGCTTCGCGGGCGGTAAATAACATATGGATTTGGATATTCGCCTGATTTAACTGAACAATATAAAACGAGCCGCCTTATATGAATTTCATATAAGGCGGCTCGTTTTATTATCGGCTTACTAGCCTCTCCGGAAATATTTTGCTGTTCTAAGTTCGGATATATAGCCATCTAAATCGGGAACATTAATTTTTCTGGCAAGTTCGATAGCTTTTTCGATATCGTATGGTACTCTGATAAACTGTACACCAAAACCCGAGTCTTTATTTTTGCCGCCCTCAAGGATAATATATGAGGCTTGGGTTATATCAAGTGGATTTCCAACGCTTCCAACATTGATAAGATACTTGCCTTGTATCATTTGCAGATATGCACTGTGTATATCCGCATATATTGCTACGTCAGCAGTCTCTTTTTCTTTCGAAAAATCACTAAAATCAAAAAGTTCTAATCTTTGCTCTATTGGGCTATCCTGGAAGTACCGATTATAGTTTCGGGGATGGGCGTGAAAAAGCCTCACTAGCTTACCGTCAAGATAGAACTCAGTGCTATGCGGTAGCGAGCCTAAATATTCTAAGTATTGCGGTGTAAGACTGTTCATATACCAACGTAGGCCCTCAGAGAACGCGTCTGTTGGTTTCCAATTAGAGGCAGCATAAGCTCTATAAATGAAATCATCCCAATTTCCTTTGACAACAACGTCACATTCATTTTGGCATATGTCTATCACTTCTTTGGAGCTTGGCCCTTTTCCAATTAAATCGCCAAGACAGATGATTTTATCAATTGCACGTTTTTTTATGTCACCCAGCACAGCTTCTAGTGCAGGCAGATTTCCATGTATGTCAGACATAACGGCGATTCTCAAAATGCAACACCTCCATAATTTCTTAAAAATCTATCCCTAGTTTTTCCTTTACATAGTCCTTAATAATTGCTGCATTTTCACCGCTTCCAAAATCTGAAAACATATTGGCTCCATAATAGCCTTGGGCAAAGTAGGGGATACTTTCTTCTTTTTTGCCCATCTCAAGTAGGCAGACGGCTTTGTTTATGGCAAAGTCCGGCAGATTTTGTAATCGGCGGCCTCTTAACTCGAAGTTTACTCCTTCTTCTATTATCCCTAGGGCTTCTTCGTATCGGCTCATTTGTACTAGGGTTTTGGAGTAGTTGTATAGCAGTGCGCCATACATGCGGGCTTTTTCTAGCTCGTCTACATAGCTGTTGTCCATGCTATCTTTTAGGCGTTCGTATAGCTTTATTGCATGTGAGAAGTCTTCTATGCTTCTATAATGCATGGCAATTTGATTTAGAATCGAAATTTCATAGTAGGCCAGGGGACGCTGGGATATACTGTTCACGCATTTAGGATCAGTTTCGTCAAAGCTGAGCCAGGTGATTTGCATAGCCTCGCGAAGCATTTTTAGTATTTCCGGAGTTGGGCCATATTTTGCGCCCTGGATAATGGCTTTCATTTTCAATATGAATTGTAGACAGATTCCTTTTTGGAATGTTTTTTTGGATGAAAGTGCTTCCAACATTGCCTCGGCTGCATCATATTCATTGCTTGCTGCCAGGGCTATGATTTTGTCTCGCATTTGTTTTTCGTCAAAATCTTTACCGGAAAGGAAGGTGTTTAGGTAGTAATCTATATGGCGGCCTAGGCGCTGCATTATGCCTTCCATGCCGTACACACTCCCTGTTATTTGGTTTTTTTCTATTTTTGATAGGTTTCCAGTGCTATATATCCCTTGGCATAGTTGGTCTAGGGTTAGGTTGGCTTTTTTTCGTAGTTTTAGTATAAATTCTCCTATATTGGCGCAGGATACTATTTCTCCTCGGTTATATGGTTCGATGGGTCGAGGTAGGTTGGCTAGGTTATCTGCCCCGTGGGTATGGAAGTCAATGTCCATTTCTTTCGCAAGATTTAGTGTATTTTGGGCTTTTTCACCATCTCGTACCAGGCTGTAGCCAAAGTAGGCTGACATTAGCAGGTTCTGGCTTCGGTGCTCAAGGCCTAGGCCGTGATAGCTTCTGGCTCGTGCCAGTATAAAGTCGGGCATATATTTTCCTTGTTTACGCCAGTAGGAGATTCTGGCGCCTTCCTTGGATGCTTCGTAGGCGCTGGCATGGTCTTCTATTGCCAGTTGGTAAGTGCATAAGGTGAGTAGTACGGGGCCTAGTTGGCGTTCACGCTCGCAGTCATCTACCGGTAATTTTGACAAGCCGGCCCTTATATTCTCCAACAGGCTTATGGCCTCTATAGGGTTTCCATCTTTAAAAAGTATTCGTGCTTTGGTATGCAAAAGCTCGCTTTCTTCGAATATCAGGATGGCATCGGCTACGGTGCACTCTTGGTATTCTGGAAAAGTAATGCTCATGCCTTCTTCTATCAGTGGCAGGATTTCATTGGTTGGGGCACCTGTTTGTTCTAAGTAACGGGCTTTGTGGCTGACAATGAATTGGCGGTTTATGCCTTCTTCAAAGCCTTCAAAGGTGTTAAAAAGCTGGAATATCTCCTTTGCCTGTTCCACATCTCCTCTGTCAAGGGCACAGATTAGCCGATCACGTAGTGCAATAACTTCATCTGGCTGGTTTTCCAAAAGCGGGATGAGGAACTCGCCCATTTGTATATTGAGGGTATCCATTAGGACTTGCAAATTGACCGGGTCTGGGCGGTGGCGCTCATGTTCCAGCCGAAATACATGTAGGCTTTCTAAGCCGCTTTCTTCTAGAAGTTTGGGTTGGGTCATGGCTTTTCTTAGGCGTACTAGTTTTATAAGGTAGCCGGGTTCTATGCTGGACATTGGGTGTTTCCTTTCTCTATGTATTTGCATTTTTGTATAAACTGGGTATAATATGAGTATATTAACAAACAAGCGGGTGCTGGTAACGCCCGCTTGTTGCCACAACACACGACGTTACGGCCAAACCGTAATGAAATTAAAACGGAAAATAGCCGCCCAGCATTGGTGGGCGCAGGGGCGGCTATTTTTTATCGCGTGTTATAATGTCTATGAGGTAGACAATCAACGTTATTAGTGCAATTACTGCAACAAACGTATAATAATCTAAAGTCATAGGGCCTCGCCCGGGTCGCAGGGGCGAGCAGTTCCGCGTCAGCGGAACGACCAGCCTCCTTTCGAAGGTTCAGCCGTAGGGTTAGCGCCCTGCATCTATGGCATGATTATTATACAGTACATATTATTATTGTGTAAATAAAAGCGAGCTGATATGGCTCGCTTTTGTTTTTACTCATTGTATATACAAGACATACTATTGCCGTGTTTCTTGCGGTATAATTATTTTATTAAAATAGTGAAGGGAGCATGATATATGCTTAAACCAGCAGTTGGGTTTCAGGGTAATTGTGATGAGGCAATTACTTACTACAAGGAGGTTCTTGGGGCGGAGGTAAAGGATGTTAGTTATTTCCGTGATGCACCGGCGGATTCTGGTATGGATGTATCCTTGCCGCCTAATTTTGTTATGTATTCGGAAGTGACGCTTTATGGGGTTACTTTTGTTATGACTGATGGGATGGAGAAGCCGCCAGAAGGCTTTTGGATGCAGCTTTCCTTTGATACTGTGGATGAAGTTACTGCTGTTTTTGATAAGCTTGCGGATGGTGGCAAGGTTGTTGAGGCTCTTGCGCCGCAGTTTTACGCTGCTTTGACTGGGGACGTTGTTGACCGATTTGGTGTGCAGTGGAATGTAGGGACTAATGAATAGGCAAGCAAGGCCATGGGATATGGTAAAATCTCTCGTTTCATAGTTTAGTAAATGGAAAACGCTATCGGTTTTGACTGGTAGTGTTTTTTTGTTCCATAGGAAGTTGAGAAAGCGGTTGCGACGCACTGACGCAAGCGTCGACGTAGCCGCTTTTGTGTATTTTGTGTTATAGTTATTTTCCAATAAAATAATTTACCCAGCCGGTAAACTAAATTGTAAATAAATGTAAATTGAGAAAAAATTCAATGCTGTGAGGTGTAACAATGGAACTATTACGTTTTATTGAAGGTATCCGCTCCCCATTTCTTGATACCCTATTCGGGTTTGTAACCCGCTTTGGCGAAGAAACGATTTTAGTTGTTGCAATCTGCGTAATTTACTGGTGCATCAACAAGCACATGGGCTATATAATGGGCATATCGTTTTTCCTGTCCAGCCTTGCTGTTCAGGGATTGAAAATAGTCTTCCGCCTGCCGCGCCCATGGATAGTTGATCCAACCTTCGAACCCGTTGGAGGCGCAACAAGAATGGCAACAGGGTACACCTTCCCCAGTGGTCATACTCAAAACGGGGCCGCGATTTTTGGCTCCCTTGGCGCACAGCTAAAGCCAATAGCTATAAAAGTAATTTTATTTAGCATGGCCTTTCTTGTGGCCGCTTCCAGGCTATATCTTGGGGTTCACTTCCTATCAGATGTTATTGCTTCACTTATAATAACATTTGCGATTATCTGGATTGCACTTAAAATCGTTCCCAAAGAGGCAACATGCTGGAAGCGCGAGCTTATTCTATCTTCTGTCCTGGTAGGGCTTGGAATTTTGGTAATCGTGATTGCGGCAGTGTTATATGCCAGAGGTATTTCCGAGCCGAGCCAACTGCGCGACAGTATTAGAACTTCAGGGGCCGCTATTGGTTTTGGGGTAGGCATGTATATAGAGCGTATGTATATACGTTTTTCAGTTAAGGCTAAAAATATTGGTTGGCAGATTGTAAAGTTTGTACTTGGTCTTGCTGGTGTGTTGGCAATACAAGAAGGGGTGCGGCTAATTGGTACATCTTTGCCCATAGATGCTGTAAGGTATTTCTTGATGGTTATATGGATGACTGTAATTTATCCACTGGTTATTAAACGCTTTTTCCAGAAAGAAGAGGATCAAGGTATATAAATCTGTATTACATTATCCGTATGATGCAGTAAGACAGCAAAGAGGAGGATTTATATAGGTAATAAAATTTGTTATATTGTAGGAGCTGGAGAAAGCCACGAACTCGATTTTATTCTTCAAGATGGTGATTATTTAATTGCCGCTGATGGCGGGTTTGATTATCTGCTAAAGCATGGCAAATCCGCCGATTTAGTGATTGGCGATTTTGATTCGGTTGTCCGGCGTCCCAATCTTGATAATGTGATCTCTCTGAACAACGAGAAAGATTTTACAGATATGTTCGAAGCTATAAAAATAGGAATAGAAAAAGGGTACGAGTGTTTTCATATATATTGTGGTACTGGCGGCAGGTTTGACCACACATTTGCCAATATCCAGGCTCTTGCTTATCTATCGCAAAATGGTAGACGAGGTTATCTTATAGACAAGGACAGTGTTGTTACAGCAGTCACTAACGGCAGTATTATCTTTGACTCTTGCGGTAGTGGATATGTTTCTGTCTTTTCATATTCAGGTATATCAAAAGGTGTTAATTTAGAAGGATTAAAATATACACTTGATAATTATGAGTTATCAAGCATATGCCCGATGGGTGTAAGCAATGAATTTATAGGTGTGGAAAGTACTATATCTGTTGATGATGGTACACTAGTAGTTATCTTCCCACGAAAGCATATAAACAATATTCGCGACTGAGACTATAATTCATGGTATATTTAGCAAAGGAAAAAACTTTTATCTAGGAGGATTTTATTATGTTGGTTGTCACAACGCCGATTTTAGACGGTAAGAGCATTAGGCAGTACCAGGGTGCAATTTTCTCACAGGTCGTATCTGGGTTTGGCATTGGCCGTAGTTTCTTTGGCTCTCTTCGCAGCTTCGCCGGCGGTAGATCGGAAAGTCATGAGGAGTTGGTTGCATCTATTAGAACTCAAGCTATTCAGGACTTGATTATGGAGGCTAGAAGAGTTGGTGCTAATGCTATTGTTGGGTTTTCAATTGATTTAGAGATGATTGGTTCCGCTTCTGATGGCGGACTGCTGAAAGCTCATGCCATGGGTACTGCGGTTGTTATTGACTAGTTTATAGATAGTATCAATCAAAAAATGGGCTGACTCGCCAGTTGTAAAAACTAAGCGAGTCAGTCCATTTTTATATCTATTTTACCGAAAAATATTTATATCCTCTGGTCTGGATGTGGGCAATTCTAGCCGTGCCCAATCACGCTCTTGATAAATTAATCCCGTCCATATCTCGTAAGCATTGTCACTCATTACATAATAGTGGGAATTGGTCGCTTCTTGGATATGCAGATAGTACCATGATTGAGGATTTACATTGTCTGGCCAGATACGCATATCAGGTAATAAGGTCTCTAGGCCTTGAGGTTTGCGTTCGAAGGCATTATTTATTATTGCCGCTGTTTCTGCTCTGGTTATTGGCTGGTTTGGTAGGAATCGTCCTCCCTGGCCCTCGTATCCTGTTACCCAGCCCATACGGGCCACGGCGTTTATTTCGGCTTTTGCCCAGTGAACAGCGATATCGTTAAACATGGGTTCACCATTATGGGTTACATCTTTTAACCTAGCAACTACTGTGGCAAGTTCTGCCCTAGTTATTGGGCGATGGGGTTGGAAGCTGCCGTCCGGCATGCCGGTGAATAAACCGGCGTTTGTTGTTGTTGATACGGCGTTGTTGAACCAATGATTTTGTTTTACATCTGGATATGGGTTTGTTTGTGACCAATACTCGGCTCGCTTAGTGTCAGGCATTAATCGGAAGAGTATTGTTGCAATTTGAGCCCTGGTTACTGGTGCCCCGGGGCGGATTGTGCCATCTTCAAATCCAATCATAAATGCGTGATGTGTGTGAATGGCGATATCTTCATCGTATGGTGGGTTGGGTCTGGGAGCTGGTGGTGATGAAATAGATGCTTGTGGTGAAGGGGATGGTCGCGATGGAGATGCTGGACGGAATGGGGATGTCGGCGGCTGTGTGGGGGCGGATGTTGGTTGTGGAGAAGGTGTCGTCTGCGGTGGAGGTGGGGATGTTGATTGTGGAGAGGATGTTGGTGTAGGTAAAGGGTAGGGCGAGGGATAAGAAGAGGGATAAGGTGAAGGGTAGGGCGAGGGATAAGGTGAAGGATATGGTGATGGGTAAGGCGAGGGATAAGGTGAAGGATATGGTGATGGGTAAGGTGACGGATACGGTGTTTGATAGGGTGATGGTGTTGGTTCTGGTAAATTAGGTCTGATTACAATAATCAAGTTACCGTCTTCATCTAGCATTGGCCCATTTGCGATCTCATATCCTGGAGGGATAGTAATAATTGTATCATAGTCAAAGTACCTATCACTTGGTGGCACAACGATTATGGTGATATATCCGTCGTCATCCTCTTCATATGCAAAGCCGGGATTAAAATTATCCTGAGGAAGTGTTACTGTAAGATTATGATCCTCATCCCTTTCGATACTCAATTCAGGTATACGATCCAATGTTAGTATCTCCTCAAAGTCTGCAAAAATAACAATGTCATGCATTACATATGAGGTGAAGAATGTATCAGAGCTTGTTGGGTCGTGAATCTCACCTTCCCAAGGTTGCCAATCCCAGCCTACAAAAGTATACCCAGGCAAGCCCCAAGTAGTAAGCTGCATTGTTTGACCCCAGGGCACTGCATAATGACGCTGATGCCCTATTTCTACACCGTTTACTCTATATGAAACTATAACGGTACCAATAGGGGTTTCATATGGCACATGGACATCATGGTTGTTAAAAACATGAGGGTATTGGAAAGAAAAAATACTTGGATGAATCGAATGGCTGTGCATCATAAATAGCATATCATTTATAATTGTGCCATCCATTGCATGGTTGTTGTGAATCCCGGCACTATGCCAAACGCTGACTTGGTTTAGAACATTATGAAAAAAGTCTATCCCATCCCAAAGGGTATTAAGGCCGATGCCTCCACCATTTCTTGCAATATTATTGAATATATTACCACTAGATATCTCAATCATGGCACCCATTGATATATTTAAGCCACCGCCATTACCGTGATCGGATCGGTTATCATGTATCACACCGTCTCGCATAAAGAAATGCCCGCCTGCTACACTTATGCCGCCGCCTCCCATAAGGGCCGAGTTGTCAAAAATCACTCCGCCCTCCATGTCAAAGACACCGCTTTCAACAAACACGCCGCCGCCGTGATGGTTGGCATGGTTGTGGCTAATTGTGCCGCCTGACATGAAAAATTCTGCACTACCGCTTAACCTTACGCCGCCGCCGTCATGGACATTAGCACCGTTATTAGCAATTGTACCGCTAGTCATAATAAATGAGCCGTTGATAACATCTACGCCACCGCCCATGTTGTCACGTATTTCTCCATCAGACATAAGGAAATTGCCTTGAAAAATTCGTACAGCGTAGCCTGTAGTGCTTGCCTCTATAACACCGCCTGACATAGCAAACGAACCGCCGGATACACTTACTTGGCCGTTAATTATTCCTCCAGGCTCAAGACTTAGATGGCATCCAAATGGAATAGCAAAATCGCCGATTATATGTCCTCCGCTTGCAATCGTTATACTGGGTGTTTCATTAAAATTTAAATCACTGCCGGTTGTTTGATAGTTTATAGTTCTGATGCTTGTCGCCATGGGAGGGGTAAGCGTCAAGCTTTCTTCTGTTGCGCCCTCATAAGCAAAAGCAGCATATGTTGATAGAGTGGCAAAAACAATAATTAATGCCGCAATTCGCCATAAATGCAAACGAGTTCCCCGGCGTTGTTTTTCTTTCATAAAAATAGCCTCCTTTTCGGACAAAAGCTTAATGGTAAAGCTTAGTCTTTGAAGAAGGCCTTGAATTATGAGTGTTAATTTTTGTATCCAGACAATGCACTATCTAACTTTTCTTTCAATAATATTTCATAGTGAGCAATGGTACTAATCATTTTTGCAACTTCAGAATTTACTTTAATTATTTCATCTATAGTTGCATTAGGGCCCGTGACATCTGGAAGAACCCCCAGTACATATCTAATTTTTTCACTCTCTGCATTAATAATATGGCTTAGTGCCAATTCTTCCAATGCAATAGAAGCAATTATTTGATTTAGAGCTTCATCCCGTGTTATAGGGTCAGGACACGGAGGGCAAGGCGGGCAGGGGCAAGGTGCTTTTGAGATAATGGTGGCATAATTATTAGTCAGGTCTGGGTCTGTTGTTATGCTGCTGATAAATGCAGTATTAACGATATTACCCGCAGCGTCTGCTGCTACCACTGCACGAATTATGATAGTAACCGACGCCTCAAGTTCTAATAATTGCATTGAATAGTACCCCTGCCACGGATACCAAGTAACACCTTCATCAAAGGAGAACTCCGCATTAGTAAGCCCGGGAGGAATGACATCGGTTATAACAACGGTTTGCGCATCATCCGGACCTGAATTGTACGCTGTAATCGAGTAAGTTATTACATCTCCTACCCCAACTGTAGTCTTTGATGCAGTTTTGTTAATCGACAAATCCGCCATTGTATAAATAGGTGTAGCTTCAATGGAATCGTTGTTACTCATATCTGGGTCGGGAGTATTGCTAATTACACTTGTGGTATTAAATATTGTTCCCGTTGCAGATGGCGGGACAGTTGCCCTGATAAACAGTGTGAAACTACTATTACATGGTAAAACATCGAGAGTATATGACCCCAGCCAATCTTGCCATGTAAGTCCGTTATCATCCGAAAACTGCACATCGGTCAAGTAATTTGGAATATCATCTGTGACAACAACATTGGTGGCGTCGGAAGGCCCGTCACTGGTGACTATGATTGTGTAAGTTATCATGTCACCTGCCTTGATTGCCGTCATATCGCCTGTTTTAGAAATTGAAAGGTCGGCAGATGTATTAACAGGCAATCGCAAGGTGCTTCTATTGTTGCTTGAGTCTGGGTCATTAGTGTCACTTGATACTGTTGCCGTGTTACGGATAGTTCCTGTCGTATTGGGATCAATAATTCCTTGTATGTGAATTGTTATAAATTTGCCACTTTCCAACAACCCAACAGTGAAGGGGTTAATCCATGGCTGCCATGTAACACCATTGTCTGTTGAAAACTCAGGGCTTGACATTGCAATAGGGATATTATCTGTAACTATCACATTTTCGGCATCAGATGGGCCTGCGTTGTTTATTGACAGTGTATAAATGAGCATTTCACCTGCTGCGGCAATACTTGAACTCGAAGTTTTAACTATCGAAAGATCCGCGGATTCATTTACGGGGGTTAGGGCGGTAGACTTATTGTTAGTTAAATCTGGGTCGGGTGTTGTACTATCAACTTCTGCTGTGTTGGGAATGAAGTCTGTCGTATGCTGCTTAACTATGCCCCGTGCAAGAGCAGTAATAGTTGCGCCTGTGGCTACTGTACCAACCAAGTAACTGCCAGTCCATGGAATCCAAGTGTTTCCCGCGTCTATTGAAAATACAACATCTGAAAGTCCCTCTGGAATTTGATCTGTTATTACCACATTCCTTGCAAAAGAGGGGCCATTGTTCGTAATTGAAAGGGTATAGTTAAGTGTCTCTCCTGCATTAACAGGACTGGGGATAGCAGTCTTAACAATTGCCATATCTGCACTGGTAATCGTTGGGGTAGACTGTGTATAGGTGTTATTACTCAAGTCTGGGTCTGGAGTGGCACTCATTATCGTTGCTGTATTAGAAATATGCCCAACCGCTGCGGGCGATACTGTTCCTCGAATTAAAACATATATAGATCCCCCAGCCGCAACCCGGCCTGTGGTAGGGTCTTGTATAGGATAGGTTCCAATCCATGGCAGCCACGAACTGCCACCATCTATCGAAAACTCTGGATTTATAACACTAGAGGGAATCGCATCCGCCAATACAACACCTATTGCGTCAGAAGGGCCATTGTTTATGATTTCTATAGTATAGGTTAGTATATTGCCTGCTATTATCGGCGAAGGAGAGTCGGTTTTTATTACTTCTAAATCTGCCGAAACTGTAATAGGGGTTATTATATGGCTGTTGTTATTGCTAATATCTGGGTCAGGAGTGGAACTGCTTATGGTAGCTGTATTGCTAATGCGTGGAGTCACAGTCGGGTTTATTATCGGATTTACGACGCCCCGAATATACACGACTTGAACAGCTCCTTCTGTAATCATCCCAAGAGTATATGGGCTTTGCCATGGCTCCCAATTAATATTATCAAGGGAGAATTGCGGGGTTAGTAAAATAACAGAAGTATTGTCAGTTAAGACAACATTTTCAGCATTATCTGGCCCTAGGTTTTTGATTGTGATTGTATATGTCAGCATCTGACCTGCATCTACTGATGTGTAGTTAGCTATTTTAGTAATAGATAAATCAGCGGAAGAGCCTATAGGGGTATGAGTTATAGCAGTGTTATTGCTCAAATCCGGGTCAGGGGTATCACTGGTTATAGTAACTGTATTGGTAATGAGTCCGTCACTATCGGCAATAACCATTCCACTAATTAAAATCTTAACTATTTCACCGTTAATCAGTGTGACTATGTCGTAACTGCCATTCCAATCTTGCCAACTTGAACCGTTGTCCACTGAGAATAAAATACTATCTAGTTCCCCCGGTACAATATCTGTAATAACGACATTTAACGCATCATCCGGACCATGATTTTGGACCGTAATTGTGTAAATTAATGTATCACCTAGTGAAACTGGCTCTGGTGGCGCATTTTTGTCAACAGATAAATCTGCAGAGGTGTTAATAGGTGTAATTTCGGTTGCGATATTGTTGCTCAAATCTGGATCTGGAGTATCGCTATCTACTATGGCTGCGTTTGTCAACGTTCCGATAGCAGAGGGATTAACTATACCTCTAATTAAAAGAACGAAGTATGCCTCATATTTAAGACTTGCAAGGTTATATGAACCATCCCAACTTTGCCATGTCGCTCCATCATCATCTGAATATTGAACATTAGTTACATCAGATGGAGATTTATCAATGATTGTAATGTTTTCAGCGTCAGATGGACCATTATTGGCTACAGTTAACGTATACGTTAAAGTATCCCCCGCCATAACAGGATTTGCATCACCGATTTTCGTAATAGAAAGATCGGCAGATTCATTTATCGGTGTATCTACTGTGGAGGAATTATCGCTTAAATCAGGGTCGGGGGTATCACTATCCACGGTTGCCGTATTAGAAATGGTTTGAGACGCATTTGATAAAACCGTACCGCGGATTTGTATGGGCATTACTGTGCCGCTTACAAGCGTCCCTGCATGGTACGGGCTGCTCCAAGGTAGCCAAGTTATACCGCTGTCGGTAGAAAACACTGCATTTGCAATTTCCGATGGAATATCATCGGTGAGAATGACATTTTGGGCGTCGGATGGGCCAACATTGGAAACCAAAAGCGTAAAAGTAATCGTCTCACCAGCGGTAACCTCACTTGGACTTGCCGTCTTAACTATAGAAATATTTGCACTGTCACCTACTAAAGTAGAGATAGTAGCTGTGTTATTTGAAAGGTCAGGGTCTATGGTCGGACTGTTTACCGATGCTGTATTACCAAAAACCCCGCTTGCGTACATATTCACGGTTCCTTTTATAAGAACAGTTACAGTCATTCCGGCTTCAACTGACGGTAAGATTATGCTCCCGCCCCATGTATCCCATGTGGCACCCATGTCTAAACTATATACAACATTTTTTAATTCTTCATAAATATTATCAACCAGTAGAGGCGTTTGGGCAGCATTGGGGCCTTTGTTGGTAATAGTAATGGTATATGTGAGATTAGTTCCCGGTAAGGCTATATCGGTATCTGCTGTTTTTGCTATTTCTAAATCCGCAATGGGCGCAATGCTTAAGATATAATCTTCTACTTCTCCATCTGAGGCCGGGCCTATGCTTCCCACATCCTGGCCGATGTCGTCACTTCCTGTGGGTAGTACATCTGTGGTTAAACGCAAACGCGCAAAAGTACTCCCTGGTGATAGCACAGTAGGAACATCGAAAGTCATAGTAACTGTCTGCAGCAGCGGTGAATAGGGTACTGATATCATCTGGGCGGCTTCTTCCGGTTCGAATAAGCCATTTTGGTTAAAGTCTATCCATCCATAAAGGTTTGCTGCTTGACCTGTGTCATTAGTAACCATTACATCCAGCGTGTAGCTGCTGGCATTTGTGGAAAGTGTAGGTAGAGGTACTGCTACACCGTCATCTTGAATCCCCTGGGTTTGATCATCCCCTGTAGCATCATTATTTTGATTGGCATCTGTTTCTGCTGTAACTTGTGTACCCAAATATAAAGTGTTTAGAATCTCATGGCGAGGTCCGTTGTTTTCTAGCAAAGTATTATAATTGCCTGGCCCGTTTCCACTGCCTAAGTCTGGCGCATCACCAAAGTCTATCAGTAGCTCTGCATTACGGCACATACAGCCATCGTTTTGTGAGGCAAAAACGGTTGTAGAAAAATATTCTCCGGTAGCAATGATACCGTTTATTGTATATCGATAAACGCCGCCATCATTGTTTTCTATAGCATAAACAAAACCATTTTTATCAATAGATACCGCACCAAAGGAGGCGTTGGGTTTAGGCCCTGTCGTTGTCATGTTTATCATATTGCCATTGGCAAGATTAAGCCGCTGCATAACCCCGCTGGGTTGAATCCCATAAAGGAATCCGCTATCGTCGGCTGCCCAATCACTTACGTTCATTGTGCCGTTGTTTATTGCATTGCCATAATTAGTTGTCTGGGGAACATATCCATTTAAAGGGTTTACCAGCCTCATATAACTGGCTGAACCAGGACGCAAGTCAATGGTATAAAACCGTGCAGCGCCATTTAACATAATGTAAAAAAAGCCATTTTGGTCAAGACATCCGGCGTTATATCCATTTGCAGGTAGACCTGTGGGTAATCCAAGGTAAGTTATATTTCTGTCCGCATCAATTTGTACGACCTGATTAACCGTAATATCATATCCATAAATGAAATTATCCAAAGGGTTATAGCCTATAGCATTTACATAGTCTTGAGGGTTTAAATAGCCATAAAAGGCATCATTACCAGTAAGAAGATTAATATTGTACCACTGCGTTGGCTGGCCAACGAATTGGATAAAATTTGTGTTGCAAGGCAAAGGAGTTGGCATAAAAATAGCCTCCGTATCTATGTTTTTGAGTAGTCTATGTTAAAAAGAGGACTCTTGTTAATTTAACGCCAAAAACACCCACCTACAAGAATTCATATTCTTGCAGGCAGGTGCCCTTATCATTAGTTTCTTATAAAATTAGATTGCATTGTGTGTAAAGCTTGCAATTTTATCAATAGGTATTTCAGTTACGGAGCCCAGCCAGTTCCAGCCGCCCATCCAGCCGCCGCGGCGTCTACCGCCACAGCGTCTTTTGCCGCAGCATCCGCCGCGACCGCGACAACGGCCAAACATTTCACACATACCTGGTGCTATTCCAACACCAAACTCTTCTTCTTCAGCTTCCAAGAAGCCTATGCCGCCGCAACATGCACTGCCGATAGGACATGCAGGAGGTGCACCAATATCGGTGATTAGTTTAATGGTACAGCCGCAAATTCCGGCAAGTACACCAGTGAAACCATTGCCGGATAAACCGCCGCTGGTTGTGAAAATGGTAACCGTTTGGCCGATATAACGTCCTAAGCTTTCAAGTAAAAATTCGCCCATGGTTATTCTCCTTTCCTGGCGCCGCGGGGCCCCCGAAAACAAATGATAAAACATCCTCTGCCCCCAGGTTCACCCCAGCGCCTAATCTATATAAAAGGTACCCGGTTGAGGTGAGTCCTTCCGGATAGTCCTGGTACATACTATGTCAACTGTCCCATTTTGTTACAAGCTATGTTATACTTTGTTTGCATCATAAAACCTTATGAAAACGGTGAAAAAATGCTAGCAGACATAGACCTAACCCAGTCCTTAGATAAGAAGGAATACAAGTCTCAGTTAAAAGAACTAGAAGCAACCCTGGGCAATCTACAGCAGACGCTATTGCAGCAAGCCAAAGTCCCTGTTGTAATTGTATTTGAAGGCTGGGGAGCCTCTGGTAAAGGCACCTCCATTTCCCGTGTAGTTAATGCATTAGACCCACGCTACTTTGATATTCGTACTACCGGTAAAACCAACGAAGAGAAGCTAATGCGTCCCTTTCTATGGAGTTTTTGGACATACCTCCCTCCAAAGGGGCAAATAGTAATACTAGATAAATCCTGGCATCGCTTAATAATGCCCTATGTCCGGGATAGCTGGGGAATATCCAGCACAGAGTCCTACGGCTTCTATAGCGATGTCAACGCCTTCGAGCGCCAGCTAACAGACGATGGCGCACTAATAATCAAATTGTTTCTGCACATCTCGCAAGACGAGCAAAGGCGCCGTTTTAAGTCTCTTGAAAAAGACCCAACCACAGCATGGCGTGTAAAGCCCCATGATTGGGAGCAAAACGAAAAATACGACCAAAACCTACGTCTTTTTGAAAAAATGCTTAATATGACCCAGACCAAGGTCAATCCATGGCATGTAATAGAAGCGGAAGATAAAAAATTTGCTGCGGTAAAAATCCTAAAAACTATAATCGCGTCGATAGAAGCACGCCTGGATAAAGGGACAATCGAGGCTCCACTTACGATAGATAACCGCCCGCAAGATTATCCACGAATACTCCAAGGCATATCACCGGATAAAAATATAGATGACACAAAATACAAAGAAGAGTTAGCCGAATACCAAACTCGTATGCATATGCTGGGGAATAAACTCTACGCAAAGCGTCGTTCCGCGATAATCGTGTACGAAGGCTGGGATGCCGCCGGAAAAGGGGGGAATATAAAGCGCCTAACAAGCGAATTAGATCCCCGCTGCTATGCGGTAGTACCCATTGGCCCCCCAAGGCCGTATGAACTGAGCCGTCACTATCTATGGCGTTTTATGGTAAAGACCCCAAAAGACGGCCATATAACAATATTTGACCGCTCATGGTACGGCAGGGTACTGGTTGAAAGAATAGATGAACTAACCCCAGAACCCATATGGAGCAGAGCTTACCGGGAAATCAATGAAATGGAACAACATTTAGTAAACCACGGTGTGGTTCTGCTGAAATTCTGGCTTCATATAGATAAAG
Source organism: Defluviitaleaceae bacterium (assembly GCA_009780185.1). Classification (GTDB taxonomy): domain Bacteria; phylum Bacillota; class Clostridia; order Lachnospirales; family WQUN01; genus WRAN01. Next base: position 14,989 of record WRAN01000009.1, on the reverse strand, counting down.
ATGAGCAGCTACGCCGATTTGAAGACCGTCAAAATGATCCTTCAAAACATCATAAAATCACAGAAGCTGACTGGCGTAACCGAGAAAACTGGCACAAATACGAAGAAGCGGTAGATGAAATGCTGGCTCGCACCCATAACCCTCATGCCCCCTGGATTATTGTAGAATCCAACAGTAAAAAATTCGCGAGGGTAAAAGTGCTGCAAACCGTAACAGATGCCCTTGATGATGCTTTAAGGTAAGAAATATGAAAAACCATCCTCATCACGGACACAGAGAACGGGTAAAAGAGAAGTACAAAAAAGGCGGACTGGAAGGCTTCCACGACCACGAAGTACTGGAAATGCTGTTATATTACTGCTACCCCAGAGGAGATACTAACCCCAAGGCGCACAATATGCTAAATGAGTTTGGCTCTTTGCATAACTTATTCGAAGCCGATATAGACACTCTAAAAGAGCGGCTTAAATGTTCAGAGAATGTAGCGGTATTACTAAACCTAATCCCGGCACTAGCGGGCAGATACTTCCGTAGTAAGTGGAACCGCAAAGTGCAAATAAACACCGCAAAGGCTGCAGGAGAATACGCTATAGACCTGTTTGTAGGTCACACAGTAGAAAGCTTCTATGTATTAAGCCTAGATAGCCAGCGCCGCCTACTCAATACCTCAGTAATATCCAAGGGCACAGTGGATGAAAGTGCCGTCTATCCCCGCGAAGTTATAAAGGTGGCAATACAAGATAGAGTGACCAGCGTAATCCTTACCCACAACCACCCGGGCGGCTCTATGCGCCCATCCCGTGCTGATATGGAAGTCACCAGGCAAATCGTAGAAGGATTACAGTTTATAGGTGTAAGTGTTCTAGACCATATAGTGGTAGCCGGAGACACATACTATAGCTTTGCAGCAAGGGGGCAATTTGTATCGGGATATCTATAGCTATGTGCCCCGATGATTTGGCCAGAAGCGATCACAAGCAACTGGATAGTGAGTCATATTGAATATTTATGAATGAAAGGGTGGAGTTTATGGCAAAAGTGATACGTTTAGCAAAGCATTATACTAGCGGCATGATATTCCAGCGGTATAGAGATATTTTAATCGAAGGGGAAGCATTCTCACCTTGCGAGGTAACCGCCACGTTGGGGGACGACACCGTAAGCACTACAATAGAGGCTGGTAATTTCTCATTGTCATTACCCCCCCGCAAAGCTGACCGTGGGCTGACTCTTATAATAAGTGCCGGGGAACAAAAAATAGAACTCACCAACATATACATCGGCGAAGTATGGCTGGCAAGCGGCCAATCCAATATGCAGTGGCATCTTAATATCACAGATGAATACCGCCAAAACCCATATGTAAAAGAAAACCCCGATTTGCGTTTTTATACAGTAGGCCGCAACTTAGTACCCTCTCCAAACGATCTAAACCAGGGCTACGAGTGGGCTTATACCAATGATCATGGCTGGGTGGGCTGCGATGAGGAAAGCGCCCTGCATTTTTCAGGGGTAGCCTATCACTTTGCCCATACATTGTATGAGCAACTACAGATTCCCATAGGAATAATTAATTGTAATGTAGGAGGCAGCAGCATATATTCCTGGCTACCTTTAAAAACCATAGAAGAAAATCCAGAAATCAGCTATATGTGGGACTCCTATAAATCTGAAATCGCAAGCGTTGACCCAGAATCCGCCCGCGCAGACTATCATAAACATCTAGACTGGATAACAAAAAACTATGATATATCTCGCAATGCCTCAGGAGTAGCATGGGAATTGCCCTCAATATCTTACAGAGAGCCAGGCCCCTACCGTTTTAGGCTCCCAGGAATTTTATACACTAGTATGCTGAAAAACATAGACACTTTCCCAGTGAAGGGAGTGCTATGGTACCAAGGCGAAACTGATGGAGCCGAGCCGGGAGGAGTTACTTACGCCGCCGCCCTAGAGGCCCTGGTAGACAACTTTAAACTTCGCCAAAACGATCCGGATATAGCTTTCAGCTATGTACAATTGCCGCCATTCGAAAATCCCGACTTCCCACGCTGGGCCACAGTATGCGACCAAATGCGCAAATTCTCTCTTCGCCATCCAGATTACGCCATGATAACCACCGGGGATGTAGGCATAGACCGTGACATACATCCAGGCCAAAAGCGTCCGGTTGGCGAACGTCTGGCCTTTGCCGCAATGCACAAGCAGTATGATTTGAATCATGAATACACCGGCCCCATTGCTTACCAAGCCATCAGATGGGGGGATGAAATAAGAATATCCTTCCTGCATTCCCAAGGCCTTCATCAAAGACCTAAAAACATGGGTAAGTTCGAGTTGGTATACGAAGACGGCATTATAAAGGAAGCAAAAGGGGAAATCCGAGACGGTGCGGTGTATGTGCCAATACCAGAAGGCTTAACGCCGGAATATACTAGATACGAATTCGTATCCTGTCCTCAGATTGGGCTGTACAACTTTGTGGGATTACCCGCAAGTTTATTTGAACTTAGGGTGGAGTAAGATAATATTTAAATAGGGGAGGTATCCTCGATGAAAATAATCGCAATCAAATGCCCGGGATGTGCCGCCCCTGTTAATGTGGATTTGGATACATCAACAAGAGGCGTTTGTGACTACTGTAAGGCAGCGTTCTATATAAAACCTGAAAGCAATGACCAGGGGTATCAGGTAAGAACTGAACCACGGACAATGCCAAAGCAAAATGCTGAAATGTCACCTCCGCCGCCACCAAGGCATGTGGCTCAGCATAAGCAAATCACATTTAATAAAACTGCAACCAATGTTACCGGTATTGCTTTTGTGAGAAAATCATTTGCAATGATTGTTTTACTTTTTTGTATTGGTGTATTTATTACACTTGTATTTTTTGCTTTTAGAATATTATTCAATACCTTCGGCGGTACAAGCAATTCATCGGCACCGCCTCCAGTAATCTACGTACCTCCTGCGACCCTCACTCCCATCCCAACTATAATGCCATCACCCACACCACAACTCGAAACGTCACAACCGACTGAAACACCACAATCGACCGAACCCCCACAGCCAGCTGAAACCCCAATCCCGGAAGAGCCTGAAGCCTCACCGGAGGAGTCCTCTCATTTCTATAGTATAAACCAGACATTGGAGTTCCCTCCCTTCCTGGTAACAATAACAGAGGTACTTGTGCACGAAACCTGGATTTTAGGACCATCGGAAGGATATAAATATATTGGCATAGTTTTTGAATTTGAGAATATGACAAACGAAGCCCAAAGCCTCAGTAATCGAACGTCTGTATTTGTAGACGATTTTTATTATTCTAGTTCAAATAACGCTACTGTTGTAATTTCTGCAGACTTAGGGATATCAATGCTTAGCCAGAGCAGTACTCTTTCTGGAGGGCGGCGTATGCGCGGCCAGCGAGGATTTGAAATTCCTATTGGAACAGAAGAAATTGAGATGGAGTTAAGTGTTGGTACATCATCTCGAGATAGTGTAACCAGGCTTTTTAGGATAGTGCTTCCTGTGGAATAGAAATAAATATTATAAAGCTCCTATCATCCCAAGGTGGATGACAGGAGCTTTTTTTGTTCATTGAAATAAAGTTATAAGAATATGTGTAGATTTAATTGCTGAATAATAATGATTTTTTTATCACGACAAACGCATGAAGCTGCAATTTTAGCGCGCGAAATGCGTTTTGTCCTATTTTTGTTTTAACTGCGATTTTCGTACCACGTTACCTGTGCTGTCCACATATCTGCGTATTTGCCGTCTTTTGATATAAGCTCGCTGTGTGTGCCAAGCCCTACAATTACGCCATTATCCATTACCACAATGCGGTCGGCAAGTTTTGCAGAGCCAAGGCGATGGGTTACAACAACTGCGCATTTATCTTTTGCAAGCTGTTTGAACTGGTTGTAGATACGAGCTTCTTCTATTGGGTCTATGGCGGCGGTGGGTTCGTCCAATACTATGAAGTTATTTTTGCGGTACAGGCCGCGGGCAATTGCAAGGCGTTGCCACTGTCCGCCCGAAAGGTCTATGCCGTCAAATTCTGGGGACAACATTGTTTCCAGGTTTGCGTTATCTTCGTTAAACTCGGCATAGCTTATGGCGTTATTAATTTCTGTGTTGTTTTGGGTGATTGCGGTATCGGATATTGCCACATTCTCTGCAAGTGTCATCTTATAGCGTTGATAACGCTGGAAAACGCCGGAAATTCCGTTGAAAATGGCGTTTGGCTGTGTTTTTGTGCTATTCAAGCCTCCAATAGTCACGGTGCCGCTATCGGGCCGGTAAATTCCTGTTAAGATACGCACCAGAGTGGATTTGCCTGCGCCGTTTTCGCCTACAATTGCTATTGTTTCCCGGGGGTTAATGGTTAGGGAAAGGTTCTTTACGGCGCATTCTTCCCTACCCGGGTATGAAAAACTGATATTTTCGGCAACAATGCCTTTTGAAAAATCGGGCGTGCCATCAGCACCATCTACTTCTTCCATATCCATTACACGCATATAATTTGCTGCTTTGCCTATGTTTTTTGTTATACCGCCCAAGTTCCAAATTAAAAGCTCGTCCATTATGCCAAATATATGGTTTAGAGCAGCAAAAACGGCGGCAAACGCACCGATTGAAATTATACCCGTCATAGTATTTGTAAAAAGCAGATAAGTAGATATCCCAAGCCCTATAAATGTTGCGACATTAAGCAGCAGCATTATTACTGCCATTTTGCGCTCGGTACGCCATATTTTTTTTGTAACAACCAGCATAGTTTGAGAAAACAGAGCGTGAAAATACCGAAACGCGCCCAAAATGCGGGTTTCTTTGTAGAATTCCCTGTCTGCTATTGCTTTTTGGTAATATTCGTAGCGGCGGCGCATGGGTGCGTTTTCTTCTTCTAATTTAGTAAATATTTTTACATGGAAATACTGCCCGATTATGGCGGGGATAAACGAAATGAACAGCACAATAAGCAGCATTGGCGACAATAAAAACAGATACACCCCAACAGTTGCAAAAAACACAACGTAAAATGTGAAAAACTGTAGGCTTATCCATGCCAGTTCAGCCACTTCTGCTGCGCCTTCGCGGGCCTTGTTTACATCGTCCAAAAATGCTGTGTTTTCAAAATTTTGGGCGGGAACGCGCTGTAATTTACGCTGTAGTTTTGCCATAAACTGTCCTTGGTTTTTATAGCTAACTTCGTTTGCTATAAAATTTTCCGCACCATTGAGTACTTGCTGCGCAATAGCAACGATGGCAAGTATTAATAGTGGCGCGGCAATATACCAAAAACTTTCATTGCCGCCGCTTGCGCGAAATGCGGCATCGAACAGCAATTGGGTTGCTACAATACCTATTGCCCATGAAAAAGAGTGTAAAATTGCCAAGGTTTGCTCGAGTATGCCAAACCATTTGGCCGCCCTAAAATACATACCAATTGAACGCCCCGCAAGTATAAAAAACCCATATTTTTTATTCATCATTCATACCATTTCCTTTGCGCTTCAAACATTTGTGAGTATTGTCCGTTTTTATTCATTAATTCATCATGGCTGCCGCGCTCTTTAATGCTGCCGTCTTCTATTACCAAAATTTCGTCTGCAAGTTTTGTAGAGCCCAGGCGGTGGCTGATAAAAATTGTGGTTTTGCCACGCATCAAGCCTTCAAACTCTTGGTAAATGCGGCTTTCGGCAATTGGATCCAGGGCGGCCGTTGGTTCGTCCAGTATTTTTATTGGGGCGGGGCTTATTAGCGAGCGGGCAATGGCTATCTTTTGCCACTGACCGCCGGAAAGGTCTACACCGTTCTCCATTATTTTGCCAAGCGGCGTGTCTATGCCGTTTTTAAGGTCTTTAATTGTTTCGTCCAGTTCAGCAATATGGGCTGCTTCTTTTATTTTTACGGCATCGGGGGCTTGGGCGGCGTTGCCAAGGGATATATTGTCTGCCATTGATACTTGATAGCGCGCAAAGTCTTGATATACAACGGAAAACATAGCTTTAAGAACGGCGGCAGGGTATGTGCGCAATTCCTTGTTGTTTATCAGTATCTCGCCTTCGTATTCGTCATACAGCCCTGTTAAAAGCTTGATGATTGTTGTTTTACCTGCGCCGTTTGTGCCTACAAACGAGTAGTGTTTACCGTTTTCCAATTTAAAGGACAAGCCGTCCAGTATATATGTTTCGCCTGTTGGGTATTTAAATCGCACGTTGCGAAACTCGAGAGTTTTAAACGTTATTGGTTTTATTTCCGGCAAATCCTTCGCGCCTTCTGTGCGGCTAAGATTAACAAATGATGTTAAATCCTTCATATATTCGCGGGATTTTGCTATTGTCTCTACGGCATCGCCCAAAACCCAGCTTAAATTGTTTACAATGCCAAAAACGGCGGCAACAATGCCCATAAACATTCCAGGGCTTAGCTGTCCGGCTATTACCGGGCCAATTAGCGTAAGTGCTACTAAAATTGCGACAAAAGTCATGCTTATACCCGCAACTTTTATAGTTGCGTACTGTTTAAAATGCACCCAAAACCTGTGCTTGCGGGCTGTTTCGTATTGCACAAGATAGCGGCGAGTAACATCGCTGCCGTATGCAAACAAGGTTCTCTCTTCTACAGGCTCGCGCCCTGTTAGGATATCGCGGTAGTATTCGTGGCGGCGTGTGTATTTGCGCGTATCCACTTCGGCTTCGTAGTTCTTTTTGCCTGCGCGCAGCGCGATGTAAAACAGGGGAACGGAAAATGCCAGTATAATAGGCATTGCCCACCAAACCTGCGTTACAATTAAACCTATTATGGACGCCATTGCGGTTATGCAGTATATTAACAGTCCATATGCGCGCAGTCCGCTTTGAAAGGCTTCGATGGGTTTGTCTGTTACACGTTCGACCAATTCCCAGCTGCTTGAGTTTTCTATATGTTTGTAGCTAAGCTGTGCGCGGGCATCCAAAAAAGCGGGTACAAGCTTTCGCTCCAGGGCAAATTTAATGCGCGCAACCACAATGTCAAGAATGCTATCCAATGTACGGTTTAACAGCATGGCTAACAAAAGCAAAGTAAGCGGAAGGTATATTGCACCTCGTTCGGCTGTGCCGTTTAGTATGCTAATTGCAGTATCTACAAAGTTTGCGGTAGACAGCGCAATAAACACAGTAGGGCCTATTGCATCTAATATTTTAAATAAAATACGAATGCTTATTAAGACAGGTGTCGCTTTGAATGGTATACGCAGAGCATCGGCGGCTGTGTATTTTTTTATTTTGAGTTGGTTTTTTGACATTTTGATAGATTCTTCTTTCGTTAATATTTTTGGAAATGAAAATAAATACATTGACAGAGGAATGCCGAACACCGCGGGTGTGAGGCGTTTTGACCGATAGCAATGTATATTATTTTCGCCAATCATATTCCGTGTCAAGATAATTTTTGATTATAAGCGAAGAGTGGCTGCCTTCATGCCTCATCGGCAAAGAATTTGAAATAATCCAAACCCGCAAGCCCCGGTTCTCCACCTTGGAACGCAAAGAACTTTGTAATTTGGAAAAATGTGATTAAGTGTTGCTTGTATTCATGCATAAATTGCCCCGATACTTTTGTCAAAACCGGAAAAGTAACACAAGTGAGAGCGCGGCTACGCTGATTTGAAAGTTCATTTGGCTTTCAATGCAGCGCAGCCGCTTTTTTATATAAAACCTTTACGATTATTAACCCGCAAAAACACCTTCCGTCCAAGGTCAACCACAATTACAGTAGCGGCAAGCCCTACCACCAGTGCCAGCTCATGGAATCTCAGCCCCGTAGTCCTAAACACAGTCCCACCATAATAAATAAGCAGCACTTGTAATGCCACAACCGCCAGCATCACCAAAATAAACGCTTTATTTTTTTGCATATGTGAAAACAGGTTAATCCGGTTAGTGCGGGCATTAAGGCTATTAAACACCCCAGCAAAAATAAATAGCGCAAAGAAAGCCGTAAGCAGGTAGCGTTCGTCACCTCTAAACGCCGCCGTAAAGAATGGCAGCTTAAAGAACAGCAAGCTTAAAAATGTAGTATAAAGCCCTGTGGTAATAATCTGGTTGAACATGTACTTATTAATTATCGGCTCGGTACGTTTCTTTGGCCGTTCTTTCATATATTCCTTCAAGGGCGCTTCTCCCGCGTAAGCCAGTCCGGCCAGGGTATCCATAATCATATTAATCCAAAGCATTTGGATTACTGTAACCGGGGAACTAACACCAATAAATGGGCCGATTACTGAGATTCCTACCGCGCAGAGGTTAATTGTTAGCTGAAAAATCAGAAATTTTCTTATACTCTTGAAAATCGTCCTTCCATATAATATTGCTTTCACTATAGACGCAAAGTTGTTGTCTAAAATAACTATATCACTGGCCTCTTTGGCAATTTCTGTGCCATCACCCATGGCAAAGCCAACGTCGGCTTTTTTTAATGCCGGGGCATCGTTGATACCATCCCCGGTCATTCCTGCTACCATGCCAAGCTCCTGAGCTAGACGCACCAGTCGCCCTTTGTCTGAAGGAAGGGCTCGTGCAATTACTCTTATGTGTGGAAGGCGTTTTTTTACTTCTACGTCAGTCAGCTTATTTAGAGCCTGGCTGGTATATATCTGATGGTTTTTTTCTGGGGATATGAGTTTAAGCTGGTTGGCTACGCTTACCGCTGTCTCCCGGTTATCCCCAGTTACCATTACCACTTGGACCCCGGCCCCCAACACTTCGCTTATCGCCTGGCGTGCCTCTACCCGGATTTCATCTCGTATTCCCAGAAAACCAACCAACGTCAAATCACCACGAGAAATTTCCGGGGTAGGGGATTCGCATAACGCAAGCAGTCTAACTCCCTGCCTCGCCTGCAAGGAAAGTATCTCCTTGACCCTAGCCGAATGGCCAAATTTCACTCGCATAGCCCTTTCATTATAAGCGTATCGGCATAGCGGCAATAAATTTTCTGGCGCACCTTTTACAAAAACAGTAGCACTTGTTGCGCCAGTTGTGGTATTATGTGGAGGTACGGAAACTGCCGCTAGTGACATCTTATCCTTTGAGTTAAAAGGCTTAGAAATCCCCTTTGTAAGCACAGGTAGCCGTGCCGCATCTTCCAATACATATTCCAATAGCGCCCGGTCTGTTGAATTGCCGCCTATTGCTACAGCTCGCAATTTTTTTGTACTAATTTGCGCGCTATTATTATAGAAGCAGTTGAGTGCCACTCGCCTGTAAAGAGAATCGGAATCTTTTAAATTTTCAGCCTCTAGTACTTGGCCGTCAGAAGTGATGAAATTAGTAACCTCCAGCATCCCTTTAGTAAGGGTGCCCGTTTTGTCTGTAAAAAGTATATTCAAGCTGCCGGAAGTTTCTATCCCTACCAACTTTCTAACCAGCACATTATCCTTTAACATCCGTCGCATGTTTGCGGAAAGTACCACGGTTATCATCATAGGAAGCCCTTCGGGCACCGCCATTACAATAACCGTAATACCCAAAGTAAGAGCCTGCATTATATCCCTGACAAGCTGCCCACGATTAGCAAGATGAAGAGATATTAGTTCCATATCAAAATGGTTGGCCGCGACTATTCCGTTAAACAAATTAGCCACAACGACAATCACCGCTGCAATATATCCAAACCGGCTGATGGTTTTGGCAAGCTGAGTAAGACGAGCCTTTAAGGGGCTTTCGATTGTAGAATCTTGCACATCCAAAGCTAGCCGCCCATAAAAGGTAGCATCCCCTACAAAGGATACTTCCATAATCCCCTCGCCAGAGCATACAACGCTGCCGCGAAATAGGCCGCTAGGTGAAAGAAAATCTGAAAGAGCATCTCCCTTTGTGTCAGGGAATTTATAAGCTTCCTTGGTTTCCCCGTTAAGGGCTGCCTGATCCACAGAAACTTCCCCACTTATAAGCACGCCATCGGCAGGAATCCGTTCTCCTGCCTGAATAAGCACAATATCCCCCACAACAATATCTGCAATAGGAAGTGAAATAAGTTTCCCGTCACGCCTGACCCTGCACTTTATATTAGAAGCCTCTTCTTGAAGCTTTTCAAATGCAGACTCACTACCATACTCCGAAAGGGTAGAAATCAAAGTAGCAAGAAGCACCGCCACCGCAATCCCCACAGACTCGTACCAGTTGGCATCCCTGACCAGCAGTAAAAGATTAACCCCGAGAGCCACCAGTAAAATACGAATAATAGGGTCACCAAAGCTGGCTAAATACCGCTTTAAAAACCCTATCTTAGCCTTCTGGGATAATGCGTTGGTACCATATTTCTGGGTTGAAAAAGCAACGTCTTCCTGAGATAATCCGTTATACATAAGCCTCACTCCTCGTCCTAAAGATGTATATGCATATGAAAAGAGCCATAGTACACTTGTTCTTTTGTATACAGCAAATCTACACTTGCTATGGCCTGTCCCTGTGTTCACCCTAAAAACAAATAAAAGCCCCATCCATCGACAGGGCTTTATGTAAATATATGTCAACTTGAAACAATTCAGAATATTTGGAATATTCATTGCCCGTACTTGCCCAATGATATACTTCCAAAAAATTACAAAGGACGTGCGTACTTATGACAAATCCTAGTTCCCCCACTTTTGCCCGGGGCGGCGAAATACTTCAACTGCCTATTGGTATTGTCAACTCTAATCCATATCAGCCTCGCCGAATCTTTGATAGGGAAAGCCTGGAAGAGTTGGCTTCATCTATTAAGGCATACGGTCTTCTTCAGCCGATAAGCGTCCGTCATATAAACGGCGCAGGTTATGAGCTTGTGGCAGGTGAGCGGCGGCTAAGAGCGTGTAAAATGGCTGGCCTTGCTACAATCCCAGCTATAGTAGTGGATATTACAGACCATGATAGCGCAGTACTGGCCATGATAGAAAACCTACAGCGCCAAGACCTACACTTCTTTGAAGAAGCCCAAGGCCTTGCAAACCTTATGTCCGACTACGGATTTACCCAGGAAGGACTGGCTAGCCGTATAGGAAAAAATCAATCCACAATAGCCAACAAAATAAGAGTAATGCGTCTACCACGCTCTGTGCAAAGGCTAATAGTAGATAACGAACTATCAGAGCGTCACGCAAGAGCCCTGCTGAAGTTAGACAGCGAAGAATCTCAGTTGGAAATCTTGGCAAAGGTAATAAAACAAGGCTTAACTGTACGCAAAACAGAAGCCTTGATAGAGGCAACCCTATCCCCTGTAACCCAAAATGCAAGTGGTCAAGCTCCATTTAAAGCCTACATACGGGATATCCGTATTCTTACCAATTCCATAAAAGAGAACCTTGATATGGTGCGCCAGTCGGGGATTGACACCCACTTTGATATGGAGCAAACAGACACGGGATATAATATTCTTATTAAGCTTAACTATTCTGGAGGCCAGGTTAAAAGGGCGGCTGGGCAATAGATAAAAAAGAGGTTCCGCACTTGAAAAATAAGGAATAATAAACTACAATTAATATATTGTAGCAATAAGGCCTGTCTTGTATTTGCACAAGGCAGGCTATTTTATTTGAATAGTATTAGGAGGTTTTTATGCACTGTATAAAACAAATAACAAATAACCTATTGTGGGTAGGCGCTAATGACAGGCGTCTGGCTATGTTTGAAGGAGTATACTCCGTACCAGATGGAGTGTCATATAACGCATACCTGCTGTTAGATGAGAAAACAGTCCTTTTTGACACAGTAGACAAGGCAGTCCGGGATAGATTTCTAGAAAATCTTGAAGAAGGGCTTAAAGGCCGCCCACTGGATTACTTAGTATTGCAGCACATAGAGCCAGACCACAGCGCAGCGATTGCAGATGTAATTGCCCGTCACCCAGGGGTTACGTTGGTTATGAACCGTAAATCCGCTGATTTTGTATCCCAGTTCTTTAATATTGATAATAATATCAAAACTAAAATAGTAGCAGAGGGTGACATCCTTACAACAGGTGCGCATAAACTTAAATTTATTATGGCGCCTATGGTCCATTGGCCAGAAGTTATGGTCACATACGATGAAGCTTCCCACATGCTGTTCTCCGCTGATGCCTTCGGTAGTTTTGGAGCTCTTAATGGGGCAATTTTCGCAGATGAGGTAGACTTTAAGGCGGATTATTTCAGTGAAGCCAGGCGCTACTACACCAATATCGTAGGAAAATACGGCCCTCAAGTTCAAGCTTTGTTTAAAAAGACCGAGAGCTTAATCATTGATATGATTTGCCCGCTTCACGGCTTTGTTTGGCGGAAGAACCTACAAGAAATAATAAATCCCTATGCCCTCTGGAGTGCTTACCAACCGGAAGAAAAAGGGGTAATGATTGCATATGCTTCCGTTTATGGAAATACAGAAAACGCCGCGGAAATCCTGGCAAGTCGGCTATGGGACGCCGATATAAAAGCCGTTATGTATGATGTATCTGTAACCCCAGCCTCAGATATAATATCCGCAGCTTTTAGATGGAGTCATTTTGTGTTCGCCTCTACCACCTACAACGCAGGAATATTTGTAACCATGGAGGCCTTACTTTCAGACCTTGTGGCTCATAATATCCAAAACCGTGCTGTAGCTCTTATAGAAAACGGCTCCTGGCACGCAACAAGCGGCAAGTTAATGAGGCAAATGTTAGAAAAATGCAAGGGTATTAGATTTTTGGGAGACGTGAGTATCAAATCAGCGGTTAAGCCGGACAAACTTGCAGAGATAAATGCCCTGACTGCTGATATCGTGAAAGACTTCACTTCATAGAAGCAAAGCCCGCTAATAAAGCCATAAGGAAAGCTTTTATCCAAATCATCGGGGCAAATAGACGCAATATGCACGTATAAAAAGTCATATATGTAATGCGAATTGTGGCCAAGGATATAGGAATATCAGGGCAAGCCATGCAGAAGTATGTGACTATAGAAAAGCTAAGAGGCTTTGATGAAAGCCATTGCCATGTTATCCTAATGTGTGTGATGCATAATAAAATCAGTGTTCAGTAAAGCCGCCTGGCAATATTGAGCACTGTTTTTTTATATGTGTTTGTTTGGATGATTATAAATAAAGTATTGACATGTCTGTGCTGATAGCTTATTATTTGTTTTAGAGGTTTGCCGAATTTTGACATATATGTCTATTGAGCGTGCATAAATTTAGTTGATTTTTGTCGAAAAGTGATATTTGAGGTGATTGATATGCCCACACTACAAAAAGAAATACTATCTGTAGGCGAAAAAATTCGTAGACTAAGAAGACATCATGGTATGTCCCAGCATGAATTTGCTGAGGAAATAAGAGTCGCAAAGGATAGGGTTGGCAAAATTGAGAAGGATAAGGCTGGATTAACTGAGTCTCAAATGAAAGCGATGATGGCCCTCTTCGGAATAGAGGGCTTGCCATTGACTGAACACGATTGTGCTGTTTTTGATGCGCGCTTACAACTTTGTAGCGATTATATTAGTGTTGGGAATATGGATGCGGCCAGAGACATATATAAAACAATGTCTAATATTGATAATTTAAAACCTTGTGATCTTGACCTAGTTATACGTTGCAAAATAATTGAAGTCCAAATGCTTACTGCGGAAGGGGATTATGCATCTGCTGGGGCCAAGCTTGACACTGTCCAAATCCATTTAGATGAGATGAGTGCTGAAAATCAATATCGCTATTATTGCTACAAGGGCTATTTTGAAATTATTCATAACCGTCATATAAATGCGTTGGATTTTCTTCAAAAAGGACAAATATTAAAAGAAAATCACAGCACTATTGTTTCACCGAAGGAGGCTTGGCTTTACAATCGTATAGCGGCGTGTTATACATATCTTGATAAGCCGATTAAAGCCATGATTTACTTGCACAAAATCCCTTTACAAGATTTAGAAAATAGGGTAACTACTCTTTATTTAGATTCGATGCGTATGCTTGCTTTGAATTATATAAGAGTGGATGAGCTAGGAGAAGCAAAAAAGCTACTTGATAAATGTCTTATAGAAGCTGAAAGCCACTTATCCAATGAGCACACACGCGAAATAATGTATTGTTACGGATATATGAATAAAAAATCTGGAGATTTTATATCAGCGATAAATTATTTTGATAAGGCTATAGAATATTCACAAGAAGATACAGATGGTTATTATGCGCCTCTATGTCTAAAAATCCATTGCCTTATACAGTCAAATATCTTTCCAAAAGCCAGAGCATTATTATCAGAGGTAAAAACTATATGCGGCTCAAATGAAGTATGGGCCATTTATTTTAAGGCTCTGGAATACTATCTTAATGTAAGTAGCCGAATGACAACACCTAATGAAGAGGCTTGTGACTATATCGAAGAAATTGCAATACCACATTTTCACGAAATGCATGACCACTTTTATGCATATGAGTACTATGCCCTCCTTAAGCACCATTATGAGAGGTCAAGGCAAAATAGAAAATCCTCCGAGATGACAAAAGCAATGCTAAAAACTCGTAATCGAATTTTTGCTAATGATGAGGAGTGATATTGTGAAGAAAAGATTATTTACTGCAATTATTGCCTTAATTATTATTTTTATTTTCTTAATCTCTCCTAGGGGATTGGGGCCTATAGGAGGAGGGACTCATCCTCCGCCTGGCGGTAGTGAAATCAATGACTATAATACCCTATTTCCATTGTAAAATTTATTCCACAACACCAATAATCCAGCAAAAAACCTTGCAGCCATTATCAATGGTTACAAGGTTTTTTTTGTGTTTAAAATATATTTCACTATTTTTTATATGTGCGAATATTGATATTTTTGCAAAAAGTTGTACATATCCCTAAAAATACAAGTATTGCCATAATACGTCATTTATATTATTCTATGTACGCGATAAGAGTTGCTTAGCGCCACAGTATTCTACAACTCCTCGCTTTTATCGCACAGATTTCTATTTTTTGTCTCTGCCGTTGGCTGTAGTAGTTAAACGTCCTT
>WRAN01000008.1 GCA_009780185.1 Defluviitaleaceae bacterium | reverse complement strand
CTCTAGCTTGGAGGGGAAGTCAAGCTTGAAGAGGGGCAGTGAATGTTATATACTTCGTGGGCTGCGGTAGCAGGTGTATACCTGTGTCTGGAGGCGATGTTTCCTCATCCCTTCAGGCGCCATTGAGGCTCTGAATCTCAATGGTTCCGCAGTTTTCCTTATTTCATTTACTTCTTTTCTTGCTTTTCTTACTTACTTCTCTTGCTCTTCCTACTTACTTCTTATTTTGGCTGGAATAATTCCCTGCCGTTAGCTCCTATTGCTATGTTATAGCATATTCTGCGATTTGTCTACAATTTTCCAAAAAAGCTTTGAGGTATTTCTCTTTCAAATTTAGGTGCCGAGATGTTTGCATATTTATGATATCAAAGGCAATAGAAAGTGTTACTTTTCCGGTTTTGACCAAAGTATCGGGACAGTTTGCACCCTGTGCATAATGTGTATTGGTGTACCTCGGCCCGCCTTGGTAGAACCAGATTACTATATTTGGCCTCCAATATTCCTCAGATAGCCGTTGTCAAGGGCGTTTTGTAAAAAGTAATTTTGTAAAAAGTAATTAAATGGATTATAGGATGATTATAAAGGCTATCCATAATCGAAATAACGCAACAGTGATGAATGTATAAAATAAATCAGTAGAGAAACCCAACGCATAAATTTCATAGCACAAGGCAAAGATTACTTTGATAATAAGATATGCGATTGTGTATTCTATAGTATCACTTTTCGATTTAGGTAAGAGAGCTTCCATATGAGGTTCTCTTTTTATATTTTATTTGGGGTGAAACTAAATGAACAATTTGCAAAGCAAGTTTAAGAATGTTTTGGTCGCGGTTGCTCCTATAGTATTTTTCGTTCTTATCCTTAACCAAACAATTACGCCAGTGCCGAGCAAGCAGATTATTCAATTTGTTATTGGAGCATCAGCCATAACGGTGGGATTATCTTTTCTTTTACATGGCGTTGATTTGGCCTTTATTCCGCTCGGTAATAATATGGGTATAACTCTTTTGACTTCTAATAAATTATGGTTCGTTATTATTGTTGCTATTATAATTGGCTTTTTTATTACATTTGCCGAACCAAGCGTACAAGTACTTTCGATTCAAATATCTTCCATTACCGGCGGACTAATGCGGACTGGTCTAATCCGTTCGCTTATTGCTATAGGTGCCGGAGTTATGTTATCTTTGGGAATGGTAAGGATTGTTAAAGGTTTCTCTATGCGTGTGTTAATGAGCGCAGTTCTTCTTATTGCGTTTATATTAGCATATTTTACACCCTCTAATATGCTTGCCATAGATTTTGATGTAATAGGTGCGGCCACAGGCATGGTCACGGTTCCATTTATACTTTCGTTGACTCTTGGAGTTTCTGCAATGAAGAAAGACAGTAAAGCAGCCAAAGAAGATAGTTTTGGGTTGGTAG
Source organism: Defluviitaleaceae bacterium (assembly GCA_009780185.1). Classification (GTDB taxonomy): domain Bacteria; phylum Bacillota; class Clostridia; order Lachnospirales; family WQUN01; genus WRAN01. The sequence continues at coordinate 121,545 of WRAN01000008.1, read as the reverse complement.
GGATAACAGCGTTTGGCGCTGCTTTTGGTATCTTAATAATGACTTTGTTTATAAGAGTCGAAGATGTTAATGGGTTTATAGATGTACTCCACCACTCCGAAGGTTCTCTGCTAACTCCGTTTTTTATTGAAATGCCAAGTGTTGCAATAGATTCATTATTTACCCTATTGCCAATTATTTTGATGCTATTGGTTTTTCAAAAGTTCAAATTTCATTTAGAAAAAAAGACTTTTTACAAAATATTCACAGGCTTTATTTATGCATATATGGGACTGTTTCTGTTTTTTGTTGGTGTAAACGCCGGTTTTATGAATATGGGGCATATAGTAGGTTATGGAATAGCGATACTTGGTAATAGATTGTTAATTATCAGTGTCGGTTTTATATTGGGTTTGCTTATCGTATTGACAGAGCCAGCCGTATATGTTTTCACTCGTCAAATAGAGAACATAACCAACGGATATATTAGAAGAAAAACCGTATTGCTCTTTTTAGCAATAAGTGTAGCGTTTTCTGTTGGTCTGTCTATGTTAAGGATTGTTATACCCGGTATCATGCTATGGCATTATCTTCTACCCGGTTACATGGCAGTGGCGGTTCTGATGTTCATTACTCCCAAATTCTTTGTAGGCATAGGTTTTGATTCGGGTGCTGTGGCGGCTGGCCCAATGACTGCTACATTTGTATTGGCATTTACGCAAGGTATATCTGAATCGGTAGAGTATTCCAACATTTTAGCCGATTCTTTCGGAGTAATAGCAATGGTGACGATGATGCCTATTATTGCGTTACAAATATTAGGATTTATATATGATATTAAACTTAAAAGGAAAGAATCACGGGATAAATGACATTATTACTTGTGATGTAAAGCAATGTCCGTCTTGACGGAAGCAAGAGAGCTATGTATAATCTGTATTAATTGAATAAGCATTTCGGTTGGGCAGTATATTTTTTACACTGCTTTCAAGGTGTCAGGTTTTCAGGGCGGAGAACTTCGTTAGGAGTTCGCCGCCTTTTTTTTGTTGAGTACATAGTGCGAGGACTTCAAAATGGAGTCCTCTTTTTTTATGTATTGTATGTTGGTGATGGCACATTGAACGAAGTGAAGAACAAGAAACAGATATCATATGCGAGGTGGTTAGCATGGCAAAGCTATCTAAAAATGAAAAACGTGAAATGCTCCGCGCTATGGGATTAATGTCACAAATCGGATTTACGATAGTAGTTTGTGTAGCCATGGGTTTATTTTTTGGGCGTTTTTTAGATAACATATTAGGTGCATCGCCGTGGTTGCTTATTGTGTTCACCCTTCTAGGGTGTTTTTCGGCTATCAAGGCTTTAATTGATTTAGCCAGAAAGTTTTAGGGGATTTGATATGGAATATTCAGTAGAAGCAGTAGCTAAGAGAATGATTATTGTTATTGTGTGCGCTTCCGCTGTTATTGCATTGGGCGGATATATATTTTATCGGTCAACGGAAGCAATACCATTTGCTCTTGGTGTGTCTATGGCAATGTGTGTAAATATTATTAAGGTATTGTGGTTGAAAAAGACTGTAACTGCCGCTATAGATATGCAATCAAAATCCGCAAGGCGGCATATGCAAGTTCAGTTTTTCTTACGGGTTGTACTTACTTCCGGGGTTTTTCTTATCGCTGGGTTATTACACGGTACTCATGTGAATCTTATGGGTGTTGCCTTTGGGATTTTTTCACTAACCATAGCGTCATACTCAATGAAATTTTTAATTAAGAATCCTCACCCTGATACCTTGAGGGGGAAAGATACCAACTCCACACAGGATGCCATTGACGAAATAAGTGTCATCGTTGAAGAAGCAGAGAAAAATACGAAGGATAATTGATAATGGTGCAAATATTAAAAAGGTGGGTTAATCATGGTGGACTTTTCTATCGAAGTTTACAGCTATATAAGAGTCACAGATAATGTCGTCTTTTTAATCACATCAACCACGATAGCCACATGGATTATTATGGGTGTCCTTATAGCCTTTGGTATTGTTGTACGTATTCAGTCAAGACAGTGGGACCCCGTGAAGAAACCTACTAGGCTTCAAAACATAATGGAAATGTGTGTAGAGACTTTCGAGAAATTTTTTAGAAGTAGTGCTAGCGAAAAGTTAGACTATCTTGCTCCTTGGTTCTTTACACTGTTTGCGTTCTTACTGTTTTCCAATATAAGCGGTGTCTTTGGAATAAGGAATCCCACAGCCGATTGGGGTGTAACATTTCCGCTAGCGGTTACTTCTTTTATCCTAATTCAATTTGTTGGTTTCAGATATCATCCAAAATCTCATTTGAAAGGGTTTATTGAGCCTAACTTTTTATTCCTGCCATTAAATATAATGGGTGAATTAGCAAAACCAATTTCTTTAAGCTTTCGCCTGTTTGGCAACATTCTTGGAGGATTTATTCTAATGTCTTTATTGTATGGGCTTGCTCCGTTTGTTGTCCGTCTCATCTTCCCAGTTGCATTACATCTGTATTTCGATATTGCGGCGGGTGCTTTACAAGCCTTTATTTTCACCGTTTTAAGCCTGACTTTTGTTGGATTGGCTGCGGGGGATTAAATCAAATATATATAATTTAGGAGGTAATATTATGCATCATCCATTAGCTTTTGTAATCTTTGGCGCTCAGATTGCGGCCGCCATCGCACTCTTAAACGGTTTCCTCGTAACATTGGGGCAAGGCAAAGTTGCCGCTGCCGCGGTCGAAGGAGTTGCACGCCAGCCCGAAGCAAGGGGGGCTATAACCACAACAATGTTTATCGGTTGCGGACTTGCTGAAACCACCGCCGTATACGGCTTGGTTATCGCTTTTATACTGCTGTTTGCTAACCCGCTAATCAACAACAACATAGACAATCTAATGAGATTTGTTGGCTACTAAAATAAGGGGATGAGCTTCTTGAATCCTCAAATAATGATTTTGCTTAACAGTGTGCCGGAGTACAGGGAATTATTCAGTGTTGATCTTCAAACGTTTATTGACATGATTCCGCCATTGTTTAGTTTTATCGTTCTGGTTGTCCTTCTTACTTTTTTGTTATACAAGCCGGTAAAGAAGGTGCTACAAGCCCGAGCAGAGCGCGTGGTGGGAGAGCTAGCCGAAGCCGAGGATAAAAACGCAACGGCCCATGAATTAAAATCCCAGTACGAACAAAAAATAAGGGACATAGACATTGAATGCACTGCTATGATAGGTAACGCCCGCATACAAGCATATAAAGTGCGGGATAAAATCATAAACGATGCCAAAATAGAGGCCCAAGAAGTAAGGAATCGCGCCGCAAATGATGTCGCTTTCGAGCTTAATCGCGTCAAGGGTGAAGTACATCATGCCATTATTGATATTTCAACTGAAATGGCTGAAAAGCTTATGGCCGTAACCATTGACAAAAGCGTCCATGATTCTCTCTTCGACGAAGCTATGAATGAACTTGAGGCTGTTGTGTTCCAGCCTCTTAATACCTTATGAACTAAACGTTAACAAAATTCCAAAAAAGCTTTTGGCAAAATCATCGGGGCAAGTAGAACTTGCAAATATTCACTGTTTATGTTGATTGTCGTTTAGTATCTGCGGTTTTTTTCCCATTTTTCTACAGTATCTAAGCGGTTGGCTACGGCTCTTTCTATGTCATAGCAAGCTTCGCTGTAGAACCGCTTTGGTACTTGGTGTAAAGGGATACGATCTTCCTTTTTTACTTCGTCATAGATATATGAGCCGTAAGTTACTGTCCCGGCTTTGTAGAATACCGCGTCGTAGATGGTTACCTCTTCGCTGTTGTCTACCCCGATGTATGAGCCGCTAAAGTTAAGAAGTACCCCAATACCTTGTTTCGTGTCTTCTTTATAGAAATTGAAGAAGCCTCCGGCATCTACTACAGAGCCTTTGTACCAGCCTGCTTTTTGTAGTTTGCCTAGAAGAGAAATGGCGTAGACTACGGCTCCGCCGAATTCTATTACTGAATCAGCTTTATTGTCTCCGGCCGGAGCCAGGAATACCTTACGGTTTAACTGGTCTACCGGCTGTTTTATTTCATAGTCCTCTAACTGCTGTTTCCACTGGGCTGTTAGCATTTCTCCTAGGTCTAGTGGGTGGCATAGGCCTACCTGGGCATCATCTGAGAGGATTAACTCATCTTCTTCTACAGTCACGAAGCTACCGTCTTCCATATAGCGGAAGCTATCTATTAAGTTTCCATCCTTGTCGTAGGTACCCCAAATTAGGCCTATTGCGAACATATTCATTATGGGATTTTCTACGAATAATTGACTCCAAGCTTTGGTATCCCAGGTGCGGTTATTTGAAAGGGCTTGCTCTAGGCGCAGGCATTGCAGTGATGTTACGGATTTTAGGCTTTTTTTCATTGCGGTGAAGGCGGCTTTGGCGGCGGTGGCGATTTCGGTGTTGTCGCTTACGCCTACTGTCGGTAGCGTTTTTATTGCTTTACCTTGGTCATTTTTCAGGCTGATTTGTAGGTCTGGGGTTATTGTGGCTACAAATTGACGGTTGCCGTAGTCTATTGTTTGCTGGCCGCGATTGTCAAAGCCTAGGTTGGGGACTATTCTGTCACCTAATACTTCTGGGTCTACGCCTAGCTCCTGGGCTGCGAATCTAAATGCTTCTTCTGCTACCCGTTTTACTTGCTTATTTTTGAATTTCTTGGAGAAGGAGTCTACGGTCATAAGTGCCAGCGAACCCCCTTGCAGTGCTAAAGCCCTGGTGGCTTCGGCAGCCAGAGCACCACGGGAGGCTTCTGCCCATGAGGTTATGTCTTTTGTTAGTTCGCGTACGAATTCGTCGTCGCCGTCTATTGCTGCTAGTGCTAGTACGGTTTTTTGCTTTGCTGGGGCTTTGTTGTTCTTCCATATATGGAAAAGCTGGCGGCCTAGGGCGCATAAGTCGGATTTATTTAAGGATTCCCGCAACAGTTTTGCGGATTGGGGTAGGGCCATTTCGGTCTGAGTTGTCATCAGATAGATATAGCCTGCGATTATGCGGTCGTCGGCTAAGTCGTCGGAATCATTTAAGCGGACTTTCGGTAGGGTTTCAAAATCTGTCCACTCAATGGCCTTGGCGGCTTTGGTTGGGATGTTTTGGATTACATATGTTAGGGCATCGAAGTCAGTGGTCTCTGAGGAGGTGGGTGCGTTATACGCTATTAGCAGCTTTTCGGCGGCTTCGCGCTGGGCTTTTTTCTTGCTTGTGGCAAGATTCTCTATTTGGGGTTTTAGTTCCGGTTTAAGGGTTAAATATTCTACCGCAAGGTCACGGACACGCTTTGAGGCATCTTGTATGCAGCTTATTAACCAATCGGGGTTGTAATCTGGCTGCTGTTTATAAGCCATGGCTAAGATTGTCGCACGGGCTTCTGCTGAGGCAGTTGGGAACGCTTTTTCGTAAAGGGAAGTATCCTCTTTGGCTAGGCGAGCGGCTTCGTTGATGAAGAAGGCTTCATTTGAATGCCAGTAGAAAGATACTGTAATAAGGGACGCGATTTTTTCGTGGGCGGGAGCATCTACCTCGTCTACGAACTTTGTAGCAAACTCATTTCCGTAATATTCTCGGATATTCCATAGCAGATTGCCAAAGAAGTTGGGCCATGTGTTGAATGACAATGCGAAAGTTACCAGTCGTGCTGGTAGGGGGCTGTAGGCAACCATACATGCTATGTTCCAAGCTAGGTTGTATTCGTTTATCTCCAGATTAGGGACGCGGTTTGGCAGCTCTTTAGTGGTACCTAGGAAATATGCCATTAGATTTTCATCTTTGGTACCTAGGGTTAGTAGTACTTTTTTCTCATACTCTTGCAATTTTTCCATTAGGCGGCCTTTTTCCCAGAAGGCACTAAGTAAGGCCATGCCCCCTCGCAGGTCTGTCATTTTCAGGGCCTTTAGGGTGGCGGCTTCGTGTTTTAGGGCTAGTTCCCCTGCTTTATCCAGATGATTTTTAAGGGAGTGGTCTATTGTGACGACATTGGCAAGGAAATGAGGCATCGGGCACGCGCCTTTTAATACTTTGGGCAGCATTGTATCATAAAGGCCGTCAGCATTCATTCCGCCAATGATAGTATGAGCCCTTGTAGTGCTGGAGAATGCGTTATTTTTTTCGCAGTAGATAAGAAGGTAATTGATTAGGTCTAGTAAAATAGGCGGCGTGGGCTGAGTTGCGTACGCAAAAAAGAATAAATCCATAGCGAACTTATCGGCTTTTGCGCTTGCGTTTTTACGGCTATGTTTCTGAAGGGGCTTTAGGTATGAGGAGTTGGTGAAGTAGGCCTCCTCACTTGCCGCTTCAAAGGCTTCATCGGCCGATTTCTTGTTTATGAGCTGGCCGGATAGATTGATTATTTTATCTTCCAGGTGTTTGTATTTTGCCCAGTCGGCGGCGTATAAATATGTGCTGGCAAATAAAGAAAAACCTGGTTTTGATCCGTCTCTTGCTAATTTTTCGAGAGCTTCTGGGTGGGTTTTGTATATATATTCAAAGCAGTTGAGATAGCTTTCAAATCCCAGGCTTTTTGAGTCTGTTCCCCAGTATTCCGGAAGGGTTGATAGGATGTCTGCTATGAGGTCTTCCATTTCCATGCCTCCGGCTTTGTAAAGCTCTGGGGTGGTTACGGCTCCTTTTATTGTGGTCGAGATAAAGTGAAATAGTCGCCGTTCGCCTCCTGTATATCTGATAACGCGGCAATAACGGCCTAGGGGCGGAAGAAGGTTTTCTTTGTCTTGGGATAAGTCCCGGGCTATTTTTCTGGTCTTTGGGTCATCTGTAAACCAGTGAATCTTGTGTATTTTTAATAGTGGACGAATTTTTTCGAATTTAATCTGCCCTATCAGGTACGCTGCTATGGCTTGATTAGTGCTGTCTGAGTAAGACTGGGGCGCGTGCTCGTTTATAAGTTGTAGTAACAATTGTTCCATTTGGACACCTTCCTTATATTAGTTCCAAGATAAGTTTACTTGTGATGTAATTGTAATATGCGGTTAAAGCGCTGTATATAGAGGATGCTTCAGTAAATAAGTCTTGACCGCCTCGCATAGCGGTTAGGGATTGGGATAGCCGCTTTAGTAGATTATGAGCTGTGGAAAGCCCAAGGATTTTGGCGGATTCTTGACATTCGGATAACTCTGTCTCAAAGCCTCGGCCTGATAGGAAACCGCTTTCTAGTAGCTGCTGTAGTAGGTATTTTGCTTGCCGGATATGTTCGAATACGGGGCTCATACTGCTCCTCCAAAGAATTTTGCAAAATAGGATTTACGTTTTTTGCCGTCGACTGAAAGCTGCTCTCGGCCTATGTTTTTTATGCCTTCCTTTGTCCAGAAAGCGATGGGTGATACTAGTATATCAAAGCGCTCTTGGGATACTGTAAGCCTTACAGTTATTGCCTCTGGCTGGGTTTTTATTACTTCGCAGTGGTAAAGGATGCTTTCGTTGATTGTGGAGTAGGGGATGGTCAGGAATAGGCATTTATCGTTTTTATCGTAGATAGGAAGCTTGTATTCCTGGGTTATCCGGTCAAACTTACCTTCTTCTATCCGCACGGGCTTTAATATGGCGTAAACCCCACGGTAATCATCCTCGTGGTTAAATAGCCCCTTGATTTGTGAAAAATCATCTATAGCAAGTTCGCTTATATCTGTATGGGCACTAATCAGATTGCCTTTTGTGCTTTCTGATGAAGAAAGCCGCCCGTTATCACTGATTTTGGCACCGTTTAGAGATAATTCACCTTTTGAGATCTCATCTAAGCTCATATGAAGGCCCCAGACAGATTTATCTTGCCAGAATTGATTGATATTTTTAAGTGCTTGCTTTTTATTATCTACAGGGCGAGAAATGGCAAAGGTTAGATGGCGTTTAAGCTCAGGGGAATAAAACACGGCGGTAACACCACAAAATCCTGACCCGGTGTGCCATGGATAGGCGCCTAGGCCTAAAACCCTGATAGTGGGTAGGCTTAGATATTGCCGCTTAAACTGCCCGGCTAGGGCCGAGGCATTTTGGGCGCTGCATATTTGATAAATCCTTCCTAGGTGATGTATTAAAGTGTTGATGTTGAAAGCGGCGTTTTTCTTTTCATATAAATCCAGTTGATTGCCACTGTTTTCAAAGAGCCGCTCTAGGGTTTGGAAACCTGCGCCGTGGCATAAGGTAGCGTACTGGGCGCATTTAGTTGAATACTCTGGAGGCAAGCGAAACAGCCCTATGCGGTAGATGTCTTCTACTAAAGCAAGGGCGTGGGGTATTATTGATAGGTCTACGGTGGTGTCTGTCTGTGATGGGGAGAAGTTTAGTTCTCCGGTTTTATATTTTATGTAGTGGAAGAGAGCCTCCACGCGGTGATGGCAGTTTTTGGCTTTGCAGCTGCATAAGGCTTCGGCTAGGTTGGAGCCTGGTAGGAAAGTTACGGTTATTGCCCCTTCTAGTAGGGTTATGGTTAGCTTTGGGGCTTCTTCTATCGAGTAGGGGTGAGTTGTTTGGGCGCTGTGAAGGGCATTGTCGTATGTTTTTTTGCCGTGGTCTTTTATTAGGGATTCTTGGGTGTGGTCTTGTAGATAGTTGTAACTTGGTGCTGATTGGGTTGTTTTTTGGGGTAAACCCTTAAGTATCTCAGTGGCCTTTAGTAAGGCCATTATCACATGCTTACATATAGTTCGGGATGTACAAGTACAGGTGTGATTTGTTGGAGTATCTTTTATGGATACAGTGGTGCCATCGCCAAACACAGCCTCTATTACAGAGTCTGTGAGGGATATATTAATATCCGTGCTTTCCAGTTCTTTATTGGCGCGGTTTACCAGGCCTTTGTTGGCTATGCCTATTAGATAGTTTTCGTCTATTGCGGGGAGTAGCTGGATTAGGGTTGACATGAATGATTCACCTTTTTTATGTTCTATATATGGATAGCGATGTAGCACTCGACAGGGGAGCATAAAATGAATATAATGGGACTATAATAAAACTGAGCGGAGATTACCGTCTCCGCTCAGCGCTGTAGCCGCAAGGTGCAGTGACAGATCCATAGTGATTTTATCTATGAAAAAGCCGCCTAACCTGATTGCTAGCAGGGGCGGCTATTTTCGTTTTGCGAGCATATCTATCAAGACAACTATCAACGTAATCAATGCAACAATTGCTATGACTGTATTAGCGTCCATCATAGGGCTTCACCCCCTTTCGGAGGATCCGCCACCCACACCCTGCACTACAGTGCTGGAATTATACTACATTGTTATTGCCTCGGCTACCCATTCCGCCAGGGCGTTTGGGGTAAGAGTGGCTACTTTGGCCCCTAGTGCGGCCATTTTCTTTCCGGCATTTTGGTCTACCATGCCTTGGGACTGGGTGTCCAGGCCGGTTAGTATGAATAGTTTTGTGCCGGATTCTATTATCCGTTTTGCTGAGGCGTACATCGGGGTGTAGCCTGCTCCATCGTATAGGTCTGTTACCATTACCATTATGGTTCTTAGTGGAGTTTCGGTTATACTTTCGCAGTAGTTTATGGCTTTGCCTATGTTAGTGCCGCCTCCTAGGTGTACGCTCATTAGGGCTTCTACCGGATCATCTACGTAGCCGGATAGGTCTACTACTTCTGTGTCGAATACTATCAGTTTTACGCTTAGTATTGGCAGCTTTGAGAAGATGCCTGCCATTATTGCAGAGTAGATTACCGAGTCTACCATGGAACCGCTTTGATCTATGCAGATTACTATATGCCAGGGGTTGTAGCGTTTTATTCTGGGGTTGAAGTATAGTTTTTGGGGGATTATGGTTTTTAGGTCTTGGTTATAGTGTTTTAGGTTTTTTATTACAGTCTTTTTTAGGTCGAAGTTCTTGCTGGATTTGAATGTAGTGCTTTGCAGGCGGTTTAGGCGGCCCATAAAGCTTCTGGTTACATCGTTTTCTAGTTTCTTTGATAGTTCGTCTACTACTTGACGGACTATTTTTTTTGCGGTTTCCAGTACTTCGCCCTTCATTCGGTCTTTTAGGGCTAGGATGTTTTTTAGTAGGTGCATGTTAGGTTCTAGGGATTTTAATACTTTCTTATCATTTAGGATTTCTGTTAGTTGGTAGCGGTCTAGGGCTTCGTTTTCCAGGCGGCTTACTACGGTTTTGGGGAAGACCCGGCGGATTTTTCTAATCCAATCTGGGATTATCATTTGGGAGGGGCCTAGGCCTCCGCCTTCTTCCCTTACGCCTCTATCCTCGCCATATTCTCGGTGGTATAGAAAGTCCATTAAGTCGCTTATCTCTTGATAGGGGAATTCGGATTGGTTGCCGGAACTCAGTGAGTCCTCTGAGAAGGAGCCTAGTATTAGGCGCCAGCGGTTTAGTTCTTCTTGTTTTATCATAATGAAAATCCCATTTCTTTTAGGAAGTTTGCTGCTTGTTCGTCTATGGATTTTAATGTTTTTAGATCTGTTTCGTTTATTTGGGGTAGGGACGTGATGCTTTCTGGTGGGGTTTTAATGCCTAGCATTATTAATATATTTTTGCCTATGCGGTCGATTTCTCTGGGGGTGAAGAATGTGAAGGCTAGGCGTAGGTCTGGCAGTAGCTGTAAAAATTCTTCATATGGGATGGTGGCTATCGTGTTGTTCAGGCCTTGTAGAAAATCTTTATCGTGAAATATGATGTCTTTTGCTGTGAGGAAGATGCCTCTTAGGAACCTTCCGGTGAGGACGACTGCGCTTCCTTTCAGATATGCATTGGTGCGGTGGCGTACATCATCTAGGGATAGATGGGCTGCATTGTAAAGGAGGCCGGTAGCGGCACCGTCTAGGGTTGGGGGGATGTTTTGCTTTTGGCAAAAGTCTGTTAACGCGTCTATAAAGGGTTCGTTTGTGGGTTGGTACAGCGTTTTTATTTGCTGGGCTAGATTGTAATCTTCTTTTTCGTCTGCGGCGGTTAGGGTTGGTATCATTGGGATTATACGGGAAAGGGCTTCATCTTTGGCTTGAGTTATGGAGGCTAGTTGGTTTAGGCGTAGGATATGCTCTATTCCTTGTAGAAATACTAGGCTTTTGAAGCAGTTGGCAAGAGAGATAAAGGAATTATCCTGCCCAATATTGTCTTGTACTAGGTGGATTAGCTTGACGGATTCAATAAGAGCCATCAGTCCGGCTTTAAGCAGCAAATCAGCTGCGTCTTCTGAGGAATGGCAATGGTTTTTTATTTGCTCGGCAAGTACTGAAGTGCAGGCATCTTCTATTGTGCCGCCCATATGGGATTTTTCTATTAGGGCGGAGGTTACATGGGCGGTGTAAGTATATTCCCATTTTTCTCGTATTAGTTTTGTACCGGTACGGTTTTCGTAGTCTGGGCCGTAGGTTTTTTTCCCATAGGGGTTGTCTAGGAAGGCAAGGCGGTGTAGGAAGATGGATTGCCTACGATGGCGGGGCTTGGACACTATATCCAGGGTGATGGTTTTAAGGGCTGTGGTTGCGGTGTTCATTTTAAAGGATTTGGCAGTGGCTAGGAAATCCACCACTATTGGCGGGACTGGAGCGGTGGCGGCTACGGTGCCTATTTTCTCTCCTTGTAGGAGTTTTAGGGCTTCCTTCATTATAAAGGAGGTTGCGAGATTAAGCTCTCCTTTTACGAAGGCTGATTGTACTCCGTCTAGATACTCATAAACTCCTGGTTGGGGCTTGTCTCGGAGGGAGGCAAGGCCTAGACCCATGGAGAATGCGGCGGCTTCTTCTGATAGGGAGATGGGTTCCTTATTTTTGCGAAGGGCTTTGGCTAACTTTGCGATGTAGGTTAGAGTGGTTGTGTGAAAAAAATCTTCCTCCCCGGCTATCATGCGGGAATATAGGTCGTGGTAGTAGGATGGGTGGGGCATACCGCTTTCGTAGCCGGATAATTGGTCACATTCCTCGTAGGAGTAGGGGATTAGGTACGCATTGCCTTCGAGGGGTTTGATTTTTTGGATTTTGGCGGTGGTTGTGAGCTCCATTAGTGCGGCAGTGTGGAAGCCTCCGGTTATGGCTAGTATCCGAGTGTATTTTTTTTGGTGTTTTAGGATATTTTCGGCCATGTAATGTTCTCGGATTATGTTCTGCTCTTCCCGCTGAAGCTCTGCTGGGTATCCTACTCGGGAATAATAGCAGAAGGTCAAAAGGTTTTTGATGAATTGCTCTGTAGATAGGGATAGTGCGGGCATTTCGAATAATTTTTCCCATAGCTCGTTATGACTGCGGCAGTTTTCTTTTTCGCATAGGGCTTGTATGTATTGGCTACGTTGTAGGTAGTAGTCGTCATACCAGGATTTTGTTGTGGCTTCTTTTTCTTGCGTGCGGGCGTCACTAACCAGGCTGCCCAGCGGCAGGTCTATGAAGTGTATCGGTATGTTTTTTTTAGCGGCTGTTTTTATTGCCACAAGCTCTGGGGAGAAGCTTTGCAGGGGGTAGTAGCAGGCGTGAGAGCCTTCTTTGTCCTGGTATGAGTTATAGATGGCGATGGGTGGATGGGAGTCCGCCATAAATGGGAGCAGGGGGTCTGTGTCGCTGGGGCCTTCTATTAGTACAATTTCGGGTTTGTATATTTCTATGGCCTTTTGTACGTGGTAGGCACAGGCGGGGCTATGGTGGCGTATGGGGAAGAAAGCTATGGGGCTATCTAGGTCGAAGACTTTGTTTATTTGATCCATTTTCTTGCCTCGTAGAAGGCCTCCCAGGGGCCTTTTTGCTTGCTACGGTTCTTTACTATCGTGTTGAAATAGGATTTTAGTTTTGAAATATCGTCGCGACTTTCTTTTATTACCGCCCCTAGTAGGTTTTGGACTAGATTGTCTATCGAAAGGCGGCCGCTGTTGTAATAGTGGGCTGTAAGTGCGGTTTGGTAGTAGACGGACACGGCTTCTGCTGTGCTCATTACTGCGGAGGGTGGGTCTACTTTTACTCCGTCGGCGGATTGGCCTTGGCGTAGTTCGTGGAAGGTTGTGGCTATTAGGTTTACTATGTCTTTGTCTATTAGCTTTTTGTCTCCCAGTAAGGCGGTGCATTGGTCTTCTATTATTTGACATTCCAGTTTTACGTTATTTATCGGAAAAACGGTTTCGAAGTTAAAGCGGCGCTTTAGGGCGGATGACATTTCGTTTACACCACGGTCGCGAGTATTGGCGGTGCCTATTATATTGAAGCCTTGCTTTGCGAATAAGAAACCTGTTTCGCCCAGTTCTGGTATTGAGAGGATTTTATCGCTCATTACGCTGATTAAGGTATCTTGGATTTCTGCGGAGCAGCGGGTGATTTCTTCGAAGCGGGTGACTAGGCCTTTTTCCATACCTATATATAGTGGGGCAGGGACTAGTGATTCTCTTGATGCGCCTTTTGCTAGTAATAGGGCGTAGTTCCAGGAGTATTTTATGTTGTCATCAGTGGTGCCTGCGGTGCCTTGGATGGTGTTGACACTGGTGCCGGATATTGCTGCGGATAATAGCTCTGACAGCATGGTTTTGGCTGTACCTGGTTCGCCTACTAGCATTAGGCCTCGGTTGCCTGCCAGGGTTATTATACAGCGCTCCACTAAGGCATCGTTGCCGTAGTATTTTTGGGTTATGTTTTGTTTTTTGTCGCCGAGGATGAAATTGCGGACGGCTTTTGGGCTTAGCTGCCAGTTTTCTGGTTTTGGGTTGGTGGTATCGGCGGCTTGAAGGGCAGTAAGTTCGTGGGCGAATTGGATTTCTACAGTGGGTTTTATGTATTGTTTTTGATCCATGGAGGGCTCCTTTTTGGTGTTTTTTTGAGTTTACATTAGTGGGAGGTGGGTGTCAAAAAGGTTTGTCGGTATCATCAAAACCGGGTTTGGCAATATCATCAAAACTTAGCGTGGGGGTAGGTGGCTGCTTATAGGCATTGAATAGGCATAATTACATAATTGTTACGGACGAAAGTGCCGAATTGATTGATTTTTTGTCTCTTTTTGGGTTTTGGTTGGGGAATACGCACTTCGAAAACCGGAAAGGAGAAAGTATGAAAAGAAAAATTGCTTTATTTTTGGCAGTAGCTATGATTCTCTCGCTTTTGCCAACGACATTGTTCGCTCAGCCTGAAGCAAGGCCGGGTACCGTGTCTAACCACATTATCTCAAGCACACAGGGCAGATCTCAATTGGTTTCCCCATGGCTATCTGGCGCAGGTGTTCCAACTGGAATACCGACAGGTGAACTTGATCCATGGACTTTGAGAGATGCTGCTGGTAACGGCAGTAATGGTGAGTGGCGCACTGCTGACTTAACATTCGTGCCACCTACACCAACAGGCTCTAGATTGTTTACAGGTGTAGCACTTCCACCTATTTTTACAAACCAAGCTGCTGCTGTTACAAACACTACCCCCCTTGCAGCCGCTGACGCTCCTGGCGCAATACCAGTTCTAGCACCATTTAACGCGCCCTTGGCAAGCAGCCTTACTGGACATGTAGTACGTAGTGAAACATCATGGTCAGTGCTTGGTACTCGTACTGAAGATCAAGCTTGGAGTGCCGATGATGTTTGGGTCCATACTGGATGGGTACTAAGACTAAACACCACCACTGATGGCATCATCCATCAGGGACGTCCAACAGGTTCCGATCAAGCTGCGGCTAACGTAGATATTCATATCTGGGAACCAGTTTTTGTACGTCTACAAACAGTAGCAGCTCCCGCTGTTGGCACTGCAACTCCATTCTTGCCATATGCGGCATGGACACTTGCAAACTTAATCAACCTTGCAGCGACAGATATCACAACTTATCCGATTCGCCTACAATTCCCATTTGCAAATACCGCATGGTCTAATGCACCTGGTGCTTCTGCTGCACTTGCAGCAGAGCAACCAGTACGCACAGGATACGGCCGTGTAGCTGACGAAGTATTAGTTAGCATAGATCTTAATCGTATACTTGATACAGTTCATCGTACACAACCCGGTGGTGGCGTTGGCCAAGCTGTAACATTTGGCGTTGAGTTGACCGATGGCGCTAGATTCCCAAGTACTCCAGATCGCCGCCAACTTCCTATGCAGCGTGTTGGCACAGAAGTAGGTCGTGCAATAAACACTACTGTTGTTGATAATAACAACATTCTTGTTGCTACATTAGATGGCGCAAGCGCACCAATAGCTACCTTTGTTACAGGCCCTTATCCATTTACAACAGGATTTGTAACCCTTGAATTCCCAAATGGAGCACCTCCAGTCGGTGTCAATGGATGGCTACGTTTCACCATGCCAATCGCAAGAGTTCGTGGTAACACCGAACGCCTCATCGTTCGTGCTACTCAGTTCGGCGATACTATTGAATTGCTAAACGCTCCAATCTCCAGCGTTCCAGGACGCGGTATTGATATCCGTTACGGCTCAGTTGTCTACTTCGACAACCAAGCACATCTTAGCAATGTAACAATTGCAGAGATCGCTCCTTACGCACTTAGAGCTGGCGGCGCAACCATGGGTAACAGAAACCTTGCCAACAGAGTACAAGGCTTCCGTAACAACGCTGTATACAACGAAACTACCCTTAACCTGCCTAGCCATATTGCTGTAAGACTTACTGCACCAGCCAACTATTTCTGGTCACCAGTAACATCTCACAACTTGCATGTGGTTTCCCCAAATCCAAGATCTATTTGGCAATCAGGCTTAACAGCTGCTCAAACAACAACATTCCTTGAAAATGGCAGATTTAACGACGTTTTCGTACATGACTATTTCCGCCCAGACAACAACCGTCATGAGCGTGTAATAGTTATCCCTAACGTTGGAAGTCACAGTGACTTGCATACTGCTGACTTAATTGGCCAACTTCAACTTCAAGGTCTAGTTCTTATCGCCGGTGCTGGCGCACCTGCAACCGGAGCTGTAAACATCGACGCACGCGTTGGTAGACTTTCCCCACACGGCACAGCGACAACAGGCGCATGCCAAGTAACAGGCGCAGTAACAGGCGCTCAATTCAATCCAAACTTCCTTTGCTTCTGCCTACTTGACACCTGCCCAGGCACCTTCAGATGTGAAAACTCCAACTGTTCAAGCGTATGGTCCGACTGGAATCCAGGTGTTGGCACCTATGCAAGAACCCTTCACGTTGCAACCCGCGTAGCAGCTGGCCTTTCTCTTGACGTAATTGGCACAGCTGACTTCCGCTCTGGTAGCACCGTGCAAGTTGGAGCAATAACCCACTACTTCTCACAATCTGACCGCACAGTTGCAGACGGTCGCGGCGCAACCAACTCAACCGCAACCCTACGCATCGTTGAAAACGTAGGCAACGCGCTTCACATGGGTCCTGGTCACCCAATCAACTTCCAATTCCCAGAAGGCATCCAGCCAATGCAAATGAGATATCGCTTGTACCCAACTGGAGCACCTGGATTTGGTTGGACCGAATGGCAAACACGTCCTGCTACAGGTCAAGGCACCAACCCTAACGTACGCTTTATCTCTGACCACATCATTTCTCTTAACCACGGTTTACCTCAAGGCCGCACAGCACTTCGTACCCTTGAAGTAGAATTCCGTCTAAGCGTAGAAGCTGGTTTTGAGCACAAATATGATGGTGATATCCCTGTAACCGTTACCGGCCCTGGCGTTGCACTTCTTCCAGAAGCTGACAACACAGCAGTAATCGGTACCGTATGGGATCCAATAACTGTTACTCTTGAAGGTGGTCCAGTAGCAGTTGATTTCGTGGGTCGTGAAAACAATATCCCACGTACACCAATCGGTAATATCATTATCGAAGAAACCCGCGGCGGTAGCCTGGCAATGGGTGACCATCTGTGGATCTATGTTGGCAGACAACTGCTTCCTCGTCCTTGGGATATTACCCTTGTAAACGAAGGCACAGTTATCACCGACAATCAAAGCGGCCTGCAAGTAACTGTAACACGTAACCACAGAGTTCTCTCTGCTGGTGGTGAATCAATTGTTATGCAGTTGACAGTAACTCGCGCTGCTGACCCAGATATCCAAGGCTCTATCACCCTTAGCGGTAATGAGGTATTTGGTATCGTATACTACGATGAAATCTACAGCATAGTTGTATCTGGTAATGCTGTGGCACGTAACCATAGCCTGGTTGCAAACCACAACGTAACTGGCGCCAACATCGTTATTAACGGTGTGTTCAACACATTCCCATATGCAGTACGCTTCATCGAAAACATCATTCCTGAAGATGGCATCTCTGGCGGCCAAGCACTCTCCTTAGACGGCGTACGCTTCGACCCAGTAGTAGCAATCGGCGGAATCACCCCACCAGTTATCTGGGAACGTCTACCTGGTATGGCTCATGAAGCTGGCTTTGTAGCTGCTCGTGCCTTCGCCGTAACCGCTGGCGTAGCCGACGAAAACATCAACTGGGCTTCTGGTGTAGCAACCATCTCTGGTTGGAATTATCAAGGTCAATGGGTAACCGTTATCTTGACCCAGAACTCAACCACAGCAACCATCGTAGTTGACGGCGCTGTAGGAACAGTTGATATCGCTGACTTTGCCGAAGGCCAATCAGGCCCAAGCGGCACAGTAGCACCAGTATTCCGCAACAACCGCATCTACCTTCCATTCCGCTTCCTATTCAACGCTTTCGGCTATCAAAATGACTATGTACTAACCCGCGAAGGTAATGTTGCAGTAGTTCGCTCTCGTTAATCTAAAGCACTTAAAGCAAGTATGTATTAAGGATTTATAACCCATACCAAAGATAAAACAGCAAAAGCCCCCGGTCTGGGGGCTTTTGTTGTAGAAATCACATATTTTTACCCATAAGGAGTGGTAATATGAGCCAAAACACTCTCCATGTGCTAATCGATGATGATGTAAGACGTAGCTTTGACGCGTTTTGCAGCGATGTTGGCATTACACCATCCATTGCCATCAACATGTTTGTAAAGGCAGTGCTACGTGAGAAAAAAATTCCTTTCGATATCACCAGCAGCATGTCTCATGATTCTTTTTACAATAATAAAATTAATCGGCGACTGGTCGAGGTTATTGATTAATATTCTTCACACGGAAGTCTTTAGCAATAACCTCATATAATGAAAAAGCAAGAAGGGATGCCACTAGGCTCCCTTTTTCACTTTACTGCAGATAAAACCTTTGGCAAAACCATCAAAACATGATATAACAATAGCACGTACTAAATAGCAGGAGGTATCATGTGGAGGCCGAAGCTTTATATAAAATAGGATACGGGCTGTATGTGCTTACAGCACAAGATGGAGCCAAGGATAATGGCTGCATAATCAATACACTTATGCAAGTTACAAGTATATCCCCTCATAAAATCGCAATAACTGTAAGCAAAGAAAACTATACTCATGACATGATAGTAAAAACAGGGGAATTCAATATATCAATATTAACCGAAGATACACCTTTTAAAGTATTCGAGGATTTTGGGTTCCGCAGTGGCCGTGATGTGGATAAGTTTAAAGGCTACGAAGAAATTACTAGAAGCGCAAACGGCATTATATATCTTACAAAGCATACCAATGCGTATATCTCAGGCAAAGTAATCTCTACAGTGGATATTGATACCCATACTATGTTCATTGCTCTAATGACTCACGGGGAAGTAATCTCAGACACGACCAGCGTGACCTATGCCTATTACCACAAAAACATAAAGCCAAAGCCAGATAAGTCCACAAGCATGGGCTATCGCTGCCGAATCTGCAACTATATATATGAAGGTGAACCCCTTCCAGAAGATTTTATCTGCCCATTGTGTAAGCACGGAGCAAAGGATTTTGAAAAGATCCTTTCCAAATAAAATAGAAACACTTAGCCAGCGGAAAAACATTTGCAAAAACGCATTGCGATTTTTGCTCATCAAAAGGAGGAAGTATCAATGCAAAAGTATGTATGCAGCATTTGTTCTTATGTGTATGACCCTGAAGCCGGTGACCCAGACCATGGTGTAGCCCCCGGCACAAAGTGGGAAGATGTACCCGATGACTATGTTTGTCCATTATGTGGCGTAGGCAAGGATATGTTTGAAGCAGAATAAGCACGTATACGTAGAGCGCCTCTGCCATATTACTAGCAGAGGCGCTCTTTTTTTTAATTCACTAAGAAACCAAGGCTACACAGCCAATAATTCATCCAATTTATTTTGGACACCTTCCATCCTAATCTTTTCCACAAAATCTCCAGTAAAAACATGCTCCTTTTTACCATTTCTATAAAAGATAATACTTGGAATACTTGCGAGGCCCTGTTTCCTAGCCAAATCTTTATTGGTGCTAACATCGACCTTGCAAAACTTTGCACGGCCACTATTCCTCTTAACAAAATCTTCAAGCTCGGGAATAAGAGCTACACAGTCTGGGCAAGATTCTCTCCAGTAATCAACAACCACTAAACCCTCTGCATCCAATACTTCGGATTGGAATGTATCTTTGTTAATATCTAACATGTTTAATCAACCTCTTTCTTTAAGCGTTAAGGATAGAACTTTAGCTCGTATTGTTAATATATGAGCAGTAATAATTAGACCAAGGCTTGTTAGAAATACATACATCCATGTCTCATTTACTATCCACATAGAAATTATCATGCCTACCCACATAAGGCTAATACTAAATACTTTTAGAGAGGTAGGTATACCCTCTCCGTATCTATAGTGCCGAAGGAATGGGCCAAAGAAATATGTGCGCTCCAGCCAAGCCTCAAGTCTTTTGCTGCTTCTTGAAAAGAAGAAAGATGCGCCTATTATTGAACCTGTTCTAGGCACCCCTGGTACAAATATGCCAATAAAAGCGACGCCAAGAAGCAGGAAGCCTGCTATCATAAATAGTAATCTTTTTACGTTCATTTTTATCTCCCCTCATGCTCACAATAGGTCAAACCTGTCTGCGTTCATAACCTTGTTCCATGCGTTAATAAAGTCGTTTATAAATTTATCATCTGCATCGTCACTGGCGTAAACTTCAGAAATAGCTCTAAGCTGTGAGTTTGAACCAAATACTAAATCTGCCCTTGTAGCACGCCACTGTTCTTTTCCGCTTTTCCGTTCTATGCCTTTGAAGATATTTTTATCATTGGTTTTCTTCCACATGATTTCCATATCAAGAATGTTTATAAAAAAGTCATTGGTAAGTGTTTCATGTTTATCAGTCAACATGCCCAAGTCTGTGTCTTTATAGTTGATGCCTAGTACTCTTAGCCCGCCGACTAGCACAGTCATTTCTGGTGCACTAAGACCTAAAAGCTGGGCTTTATCCAAAAGAAGTTTTTCTGCTGGGGTGTCCAAATCATGCTTTAGGTAATTCCTAAAGCCATCGTAAATCGGCTCAAGTACAGCAAAAGATTTAATGTCTGTTTGCTCTGGTGTTGCATCAGTCCTGCCTGGGGTAAAAGGTATTTTTATATGTTTGCCGGCTTTCATTGTTGCCATCTCTATACCAACAACTCCGCCAAGAACAATTAAATCTGCAAGGGAAACATTCTTACTGCCTGTGCTAAAGTTTTTTTGCACATCTTTATACTTTCCTAAAACCTCTTTAAGCATATCAGGTTCATTGATTTCCCAACTAATTTGCGGTTCAAGTTGTATTCTTGCACCATTTGCTCCGCCTCTTAAATCAGAGCTTCTGAAAGTAGAAGCACTTGCCCAAGCGGTTTTTACAAGTTGAGAGATACTAAGCCCTGACGAGGCAATTTTTTCTTTAATATCCGCAATATCTTCTCCTGTTAGGATGTAAGCTGCTTTAGGAAGTGGGTCTTGCCAGATAAACTCTTCTTTGGGCACATCTTTGCCTAAGTAAAGCACAAGCGGCCCCATATCTCTATGAGTTAGCTTGAACCAGGCCCTGGCAAAGGCGTCTGCAAACTTATCTGGGTTGGCTAGGTAGCCTCTTGCAATTTTTTCGTAGACTGGGTCAAATTTCAGAGATAAATCTGCGGTTGTCATCATTGGGCGGTGCATTTTAGCAGAGTCAAAGGCGTCAACAACCATATCTTCATCATCAACATCTTTAGCTAACCAAATGAAAGCACCGGCAGGACTTTTTACAAGTTCCCACTCATATTTAAACATCACTTTTAGGTAGCCCATATCCCATTTTGTTGGGTTTGGCTTCCATGCCCCTTCTATGCCTGAACCAATGGTATCGCCGCTGTGCCCTTTTCCGTAGCTGCTTTTCCATCCTAAGCCCATCTCTTCGATAGGAGCCGCTTCTGGGTCAGGGCCAACATGTTTTGCTGCGGCTGCCCCATGTCCTTTGCCAAAGGTATGGCCCCCCGCTATCAGGGCAACAGTCTCTTCATCGTTCATGGCCATACGGCCAAAGGTTTCACGCACATCTTTTGCAGATTCTGCGGGTATAGGCTGGCCGTCTGGACCTTCGGGATTTACATATATAAGCCCCATCTGTACTGCGGCAAGAGGGCTATCCAGTTTTCTTCCTTCACCATACCGATCAGAGGCAAGCCATGTTGTTTCGCTGCCCCAGTTAACATCTTCTTGGGGCTCCCAAACGTCAGCTCTGCCGCCTGCAAAGCCGATTGTCTTTCCACCCATCGATTCGATAGCGCAGTTACCTGCTAGAATCATAAGGTCAGCCCAGGATAATTTACTACCATATTTCTTTTTAATGGGCCACAAAAGCCGCCTTGCTTTGTCTAAGTTTACGTTATCTGGCCAGCTATTTAGGGGGGCAAAGCGCTGTGTGCCATCTCTTGCGCCGCCTCTACCATCCATTGTACGGTACGTTCCTGCGCTATGCCATGCCATTCTGATAAAGAAAGGTCCATAGTGATCGTAATCTGCCGGCCACCAATCTTTGGAATCTTTCATTAGTGCGAAAATATCCTGCTTTACCGCTTCAAGGTCAAGCGCCTTAAATGCCTTGGCATAGTCAAAGTCATCCCCCATAGGGTTACTCTTATTGGAGTTTTGATGCAGAATGCCAATCTCTAGTTGCTCTGGCCACCAATCTTTGTTTTTTGTGCCATTAGAGAAGTCAGGCCGCCCATGTCCAGTTACAGGGCATTGTGTTATTTTACTCATATTTATGCTCCTTTATTTATTATTTTGTACTGCATTCGGCACATATGCCTTTAAACACAATATCATGCTCTTCTATTTGAAAGTCATTATTTTCTTCCGCCAGTGAATCTATATCGTTTACATATTCCATATTTACATCAAATATGGCATTACAGTTGCTGCACTTAAAGTGGTAATGCCTTGAACTGCGATTTTCATACCGTCCTTGTTCATTGGGCAAATTGGCTGCACCAATATCTCCTTGCTCTGCAAGTTGGCGCAAATTGCGATAGACAGTACCTTTGCTTATGGTTGGGTACTTTTTATTAACCCGCAAATAAACTTCTTCAACAGTGGGATGAAATTCAAATTCTCGCAGTGCTTCAAGAATAAGTTGTCTTTGCAGCGTATTTCTAGGTGCTTTCACTGCTATTTATAAACGATCAAGCGCTTTTTAATCGGCTCAAATGTTTTATCAGGATTTGGATCGCTTTCTGCCTTGCCGAATACCAACTGCCCTACCATTTTCCAATCCCTGTTGATGTTAAGCTCCTTGTTTGCATCCGTTTCAACTACTTCGGTGTAATGCTGAATATTTGCGCCATACCCTGAATCAGCGAGGGTAGTCCATACGGTATATTTCAACATGCCGCTTACTTGCTGCGCCCATATTGGGAAGTTGTCTTTATAAAGTGGGAATGGTTCTTGCAAATGAGCTATAACTGCGGTGTCCTGATAAAACAAAACTGTACCAGTGCCGTTTAAGAAGCCATTAATACGTTCATTGGTAGCAGGAAAATCTGCCTCTGGGACGATAGCTTTGAGATTTTGCTTTACCTGATTCCAAAACCATTTATGTCTTTCTCCAAGAAGCAGCACAAGACGTTGTTCTTGGGCATTAAAGGCTGTGGGCGTAAATTTTAAAGCATGCGCAATAATTTCTTTTGTTTTCTCTTCTGAGACCACAAACTCATTACTCAAATTGTAGGTAGAGCGCCTGTTTTCCATTATTTGAGGGAACATATTCATAGAGTACCTCCTAAAGTTATTGCTTGTGATTATTTAATAATATTTATTTCTAATAAGCAATATATATCATATATATTTTAATGTCAATAGCTTCGTGAAATTTTTTTTGGAATTATAAAAGCCAGTGACTAGGAGGATTATACTAGCCGCTGGCTTTATATGATTTTATATCGCTAATGATATGGCTGTCGATTACCATGTATGGTGTATCGCAGGTGAAGCTGCACTAATAGGCAAAAATACATAATCCAAAGCCTTAAAATATTCAATCACCCGAGGAAGATATTCCACTGTAATCTCCTCGGTATCATGCATAAGCACCACAACAAAATCTCCAACTTCCTCTGCTGCCGCTTTTATTTTAGAAAAAGCACCAGAGGCTGTTTTGATACCCATTTTATCCCGGCTATCGCAGTTCCAATCAAAGAACTGATACCCTCTAAGGGCAATCTCCTTTTTAATCTGAGCTATTGTGGATTTAGATGCCCCTCGCTTTATGCTGCTGCCACCGGGGAAGCGGATAATATTACTTCGGACTCCTGTTTGGTCATACACAATATCATCAATCTTCTTTAAGTCAGCAAAAAACGCATCCTTTGAGGAATATATCTGGTCAAAATCATGATTGTAGCTGTGCAGCCCAATAGAGTGACCCATCTCTACAATATCACCCATTAAGTGAGTGTGTTCTCGGTTGCCAACAACAAAAAATGTAGCTGGGACATCATGCTGAGCTAGTATATCTAGAATCTGGGTAGTATATTTTGTTGGGCCATCGTCAAAGGTTAAGTATACTGTTTTAATGTTGGCAGTGGGTATATAGTCCTCGGGGTAGACGGTCTTATATGTGTAGGCATCTGTGGCAAAAGCAGTTGTTCCTATAAAAATAACCACTATAAGAATAAATGCGATTAATTTTTTCATTGCAAAGCTCCTCTTCATACCGATTCCAAATTAAAACCTGTCTGACAGATCGGTATCATTTGATTTGATTTAATATTTGAAGATTAGCCTGTATTTATGCAGATGATGTATAATAAGCAAAAACGCATGTCGGAGGTTAAAATGAAAATAGTAGAAGCAGGATATGAAATCCTTGGAAATGTTGACGGTATAGGGTTTTTAAAAGCAATAGAAAAAGCCGGGCGAATCTGTTACAAATCTGAAGATAAAATCACAGATGAAAGCTGCGTAAAGTTTGTACAGATGCTGGTAAAGCTAGGCCACGAAGCCATGGTAGAACATGCCCCGGCTTTATCTGTAAAGTTTACATGTGACCGAGGTGTGAGCCATGAAATCGTAAGGCATAGGCTATTCTCCTTCGCCCAAGAATCCACACGGTACTGCAATTATTCTAAAGGAAAATATGGCAATGAAATTACAGTTATCAAGCCTTTCTTTTGGAAAGAAGGAGAGGAAAAATACGTCTTATGGGAAAAATCCTGTCAAGAAGCCGAAAAAACATACCTCTCCTTGATAAAAATGGGCGCAACGCCTCAAGAAGCCAGGGCTGTTCTTCCCAATAGCCTTAAAACAGAAATCATCGTAACAGGCAACGTACGAGAATGGCGGCACTTCTTCAAGCTAAGAACATCCAATGACGCCCATCCACAAATACGTGAAGTTGCGATTCCGCTATTAGCAGAGCTTAAAAATCTCATACCTGTAATTTTTGATGATATAGATTAGTCAGCACAAGAGAGGGTTGATACTATGTATAAGCGGAGCTTTCTTCAAAAACTAGAGTATAAATTTAGCCGATACGCAATACACAACCTAATGACATATATAGTAGGCGGTATGGCTATCTTTTTTATAGCCAGCTTCACGTTTCCATTGGGATATTACGTGTTCACCTTTGATTTTGTGGCAATTATGCAGGGTGAATTTTGGCGGGTGCTTACGTTTATCTTTCTCCCCCCTAATATGAGCATGATATTCATTATCTTTGCGCTTTATTTTTATTGGCTTATAGGGACAGCCTTGGAGCGGGAGTGGGGTGCGTTTAAGTTCAATGTTTTTTATTTGTGTGGGATGATTGGGACCATTATCGCAGGGCTTATTACAGGATTTGCGACAAATTTCTACCTTAATTTATCCCTGTTTCTGGCTTTTGCAATACTGTTTCCTAACTTCGAAATAATGATATTTTTCATACTCCCAGTAAAGATAAAGTGGTTGGCGTATTTAAATATAGCATTTCTCTTGTTTATGCTTTTCTTTGATTCATGGCCAGGCAGAGTTGCTTTATTGGTATCTATATCAAACGTGGTTTTGTTCTTTGGGAAGGATTTCATAGATCGTATTAAGCAGTATCACAGGAAGGCTCAGTGGCAAAGAAAGGCTCGTAAACGCTGATGGAAATAAAAAAATTTACTTTCAAAACGGATACCTTACTAAATATGCTTTTCACTAAATATCCAGATATACTAACACGGCTTATTGCTGAAATTGTAGGCGTAAAGCATGATGATATCGGGGATTGTAAAATCATCACTACAGACATTGCCCCAGAGGAAATTGGCAAGAAATTTTGTAGGCTCTATATCAATCTAAAACCAAAAGACTCAAAGGTTGACATGCATGTACAAGTAGCCGACTGTGAGCTTCATAAGCACCCTCACCAGAATAGGCCTTGTGAAGGGGTTTTGGAAGAACGGGAGAAATGGCAGCGCGTGATCGAGGATAAGGATGCCCGCATTGCAGAGCTTGAAAAAATGATTTTTGATTGATATGTTCACGAAACGTTTACATTACATTCACGAAAAACTCAGCTGAAGCAATCATACTGACGTATATATAAACAAAATTACAACATCAAAGGAGCATATTACATGTATGATTTAATTCACATCCCGGTAACACCCCCACCAAGCGTGAAGAAAACTAAGCCACTGGTAATAACAATGATAATAGCAGTAAGTGCGGCATTTCTAATGCTAGGTAGCGGATATGCAGGTGCCAGAATCGCTCAAAGCCAATTTTTTTCATTTTCTGATGATGCCTCAACAGTTACGGAATACAGTTCCGATATCGCAGCTAATAGCATCGAATTATTGAGCAGCAATTTGTACGATAGCGGCCTCTCCTTACCAGATTTATTTGAAATAACAAATCCAGCAGTTGTAGCCATTTCCACACAAATCACAGGCC
Organism: Defluviitaleaceae bacterium; assembly: GCA_009780185.1. Classification (GTDB taxonomy): domain Bacteria; phylum Bacillota; class Clostridia; order Lachnospirales; family WQUN01; genus WRAN01. Next base: position 95,350 of record WRAN01000008.1, on the reverse strand, counting down.
ATAATATTTTTGGTCAGCCTATATCCCATCCATCCGCAGGTTCTGGCTTTCTTGTTTCACATGACGGGTACATCGTAACCAACGACCATGTAATCGAAAATGCTACTAGTATCACAGTACTTATGTATAACGGCATTGAGCTTCCCGCTACTGTAGTAGGACGGGCCCCAGCAAGTGACTTAGCTGTTATTAAAGTAGAAGGAGTATACTTGCCTTTTCTTAGCTTTGGAGATTCTGATTCTGTACGGGTAGGAGAGCAGGTAGCGGCAATTGGTAACCCTTTAGGTCAGCTTGCAAACTCCATGACCGTTGGTTACATTAGCGCAATCAGCAGAGATATTAATATTGACGGTGTTTCAATCAATAAACTTCAAACCGATGCTGCTGTCAACCGTGGTAACTCTGGTGGGCCGCTGATAAATCTACATGGAGAAGTTATAGGGATAGTGAGTGCCAAATCAACGGGAGTAGATGTTGAAGGCCTTGGGTTTGCTATACCGTCAAGTTATGCCAAGACAATTGTTAATCAGCTAATTGAATCTGGATTTGTTAGTGGCCGTGCTATTTTGGGGGTTCAAGTTTCAATTTATGAAGACAGCCATGAGGTGCTTATAGCGTCTGTAAACCGTGGGGGTGCTGCTGACCGCGCTGGAGTTTTACCAGGAGATATAATTGTTGCTGCAAACGGTACCATTATCAGTTCTTTTGCAGAACTAAGAGAGGTTTTGGATAGTGCTTCTCCAAGAGAGGAAATGGAGCTACTTATTAGGCGCGGTAATGTAGAAATTAATGTAATTGTAACATTAGATGAGGATAGACCCATGGGTGTATAAATATTAATCAAATCAAAAGCCCTGTAATCATGTGATTACAGGGCTTTCCCGCGCCTGGCATGAATCGAACATGCGACCTACCGCTTAGGAGGCGGCCGCTCTATCCCCTGAGCTACAAGCGCTTACATATACAGTATAAAATAAAAATCCAGGTTATTCAACCTGGATTTTTATCGCGAATTAATTCAGAATCGAACTCGCCTGTCACCAAAAACCCGTAGAAGCATTCGGGATTTTTGGCTCAGACGAGATCGTTCTTCATTTGATTCGCTGTAGTTGGAGCGGCAGTTTCACTTGGTGTATGAAAATAATCTACAATCCCTAAATAAATCCCCCATGCAATCTTATCTTGATATTCCTCTGTTTGCAGCTTACTACGCTCGCCAGAGTTTGTTAAGAAGCCACATTCTACCAGTACAGCAGGCATTTCGGTTTGTTTTAATACATAGTAGTTTTTGTTTGACTTAGAATCTAGCTTATTGCCAGGGTTTACAAACTCTTTAAGCCGATCCTGAATACTGGAGGCCAGTTTTTTACTGTTGTCTGACTCGTTGAAATAAAAGGCCTGAAAGCCTTTTACACTGGCGCTATTGTAGGAATTTTGATGGATACTTACAAAGATATCTGCCTTGCTGGTATTGGCAATTAACCGCCTTGCTTGCATGTCTCCGGATTTTTTATCGGCTAGACTTATGTCTTCTAATCGAGTGACGATTACTGTCGCACCGCCTTGTTCTAGGAAGACTTGCAGTTTTTTGGCTATACTGAGATTTATATCCTTTTCTTCAATCTTGCCGCTTACCATTCCAGGGTCCCAGCCGCCATGACCTGCATCTATAACAATAATCTTACGAGAAAGCGGCATCGTATGGGCAACCGCCTGGGCAGGCTGCCCGCCTAAAAGCCCCATCATAAGTAGTATACAGGCAAAAATTCGCATAATCCCACCATCCTATTCTCTATTCGTTTGAGATGTTTATATCTTTTATAGGATGGTCTGAGGATAATTTTTTATGCATCGCAAAATAGCATAAAAAAATCCCTCACCAAAAGGAAAGGGATTTTAGTTTTGTGCGTAAAATTATTTGGAACGGTAATACTTATATAATTAAAAATAACATAATTTATAATTACATAGTCTTAATAATTACATAATCTTTATTATCGATCCCATCATTTCAAACTGCACATGATGCGTTTTTGATTAAACGCGGGATACGTTGCTGGCCTGTGGGCCTTTTGCGCCTTGAACTACGTCAAACTGAACTTCTTGGCCTTCATCAAGGGTTTTGAAGCCTTCAGTTTGGATGGCGGAAAAATGGACGAATACATCGTCTTCGTCTGGGATGGAGATAAAGCCGTAGCCTTTCTCAGCGTTGAACCATTTTACTGTGCCTGTCTTCATGAACAGAATCCTCCTAGCGGATTAAAAAATACTGAGTCCTTTACAAGGTTTCCTTGTAGGACAAATTTACGAGGCGATATTACCACAGGGTTCCATGATATGTCAAGTTTTTACCGTATAAAATCTAAATCTATGCTACCGGTGGTTGTTCGGATATCAATGGTATTTACGCCAGTACCCATTCCAATGGTGCCTCTGTCTGCTAGGCGGCTGCCATTTAGACGCAATCTGCCTGTGGAGGATGTCATATTAAACCGGAAATCATCTTGGTTGTTTCGCATTTCTAGGCTTACGGAGCCGGTGGTTGCTGAAATTTGGGTTTGGGTTAGGCTTCCTTCGGCACTTTGCGCGTATCCGTTTCCTACGCCTATACGACCCGTAGTTGCCCTGATATCAAGATTGAACCAGGTTGCATTACTTACTCCTATTCGACCTGTAGTAGTTTGGATTTGAAGAGTATAAGCATCAATGTTTTCTGTTCTTATTTGGCCGGTGGTTGCCCGTAAGCTCACTGAATTAACGGGGTTTTGGATATTGTTTACAGTTATGTTGCCTGTTGTAGCTTGTGCCGAGAGTTGATCTACGAAATAGATATTATTAACTGTCATATTTCCGGTTGTACTGCGGAGTGTAAGCGTATTCATGATAGCTTCGTTGTCATTAATCTGTATACGCCCTGTGGTGGATGATGCATCTACAGTGTTGAAGTTACCTTCTATCCTTATATTTCCGGTGGTTGTACGCACTTGTAAGCGACTATTTGGCTGCTGAAAAAACCAATATGGCAAGTAAATCCTGATATCCCTTGAACTACCTGGCGAAAAATCCATATGCACAACGCTAAAGCTTGTGCCCGTAGTCAACTGTCCTATGGTAAGAATACCATTTTCCATGCTGATATCTACGTTTGGCGTCCCGGTGTACTGGGTACGATCTGTGGACCCGGGTAAAACTGTTACATTGCGGTGTGTTGCGTTAATGTTTACAGTGTGGAATCCGCCCACTCTTTCATCTATTGTCATCTCTACAGTCTCATCTGCCTGGGAGCTTCTGTTAAATGTAGTTATATTAAAGCGCCCGTTTTGCCAGTAAATTATGCCACCTCTTGCGCCGTTTGCCCAGGCTAAACCAAACAATGCCGCACCTAATAAAAGAAGAAGAAAGGCGAGACGCAGGCTAGGGGAACGCCATCTTCTTACGATAGGCTCATGACTTTCGATGGGTTGTTGCTGCAATGAATTTGAATTACTGTATTGCTCAGATGAGCTAAACGACATAGGTGCCGCTGCCACAGGTTTATGGCCTCGTCTTTTGATAAACTGAGTAATTCCTGAGAAGCCTCCCACTAGTTTTGTGCTAACTTTAAACACTATAATTCCAAGGCCAAGAGATGCAAGCCCAAGGCCTAATGTCGATATCCCAAACCAGAAGTCACTAATCAAAGCAAATGGGACGGTGATTAAGGACAAAACCCCAGCAATCAGTAGTGCAATGCTGGTCACAACAACAGAAAATATTATCGCAAGAAGCCCCACAATAAGACCAAACGCCGAAGCCGCAAGAGGTATACCTACAGGTACCGCAAAAATCGCAAGGAGTGCAATATAAGCAGTTTTGATTTTTGGCTTGCGGGTGGGGGGTGTATCTATTGCTGTTGGATAGTTGTTGGGTTTTTGTGATAAATAATTAGCAAGAATTGTGGATGCTACTTCGCCTGGGCTTCCTAGGGACTCAATTGCTGTCGCTTCGTCGTGGGCATCGCTGATATAGCCTTCGTAGTAATCTAATGCGTCCCTTACCTCGTTTTCAGGTAATACTCGTAGCTTGTGGGATAGCTGGGACAGAAACTCACTTTTATTCATTGCTTTTCTCCTCCTTGATATATTACGCTGTCAACTCTTTTTACAAAGTCCTGCCATTTTTCTATAGCAGCTTTATATTTTTCTCGGCCTAATTCTGTAATTCTATAATAACGCCGATTGCGGCCGTTGTGGGGGGTGTCGTATACCTCTAGGCATCCTTCGGTTTGTAGGCGTCGCATTACTGGGTATAGTGTGGATTCAGATACCCCCAATGAGTCTTTTACATACTGGGTAAGAATATAACCATAGGTGTCCTCTTTAGAAATAAGGGATAGCACACAGCCTTCTAATAATACTCCTGTAGCTTGTATTGCCATGTCATTCTCCTTTCGTAATTTAATATCACAATATTATACGAGATATAATATTGTGAGTCTGAAATCTGGGTTTTGATGATAATGACAAAAGCGGTATAATAGGTTTATACACCAGATGAATCTTTTTGAGAATAGCATGAAATGGAGGGTTTCGATGAGTTATGTAATTTTCGAAAATATGACACGGGATTATAAGCAAGGAGACATTAATATCCGGGCTATTGATGGAGTTAATTTCGAACTAGAAGAAGGCAAGTTTAGTGTAATTGTAGGCCCTTCCGGTGCCGGGAAATCCACTGTTTTAAACATCCTCGGCGGAATGGACTATGCCACCGATGGTACTGTTATCGTTGGCGGCAAGGATATTACAAAACTGGGCAGGCGTAAGCGTACTATTTATCGCCGAGATGATATCGGTTTTATTTTTCAGTTCTATAATCTAATCCAAAACCTAACAGCTCTGGAAAATGTGGAGCTGGCTTCCCATATCCGCTTAAGTGCCGCCAATCCGGCTGCTATCCTTACAGAAGTAGGTCTAGCTGACAGGCTTAATAACTTCCCTGCCCAACTTTCCGGCGGAGAGCAGCAGCGTGTCGCTATTGCTCGCGCTTTAGCCAAAAGCCCGAAACTACTACTATGTGACGAGCCTACCGGCGCACTTGACTATGTGACAGGAAAAGGCATCCTCAAAATCTTGCAAGAAGCCAGTCAAAGAGGTGTAACTGTTGTAGTTATAACCCATAACGCGGCCATAACCCCCATGGCAGACCGGGTAGTGAAAATAAAAAGCGGCAAAGTAGAATCTATAATAGATAATCAATCGCCAAAACCTGTTTCAGAGATTGAGTGGTGATAGTATGAGCCCATTTTGGAAAGATATACTTCGTGAAATTAATTCCACAAGAAACCGTTTTATTTCATTGACTTTGATTGCCCTGATGGGGGCTTTTATAGTTGTTGGAATACACGCCACTGCCACCCACATGCGAGACGCGGCAGATGCTAGCTATCGCCGCGCCAACTTATATGACTTACAGCTTCGCCATCCCATAGGCTTTACATCTGATGATGTAAATGCCATAAGAGAAATAGAGGGTGTAGAGTCTGCAATGGCTACAAATATTGTAGATGTGTATATCTATGTCCGTGATAATCGGCGTGCCATGCGTACCTATTCTCTGCCTGTTTTGCCAGAGGCAATAAATACGCCTACATTATTGGAAGGCCGATTGCCCGCTTCTTATAATGAAATTGCTGTAGAACGGCGGCTTCTTAGGGAGGGCGGGCTTTCTATTGGGGATGAAGTGATTCTTTTAGGGGCAAATCTTTCTGTAGATTCCTTCACAATAATTGGTGTGGTCAACTCACCCCTATATTTAACGGCTGTGCGAGGCAACACTATACTTGGGGACGGAACTCTGCGCTATTTTGCATACCTTTATCCAGGTACATATAACGCCCCGGTGTATACGGATATATATGTAATCATGGAAGGCTCCAGGGATTTGCACCAGGTTTCTCATGCCTACAATGCCAAGGCATTAGAATGGCGAAGAGAAATGGAAGCCGTTCTGGCGGATGAAATCGGCGGGTTTGTGTTTACCAGGCAAAATGGAGTAGCCTTCGAGTCATACTTCCAAGACACCCAGCGATTAGAAAGCGTGGGATATGTATTCCCTTTGGTATTTTTCTTGGTGGCGGTGCTTGTAAGCCTTACTACAATGACCCGTATGGTGGAAGAACAGCGTGGCCAGATTGGAGTTTACAAGGCTTTAGGTTATAAATCCAGTGCTATTTCCATGAAGTATTTTATGTATGCCCTGTTTTCTGGGCTATCCGGCGGAGTGATAGGGGCTATTCTCGGCTCCCAAGTTATTCCTCGGGTTATTTTTGATGCTTATGGGCATTTGTATACAATGCCATCTTCAAATCACCCCTTCCCATGGGGACTTGGAGCTATTGCGGTTCTTTCGGCGGTTGTGTCTGTTACAGCAGCTGTTATGTTTACATGTATCCGCGCAGTAACAGAAGAAGCTGCAAGCCTTATGCGTCCCAAAGCCCCAGAGCCGGGGAAGCGCGTGTTAATCGAGCGGATACCCTTTTTATGGAAGCGTCTGGGTTTTATTAGCAAAGTTACCTCACGAAATATCTTCCGGTATAAGCGGCGATTTTTTATGACCCTTGCTGGGGTTGCTGGGTGTACGGCGCTGCTGGTTACGGCCTTTGGCCTTGGGGATTCTATTGGCAGTGTGGCACGGTTGCAGTTCGAAGATATCATTGCCTATGACGCCCATGTCCACACAAGGGAGCTATCTTATGCCAATCAGGCAGAGCTACTGGTGGCAACAATGGGAGCAGATGCTTTGTTTATTAGGGCTATGACTGTAGATGCTCATACTCCTGTTGGGGGATTTGCCGCTTCTGTTATCATCCCAGAGGATATTGAGCGGCTGCCAAGCTTTGTAAACCTGGTATCTCCAAGATTTGGCTTTTTACCAAGTACAGTAGGAGATGTTGCGCCCACCAATGATGGTGTGCTGGTAACGGAAAAACTGGCAAGAGAAATGGGCATACGGGCTGGAGATGATTTCACAATAACCCTAGGAGATGGCTGGTCTCATACAGTGCGCGCCGCTGAGATAGTGGAAAATTACTTGCTTCATTATATATACATGTCACCGGAATATTATCAAAGTCTTTTTCAGCGCTCTCCTAATCTCAATGGGCTATTTATTGTAGGCGAAGCAGATATCCAGTCCCTGCGTCAACACCCTTCAGTGCTGGCAGTAACCAATACTGCCTGGATGCGAGATAACCTGCGAGAGCAAACCGATGCCCTGGGCATTGTAACCATAGTGCTGATGGTAGCAGCTTGCATCCTAGCTCTTGTGGTTCTTTTCAATCTAACAGAAATAAATATCCTAGAACGTATGCGTGAACTTGCCACGCTAAAAGTTCTAGGATTCCAAGATATTGAAACAGCTATGTACTTGTATCGTGAAAACATGGTGGTAACAATAATGGGGATTGCTCTGGGCCTTGTGGCTGGGATTTTCCTAAACGGTTTTATACTGACAACCGTAGAAATAGACATGTTGAAATTTCCGCATATTATTTCACCGGTAAGTTTTGTACTTGCCAGTGGGATTTCAATATTATTTGCCTTGGTAGTTAATGTAATAACCTACCGGAAGCTGGTGGCGATCGACATGGTAATGTCACTAAAAAGCGTTGAGTAGGAAAAAATAATATACTACCGCAAACAAAAGCCCAGGAAGCAGATTAGCCACCTTAATCCGAGGCCCCACAACCATATTTACCCCAAGAGCCAAAATCATAAGCCCGCCAACAGCAGAAATTTGAGTAATAAGCTCGGCAGTAAGTACTCCCTGTAAAAACCCGGCAAAAAACTCAATAATACCCTGATATATTAGCACCGCAAAAGCCGAAAACAGCACCCCAAACCCCAAAGTTGAAGCAAAAACCATGGCGGCAGTGGCATCAATTATAGATTTAGTCACAATAATACTATAATCATCCCTAAGCCCAGCCTCAATAGACCCGACCACAGCCATAGCCCCAACACAAAATAATAGCGTGGCAGTGACAAAGCCCTCAGCAAATACAGGTTTACTGTCGCTGTAGGCTAATTTTTTCTGCAAAAAAAGGCCCAAAGTCTTGAGCCTAGCATCGATATCTATAAATTCCCCAATAAGCGCCCCAAACATAAGAGATACAACCAATAGCATAATATCTCCGTCAAGTGCCCCGGATATCCCAATAATACATACACAAAGCCCAATAGCACGGGTAGTAGTTACAGAAATCTTTTCACTAACCCGTCCCTTAAACAAAAGCCCAACGCTGCCCCCCACCAAAATAGCGGCGGCATTAATAATCGCCCCTAGAACCAAGGTGGCCTATGTCCCATATAAATCTCTCCAGGTTCCGTTTCACCGTAAAAATAGGCAATAAGCTCAGAAGCGGTTACCAATTGAAATCCTTCTTCTATAAGGCGAGGAATAACCAGTTTCATCGCCTCGGCAGTAGTGGTGTGAATATCATGCAAAAGAATTATCGCTCCATCCATAGCACGATCCATTATATGATTATAAATATGATCGACATCCCGATTAGCCCAATCTTGCGGGTCAACAGACCAATGCAAAAGTGAATATCCCAAATCCCGTGATACATTAATAACCCTTGTATTGGTGAGGCCAAAAGGTGCCCGGAAAATAGGAGGAGGCCTAACACCGGTAACTTCTTCTATGGCGGCACTGGTTCTGGTTATCTGGTTGGATATTGCGTTTGCGTTAAGGCGAGTAAGATCACTATGATCCCAGGAATGGCCGACAACTTCATGGCCTAAATTAACAGCTCTTATTACTGTGTTTGGGCGGTAATGGATCCGATACCCCAACACGCAAAAAGTGGCTCGCCCACCATGTTCTTCTAATATATCTAAAATTATATCTGTATAAAAGTGAGGCCCATCGTCAAATGTGAGCGCTACCATTGGCAGCCGCGGCGGTTCCCTTAATCCCAATTCTACCTCCAGCAAAAAGGCTTCTCCCAGGTCTTCATATGAAATCAAAACAGAGAAAAAACCTAAATCCCATGGGGCAATATCCGGAGTCAATAGCACCCGCAGTCCCTCGTGGTCTATCACCATGTTAGTAAGCCAATTCTCGTTTATTCTAAACAAAAAAGGTGCCGACTCTGGAGCATAGGCCAAAATAGCCTCTGCCAACAAAGCAAACACCAACTCCAATTGCTCCATATCAATAATATCAGAAATGTCTAAATCCACATCGGTATAGGTGTCTAGTACCGTGCTTTCGGCAAAGACTACAGGCTCATCCACAGCAGAATGATGAAAATGACCCCATGTAAAAAATCCGGCATAGCGCCCGGCAACAAAAACAGTATCAGATTGCATATCCAATAAGCCAGGATCAGGTGTAGGTTCTGGGGTTGTTTCGTATTCGTCCCAAGGCTCTAAGTAGGGCATGTCTTGATAAAGATATCCGTCTACATCTTCATTATCATATATATCAGGGAGAATAGGCACAGGGGTTGTATTGGTACCGGAATGCCCGGAAGTATTGGATGACATACAACTAATAATTCCCGCTAAGATGGCTACCGCCAAAACAATCAACCAAAAAGCCTTACTTCTCACTTTATTGCCCCCCATACTGCGTTTAGCTAACAACCCCAAAATATGCGAATCTTGTAGAAAAAGTATAATCTACTAAAACAGTTTAGTAAAGTCTTTTTCCCTTTTTATTAATAATCATTTTCGGGAAATATTCATCTTTATATTTTATACAAACCTAAAAATAATAGACATGATAAATGGGACTATATGCTGGCATATAGTGTAATTATCTTTTGTAAATCAAGGAGCATGATTTTATCCATGAAGCCACTCACCATCCATACCTACAAATATAAAGACTTAATAATAAATTTTGCTGATGATAATGATATTGCTGTACGAAGCACCTCATCTTCTAAGTGCGGTCTCTTTTCAATTCACTGCCTTATTAAGCCTAATGATTCCTTTATTGAAGGTTTTATGGAGTTACTGATTACTATCGCATTAGAAGAAAACCCAATATTCAACCAATCTCCAAAACTGCGCTCCATGGCAGATGATTTAAGAAGCACACCATTGTACGTTGCCCTTTCTAAAGACATTAAAACCTTTATCAAAAAAAACAACAATCTGCATTTGGAAGGGTATGTTACCTTTCGCATGACTGAATATGGAGAAACACTGGATTTAATGTCATATACCCTGATAAAAAAAATGAATCTTATCCAACAAGACTAGAAATATATGTAAATTATGGTTATTATAGGTTATGAAATCTGAGGAAAGGGGTTACAGATATGGACAAGCTAATATCTAAGTTATTGGAAATTGAAAATGCCGGTAATGTTGATATACATGAAATAAAGCAAGAAGAGGCTGCACAAGCTCAGCTTATAAAAGAAGAAATAGAGCGCAGTATTTTAGATATAAAGCGCAGAGGAGATAAAGAATTTCAAAATCTAAAGCAACAGGCCGAATCCGATACCCAGGCCGAGCTTGATGAAGTAGAGCGCTGGCACAAGGAGCGTATTACTGCGATAAAGAATCTATTTTACGAAAACGAATCCAAATGGCGTCAAACCTGGCGTGCCCATATCCTTCAAGTGAAATGAATTATGCGGCAATTAACACAAAGGTTAAAGCTATAAGCGCAAAAGAGTCAACATCTCAATCTGCTGCTGCTCTTTGCCTATACATTACAGATAAGACCCTACGGGAGTTTATAACAGCTATAGCAAACAAGGATGTGAGTGAATTTCACTACTATATTAATCAGTGGAAGCGATTGTCCCGTTTGGATAAGAAAAACCAAGTGGCCTTACGGGGAGCACTGGGTGCTGAAATTGATATGAATAACATCTTGTGGATGTACCGCTTGAAAAAATATCATCGCATTAAAGGTGATGCCACGTATGGATATCTTGTACCCATACGATATAAGTTAAGCCCAGAGATGACCCAAAAAATGGCTCATGCGGAATCCCCTGCTGCTCTTTTGGATGAAATAGCTGGAAGCCCTTATGCCAGGGATATTGATTTTGCCAAGCCTGCCCTAGAGCAGCAGTTATCCAAAGCCATAGAAAAACGATACCAAGCCGCTGCTCGCAGATACCCCGAATCTTTGGCTCCTGTTTTAGCGTATCTTCATAAACTGAGGTGAAAAATGGTAGAGAAAATGAAATACATAAGCATAACAGGCCATATATCCCACATGAATCATGTGGTAAATCGCTATCTTTCCAGGTATGACATCCAATTGGAGTCTGCTCCCAACCTACCGGGGCAATTAGCTCCATTTACCACGTTAAATCCTTACACCGCAACAATGGAAAAGGTGGATAAATTCCTCCCTATGGTGGGTTCCGCTCCTTCAATTCATTTTCCTATTGGCAGTACCGCTGCAGTTAATCTGGTGGAGGCAGCTTGGGCCAAGCTTGATAAGCATGGGGAGGAGCTTCAATTACTTGAAGATCGTTTGCAAGCAGTAAGGGCGTATATAAATAGGCTACAGCCCTTTGAAGACTTCGATGCCCCTTTAAATTTAATAGAATCTATGACTTTAATTCATCATAGGTTTGGGCGTATGCCTATAAATCATTTTCGTCAATATGAAACCTTTTTGCAGGATGATGAGAAAATTATTCTACAGGTATGCAAGCGCAACAAAGAATATGTTTGGGTTGTGTACTTTACTCCTAGGGAACATGGCGATGCGGTAGATGTTGTTTTTTCTTCATTGCACTTCGAAGGAATTTCACTAAAAAATCCTGTTAAAGCTAATGATGACACTGTGTCAGAGCGCCTTGATCCAAAAAAACTACTTCAGTACTGGCAAGGCTATCAAGCCGCACTGGAGATGGAACGCGAAGCCATTGCTCAAAAAAATATCGAAGAAACAATAGGCAGCAAAGAACGACTAAGCATAGCCTGTACCAAAGTAAAATCCCTTTACGAGTCCTTTGATGTGAAAAAACATGCAGCCCTTAGTAAAAGAAAACGTATATTTACCTTTATTGGTTGGATGGCGGAAAAAGAGGCTAAATCCCTAGAGGAAGAAATAGCTCATGATGATTTAATTCTCTTTACCCGTTATGGAGAAACCAACGATGCCCCTCCCATCCGCCTAAAAAATCCACCGATTATACGCAGCTTCGAATTTTTTACTCGGCTGTATGGCCTTCCTGTATACGGTGAAATGGATCCTACCCCACTTCTGGCTGTCACATATACATTGCTGTTTGGGCTGATGTTTGGGGATGTGGGCCATGGATTGGTTTTGGGGATGCTAGGGCTATATATTCATCTGGTTATGAAAAAGCCACTGGGAGGGATTTTGGCAATCGTAGGTATTTCGGCTATGGTGTTTGGGTTTTTGTATGGGAGTATTTTTGGCTTTGAGGATTTACTGCCGGCTCTTTGGCGCAGGCCTATGACGGATATTACCGGAACGCTTTTGTTTGCTGTAGGGGTTGGGGTTGGGCTTATTGTTCTTAGTATGTGCTTGCATATGTACAATGCAATAAGGCAGGGGCGTATTGGGGACTTGCTGTTTGGAGCAAATGGGGTTGCAGGGGTGTTGTTTTACAGTGCTGTACTTTGGCTGGCTTTTAGGACGCTGTTTTGGGGGCAAGGATTTTCCCCGGCGATTATTGGGCTTATAGTGATTCCTTTATTCTTTGTAGCTTTAAAGCACCCTATTATTCATTTTCTGGAAAAACGCCCTAAAGATAAGGACGCCGGGCTGGGGATGTTCCTTTTTAATACGATAATTGAGTTATTCGAGACTCTTTTAACCTATGCAACTAACACCATATCATTTGTGAGAGTAGGGGCTTTTGCCATAAGCCACGCCGGAATGATGCATGTAGTAATGCAGCTATCTCAGGGGGCGGCAGGATCCAGAAATCTTTTGATCTTGATTTTAGGGAATGTGCTGGTTATGGCTATTGAAGGGTTGCTGGTAGGGATACAGGTGCTGAGATTAGATTTTTATGAAATTTTCAGCCGTTTTTACACCGGAGGCGGGCAGGATTTCGCTTCCAGCCGGGTAAAGCGGCTGTAATAGGAGAAGAGAGAGATGTCCATTGTTATTATTGCACTTTTACTTGGGGTTGCCATGGGAGGGCCAGTTATTTTTTATTTTCGAGGAAAACCTAGCAGACGGCGTGGCAAGAAAGCATTAGCGGTAAATCTGATTTCGTTTATCTCTGTATTTTTGCTCGCGGTTATTTTTCTGTTTGCGCGACCTGTTTTTGCTACACCTGTCGCCGGTGGGGTAAGTGATTTGGCTCTTGCGGCAGCATTTATCGGTGCCGGCCTGGTAACCGGGCTTTGCTCTATTGGCACTGGTATCGCTGTAAGCTCTGCCGCGGCGGCAGCAATCGGCGCCATCAGCGAAAATGAAAATAACTTTGGCAAAGCTATGATATTTGTAGCAATGGCCGAGGGCATTGCCATTTATGGGCTGCTAATTTCCTTTATGATTCTGGGGCGGGTATAAGTGAAAATATATGTAATAAGCGATAACCAGGCCACAATAACAGGATTAGGTCTCGCTAGTGTGCATGGTCATATTGTTCACACATCGGAAGAACTAAATCAGGCCATTGAGACAGCTTGCCCAGATGCGGGACTAATATTAATAACCGAAGGTATTGCAAGGAAAAGCAAGGATATACTCAATTGCTTTTACCCAAAAAAACATTTGCCCTTAGTATCAATAATTCCCGACTTATAGGAGAAACCATGATTACAGATGAAAGAAAACTAGGATACTTCACTGAGGCTATCGCCAAGGAAGTAGATGAGCGAAAAAGGAAAGCCCGGAGCGAAATGTCTGCTCATTTTGATAAAGAAGTTTCGCAAGCTACGGAAGAAGCTCAGGCCGAAACCAATGCCCAAATAGGAGCGCAAATCCAGGCCATAGCCAAGGTGATGAACAAGCGTATAACCGAAGCTACGACAGAATCCCGCCGAAATCTTTCCAATCTAAGAGAACGTCTAACGGCCCAGTTGTTTGACCAAGTAAAGGCAGATATAATAGCTTTTACCAAGTCCCCTGAATATGAAAGTTTCCTAATTGATAACATAAAGGCGGCCCAGGCCAGTGTGGGATATTCGTTTTCATTTATTCAATTATCTCATGAGGATATGAGCTTTGCAGAGGCTATCCAAGAGGCTACAGGCCTAACTCCAGAGCCGGACGATGTAAATCTGATTGGCGGCTTTAAACTGCTTGCCAATAACCGAGCCATGGTGTATGAGGACACGCTTTGGGCACGATTAGCGGAAGCTAGGCAGCTGTTTTCAGAAGAACTTGCAATACTCCAAGGAGGGTGAATCCATGCCAAAAGGCGAACTTCGAACTATAAATGGCCCCATACTAGCAGTAAGAGCCCATGAAAGCGGTTTCTTTGTTACAGAGCTGGTAAAGGTTGGCCCAAAGGCCTTACTTGGGGAAGTGGTAACCCTTCGCACCCATAGAGTGATAATTCAGCTGTTTGAAGACCCATCAGGCCTGACCCCGGGAATGGAAGTGATAGGCACAGGTGAACCACTGTCTGTATGCATAAAACCAGGTATTGTAAGCAATATATTTGATGGAATACAGCGCCCCCTAAGAGTAAATAAAGAGACCCCACGCCATGTACTTACTTACCAGCTTCCCCGCCCAAAAGAGTCCTTATCAGAAATCGTATTCCCCTCTCGCGCCGCAATGGATGATGAGCCTCGTTTTGCTGTAAAGATTCTTGTTTCCCCCGGTCGGCATCTAAACCCAGGGGATGTTTTTGCAGAAGTGGAAGAAACAGCGGTTATAACATTCCGTGCAATGGTTCCAAAAGACATTTCCGGTGAAGTGGAAACATGTTTGCCCAATGGCACCTATACCGCCGATACAGAGCTTATTTCCATAGGTGGAAAGGGACTAACATTAACCCAGCACTGGCCCATTCGTGCGCCCCGCCCTATAGCTGATAGACTGGCGCCAAGTCGCCCGCTGGTCACCGGTCAGCGGATAATTGATTGCTTGTTCCCTGTAGCCAAAGGAGGCACAGCCGCAATCCCTGGCGGCTTTGGTACAGGTAAAACCATGACCCAACACCAGATTGCAAAGTGGGCTGACGCAGATATAATCGTATATATCGGCTGCGGTGAGCGCGGTAATGAAATGACAGAAGTACTAGAAGATTTCGGTAAGCTAATAGACCCCCGTACCAATAAGCCACTGCTGGCCAGAACTATTCTAATCGCCAACACATCAGACATGCCGGTAGCCGCCCGTGAAGCCAGCATATTCACAGGAATGACCATAGCTGAAGCATATAGAGACATGGGCTACCATGTGGCACTAATGGCCGATTCGACTTCCCGCTGGGCAGAGGCCCTAAGGGAAATCTCCGGCCGCCTAGAAGAAATGCCAGCAGAAGAAGGCTACCCGGCTTACCTAGCCAGCAGACTAGGAAGCTTCTACGAGCGTGCCGGATATATTAAAACCCAAGGAGGGAGAGAAGGCTCTATAACAATAGTAGGAGCCGTGTCTCCTCAGGGCGCGGATTTTTCTGAACCGGTAACCCAAAACACTAAACGCTTCGTACGCACTTTCTGGGCGCTGGATAAGCAATTGGCCTACGCTCGCCATTTTCCCGCCATAGACTGGATGAACAGCTACACAGGCTACAAAAGTGACCTGGAACCCTGGTTTATGGAAAATGTAGGTCCTGACTTCCCTAAGCTAAGGGAGCGACTATTATCCATACTTCAAAATGAAAGCAACCTACTAGAAATAGCAAAGCTAATAGGAGCAGATGTACTTCCCGATCAAGAGCGCCTAACACTAGCCATTGCAAGAGTAATAAGGCTAGGCTTTGCACAGCAAAATGCATACCATCCCTCAGACGTATACACTCCTCTAGCAAAGCAGCAAACCATGATGGAGATAATCCTGTACTTACATGATACATGCCAAAAGCTGCTGGATGCGGGATTGGGAATGGATACATTGCAAAAAGAAGGGATATTTGAAAGGGTTATTGCGGTCAAATATAAAGAAGCAAATAGTGAAGATGAAATGCGACTAGGATACTTTGGAGAAATTGATGGATTTTATCAGAAAATTATGCAAAATAACTAATGCCCACAAACACCTGCTTGCAAGAATCTTGGAAGCAGGTGTTTTTTTATACAAATGAACAAGATATTTCCTGTGCTCTGCCCGCATAGACTATAAAACCACCACCAGCGGGAGCATATCATGAAGCGAAAATCCTGGTTTAAACGATTACATAGATGGCGCTCCAGCCGGGGGCGCAAAAGGCATCGCAGTAAAAGCACATGGTTAATCCCTAGAAAATATATAGCCCTAGCCATGATACTCACAGTCATAGCTGCTTTCTCATACAGCTACTACCGTTTTGACCGAATGATCCTCCCATTGGTATTAGAGGCCGCGGAGATACACCTCCAAACAGAAGTAAACAACGTAATCAACCAAGTGATTCACGAAATAATATCCGAGCGCAATATAGCTGCGTCTGATTTTATAGCACAACATACTTTGGCAGGAGAATCAGGGCCGGTACTGTCTATTAACACAGTTTTGGTAAATGATATCAGCAACCAAGCCGCCATGCGCATCTCAAACAGGCTCAACAGTCTGGAACCCGAAACCGTATCGGTGCCCATGGGCATGGCATTTGGTCTTGATACTCTATCCCAGGTTGGCCCCCGCGTTACCTTCCGTATGGCCCCGATAGGAAACGCTTTGGTTGATTATGACTCCAGATTCACGGCAGTTGGCATCAATCAAGTCCATTTTTCTGTATGGCTGACTATTGAATCCGAAGTGCGGATTATCAACCCTGTACACTCTTCCACCATTTATGTAACCCGCCACGTATCTTTAGTTGACACTATAATCAGCGGTGTTGTACCTGACACGTATCTTAATATGGATGTCCCCCAAGTAAATATTAATTGATATATGTTGGAAATAGGCGTATACTAGAAGATAAATACACATTGCGTATATTATAACGAGGAGTAAATTTGAAATGAGCATCGACATAGTAGTAACCGTAATTTTTCTATTTATATTGTTAATGATGGGCACGTTTTTTAGCGCGGCTGAGATGGCCTTCTCCGCTTTAAACCGTGCCCGATTAAAAAGCATGTTAGACGGAGGCAATAAGCGAGCCGCCCTGGCTCTAAAATTATCCGACCGCTTCGACGAGCTGCTGTCTACCATGCTAATCTGCAATAACTTGGTAGCCATAACTGCAGCCACATTAGCGGCTGTTTTGTTTGTCCGGCTAATACCGGAATACGGGGCGATTATTTCTACGATTGTTGTGTCAATTGTTGTAATAGTCTTCACTGACATTTTCCCAAAAACAATAGCCAAAGAAGCCCCAGAAGCCACTGCTATATTCTGCTCCCCAGTGGCGCTTCTGCTTATGACCTTACTCAAACCAATAAACATAATCCTATCAAAATGGAAAGCCCATCTAAGCCGCATCTTTATGAGTAAATCAAAAGAAGACGAGGACGCAGAGCGTGGATTCCGCGGCCAAGCGCTTTTGTACATGGTGGAAGAAGCAGAGCAAGAAGGAGCCATAAACGAAGAAGACTCACTACTTATAAGTAACGCCATAGAATTTAACGATCTAAAAGCCGAAGATATTTTAACCCCTAGGGTAAATATAATTGGGATATCAAAAGACTCAAGCATAGACTCTACCGCAGAAATCTTCATGGAAAGCGGCTATTCCCGCTTGCCGGTATATGAGGAATCCCTAGACAATATTACTGGTTTAATTCATATCAGAGATTTCATAAAATGCGTGGGCCACAACCATCAAAGTCTAGACAGCATAATAACCCCGGCGGTATACACAGTAACTTCCGCTAAAGTGACAGAGCTGTTTAAGCTACTGCAAAAGAAAAAAAGCCACATGGCCATAGTAACCGACGAATATGGCGGTACAGAAGGCATTGTGACCATGGAGGATATACTGGAGCAGCTGGTAGGGGATATATGGGACGAAAACGACGAGGTAGTAGAAGAATTTACACCCGTTAATGAAAATGATGAAGAAAGCAACGGGCGTAGCTACAAAGTTCTGTGTACAACTGACATAGATAAGATGTTTGAGTTTTTCGATATGGATGAAGAATCGGATGTGTCTACAGTAAGCGGTTGGATAATGGATCAGCTGGGCCGTACCCCGGAAGAAGGGGATACCTTTACCTATGAAAAGCTTGTTGTGACTGTGACAAAAGCTGATGGGCGTATTGCTGATGAGTGTATTATTGCTGTAGTGCCTGAAAGTAGTGATATTGATGATGAATGATAAATATATATAAAAAGGGAGCCATGCGGCTCCTTTTTTGTTATTTCCATCAGATGGGATTATTGCTTTATGGATTCTGCCTTAATTAGGGGTTCTAGTTGCTCATATGTGTACCCGGTATCTTCCATTATTTCTTGAACTGGACGACCTCGTCTTATTAATTTGATTGTAAGCTCATATAATGCGTTTGACCAGCCTTGTTCAAGACCTTGTTCAAGACCTTGTTCCAGACCCTGTTCAAGTCCTTGTTCCAGTCCTTGTTCATGTCCTTCATTTCGAGCATAGTCTATTTGCGTATCGAATACTGATTGCAAGTATTCAGTGCGGGATAACATATCAATTTCCTCCTCTCGCATGTTTGCCCTATCTATTATTTGCATTGCATCAAAAATATAATCAGGTGTTTCCTCTGGTAGCTCTTGTTGTAGGAAATATTTTTGCCAATATTTTTGGTTACTGGTTTCTATGTTAGGTTTAGATAGTTCAAAATAAGCTATATTTAACAAGTTTTTGGGGAAAGACTTTTTGCGGTCTGGATCATATAATCTAAATATCCGTAAGGCATCTTTATCACCTGCAAAGTGGTTATAGCCTAGTATATTCATTGCATATATTGGGCGTAATCTTGCGTAAGCACTTGGGGCTTCTGGTGTTACTTTGTATCTGCTTATATATTTATCTAATGGGTAGTAGAGGCTTCGCTCGTCAAAATAGCTACCCCTTTTTAGCTGAAGTTCTGACCTGTAATCTGCAAATCTCATTTCTGCGGCTATATCAGATATTGTGGGTCTAAACTTAAATACTTCAGATTCTTTTATATATTCCCTGTAGGCTTTTATGCTGTAGGGGTTTTCTATCACTAGCTCTTCAGGCTCGATAAAGAAGAAATCTTTGATAAAGCCAGCCAGAATGTGTATATGTTCGTTGCTGCCAAAGACCTTTCTAAAGGCTAGGTCGTTGGTTGGGTTTACATATTTCAACTGTATCCCTCGCTTTATTTACTGGATTGTGATGGTGCTAATACAGATTTGTATTTGAATCTTATTTTACATTACAACTGGGTTTTGTTCAATATTTCTATGGTATTTGGTATTTTTATAACAAAAAAGGGAGCCTAGTGGCTCCCTTTTTTGTTTTATCATTTGTATGGGGTTGTAAATCTTTAGTGCACATCTACTTAGTTAGTGATTTAAGATTAGCGAGCGCGAACTACTGCAACATTACCTTCGCGTGTTAGTACATAGTCATCGCTGTAACCAAAAGCGTTGAATAGGAAGCGGAATGGAAGGTATATGCGGTTGTTGCGGAAGATTGGTGTAACAGTTTGGCTTGGGCCGGATTGACCTTCGGCAAAGTCAGCGATGTCAACAGTACCAACAGCACCGTCAACAACGATGGTTGCATTGGTAGAGCCTTGAGTCAAGATAACGGTTAGGCGTTGACCTTGATAGTTGAAACCAGTGATGGTTGCAACTCCGGAAGCCCAGTTGATGTTATCTTCGGTTACGCCAGCTACTGTTGCAAAGGAACGAGCTGCTACAAAGCCAGCTTCGTGAGCCATGCCGGGGAGTCTTTCCCAGATGATTGGTGGGGTGATTCCGCCAATTGCTACTGCTGGGTCGAAGCGTACGCCGTCTAGGGAGTGGGCACGGTCGCCGTCTTCAAAGCCAATTACGGAGTCGATTAACTCACCGTAATATGGCAATGAGGTGAAGATACCACGGATTGGTTGGTTGTTAACTTGGCTTTCACCGTGTACCAGACTGTGGTTTGCTGCTACGGCATTACCGGAAACTACTAACCAGTATTCTTCTCCTGGATATACGTGTCCGAAAATGTCATTAGCTGAAAGTGTGATTGTACCGCCATCAGTAGTTGTACGAGATTCATTTACTACTGTAAATGTTATGCCAACAATTTGGTGACCATCACGGGTTACATTGAGGGTCTGTCTTGCTGATAAAGTTAATCCTGATGCGGTATCTACAACCAAAGCGCCAGGTACCAAGGTGATATCGAATGGACGTTGGATGAAGGATCTCATAATGAAGACTTCAATCGCGGTATTGTGGCGAAGCATACCCGCTTCGGTTTCTGTGATTACGATATCGCCGATTGGTGTAAGAGCAAGAAGGTTATGCTCAAGACCAAGGGCTGGAACGCTAATTGCTTCTGGGAAGGATACAGTTACAGGATCAACTACTGTTGCAACAGTCATAGTGCGATCATTTTCTGGAAGATTGGCTACACCTGAACCAGATACAGTTACAACGATTTCATCGGTGCCGTACTTTTGTACAAAGCCAGCTTCAACGCTGATGTCGAAATATATCTCCAGTCTTCTGATAGAGCTATGTCTGTCAAGGGTTGTTGCTATTGTAACAGTTTGATCATCAATGAAACGAGTGTGGTTCGCGAATGGCTCAGTGCGATTACGGTTTACCCACCCAAAGCCATTGGGATCTACGCGATAGCGAACTCCAACTACTTGAACGCCTTCTGGGAAGGTGAATGTAACTGGGTGGCTTGGGCTTAGAGCCAATGCATTAGAAACTGTTTCTTGCACGTGGAGTCTTTGGGTTCTGCCGGTTCTTACAAGGGTAGCGCTGTTTCCAGCCCATCCGGTTGAAGCGGCAGTTGTAATGCTACCTGAGCGAAGAGTTACTTCGTCTCCGCCTACTGCTAAGGAAAGACCAGCTTCAGCACGGCGCGCTACGGTTACGCCTAGGCGGTAGCCGATGTTTTGCCAGTCAAGAGCCAAGCCAGTGTCACCGGCTGGCCTGTCAGCAGCTGCACGGGTTACTTGGTTAAGGTTTTGTGGGAATCTTGCTGGGTTTGTGAAGAAGAAGCATGGTGGGTTTGCAGGTTCATAACCGCCAGGGGTTGTTGTACCTGAAGGAGGAGTTGGGCGTGGGCGTGGTGTAGCTTGACCAGCTGGTGGAGGTGTTGTTGGAGGAGCAGTAGGTTGAGCTCCTGGCTGTAGTGATACTAGGGCTGGTTGAATCGGATTTGGATAAGTGTAATCAAATCCGATATAACCCCATGCACACAGATGTCCTACTCTTACATCAATATTAACTTCCTCTTGCACGGCTGGAGCATTAGGGCCAGCTATGAGGCGGAGGTTATCAAGTACTAATGATGCAGGGATAAGTGGCATGTCTGGGTTACGATAAAGGTTATCAATGATAATTAGCATTTCTTCTCTGCCATCAGGTAGAGTATAGATGCCGTCAACTGTGCAGTGGAACTGCAATAGGTTCATTGGTGAGGTAATAAATGGTGAACCAGGCCAATTGGGGTTGTTATAAGCAAAACCAGAGTTGTCAGCGTTCCATACATAAACTGGATTACTAGCGGTATCTAGAATCCACTGACCTCTATCCATTTGGCGAACGGTGTTATTGGCATACCATGTATGACCGGGTCTGCCTACGGCGCGTTCCCATGAATAGCCGTGAGGAGCAGTAAGCCTGATGGCTACGCTTCTGTTGGATGGGTTTGTGCCAGGAACATTGCGTGTTAATGCACCAGGTGCATTTTCGCGGATGGTAAGAGAGTTTAATACTGCTGTGTGTTCAAATACAACAACATTGCCGTACTCAACTGAGATGCCACGGTCGGTGAAGTTAGCTAAAGGACCTTGAGCTAAGATTTGACCACCTGGATGTCCAAGTCTGATTTCTAAGCGAGCATCAGCATGACGTACACGATAAACTGGGATTTCAATGTCTAGAAAACCTGAAGCACCGCCTGGAATAAGTGGCCATGTGCCTAGGATTGGGTTGTCGCCAACTTCTTGTGCAAGATCATCATTGGCATCTTGCAAATCTGTAAGAAGGCTGCCAACAGTGCCAGCAGGAGCTAGAAGAACCCCGAAACCTGCCATATCAGTACCGAGGGCAGTCTGAAGGTCACCAAAAGCATTGAATACAGCGAGGGCATTTGCTGGATCAGCTAACACATCTGGATCAAGATCAGCATCAACAGCCTCAAGATCAGTAAAGAAGGTGTCAATAGCACTATTTATAGCATTAAGAGCGCCTGTGATATTAGTATTAATCGGTGCATTAGGAGTTACTCCAGGAATGTTTACAACTGTAGTTGCAGGCACATTGAGAACTGGTAAGTTTTGTAGTGCAAGTGCTCTTGTAACAGCTGTTGCCAACAAAGCATCAAATGCATCTTGCAGCGCTGGAGTTGATGGGGGAAGAGGGCCATTGGCGATTATCCAAGTATTCAAGGCGTCAACTGCTGCAACAAATGCATTATACGCATTTTCAATTGCCCTTACGCCAGCTTGGAAGCTTCTTGCAAAAGCAAGATTTGCTTCTGCTACACGGATTTCTTCGCGTAGATCATCTAAGTTTGTGGCTGCAGTGCCGTCAATGAAATCGTGATCATCTATCAGCAATTCCATATCCAATACTACCCAGCCGCTTTGATGGCCAACACGATAGAATTGTCCAGTCATTCTTCTTCCAGGGTCAAAATTAGTATCGGTTATTCTTGATGCAAAAACGTTTCTCACATCACTAGCATCTACACCAAGAGGCCATGTTTGACCGGTGTATGCTGGAATATTAGGGTCATCCCAACGCCTTGCCCATTGATTATTTACTGGGAAGCGAAGGTTGCCGTCGCCGGTACCTGTAAGGCTTACATACAATGGGATACCTTGGCCTCCAACGGCACCTGGTACCCACTCATCAAAACTTCTACCGCGCAGGGCGGTCATGGGGATTGTTACTGTAAAAATTTCTGAGCCATGAGCTTCAGTACGGCCTTCAGTGGAATCGTTCAGGGGAACGCTTACACCAGGAGCCGCGAATAAATTCGCTGGCAAAAGTGAAATAATCATCACCAAAGCCAAAAATAAAGCAATTTTTCTTTTCATACTTTCTCCTTTCCGGTTTTCGAAGTGCGTATTAGCAAACCACCTCCTCCAAAAACCCCAACAAACCCTGGTATTTCAACCTTTTTCCCCAAAACCCAAAATCCCCAAAATGCCTATTATATGCCTATTGAAAAATTTTTCATAAAAATTCACGACTCAATTTATCCATCATTACAAACATCTAACA
The DNA here is from genome assembly GCA_009780185.1 of Defluviitaleaceae bacterium. Lineage (GTDB taxonomy): Bacteria > Bacillota > Clostridia > Lachnospirales > WQUN01 > WRAN01. The sequence goes on along the minus strand of WRAN01000008.1, from coordinate 71,896 downwards.
ATACCTATAAACACTTTCCGCGCACCAATTAATATGTAATAATGTCCATCCAATAGAATGATACAAAATGCATAAAAATCACATCAAATAGGAGATGACCCACATGGCAGCACGAGGCAAAGGTGAAGGCAGCATCACCGCATTCAATGGAATGTACCAAGCCCGAATAACTACAGGCTACGATCCAAAAGGCAAACAAAAGCGCAAAGCCAAGTATTTCAAGACAAAAAAAGAAGCCAAAGAGTGGCTTACACAAGTCAAATCTGCCCGCGACTCCGGCAATTATTTAGAACCTTCACGACTTACGTTTGCAGCCTGGTTCGACACGTGGATGTCAGTATACAAGCAGCGCAGTGTACGCCCCAACACCTTCCGCACATACATTAGCGCCGCCAACCTTTGGATAATCCCCGCCCTAGGCCATTACAAGCTTTCCGAACTACGCCACGATATAGTGCAGCAGTTTGTAAACAGCCTAAGCGATAACGGCCTATCATATTCTTCTATAATCAAAGTCTTTAGCATGTTGAAGGGCTCCCTACGTCAAGCATTAATCAACGACCTAATAAATAAAAACCCAGCCTCAAATATAAATCTCCCTAAAAAAGGAGCAAGAACCACAATAAGAGTCCTAACCCCCGAAGAACAGCAGCGCTTCATAGAAGTAGCCAAAAATGAACACTTTGGCGATTGCTTTATATTAATATTAGGCACAGGTCTAAGAATAGGCGAAGCCATATCCCTAACTTGGGATGACATAGATTTCAATAAAGGCATCTTACGGGTAAATAAAACCGTGACCGCTATCAACACAGCAACCGGCTTCACCTTCGGCACAGGCCCCCCAAAAACAAAATCCGGTTACCGAGAAATCCCCCTCTTAGATACTCTACTCCAGCTGCTATATAATAAGAAGAAACATGATCACCCCAACGCAGAAAACCTTCTATTCCCAGGCACTAACGGAAAGCTATGCCACGCTATAAATGCCCGCTGGTGGTTCAACTGCATAGCCCAAAAAGCAAAAATAGTAGGCGCCGGCCAACACGCTCTACGCCATACATTCGCTACCAGAGGATTAGAAAACGGTATTGACCTAAAAGTAATGCAAGAACTACTGGGCCACTCAAGTATAAAAATGACCGCAGACATATACACTCATGTCCTTCCCAATAAGAAAAAAGATTCAATACTAAAACTAGCCAGCACCATAAGCTTATGAAACCAAAACACCGTTTTTCACTTGATTTGCTACACCTGCTTACATGAATTCAGAATTCTTGTAAGCAGGTGTTTTTAGTTTTCCCATATGAAGTTTTATGCCTATTCGTATGCCTATTGAAACAGAACTGTAATAAAGCCCTAGCATGTGGTATACTGAATGAGTCATAATATAGTTATATAGGAGGCATCAATGAAATTTGAATGGGATCCACTCAAAAACAAAGCCAATATATATAAACACCGAGTCTCCTTCAAAGAAGCAGAGACAGTATTTGAAGATGACAACGCAATCTATTTTTATGACGAGAAGCATTCGATTGATGAAGAACGATTTATTGTCATCGGAGAAGATGATATTTTCCGTGAGCTTACTGTCTGCTATTGCTATCGTGGGAAAGATGATGAAATTATAAGAATCATATCAGCAAGAAGAGCGACTAACTTTGAAAGTAAGCTTTATGAAAGGGGTAAAGGTTTATGATTAAAGAACTTACTGAAAAAGATTTTGAAAGGGCTATCAAAAATCCACACTTTGATAAGCTGTGTAGAAAAGTTGAAGTTATCATACGACACGATGATTATGAAGTATTTTTAGAGACAGCAAAACTCAATGGCGAGAGGGTCAAGCCTGAAGATATAATGAAAAGAGGTTTAGCTGATTATGCAAAAATACTGAGAGAGCATGAGTAATAAAGTGTTACTTTTCCGGTTGTGACAAAAGTATCGGAATCATACCTGTTAACCCAAGCCCAGAATATGCAGAGGCTAAGGATATGGCGGACAAGCGAAAGTCAAAAAAGTGAAAAGCGACCCCGCTAACTAGGGGTTGTTTTTTATTACAAACCCATTACAAATCCAAACAAATACATAAAATAAACATATATCCTAATACTATAATCGTTGCAAAGTGGTATAGTTTCAGCCAAAAGAGGAAATGTTACAGGATTATTACAATTTACCTAAAAGTATTGAACACCCCACATTCACGTGGTATATTCCTCACGGTAGCAGGGGAGGCAAATAACCCCAAATGTGCGCCAAAACCACAGTTTTTGGCAAAAGCGCACTAGGGCAAACGCTAAACTTAATATGTAAGGCAGATGTGACGGAAATGTTACAAACCTCTTACAAAAGAGTAACTAGCGTTGACCATTATTTATCCCCGGTGCTATACTACCATTATAAGCGGCAATGCCGCATTAAAAAAGGAAAGGAGGTACTGGTTTTTGCGGGAAACGGCCCCCCTTATGTGTGGATGTGAGGCTACCCAAGCCAAAGCCACCGCTAAAATTGCATACTCAAGCTGGTAACCAAATAAAAAATATAAGAAAATCCATTCATAATATTTTTTAATTACACTCTTACCAAAGAAAAACAGCTGAGGCGATAATAGCAAGCATGTAAGGTGATAATTTTGAAAGGCCAGAGTACCGTCGTTTCGCGGGCTGAACATTTACCTCACAGCCCAAACCGCAAAGTGGTTACCACAAGGTAAACCATAACCCAATATACTAATGAAAAGACTAAGGTAAGCACTTAGCGAAACAGAAACGAAAATCTGCGTAAAATTTACGCAACTATGCGTTAACGGTTACGCACTTCGAAAACCGGAAAGGAGAAAGTATGAAAAGAAAAATTGCATTACTTCTGGTACTAGCTATGATTCTATCACTAGTACCAGCAAACTTAATTGTTTCTGCTAACACCCCTGGTACAGTAAGTACCCCTATTTCTGCTCCAACAGGAACCGATGCTAATGATCCTGGTGCAGAATACGCAATAACAATCAATGCTGGCCTTGTATGGTCTCAATTGGTTGCTGGTGAAGATGTGAGGATTGAACTTATCCTTCGTGGTGGCAATGACACCAATCTACGTTTCTTACCAGCAGCTGGTGCTGCAGCTACCTTCAATGCTACATTCCACAATGCAGGAACCCCAGTAGGCACATTTACTAATCCTACTAATGCAGCCACTTTGGCAGCTTTAACTGCTGAAGAGTTAGTAATCTGGGAAAGCATCAGAAGAGGCCGGACACATGTATTAACTCAAGAAGGTTTAGACCTATTTGATTATGAATACGAAGATGCTGGTGGAACTGTTCCTCCAACAGGTTATGGTCTGTTTTCTGATGTTGCTGGTTTAGCCGCTGCTACTATTGCTGTTGGTACTCCTCCAGCTTTTGCTGTAACTGCTCCAGCTACTGGAATGACTCAAGCACAAGCTGACTTAACCAACGCTCAAATCGCTTTCCACAATGTAGATGCTGGATGGGACATTTGGGTTGCAACCCCTACCCGTACAACAAACGTTCATTCCACATCAACTGCTCCCGACGAAGTTGGTCCTTGGGGTCACTTGACATTTGAAGTTAATAACACTCCATCTGCACCAACAGCTACATGGTGGGGTCCACTCAATGCAACCGCAGCAGTACCTGTTATGCCATGGGATGGCGTAATCAATGATTTGATTGAAATGGAAATGTTCGTTCAAAACCATCAAAGAGCTGTTATTATCCTAAGCGCACCAGCAGGTCTTTCACCTCAAGCGGTTGGTTCAATAACTATTCCATTACCATTCCCAATCCGTGTAAACCAACCAACAAATAAGCTTTATGCTTACCTTAACAACGTTGGTTCTGCACATGTACTTGCAGAAGGCTATCTAACAAGCTTTGGTCAAACCGGTATCGATATAACTTACGGAGATCCCGTAGTTTTCGAGTGGGATGCCAACCTTGGCGCAATCACAATCCAAGAACGCGTAGTTGGTGGTTTAGTACCACTCGGCGGAACAGAACAAGTAACCTTTAGACTTGTTGCTCCTCCAAACTATTCTTGGAGCACCCGTGCAGCTGGCAATGTTCTTACACCTGGCGCACATGCTGATTACAGACTTAACCTTTATGGTCCTCTTGGCATAATTACTGCTTCTGGCACTGTTGTAGATTCTATCGACAGCACCACAGCATTTGTTAACCAACAAGGCCGTGAAGAACTTATTATCCGCACAACCTTAACACGTAGCACCAACTCTCTTGTAGCTGGCGGTCTTGGTTCAATCCAAATCCGTAGACTACAACTAGTACCACAAGACAACGCACCTCTTCAAGGTGACGTAAACGTAGAAGTAAGAGTAGGTCACTCTGGCCCAGCTAACCAAATCTGGATCAGCGGTGGTTTAACCCCAAGAGGCATTAACATCCCAACATGGGAAGCCTTTGATGGCAATTATAACCTTCGCAACCTTTTGGTAGCACGTCGTGTAACCGCAGCTCTTACCCTTAGCGTACTTGGCGATGACCTTCCAGAATTCCGTTCAGGTTATGCATGGAACCTTAACAATGTAGGACCTAACGTTGTTGAAGATATTCCAAATGCTCCAGATTGGCCAACCACAGGCAGAACCGCTACACTACGTATTCAAGAAAACGTAGTTAACGCATTGGATCTTGCACGTGGACGTCCAATCACTTTCGAAGTACCTGAAGGCTTCATCTTCACCGGCGTTCAGTATGTTTACAACACCGGCACAGGTACTCCAACAGATGCTCAATTTGCTGGTACAGCAAACATGGATAATGGTAACGGTGGAACCTTCCATCGTCCAGCTCCAGGTCAACCTCAACATGTTGACGCTGTATTCACAGACAACACCGTAACCTTAAGATTCCCAGTTACCGGCCATGATGATGTTGCTTTCCGTAACTCTCCAATTCGTTTGGACGTTCGCTTCTTCATCAGCGTTGAAGGTGGATCTGCAAGCCGCGGTCTTGACGAAGTTGAAGTAACTGTAACAGGCACTGGCGTATCAAGACTTAACCCAGATGCTAACACAGCAGTAGTAGCCAATGTATATGACCCAGTTGTTATCGAGCATATCGGTGACATCGCACAAGTTAACTTCATTGGCCACGAACAAAACATCAACCATACCCCAGCTGGTGCTTTAACAATCACCGAAACAGAAGGCGGTATGTTACAATTCGGTACCCGTCTATGGGTTGGCGTAGCTGAAAGATACGGCATTGGCTTTGGCCTTGGCATTAGCCGTCATGACGTTCTTACAGATGCAACCACCGGTCTTGGCTTAACTGTTAGAAACATTAACCCAACCGCTGGCAACGTAACATGGATCCAACTTGAAGTTACCAGAGAATCTCTTCCAGGCAACCCAGGAACAATTACCTTGGATGGCTTGACACTCTTTGGTCACGTATATCAAGGCGAAAGATACTTCCTGATTGTAACTGGTCCAGCTATTGCTGAAAACCACATTTGGGTTCAAACCGCTCAAAATCCAGTTCACTCAATCGCTAACCCACCAGTTGGCGTATTCAACACCTTCCCATACGCTCTTGAAATCGTTGAAGCTGTAGCCGCTAGCACAGAAGATTATCGTGCTAACTCTCTTGACGGCGTACGCTTTGACTCAGCTCGCACCTTTGATGGCGCACCAGAAATGATCTGGGAAAGACTTCCTGGCATGACTCACGAAGCTGGTCTAGTATCTGCTCGTTTGTTTGCTGAAGCTGCTGGCGTAACCAATGATAATATCACTTGGAGCGCAGGCGTAGCCACCATCTCTGGTTGGGACTATCAAGGTCAATGGGTAACCGTTATCTTGACCCAAAACAGCACCACCGCTACCATCATCCGTGGTAACGGCTCACCAGGTACCGTTGACATTGCAGAATTTGCTGAAGGTCTTTCTGGCCCAGCAGGCACACTTGCCCCAGTATTCCGCAACAACCGTATCTACCTTCCATTCCGCTTCCTGTTCAACGTATTCGGCTACTCAGCTGATTACAACTTGGCCAGAGTTGGAACAGCAGCAGTTATCTCTGCTCGCTAATCTTAGCAACTAACTTCTAAATTCTTTACTAAAGATTACAACTTTATACTAATGATGAAACAAAAAATGGGAGCCTTTGCGGGCTCCCTTTTTTGTTTTGCGAAAATGTATTGCTATACCGACACAATCATACTAGATGGGTGAGACTTATGATGGCATTTAGCGACTTTACTGTTTTAAATAAAATGAATATAATTGATGCATCATAACGAGAGGGGCAATTGTAGTGGATGAAAATAAATTATTATTGCAGCAAATACTCGCCGAAGTAACACAAGGTAATAGTAGAGTTGAACAACGGCTGGATAATGTTGAACTGCGCTTGACCAGTTTGGAACAGGAAGTTTCTGATGTTAAGAGTGAAGTAGAAGCAGTTAAGAGTGAAGTAGAAGCAGTTAAAAATGATGTAGAAGCAATCAAAGGTGACGTTGCGGTAGTCAAGCTTGATGTTGACGCTATAAAAGATGACACTCGTTCTATTAAAGCTGATGTTGCTGTTTTAGAAAGACGTATGGATAAAATGGACGTGAAAATAGATGATATCCAAGACCTTTTAAAAATAACCCATAATATTGCTAAGGAAACTTACGGGCTTGTTCATGGGCATGAAGCTATTGTTAAAGGTATTAAGTCTGCAATCTAGGATTAGTTTTGGTTGGCGGATTGTCTTAAGGAGATGTGCGTTGTGGAGAATAATGAGCTTCTTAATGAAATATTAGAGCGACTTCAAGCCTTGCGGCAGCGTCAGATAGCGGTTGAAGAAACGCTGTCTGAGCTGATGATGGGCCAGTCCCGACTTGCTAATCGTATACCCTCAAGGCCTTCTGAGGATACGAGTCTTAGTAATGCTCTTATGACACAATCTACATTGGCTCAATCTATATTAGAGGTTAGGGATGTTGCGGTACAAAACAGAGGCGCTGCTAAACGAGCTTTGGATATTACTTCTGCTTTAGCGCAGCCTATTCTTCTGCAAGGGAGGAATGATGGTGACTGATTCTCAGATTATTAAGCAGGTGTTGGATGAAATTAAAGCGCTGGAGCAAAATCAATGTATTTTGGAAGAATGTTTGACTGATGTAATAAAGAATCAAAATAGGCTTGTAGGTCTTATGCCCTCCTCTATGCAGGAACTTAGAATGAGTACTTTTACTTCCAGGCAACTTCTTATGCAAGGGGATGTTGATAAAGCAAGGGATGAGTTATCCCAGAGTTTAATTGAAGTAAGGGCGGTTTGTGACTCGGTTTCAACTTTGTTTTCAGAATATCATGGAACGATTAAATAGATGTATAATTTTGTTAAGCCGTACCTGCCATGACAATACCCCTCATTGTCATGGCAGGCACGGCTTTTTTTGTGCTGGGATGCGTGTTTTTTGGTGCATTGCAAGCTTGATTGTGACGTGAAGTAAAATTTTTTTGTGTTGGGTATTGACACTTGCTTGTCTGATGAATATAATTCACTCCAAGGCCTAGCAAAAACTGACAAAAAATGATGAATATGGGGATTTCGACATGGGCAAAGACAGAGACAAGGACAATGTGCTTGAGATGAGTATGGTGAAAAAAGCCAAACCTCTAAGCAAAGTGGAGAGAAGGGAACTTCACGAGAAGCTGTATGATTGGAAAAACCTGATTGACAGAGGCAAGCTAGAGGATGCCGAAGCCATGTTGCCAGAGTTAAGTAGATGTAAAGGCAAATGGGAGGAAAGACCTCTTGATTTACTGTATCATTTATTTCTTGCGCGATACCATCGGGCAAGGGGAGATACAGAAGCCTTTGAGAGTGTGATGGCGTACTTAGAAAGACATATGCGGGAGTTTGATGATGAGCATACTCATTATTACTATCGGATGATTGGGATTTGTAAAGCTTCTGCGAGGCTCTATAAGGAAGCGATGAAAGCTTTTAGTAAAGCCGAAGAGGCCGATGGGTTTCGCGAATGGGTTGATAGTACGTTTTATTATGTGATAGGGCGTTGTTTGTCGGATATGGGTTATTCCCACAGGGCAATTGATTATTTGGAAAAAGCGTTATTGTTGCTTGAGGAAACTGGAAATCGTGTCTATGAAGTACATATTCAGCGGATACTTGCGTATGAGTATAGTAGAGTAGGCAGGCAAGATGAAGCATTAAAGATTGTTAATATGTTGCAGCTTGGAGAGAAAGCAAAGAAACATCTTGGAATGAAATCAAGCGGGATTTATTGTGCTATAGCAAGAATTTATAATAAGCTTCAAAGATATGATGATGCATTAGAAAATATTGATGCTGCATTTGAGGATACAACCCCAGGAACCGAAGAATTTATTGCTTGCATGTATCACAAAGCACTTGCGAAAATTGGAAGTGATAGGATTGATGAAGGCATTTCATGCGTGGATGAAGCTTTGGATATGATTACTAAAGACAATGAATGGGGACCTGTTTGGGTGGCTTTGCTAGATGCGTTAAAGCATTCATTGATGTTAGATAATCCTATGTCCTTTGAATTCATGAGAGATAGTGTTTTGCCTAGACTTTTGGAGCATATGCAGTATGATGAGGCGATTGATTATTGCAATTCTATCAGTGCTTTTTGTGCAAAAGCAAATGATACTGCTAATGCATTGGTGTTCAAGAGTATAGCAACAGATGTCTATGAAAAATATATTAGTGATCGAGTAGAGGAAGGTGTATGATGATTAAAAAATGGTTTGTTTCTGTTTTAATCGCACTGGTTTTTATATTGAGCTTAGCTGTTGTCGTGTCTGCTGAGCCACATGTTGGTGGTGGAACACCCCCAGGCAGTCCGCCAGGTGGAAGGTCTATTATGCTGTGTGACGAAATCGTTGAATATCCAGAGTTACTCCCTGTATGCATGTATCCGGTTGAGGATGAAGCTGAGGCTACTCGTCAATGGAGGGTGTGCCCGAGGGATGGTTCTGTGGTGAGCCGAGAAGGTACGCAGGGACGGCAGCGTAGGTGCGCTAGGTAACTCCTCGCCGTGCTTACCAGTAGTCCATCATTACCATCCTTAGGACAGCGTTAATCCTTTAGGCTTGCGCCGTTATTGATGTAATGTAAATGGTTGTGAATTTATGTAATCAGGAATCATAAAAAAAGCGGCTACGCTACATTGAAAGTTTATTAGACTTTCAATGCGGTGTAGCCGTTCTTTTATTTCTAAGCATCCATTATTTCCAAATGCCACTTGCTTCTAATCACCCTTTATTTCCAGGCATCCGTGCCACCTATTAGTATTGATATATTTTTGTGGCCTTGGGCTTTTAGTAAGCTTGCGGCTATTGCGGCTCTGAAGCCGCTTTTGCATACTATTACTGCTTCTTTGTCTGACTGGGCGGGGTAGGGAGCTTGGTTTATTATATCGTCGAAGGTGTAGTTAATGGATGTATTTATATTTTTTGTGGCAAATTCTTCTGGAGAGCGTACGTCTATTATTGCTGGTGGATTGGGCATCGTCAATTTTACTTCGGCGGCTGTTATATAGGGTGTACTTTGAGTAAGTTTCCCGCTGGATATCCATGCGTTGATACCGCCATTTAGGTAGCCTTGTACATTGTCGTAGCCTATGCGTTGTAGCTCTAAGTAGACATCTTCGAATTGTAGCTCTGGAGGGAGGATTAGTAGTAATGGAGTGCCAGGGGTTATGGCTACCCCTACCCAGTTTAATTTTGGGCCTCCAGTGAAGTCAATGTTTATGCTGCCTGGAATGTGGGCTGAGGCGAAAGCATAGCTGTCACGCAAATCCAGTATTTGTGTGCCTTGTTTTTGTAGATGTGGGATTAGGCTTGGGGGCGTGGAAAAATCGGGTAGGTTTCGGGCTGGAGAGGGCGGGACAGTGCTTAGATTTGTGGATATTATGCTTGCAAAGCTTTGGGGGCGCATCGGGTTTTTTGAGCGAATGGCGGTTTTGAATGATTCGAAGTTGCGATGGCGCAGCATCGGGTTGGCTTTGCGCTCATAGCCTAGGGTTGTATGGGGCTTTGCACTCATTCCACTGCCGCATAGGGAGCCTTCCCCATGAGCTGGGTAGACTTCCAGGTAGTCGGGTAATTGGCCCAGGACTGTGTGTAGACTGTTGTATAGGTCTTGGATTTGTTGGTCTAGTATTGCCTCACCTGGTAGGTCTGGGCGGCCTATATCTCCTACAAATAGCAGATCACCTGTCAGGATTAGTTGTGGGTTCTTGCTTCTGGTTTGGTCAGTTATCAGTAGGGATATGGAGTTGGGGGTGTGGCCTGGGGTGTGTAGTATGCGGACATGGGCGGGGCCAAAGGTGTATTCATCGTCATGCTTTAATATTTTGTATTTGTAGGTTACTTGTGTGCTTTCGTGGGCGTAGACGGGTACGTATGTGGCGGCGGATAGTTCTTGTGCGCCGGATATATGGTCCGCGTGTACGTGGGTTTCAAAGATACACATTAATTCCATGCCCATTTTATTGGAAATTTCTTGGTAGATTGCTATATCCCGGCGTGGGTCTACAACAGCCATTGTTGCTGCCTTGGGGCAGCCTATGACATAGGAATAGCATCCTAGGCCTGGGGTTGTTATTTGCTTAAAGTACATATGGCGCTCCCTTGGACATTTATTTGAGCTCGTCGCTATTTCCGTAGGTGGCGTTTGGGCCGTGTTTGCGGCTATAGTGTTTGTCTTGTAATTTTTGTTTTATTGGCTCCATGTTTGGGTTTAAGGCTAGACTTATAGAGGCCATTTTGGCTACTTCTTCCAGCACTGCGGAGTTGTGTACCGCTTCGTTGGGGGATTTGCCCCAGGTGAAGGGGCCATGGTTGTTTACCAGTACGCCTGGGGTTTTGTTGGGGTCGTATGTGGTAAAGGTTTCTACTATTATATTGCCGGTTTCTAGTTCGTAGTCGCCTTTTATATCTTTGTCGCGCAGTACTTTGGTGCAGGGGATTGTGCCGTAGAAATAGTCTGCGTGAGTGGTACCGTAGGAGGGTAGACCTATCCCTGCTTGGGCGAAGGCTGTGGCATATGTGGAATGGGTATGAACTACCCCGCCTATTTCTGGGAAGGCTTGGTATAGGCATAGATGTGTTTTTAGGTCTGAGGATGGGTTTAGCTTGCCTTCTACTATATTGCCTTCTAGGTCAACTATTACCATATCTTCCGGGGTTAGTTTGTCGTAGGCGATGCCGCTTGGTTTTATTACCACTAGGCCTCTTTCGCGGTCAATGCCACTTACATTGCCCCATGTGAATAGAACCAGGCCCAGTTTTGGCAGGTCCAGATTGGCTTTGCATACCGTTTTTCTTAAAGATTTTAACAATTTCTATCCTCCTTTTATTAAAGGGAGGGGCTTAGCCCCTCCCTTTTAAACACCTTATTAGAATGGATTTTCGCCGCAATATAGTTGCCCAGCTGGTTTGTTGTAGGCTACATCTTCTACGCCTAGCATCTTCATAATGCTGAATAGGGCTTTGCCTACATGACCGAAACCTAGGCCGGCGTGATGGGGGTAGCGCTTTGCTATTAGTACATGTCTGTAGAATCTGGCCATTTCATCTACTGCTATTATGCCTATTCCTCCAAAGGAACATGGGTCTATGTCGGGGATTTCTCCTTGGGCTATATAGGATTTTAGTTCGCAGTCGGCTGTGGATTGTAGGCGGAAGAGGGTTATCTGGCCTGCTTTTATTTGGCCTTCTAGTGTGCCGCGGGTTATGTCGGGTTCATTAGCTGGGTCTTCTAGCAGGCGGTTCATTATTAGCTGGTATTTCATTTCGCCTTGCTTTAGGTGACAGATTGGGGTGTTGCCGCAGTGGAAGCCCATGAATAGGTCTGTGGCTTTGTAGGAGCCTAGGTCTTTTTTATTAGCTTCGTACATGTCGTATGGCACTGTGTTATTGATGTCTAGTAGTGTTGGAGGCAGGTCTGTTACTATTTGTAGGATATATTCTGTTAGTGCGCCGTAGATGTCGGTTTCGCAGGCTACTGGGATGCCCCTGGAGGCTAAGCGGGAGTTTACATAGCAGGGTACCATGCCGAATTGGGTTTGGAAGGCCGGCCAGCATTTGTTGGCGAAGATAAAGTATTCGGATGCGCCTTTGTTGGCTTCGGCCCAGTCTAGCAAAGTGATTTCTAGTTGGGCTAGACGGTTTAGCACACCTGGCTGTTTGTTGCCTTGGTGTAGCTCGTTGGCCATGTCTGCTGCTACTTCTGGAATTCTTGGATCGTTTTCATTGGCTTTGAATTTTGCGTATAGGTCTAGTTCGGAGTTTTCTTGGATTTCTACTCCTAGGTCGAATAGGGGTTTAATGGGGGCGTTGCAGGCTAGGAAGTCGAAAGGCCTTGGGCCGAAAGTAAAGATTTTTAGTTTTCTTAAGGCGATTAGCGCCTTGGCTACGGGCATAAACTCGCCAATCATCTGGGCTACTTCGTCAGCTGTGCCTACCGGATATTCCGGTATGTAGGCATTTACTTTTCTTAGCCCCAAGTTGTAAGAAGCGTTTAGCATACCGCAGTAGGCATCTCCGCGGCCATTTATAAGGTTAGAGCCGGTTTCTTCGGCGGCCGCCACTACCATTACCGGGCCGTCAAATTTTTGGGCAAGCATGGTTTCGGGGCCTTCGGGGCCGAAGTTGCCTAGGTATACTACTAGGGCGTTGCAGCCTTCTTTTTGTAGGCTTGCTAGGGCTTCCATTGCATGGTTTTCGTTTTCTACTATTGTAGCGATTTCTGTTGCTGGGATTTTGCGCGCGGAGAGTGCTGCAATTACTGCTTTGCGGCGCTGCTCTGATAGATTGCTTGGGAAGCAGTCGCGGCTTACTGCTACTACTCCTAGTTTTACAGTTGGCATGTTGGTCATGGGTTGCTCCTTTTTGGATGTATTTTTTGTATTCTATATTTTGCCTAGTGCGGAGTCAAGGAAAAGTAATAAAAAACCGCCTGGAATATCAATTTCCAGGCGGTGATGCTTTTATACGTAGATTAGCCTACGCTGATATCATCTAAGGCGGGGAGGAATACTATATTTGCGGCTTCGTTCATAACTTGGAAGCCGGCTACTATAGCTTCTATCATTCTTTCATCTTCGGGGCGGTCTTGTGCGAATTGGATTAGTAGGTGTTTTGCTCCTAGTAGTTCTTCTTCTCCTCCGTCACGGAAGAATCTTGAGTTTGGCATTATATTATCCGGGTCTGGCTCTACTCTCATAATGATGTGGATGCCAAAGCTGGTGGTTACTAGGCCACTTAGTTCTCCTATTTCCATGTCTAGTACCGCGTCTTCAAATTCTTGTACCATGTCGCCTACTATGAATGTGTAGCCGTCTGGGAATTGATCCATGCCGGGATCTTCTCCGTATTGGAATATTAAAGATGAGAAGTCCTCACCGTCTTGTATCCGGCTAAGCAGTTCTACCGAACGTTCCAGTGCATCACATGGCATGACTTCTTCCATATATGGCTGGAATCTTGCGAACTCTACTGGATCCATCATTAAGGTCATTACTAGGTTATCTATTATGATTTGGTTTCTGAAAATGTTTGCTAGGTGGCCAATGCCTCGGACGTTATCTTGACTTAGTATGTCGTTTAGCTCGTCTTCGCCGTACTCTTCTACTAGGCTGGCTATATGGGATGCTATCATTTCTATTTCTTCCGGAGAGTGCTCTATGCCTATTTCTGCTGCGTAGTTTGTTAGTATACGTAACTCGGCGGCGAGTTGTACTGCCTGTTCTACTACTGCGCGGCCGAAGGTTATTCCGTCGCGAAATTCCCTTTCGAAGTCTATTTCGGCATCATCTGGAAACATCATTATATAGTCCCACATTAAGAATTCCTCAGCACGGCGCAATTCGAACATTACGTCATCAGAGGTGATTTCTATGCCATTTACTGTGGCTACTACGATGCTATCGGTTTCTGGGAGGTCTGTTTCGACGTTGGTATCTTCTGTTGTAGCGGGTACATAGTCGGCTACGGCGGGGGTTCCCACGTCATCGAAGACTATTTCTGCGGGGGTGTTTCTTCGGTTGGAGACTACCAGCCAGCTTACCATGGCGATTATGATGGCAACTAGTACCAGTGCGCCTATTACCAGGCCTTTGCTTGAAGGGTTGTCGTTTTCTGTTGTTGGGGCTATTTGTGATTCTTGGAGTTGATTTTCTGCGGTTTCTTCAGGAATCTCCGTTTCTTCAACCTCTATTTCCTTGCTCTCTATTTCTTCAATCTCAGTTTCTATTGCTTCTGTTTCTATTGCTTCTGTTTCTTTTACTTCTGTTTCTTCTTCAATTTCTATTTCCTCTAATTCAGTTTCTACAGCCTCTGTTTTGGTGATTTCATTTTCCATTGGATCTGTTTCTTTTATTTCCATTCTATTGCCTCCGTGTTTTTATTTTCCTGAAAATTTAGTGTATCACTAATAAATAAAAAAACAACCCGCTAAGTTAGATTCTTAGCGGGTTTATAAAAAATTTACATAATTAGTAAATCAGTAAATCAGTAAAATTTATTCTGCGATGCTTCTACGCAGAATAAATTTTACGGTTTTTGCCGAAGGCAAAAAGATTTCCTTTTTCTTACGCTTCAGCCCTAAACTGCTGAATTTCTGCCAGGTAGTAGGCGATATTATTGGCATGGTCGGCACAGCGTTCTAGGCTTGTTATCATATTTACGAAAATCACACCGCCTCTTGGGTTGTTTTTTTCGTTTTTCAGGCGACGGATATGGTGTTCTGTATATTCTTTTGCTAGGTTGTCTATATGCTTTTCCATTAGCTGTACTTTTTCTAAGGTTTCTTCCGAGAGTTTATCAAACAGCTCCATGGTTAGGGATATCATCGTAACTGTTGCTCGGCCTAGGATACTGATTTCTTCCATTGCCATGTCTGATAGGCGGAGATTACCTTTTTTCTTGGTGCGGATTTTGTGTTCTGTGATATTTTCTGCGTGGTCGCCTATCCGTTCTAGGTCTGAGGCTATATACATCAGTGTGCCGATTTTTCTCATTTCTGCTACGGATTCTACATTTTCCAACTCCATCAGCAAAGAGGTGATTTGGCGGTTTAAGTAGTTGATTGTAGATTCTGTTTCCATTACTTTTGCGGCTTTTTCTTCATCGCTGGTTACAAAGGCTTCTAAGGCTAGCTGAAGGTTTTCGAGGGTCATCTTACCCATACGGTTAAGCTCGTCGTAGGCTTGCTCTATTATTACGCTTGGGGTTTGGGTTGCGGTTTTTATATAGTGGAGTTCTATAGCATCTGTGGACTGGGTGCGCTTAGGCATTATTTTGTACATAAGCTGTGCCAAGTGGCTTACAAAGGGTAGGAATAGTATGGTCAAGCCGCCTTTAAAAAATGTGTAGAACATGGCAATCTGGCGTTCGCCGTCGGCCCAGGTGTTTTGAAACCACTGAAGCATTCCTGGAAAAATATACATAAGAATCCCACACACAGTGCTACCTACGGTTATATATATCAGATTGGCAAGGGCTAGACGCTTACTTTCACGGCGGCCTGCCAGAGAAGCCAGAAGTGCTGTAACCGTGGTGCCAATGCTGATTCCTAATATCAAATACGCGGCTGTTGTAAAGTTGATATCAACCCCGCTTACATAAAGGGAAACCAAAATACCGGTTGCGGCGGTGGAACTTTGGATTATTGCGGTAAAGGCAAATCCCGCCAGTATTGCGAGGAAAGGGTTTTCAAAAGCGGTGAGCATGGATTGGAAGCCTGGCGTTTCGGCAAAAACCCGAAGGGGATCACCCATTACCGAAAGCCCAAAGAACAACAGCCCAACCCCAAGCACAATAAATCCAAAATCCTTGATGGTTTTTTTCTTAATGAATAGATATAGAACCAGGCCGATAAAGATAAATAGCGGCGCAACAGTAGTTAGCCCAAAGGCAAAGAGGTGGGCCGTAAAAGTTGTTCCGATATGAGCGCCGATTACGAGGCTTATCGCCTGCGCAAGGGACATAAGCCCGGCGTTGATAAAACCTACGGCGATAACGGATGTTGCGGTAGAGCTTTGTATTGCAATCGTGACCAGTGCGCCCACGCCTATGCCGAAGAAACGGTTGGAGGTAGCTCGCTCAACAATAGAGCGCATACGGTTTCCCGCCATTACCTCCAGGCCGTCTACCAGCATCTTCATACCGTATAGGAATAAGCCTAGGCCGCCGAAGACTGCAAAGATATATAGAACTGGATTTTCCACTTGCTATCACCACTTTATTTGAATTTATCTTCGTATTATAACCAAATCTGTACATATTTGCTAGGTTGCAATAGGTTATTACTGGCTCAACCCCGGTCGTAAGGCCGGGTGTGACCGTTTTTTTGTTCACCTTGCCTTTTTTTACTATATGCACCCAATGATACTGGGATAGTCTCTTCTGTTAGTGCTTTTACCGCGGCAAGTAGTGCGTCTACATCTTCGATTGTGTTGTAGATGCCAAAGCTGACCCTAACCATGCCGCTGGGGGGAGTACAGCCTGGACGTTCCGCTTCCCTAGTTAGGCGACGTATATATGGATGCGCGCAGAATGCACCATGACGTACTGCTATTGCGTGTTTTCCGGCTAGATAGTCAGCGGTATCTGCGCTTAAGATGCCATGAACGTTGAAAAGAATGATGCCTACTCTATCGTCAGTGTAATCGTTATCGCCGTATAGGGTTACATCTGGGATTTGCCTAAGGCCCTCTATTGCCCGATGCATAAGCTCTTGTTCGTGGTTAGTGATATATTCGAATCCGATTTCCTTCAGGGTTTTTGCCGCGGATACCATGCTTACTAAGCCGGGGAAGTTGGGGGAGCCAGCTTCGTAGCTATCGGGAGCTTGCGCATAACATACCCGATTATCAAATACGGCCTCCACCATACCGCCGCCATAGAAAGCTGGGATGTGCTTATTCAGTTCTTCTTTTAGCCCTATTACCGCCCCACCGCCGTAGGGGGCGTACATTTTATGGGCTGAGAAGATAAAAAAGTCGATACTTTCGTCTGGGGCGCAGCCTAGCATAGAAAACTCCCGGTGGGCGGCGATTTGCGCGCCGTCTACAATTATTTTTGCACCATATCGGTGGACTATCTTGGCTATATGGTGGACTTCGTTGATATAACCTGTGGCGTTGGACGCTGCTGTTATTGTTACATATTTTATTAGGCCTCTGTAGCGGCGTAATTGGCGTTCTATATCGTCTATTTTTAGGCGGCCTTCAGGGTCTACTTCTGCGTATACTACCCGGGCACGGGCGCGCCAAGGCAGATCATTAGCATGGTGTTCCATTCTGGTGGATAGTACCATGTCAACTTTGCTGCGGATTAGGGCTGAAGCAAGTTTATTGATTCCGTCGGTAGTGTTTGCGCAGTAGAATACCGTATATCTTTCGTCTGCTCCTACAAAGTCCTTTATGGCTTCGCGGGCATCTACATAGATATCGGTTGTATGGGCTGATTTTTGGCCTTTTCCTCGGCCTATTGAGCCATACATACGCATTTGACTATCTATTTCTGCCATTACCTGTTTGAATGGCGGTGTTGTGGCGGCGTTATCTAAGTTTATTGCTGGCCTTAGGTCGCCGTTATCTAGCCTTACTAGGGTATCTAATCCCCAGATAGATTCTTTTATATTGGTATTTAGATTTTCCATTGTTATCCCTCCTGTTATACTATCTATATGGAGGGCTTGGCATAGGAGTGATTGTGCAAAGAAGCCTTGATAAAAGGAGATTGGAAAATGAATAGGGTGGTCATATGGCAATAATCAATTCCACAAATAATTTCAGGGTCTTGCAATGGGCAAAACTCAAGGACAAAACCCACAGAACAGCCCAGAAGCTGTTTATTGTAGAAGGCTATCATCTTGTACTGGAAGCCTCTAGAACCGGAGCGCTAAAGGAAGTAATCACAACAGAGACAAGTAAAACTTTCGACATGCCTACCTTTCAGGTGACCTTTGATGTGATGAGCAGGCTATCGTCGATGGCTACACCAACAAAAATAATGGGGATATGCCACCAACAAAAAGAGGCGGCATATGGCGATAGTATTTTACTGGTAGATCAAATCCACCATCCCGGCAATCTTGGTACAATAATAAGAAGCGCCGTAGCCTTTAATGTGGATACCATTGTGATAAATAATAGCGTGGATATTTATAATCAAAAGGTCATACAGGCCTCTCAGGGGATGATTTTTCATATAAACATCCTCAAAAGGCCCATTAAGGATTTTATTTTAGAGTTAAAAGATAAAGGCTATCAGATTATAGGCACAGATGTAAAAGAATGTACCAGCTTGGCCACAATAAAAGTCCATACAAAAAAGGCCGTCCTAGTTGGCAATGAAGGAGACGGTCTTAGTGGCGAGCTGCTGGATATGTGTGATATTAAGGTTAATATTGAAATGAATGAGAAATGCGAGTCACTTAATGTTGGGGTTGCTACTAGTATTATTTTGTATTTTTTGAAATACTGATAACTAATACCGATTCCAAATTAAAACCTGTCTGACAGAGCGGCGGTTTGAAACGCGAAACAAGCGTTTCAAGTGGTTTTGCCGCGATAGGCAGATAGGATTTTAATTGGAATCGGTATAAAGGAGGTTTATCATGGATGCGTCTTCGCGAAGAGAGACAATATTAGAGCTAATTAACCAAGGCAATGCACCTGTGAGTGCTTCTTCATTGGCTAAAAGGCTAAATGTAAGCCGTCAAGTTATTGTTGGAGATATAGCGCTTTTACGCGCGCAAGGGCATGATATTATTGCAACAGCAAGAGGCTATATGATTCCCGAGTTTAGAGAACCAAATCAGTATATTGGAAAAATCGCCTGCTCTCATAGTCCTGAAAACACCGAAGATGAGTTGTACTCAATAGTTGACCTGGGGGCTGTTGTTGTAAATGTAATAGTCGAGCATGAGTTATACGGAGAGATGACAGGACAGCTTAACCTTAGAAGCCGAGAGGATGTTGATGTTTTTATCCGTAAAGTAAAATCATCTGAGATTAAGCTACTATCTGAGCTTACTATGGGTGTTCATCTCCACACAATAAACTGCAACGATAAAATCCATTTCGAACAAGTGTGTCAAGCCTTGGACAAGGCTGGCTATCTTTATAGCGATTAAAGCAAATAAGGGCCTGTTCCCGCTATTGGAGTTCTTCTGAAATCAAAAGGCGTGATTTCAGAAGAAGCAAAAGACTTATAATGAAACCTACTTTCGAAATCATAAAACGTGATTTCGAAAGAGGTCTATTGCTGTTGACGAGAATAATCCTACATGGTATATTTACATGTGTCATGACATATGTAAATATATTAAGGAGGAATTATTATGCAAGTAACAGCACGTAAATCCAATGTGTTTCAGCTAACAGCTACAGCCGTCCTGATAGCCATTGGTATACTTATCCCAATGGTTGCCCCAAGGGTGGTAATAGGGCCTGCCTCATACACTTTGGCAAGCCATGTAGCTATTTTTGTTGCCATGTTTATTTCCCCTAAGGTTGCCATTGGTGTCACCTTAGGTACTACTATAGGGTTCTTTTTTGGAGGATTTCCTTTAGTTATCGTTTTTCGAGCGGCTAGTCATATAGTGTGGGCGTTTCCCGGTGCGCTTTATTTATCTAAAATTGATAAATTTAAGATTTCGTGGATTAAACTACGTGTATTCTCATTTGCTGTTGCTATAGTCCATGGCGTGGCGGAGGTGGCCGCGGTTATTCTCTTTTATTTTGGTACTGGTTTTCCTGAAGGTATGGGGATTATATGGATTTTTGGAGCCATTGGTTTCGGGACTGTCATACATAGTATGGTAGATCTTGAGATTGCCAATATTGTACGGCTTGCGCTACAAACCCAAAGGCCATATAGAGAGTTGGCAAGTAATAATAATCTACAGTACAGCCTCGTATCTACTGATAATACGGATTCCAAATAAATGTGAAAGAAAAAAGCCTGGGAGGTCAAATTCCCAGGCTTTTTTATACATAAATTGTGATTTTAATTATTATTCAGTTATCCGAACTGGGTTTACTTTAACCCCAGGGCCCATAGTGGAAGCTACAACTACACTTTTAAGATAGGTGCCTTTTGCGGCGGAGGGTTTTGCTTTTATTACTGCGCCCATAAGGGTTGTGAAGTTATCGGCTAGTTTTTCTGTACCAAAGGAAACTTTGCCTATGGGTACGTGGATGATATTGGTTTTATCTAGTCTATATTCGATTTTACCGGCTTTGATTTCTGCGATGGCTTTAGATACATCGGCGGTAACAGTACCAGCTTTAGGGTTTGGCATTAGGCCTTTGGGGCCTAGTACTCTACCTATACGGCCTACTACGCTCATCATATCTGGGGTAGCTACTACTACATCAAACTCGAACCAGTTCTCGCCTTGGATTTTTGCTACTAAGTCCTCTGCGCCTACATAATCGGCTCCGGCTGCTTCAGCTTCGGCGGCTTTTTCGCCTTTGGCGAATACCAGTACTCTTACTTCACGGCCTGTACCGTGAGGAAGTACAACGGCACCACGGACTTGTTGGTCTGCATGGCGGCTGTCTACGCCTAGGCGGATATGAGCTTCTACTGTTGCGTCGAATTTGGTTATGCTGGTTTGTTGTACCAGATCTAGTGCTTCGTTTACATCATATAACTTTAGGGCCTCTACTTTTTTGGCGGCCTCATTATATTTTTTGCCTCTTTTCATTATGGTATCCTCCTTAATCTTCCACGACAATGCCCATGCTGCGGGCAGTGCCGGCTATCATACTCATGGCCGTCTCTAAATTGGCGGCGTTAAGGTCTACCATTTTCATTTCGGCGATTTCTTGTACTTGTGCTTTGGATACTTTGGCGATAACGGTTTTGGGGCCTGCGGTGCCACTTGCTTTTTCCAGTTTGGCAGCTTTTTTTAGAAGAACTGCCGCAGGTGGAGTTTTGGTAATGAAGCTATAGCTTCTATCCGCGTAGACGGTGATAACTACGGGGATAATCAGGCCGGCTTGGCCTTGGGTGCGCTCATTGAACTCTTTGCAAAAGCCTGGGATGTTTACCCCGGCTTGACCCAGAGCGGGGCCTACAGGTGGCGCTGGTGTGGCCTTACCTGCTGGGATTTGCAGCTTTACAAAGCCGCTGACTTTCTTTGCCATATTTATTGCCTCCTTGTGGTGTTAGTGAGCTGATGCTCTCCCACTTAATCAGTAAAATTAATTCTGCGAACGCTTCAACGCAGAATTAATTTTACGGTTTTTGCCGTAAGGCAAAAAGATTTCCTAACTTAAGATTTCCTAATTTATAAAAACCGTGGGGCTTTGCCCCACCCCCATAAACTTTTTGAAAAAAGTTTAATCAAAAACTTTATAAGGAACTGCGCATCACGCGGTTCTGGGGTTAGGTTATTACATGCGCTGGACTATATGATAGTCTAGTTCTACTTGTGTTTCTCTTCCAAAGACGCTTAAAGAAACCGTTACGGTTTTCTTTTGGGCGTTTACTTCTTTTACATTGCCAACACTGCCATCGAAGGGGCCTGCTATTATTCTTACTAGCTGGTCTACTGATATATCTAGTGCTATGTCTGGCATTTCTATTCCCATAGAGATGATTTCTTCATCCGTTAGTGGGATAGGCTTCGATGCCGGGCCTACGAAGCTGGTTACACCTGTGGTGTTTCTTACTACAAACCAGGTTTCGTCTGTCATGCTCATTTTAACCAATACGTACCCGGGGTAAATTTTACGCTGGACACGTTTTTTTACACCGTTTTTGATTTCTACGGTTTCTTGGGTTGGTACGGTTATCTGGATGATTAAATCTTGCATACCGCGGTTTTCTATAGCTTTTTCGATGTTGGCTTTTACTTTGTTTTCATAGCCAGAATAGGTATGGATTACATACCACTTTGGCGGGTCTACTTTCTTTTTAGGCGCTACTATGGCATCTTCTGATTCGAACTCTTCGTCTGATTCTTCTTCTAATTCCTCTTTTTGATCAATTTCCTCATCAAGTTCTTCCGATTCTAGCTCCGACTCCAGTTCTAGTTCATCCATTACTTCTATTTTGGATTCATCAAGCATGGCTTACGCTCCACCAACTAGGTTGACGAACTGACGGAATAGAAAACCAAAGGCGCCATCGTTGAGGGCGATGTATGCACCGAAGATAGCAGATACTATTACGACAGTAACGGTGTGCTTTGCTAATGTTTCCTTGGAAGGCCATACGATTTTGCGAAACTCTGAACGGTATTTATGGAATGTACCAGAAACTACGTCGCTGCCGCCTTCAATCATACTTTTATCTTTGTCTTTGTCCATTTTAAGCTCCTTACTAAACTAATTATTTAGTTTCACGATGTGAAGTATGCTTATTGCAGAAACGGCAATACTTCTTGGTTTCCATACGGTCTGGGTGGTTCTTTTTTTCTTTCATTGTGTTGTAATTTCTTTGCTTGCAATCTACGCAAGCTAGTGTGATTTTTGTACGCATGTGTATCCCTCTCTCATGAGAATTATTTTATTAACAACAAAAAAACACCGGGTCGCGATGTATAGTAGAAAGTACCATGAGTCTCAGATTATGTCCATCGAACATGCATATTGCATATTATATTGGCGATATATTCACGATATGTGGAAATAGGGGAATTTTTTTTATTTTATGGTATGGTGATATATGTAGAAAGAGGGGTCATTATGTACGAACATATGCAAAATTATTTGGGGTTGGATATTTATCCCTTCCATATGCCTGGGCATAAGGGTAACCCTATGTTTTTTCCACAAGGGCTTACAAATTTGGATTTAACAGAAATCCCCGGAATGGATGTGTTGCATAGGCCGGATGGTATTATACTGGAATTTCAAGACGCTATTGCAAGCTTTTATTGTGCGGACAAAAGCTACTTGCTGGTTAATGGTTCCACTGCTGGGATTGTAGCTGCTATATGTGCCACATGCAATGAAGGCCAGAAAATTTATGCCGCTCGCAACGGCCATGTAAGCATGTATAACGCAATAGCCATGGCAGGGGCTGAGCCTATATACCTAATGCCTGAGATTACCCCGGACGGACTATCCGGCGGTATCGTTCTTGATGAGATTGAAGAGGGTGCTGTTGTCTTTATTGTTAGCCCTACTTATGAAGGGTTTGTTTCCGATATTAAGACTATTGCGGATAAAGTGCACAGCCGCGGGGGACTTCTTATTGTTGATGAGGCTCACGGGGCTCATTTTCGTTTTCATGATTATTTTCCTGAGTCCGCACTGGATTTGGGTGCGGATATTGTAGTACAAAGCTTTCATAAGACTTTGCCTGCCTTGGGGCAGATGGCGGTACTTCATGTAAAAGGCGACCGCATAGATGTTGGGCGGATGGAATATTTTCTGCAAGTAATGCAGACTACCAGCCCTTCATATATGATGATGGGACAACTTAGTTATGTGCTGAACATGCTATGGAAGCGGCCAGAGATATTTGAGACTTATGTAAACCGCTTAAAGGGGCTTAGGATGGCTCTCGCTGCCAATGAAGTCCAGGCCATAAGCCTTACAGGGCGGGAGCGGATTGGGATGCATGGAATTTACGATATAGACCTTAGTAAGTTGCTGTTTAGGGTTAATGTATACGAAAAGGCGGAGGCTATATCAGCGATGTTGGCCTCGCAATATCGTGTGCAATTGGAAATGGCAAGAGGATTTCATATGCTTGGGATGACTACTGTAGCTGATATAGATGAAGGCTTTCAACGGATGTGGGGTGCCATTGGGTCGATGAATATTAAGTTGGAAGAAGGACTGGAAGCTAAGGCCGAAAAGTTAAGCCCTGTTATCTCCAGATTTGACCCAGAAATAGTAATGTCTCCAAGTGCGGCAATCTATCAGGACACCGAAGTCGTGGCCTGGGAACAGGCTCATGGGCGGATTGCTGCGGAAGTTGTCGCGGCATATCCACCAGGGGTTGCCATAGTAGCACCAGGGGAGCGTATTCCCGAGGGGCTACCTAAGCTATCAGATAAAATCCGAGTTATTCGATAGGCGGTTTTGATGATTTTGTCAAAACCGGGAAAGTAACACTTTGGGGAGGTGAGAAAGTTGGATTATGTCAATGAAATCAACAGCTATATCCCAAAAAACGATCAAGAAGCCCAGGATAAAAAGGTTATCCTGGATTGCATAAAAATGTTTCCTCATAATATCTTGTTACGTGATAACGAAATCGCTCATATTACTAGTTCCGGTTTTATTCTAAATAAAGATTTTACAAAGACGCTATTAATCCATCACAATATAAGAAATACATGGGCCTGGACTGGTGGCCATGCAGATGGGGACATGGATATGCTGGCTGTTGCTACTCGCGAGGCGGAGGAGGAGGAGGAGGAGACGGGGGTTGTTGTTACGTCTATTTCCGATAAGATCGCGTCGCTGGATGTGTTGACAGTATGGGGGCATATCAAAAGAGGTAAATACGTCAATAGCCATCTACATCTTTCTGTTGCATATCTTTTTGTTGCGGATGAAGATGCCTCTCGGGTTATAAAGCCGGATGAAAATAGTGGCGTTGAGTGGTTCCCTGTTTCCGATATTGTTGAAGGTGTATTTACAGATAGGGATGTATATTTATATAAAAAGCTAGTCGAACAGGCGAGGGCCTGGAGGTAGTCATGGCAGAGTTTTTATACAACACACTTATGAATAGATGGCCGGAGATTCTGGGCTTAATGCTTACGCTGTGCTCTGGTTTCCTAGTTCCTTGGATATCCAAAAAATCGGGCAACTACAAGAAGCTTAATAAGCAAATGATGGGGATATGCTTGCTTCATTTATTCTACATATCCATTGTACCTTTGATTACATCCACAATTGGTGTTGCAATCTTGGTGATTGTATTAACGATTGTTGAGGTGGAAGCTAGTATCCTGGCGGCAGGGATTGCTTATTTTTTTGTGATTGTGTGGACTTTGGCTATGCTATATGTGGTTATGAGGAAATCTAAACGCATGGTATTGATGATGAATAGAGCCAGGGCAATAAATAAGTGGTTGTACTTAATGTTATGGTGGGTGGTTATTGCCTCTATTATATTATCTTCTGTTAATCTTACCTTTATTGGCTCCCCTTATGAAGCAGATGTTACTAGGGTGGCACTGGTCATTTCTTGGGTGTTTCAATTTTGGTGGCTTGGGCTTGTGATGTACTTGGTGTGGAAAGCATCGGATTATGTATATTCTAAAATAAAAATCACTATGATGGATGGAGAGATTTTTTACTTTGATTGTAGCCCTAAGGTATGCAGGGTCTATAAAAATTATATAAGAATAATGAAAAGAGACGAAAACGATGTGGTAATCCAAGAATTGCAAATAAATGAAATAGCAATAAAGCAAATAGAGTATGAAAAATAAGGAGAGACGTGCTTCATGAAATTAATGGTTCAAATTGTTAAGTCTGCAAGAAAGTACTGGATATTTCTAATCATATCCTTATTGGCAATTGTGGGCATGACAGCTGCCCAGTTGTATGCGCCTCTTGTGGTTCGCCGACTTACAGAAATGGCTGTAAACGCTGACCCTAGGTTGGCTGAGGAGGCTCTTCGCCTTGGGCTTATACTGGCGGCGGTGTATCTTGGGTTGGCGGTATGCTCCTATATCCGTTCGTACTACACCCACTATGCCGCTTGGCATTTTGTAGCTGATTTGCGGGCTGCTGTATATGACAAACTCCAACGGCTTTCTATGAAGTTTTACCATGATAAGCAAACTGGCCAGATTATGAGCCGTGTAATCAATGATACCAATAATATAGAAGTACTAATTGCCCATGCTGTGCCG
Organism: Defluviitaleaceae bacterium; assembly: GCA_009780185.1. Lineage (GTDB taxonomy): Bacteria > Bacillota > Clostridia > Lachnospirales > WQUN01 > WRAN01. The sequence goes on along the minus strand of WRAN01000008.1, from coordinate 46,014 downwards.
GATATTCTTTTTAATCTTGTTATTCTTATTGGCGTTGCTGTTATCCTTTTTGTTATTAATCCTACATTGGCGGCACTTAGCTTAATCACAATTCCTGTTCTTTTTGTGATTTCTATTGTGTTTGCCAAAAAGGTGCTGCCTATTTTCCGTAGGGCTCAGGAAATCCTTGGGGTGCTTAACGCAAACCTACAAGACAATATTTCTGGGATGAAGGAGATTCAGGTCTTTAATCAGCATCAGAAAGAACATGCAAAAATTAGGAAAAACGCCAAGGAGCAGGCTGGCGCCATTCTTGGCGCACTAAAGCTTAGTGCTGCCTATGGTAGTTCTGTCCAGTATTTCAGCAGTATTGGTACAGTAATTGTTATCGCCTATGGTGGTTATATGACTCTCCATGGCTATGCTCCTGTAGCGGATATTGTTGCGTTTATTATGTACCTTGCTATTTTCTATCAGCCAATAACAGCTCTAGCTCGTATCAATGAAGATATGCAAACCGCAATTGCCGGCGGAGAACGGGTTTTTGAAATCCTGGACGCGGAAATTGATGTAAAAGAAAAAGAAAGCCCCTACGAGTTAAAAGACGTGAAGGGGCATATAAAATATGAAAATGTAAGCTTCCACTACAGCGAAGGCGCTGAAGTACTTAAAGATATCACTGTAGAAATAAAACCAGGCGAACGGGTGGCACTGGTAGGCCCAACCGGGGTAGGGAAGACTACTTTCATCAACTTGCTTAACCGCTTCTATGACCCAATAGAAGGAAATATAACCCTAGATGGCCATAGCCTAAAAGATGTATCTCTTGCAAGCCTTCGAAACTCTGTGAGTAATGTAATCCAGGATGTGTTTCTTTTTAACGATACTCTGGCAGAAAATATAAAATACGGTGCACCAGGCTCCTCCCTTGATGAAGCAAAAGAAGCCTCAAAAGTAGCCCGTGCAGACGATTTTATAAACGAGCTTAAAGAAGGATATGAAACAATGGTTGGAGAACGCGGCCTACGCCTAAGCGGCGGCCAAAAACAGCGCGTATCCATAGCTCGTGCAGTGCTTCGCAACAAGCCCATTCTAATACTAGATGAAGCTACTGCTGCCGTGGATGTAGAAACAGAGCGGCAAATCCGAGACGCAATGGACGATGTAATGCAAGACCGCACCACGGTAATAATCGCCCACCGCCTTTCTACTATTAAGAAAGCGGATAAAATCATTGTTCTCAATGAAGGGCGCATAGAGGATATGGGAACCCATGACGAACTAATGGCACGGGGCGGGCTTTATAAACACCTTACCGAGATTAATATGTATGCATAGATGCCAACATATTTGTTCTGCCGACAAAGGAGGCATGAATTAAATGATAGGAATAAATGATGTGATTTTTGCGGTAGTAGGTGCCGGAATACTTTTTATACTATATAAAGCAATAGCAGGCGCAATCCGTATTTTTATAACCCGCGCCAGCATTATCCCCTTCAACCCAGACCAAATAGATCATGTATTAGAAAACTGCTATCGCACCTTTCCCATAGAAAGCTTTGATTTCAATGGTGATACGTTTCGTAGAGGTGTAGAAGTGCGCATAACCACCAATCGCAATATTACAATAGAAGGCCAGTTTATTGGTGCCAATCAATCAGAAATGGTATGCCTAATGACTGATGAAACGGTTATTGCACAGGAAATTGGGTCAATAATGGAAATAAAACCGCTGTAAGCGCAACCGACCCATATAGAAACTGTCTATATGTTTAGACAATCAAGTTAAACATCGATTCAAGCTTCGACAAATTAACTAAGATTGCTAATGGGGTGAGTAAATATGGAAGACCACGAGATTCTCGACCTGTACTTCAACCGCAAGGAAGAAGCGATAACTGAAACCCGCAATAAATACGGCTTACGTTTATACAAGGTGTGTATTAACATTTTGCGCGCACATGAAGATGCTGAAGAAATTGTAAGTGACACCTTACTAAAAGCCTGGGGCGTGATTCCCCCGAACAGGCCGGAAAAATTCGGCGCATATTTGGCCAAAATCGCCCGTAATTTGTCCATTAACAAATGGCAAGCCAGGGGTGCCGCCAGACGTGGCGGTGGAGAAATTAATCTTCTATTAAGCGAACTAGAAGACTGTATCCCAGCCCAAGGCGGCCCGGAAGTAGAATACGAAAGCGCCCGTGTGCAAGAAGCTATTAATGCAGGTCTTGCTACTTTAGATAAATCTGCAAGAGCGGCCTTTGTGCTTAGGTATTTCCATGGAGAGAGCATAAAAGATGTATGCGAACGCTTTGACATGAGTGAGAGTAAAGTAAAATCAATTCTGTTTCGTGCCCGAAAGAAGCTGGGGGCGTATTTAGAAAAGGAAGGGGTTGCCCTATGAATGAAGAGAAAATTATACGATTTTGGAAAGATATTGGTGGTATAGCTGAGGATTATCTGGATGAGTTGGAAGCAGAAGTGGCGCTTATTGCCGCTAAATCTAGTAGAATACGAAAAAGAGTAAAGTATGGTGCACTGGTGACCGCGGCAGTGTCACTGAGTGCTGCTGCGGCCTTTGTTGTGCTTAGGCCTAAGCTGAAAACTGCCTAATATAGCAATTCACCTTTAAATCAGTCCCGCCTGTCGCCGAAAAAGCGTTGATGCGTCCGCTATTTTCGGCTCGGGCGGAACTGTTTAAAGGGAGAATTGCTATAGTTGGCTAGGATCGCTTATGGCCAAATCATCGGGGCATATTGTGGATTTAAATATTATCAAAGAGCCACGGCAGTTGTGATAGCCGTGGCTCTTTCTATCTATCCTTTTACACTTCCCATAACTAAGCCTTTTGTGAAGTGCTTCTGGAGGAACGGGTATATAATAAGGGTGGGGATAAGGCTCATAAATAGCTGAGCCGCACGGCCTGTCTGTTCATTTAGCATACCTATAAGATGATGTTGATGCCCTCCGCCTTCTCTCATCAAATCTCTGAAATTGTTCATCATATGGCGTAGATATGTCTGTAGGGGCCAGCCATTCTGGTTGCGCATAAACATCATACCATCCCACCAAGCCTCCCAGTGACGCATAAACGCGAATAGCGCCACTACAGCAAGTGCGGGTTTAAGCACCGGCAAATAGACCAGAAACAGGGTTTTCCAATGCCCCGCTCCATCTATCATTGATGCCTCTTCCAACTCTGGCGGCAGGCTGCGTATAAAATTCATCAGGATTATCATGGAAAAGACCTGTACCGAACCCGGCAGCACTAAAGACCACATAGAGTCCATCATTCCAAGATTTAAAATCAGGATATAGAAAGGAACTACCCCGCCTTGAAATATCATGACTATTACATAAAATGCCATGTAAAAATGTCTGCCCTTAAAACGCTGACTGCTTTTGGAAAGCGGGTACGCAGTAGTAACCAGTAAAAACATTGTGATACTGACGCCTAAGACGACTCTCTGTATCGAAACCCAAAAGGCCCGGGTAAACCTTCCGCCTTCCATAGCGAACTGATAAGATGACAAGGTGAGCCCCCGTGGAACCAGATTTACCATACCAGCCGCTACATAGTGAGGTGAACTGAGTGAAATAGCTAAAATGTGTAAGATAGGGAGTAAGCACGACAAACATGCCAGTAGTAAAATAATATAGTTGAAAACCCTGAATATCTTTTGACCTCTGGTCATTAAGTGCATAAATTTGCCCCCTCTCTAAAACACTTTATAGTTTGCTACTTTATATGCGACGGATAATGCAATTAACATCAGTATCAGGGATACAACCGAGTTGAAGAATCCAACAGCTGCACCTATTTCAAAATTTGCGCCATGAAGGCCGACCCTGAATACATATGTCTGGATAATATCACCTGTTTCGAAGACACTCGGACTATATAGGTTGAATATCTGGTCAAACCCTGCATCTAAAACATTACCAAGGGCGAGCACTGACATTAAAATTATAATGGGAGTCATTAAGGGTAGTGTTACCTTTATTGTCTGCTTCCACCTACCCGCTCCGTCCATTACTGCGGATTCGTATAGGCCAGGGTCTATCGAGACAATGGTCGCTAGATAAACTACTGTGCCAAAGCCGAAGCGTCGCCACACATCAGTCCATATCATCGTCCATGGGAAGTTGCCGGGGTCGGTCAAAAAATCGACCGGTCCTAGTCCAAACAAGCCAATGGTTGTGTTGACGATTCCACGTGAACCCAGAATAGTCATGAATATCCCCGCCAATATAACCCAGGAAATAAAGTTGGGGATATATATGATGGTTTGAAAAACCCTTTTCACGCTAGATAATCTTATTTCATTTAAAAGCAAGGCGAATACGACGGGAGTCACAACTCCGAAGAATATCTTCATAAGTGATATGAAAAAAGTGTTGAAAAGAGCTCTTTGAAATTGCGCCTCTGAGAAAATCCACCTAAAATTATCTAAGCCGACCCATGGGGAGCCCCAAAATCCATGTGCGGGGCTAAAATCCTGAAAAGCCATGATAAGTCCATAAATTGGGCCATACGAAAAGATAGCTGTTATAATCAGACCGGGAATCAACAGGACGTGCAACGGCCATTCTTTCTTAAGCTGTCTCAACATGGATAATCGCCGCCTTTCATCATTACTGCGAAATATTTCTAAATCGGCCCCGTGTGTCGCTGAAGATGCTTTATTATTGACCAAAGTGTAGATTCACGGCGTCTTCCATTGCCTGACCGCCTGCTGCATACCATTCAGCAAGGATTGACGGCCAATCGCTTACGGGTCTAACGCCTATGATTATCTGGGTAACCCCTGTAAGAATAATGTCGCTGGGGTTTATTATGTCATTAAATTCTACAGGAGGCGGACCCCAGAGGCTATTTCTGATTAGGGCGCCTCTTTCAATTAGCTCCCAGTTAGCGCTATACGCGCTGCCTGCAATGCGTCCCATTTGCAGATAAGAGCCAAGGCCGGAGGGATCCCTGTCGTCCATCCAGGCTCTGGATTCATTATGTTTAAGCTGCATACCCGCTGTATACAAACGGCTTGTGTCCCCTGTCCGTAAAGCTTCGACCACATGCTGATATTGCAGGATATCTGTTTGCGGGTCAGTGATACGGAAAGGAACGGGAGCCCACTCGCGGCGTCCGGCTGTAAAGTCGTGGAATTCCTCATCGGTTAGTTCGGAGTCAAGGCAGAACAGTATTTCATCAGCGAGGCTTATCATTTTCATCAAAGCCGCTGGATTTTGGAAATCTCTGTGGACTACGGTAATCGTGCCACTTGCGAAGTTGGCTTGCCCCATAAGCTCTACACCAGGGATTGTCGGGAAATTAATAGGAATTTGATATGCGTCGTCGCCCCATAATGATACGAGGTGCGGGCTGTTGACCCAGCCGTTCCATTGCAACCATGGTTGTGTACCAACCCTGCCCGCAACGATATCTTCCTCACCTCTGGCTGAATCGATTGCCGCAAAATCGGAGCTGATAAAGCCTTCCTCAAACCATCTTGCCCAATACGTGAGGGCTGTTATGAACTCAGGATGTGCCTCACCGGGTAGGATTCTGCCGGTCGCGTCAGGATACCAGAAGTGAGTACCCGCTCCAAAGCCACCGCCGGGGTTACCTAGATATACACCAAACATCGGGCCGGTGTAGAATAGCCATGTAAGAAGGTTTTCAAGGGCAATGCCGTATTCTGCGCCCTTTTCGTCCATCGTCCAACGCATAAAATCTTCAAACTGCGCTACTGTAAGGAGTTCGGGGCCGCCTTCGGCTCGCCATTCTTGATACCAGTCATTCCTGAGCCACATTGTTCTTGGCTGATCGATAACGCCGAAGTAATAATTGGGTATACCCATTATTCTGCCATCAACAGTCACGGTATCAAGGGTGCCCGGGCTTCTGTCGGCAAAGCTTCTTATGCGCTCTGAAGTATAGTTGTGGTAGTAATGCGTGAGGTCTAGGAGTAAACCAGCCTCTAGAAGTTGCCTAAATTGGATGAAGCCGACATCAAGGACATCTGGGATTTCTCCGGATGCGATTGCCATGTTTAGCCTGTCGGTGTATTCAGCCCCTGCCGGCATAGTCCAGACATATTCGACTTCTATGTTCAGGCGATCTTGGAATAACCTGGTCCAGGGGTTGTCGTCTAAGGTGTCGTCACCGTCAAACAGCAAACCCGCTGTTACATCTCTTACGGCAGTGATATTGACGGTAGTTTCAAAAGGAGTATCCCAGCCTCCTGCGGGCACAGGAACCGCATCACGTGTGCTTCTTGTAGATTGATTGCGGCAGCCGGTAACCATCATCAATGTCAACAGTAGTGTCAGCATCATCAGTGGAACAAACAGCTTTTTCATACTAAACCTCCATTCAAATTTTGATGTTATAGCGAATTAATTCGCTATATATAACAATATTCAATTCACAAAATATTTATCCCTTGAGGAATAGTAAATAAGAAAAATAGACAAAAATTTACACTGCATAATCCACATAAAACTAAACTCCTTAACTCATACTAGGCTTGTAATGGTAGCGAGGAATTTTCCTAGCAAGCCATAAAAAGAGAAAAAGGAGACAAAACTATGAATATCCAAACAAGCAATACCGCAAAACCTCAAGCAAAGGAAGCACTTAACCAATTTAAATACGAGGTAGCCAATGAAATCGGCGTACCACTGAAGCAAGGTTATAACGGAGATTTAACCTCTGCACAAAACGGTTATGTTGGCGGCTACATGGTTAAGAAAATGATCGAAGCTCAAGAGCGCCAAATGGCTAACGGAAGCACGAAACTCTAAGTTAAATCTATTTTAAATGCATCAAATGAAAAGACCCGACTAGTGTCACGTGACGCTAATCGGGCCTTTTCATTTATGCAGCGGATGAAATAATGTGATACCGCTCTGTCAGACAGGTTTTAATTTGGAATCGGTATGAGCTGGAAAAATATTATTGAAAATTATTATCACAGAAATGTTGACAAGTTATTAAGAAAATATTAAGATAATACTACAAGATATTACACGGTTTTATCTGAATTTTTATTAAAACCGCGAAAAATTACACAGATGGCGAAATATCTGCTAAAGCGTAATTGTTTGGCAATTATCGCAATCTTAACAAAAGAGGGGTACTTATGAAGGAATTGGTAATCGGAGTTACAATTTTGTCAGCTATAGTGCTGGCACCCATTGGTATCAACATGCATCAAGCAGCATCCGTAGCATCTGCAACTAGCGCTTACGATGAATACATACATTATGAAGAATATGATATATATGAAGAAGAAGGCCCACAACGATTCCGCACCACTGCAAGGTTAAACTTGCGCCAAGGCCCAACAACTGACTCTGCCCGTATTATGACAGCCAACCCAGGGCAATTGGTTTATGTAACAGATGCACGTGACGGGGTATGGTTTGCGGTAGAAGTTAATGGCCAAACCGGATATATGTACGCTGAATTTTTGGTGGAAGTAGTTGAAGGGACTGTAGTAGCCCCTGAATTTAATGGTACTGTAGAGCGTCTTCACTGGGATGAGGCTAGATTGCTTACTACTCGCGGCACTCCTCTTACAATAGTGGATGTACGTACTGGAATTACATGGCAGGTAGCAAGCTTTTCCAATGGCAGACATGCAGATGTTGAGCCTATAACCGCTGATGATACTGCCGCTATGCTTAGTGCCTTTGGACGCTGGTGCTGGCAGCCACGGCCTGTACATGTACATGTTAATGGAAGAGTAATTGCAGCATCCATCAACGGTATGCCTCATGCTGGGTCTACCAACCCCAACAATAATATGAATGGCCATGTATGCCTTCATTTTTATGGTTCAAGTACACACAATGGCAACCGCACTCATACTCGGGATCATCAAAACGCTGTAAACGAAGCTTTCAACGCTTCTGTATAGATAATGACCATTGCATACCGCTTAGGCAATAAGCTTTATCTTAATATCACTAATGAATGTTCCTGTAATTGTGTGTTTTGTATCAGGAATAATACAGATGGTGTTGGAGATGCCAAAAATCTTTGGCTAGAAAGAGAGCCTAGCCTTGAAGAGATTAAGATAGCTCTTGATAAAAAGCTAATGGTTAATCCTGATATTGATGAAGTGGTATTCTGCGGATATGGCGAGCCCATGATGCGGGCTGATGTTGTAATTGAAATTAGTGAGTATATTAAAAGGAATCACTCCTCCTTATATGAAAAGTCGGCTCTATTGGTGCGTATCAACACCAATGGGCTGGCTTTTCTTATGCAGCCTGGATTTGATGTAAGGCGGCTTGGGGTTGTGGATACGGTTTCTATTAGCCTTAACGCTGATGATGCGGAGGAATATCAGAGGATGGCGCGGCCCAAGTATGAAGGGGCTTTTGAATCTTTGCTTGAGTTTGCACGGCAGGCTAAGGTATATACTGCTGTGGTTTTCTCGGTAGTGGAGGGGACGATTAGCCCTGAACGATTAGAAAACTGTAGACGTATTGCCGATAATATAGGGGTACCCCTGCGGGTCAGGGATATGGAGTAAAGAATGTGTATAAAAAACGGCGCTTACGTTTTATAGCAATTCACCTTTAAATCAGCCGGAACTGTTTAAAGGGGGAATTGCTATACGTAGGCACCGTTTTGATGATAATGACGAAAGCGGTTTTCTGGTTTTGATGATTTGGTTATAGCAATTCTAGGTTGCTTGCTAGTCGGAATAGCCCATTCTCTTTAGCCTATCCACTTCTGCCTCTAGTCTGTTCCTTCGTCTTCGTTCCCAGTCTTCTGGTTTTAGCTTGTAGTTGTATGTCTTAATAAAGTTTCTAAGATGTGAGAAGTAGGCAATTGTCCATGCGCCATAAGCGAAGCCCATCGTCAGGTAGCTCATATGGTGTAGGCGCCCATTAGTGGCTATCATCCATAACAGCGATATTATGAAATATCCAGGTATAAAGAAAATTGAGTGTAGGATTATTTGTCTGCGGTCTTTTATGCGCTTTTCCGCTAGGGTGTATAGTGCCCCAGATGTTGATGGTGTATGGGTTTTGGCTGGTTCTTGTGGTTCTTCCCATTCTTCTGTTTGATCGGGCATGAATTTTATTGCTGTGTGGGTGTCGTCTGCCCAGATTGCTCGTTGCTGTTTTACTAGTTGTCTTGCACGGCGGGAGTATGTCTCGCCTATTTCTGTGTCATTGGCATCATATAATATTACTTTACTTTCCATAGTTCACCTCGTGGTTATTTTTACGGCGAACCTTGCTGTTTTTATGTGGTGTGCTCACACATCTATGGGTGCCCTCCCCGTATGTTCTGCCATTATGTTATACGCATGGCTGATATAAAAGTATGACTATTCTACAAACACGGCTGAGTACCAATTAAGCTCGGCTTCGCGGTCTTGGGCTACATATAGGGGGAGGTTGAATTTTTGCACTGTTTTGAATACATCAATACCAATAGCATGAAAGGCAGGCCTTGCTTTTAATGGCACTCTGCATGCTTCCCCTGTGACTTTTGAGCATGTCTTACATAATCCGCAATCGGATAGTGAAAATGCGAAGTGGTACCCGTCTAGGAAACAGGCTCTTTCGATTTCGAAAGATATTTTCTGGGATTCGGCTTTGTCTGCGCAGCCTATGATTATCCCCCAGGAGTAGTTGCTAAATATCTCCTTATATTCTTTCATGGATAGTGGGGACTTTTGGTATGGACAGGTGTGGTTGCGGCCGTAGTCACTACAGCCGAAGATACATTTTAGGGCTACTCTTGGGTCGAACACTATATCTTCTATGTTGAATTTTACCGCGTTTCTTGCTCCCATTTCTATTGCCATGTCTAGATATTTCATTAGAATCTTCCCTTCTTTTGAGTTTTATCGTATGATACCAGCAAAACCATAATAATCAAATAGACATGCTTGTCGTGCTGGGCGCTAGAGTCCACATTTCAAAAAGGAGGCCGCTATGGCTCAGATTTCTACTTCTGTTAGATCAGCTTCTTTGGGTTTTGTTACCCATCTTCAAGTAATTATTCCATTTAATCCTGAAAAACCCGAAGCTCCTGTGGATAAGGTGCTATATCTACTCCATGGCCTTTCCGATGATTGCACAGCTTGGTGCCGCCAAACTCGGGTTTATCACTATGCTGTGAAGCACAATTATATGGTGGTAATGCCGGAGGTTCAGCGTAGTTTTTACAGTGATATGGCTCATGGCAGTAAGTATCTTACTTATGTGACTAAAGAGCTGCCTCAGATTATTGAAAAGCTGTTTAACTTCCGCCATACTAAGGGGAATACCTTTGTCGCGGGGTTATCCATGGGTGGCTATGGTGCCGCTAAGTGCGCCCTTACCAGGCCAGATTTTTATGCCGCTTGCGGAAGTTTTTCCGGCGCAATGGATATGAGAGCCCGTACCGAAGCCTCAAAGGATATGGTGCCTCCTCCCTTTCCCGAGTTAAAAGCTATCCTTGGTGAAAGTCTTGTTTATCCGGATAATGCGGATTTATTTTTCTTGGCAGATAGAGTGGCGAAGCTTGAGGAAAAACCCCGGATGTTTATAACCTGTGGTGACGCGGATTTCTTATTAGATGATAATCGCCGTTTTGATGCCCACTTGAAGGCTTTAGATTACGGCCACACATATATGGAATGGCCTGGAGAGCATGTATGGCCTTTCTGGGAAGAGTGTCTGCCACTTGCGTTTGATTTCTTTGAAAATAATGTGGTGTAATCATGATAAATGACCCTCTTAGTGATATCCACCAATACAGCCCTACCTTTACCATCACACAGCTAATAAAATTTTGCGAAAAAAAGGCATTGCCTGTCACCCGGGCAATGATACAAAATTATATCCGGGACGGGCTTCTTCCGCCGCCTATAAAGCGGCTTTATACCCAGAAACATCTGGCTGCACTGGCTATGATTTGCAGGCTTAAAACCGTATGGGATATCCCCACAATCAAGGATGCTTTGGCTCCTCATATGGATGATGAGGGGCTTTGTTTGGATTTGTATAAGTGGTTTATGGAAAGACAAAAAGAAACTCTGAATCTGTGGGTTTCAAAGGTGGCACCTGCAATATCTACTAAAGAAGAGGATAGACAGGATTTATTATTAATGGCTCACGCGACAGATATAAAAAACTTGTTAAAGGGATAGATATGGACTATACAAAAGTTGAACAGCGGGGTAATGACACCGTTTTAGTTGGAATAAAGAATTTTGACCTTGCTCAGATTTTGGACTGTGGCCAGTGTTTTCGCTGGGAGGCAGACGAGGCTGGATATACAGGTATTGCCCATGGGCGGCGGCTAAAGCTTAGGCTAATGGATGGCAATCTTGTTTTTGTGGATGTTTCTATTGATGAATATGAAGCTTTATGGAAGGATTATCTGGACTTGGGCCGGGACTATGGGGCGATTCTTCAGGATTATTCCGCCGATTCTTCTCTTTTGGCGGCAACGGCCTTTTCTCCTGGGATTAGAGTCATGTGTCAAGACCCGTGGGAGACACTTATTACTTTTATATTAAGCCAAAACAGCAATATCCCTCGTATTAAGAAAATGGTAGATGGGCTTTGCCGCCGTTTTGGGGAAGAGCTTGCGGCAGGCGGTTATACGTTCCCGGCCCCAGAGGCACTAGCACATCTGACCCCAGAAGACCTTAGCTCTATTAAACCCGGTTACCGTGCCCCTTACATAATTGATGCAGCACGGCAGGTGGCAAGTGGATATATTTCACTTGATGGCTTAAAATCGCAATCTACTGATGATATAAGAAAGGCCCTCCTCCGGATACACGGGGTAGGGCCTAAAGTGGCTGACTGCGTTTTGCTGTTCGGATTTTCCAGGGTAGAAGTTTGCCCAATGGATGTGTGGATGAAACGGGTAATGTCAAAACTGTATCCAGATGGGTTTCCTGAGGGGCTAATGGCCACCGCTGGGATTGCCCAGCAGTACCTGTTTCATTATGGGCGCAATTTCCCTGAAGTTTTAGAGTGATTTTAGATTGATGGGGGAGAAGTGAATGAAGGTCGCAGCTGTAACAGGTTCCACACGTGGGATAGGAAAGGGTATCGCAGACGCCCTGGTTAAGGCTGGATGGCGAGTGTATACCTCTGGTACCAGGGAAATGTCAGAAATCCCTAACTATATAAAATGCAATATTTCTATCCCGGAAGACAGGCAGAATTTCTTGAATACAATCATAGCCCGCGAAGGGAAAATTGATCTTCTTGTAAACAATGCAGGGGTTGCGCCAGAGACTCGCTTGGATATATTGGAGACTACAGAGGGAAGCTTCCAGCGGCTTATGAGCATTAATCTGGAGGGTACGTTTTTCATGTGCCAGCTTTTTGCTAATCAGATGATGAAGCAGGGTAGCGGGCGTATTATTAACATTGCTTCTATTTCCAGTTATACCAGCAGTGTAAATCGCGGGGAGTACTGCATTTCTAAAGCGGGAATATCTATGGTGACACAGCTTTTTGCTGATAGGTTGGCAGCTTGTGGAATCGGGGTATTCGAGGTGCGGCCGGGGGTTATTCTTACAGATATGACCGCGGGCGTAAAAGAAAAGTACGAAAAATTAATCAGCGATGGATTAGTGCCAATGGGACGATTTGGTATGCCGGAGGATGTAGCTAAATGCGTAATGGCAATAGCAGATGGAAACCTGGATTTTTGCACCGGGCAGGTAATCAATGCCGACGGTGGTTTTCATATAAGAAGATTATAAAAAGGAAATCTTTTTGCGTGACGGTAAAAAACAGGAGGATGGGTATGGACAAGAATTATTTCACTAAGGTACTTAAAGAAATTTTGGCAGTAGACAGTCCCACGGGGTATACGGCTAAGGTTATAGAGAAGTTAAAATTCTATGTAGATGCTATGGGGTATGAAAACTATGTAACCAATAAAGGCAACTTGGTGGTTAAATCTTTTACCCAAAAGAACAAAATAGTGGGTATATCTGCCCATGTAGACACTTTGGGTCTATGTGTCCGGGGCTATAATGGGGATGGTACTCTTAGTCTTTCTAGTATAGGCGGGCCTATAATGCCAACTTTGGATGGTGAGTACTGTAAGATTTATACCCGCTGGGGTAATGTATACACCGGTACTATTTTGTCCAATTCTCCTGCGGTTCATGTTTTTGAAGATGCGACATCTTTGGTCAGGGAAGTCAGGACAATGCATGTAAAGCTGGATGAGGAGATAAAATCTTCTGATGATGTGAGAGCTCTCGGGATCCTTCCTGGAGACTTTATCTGCTATGATCCTAAAACTGTAATCACAGAAAATGGATTTATCAAGAGCCGTTTTTTGGATGATAAGCTATCAGCGGCTATAATCCTTTCTTTATTGAAATACATGAAGGATGAGAATATCACCCCAGCATATAATTTTTACGCGATATTTACTGTAGGTGAAGAGGTAGGGCACGGCCTGAGCCATCTTCCCGAGAATATCAGTGAGTTTTTAGCTGTGGATATGGGATGTATTGGGGATGATCTTTCTTGTACGGAGTATGATGTGTCGATTTGCGCAAAGGATTCTAGTGGGCCTTATGATTATGAAATGACTACAAGACTTATAAATCTTGCCAAGGATGCTGGGCTTTCCTTTGCTGTGGATATCTATCCGCGGTATAGCTCAGATGTTTCCGCGGCAAGGTATGCCGGACACGATATTAAGGGGGCGCTTATTGGGCCTGGTGTTGCCGCCAGTCATGGTATGGAGCGTAGTCATATGAAGGCTGTGGAGAATGCTTGGAAATTGTTGTTGCTGTATTTAACATCATGAAATATTAAGCATTGAAGCCAATCCTTCATAATCCAGATAATCTTCAATAAACTGCTTGCGAAGCAGGTTAAGGGGAATAAACTCGTTGTATTTTCCGTTGATCTGGACTTTTTCTGGTAAGGGAAATTGATATAAATCGGGCTTTGACTTTAATATATCAATGATTATTGCTGTAAGCTCGCTTGCTGTTCCTTCAAATATTACATCCAGATATAAACAAGTTGTCCATGGCAGCTTGTTTTTTATTTTCCTCCCCGAAAGGGCGTAGTGTAGGGTCATAAGCTGCCGTGTTCCCAGCCATGGGAATACGGCATATTTTTTATCTGAAATTGGGGTTACCAAGCTTCCTAGGATGCCGCTGTTGCGGGCTATGAAGCGGATTTCTGTTAAGCGCTCTTTGCAGCGCTCGCTGAGATATGGATACATAGTATCTTCTAATAGTATGCTGCGGATTTTTTGCACCAGTACGGTATGGAGGTTGGCTTCGAAGTCTACGTTCCAGTCTACTAGGGATATGCCTGGTACCTTTTTAACGAAAAGTACCTTTGCTTTTTCGTTTACGTCTATGGTTTCCCAGGTTAGCCCGGCTAGGGCAAAGCGTACCCCTACGGGGTATACCTTGTCCACTGTGCCAATGGTGCGGTTTTCGTCTTTTACCAGAAGGTATTCTGGGGCCAGAAACACGGTTAGGAACTTATGGCTGTTGACTACTTTTTCACCTTGGCGGCCGATTATTAAGCCGCCGCGCTCTGTACGTTCCAGCTGTTGAATTTGGAGTAGGTGGGCTAGTAGTTCTTTATAATCCTCTTGGGGGATATGCCTGAAGCATCCTAGGGTTAGGACTGACTGCGCCAGTGCGGCCGGGGATAGTTCGCCGCTGCTTTTTAGGTGGCTCATGGTTTGGTGATATAGAAGGTTATAGGCGTGGTTTTGCGGGGAGATGGGTTCCATCCAGTGTTCCTGGGTGTACAGTTGGATTATGGCTAGCATACGTATAAATTCCCAGTTAATGGGGCCTAGGGTGTCGGCGGGGTTTATTTGAATACTTTCCACAAAAGTAAATAGTAGCTGTGGCACTTGGCCTCGCCGCCCGCACCGGCCTAGGCGCTGGGCGAAGCTGGATACGTTAAGAGGGGAACCTATTTGCACTGCCTGGTCTAATGAGCCTATATCTATACCTAGCTCTAGGGTTACTGTGGCCCCGGTGACTATTTTTTCGTCGTCAGATTTCATTTCATCCTCAGTGGTTTCGCGGATTAGCGCGGCTACATTGCCATGGTGTACGCGGTATATATCCGGGGATTTATTTTTCATGGCTATATCTCGTAGGTTGGCTATTACAAACTCCGTTTCTTCTCGGCTGTTGGTGAAGATGATTGTCTTTTTGTCCAAGGTCATCTTGAAGAGATACTCGTAATGCTCGCGGGTACCCATAGCACCGTCACCGCTTATATTGGTGATATTACCATCGAAATTGCGTTCCACTAGGTCGCGTTCGTCGGCATAATTTACGAAGCGCTCTATATGAAGGCGGATACGTTTTTTGCCTCCCTCGGTTATAGGGGCTGCGCAATTGCGGTTTGTGCCTGTGTTTAACCAGGTTTGTGCCAGAGATAAATCTCCAAGTGTGGCAGATAAGCCAATCCGTCTAGGGATTATTCCTGTGAGTTTTTGTAACCGCTCAAGTACACATAGAAGCTGAACCCCACGAACGTCACGCATGAAGTGATGAACCTCATCTATGATTACAAAGCGTAAATCAGAAAACATTTGAAGGCTTGCGCCTCGCTTGTTGGTTAGTAGGCTTTCCAATGATTCTGGGGTGATTTGTAGGATGCCCTCCGGGTTTTTGATTAGATCGTTCTTTTTAGATTGAGAGGCATCTCCATGCCATTTGCATACGGGGATATGGGAATCCAGAAGTAGCTGTTCCAGGCGTTTGAATTGGTCGTTGATTAAGGCCTTGAGTGGGGAAATATATAGTACCCCTACAGATTTTGAGGGCTTGAAATGAAGCTCGGTAAGTACAGGAAGAAAGGCCGCTTCGGTTTTACCGGATGCGGTGCCGGAAGAGAGTAGGAGGTTATCGTCGCTGTCGAATATAGTCTCACAAGCGGCGACCTGTATTGCGCGAAGCTCCTCCCATTTATTAAGGTAAATAAAGTCTTGGATAAACGGTGCCAGTCTATTAAAAACATCCATGGGGTGGCCCCTTTCGTAGATCAATTGAACTTGTTTTATTGAATCATACCACGAAACATGAGTTGACGTATGGGTTTATGGTCATATATTTTCTGCGTAAAAGTCAAACGAAAATATGAAGGATGAAAAATTGATATAAAGTGTCTAAAAAAGTGGAATGAGCACACCAGAATTGCACAATAACCGGGTATTGGTACCTCTGCGCTTTGTAATCGAAAACTTCGATGCCTTTACCTTCTGGGATAGAGAGTTGAGAGAAGTTACTTTTTTTGTACTACCGATGTCTTAATAAAAAGCCCGGACAATGCAGGTACTAACTTGCTTGTCCGGGTTTTGATGATAACGACAAAGGTTTTTAGGCAGCTCGTAAACAGGTAGATTATCTATGAATGAATCGAAGTGGATACGTATGCAGGTTGAAATTTATATTTTTATAGTATTTTTATGCGTACAGATGTTGACACCCGTGCAAGAAGGTCATATAATATGGAAACAACGTCGAATTTTGGAAAATGATGATATATATACCACTTTACGAGGTGATATCTGTGGCCACATTATCTGTAGAAGAAAGATTAGCTATATTAAGGGATTATCATGGTATGACACGGGCAGATTTTGCTAAAATAGCAAAATTAGATGCGCTCAGTGTTAAATTTGTGGAAAGAGGCGACGGAGTTTATACAGAAAAAGAAGTAAACAAGTTTATGACTCATTTTGATTTACATGGGTTGCCAGTGTCGCCGGATGAAGATGTTGTGTTTAAAGAGGGGCTTTATCGCTTCCGAGATGTTATTAGGGGTGGGGATTTAGAAGGGGCCAGAGAGATACATTTGAGTATGGCCAATATTGATAATTTAGATCCATGCAGCCCTGACCTGGTTATGTTAGCAAGGGTTTTTCAGGCACAGCTGCTGATGGCTGAAAATGATTGTGAAAGCGCCAAAGAAAGACTTGATGCCGCGGAGACTTATCTGTATAGGGCTGATAATGAAAACCAATATCATTACAACTATAGTATGGGTATCTTTAATAACAAACAGGGTGAATATATCAAGGGTACAGAATTTTTAGAAAAAGCATATGAATTGCTGGATGGGGATGCAAATCTTTTGCCGGAAGACGATGTAAAGCTTTATTATGACTTAGCTATGTGTTATGCGCATATTGGAAAGCCATATAGGGCTATATTTTTCACGGAAAAGTCTATGCAGATGCATCCAGAAGAAAGGAATATAAATCGTTTCCTTTATTTAGGCAGTAGACTTGCGCTTAACTATATAAGAGTAAATAAATTGTGTAGAGCTGAGAAGCTACTTGATAAATGTATGATAAAGGCTAAAAGTACAAGAGATGATATTAACATTGGTCGCGTTTCATTTGTCTTCGGCTATCTGTTCGAGAGAAGTGAAAACTGGGATTTAGCTATAGATTATTTTGATCAAGCTTTAAAATATTTAGCTAAAGGGACAGATAATTATTTTGCAGCCCTCTGGCATAAGATTCATTGTATTACACGAAAAAGAAAACATTCGGAAGCGGAGCGCGAGATAGAAAAGGCAATGGATTCATGTAGCACAAATGAGTTGTGGCAGATATATTTTAAGGCTCAAGAGTGCTATCTTAATATAAACCGCCGCACGTCTAGGCCCAACGATTCTGAATGTGAGTATATAGAAACCGTGGCAATACCATATTTTCGTGAAAATCATGATCATTTTATCGCACTTGAGTATTGCAAGCGCCTGGTTCGGCATTATGAGAAGTCAGGCCGACATGCGAAATCTTCGCAAATAAAAAGTATTATTATTGAAATTCTTGAGTGGGTTTTCAGTTAGTGAGGAAAGGTGGTTGAAGTATGAGGAAAAGGTTAGTTGCCGCAGCAATCACTTTGATATTGATATTGAGTTCAATAGCACCTGTTTATGCAGGCCCGATCGGAGGGGGAACAGGTCCGCCAGATCTAAGACCTCCTCAGGGCCGAGTTGTTGTATTGCCTATCTGCATATCACCCGCTAATGCAGGTCCTGGTGATGGGACAGATCCACCAATAATACGCCCTCCTCAGGGCTGAGTTGTTGTATTGCCTATCTGCACTGACGATTGTAACTGCGATGTATGCGATGAGTATAATTTGCCACAGTAAGGTTTCTCCTTCCAAAAGCGCGAAAAAAGCACATACGAACTCATTTTAATTTATGCTATTAATGTGTTTTAAAAAAGGGGGGTTTTATGCAGAAAAAAAGATTTTTTGTACTATTGTGCTTGCTTGTGATGTCTTTAATCGTCATTATTTCATGCGTCGGAGAACGCACAACTGAATATATCACAAGAGATTTACCTAGTACCTTTGACTGGAATCTACCTGTTGCTACTTCAGCAGGAATTGAACCCGATCAGCTTGCGTATTTGACTGATGATGAAATAAGGTTATTACATCAACCATATGTCGATATTGCAAATTCAATAAGCGCAGAATTTGGTGTTAATGTTGAGATAGGAACCATTGATTGTTACTTTATGACAAGAGATGATATCATATACACTATTACCAATGTTTCTTTAGCTGAAATGGATTTAGGGCTTAGGGAATTGGGCGATCAGCTGCGTCGGATGACATATGTAAGTAAGGTTTTCGAGACAATTCAGGAGTCTGATTATGATTATATGTTAGCAGTACTGATTGATGCCTTTGACCATGGAGCTCTTGACCCTGTTGAAGTATATTACCGTATTCAACAAGACGGTATAACCTCTTTTTTTAAAGAGATTCAAGATATTTTACGTTAAACAAAGAAAATAAATTTTCTATGAATGAACGGAGGATGCCTTATGAAGAAAAAACATTTACTGTTGTTTGTAGCATTGTTAGTGTTTATTGTTTCTGTCCCAGTTGTATTTGCACATGAAGCTCCAGGCAACCTTGATTGGAATTTATCTGTTGCCGTTTCAGCAGGAATTGAACCCGATCAGCTTATGTATTTGACTGATGATGAAGTAAGGTTATTACATCAACCATATGTCGATATTGCAAATTCAATAAGCGCAGAATTTGGTGTTAATATTGAGATAGGAACCATTGATTGTTATTTTATGACAAGAGACGATATCATATACACTATTACTAATGTTTCATTGGCTGAAATTGATTTAGGACTTAGAGAATTAGCAGAACAAGTTCGCAATATAGAATACTCAAGCAGAGTACTTGAAGCCGCATTAGATGCTAGATGCGATTATGCATTGGCAGTATTTGTTAGTGCCTTAAATGGTGGGGTTATCGACCCTGTTTATGCGTATTATAGTATCCAACAAAATGGAATAAGCTTCCTTTATGGAGAAATTGAACCTTTGTTTGATTCTCTAAATTACGAAGTATATGATGCTGGTTTTGCTGTAGAGCGTATGTTTCCAGTTTATAGATTCGTGCGAACTCCTACAGAGGCCCAAAATATACTGCGCAACCATATAGGTGCCGCGTTTTGTCATACAACAAGAAATCTCTTATGGACTGAAGTAACGCCTTTTCTTACTCCCGTAAGCCCATGGTCTTTTGTTTCTTTCGGATTTCATATAGAAACAAGAGTGCAGGGAGGAGTTATTATTTCAACAGATAACGGTGGTACATTGCGAAGGGTTCATCCTGGAGGATGGACTGAAACAACTTGGTGGGAAAGGCCAATAATCACAGGATTCCAAGCGCAAGATAGATCTTACAGACTATGGTAATATCATTAGCTTAGTCGATTAACTCCTCAGTTTCATACCCTACTAACAACTAAAAGGCCTGGATTGTTATCCAGGCCTTTTGTGTATCGTGAACTTTTTATTTGATAACCCAATCAAGTGATTCTTTTTGCAAACACTGATATCCATTCTAAGAAAACAAAATTTGAGGCGGTATGTGCTTTTTTATTAGGTTCATATATATTAAATCTCAAACTCCTGGAACTCACTATGGATAACTTCATCAGAAAGCCCGCCTTTAGCCATTTCGAAGCTGTTGCTCCCTAGTATATCGGCTACGGATTTATCGGGATTTTGGTGTAAGATGTTTATTAGCTCTATAAAGTCGCGGATAATTTCTCTTGGGGTTATATGGGTCTCGGCTCCTACTCGGTTATATTCTACCGTCAGGAAGTATACTAGGTCTTCATGGGATAGTAAGGGGGCGTAATTGAAAAGCTTTGCGTGCATGTCGCGTAGCTTTTCTACTAATATATACATCTCTTCGTGAGTCAGCATTTGTAGGCGGATTATAGGGGCTGACAGGTCTTTTATATCCGCGGAGGCAAAGTGGCCTTCTGCCAGCCTTGAGCGCAGGGCTTCGTAGCTGAACAGGCCTCGGTATTTATCCTCGATGCACTGGGGGGTGCCGCCCATAAGGAACCCGATGTGCTTTGCTTTGCCTTGTAGCACATCGTTGTACATAGTTAGGATTTTTTCGTAATTATTTTGCCTGGTGATGGAGTTGGGGATTTTAAATATATTTACCAGCTCGTCCACAACTACCAACAGGCCATTGTATCCTGCTCCTGTTAGGAAAATAGCAAATAGTTTTAGAAAGTCGTACCAGGTTTCATCGGTTACTATAAAGTTAATATCTAGGTCGGCTTTGGCCTCTCTACGGGAGGGGTATTCGCCTCTAAACCATTTTAGTACCTTGCTTTTTGTCGTGGCATCGTCGTTTAGATAGGCTTGCCAATAGGTGCTTACTGCCTTTGCAAATTCGAAACCGTTTACCATCCCTTCCAGTGAGCCGGCTACTGTGTAGATGCGTTTTTCTACTTCTTTATTAAATATGTCCCCCTCGTAATCGGTTTCTGCTTTTACCGCTGCTTGAATACCTGATATCCATTTTTCTAGTATTAGGGGGAGGGCGCCGCCGTCGGGTTTGGATTTTACTGATAGGTTTTGGATTAGCTCTTTATAGGTGGCTAGGCCTTGGCCTTTGGTTCCGGCGAAGCGGCGTTCTGGGGATAGATCCGCATCAACTACCGCAAAGCCTTTTGCTGTGGCGTAGTTGCGGATTGTTTGTAATAGGAAGCTTTTGCCGCTGCCGTATTTTCCTACTATGAAGCGGAATGAGGCGCTGCCTTCGGATATTAGGTCTATATCATGGAGGATTGCGGCGATTTCCTGCGCGCGGCCTACAGTGATGTATTCCAGGCCTACGCGTGGTACTACGCCTCCTTTTAAGGCGTTGATTAGGATATTGGCTATCCGTGAGGGGACATTACTCATCTGTAATCACCATTTCTTTTATTTGGTCTAGATAATCTTCGTATAAGTTGAAATCTTCATCCAGGACATTGTCCCCTATGATATCGCTTAGCTTTTCATTGATGTTGTCTGCCAAGACTTCTGGCATTATTCCTTTTGAGTCGGCGAAAGATTTCAAGTCGATGTTTTCTTGGATGAAGGCGGTAAGTGCTTCTATTTCTATTGATGTTAGAGGGTTTTTTAGCGGTGGAGGCGCGGGTTTATGAGGTGGGGCTGCTATCTCTGGTACAATTAGGGCGTCTTGTGTTTCTTGTGACTCTTGACGTATACGGGTTAGATTTTTGGTATCCACTACTACAACTGTACGCTTGGTGCTTTGGTGGTAGTCGGCCACGGTCTTTTCTATAATTTTACCCAGGGATTGACGGGTGAAACCTATTTTTGTAAACCCGCGGAAGGACTTGGCCATGCTTTGAGTGTAGGCGGTCATTTGATGCTTATGCTTCAGTGCTTTTCGTAAACAGGATTCGGTTTCTCTAATTATATATCCGACGATATCACCACGGGTGGTGCGATGCATAGATATATCTGCTGTCCAGATATTATTGGTGCAATAATAAACTTCTGGGCCCGGCAGTTCTACCTTGCGGTCTGCTTGCTTTATCCAGGGATAGAATAGGGCTTGATTATATGGCCTCCATGGTACCCCTGTATATATTTCGTGGGTCAGTAGCTTGGCTATTGTGGTGCCCTTGCTTGTGCAAAAGGCTTTTATGGCCTCGACTACGGCATGGAAGCAGCCATGCAGCTCATCTTCATTGCCTTTGTAGAAATTGGACTTGGTAATATTATAGCTGGATATCTCATTCCAAAGGTCAAGGCAGTGCTTAGAGTCGGCGCTTAGCATGAATAACTCTGGGTAGTAGTTAATAAAGTCGTGTTCTTTTACAAAATCCATAAAGGGGAGGCCATAGTATATGTGATAATCCTTTAGCCACTCCGGGATATATTTATCCAGTACCGGGGTCTCGTCTCGGTGGGCATTCCATAGATTCATTAGCATGTCACGCCCATGTGCCGGGCCTTTGGAGCCGATGCCGGATAGCAATTCGTAGATATAAACATAAATATAAGACAAAGATGTGTGAGCATGTACCCCCAGGCGGGTGTTGGCGCGCCAGGTGAAATAGGTTCGAAGTTGTTCGTAACTCATGTGTTGATAGTTGGGATAGTACATGGAAAAAGGCTCTTGTAGTGGGTAGTCGTCATTAAAGTCTGCCATAAATTTGGCTTGCATATAAAAAAGATGGGCATCGTTGCGGGAATATGGATTATCATAGAAAATACGGCGCATTTCTTGGAATTTATCTTTTATCGGGTCGGATTGTCTTTGACCTATTGGCTGTGATGCTTGATAGCCAGAAGGTGTAGGGATGCTTTCGTATTCAATTTCTGCAAACTTGGCGGCGGAAAAGATATCCTCATATTGTGAGGGGGGATTGTTGGGCCTAGGCTGTTGGTTTCGTGGTGGAATTTTTAGTGAAGTATATTGTTTTTGGTTATCCATAAGTTATTCCGCTTTCCGTCGAAATTTTTTTCTATTATACTACAACAAAATAAAACGCTCACCAAGATTTTTGCCCCGGTGAGCGTTTTTGATTGTATTTCTTTTTATAATTTACAGAATATAATCCGTTATACAATCATACCAGTGTACATATAGACTTCCGTTGACAGTTAGGCGGCAATTATTGGGGAATTTTTCACCCCAAGGTTGCTTGTATACAGCTAGATTCCAGTCGTCTTTGTTATATCTGTGCCATAGAATGGTGCGACCGTTTATATCTATAAATTGCTCTGAGAGAACGCCGCTGTTGTAGGTTTCTACATCTACTATGCAAAGGCAGTCGTATTCTTTTCCGGCTATTGTTACGGTGTATCGCCCTACAACATCCAATAGGAAAGGTTGGTTTGCGGTTTTGATTTCGTTGCCGTTTCTGGTGATTATGCCCTTGGGTTTTATATTTACTTCAGCCGCAGTTATCTTCCCCGAAACCCCAGTTGTTAGGGAAGTCATCTCCGTCTAGGAATGTGTAAAGTCGTTTTATATCTCCTTCGTAGTGGGTTTGGGATAGGAAACGGCAGTGGGTGTCTGTAAGCTGGGCTACGAAGGTATGTGTTATATTGCGGTTTTGGGGTGTATATTCGTGGATGCCTCCGTCGTGTTCTATTGCATTGATTTCTACTCCTTCTATTCCGTGGACGCTGGCGCGACCTACCGCTTCTAGCTCGTAAACTTCTGAGCGGGTCTTTTCGGGCCAGTCGTACATGGCCCAGGAAATTTTCTCTCTCAGTTTTGGTACCATAAACCAGCCCATGGTTTCTTCCCATTTTACTGGGAAGGGCGGTTTATCTGATGGGGTTATCGTTTTAGGGCGTTTTCGCAAGTAGCTAGATGAGCTAGGAAATCTGTATTATCCATGTTCACCACCTTTTTTGTTGGTTGAAATCGATTTCACTATTATAGACGTGTTGATGGTGGAAAAGGTTCAGTTGAATGAAAACAGGCATCCTATCACTTGTTGATTAGTGAAGATCAGAGTCGAGCCGACTTGCATCATACCAACAGAGAAAAAACAAAAAACCGCAAATCGGAATTCTCTGCCACTACCGTCCGTTATGCCTATCCAGTCTATCAAGGGACGAGCAAAATATTTCTGAAAAGCGCAGAAATATTTTGCTCTCTGCGTCCCCGGCCTCTTCCAAAGAACAGGAAATTTTGTGTGGAATTTCGACATGGGGTATGATACAATTATTGGTAAGGTATTTTTGTTTCGCACGTTGTTCATGCTTGTTGTGGGTGGTGTGACGATTTTATATTTTCAGAGGAGTTTTGCTAATATGATACGAGAAGCTAACATATCAGATTTTGAGTCTATCGCAGCGTTAGAAAAGCAAGTGCTTGCTATACATGCTGAGGGTAATCCTGATATATTTTTGCAAGAGTATTTTGGTGGCAACAGCACCAAGCATCAAGAATACTTTGAAGAATGTTTACAGGATGAAGATATAAAAATATTTGTATTTGAAGAAAATCGTGAGGTCCTCGGGACTTGTCTAACAGAGGCTTTAGAGTATGGAGAAGATGACTCCGCATTCAGAGAGGCAACAATACTTCGTGTTGAGAACATGTGTGTGGCTGAAAAAGCAAGAGGTAGGCGCATAGGTAAGCATTTGCTTGAAAAAGCAAAAACATATGCGAAAGAAATCGGAGCCACTCGCCTAGAACTGTTGGTATGGGAATGTAACCAGAACGCACGAGAGTTCTATGAACACTTGGGGATGTCTACAACATATAGGTGCATGAAAATTGGTGTTGAATAGGTAGAAAATAAGCAAACTGCCGTGTAACAAGCCTTAAAACCCAACAGCGTAATAATTGAGATTATGAGCAGTAAACCCCGATAATCCAGAGCAATCAACCGCTCTGGGTTATTTTTTTGCCCAAATTCAAAATATCTTTCGCAAGCTCTTGACAAAGATTAAACCCGAAAACGTACATTGACGATATGTAGATACGAGGTATATACTCGCAATAGGAGGTGGAGCGCATGCAAACAACAATCCAAAAATGGGGCAATAGTCAAGCAATCAGGCTACCTAAGGCCATTTTAGAGTTAGTATTTATGCAAGAAAATGCCTAGACGAGCGCTTCAAAAATTATACAGGTGATTACAAATGTACAGAGTTTGATTGTGGTCAGCCTGTTGGAAACGAGGATTAGCAGGTTTCCAACCCATATTAAATTAGACGGCAGAACTAATACTACAGGTGAGGTTATGTGTGAACAGGCAAAATGTCTAGATGTTGCAGCCAGGGCTGTTACATATGTAGAGTCTGTTCCTATTGATATTATTGATGAGGCTGTGGATTTAATTTGCTCTTTTGTTGAGTAGATATCAAAAAGGCCGGACATTTCTTGGTTAGTGAGAAATGTCCGGCCTTTTGTATGAGTATTAACTTAGCTTTATTGCGTGGAAATCTTTTTTGCCTTTGCGGATTATGATTTTATCATCTTGCAGGTCGCTGGGTTGTATGTTGTGGTCTATAGAGGTTACTTTTTCATTGTTGATGGATATGCCGCCCTGTTGTACAAGGCGTCTGGCTTCAGATTTTGAGGGGGATAGTTTTGTAAGGGTTAGGGCGTCTAGTATTGGGATTCCGGCTTCTAGTTCGGAGGCTGTAACGGTGGTGGTGGGCATTGCGCTGCTGTCGCCGCCTCCTGCAAATAGGGCCCCAGCGGCTTTTGCGGCTTCTTCGGCGGCTTCCTGTCCGTGGATTAGCTTTGTGATTTCATAGGCCAAGACTTTTTTGGATTCGTTGATTGCATTGCCCTCAGCATTTCCTAGGCGTTCTACTTCTTCCATAGGTAGCAGGGTAAGCAGGGCAAGGTATTTCTTTACATCAGCGTCTTGGGTGTTGCGCCAATATTGGTAAAACTCGTAGGGGGTGGTCTTGTTTGGGTCTAGCCACAGAGCACCCGCGACGGTTTTCCCCATTTTTGAGCCATCAGCATTTGTTATTAGTGGGATAGTTACTGCGTAAGCCTGTTTGCGGTCTACACGGCGGATTAGGTCTGCGCCGCTTAGGATATTGGACCATTGGTCGTCTCCGCCTATTTGTACTTTGCAGCCGTAGGTGCGGTTTAGATGTAGAAAGTCATAGCTTTGGATTATCATGTAGTTGAGTTCTATAAAGCTTAGGCCACCCCCTTCACGGTCTAGCCGGGCGCGATAGGTTTCGGCTGTTAGCATACGGTTTACAGAGAAGTGGGCCCCTATTTCTCTTAAAAAGTCTATATATTGAAGTTTTAGCAACCAGTCTGCGTTGTCCAGCATTAGAGCCTTGCCCTCGCCAAAGTCAAAAAGCTTTTCCAGTTGGGGGCGGATTCCCAACTTATACATATCTATTGTTTCTTTGGTCAGCATGTTGCGCATTTCGGTTTTGCCAGATGGATCGCCTATCATTGTGGTGCCGCCGCCCATCAGGATTAAAGGACGGTGGCCAGCTTTTTGTAGGTGTACCATCATCATCATTGGCATTAGATGACCGGCGTGTAGGCTGTCGGCAGTTATGTCAAAACCAGCGTAGAAGGTCACTTTTTCATTATTAAAAAGGGACTCAATCTCCTCTGGGTGGCTGGTTTGGGCTATGAAACCGCGCTGTTGAAGTTCTTTAAAAACATTGCTCATATGATTTGCTCCTTTATTGTAGTTTTAGTAGTTCCGCCATCTGCTCCAGTTCTTTTTCAGACTGGTTTGGTGTGTTTCCTTTAATTATTATACCGTCGTTTTCGTCTCTGGGGACTAGGTGCAGGTGGAAGTGGTCTATCACTTGCCCTGCGGCTTTGCCATTGTTTTGGATTAGATTAAGGCCTGGGGTGCCTAGTTTGGCACGGATATGCGCCGCTACCTTTTGGGTTAGGGGTATCAGCCTTACGGCTTCTTCTTCATTCAACTCATATAAATCTGCCGCATGGCGCTTGGAGAGGATTAGCACATGGCCTTTTGCGCTGGGGTATCGGTCCATTATGGCCAGATAATAATCATCTTCATAAACCTTATAAGAAGGTATGCTACCGTCTGCAATCCCGCAAAAAATACACATACTACACCTCTTTCTAGCAATATTTGCCCTATTATACGCCTTTAATAGTAAATGTAAACATGCTTATATGCCAAATTATGTGCAAATATTACATATTAATGCTCTATTCGTGTTAGAACTTTAGTTTGGTTTACGAAACTATTTATATTTCGTATAATTAAACTTGTGTTAAATGGGTATATAGAAAATTTTAACTAATATTAATTTTTATTTAAAATTTTCATTACTTAAAATTTAAGAATAATATGCGGATTTTGTAGCTATTAAGATTTTCTACATTCCGTTAATTATATAAACCTTTTAATAGGAGGTAACAAAATGTCAAAAGTTGTTGAAGTGCGCTGGCACGGCAGAGGCGGACAGGGTGCAAAAACCGCGTCCGAGTTACTAGCCGCAGCAGCGTTTAACACAGGCAAGTACGTTCAAGGGTTTCCAGAGTACGGCCCAGAGCGTATGGGTGCGCCAATCGCCGCCTTTACCAGGATTTCTGATGAGCAAATTAGAATCCACAGTAACATCTATGAGCCTAACTTTGTTGTGGTAATTGATGAGACGTTACTTGACTGTGTTAATGTAACCGCAGGTCTTAAAGAAGACGGTGCAATCATTGTCAACACCTCAAAAACCCCTGATGAAATTAAACCAAGTTTAGAGGGTTATAAAGGCAAGGTATGTACCATTGACGCTAGAACCATTGCAGAAGAATGTATTGGCCGCAATATCCCCAACACGCCTATGCTTGCAGCTATTATCAAAGTGTCTGGCGTTATGTCTGATGACGAGTTCTTTAACGACATGGAAGATTCACTTAAAAAGAAATTCGCAAATAAGCCCCAAGTTATTGACGGTAATATGAAAGCCATTAAGCGGGCAGTATCGGAGGTAAATGGGATATGAATATAGGCAAAACAGTAGCAACCCAAACATGGCAAGAAATGACCCATGGCAGCCATGTATTTAAGGCGGGCAGCGCCGCAGAATTCCAAACAGGTGACTGGAGAAGCCACAAGCCTGTATGGATTAGCGAAAAATGTAAGCAATGTATGCTTTGCGTTCTGGTTTGCCCAGATTCCTCCATTCCAGTAAACGCAGAAGGCAATATTGAAGGCTTTGATTATGATTATTGCAAGGGCTGCTTAGTATGTAAGGCAATATGCCCCTTCAAAGCAATAGAAAGTGAGGAAGCATAATGGCTATTAGAGATAAATTAAGCGGCAATGAAGCAGTCTCCATTGCAATGAAGCAAATTAATCCTGATGTTGTTGCGGCGTATCCTATTACCCCTTCAACTGAAGTACCTCAGTACTTTTCTCAATACGCAGCCGACGGCCTTGTAGATACAGAGTTTGTGGCTGTTGAGTCAGAACATAGTGCAATGAGCGCATGTATTGGTGCCCAAGCGGCAGGCGGCCGTTCTATGACCGCAACCAGCGCCCAAGGTTTGGCGCTTATGTGGGAGATGCTATACATTGCTTCTTCTTATAGGCTTCCAATCACGATGGCTACCATCAACCGCGCTCTGTCTGGCCCGATTAACATCCACTGCGACCATTCCGATTCTATGGGCGCAAGAGATAGTGGCTGGATTCAAATCTACAGCGAAAATAACCAAGAAGCCTATGATAACTTCATCCAAGCAGTAAGAATCGGGGAGCATCCTGATGTTATGCTTCCTGTAATGGACTGTTTTGACGGCTTTATCACTTCCCATAAAGTTGAAAATATTCTTCTTATGGAAGATGAAGAAGTTAAGAAGTTTGTAGGAAAATACAATCCTCCATATCACTTGATGGATAAAGCTAACCCTATGTCTATGGGACCTCTTTCTCTTCCTATGTACTACTTCGAATCCAAGCGCCAGCAAGCAGAAGTTATGAAAAACTGCATCAAGGTAATTGAAGAAGTAGCCGCGGATTTTGAAAAAGTAACCGGACGTAAGTATGGCTTATTTGAAGAATACAAAATGGACGATGCGGAAGTTGCTATCGTAATCATTAACTCTACCGCTGGTACCGCTAAAGAGGTAGTAGACAAGTTGCGTAGCCAAGGCGTTAAAGCTGGGCTTCTAAAAATCCGTGTTTACAGGCCTTTCCCAGTTGAGCAAATCGTAAAAGCCCTTTCTGGCTGTAAAGCTATTGCTGTTATGGATAGAGCTGATTCCATGAACGGTGCAGGCGGCCCGCTATTTACCGATGTTACTTCTGCTATGTATGGCCGTGTAGAAGGCGTTAAAGCAATCAACTACATCTACGGTCTTGGTGGACGTGATGTTAAAGTTGATGATATTGAAGTTGTTTACAATGAGCTTTTGGAAATTGTAAAGACCGGTAAGGTTAAAGAGGTCTTCAATTACCTAGGCGTAAGGGAGGGCTAATTTATGGCTTATAATTTGAAAGAATGGACCAAGCGGCCAGAGAGATTTACCGGTGGCCACAGATTATGTGCCGGATGTGGAGCTACTCCTGTAGTGCGTACCATACTCAGGGCACTTAAACCAGAAGATCATGCAGTAATTTCTTGTGCGACATCTTGCCTTGAGGTTTCCAGCTTCTTGTATCCTTATACCGCGTGGAAAGATTCCTTTATCCACAGTGCGTTTGAAAACGTAGCCGCTACCATTTCTGGTGTTGAAGCTACCTACAATGCCAAAAAGCGTAAAGGTGAAAAAGTAGACGAAACCAAGTTTATCGCCTTCGCCGGCGACGGCGGTACCTATGATATCGGCCTTCAAGCCCTATCTGGTGCTATGGAGCGCGGACATGATATGGTATATGTATGCTACGATAACGGCGCATATATGAATACAGGTATCCAGCGTTCTAGCTCTACTCCAAAGTTTGCCGCTACTTCTACTTCACCTGCTGGTACTGTAATCCCAGGTAAGCTTCAAAGGAATAAAGACCTTACCCTTATTATGATGGGGCATCATATTCCTTATGTAGCTCAAACTTTGCCATTAGGCAACTTTAAGGATATGAGCGAGAAAGCAGAAAAAGCTATCTACACCAAAGGCGCTGCTTTTATGAATATCTTGGCTCCATGTCCAAGAGGTTGGAGATATGAGACTTCTAAGCTTATGGATATGGCTAAACTTGCGGTAGAAACTTGTGTATGGCCGCTGTTTGAAATTATTGATGGTGATTTGACACTTAACTATATCCCCAAAAACAAGCTTCCTGTAGCGGATTACTTGAAGCCACAAGGCCGCTTTAGCCATATGTTCCAGCCTGGCAATGAGTGGATGATTGAGGAAGTTCAGCAGCAGACTGACCGTCAATGGGAGATGCTTTTGAAGCTTAATGATATGAAGTAATAGTTTTTCAAGTTTTATGATAGTAAAAGGATTGAGTCGGTTAATGATTCAATCCTTTTTGTTTTACAATACTTAGGATATACTAATGGCAACTATGTAAAAGGTAAATCACTAGAGAGGATATCAATAATGACACGGTCATTCATTTCTGCTCAAATCTTTGATAAGCGCTGGGCTGAATTCGGTTTAGGTGATGAAGATTTAAGGAAATTACAAAACTTCTTAATGAAAAAATCTAACGCAGGTGATATAATCCAAGGCACAGGCGGTTTACGCAAACTAAGGTGGCGTTTGCCCAACACTGGTAAAAGCGGTGGTATACGTGTTCTATATATTGATTTTATCCGCCAAGAAAAAATTATGTTAGCAAACTGCTATGCAAAAAGCGAAAAGGATAATATTACAGATAAAGAAAAAGATATGTATAGAGAATTTGTTAAGATGATAGGAAAGGAGCTTGAAGAATGAGCGTACACGAAGACACTTTACAGGGCCTGAATGAAATATTAGAGTATGTAAGGGGCGATAAATCTAAGGCGCGTGTTACGACGCTTACAATTCCAGATGAAGAGATTGAGGAGTCACAACTTTTTTACCAAAAGTTCGATATGCTACCAGCACCAGGCAAGAGGAAAGCAATGCAATATGTAGATGAGTTGCTAAGAGCATAAAACACAAACATGCAAGGGATTGAGTGAATCATAACTCAATCCTTTTTTGTTTAATTTAGCATATTTATCTAGGATATATGATAAAATGGTGTTGAATCTAATTGGATGTTTATTTAAGAAAGATGTAGATTTCCTATATGCTGATGATATTATCACTGGAGGAGAAGTTGATTTAGTGCTTCAAAGGGATGGAGTGCTTATATACACAAAAGTCTGAAACTGAGTTTTTGAAAGAATGTGAGGTGTTTATATGGGATTTTCACCATATGGTAGCGGTTTTAACGCAATGTCTTCTATAGTGCCTGTGATTGTCGTGATTGGCTTTGCAGTTGTAATAGGTATCATAATTGCGAGACTGATAAAAGGCGGTATGGAGTGGAACAGCAATAATAACTCTCCTATGCTGGCTGTAAGCGCAAAGGTTGTAACCAAGCGCATGGCAGTAAGGCGGCAGGGCAACATGCATATGCACAATAGCAACATGGGTATGCATCATCATTCATCCTCAACCACTTATTTTGCTACCTTTGAAATGGAAGGCGGAGACCGGATTGAGCTAAAGGTTCCTGATAAAGAGTATGGTATGCTTGTGGAAGGTGATTTTGGGGAGTTGACGTTTCAGGGAACGCGGTACAAAGGATTTGAGCGCAATATAAGTGAAAGGAGTTATACCAATGATTGAAACGAGATATCATATATGAAATCTGAATATGATTTTTGTCAGAACCGGAAACGTAACACTTTTGTGTTTGGGGGTAGGGAAATGATTACTATGGAGACCGTTTAGTAGATGGTATCTTTATTGTAAGGAGAAATTGGATTAATGTTGCTTTTGAAGTTGTTTGTGAAGGACTACCAAAATACTGAGTCCACGACTGTTAGGGAAAAATACGGTATCATTTCCGGCGTTAGTGGCATTTTATTGAATATTATTTTATCTGTCTTGAAGTTTATTGTCGGGGCTATAACTAATAGTGTTGCTATTACCGCGGATGCCTTTAATAATTTAACGGACTGCTTAACTTCTTTGCTTACTATATTGGGGTTTCGGTGGTCGGCAAAGCCGGCTGACCGGGAGCATCCTTTTGGACATGCCCGTATAGAGTATCTTATTAGCTTGGCTGTGGCTGGGATTATTCTTGTGACAGGTTATGAAGTGGTGCGTAGTTCTATCACCGCTATTATTGACCCGGAGACTTTATATTTTAGTATTTGGGCCGTTGTTGTAATGGTTTTTAGTATGGTTGTGAAGCTTTGGATGATGGTCTTTAACAAGAAGCTGGGAAAGGCTATCAATTCTAATACTCTTATGGCTGTTGGAGTGGACTCTCGCAATGATGTACTCATTAACGCTGTGGCACTGTTTTCTTTGATATTTGCCTTAATCACTGGGATTAGCATTGATGGTTATGTCGGGGTTTTACTTGGGCTTGTGTTTTTAAGGGCAGGGTACAATGTTGCCAAAGAATCCCTGGGCAGGATTATCGGCAACCCTTCTGACGGGTCTATAGCTAATAAAATAAAGGAAATTATCAAAGGCCATGAAGGTGTTTTGGGGGTGCATGATTTAGTAGTCCATAGTTACGGGCCGGGGCGGGATATGGCAAGCGTATATGTTGAAGTTCCTATGGATTTACCCCTTAAAGATTCTTATAGCATAGTTAAAGAAATCAGATGTTCTGTGGATAAACAATTGAGGATTCCTATTGTTATCCAGCTAACTCCTATTGATTTAGGAGACGAAAGATTGCGCAATATTGTTGGCATAACTCAAGATTTTATTGCAAAAGAACATCCTAGTTTGCACCCCAACGAGTTTAGGATAATAGATGAAGTGCCTAAGCCGATTATTGTGTTTGATTTAGAGTTTCCCCTTGTGATTAAAAAGGATAATGCTCTGGTATTGAGGGATTTGATAGCTAAGGAAGTAAGGTTGTTACTACCGGGATATGATTGTGATATAAATATTGAATATGGCTATGCAGAGTAATCTGTATAAATAGGATAGAAAATAGATAAAAGATTGAGCCAAAAGCGGGCTCGGTCTTTTTTTGTGCTCTTTTCAGGTTGATAATGGTAAAGTATAATAGTAATTGTTACGGTCAAGAATTTAATATTAGTTAGTAGTTTATCCAAAGGAGGAATTAAGTGAACAAAAAAGTCATGAAAGTAATGGATGGCAATGAAGCAGCTGCATATGTTTCATATGCATTTACTGAGGTTGCCGGGATTAATCCTATTACGCCGTCGTCTAATATGGCGGAGTTTTGTGATGAGTGGGCGGCAACTGGTAAGAAAAATATTTTTGGCCAGCCACTACAAGTGGTGGAAATGCAATCAGAAGCTGGGGCTGCGGCTACTATGCATGGTTCTTTGCAGGCTGGGGCGCTGACAACCAGTTATACTGCGAGTCAGGGTTTGCTTCTTATGATTCCCAGTATGTTCAAAATGGCCGGAGAGCTTCTGCCTGGGGTACTTCATGTAAGTGCGCGGGCAGTGGCTAGTCAGGCTCTTTCTATTTTTGGTGATCATTCCGATGTTATGGCTTGTCGGCAGACTGGATTTGCCATGCTGGCTTCTTCCAGTGTGCAGCAAGTAATGCATATTGCGCCTGTGGCTCATCTTTCTGCGATTAAGGGACGGGTGCCGTTTTTGCATTTTTTTGACGGGTTTAGGACATCTCATGAAGCCCAGAAAATTGAAGTTATTGATTATAAAGAGTTTGAGCGCATGGTGGATCATGAGGCTATTGCTCGTTTTCGTGCCAATGCGTTAAATCCTGAGCATCCTGTACTCAGGGGTACCGCACAAAATCCAGATATATTCTTCCAGGCTCGTGAGGCTAATAATACCTTCTATCAGGCTATCCCTGAAGTTGTGGAAGAGTATATGAATGAGATTAATAAAATTACTGGACGCAATTATGGATTGTTCAATTATCATGGTGCGGCTGATGCTGAGCATGTAATTATTGCTATGGGGTCTGCTTGTGAGGCTATTGAGGAGACTGTAGATTATCTTAACTCTAAGGGTGAAAAAGTAGGGCTTATTACGGTTCACTTGTATCGGCCGTTCTCTGCAAAGCATTTTCTTAGTGTTATTCCTAAGTCTGTGAAGAAGATTGCTGTGCTTGACCGTACCAAGGAGCCTGGTTCCTTAGGGGAGCCCCTTTATCAGGATGTATGTACAGTGTTTATTGAGGAAGGCGGTCAAATGCCTACTATCGTAGGTGGACGCTACGGCCTAGGTTCTAAGGATGTATTTCCGTCACAAATTGTTGCTGTATTTGAAAATCTAAAGAAGGATAAGCCTCTTAACCACTTTACCGTGGGGATTAACGACGATGTTACCAATACTTCATTGACAGTCGGGGATTATCTTGATCTTGTGCCGGAGAGCACCTATTCCGCTAAGTTTTGGGGTATTGGATCTGATGGTACGGTTGGGGCAAATAAGAACTCTATCAAGATTATTGGTGACCATACGGATATGTATTCTCAGGCTTATTTCTCCTATGACTCTAAAAAGTCTGGGGGCGTGACTCAAAGCCATCTTCGTTTTGGTACGGAACCTATTCGTTCAACTTACTTGGTTAAGGCGGCTAATTTTGTGGCCTGTCATAATCCTTCTTATGTAGATAAGTATGATATGCTTAGCGACCTTAAAACTGGAGGTACGTTCCTGCTCAACTGCCTTTGGAATGATGAAGAACTGAATGAGAAGTTGCCCGCTTCCATGAAGAGGGCACTGGCTAGTAAGAAGGCGAAGTTCTATGCTATTGATGCTACGTCAATCGTAAAGAAAATAGGTATGCGGCAGATTAGTACTGTGTTGCAGGCGGCATTTTTCAAGCTTACTAATATCATCCCAATTGATGAAGCCATAGATCATATGAAGGATGCTGCAAAAGCTTCCTTCGGGCATCGCGGTGACGATATTGTTAATAAAAACTACGCCTGTATTGATGCCGGTGCTGCTGAGGTGCGGGAAATTGCTGTGCCTGCTGACTGGGTCAATGCAAAAGATGCGCCTGGAGCTGATCTTAGCAAGATTCCTTCTTTTGTTAAAGATTTTGCTATGCCTATCAATGCGCTTAAAGGTGATTTGATTCCTGTGTCTGCGTTTAAGGGCCGGGAAGATGGTACTTTTGAGCAGGGGACCTCTGCCTTTGAAAAGCGCGGCGTGGCTGTAGACGTACCTCGCTGGGTGCATGAACAGTGTATCCAGTGTAATCGCTGTGCTTATGTATGTCCTCATGCTACTATCCGTCCGTTTCTTGTGACTGCTGATGAGGCTAAGGCGGCCCCGGATACTATGGCTACGTTGAAATGCCGCGGTGCGGAGGATTTTGAGTATCGTATTCAGGTTTCGCCACTGGACTGTTATGGTTGCGGGGTTTGTGCCATGGAGTGCCCCACTAAGGAAAAAGCCCTTGTAATGGAGTCGTTTGAGACACGGTTAGATACCGAAAAGCCTCATTGGGATTATTTGATTGCACTTGACCATAAGGATAACCCCTTTGATAAGTATACTCAAAAGGGCAGCCAGTTTGAGGTGCCACTACTTGAATTCTCAGGCGCGTGCGCCGGATGTGGTGAGACGCCTTATACTAAGCTTATTACGCAATTGTATGGTGACAGGCTTTATATTGGAAATGCCACGGGATGTTCGTCGATTTGGGGCGGCAGTGCGCCTTCTACTCCTTATACCAAGAATGCCAAGGGGCAAGGCCCATCATGGGCTAACTCTCTGTTTGAGGATACTGCCGAGTTTAGCATGGGCTTTCAGCTTGCTATTAAGCAGCGCCGGAATAAGTTGGC
Source organism: Defluviitaleaceae bacterium (assembly GCA_009780185.1). GTDB lineage: Bacteria > Bacillota > Clostridia > Lachnospirales > WQUN01 > WRAN01. The sequence continues at coordinate 10,329 of WRAN01000008.1, read as the reverse complement.
TGAGGTGGTTAGGGAAATAACGGATGTACAGTTCGAAGATAATCATGAAGTAGTAGCGGAGCTTCAAGCCGCTGGTCGTGAGTGGCTAGAAGCCTTCAATGATGGAGAAAAATCCAAAGCTGCCAGCGAGCGCCTCCGCAAAGCTAATAAAGCCGCAATTGATTTCTGTGGAAGTTGCGGTTGTGACTGGGATAAGCTTTATAAGCATATCCAAATGGAAGATGATATGCTGGTTAAGAAGTCTGTATGGGCATTTGGTGGCGACGGTTGGGCCTATGATATTGGATTTGGCGGGCTTGACCATGTAATCGCGTCCGGTGAGGATATTAACTTGCTGGTTATGGACACAGAAGTGTACTCCAACACCGGCGGGCAGTCTTCTAAGGCTTCTCCTGCGGCTTCGGTTGCTAAGTTTACCTTTAGTGGCAAGAAGGTTGGGAAGAAAGACCTTGGGCAGATGGCTATGAGTTATGGTACGGTTTATGTGGCCCAGATTGCCATGGGTGCGGATTACAACCAGACTATTAAGGCTATCAAGGAAGCGGAAGCCTTCCCTGGGCCTTCTATTGTTATTGCTTATGCTACCTGTATCAACCATGGGGTTAGGGGTGGTATGGCTAATGCTCAAGTTCAGATGAAAAGGGCGGTTGAGGCCGGATATTGGCATCTGTATCGGTACAATCCGTTACTGGCTGATGAGGGTAAGAATCCGTTTATTATGGATTCTAAGGATCCAAAGCCGGAGGCTTTCCAGGAATTTATTCAAAGTGAAACCAGGTATACTACCTTGCAGCGTCAGTTCCCAGATTTAGCCGAGACGCTGTTTGTCAATTGTGAACAGGATGCAAAACGGCGGCTTGCGGCTTATAAACGCATGGCTAACAGCTAGTAGAGAATTAATTTGCTATAGTAGCATATAATCAAATGTTGATAAATAACGAGTCAAATTATGTATAGCAATTCCCCCTTTAAACAGTTCCGGCTGATTTAAAGGTGAATTGCTATAAAATAGTTTGACTCGTTATTTTTTTGTAAGATTACGTTTTTATAACAAATATGAAATGGGAGAGTTTACAGATTGATATTTCCCATGTCGATTGTATACTGTTCATGTCTAGTTTAATGAATTTTCCCTGGATGGAAGGATGGGTAACTTATGATATATAAAAAAATAAGAAAGCGATGCCAAAGCCTTTCTAAGGTTCGCATTGCTGCATCTATGCTTTTTTTACTGATTATTACAGCAGTGATTGTATTTGCCATTGACTATGGAGATGACAATGCGTACATAACAGGGGACTATGAAGAATATGAAAGTACCCTATACCAATATATCGAAGACTATGGTTACAATCCGTATGCAGACATAGGAGATGCTCCATCTAGCGAATACTATTCATCTAAAACCGATTATTATGATGAATACGACTACATAGGATATGCTCCTGGGTACATTGGAATCATGCCTTTTGGAGCCGGGCGGCGAGTAGACTTTCACCCTAACGGTGGCGTTACACCTGATGGACACGCCTACCGTCTTACTGGCACCAATGGTACATTAGGGGTTTTGCCCAACCCACCAGACTTTGGTGGACGGGCCTTTATGTGGTGGAGTCTCGACCCGTATGGGCGCGACCCCCTCGTAACCGACTACGCCAATAGATTTTCTGGTAGCACGCCTATCCCTGAAGGTGGGTTGACTGTATATGCCGTATGGGGCTTCAATGTTACGTTCAATGGCAATGGGATATTCTTCCCCGCAGCCAACCCCAATGCCCCAACCAACCCTAATTCATATGTATACAGGCGTATTCCCAATACATGGTCCTTTGATGAGGCTCAAAACTTTGGACTGCCTGTTACCTTCCCTGTTAACCCTGAACGCAGTGGCTTCACCTTCTGGGGCTGGTACAATTATCGTATACCCAATGAAAATACTACGCATCCAGCGCCACCACCAGCAGTATCCATGAATCGCTACTCTATAATCACCAGTGCAGTGGAAATTGCCGCAAGATGGCAATTGGTAACCCACCTTGTTATGTTTGACATGAATTACGATGCCAGCTGGATAACTCAGGTTCCTTCCTTGGGTGCGGGTAGCTCATCTCAGCCTCATCGCTTATATCGCTGGGTGTTAAATCGTAGAAGTATTGTTGACTCCGGCTTGGGTGGCGATGCCAGCACTGGCTTGGGTTTGCCTACAGGGACATCTGTAGATGGTGCACCGTGGAATCAGCCAAATGCAATTCCCTTGGAATGGTATCGGCAAAATAGGCAACGGCCATGGATACCCAATGCGCCCTTTGGCGACCCTAGTCATATCCCCAGATTACTTCCAGATAATTCTCGCAACCCTGCATTTACCACCCCATACTATCCAGGCTCTGGCCTTGTAAACCCTGGGGCAAGCGGCGTCGTAAACCCAAACGCAGGTACATGGATGCCTCGCTCTGCGCCCAATGTGGCTATGCCCAGTAACTGGATGGCTGTGCCAGGGGCTAATGGCAGCAATGGTCAAAATAGGCCAAGATACAGCCTTGAGGGCTGGTGGACGACCCCCGATGGTTGGATTGAAGGTGGGCCAGCCCCTGGCAACACAGATAATCGGCGTTTTGCCCCTGCGGGCTCTGCCTCTACTCACATTAATAACCAAGCCCCTCCCCAGGCGGCTATAAACATAATGCCTCAAGGTTTCCCAACTGGCCAAGCGAGGCTTGTAAACGACGGCATGTATCCCCCAACGGGTATTGTTACCGAGGATATGACGGTATATGCCCATTGGGTATATAGGGTGACATTCAACATAAACGGGGGTGTCCATGGTAATCAGGGCTTTTCATTGGAATGGAGTTCGAATTTTTCCCCACATACCAGCAATGTAATAAACTATCGCGATATTCTTCCAAGTTTACCTCAGCACGAAAGGACAATAAACCAAAACGGGCGCAGAATCCGTTACAACGCGGGAACATTCGATGGGCAAACTTTTATTGCGCATCAGCCTATATTTGCGGGTATGCCACCCGATACTGCCCCAACAAGAGACGCGCATATATTTAATGGCTGGTGGGACAGGCCTGTGGCTGTTATACCTGCTGATTTGGCTGGTTATGACTACTGGATGAACAGCTGGCCGGAAACCCAAGGCGCTAATCGGATTACCGGTGACACAATTATTAACGGCAATATAACAGCATACGCCCACTGGCGGCATAATCCCCCGCCCAATGTTTATGTAAACTTTCACCTTAATGCTCCGGTTGCAAACATCAACATTGAAGGCAACCACGGTTATGCATATTGGCCTACACATCGCCCATACCAAGGGCATGTCAGTGACCGTTTCTTTTTAACTCGGACTACTGTAAGTGGTTACAACATCGATATCACTGCGCCATCTATACCCGAAACAAACTTGAGATATCACAATGGGCAGCTTGAGGCAGCAAATGTAAATTATGCAGACCGCTACAGCCCAATGATTAGAAGGCGATATGGCTATGGTAATGCTATATCAGCAACCGTTCATCCCGTTAATCAAAGGTGGCCCAGAAACCCAAGGAGAGCCGGGTATGTATTTGTTGGCTGGGCAGAAGATCCTAATTTGCCTGTATTTCAGGCGAACGGGCAACCGACGCCAATTGGTTCTGCTATATGGGATTCTGTCAACCAAATTAATAATTTCAACAATACTGATAGGGTTTTTCATATCTCTACGCCATTAAGTACAGTGCAAGCCGGTGTGCTTCCCAACGGAACTCTAAACCTTTATGCTGTATGGGCGCCAGCCTTTGATTTGATTTTAGCAGGTAATGGCAATGATCTCCCTGCAGGGGTTACAGAAATTGTGCGTACCATGGCCATCGGTTTTACCACTACCGAAATGAATAACGTTAGATGGGGACAATGGGATACTGCCACCGGTACTGTATGGTTTCAGGGTATGTATAGCGTAAGTGGATCACCAGGGTGGCGTGTGTTTTATACCCGTAATGGTTATACACAAATCGGCCCTTCATATTCGTTTAACACAGATCAGCAAGCTAGATTTGATTACGGGTCGCAAATTACGAGTTCCACACGATTTAATCAAGCGTTTTTTGATCTATTTCCAGCAAATGAACTCCAACCAATGGCAAACGGCAATGATTATTTGCGTATTTATACCCAATGGGGCGGTGAGCTAGCATTTAACACCAACCATTCTTCTATAAATTCCGGTTTTGCGAACGATACAAGATTTGTACGTATTGCTGATGGGCATTCCGTTAACTCAACACGCCTTCTAGAGACTCGTCATGCCCACCTGCGTAGTGTAGATGATATATGGTCCACGTGGGGCGGTACTGGTGTTACTGGCAACTGGGCAGGAACCGGAGGTCTTACTGGTAACAGAGGCGGCTGGCCCAGAGACCCTGCCGCAGAGTTCCCTCCCAGGGCAACCAATGTCAGTGGAGGGGACTGGATTCAGCTGTTCAACATCCCTCGTGACGCGGGATATTCACTATTGGGATGGCATAGAAATTCTGACGGTGTATGTACACCTGGGATGACATGGGTAACTGCTGATACTCCGATAGAAGGCAACACAACTATTTTTGCAATCTGGGGGCCATATCTGATTTTTGATCCTGGTGTAGGTGGCGATGCCGTAGATATGGCACCAGTGGGTGCGGTGCATAGGCCTGTTATTATAGGTCAACCTCTGCCTGCTCCGTGGCCAGTACCTAACTCGCAATATGCTCCTACATGGGGTGCTCGTACCTTTGTCAACTGGTTCCCTGTTCCTATTCCCAATATAAACAACATGCCGGCTTCATTGAATACAAACAATGTACTGATGGCAAGAAGATACTATGCGGTATTTAGTGCACCTGTACACTTCCATCCATCTGGCCCAGGCGGGCTTGCCGCTGGTGGATATATCCCAGCTCTTTCTCCCGCACCTGTAGGTACGCCTTTGATACGATCCCATATTCTTGGGAGCTTTATCAACATCATACCAGCGCAAAACGAGCTTCCGCAGCGTCCGGGCTGGCCCAATAGCGCATTTAGCGGAAATTGGTTTGCGTTAGATTCTGATGAACCCAATGGAAGGCGTATATATAGCCCAAATGGCCCAAGACAGGTTATGGATGAAACTCACTTGTTTGGCGAATGGTTGTCTACAGTAACATTTAGAGCTGGCCATACCCGCGGTCGACTTGACGGCCTTGCGACTAATGCCAATGTGGTGCGCCAGGTGCCTGAGGGTCTTTCCCTTAGCACTAACCTTGCAACCCAGCGAGTACCAGCCGCAATAAGCGCCACAGGTGCCGCATGGCCCAATGACCCAGGCCTGTATTTTGCCGGCTGGCGAAGAGTGGATATTAACAATCAACCTCTAAACCCAGATGGTACTGCTGTGGCCTCAGGGGCTCCTTTACCGGCACTATGGACAGAAGATCAGATTAATAACATGGTAGCCTCCGGGCCTTCATATTACTTTATTGCCATATGGGGTCTGCGCTTGGAATTCTATAAGGTGGGCGCAACCGCCAGTACCGAAAACTCTCTGGGAGGGCTTAACAGGTTGCCAGGTGCCAGGTTTGTTTTAGAGCGAGAAATCCCAGCCAGTGGTGGCGGAACAGAGTGGGTACGGGCATATCCTCCTCTTCCACAGGAGTATGTGGAAAGTGACATAAACGGTATGGTATTCATAGGTGAGACTTTTAATGAGCGTCTTGAATTACTGCCCACAGTTAACACAGTATTTAGGTTGCGGGAAATACAGGCACCCGCCGGGTACCGAACCCCACCGGGACATTGGCTTGTAACAGCGAGCCAGCAAGTAGGCGTTACACCTGTTTTTGCTGCTTATGATCACAATCCGTCCTTCCTTACGCCAGTTATTGGAGCTAACGATACACCTTATGAAGGACATATCTGGCAGCTAGTTGGGAATACGCCATATGAGTTTGATTTCTGGAAGACTGACCATACCGGTGCCAGGTTATCCGGTGCTCAGTTTAGATTATTTGTATACAATGGAGATGGTATGCCCAATATACCTGCGCCGGGATTACTGACGGCTGATATGATAGGCTCTGGTGCAAACCAGTGGACAGAAATTGGCACGGTGCGCACAAGTTCAACAACTGACGCGATGGTCTTTCGCATGAGGCCGGGACGGTATTATCAATTGCTTGAGACTGTGCCTCCGGCAGGGTTTCAACTTCCTTTAGGGCAGTGGCGCATTACTGTTAATACCGCTGCAATGCCCGCTTATCCGACTTTAAGTGTGACCGAGGTCGGTGGCGTACCGATGCCAAGTATCACACCCCGTGCCGGATATGATGAAACCTATAACATCTTAAACTGGCGGGATTTTGTGCTTCCACTAACCGGTGGTAGGGGTACACAGATGTTTATACTATCAGGCGTATCTGTACTTTTTATTGCACTAGTTGGTGCCGGTATAATTATATTGCGTAAATCGACTCGTAAAATTGAAAATATAGCTTAAAGTGATATTGTATGATAAAGAAAACCGCGTGTAATGCGCGGTTTTTTGTTTTGTTTCATGATGAATACGAAACCCTTGACAATCGTGTTAAGGGTTTCGTATTCAAGAGATACCCTATACTATAAGCTATTTGAGACTTAATGTAATTGTATCATAGCTGTAGTCCGTATGGGGGGTTGGATGGCGAGAGTGATACAATGACACGAGTCAGACGCTCTTTACATTTATGGGAGCATAATCCATACAGTTATGCTACACTTGTAGTGTAGAGTTGCGAAGAAAATTTATGCAGTGGAAGTAGAAAATTTGAGAGGACTGAACGGCTATGGAAATTAAAGATGCCCTTAAAAGTAATCTTAAAGGCGAAGCCTTAACAAACGCATTGGATTTTGTCGATTATTTAATTGCAAGAGGTTTGTCCCCGAATATGGAATGGGAGAATGGTTGCCGTTTTGTCATAAACGAAAAATCACCCTGTTTAGTTGTGTTTAATATGCAAGATGACGGGGAATGGTTTATATGTGATGTACCTGTTGTTTCCGAGCCGGAATGGAACTCACTAAGCAATGATTTGAAGGAGCTTATTATTGCAAATATTAAGATATGTAGTGTTCACAAAGGTGAACCTTGCGGCTGCGGTAGCGAACCGGGTGCAAGCAAAAACATTTTTGGCAAAGACTACAGCAATGTGTGTATATCAGAGATCCAGTTTCACAACCCTACCCCTGACATTTTAAGTAAATTAAAAGAAATTGTTGAATGGTGGACAGTAAACGTTGGAGTGTAACATATTGAGTAAGCAGTATTAAAAAATAAGAGCCTTAACACGAAACCCGTACAATCGTGTTAAGGTTCTTATTTCGTGTTCAAGTGCCACACAAAGGGTGCAGACAAAAGCGAGATATTATGCAAACAAACAGTTTAATGGTACAGATTTATATGATAATAATGCCACTGCAACGCAAAAGCCCAAATATGGGCTATCTTTAATGCATCATGTTATTGTATCAAAGCTAACTTCCAACCGGGGGTTTGGATGGTGGGATTGATACAATCCCACGATATTCAATGTCCTCTCGTTTTTGGACACAGAGTCCACGCGATATGTTATAGTTTAGTGAAAATTCGTATTTAGGGAGGAAATTTATGTTGACCATAAAAGAATTTTGGCGAGAATTTTTGACTACAACAAGCAAGGGTAGCACAACAAACTACATCGAAAGTTTTCACTTTGACCTGACAGAAGAAGCCGCAAATGGTCTATTAGCACTGGTGTTGTCTGGAGTGAAACAATCAACCGCAGGTAGTTTGCTTGCATATGAGTGTAAAGGAGAGCGTATTCCGCAAAAAGGCGACTATAGCATTGTCACTGATTGGAATGGGAATCCTCGTTGTGTAATTGAAACAACAAATATTTCGATTTTGCCATTTAACGAGATAACTTTTGATATCTGTAAACGTGAGGGTGAAGATGATACTTTAGAATCATGGCAAAGATCACATAGGCGATTCTTTACAGAAGAAGGCAAAATACTGGGATATGAGTTTACAGAAAATATGCCTGTGGTTTTTGAGGACTTTAAGGTAGTTTTTGAAAAATGAATTTGCACATAATATAAGCATTTTATTCAGAAACCAGAACATTAACACGAGACTTATACTATCGTGTTGATGATTTGGTTCCGTGTTTGAGTGTTGTATAAAGGGTGCAAACGCAGGCGAGGCATTTTAGCAAGTATATACTGCTTTATAGCGCAGGTTTTATGAAAACAATGTGGCTATAATGCAGAAAGCCTGGAACACGGATATTCTATGATACAGATGACTATCACGAAGATATGAAAATATTGCGAGATTTGGCTTTATGATAATCGTCTCAAATACAACGCCAATTTTGAGCCTTTACAAGATAGGTAGGCTATGTTTGCTTAAAAGTTTGTTTGGTCAGGTTGTTGTGTCTAACGGTGTACGTGATGAAATCAGTTTGCCTAGTGATAAGCCAGGGCATGATGTATAGATACTGAGGATTATATTCATGTTAAACAGATACAGAATAGATTCGCCGCCAGCCTTCTTTTGTCGCAGTTAGATTATGGTGAAGCTGAGGCAATTGTATTAGCCTTGGATGAGCCTATGTACACACCTTATATACAGTTAAATACTAAAGTTAATTTCAATTCCACGCTCATCCGACACGTAGATGACATCAATCATCGTTGTGGCGAGGGCGTGTTTTTCTTCTGTTGTGAGGGAATCCCAGCGGCTTAGTGGTTTATCTAGTGGAGCTGTGTCAATTTCTTTGTGCTTTCTGGCTTTGGCTCTCAACTTGGCTTCGAGGTCGGACTTTCTGGAATGAATTTCCTTTATCCTGCCTTGGATATAACTGAAAAGCACATCGTCAGCTTTTGCCAATTTGTCCATCAACTCACGAATTTCACTGTCAGCACGAATAATAGCTGTTTTAATGGTTTCCGCTTCGCTATCTGGTTTAGACTTGGCAATTTTGGCGATTTTGATGTTTTCAAGCCGTTCCTTCATTGCATTGAACACAGCCTCTTCTACAGCATCGGGCTTTGTTTTCACACGCTTGTGTACACACCCATTCGACCTGTTCTTTCCGTGGTCAATGTAATACCGCCACAATACGGTTTTAGCCTTATTCCAACTATAGTTGATTGTAAAGCTATATCCGCAATGCCCGCATTTTGTTAAACCAACAAGCCATGAATTTTTTGCACTAATGTTATTGGGTATACGTTTGTTGTGCGACTTCTTATCCTGTACGGCAAGCCATGTGTCAGAATCGACAAGTCCTTCATGATAGCCAACTTTGATATAGAAATATTCGCCAGAATCCCTAGTTGCTTGTTTACCCTTTATCTTCGAGTGCCGAAACAACCCATGAACCCCATTAAAGGCTTCAATATCGTCGAGTATTTCATAGCCTTTGGAAACGAGATACTGATATACGTCTTTGTCGGCTTTTACATATAATGGGCTATCAAGTAGTTTTGAAAAATGGCTTCTATCCATATTGGACATACCACCGTTGGCTTTTATTGCTTGTTCGTCACTGTATGCTCTTGCCCGCCGTGGGATATTTACTTCAATATCGTTATCTTTGAAGTAATCCACAATATCAGCAAGCGAAGTGTCAGGGTTTTTATAAATTTCATAGGCTTTCTGAATCACATGGGCTTTGTCAGAAGGAACAAGTACCGAGCCAGCTTTGCCGTCAACCTTCCGTCGTTCTGGTTCGTAACCATAACAGACTTGACCGCCTAGATAAAATCCAGTTTCATGCGCTCTGGTATTGTAGGCATCCGCAACTCTTTCAGCTATGGTTTCACGTTCAAATTCTGCAAAACTTAAAAGGTTGTTACGCATGAGCCGACCTTCTTTGGTAGTAGTGTTAAACGGTTCGCTCAATGAAGATACGCCTACACCATACTTGTCCAATTCGTCTGTGACATTGAGGTAATCCCTCATATTTCGGCTAAAGCGGTCATACTTTTTGACGATAATCCGCTCTAGCAGACCCTCTTTGGCATCACTCATCATTTGCATAAATGCAGGACGATGTTTAATGCCCTTAGCACTTTTACCCTCATCACAGTAAATACGGTATTCTTCACCTCCTCGCAAGGATTTTACGCAGTCCACTTTTTGACTATCAATAGATAGTGAGTTGTTATCATTGTCGCTTACAGAACGGCGCACATAGATTGCAATTATCTTACTCATTTATTATCGACCTCCAAAATTTTTGATTTTAAGGCCGACAATACGTCACGCCTTAATTGTAGCGCACTATTTTTGTG